>NZ_JBSGPC010000001.1:0-1804296 GCF_053567315.1 Leucobacter sp. GX0328
CGGGATAAAAAATTGGCATTTGACAATCAAGTGCACACTATTGAGTTCTCAAAGACCAGACACCACCCGTACACACCCCATCACAAGGCTTCCGAACAGCAACCTGTCCAAGTACTCCCACCAACCTTCTGCGGGAGTCGATAACGCAACAAAATTGAGCCGGACTGTTTCTCGCCCGGCTCCGTCGCGCTGACAAGGGAAAACATTACGGGAACCCGACCCCCAGGGCAACACGGGCACAACTCTCGGGCGTGTCGCCCGAGAGGCAGTGCACCCAGAACCTCGGGCCGGAGGCCCTCAGCGCTCGCTACGGACAGCCAGAAATGGCTGTCCGCCACACGCTCGCGCAGACGTGTCGCGTCCGGTTGCGGGGCGGAGTCCGGTGGCCGAGGGAGCTCGCGCTGGCTCACGGCCCTGCGGCAACTGCGGTGCTCCCGGCCGGCCGTCATCGCAGCGATGCTTAGATGGACGGGTGAACGAAACAGTTGCCTCTTCATCGGCCGCTCCAGCGCTTGCCCCCTCCCCCACCGATTTCGGTTTCGAGGTCGAACACCGGCTCGAATCGGGCGGCGCATCCGGCACCGGCGATCGCCCGCTCGGGCGTGCGGGGACGATCCGCACCCCGCACGGCAATATCCAGACGCCTGCCTTCATCCCGGTCGGCACGAAGGCGACCGTCAAGGCCCTGCTGCCGGCGACGGTCGAGGAGCTCGGCGGTCAGGCGGTGCTCGCGAACGCGTACCACTTGTTCCTGCAGCCGGGCAGCGACATCGTCGATGAGGCCGGCGGGTTCGGCAAGTTCATGAACTGGCACGGTCCGACGTTCACCGATTCGGGCGGATTCCAGGTGATGTCGCTCGGGGTCGGCTTCAAGAAGGTCATCTCGATGGATGAGAACGCGCATCGCAGCGACGAGGTCATCGCGAAGAACAAAGAGCGGCTCGCGCACGTCGACGAAGACGGCGTCACGTTCAAGTCGTTCATCAACGGCGACCGCCACCGCTTCACCCCGGAGATCTCCATGCGCATCCAGCATCAGCTGGGCGCCGACATCATCTTCGCGTTCGACGAGTGCACGACGCTCATGAACACTCGCGCCTACCAGGAGGATTCGGTCGACCGCACCGCGCGGTGGGCGGTGCGGTGCCTCGATGAACACGCACGTCAGACTGCCGAGCGCTCGCACCGCCCCTACCAGGCGCTCTTCGGCGTCGTGCAGGGTGCGCAGTACGAGGATCTGCGCCGGAAGGCGGCCCGCGGGCTCGCCGAGATGACCGGCGCCGAGACCGAGTCGCAGGTCTTCGACGGGTTCGGGCTCGGCGGTGCGCTGGAGAAGACCGAGCTCGGCACCATCTGCGCGTGGATGACCGACGAACTGCCCGAGGATCGGCCGCGCCACCTGCTCGGCATCTCGGAGCCCGATGACCTGTTCGCAGGGATCGCGGCAGGCGCCGACACCTTCGACTGCGTCGCGCCTTCGCGCCAGGCCCGCGGCGGCACCATGTATTCGAGTTCGGGCCGCATCAACGCGAAGGCGGCGGGCCAGCGCCGCCGTTTCGAGACGCTCGACCCCGAGTGCGACTGCTACACGTGCGAGAACTACACGGCCGCCTACCTGCATCACCTCTTCAAGGCGAAGGAGATGCTCGCGTCGACGCTCGCCACCATCCACAACGAGCGCTACATCGTGCGCCTCGTCGACCGGATCCGCCAGGCGATCATCGACGGCGACTTCGCCGAGATGCGCGACGAGACGCTCGGCCGGCTCTACGGCCCCGAGGCCGCCCGCGCGGCGAGGGCGGGCGTGCGGGTCTCCCGCTGACCGAGTGAGCCGTGGAGCCGCCCGGCGGCCCGAGCCGGGCTACGCCTCGGGTCGGGGCTCCGCGGCGGCCGCCCGCTCCTCCGCACGCCGCACCGTCCGGATGACCCGTGTCGTCACGGGCAGCAGCACGACCTCGGCGAGCACCTTGACGACGTAGCCGAGCACCACGTACATGACGAAGTCGATGCCGGTGATGATGCCGGCGAAGGCGATCGTGCAGAACAGCAGCGTGTCGGCGAGCTCGCCGACGAGCGTCGACACGATGAGCCGGGTGCGCAGCAGGCGTCCGGCCGTGCGGCGGTGCATGAGGTCCATGACCCAGGCGTTGAGCAGCTGGCCGGCGAGGAAGCCGGTCAGGCTCGCCGCCACGATGCGGGGCACGAAGCCGAGCACGGCCGCGAAGGCCTCCTGGTTCTCCCACCCGTCGGCGGGCGGCGAGATCTGCACGATGAGGATGGTGAGCGAGGCTACGAGCGCCAGCGCGAACGCCGCGAAGATCGCACGGCGCGATGCGCGCAGCCCGTATACCTCCGCGAGCACATCGCCGAGGATGTACGCGATCGGGAAGAGGAAGACTCCTCCGTCGAACACGAGCGGCAGTTCGAAACCGCCGATGGCGACGGCGCCGAACGCGATCGGCTTCACCGCGACGACGTTCGAGATCAGCAGGATGCCGACGAATACGGCCGACACCATCGCGTAGCGCGATCCGCGCCCTGCCGCCTGCACTCCCGGCGTCAGGTACTGCCGCGCGCCTGCGGCGTCCGGTGAGACGTCCACTCGATTCTCCTCGATCCTATTCATCGACTCTGCCCACTCCGAGCGCTCCTCTGATCATGTCCATGTTGAGCCGTGCTGCGACACGAGCCCCGCTCCCCGCAGCGATGATGAGCTGCTGCGGGCCCGGCGGCACGACGTCGCCGACGGCGTAGATGCCGCGCGCGGAGGTCTCGCCGTTGACGTCGACCTCGACGAGACCCCAGTCGTCGCGTGCGATATCGATGTCGCCGAGGTACTCGACGGGGGCGTGCCAGCGCGGGCGCACGAAGCCTCCGACGCGGGGAACGACCTCGCCGTCGGTGAGCCGCACTCCCGTCATCTCGGCCTTCTCGCCGACGATGTCGTCGATGGGGCGGCGTTCGACGCGGATGCCGATCGCGTTCAGTTGCGCCTCCTGGTCGGCGCGCACCGTGTCGGCGCCGTTCGTGAACACGATCAGGTCGGAGCTGAAGCGGCTGATGAGCAGCGCACGCGCGAACAGGTCGGAGGTCTCCCCGATGAGTACGAGCGGCTTGTCCGTCTTCTCGAACCCGTCGCATTCGACGCAGCTGTGCAGGGCGGTGCCGTAGTAGGCGCGGATCATCGGGAAGGGCGGCAGCTCTTCGGTGAGGCCGGCGGCGATGAGTACGCGCCGGGCCGTGAACTCGACGTCGGCCGAGCCGCGGATGCCGGTGCCGCGCACGCGGAAGCCGATGCCGTCGGGGAAACCTGCGGCCAGCGCCTCGTCCGCCGTCAGGCGCATCACTTCCCGGCCGATGGACTGGGCGAAGATCGCGGTCGGGTATGCCTCGAACTCCTCGCGGCCGAGGCGTCGCAGTTCGAGCGGGGATGCGCCGTCGCGGGTCAGGAAGCCGTGCGAGCGGAGGGTCGCGGAGTGCCGCGGGCGGTTGCTGTCGAGGATCGCGATGCGCCGGTGGGCCCGCACGAGTTGCAGCCCGGCGGAGAGCCCGGCGGGGCCGCCTCCGATGATGGCGACTCCGACCGGCGCCTCGGCGTTCACTGCGTCCACGTCTCCAAACCTCGCTCGCGACTAGGCGCTGAGGTGCGCCTGGAGCTTCTGCAGGCGCGCGAAGGTCTCGTCCCGGCCGAGCAGCTCGAACGATTCGAACAGGGGCGGCGACACGCGTCGGCCCGATGCGGCGACGCGCAGGGCGCCGAAGGCGACGCGCGGCTTCAGCCCGAGACCCTGCTCGGGGTCGGTGAGAGCGGTCTGCAGCGCGGTCTGAATCGCCTCGGTGCTCCAACCGTCTGCAGGGATCGCCTCGAGCGCTGCGAGGCCGGCCTCGAGCACCTGGGGCGCGTCCTCCTTCAGCGACTTCAGTGCGTCGGCCTCGTACTCGAGCGCGTCGGTGCTCGTGAAGAGGAACCCGAGCATGCCGACGACCTCGGAGAGCACGACGACGCGGCTCTGCACGAGCGGCACCGCGGCGCGCACGGTGGCGAGCTGTTCGGCGCTCGGCTCGATCGGCAGGGCGCCGCCCGCGATGAGGTAGGGCAGGATGCGCCGGCCGAAGTCGTCTTCGGTCAGCAGGCGGATGTGGTCGGCGTTGATCGAGTCGGCCTTCTTCTGGTCGAAGCGGGCCGGGTTCGGGTTCACGTCGGCGATGTCGAACGCGGCGGTCATCTCCGCGCTCGTGAACACGTCGCGGTCGGGCGCGAGCGACCAGCCGAGCAGCGAGAGGTAGTTCAGCAGGCCCTCGGGGATGAAGCCGCGATCGCGGTGGTGCAGCAGGTTCGCCTGCGGGTCGCGCTTCGACAGCTTCTTGTTGCCCTCGCCCATGACGTAGGGCAGGTGGCCGAAGTGCGGGATGGCCTTCGCGATGCCGACCTCGATGAGCGCGTGGTACAGCGCGATCTGGCGGGGCGTCGACGAGAGGATGTCTTCGCCGCGCAGCACGTGGGTGATGCCCATGAGCGCGTCGTCGACCGGGTTCACGAGCGTGTAGAGCGGCTTGCCGTTCGGGCGCACGACGACGAAGTCGATCGTGGAGCCCGCCGGGAAGGTGATGTCGCCGCGCACGAGGTCGGTGAACGAGAGGTCGGTGTCGGGCACGCGGAAGCGGAGCGCCGGTTCGCGGCCCTCGGCGCGGTAGGCGGCCCGCTGCTCATCGGTGAGGTCGCGGTCGAAGTTGTCGTAGCCGAGCTGCTTCGGGCGACCGGCTGCTTCGTTGCGCGCGTCGATCTCCTCGGACGTCGAGAAGCTCTCGTAGAGGTAGCCGGCGTCGCGCAGGCGCGCGATCGCGTCCTGGTAGATGTCGCCGCGCTGGGACTGGCGGTACGGGCCGTGCTCGCCGCCCGCGTCGATGCCCTCGTCCCAATCGAGGCCGAGCCAGCGCAGCGAATCGATGATCTGGGTGTAGCTCTCTTCGCTATCGCGCGCGGCATCGGTGTCTTCGATACGGAAGACGAAGGTGCCGCCGGTGTGCCGGGCGTACGCCCAGTTGAAGAGCGCGGTGCGCACCATGCCGACGTGGGGCGTACCCGTCGGCGAGGGGCAGAACCGTACCCGGATATCACTGCCGGTGGCGGACGAGAACTGAGGTGCAATGGTGTCGGACATCGCACTCAAGTCTACTCGGTGCCGGCCGCGTCCTGCACGACGCCGCGCATGCGCGTGCGCAGCCCGAGCTGCAGCGATGCCGTCGCACCGATCGCGAGCAGCACTCCCGTCGTGAGGGCAAGGAACGAGAAGTCGCCGAACGCGAAAGCGACACCCGAGAGGGCTCCCGCGATCGCGCCCGCAGCGCTCATCGTGGTGTCCGAGCGCCCCTGCCAGATCGGCCGTTCGGCGAGCGGCGTGAGCTCGGTGAGCAGCGCCGCGCCGGCGACCGTCACCGCCCCCCAGCCGAGGCCGACGAGCACCATGGCGATCTGCACGAGCAGGTGCGATGGGCCCGCGAAGTATGCGGTGATGATCGCGAGCAGCAGCAGTAGCCAGCCGAGCACGATGACGGTCAGGTTGCCGAAGCGACCGGCGAGCATGCCGAAGACCGGCGAGAGCGCGTACATGCCGGCGATGTGCATGCTGAGCGTGACGCCCACGATCTCTGCCGTCCCGTCGTGGTGCATGAGCTGCAGCGGGGTCATGGCCATGAGCCCGACCATGATGGCCTGCGCCATCGCGATCATGATGATGGTGAGCACACGGTTGCGCCGCGAATGCAGGGGCACCCGGTGCTCGTGCGGGTGCGCGGTGCCCGGAGCGGGCCGTACGACCTCCTCCTCGTCATCGGGCAGGGTGCGCGCGACGAGCAGCGGGTCGGGGCGCAGCCCGAAGAGGTTGACGAGCGCGGCGAGCACCTGCGCGAAGAAGGTGAATACGAATACGCCCGCGAGCGGGGTGACGCCGATGAGCAGGCCCACCGTTTCGCCCGGGCCGATGAGCAGCGGGCCGGCGACGGCGCCGATCGTGATGGACCAGACGACGAGCGACAGATCGCGGGCGCGATGCCGTGGTCGGGCGAGGTCGGTGGCGGTGAAACGCGCGAGCAGCTGCACGGCGCTCGCGACGCCGATCATCGCGATGCCGCCCGCGAGCACCCACCACAGGTCGATGACGGTGCCGAAGACGGCGACGAACGCGCCGACCATGGCGACGGCGCTGCCCGTCACGAGGGCGCGGCGCCGACCGCGCTTCGCCGCCAGGCGCGCGAGCGGAATGCCCGCGATCGCAGCGCCGAGGTTGAACACCGACGAGGCGAGGCCCGAGATCGCGTCGTTGCCGCTGACCTCGGCGATGAGCAGGGCGCCGACGGAGAGCGAGGCGCCGACGCCGAGCCCGCCGAGGATCGTGCCGATCGACAGCACCCACAGTGTGCGGCGCTGCAGCGCCCCGCCGCGCTCGTACCGCGGCGGGGCGGCCGCGGCCGTCGCAGCGGCGCTCACGCGGCCTTCTCCAGACGCCAGCGCGAGACGTCGACGTGGTCGAGCAGTCGCTTCGCGAGCCGTACCTGCGGGCTCTCGTTCGCCGTGACCATCGAAGCGAGGCCGATGGTGCGGTAGCGCGGCGGGTCGAGCGGCAGGGCGCAGGCGTCGTCGGGAAGCGTGCGCGCCGCAGAGAGTGCGAGGCCCGGCACGAGGGCGACGGCGCCGCCCGCGGCCGCCATGGCGAGCATGGCGGGCACGTTGTCGGTCTCCTGGATGATCTCGGGCTCGAAGCCCGCGTGGTGCGCGGCATCGAGCAGATGTCCGCGGCACTTCTCGCAGCCGGCGATCCAGTGCTCGGCGGCGAAGTCGGCGAGGTCGAGCGACTGCGCCCCCGCAGCCCGCTCGTCGGAGACGACGAGGCGCACCTCCTCCGTCCACATCGGCTGGAAGGCGCTGCCCGCGGGCAGTTCGGTCGAGCCCTCGTAGACGAAGATGAGCGCGCAGTCGACTTCGCCGTCGCGCAGCAGCTGCGCGGCCTCGGGCGGCTCCGCCTCGCGGTACTGCAGGGCGACGTCGGGCGCTTCTTCGGCGAGGATGCGCATCACGGCGGGCACGATGGTCGCAGAGGCCGACGGGAACCCGACGAGGCGCAGCGTGCCGGCGCGCTCGCCGCGCAGGTCGTCGATCGCCGCGATCGCGGCGTCGATCTCGGCGACGACGGTGCGCCCGTGGTCTGCGAGGATGCGGCCGGCCGGGGTGAGGCGGATGCCGCGGCCGAAGCGCTCGATGAGCGGCACCGCGAGGCGGGTCTCGACGCGCTTGATGCGCTGGCTGACCGCGGGCTGGCTGAGCCCGAGGCTGCCGGCGGCCGCGGTGAGCGACCCGGTCGTCGCGAGGGCGTGCAGAATGCGCAGCTCCGTCGAATCGATCGAGCCGAGGGGGTCGCTGCCGCGTTGGGTGTTCATGGGGATGAGTCTACGCCGAGCATAACCAGAACTGAAGTGAAAGATAAGAATGATTCTGTTTGATTATGGCCCGGGCTTCACTAGTCTGACGGCATGACCGCCCCGCACTCACCGTTCCGCCAGCACTTCCCGTCGACGCGCGGATATCTCTCGGCCTGCACCGCGGGGCTGCCGACGCTCGAAACCGTCACCGCGAGCCGGGCGTTCACCGACACCTGGGCCGCGGGCCGCCTCGACGCCGTCGCACTCGGCGAGACGATCGAGCGCTGCCGCGCGCTCTACGCCGAGGTCGCCGGCGTCGCGCCCGACCGGGTCGCGGTCGGCTCGCAGGTCTCGCAGTTCGCCTCGATCGTCGCGACGTCGGTGCCCGATGGCGCCGAAGTGCTGTGCGCCGACGGCGACTTCGCTTCGCTCGTGCACCCGTTCGTGCAGCTCGCCGGGCGCGGAGTGCGAGTGAGATACGCACCGGTGTCCCGGCTCGCCGCGGAGATCGGGCCCGGCACCGCCCTCGTGGCGTTCTCGCTCGTGCAATCGGCCACCGGGGAGGTCGTCGACCACGCCGCGATCTCACGGGCCGCGGCCGCCGCGGGCGCGCGTACCTTCGCCGACACGACCCAGTCGACGGGCTGGCTCCCCGTCGACGCCTCCGGCTTCGACTTCACCGTCTGCCACGCCTACAAGTGGCTCTGCGCGCCGCGCGGCACCGCGTTCCTCACAGTGCGCGAAGGTCTCGACGATGCGCTGACTCCGCTCGCAGCGGGCTGGTACTCGGCCGACGAGGTGTGGGGCTCGTGCTACTCGCACCACATGCCGCTGGCCCGGGGCGCGGGCCGCTTCGATGTCTCCCCCGCATTCCCGTCGGTGCCCGGCACCGAGACCGCCCTGCGCTTCTTCGCCGAACTGGATATCGCCGAGGCGCACACCCACGACGTCGGGCTCGCGAACGCCGCCCGAGAGATGCTCGGCCTCCAGCCCACCGATTCGGCGATCGTGGCCTGGCCCGACCCCGACGGCAGCGCGCTCGCGGCGATGCGCGATGCGGGCATCGCGGCATCGGGCCGCGCCGGCAACGCCCGCATCGCCTTCCACCTCTGGAACGATGCGGGCGATGTCGCGGCACTCGCGGAGGCGCTCGGGCGCCGCTGACTCCGGCTCGTCGCTGATCCCTGGCCCGCCGCTGCCCTGGCGGGCCGCGCACTAGGCTGACGGCATGTCAGACGGTTTCGAAGGGTACCCCCACCCCAGCGCGTCGAACTTCCCGACGCGGCTCGGCCCGCTCGCAGGCGTCTTCGTGCTCGCCGCATGCGGCTGGTCGGCCTGGGCGAACTACCGCGAGGGCGACCTGTTCGTCACCGGAGCAATGGTGCTCACCGGGCTCATCATCGGCCTCGGAGGCATCGGCATCGGCTTCATGGGCAAGCGACCCCGCGGGCGGTTCCGCTTCATCAACGCGGTCGTGATGACGCGCGCCGAACGAGCGCCGGTCGACTCGTGGGTGCACGTCGCGCCGACGAAGCCGCTCCCCTGGCCGCTGCTCATCTGCAACGCGCTCTTCACGCTCGCGATGCTCGCGGCACTCGTACTCGGCGTGCTGCAGCTCGTCGGCGCGATGCCGCGCATGAACCCGAATACGACGACCGGCGCGTTCCTCTTCGCACTCCTGATCGTGCTCGCGTTCACCGCCGCGAGCGGCTTCCTCGCAACCCTCAACTTCGCGCGCAGATGGAGGAACGGCCGCTTCGGCGCCCGCCCGAGCGGCGTCGCGCTCGGCGAGCGCACGGTGAGCGTCCGCGTGCCGGGCAGGGACGCCGAGATCTTCTGGGAGCACATCCGCTCGGTGGAGCCCGTGCTCATGCCGGGCCGGCGCCACCCCGTGCCGATGATCAGGCTCTCGGTCTCGGCAGAGGCAGGCATCGCCGGTCATGCGCAGCTGCTGAACGCCGACGGTTACACGGTGCCGACCGACGCGCTCTACTCGGCCCTGCGCTGGTACCTCGCCCGCCCCGAGGCGCGGCGACGGGAGCTCGGCCGCACCGAGGGCGTCGAGCGCCTCGAAGGCTGGCGCCTCGACGCGCTCGCGCGCGACTGACCGACTTCAGCCGGCGGCGGCGAGCGCCGCGTCCGCGCCTCGCTCCGCAACGCGCGGACTTCCACGCAGTGCCTATACCGACGCAGCGGCGAGCGCCGCGTCCGCCTTATCCTGCTCCGTCGCGACGAGCTGGCCGCAGGCGCCGTCGATCTCCTTGCCGCGGGTGTCGCGCAGGGTCGTCGGGATGCCTGCGGCGTTCAACCGATCGACGAACTCGCGGGTCACGTCGCGCGTCGACGCCGTCCAGATCGAACCCGGCGTCGGGTTCAGCGGGATGGGATTCACGTGCACCCAGCCGCGGCCGCGCTGGTTGAGCTTGTCGGCCAGCAGGTCGGCGCGCCAGGCATGGTCGTTCATGTCCTTGATGAGCGCGTACTCGATCGAAACGCGGCGGCCGGTCGTCTCGTAGTAGTGGTACGCGGCATCCAGCACCTCCTCGACCTTCCACCGGCTGTTCACCGGGATGAGGTCGTCGCGCAGATCGTCGTCGGGGGCGTGCAGCGACAGGGCGAAGGTGATCGGGATGTTCTCGTCGGCGAGCTTGCGGATAGCGGGTGCGAGGCCCACCGTCGACACCGTGATGCCGCGGGCCGACATGCCGAGCCCTTCGGGCGCGGGGGCGATCATGCGATGCACCGCGTTCATGACGCGCTTGTAGTTCGCGAGCGGTTCGCCCATGCCCATGAACACGATGTTGTTCACGCGCTCGGGCTCGGCGCCGTTGCCTGCGTCGCGCCGATGCCCGAGGCCGCCCTCGGCGATGACGCGGTTGGCTTGAACGATCTGGTCGAGAATCTCGGCGGTCGACATGTTGCGGGTGAGGCCCGCCTGGCCGGTCGCGCAGAACGGGCAGTTCATACCGCAGCCGCACTGGCTCGACACGCAGAGGGTGATGCGGCCCGGGTACCGCATGAGCACCGACTCGACGAGCGCGCCGTCGAAGAGGCGCCACAAGAACTTGACGGTGTCGCCGTCGTCGGTGACGAGTCGCTTCACCTCGGTGAGCAGCGGCGGGAAGAATGCCTCGGCGATCTCGGCGCGGCGGTCCTTCGGCAGATCGGTCATCTGCTCGGGGTCGGTGGTGCGGTGCTCGAAGTAGTGCTTCGAGATCTGCTTGGCGCGGAACTTGGGCAGGCCCAGCTCGACCATCTTCGCCTCGCGCTCGGCGAGCGTCATGTCGGCGAGGTGGGTGGCGGGCTGCTTGACGCGCGGCGACGCGAACTGCAGCGTCGGGCGCCCGTCGGGGTTCGTGATCTGCTGCCAGCCCTCGGCCTTCGGCTTGATCTGCGGGCGCGACGCACCGCCCGTGCGCGGCCGGGTCTTGATGAACTTCGGCGCATCGGGGTCGGTGTCGTGGTTGAGCTTGTTCGGATCCATCGCCGTCCATTGTCTCATCTGCGGCCGAGAACCGTCAGCAGGCGCCGCCCGCGCCGGGGGCGGCCGGTATCGGGAGCTTCGCGGAGCCCGCCGACGAGCCCGGGCGGCGTCAGAGCAGGCGGGAGCGGATCAGGAACCGCTTGCCCTCCGGCGCCTCGAGCGAGAACCCGGAGCCGCGCCCGGGCACCGCGTCGACGGTCAGGTGGGTGTGCGCCCAGACACCGAACTGCTCGCGCGACATCCAGAAGGCGATCTCGCGCGGCCCGCCCTCCGGGTTCGAGGCGAGCGGGGGCAGCATGAGCGTGCCGAGCTTCACATCCTGTCCGCCCGTCTTGAACTCGCCCTCCTGGTAGCACATCGGCGCGCTGCCGTCGCAGCAGCCGCCCGACTGGTGGAACATGAGCGGGCCGTGCATCTCCCACAGCTCGTCGATGAGGGCGAGCGCGGCAGGCGCGAACGCGAGCCGGCTCTCGGTCTCCCCCGCGACTTCGGGCCGCGCGTCGACGCTGCCGGCGATCGGCACCGACACCCCGCTCGCCGTGATGTCGCAGGCCGGTACCGCGCCCGGCTCCTGGTCGATCGTCTGCTCGCCCATCGTGCTCACCTCTCCGTCGAAGTCGTCCCGTGCTCTGCCTCCAGGGTACGCCCGGCACCCGGGGGCTCCCCTCCAGGGATCGCCGGTCGCCGTCCCCGGCGATCCCTGCAGCGGCGGTTGCGGTTCAGAAGAACCCGTCGGCGCCCTCCTTGTAGCTGACCAGCAGGTTCTTCGTCTGCTGGTAGTGGTCGAGCATCATCAGGTGGTTCTCGCGGCCGATGCCGCTCGACTTGTATCCGCCGAACGCGGCGTGAGCCGGGTAGGCGTGGTAGTTGTTCACCCAGACGCGGCCGGCCTGGATGGCGCGGCCTGCACGGTACGCCGTGTTGCCGTTGCGGCTCCAGACGCCGGCGCCGAGGCCGTAGAGGGTGTCGTTGGCGATGCGCAGGGCGTCATCGAAATCCGTGAACGTCGTCGCCGAGACGACGGGGCCGAAGATCTCCTCCTGGAAGATGCGCATCGAATTGTCGCCGCGGAAGATGGTCGGCTGGATGTAGTAGCCGTCGGCGAACTCCCCGCCGAGGTCGGCGACCTCGCCTCCCGTGAGCACCTGCGCGCCCTCCTGCCGACCGATGTCGAGGTACGACCTGATCTTCTCGAACTGGTCGTTCGAGGCCTGCGCGCCGACCATGGTGTCGGTGTCGAGCGGGTTGCCGCGGGTGATCTTCTCAGTACGTGCGACGACGGCGTCGAGGAAGTCGTCGGCGATGCTCTCCTGGATCAGGGCGCGCGACGGGCAGGTGCACACCTCGCCCTGGTTGAGGGCGAACATGGTGAAGCCCTCCTGCGCCTTGTCCCAGTAGGCGTCGTCCTGCGCCATGACATCGTCGAAGAACAGGTTCGGGCTCTTGCCGCCGAGTTCGAGCGTCACTGGGATGATGTTCTCGGAGGCGTACTGCATGATGAGCCGGCCGGTCGTCGTCTCGCCCGTGAACGCGATCTTGCGGATGCGCTTGTTGGAGGCGAGGGGCTTGCCCGCTTCGGCGCCGAAGCCGTTGACGATGTTCACGACGCCCGCGGGCAGCAGGTCGCCGATGAGTTCGAAGAGCACGAGGATCGAGGCCGGGGTCTGCTCGGCCGGCTTGATGACGACGCAGTTGCCTGCGGCGAGCGCGGGCGCCAGCTTCCAGGTGGCCATGAGGATCGGGAAGTTCCAGGGGATGATCTGCCCGACCACGCCGAGCGGTTCATGGAAGTGGTAGGCGACGAGGTTTTCGTCGATCTGCGAGATGCCGCCCTCCTGCGCACGGATCGCGCCCGCGAAGTAGCGGAAGTGGTCGACCGCGAGCGGCAGGTCGGCGTTCAGGGTCTCGCGCACGGCCTTGCCGTTGTCCCAGGTCTCGGCGACGGCGAGCATCTCGAGATGCTGTTCGATGCGGTCGGCGATCCGGTTCAGGATGACGGCGCGTTCGGCCGGGCTCGTCGCGTTCCAGGCGGGGGCCGCGGCGTGGGCGGCGTCGAGGGCGGCCTCGATGTCTTCGGCGGTGCCGCGGGCGATCTCGCAGAACGCCTTGCCGGTGACCGGTGTGATGTTCTCGAAGTACCGGCCTTTCACGGGGGCGACCCATTCACCCCCGATGTAGTGCTCGTAGCGGCTCTTGAACGTGATGAGCGAGTCGGGCTGGCCCGGGGCTGCGTATACGACCATGATGGGTCTCCTTTGACATCGTTGTCCGGTCCGGGGCCGTGCGCCGACGAGGTGCACGTCGAGGGTGTCTCACCCCGGTGCCTCAGAGGCTAGGCGAACGGAGGTTGCATCAAGGTTGCATCGGGTGGCGGGGCCGCAGAGGCGGGGCCGCAGGGCTCGGGATCGCAGGGCTCGGGATCGCACGGCGCGAGGCCGCCCGATTCGCGGTGCAGGGTCTCGGCCTCATGTCTCCCGCAGCGCGTCGAGACGGGCGACGACGCGCGCCCGTTTGGGCGAGAGCGGCGGCAGCACCTGCAGCAGCGTCTGCCATACCAGGGCGTCGTCGCCGCCCCAGTTCTGGGCGTAGTCGAACAGCGCGTCGGGCCCCGCCGATTGCAGCATCGCCTCGCGCAGCGTCGCGTCGACCTCGTCGCGCAGCCGTTCGGCGACGGGAGCGGTCGACTGCGGCATCACCGGCCCCTCGTAGGCGGCGAGGGCGAGACGGTGCGCACCGCGGGCGATCGCTTCGAGGCTCTCCACGGCGTCGACGCGCAGCGGGCGGTCGAGGCGGTAGGGGCGCGAGAGCAGGTCGATGCCCGCCTCACCCTGCGCGAGCGCCTTGCGCAGCCGCACCACTTCGGCGCGCAGCGTGCGCACCGACTCGGCGTCGCCGTACACCTCCTCGGCGAGGGCGGCGGCACCGAGGCCGGCGTGGTTCGCGAGCGCGAGCAGAATCTCGGCGTGGCGCCCGGTGAGGGGCAGCGATCCCCCGTCGCCCTCGAGGAGCGCGGGGTCGCGGCCGAGCACGATGAGCCGCGGAGCCGGCCGCACCGGGGCCGTCGCGCCCGCAGGTCGGGGGCGGGCGGCCGTGCGCGCGGGCCGGCGCTCCCGATCGATAAGCGTTCTGAGCGTCTCGAGCTTGAGCTCGGCTTCGACCGCCGCGAGCGTCGCCTCGACGAGGGGCAGGATGTGGGGCGACGCCGCCGCGTCTCCCCCGGTGACGTCGATGACGCCGATGATCGCCCCGCTCAGCGGGTCGTGCACGGGGGCCGCCGTGCAGCTCCACTGGTGCACGGCCCGGTTGTAGTGCTCGGCGCCGAGCACCTGGATCGCGTGGTCGAGCGCGAGGGCGCTGCCGGGAGCGCTCGTGCCGACGGCCGGCTCCGACCAGTCCATGCCGACGCGGAACCCCATCTCCTCGGCGGCCGAGCGCACGCGCGCTTCGCCGTCGAGCCAGAGCAGGCGACCGGCCGCATCGCCGACCGCGACGATGAGCCCGGCGTCGCCCGCGGCCTCGAAGAGCAGCCGTTCGACGACGGGCAGCACCCGGGCGATGGGGTGGGTGCGGCGCAGCTCGGCGAGCTCGTCGGCGCCGAGCGCCGGCTGCTCGATCGCCGTGCCGGGGTCGATCGCGAGCATCTGGGAGCGCACCCATGAGCGGAGCACCGCCGGCCTGATGCCGGCCTGCGCCGCGAAGGCGCCGAGCTGTTCGGGGTCGTCGACGAGCGCTCCGTCGCCGGTGAATCGGTCGTGGGCGCGGGCCAGCTGCAGGCGGCGCTCCTGCACCGACTCGCCGCTGCGCAGCGCACGCCACTGGCTCGCCACCGGCCCTCCTTCGCGCCCGCCCGGCGCTGCAGCGCTCCGGGCTCGTCGCGGCCCGCCTGCGGGCCGCCGTGCCTGGGATGCTACCGCACGTCGCTGGCAGAGCGGGGCGCAGCCTCAAGCAGCCTGCGACCCGCGGCGGTAGAGCTCGAGCAGCGCCTCGATGCCGCCCGATTCCCAGGCGCGCAACTGCAGCGCGGCGGCGCCCCCGTCGGCGCGGCGCTTCGCCGTGAACGCCTCGACGTGCGCGAGATCGCCGGTCGCCTCGAGCGACGGCCGAAGGTAGTCGACGAATGCGTCGACCACCTCGAAGGCGGGGCGCGGCTCGCTCGCCGCGGGGTCGACGAGCTCGGAGCGCAGGCCGTTGCGCGCCGCCACCCAGTGCGCGCCGCGCAGCAGATCGCGCTGCACGACGACCGGCGCGGCGCCCGCCCCGCGCTCCTCGAGCGCCCGATGCACCAGCGCGCGCAGCAGCAGCCCGAATACGACCGCGTCGCCGCTTTCGAGCTGGGCGTCGGCGGTGCGCAGCTCGACCGTCGGAAACTTCTCGGAGAGCCGGATCGACCAGTTCACGAGCGCCTTGTCCATGAGCGCGCCCTCGCGCACGAGGCCGTCGACGACCTGCTCGTAGGCAGCGGCGTCATCGAACGCCGGCGGGTAGCCCGAGCTCGGCCACTGCTGCAGCTGCAGATAGCGCCAGCTCGCATATCCCGAATCCTCGCCGTACCAGAGCGGCGAGTTCGCGGTCAGGGCGACGAGCACCGGCGACCAGTGCGCGATGCGGTTCATGACGTCGACCCCGGCGTCGCGCGACGGCACCTCGACGTGCACATGGGTGCCGGTCGAGTAGTAGCGGTGCACCATGCCGCGCATGGTCGCGTGGATGTCGTGGTACCGCGGGTTCGCGGTGACGCGGCCGGGGATCTCGCCGCCGATCGGCGGCGACCCGGTGCCCGCGAGCACGAGATCGTGCTGCGAGGCGGCGCGCGATGCGGCGGCGCGGAACTCGCGGAGCGATGCGAAGGCTTCGTCGGCGGTGTCGCAGACGGGCGTCGCCGTCTCGAGCTGGCTGTGGAAGAACTCGTACTCGGCGCGGAGCCCCGACAGAGCCGCGACCATGTCGTCGGCGCCATCGCTCGGCATGCCCGTTGCGGCGTCGAGCAGCAGAAACTCCTCTTCCACGCCGAAATGCGGTGCGTCCGTTCGGTTTCGGGTCATAGTCGACCTGCCCTTCGCCGGCGGTTGCTCGTGCCCGACGAGCCTAGACTATCGGGGCGCGGCAGCGCATGACGACGCTACGAGACCGTGTTGCGCAGGATGCCGATGCCCGGGATCTCGACCTCGACGGTGTCGCCGGCGGCGAGGCGCCCGACGCCCGCGGGCGTTCCGGTGAGGATGACGTCGCCCGGCAGCAGGGTGCACATTTCCGAGGCGTGCGCGATGATGCGAGAGATCGAGTGGATCATGTCGGCCGTGCTGCCGTCCTGCCGCAGCTCGCCGTTCACGCGCGTCATCACGCGCAGTGCGCCGAGGTCGGGGTCGGTCTCGATGACGGGGCCGAGCGGGCAGAAGGTGTCGAAGCCCTTCGCGCGGGCCCACTGGCCATCCGAGATCTGCAGGTCGCGGGCCGTGACATCGTTGCCGCAGGTGAAGCCGAAGACGACCTTCAGCGCGTCCGCTTCCGAGACGTTCTTCGCGACCGCGCCGATGACGAGGGCGAGTTCGCCTTCGTACTCCACGCGATCCGAGATCTGTGGCAGCACGATCGACTCGTTCGGGCCGATCACCGCGGTGTTCGGCTTGAGGAAGAGCAGCGGCTCGGCGGGCACGTCGCCGCCGGTCTCGCTGCGCATCTCGGCGACGTGATCGGCGTAGTTCTTGCCGACGCCGATGACCTTCGACCGCGGGATCACGGGCGCGAGCAGCCGCACGCCCTCGAGCGCGAAGCGGCGGCCCGTGGTGTCGTATCCGGCGACCATCGGGTCGCCGGAGAGCTCGACCACCTCGATGCCCTCGCCCTGCTCGGCGGCGTCGAGCACGCCGTACGAGATCTCGCCGTCGACCTGGAACCGTGCGACCTTCATCGGGCTATGCCTCCACGATCACGTCGAGCCAGCCGTGGCGATCCTCGCGCTGGCCGGTCTGGATGCCGACGAGCTCCTCGCGCAGCGACATGGTGAGCTCTCCCGGCGTCTCGCCGAGATCGACGATCGTGCCCGCCTCGCCCTTCAGCTGCCCGATCGGGGTGATGACCGCCGCGGTGCCGCAGGCGAAGGCCTCGGTGATGGTGCCGTTCTGCACGCCGTCGCGCCACTCCGAGACGGTGACGGCGCGCTCTTCGACCGCGTGGCCCCGATCCTGGGCGAGAGCGATGAGGCTCTTGCGAGTGATGCCGTCGAGGATGTTGCCGTTGAGCTGCGGCGTGAGCAGTGTGCCGTCCGAGCGCACGATGAAGAGGTTCATGCCGCCGAGCTCGTCGATCGTGTCGTCGGTCTGCGAGTCGGTGAACAGCACCTGGGCGCAGCCGTTCTCGGCCGCGATGTTCGTCGGCAGCAGCGACGAGGCGTAGTTGCCGCCGCACTTCGCAGCTCCGGTGCCGCCGTGGCCGGCGCGGGCGAGGTGGTCGGAGAGCCAGATCGAGACGGGCTTCACACCGCCGCTGAAGTAGGCACCGGCGGGGCTCGCGATGATCATGAAGCGGGCGCGATGGGCCGCGCGCACGCCGAGGAAGCTCTCGTCGGCGATCATGAACGGGCGCAGGTAGAGGCTCTGGTCGGCGCCGCTCGGCACCCAGTCGGCATCGGCGCTGACGAGACGGTGCACCGCCTCGACGAAGACCTCGACGGGCAGCTCGGGCAGCGCGAGACGCACGGCACTCGCGTTCAGGCGGCGCGCATTCTCTTCGGGGCGGAAGGTGACGATCGAGCCGTCGGGGCGGCGGTACGCCTTGAGGCCCTCGAAGATCTCCTGCCCGTAGTGCAGCACCGACGAGGCCGGGTCCATCTGGATCGGCCCGTACGGGACGACCTGGGCGTCGTGCCAGCCGGCCTCCCGGGTCCAGCTGATCGAGACCATGTGGTCGGTGAAGTGGTTGCCGAAGCCCGGGTTCTCGAGCTGCGCCTCGCGCTCCGCGGCGGGCAGGCGGTCGGCCTCGGTGACGGTGAAGGTGGGGGTCATAGCGGTGTTCTTTCGTCGGTGCAGCTGCGCTCGGGGCGGTGCGCGAAGAGCGCGCGTGGCGTGTGCGGCGCGCCGGTCAGGCGCGCGGCGCGATGGCGGCGATGATCGCGTCGCCCACTTCGGGAGTGGAACGCGCCGCAGTGCCGCGGGCGGCGAGGTCGGCGCGCACGGCGTCGCGTACGCGGTCGCCCTCGGCCTGAAGGCCGAGGTGGTCGAGCATGAGGGCGGCCGAGAGGATGGCGGCCGTCGGGTCTGCCTTCTGCTGCCCGGCGATGTCGGGCGCCGAGCCGTGCACCGGTTCGAACATGCTCGGGAACGTGCGATCGGGGTTGATGCTGCCCGAGGCCGCGAGGCCGATGCCGCCGCCGATGGCGCCGGCGAGGTCGGTGAGGATGTCGCCGAAGAGGTTGTCGGTGACGATCACATCGAACTGGGCGGGGTTCTGCACCATGTGGATCGTGGCGGCGTCGACGTGCATGTAGTCGACCGCGATGCCGGGGTGCTCGGCCGCGACGGTCTCGACGATGCGCTGCCAGGTCGCGCCCGAGTGCACGAGCACGTTGGTCTTGTGCACCCAGGTGAGCTTCTTGCGGTCGCGCTGCTCGGCGATCGAGAAGGCGTGGCGCACGATGCGCTCGATGCCGAAGGCGGTGTTCACCGAGACCTCGGTCGAAACCTCGTTCGGGGTGCCGGCGCGCAGACGGCCGCCGTTGCCCGCATACGGGCCCTCGGTGCCCTCGCGCACGACGACGAAGTCGACCTCGCCCGGGCGCTTCAGCGTCGACTCGACGCCGGGGAAGAGGGCGCAGGGGCGCACGTTCGCGTAGTGCTCGAAGTCGAAGCGCAGCTTGAGCAGCAGACCGCGCTCGATGTTCGCGGTCTTGAGGCGAGGATCGCCGGGCACTCCGCCGACCGCGCCGAAGAGGATGGCCTCGTGCTCGGCGATGGCGGCCTGCTCTGCTGCGGGCAGCGTGTCGCCGGTGGCGAGGAAGCGCTCGGCGCCCAGCTTGAACTCGGTACGGTCGAGCACGACATCGCCGCCCGCGAGCACCGCGTCGAGCACGCGGTTCGCCTGCTCGGTCACCTCGACGCCGATACCGTCGCCCGGGATCACGGCGAGCTTGATGGTGCGGGTCATTGAACGCTCCTTCTTCGGTGTTCTGCTGGCAACGGCCCCGGATATCCCGGGCGCAACCCTTCCAGCTTAGCGCCGTGCATGCCCCGGGAACGCCGAAAGCCCCACCCGAAGGTGAGGCTTTCGTTCCGGTGACCCCAACGGGCGCGATGCGCACGCAACGAAACGCGAACAGCGTTTCGGCGCGCACCGCGGCGGGCCCACCGGCCCGCAACCCGTGGCACGGGTTCGAATCCCGCCCCGCCCGAAAACGCCGAAAGCCCCACCCGAAGGTGAGGCTTTCGTTCCGGTGACCCCAACGGGATTCGAACCCGTGTTGCCGCCGTGAGAGGGCGGAGTACTAGGCCGCTATACGATGGGGCCGGAGCTGTTGTTTCGCGCTTCAGATCTCTCTGCCGCGCTGGCAACTCATATATCTTGGCACACCCCCGCGAATCCTGCAAAATCGGGCCGCGCACCCCGGGAGTGTTCCGCATGATTCCGCGCTTCTCGCCCGGATTCGACCGCTGTTTCCGGGGTGCCACGGAGCCCGCCGGGCCCGCGCCCTATGCCGCGCTCGCGGGCCGCCCCAGGCGCACGGCGGCCGAGACCACGACGCACGCGAGCACGAGGGCCGAGACGACGAGCGCTGCCGCGAATCCGACGACGCCCGCGACGGTGAGCGCCCAGACGACGGCGAGGCCGGTGCCGAGGAAGAGCGCGAAGAACTGGCCGTCGAGGGTCCACAGCAGCACGTTGATGACCGACGCGTCGCCGGCGGGCGTCGGCACCGGGGCGAGCAGGCGCAGCGGGATCGGCCCTTTCAAGGCCGTCGAGGCGCGCAGACCGACGGCGACGGCGGCCGCGAGCGCTGCAGAGACGACGAGCGCGGCGACGTCGGCGCCCGCCGCTGCATTCGTGTCCCCGGAGAGCGCGACCGAGGCGGCCAGCGCTCCCGCGCCGAGGGCGGCGACCGCGAGCACGGCGGGCGCGATTGCGTGACGAACGATCAGCAGCGCGGGCGACGAGGGCAGCAGGGGCGGCGACCCGCTCCCCTGCGCCGCGGTGGCAAGGCCCCGGCACCAGGGCGCAGCAGAGAGGTAGGCGAGCAGCATCGAGACGGCACCGAGGAGCGCGGAGGCGACGTAGGGCAGGAGGAACCGCTCGCCGGTCTCGGGCACGCCCGCCGCGAGGCTGCCGACCGCCGCCGACCAGAGCGCACCCGCGGCGAAGATGCCGAGGGCGCCGAGCGAGCTGCGACCGGGAGTGCGGGCGATGCCGAGGAGATCCCTGGTGAGGATCATGACGGTGAGACCGCCCGGGCGCGAGCCGCCGATTCGCAGCCTGACGCGACGACCGAGCCGCACGGGGGCGCCGAGACGCGCGAGGCCCGCTCCGGGGTCGCCCGAGAGCACGAGCGTCTGCACCGTGTCGAGTTGCAGTGCCGCGGTGCGCAGCTGCTCCCACGGCAGACGCGCCGCGACCGCGGGCGCGCACACGGCGACGATCGCCGCCGCGAGCACCGCCCCGAGACCGGCAACGGGCTGCGGGGCGCCTCCGAGCAGCAGGCCCGCGGCGTGCGACCAGGGATCGTGCAGCAGGCCGGGGCACCCCTGCGCCGCGAGCCAGGCCTGGGTCGCGGCCAGCGCGAGCAGCAGATTCGCTGCCACGGCGCGCGTGCGCCGCCCGAGCTGGCCCGCGAGCGGGGCCGCTGCCATGAGGATGCCCGCCGAGGCGCAGGCAGCCAGCAGCCACAGCGCCTCGCCCCAGCCGGGTGGCTCGTGCAGTGCGCGGGCGGCGATGCCGATGCCCGCGACGATCGCACCCAGGCCGGCGCCGAGACCGAGCCAGCGCGCGACGGTCGGGCGCAGCAGGCGGACGCGCGAGATCGGCGCGACGAAGACGAGGTCGAGCTGCGGAAGCGTCGCGCGGGCGGGGCCGATGCGCGACCCGGCGAGCACGAGCAGCACGGTGGCGGCGGTGAGCGCGGGCGCGAGCGCGCCGAACGAGGTGAGCGCGCCCGCATCGGCGAGCGCCGCGCTGCCGACCTCTGTGCCTGCCCCCGCATCCGGCTGCTGCAGCTCGCGCTGCAGCCAGAGCACACCGGCCCGCACCACGGGCGCGACGATGATCAGCGCGAGCAGCACCCCCATGTAGAGGCGGTAGGCGAGGTCGGAGGCCGTGAAGCGGCGCCCGCGCCCGCGCAGCACCCGCCGTGCACCGGCGATGCGCCGACGGTCGACCGCAGCATTCCCCCGGCGGGTCCCGCCGCCTGCTTCCGGCCGCGGCCCCGCCTCGCGTGCGCGATTCACGCGGCCTCCGCGCCTCCGCGTGCGCGGGGCTCGCCGACCACGGTCTCAGCATCGGCGACGCGCGCTACGAGGGCCGCATCGTGCGAGGCGAACGCGATCGCGGCGCCGTGCGTACGGGCGTCGAGCAGCGCATCGGCGACCAGGGATCGCCGGTCGGGGTCGAGCCGCTGCTCGGGCTCGTCGAGCAGCAGCACCGTTGCGGGGCGCGCGAAGGTCACCGCGAGCGAGACGAGCTGCCGCTGCCCGCTCGAGAGCTCGTTCGGGAAGCGCTCGGCGAGCCCCGTCAGCCCGAAGCGGTCGAGCGCCGTCGAGCCGAGGCCCAGCCACGCGGGTGCCGGCCCGGCCCCCGCGCCCGCGGCCTCCCAGGCGGCCTCGATGAGCGCGAGGTGGTCGTGCACCGTGAGATCGGGGTAGAGCACCGGCGGCTCGATGAGCGCCGCGATGTGGGTGCGCACGGCGGGGTCGCGGTCGTCGAGGCGGCCGCCGAAGAGCGACACCGTGCCTCCGCTCGGGCGCAGTCGGCCCGCGATCACGCGCAGCAGCGTCGTCTTGCCGGCCCCGTTCGGCCCGCGCACCGCGACGCTGCGGCCCGCGTCGAGGGCGATCGAGGTCGGCGGCAGCAGCACGGCGCCATCGATCACGACCTCGGCGTTCGAGGCCGAGAGCACCGACGCCGGCTCGTGCATCGTTCGAGGGCCTCAGGCGGTCTCGTGCGGGCGGAACGGCTTCGCCGGCGACCCGAGGGCCGCGTCGTCGCCGGAATCCCCCGGTTCCTCTGCGCCGTCCGCGGTGACGGCAGTGCGCTCCGGCGGCTCCCATACCTGGATGATGCCCCACGCGACCGCCGCGATCGGCACTGCGAGCACGGCGCCGAGAATACCGCTCAGCACGGTGCCGATGGTCAGCGCGAGCAGAATGACGAGCGAGTGCAGCTTCAGCGCGCGCCCCATGAGCACGGGCTGCAGGAAGTTGCCCTCGAGCTGGTTGACGAGCACGACGACGCCGATGACGAGCAGCGCACTGACCGGGCCGTTGGCGACGAGTGCGACGAGTGCCGCGAGGGTGCCGGCGAGCGTCGCGCCGACGATCGGGATGAACGCGAGCACGAACACGAGCACTGCGAGCGGCAGCGCGAGGGGCACCTGCAGAATCATGAGGCCGATGCCGATGCCGATCGCGTCGACGGCGGCGACGGCCGCGGTGCCGCGCACGTACGAGCCGAGCGTCGAGACGGTCTTCGCGCCGGCGCGGCGGGCGCGCGCCAGGGCCTCTCCGGTGAACGGGCGCAGCACGAAGCTCCACAGCTGCGGGCCGTCTTTCAAGAAGAAGAAGAGCACGACGACCATGAGCACGAGCCCGGTCACGAAGTTCGTGACGACGCCGGCGCCGGCGAGCGCGCCCGAGCCGAACTTCGAGCTCGTCAGGAAGTCGACGACGGTGTTGCGCCATTCCATGAGCTGGTCGTGGTCGGGCGCGAAAGGCAGGGTCTTCACCCAGTCGAGCACCTGCGCGAAACCGTCCTGAGCCTGCGACGACAGGTCGTCCCACTGGTCGCGCACCGCCCAGACGATGAGCCAGCCGATCGCAGTGAGCAGCACCATGATGGCGACGAGCACGACGACCGTCGCGAGCGCGGCGGGCATGCGGCGGCGCAGCACACGCATGACGGGCGCGAAGGCGCTGGCGAAGATGAGGGCGAGCAGAATCGGGATGACCACGGTGGTGAGTTCGCGCAGCCCGATGATCAGCAGCGCCGTGAGCGCGAGCACGATCAGAATCTGCAGGGATCGCGTCGCGAGCATCCCGAATCCGTCGGCCCAGAGCGAACGGGCCCGGCTCGGCTGCGCGGTGTTCGGATGTTCGATGTGATGCTGCTCGCTCATGGAACTCCTCGGTCTCGGTGTTCGGATTGCGCGGTGCGCCGTGCCCCGCTACCTCTGTACGGCGTGCTGCGCGATGAATGCGCGCAACTGGGCCTCGTCGTCGTTCATCTCGGTCACGTGCTGCGGCAGATCGAGCAGCCCGGCGAGGTGCTCGGGCATGCCGATGCGCTGCCCCGTCGCCTCGAGCACGATCTCGGGGAATTTCTCGGGCTTCGCCGTTTCGAGCACGAGCATCGGCACGCCCGCCTCGACGTGCTCGCGCGCGACCTTCACGCCGTCGGCGGTGTGCGGGTCGATGAGCGTGCCGCTCGCCTCGTACACCGAGCGGATGGTGGCGACGCGGTCGGCGTGCGTGCTGGTGCCGCTCTGGAATCCGAACTCGGTCTCCAAGCGGGGCAGCTCTGCCGAGAGGTCGATGCGGCCGGTCTCATCGAGCTCGCGCCAGGCGGCGGCGAGGCGCTCGGGGTCGCGGCCGAGCAGATCGAAGATGAAGCGCTCGAGGTTCGAAGCCTTCGAGATGTCCATCGACGGGCTCGAGGTGGCGTGCGTGTCGGCGGCCGAGCGCGGCGCGTAGATGCCGGTGCGGAAGAACTCGTCGAGCACGTTGTTCTCGTTCGCGGCGAGCACGAGGCGACGGATCGGCAGCCCCATGGCCTTCGCGAGGTGGCCCGAGAGGATGTTGCCGAAGTTGCCCGACGGCACGGTCACCGACACCTCGAAGGCGGCGCGATCGCCCTCGGCGACGGCGTCGGTCGCCCGCAGCCACGCCCAGAAGTAGTAGACCATCTGCGCCGAGATGCGGCCCAGGTTGATCGAGTTCACGGTGCCGAGCTCGTGCGCGCGCTTGAACTCGAGGTCGCTCGAGAGCGCCTTCACGAGGTTCTGGCAGTCGTCGAAGACGCCATCGATGGCGATGTTGTGGATGTTGTCGTCGGTGAGCGAGTACATCTGAGCCCGCTGGAAATCGCTCATGCGGCCCTGCGGCGACATCATGAACACGCCGATGCCCGCCTTGCCGCGCAGCGCGTACTCGGCGGCGGAGCCGGTGTCGCCCGACGTCGCGCCGATGATGTTGAGCGCACGGTCGCTCCGCGCGAGCACGTACTCGAGCGACTGCCCGAGGAACTGCATCGCCATGTCCTTGAACGCGAGCGTCGGGCCTTCGGAGAGGCCGACGAGCAGAATGCCGTCTTCGAGCTCGGTGACGGGCACGATCTCCTCGGCGACGAATCCGGCCGGCGCGTACGCCGCCGCGCACATGCGGGCGAGGTCGTCGCGGGGAATATCGGTCGCGTAGAAGCTCAGCACCTCGGTCGCGAGTTCGGGGTACGTCAGCGAGCGCCACGACTCGATCTGCTCGGAATCCACCTGCGGCACCGTCTCGGGCACGACGAGCCCGCCGTCGGTCGCGAGCCCCTCGAGCAGAATCGCGCTGTAGGGCGCGGGGGCCATGCCGCCGCGGGTCGAGATGTACTTCACCGAACACTCCTTGTATCGAACCTGCATCCATTCTGGCAGGTGCCGCCGACAAACAAGGATAGAGGGCACGGCATGCACTCAGCTTCCCGCCGCAGCGGAGCCCGGTGTTCTAGGCTGTCTCTCCGAGACGACCGCGAACCAGAAGGAGCACCGGGCATGGGCGACGAGACGCAGCCGGGCCAGCAGCCGTACGCTCAGCAGCAGCCGTACGCGCAGCAGCCCTACCCCCAGCAGCAGCCGTACGCGCAGCAGCCGGCGCCGCCCCAGGTGCCCACGGGCCAGCCGCAGTACACGGCGCCCGAACTCCTGCCGCACTACATGCAGCCCCGGCACACGCCGCTGCAGCCGACGGGCGGGCTCACCGGTCAGACGCCGCCGCCTCCGCAGGCCGCCATGTACTCCCCCTACGCGTACCAGCAGATGGGCGTGCGCCCGCCGTTGAGCCAGATGGCGGTCTGGGCGTTCATCTCGTCGTTCTTCATCGGCATCCTCGGCGTCGTGCTCGGGCTCATCGCGTCGAAGCAGATCGGCAATCGCGGGCTGCGCGGCGTCGGCTTCGCGATGGCCGGGTTCTACATCGGCATCTTCGTAACGGTCATCCAGTTCACCCTCGGCACCATCGTCGCCATCGCGCTCGGGGTCGGCGCGGCCGCGCTCTGAGCTCGGGCGAGGCCCCGGGGCGGTGCGCCGGCTACCAGGAGACGGGCAGCGCCTTGCCCTCCTCGTAACCGGCGGCCGACTGCAGCCCGACGTGCGCGCGCACGTGGAACTCCTGCAGCGTCGCGGCCCCCGCATAGGTGAGCGAGGAGCGCACTCCCGAGGTGATCATGTCGACGAGATCCTCGACGCTCGGCCGCTGCGGGTCGAGGTAGATCTTCGATGACGAGATGCCCTCGGCGAAGAGCTCCTTGCGGGCCCGCTCGAATGCCTCGAGACCCCCGAAGCGGCCCTGCACGGCCTTCGTCGAGGCCATGCCCCACGATTCCTTGTACTGGCGGCCTTCGGCGTCGGAGAGCAGCTCGCCGGGCGACTCGGCGGTACCGGCGAACCACGAGCCGATCATGACCGAGGCCGCACCGGCGGCGAGGGCGAGCGCGACATCTCGGGGGTAGCGAACGCCGCCGTCGGCCCAGACGTGGGCGCCGAGCTCGCGCGCGGCCTGCGCGGTCTCGAGCACGGCCGAGAACTGGGGGCGGCCGACTGCGGTCATCATGCGGGTGGTGCACATCGCACCGGGGCCGACACCGACCTTGAGAATGCTCGCGCCCGCCTCGACGAGGTCGTGCACGCCGTCGGCGGTGACGATATTGCCCGCGACGATGGGCAGACCGAGGTCGAGCTCGGCGACGGCGCGCAGCGCGCGCAGCATGCCCGCCTGGTGGCCGTGGGCGGTGTCGACGACGAGGGCATCGGCTCCGGCGGCGGCCAGGGATCGCGCTTTGCCCGCCACATCGCCGTTGATGCCGACGGCCGCCGCGACGGCGAGCCGCCCATCGCCGTCGAGCGCCGGGCGGTAGATCGAACGCCGCAGTGCCGAGCGCAGCGACAGGGTGCCGAGCAGCGCGCCGCCGTCGACGACGCCCACGGCGCCGTCCGCGCTGCCCGAGAGGGCGGCGTCGACCGCGTCGAACGTCTCGCGCGGGTCCGCGACGAGCGATGCGTCGAGCAGCGCGGGCGATCCCTGGATGAGATCGCCGAGGCGCGCGTCGGCCGGAACACCCGCGAGCCGCTCGGACGAGAGGATGCCGCGCACCCGCTCGGCCGAGATGGGGGTCTCGGCGGGGTCGCCGGTCACGACTACGACGCTCTGCCCCTCGGCGCGCGGAATCAGCCCGAGAGCATCGGCCGCGGTCTGCGCCTCGCCGAGCGCGATCGGGGTGTCGACCTCGGCCGGCTGCTCCTTGACCCACCGGATGGCCCGCTCGGTGCCTTCGAGCGAGAGGTCCTGGGGCAGCACCGCGAGGCCTCCGCGACGGGCGAGCACGGCCGCGAGGCGGGGCCCGGTCACCGAGTTCATGTTCGATGCGACGAGCGGCACCGTGGCGGGTGTGCCGTCGCGCGGTGCGAGATCGACGGCGAGCCGACTGCCGAGCTCCGAGTGCCGCGGTACCAGGAACACGTCCGAATAGGTGAGGTCGACCGAGGGCTGCGCACCGATGAATTCCATGTTTCCAAACTAGCCGTTCCGGGCCTGGGGTTCGCTTCAGGCGTTTTTCCGATATATAGGATTGAACTGTGCGGCGGCTCCCGTCCGTCCCACTCAGCCCGCCCCGCCGCAGGTCCCGCGCCCGACGGGGAGAGTACGCAATAGTTTTGAGGAGACGGAAATGTCTGACAACAACCCGACCGACGAGGGCGCCCAGAACATGCCTTCCGAGGGCGGCGCGCCAGCACCCGACGCAGGTGCACCGCAGCCCCCGGCGGCGCCCGCAGCGCCTCCCGCCCCGCAGTACCAGGCTCCGCAGCCGCCTGCACCGCAGGCGCCCCAGGCCCCCACCGCACCGCAGATGCCGGCACCCGCATTCGCCGGCGCTCCGCAGGCCCCGGGCGGTCCCGGCGCCCCGCGCCCCCCGTACGGCCCCGCACCGGCGGCCTCGAAGGGGCTGGCGATCACCGCGCTGATCCTCGGCATCGTCGGCGTCGTCGGCGGTCTCATCTTCGGCTGGCTGCCGTTCGTCGGCGGCATCATCACGATTCTCGTCGGCGCGGCCGCGGTCGTGCTCGGCTTCATCGCCCTGAACAAGCGCCAGTCGAAGGGCATGTCGCTCACCGGCCTCATCATGGGCGGCGTCGCCGTGCTCATCGGCATCGCCTCCATCGTGCTGTGGAGCATCGCCTTCTCGCAGGCGGGCAGCGCCATCGACGAGTACAGCTCGCAGCTCGATGAGCTCTCGAGCGAGATGGAGATCGAGGGCAGCGCTGACGCCTCGTCGACCGAGGGCAGCACGAGCGATTCGGGCACTGCCTCGGGCGAGTACACTGCGGAGTTCTGTACCGCGCTCGACGACTACTTCAGCGCGAGCGGAAGCTCCTCCGACCCGAAGGATGCGGCCGTGATCGACGCGGTCGAGGAGCTCGCGTCGCACGAGAGCCCCAACCAGTCGGTCTACCAGGACTACCTCTCGCTCGCCAAGGACTCGAGCGCGAGCGAGGCCGATGTCGCCACCGGCATGCTCGACCTGCTGTCGGCGACGATCGACGACTCGATGGAATGCCTCTAGCATTCGCCGGCGAAACGCACAGTCATCGCAGACGATCCCCACTGATACACTGACACTCTTGCAAAAGGACACGCAGAAGCATGCTCAAAGGATTCAAAGAATTTCTGCTCCGCGGTAACGTCGTCGACCTCGCCGTCGCCGTCGTCATCGGCGCAGCTTTCAACACCGTCGTCGAGAAGGTCGTCGACTCGCTGATCAACCCGATCATCGGCATGGTCTTCAAGGCCGACTCGCTCGACGGCGCGCTCATGATCGCGCTGCCCGGCGGCGGTTCGCTCGCCCTCGGCGCCGTCATCGGCGCGGTGCTCAACTTCGTCATCATCGCGGCCGTCGTCTACTTCGTGTTCGTGGTGCCCATGAACAAGATGCGCAGGCCCGAGCCCGAGAGCGACGAGCCCGAGGTGCCGACCGAGCAGGAGCTGCTCAGCGACATCCGCGACCTGCTGCGCGCCCAGGCCGAGGCGACGGGCCAGGCCCCCGCGACCGGCGGCGACCACAAGCACTGACCGAACGCGAACTCGGGTTCGCGCGATTTTCCCACCCCTAGAGATTATTGAGGCGACTCCGACATGACGTTCGACCCGACGCAGCCCCCTGCTGAGCCCACTTCCGCGCAGCAGGGGGTTGCCGGCCCTCCCGACGGCCGGCCCGCCCCGCACGGCGCACCGCAGCCCCCCGCACCGGGCCTGCCGCCGCAGCACCCGTACGCGCAGCCGCCGCGCGGCAAGACGAACACGCTCGCGATCATCGCGCTCGTCGGCTCGTTCTTCATCTCTCTCGTCGGCATCGTCTGCGGCCACATCGCGCTGTCGCAGATCAAGCGCCGGGGCGAGGGCGGGCGCGGCCTCGCGCTCGCCGGCGTCATCATCGGCTACGTCGTGCTCGCGGCGCAGATCACGGCCGTCATCGCCGTGATCGTCTTCATCGTGCTGGCGCCCGCAGGCTCCGGCTCCGCCGCCGGTGCGGACGCTCCCGGCCCGACCGGCTCCGCTCCCGCCTCCACGAACGGCCCCGAAGGCATGGCCTCGGGCGGCGCCGTCTTCGGCGCGGGCGGCGAGCTCATCTCGCAGGGGTCGACGAGCGGCGACGAGCGCGTCGCGTTCGACGTAGATCGCACCAGCGACCCCGTCGATGTCACGATCTACGTCGACTACATGTGCCCCATCTGCGGTGCGTTCGAGGGCGAATACGGCGACGACCTCGAGACCGCCGTCGATGCCGGCGACATCACGCTGCAGGTCGTGCCCCTCAACTTCCTCGACTCGATGTCGCAGGGCACGAACTACTCCACGCGCGCGGCGAACCTCTTCGCCTGCACCGTCGAGAACGCCCCCGATGCGGCGCTCGCCGTGCACACCGCACTGCTGAGCGACGCCGTGCAGCCCGAGGAGCAGACTCCCGGCCTCGATGACGAGGAGCTGCTGCAGGTCGCGGCGGATGCGGGCGCCGACACCGCAGGGCCGCTGCGCTCCTGCGTCGAGAACGTCGCCTACGGCGGCTTCTTCAGCACCAACACCTCGGTCTTCACGCAGGTCGGTCTCGTCGGGCTCGCCGATGGCGCGCAGCTGCAGGGCCCGGGCGGCGAGCTGCAGCCCGCCGACCAGCCGCAGAAGCTCACCGGCACCCCGACGGCGATCGTCTCGGGCGAGGAGTTCGTCTTCGCACGCGACGGCGACTTCGCAGACTTCCTCGAGAAGTCGATCGCCGAGCGCGGCTGACCCGTCATCCGTTCGGCGCGGTTCGGGCCGCAGCCCCGGATCGCGCCGTGCGCTCGGTCGGCTGCGTGAGCTCGTTCGGAGTTGCGAGTTCGTTCGGACGTTTCCGCACGAATCCATCCGATTGATCTCGCATCTCCGAGGGAGCTCACGCGCCCGGGACAGACCTCACGCCTCGCCGAGCGCGGTGAGCACGAGCAGCAGCGCGTTGAGGGCGACGATGGCCACGGCCACGGAGATCGCCACGGTGCGCAGCACCGGCCCGTTCGCCCACCGCCCCATCACGGATCGCCGGCTCGTGAGGCCGATGAGCGGGATCAGTGCGAAGGGAATGCCGAACGAGAGCACGACCTGGCTGAGCACGAGTGCGCGCGTCGGGTCGAACCCGACGCCGAGCACGACGAGCGCCGGCACGAGCGTGACCAGGCGCCGGGTGAAGAGCGGAATGCGCACGTGCAGCAGACCGCGCATGATCTCGGCGCCCGCGTACGACCCGACCGACGTCGAGGCGAGCCCCGAGGCGAGCAGCCCGATACCGAAAAGCGCCCCGATCACCGGCCCGAGGTGCGCCGTGATGGCCGCGGCGGCTCCGTCGATCGTGTCGGTGCCCGCGACGCCCGGCAGCGAGGAGGCCGCGAGCAGCAGCATGGCGATGTTCACGCCGCCGGCGAGCAGCAGCGCGAGCCCGACGTCCCACCGGGTCGCGCGCAGCAGGCCCGCGAGGCGCGCGGGGTCCGTCTGACGGCCGTGGCGATCCCTGGCGAGCGATGAGTGCAGGTAGATCGCGTGCGGCATCACGGTCGCACCGAGCATGCTCGCGGCGAGCAGCACGGTCGCGGTGCCTTCGAAGCGCGGGATCATGCCGGCCGCGATGCCGCCCCAGTCGAGCGGGCTGATGACGAGACCGGCGACGAAGCCGACCGTGATGACCGCGAGCAGTGCGAGGATGACGCGTTCGAAGGTCAGCTGCCCGGCGCGCTGCATCGCGAGGATCGCGAGGGACGCGATGCCGACGATGACTCCGCCGAGCAGCAGCGGCACGTCGAAGAGGATGTAGAGAGCGAGCGCCCCGCCGACGACTTCGGCGAGGTCGGTGGCGATGGCGACGAGCTCGGCCTGCGCCCAGAACAGCAGTCGCGCCGGTCTCGAGAGTCGTGCGCCGAGCGCTTCCGGCAGGCTCTGACCGGTCACGAGGCCGAGCTTGGCCGACAGGTACTGCACGACGACGGCCATCGCGTTCGCCAGCACGAGCACCCACACCAGCAGGTAGCCGTAATTCGCCCCCGCCGAGAGGTTGGCGGCGACGTTACCGGGGTCGACGTAGGCGATCGCCGCGACGAATGCGGGGCCGAGCAGCCCGACGAGCCCGCCGCTTCTGCGCGTCGTCCGCGCCCTGCCGTTCATCATTCCCGTTCCCCTTCCGTAGAGACCCCGCCGGTTCCTCCGGTGGTCTCGATGCCGCCTCGACTGCGGCCCGATCATCTTGACTTCGATTCAACCATATTAAAAGTTCGCCATGGCGAACTTTCTCATTTCGCGCGCGTCGGCCCTTCACACCCGGTTCACACCCTCGCCTGCCACGATGACCGCATGGGGCATCTGAACTACGGCAGCGGGCAGGAGTTCGAGTTCGACGACCGCACGCTCGCGCACCTGAAGATCGTGATGACGGGCAAACTGCGCCGCCAGGAGAGCTTTCTGCTGAGCTGGGTGAACCCCGCCGAGCGCGGCGGGGGCCGGGTCTCCATCTGGGTCTCGTCGAGCATCCCCCTCACCTTCCGCTTCGCCGGCAGCCGCAGCCCGACCCTCAATCAGGAGTGGCTCGAGGTGCTGCACGAGTTCTCGCACACGCCGCGCGGGCTCATCGTGGTGTCGGAGGAGGAAGCCGCTGCCCACGCCCGCAAGAACAGGACATAGCCGCGCGGTCGCACGCGCATCGATGCAAGGGAGGAACGGGAATGGGACATCTGCACTACGGCCTCGGCGAGAGCTTCGAGTTCGACGACCGGCTGCTGACGCATCTGCGCACGGTGATCCTCTCGAAATTCGCCCTGCAGGAGGCCCTCGCGCTGACCTGGCATACCGAGACGACGCAGCACAGCGTCTGGCTGCACCCGAGCGTCCCGCTGCACTTCGAGTTCGACGTGCCCGAGACGCCCGAACTCAACCGCGCCTGGCTCGAGAAGCTCAGGGATCTCGCGAACTCCGCGGGCGGTCTGCGCTGCGTCGACGAACCCGTCGACGCATCCGTTGTCGCGGAGGCCTGAACTCGGCGGTGCTGCGCGACATCCTGCCGATGGCTCCGGCCGACTGAGCTACAGGTGCTTGCCGCCGGTCACGGGGAGCACGATGCCCGATACGTACGACGCGTCCTCGGAGGCCAGGTACACGTAGGCCCCCGCGACCTCGACCGGCTGCCCAGGGCGGCCGAGCGGGGTATCGCCGCCGAACTGCTCCTGCTTCTCGTTCCAGCCCGTCGCGGGGATCAGCGGCGTCCAGATGGGCCCCGGCGCGACGGCGTTCACCCGCACGCCGCGGCGCCCCTGCTCATCGGCGAGCGCGCGCGTGAACCCGACGAGCGCGAACTTGGTCATGGCGTAGTCGAGCAGGTCGGGGCTCGGCGAGAACCCCTGGATCGAGGCGGTGACGATGACCGAGGCGCCGGGGCGCAGATGCGGGGCGGCCTCCCGCATGAGCAGCAGCGGGGCGACGAGGTTGGTTTCGAACACCTCCATGATCTGCTCGCGGGTGATGTCGACGTCGGGCCGGCGCTCGTACTGGGTGCCCGCGTTGAGCACGAGCACCTCGAGACCGCCGAGTTCGTCGACCGCGCCGGCGACGGCCGCGACGCAGACCGATTCGTCGCGCAGATCGCCGGGCAGTTGCACGCATCGGCGACCGGCCTCCTCGACCAGCCGGCGCGTCTCGTCGGCATCCGTCTGCTCCTCGGGAAGGTAGCTGATCGCGACATCGGCGCCCTCGCGGGCGTAGGCGATGGCGACGGCGCGGCCGATGCCGGAGTCGCCGCCCGTGATGAGGGCGCGGAGGCCCTCGAGCCTCGCATTGCCGCGGTACTCCTCCTCGCCGTGATCGGGGACGGGGCGCATGCGCCCGGTCAGGCCGGGCTGGCCGTCCTGCCGCTGTTCGGGGAAGGGCGGGCGGGGATGCTTGGTACGGGGGTCGAGATTCGGTGACATCGTCGATGGCTCCTTCGGGTCGGCGGTCGACGTGATGCGAGCGGAGCGGTCCGGACCGCCCAGTGCCGGCGGTTCAGTGCTCGCGCAGCTTCTGAATGAGCTCCTGCTTGCGCAGCTTGGAGTAGCCGGTGAGACCGAGTTCCTTCGCGCGCTGCCGCAGTTCGGGCACCGTGCGCTCGTCGTAATCCTCGGCCGCTCCCCCGCGCTTGCCGACGGCTCGGCGGCCGTCGCGCGCGGCGGCGTTCGAGATGCGGGCGGCTTTTTCCTTCGAGTTCCCCTCCTCCCGCAGACGCTCGTAGAGCTCTTCGTCCTTCAGCTGGGGCGTGGGCATGGCGACTCCTTCCGATATTCGGTTCGCATCGACGGTAGCCCCGCGACCGGACTCGCGGCACCCCCTCGACAACGCCGGCGGCTGCGGGTACTCTCGGCTTCCCCGCCGACCGGACACGCGGGCGCGATTGCTACGGAGCGCCGAGCGACGGTTCGACCTCCGGCTCGGGCGCACGCGGGCGGGGCGACTCCGACCCCTCGCGGTAGAGCTCGAGCAGCCCCGCAATGCCGCGCTCGGCGAAGCGGGCGATCTGGCGGCGTGCCGGGCTGCCCTCCTCGCGGAGGCGCACGAGCATGTGCTCGACTCGGGGCATGTCGCCGAATCTCACGAGCTCGGGTCGAACCTGCTCGATCATTCGTTCGAGCAGGTCGAAAGCGGGGAGCGACTCCCCCGCTACCGGGTCGACGAGCGTGGTCTCGAGGCCGTTGCGGGCCGCGTTCCAGATGGCGCCGTCGAGCAGGCCGGGTGCGATGCGCGGATGGTCGAGTCCGTGCTCGATATCGTGCAGTGCGCGCTCGACGAGGGCCCGCACGACGACGGCGAAGTCGACCGCTTCGCGCGGCGAGAGCTGCGCGTCGGCAATGCGCAGTTCGACGGTCGGGTAGCGCTCCGAGAGGCGCGCGAGCCACGTCACGAGACCGGAGTCGAGAAGCACGCCGCTCTCGACGAGCGCCGCGATCGATGCATCGTAGTCCGCGCCGTCGAAGAACTCCGGCGGATAGCTCGTGAGCGGCCAGTTGCGGCTCATGATCGAGCGCCAGCTCGCGAACCCCGTCGCCTCCCCGCACCAGACGGGCGAGTTCGCAGTCATCGCGAGCAGGGCGGGCGCCCAGCGGGCGAGGTGCCGCAGCACGGCCACACCGGCGTCGCGCGACGGCACCTCGACATGCACGTGCGTGCCGGTGACGTACTGGTAGGCCCCGGCGGCCCGCATTTCCTGGTCGATCGCGCGGTATCGCGTCTCGGGCGTCACCGTGCCGACGACGTCGCCGCCGACGGGCGGCAGCCCGCTGCCCGCGACGATCGCCCCGCGGGCGGCCGCTGCGGCCGCGGCCGTGCGGCGGAACTCCCGGAGCTCGTGCTCGGCCTGCGCCGCGCTCGTGCAGATGCCGGTCGCGGTCTCGAGCTGGCTGGCGAAGAACTCCCGCGACGCGGTGTCGCCGTGCTCGGGCAGCGTGCCGATCGTCTCCTCGGCGCGATCCACGGGGGCGCCGTCGCTTTCGGAGAGCAGCAGGTACTCCTCCTCGACCCCGAATCTGCGCGGCTCGTTCCGCCGTTCATCCATGGCCGTCCCCATTCTCGTCGCCCTCGTCGTCCGTGTCGTTGTCGTGCCCGCGCCGCGCCGGCGACGAGGCGACGTCCTCCCCGAGCTCGGCGAGCGCGTCTCTGGGGTCGTCGGTGTCGGTCTCGACCTCCTGCTCTGCGTCGGCGTCGACGAGCTCCTCGTCGCGGTCGCGGTGGTCGGTCGCGACGAGCTCGTGCTCCTCGTCGACCTCCTCGTTCTGCTCCCAGATCTCGGCCATGGCGCCGCCCTCCTCTTCTCGGCCGCGCGATGCGCGAACGGGGGTCGCGCGGCGTGAACCGGCATGCGCCGGCGTGTGTCTCACGAGCGTACGAGCCCGTCGCCCGTGCGTCACCGGGGTTGACGGGCGGTCTCCGAGGCCGCTAGGGCGGAGCGCCGCTCGCGGCGAACGCCCCAGCGGGCGAGGGCGTAGAGCGCGCACCCGACGACCACGAGCACTCCGGCGAAGGCCCAGACGACGCCGCGCTGCTGCGTCATGAGCGCGATGCACGAGAACGCCCCGAGCACGGGTACGAAGCTCCAGACCCGGAAGTGGGGGTGATTGACGCGGTCGCGCCGCAGCACGAGCACCGATACGTTCGCACTCAGGAAGACGAACAGCAGCAGGAGCACGACCGTCTCGGCGAGCGTGGCCAGGTCGCCGACGAGCACGAGCAGCATCGCGACGACCGTCGTGACGACGATCGCGGCCCACGGCGTGCGGCGCTTCGGCAGCACGCGCGCGAGGCCCGACGGCAGGAGGCCCTGCTCCGCCATGCCGTAGGTGAGGCGGCTCGCCATGATCATCGTGAGCAGGGCGCCGTTCGCGACGGCGATGAGCGCGATCAGGCTGAACACCGATGCCGGCACGCCGATCCCTGTCGCTTCGACGACCGCGAGCAGCGGGCCGCTCGACGCGGCCAATTCATCGGGCGGCAGCGCGACGGCGCTCGCCCACCCGACGAGCGCGTAGACGACTCCGGCAGTGACGAGGGCGGCGAACAGGGCGCGGGGGTAGTCCCGGGACGGGCGCCGCACCTCTTCGACGACGTTGGCCGACGTCTCGAAGCCGACGAACGAATAGAAGGCGATGATGGCGCCCGCGAGCACGGCGCCTGCGGTGCCCGTGCCCGCCGGGGCCTGCAGGGCGCGCGAGGGATCGCCGCCGCCCCCGGTCGCGAAGACGGCGACAGCGACGATCACGATGACGAGTCCGCTCAGTTCGACAAGGGTCATCACGAGGTTCGCCCCCATCGATTCGCGAATACCGCGGGCGTTGAGCGCCGCGACGATCGCGAGGAACACGATGGCGACGACGGGCACGGGCAGGTCGACGAAGGTGCTGAAGTAGTCGCCCGCGAAGGCGATGGCGAGACCCGCCGCGCTGGTCACGCCGGCCGCGAGCATGGCGAAGCCGACGAGGAACGACACGAGCGGGCTGCGGAACGCGCGTTCCGCGAACACGGCGGCCCCGCCCGCACGCGGGTACTTCGTCACGAGTTCGGCGTACGAGCCGGCCGTCAGCAGCGCGAGCAGCAGGGCGACGACGAGCGGGGCCCAGAGCAGCCCGCCCACTTCCTCCGCGAGCACTCCCATCAGCGCGTAGATGCCCGCCCCGAGCACGTCTCCGAGGATGAAGGCGAAGAGCAGCGGCCCGGTGATGGCGCGTCTCAGCCGGCCCGCGTCCGCGGTCCGCGCGGCCTGCCGGGTCATTCGCCGCCCTCCGCATCGGGCAGCGGGCGCCATTCGAGGTCGGCGATCGCCGGGCCCTCGAGCCGCGCGCCGGTCGCGGTGAAGCGCGAGCCGTGGAGCGGACAGTCCCAGCTGCGCTCGGCACGGTTCCAGTTGAGCACCCCGCCGAGGTGCGTGCAGACCCCCGACACCGCGCAGAGTTCGCCGTTCACGCGCGAGACGGCGACGGGCCTGCCGCCGCCGTACCGCACCCGCCCTTCGCCCTCGCCGAGCGGCTCGGGGCTCTCGGGCTGCAGCGCCGCGGCGGCGCGGCCGCCGACCGCATGCAAGCCTGCACCGATATTCACCTCCAGCGTGTCGGCGACGGTGCGCAGCCCGATCGTGTCGTGATGGTAGGCGCGCGCCCAGTCCATTCGGCCGCCGAGCATCTCGGCGGTGATCGCGAGCGCGGCGGCGACGCCGTTCGTCATACCCCATTTGTTGTACCCCGTGGCGAGTTGCACGCGGCCGCGCCCCCACGGCATCTCTCCGGCGAACGGCAGACGCGAATGGCTGCGGTAGTCCTGGGCGGCCCACAGCGCGACGCGCTCGCGCACGGAGAAGTGCTCGCGCACCCAAGCGTCGAGCTCGGCGACTTCGGCCGCGGTATCGGTCGAGCGGCCGGTGACGTGGCCGCCCCCGCCGACCACGAGCACCTCCTCCCCCGACGGACCGGTCGCGGTGCGCAGGGATCGCGGCGGGTCGCCGACCGAGACGCACATGTCGCTGGGGGCCGTTCCCGGAGCCACGCGGTAGGCGGCGGCGTACGAGCGCGACGGCTCGATCTTCGCGAAGTACATGCCCCGGTCGAGAATGGGGGTGCCGGTCGCGAGCACGCAGTTCTCGGCGGCGAGCATGCCGCCGTCCGCGCTGACGACCACCTCGTGGGAATCGACGTCGACGTCGCGCACCCGCTGGTGCTCGACGATGCGACCGCCTCGCTCGCGCAGTTCTCGCGCGAGCGCCGCGAGCATCGTCAGGGGGTGCAGCTGGGCCTGACCGTCGAGCGTCAGCGCCCCGTGCGTCTCGAACGGGAGATCGGGAGACCGAGTGGTGCCGAGCTCGAGACCGGCGGCGAGCGCGGCGCTGCGCTCCTCGTCGAGGGCGTCGACGGCCGACGGGTCGGCCGCGTAGACGATCGCGCGCCGGCGCGGCACGTCGATGCCCCAATGCTCGTGCTCGCGCAGCAGCCAGGCCTGGCCCTCCCGATTGGCCGCCACGTAGTCGCGGAGCACGTCGTCGCCGTCGTGGGCGCGGATGTCCGAGAGCACGGTGCCCTGGAGCAGGCTCAGCTTGCCGGTCGTGCCGCCGGTCGTCACCGCGCCGACGGTGCGCGCTTCGAGCACGACGACCTTCCGGCCGGCCCGCGCGAGCAGCACCGCCGTCACGAGCCCGGTCAGGCCGGCGCCGACGACGACGGTGTCGGCGCGCCCGTCGCGCCAGTCATCGGTCTCGATGCGGGGCCCGGTCATGCGCCAGAGCGAGGTCATGGTCTCGGGGGTCGGGTTCTCGGTGGTCATGGCCGAAACGGTAGAGGGCCCGGGCGCCTCGCATCACCCCGTTGACAAGGCGCCGGTTCGCGGTCAGTCGATGGCGGCGAAGGCTTCGCCGAGCAGCGCGGCGGCCCGCTCCCGCCCGATTCCGAGGCGGGCGAGCGCACGGGCCGCGTCGCCGGCGATCCGGCGCGCCTCCGCTTCGACCGGGTCGCCGCCGGCATCGAGCCGCACGAAGGTGCCCGCTCTGCCGCGCCCTTCGACGATCGCCGCCGCTTCGAGCTGCCGGTAGGCGGAGGCGACCGTGTTCACGGCGATGCCGAGGTGCGCGGCGAGACCCCGGGTCGTGGGCAGCTTCGCGCCCGGCACGAGGCGGCCGTCCGCGACCGCTCCGATGACGGCGTCGTGCACCTGCTGCGATGGCGGCGCTGCGGCAGCGGGGTCGATGCGGAAGAACGCGAGGACGTCGGCGGGGGGCGGCATGGTTCGAGCCTAGCGAGCGGAGGCCCTGCGGGCGCCCGCTCTCAGATCAGGTCGGGGTTCTTCCGGGCGAAGGACTCCGCCTCCGCTTCCGGGATCACGAGCACGCCGCGGTTTCCGTGCGAGGTGGCGAGCATGACCGTGATCCAGAGCATATTGAGCTCCGGCGGGCGACTGCCCGAGAAGCGGAATCCGAGCTGCGTCGCGGTCGAGACCCAGAGGGCCATCCTGCCGCCGCCCTCCTGCACCGACTTGGTCCAGCTGACGTAGAACCCCTCGTGCTTCTTCAGCTTCTGTCCGATGACGGTCTTCAGATGGGCGAGCAGCCGATCCTCGAACTCGTATTCCAATGTTCCGTGCAGCAGATAGCCCATATCGCCGAGTGTGGCAGACCCCGGCCGACGTCGTTCGTGCCCCGTTCGGACACGCGCTGAACCTGACAGTATCGGCACCGACTGCGCCGATACGGTCCGTTTCACGGCTGCGCTCGCTAGGCTCGCGGCATGGGGGAACGTTGGAATCATGGAGGCCATCGGCACCGGGAGCAGCACGGATGACGGCCGCTCCCGAACTGCTGCGGGTCGAGTCCGACTCGGTAGCCGAGGTCGAGGATGTGTGGAACGATTTCGCACCGTCGGCGAAACTGCTGCGGGCAGACGAGCAGCAGTGCCGGCTGCAGTGGGTTTCGCTGTCGGTGCCCGGCCTGTCGCTGATCGAATACGAGCTGCATGCCGATGTCCGGGCCTCGGTCGCCCCCGAGGGACAGCTCTTCGCATGCCGGCTCACGAGCCCGAGCGCCGAGATGTGGAGCGAGCGCACGAGCCTCCCGACCGGCCGCCCCTGGCTCACCGACGGGCGCCCGGTCGACGCCGTGTGGGAGGGATCGGCCCGGGTGCAGGCGATGGCGTTCGACCTCGGGTACGCCGAGCGGCTCGCGCGCCAGATCACCGGCGACGACCGGCTCGTGCTCCGGACACGATCGCCCGAGGCGATCGGCCAGGCGGCGAGCCGGCGCTGGGACGCGACCTTCCGCCACCTGATGACGGCGCTGCAGATCGAGACCGACGAGTCGGGGGCGCTCGAGTTCGAGTCGTCGCAGCTCTGGTCGGCAGGCCTGCAGCGGTACGCGCTCTGGGCGACGCTCGCCTGCTTCGCGACCACCTTCGGCGACTCCGCCGAACGCTCGGCGCAGACGCTCGCCGCCCCCAGAGCCGTGCGGCAGGCGGTCGCATATATCGAGGAGCACGCGCACGAGGCGATCACGATCGATGATGTGGCCCGCGCCGCGCACATGTCGACGCGCGGCCTGCATGCGGCGTTCAGACGGGCGCTCGGCACCACTCCGAGCGCCGAACTGAAACGGGCTCGGCTCTCGGGCGCGCGCGCCGATCTGCTCGATGCCGAACCGGGAGATTCGGTGGCGGCGATCGGCGGCCGCTGGGGCTTCACGAACGTGACCCGGTTCACGCGGGCCTTCCACGAGGTCTACGGCGAGGATGCGCGGGTGCTGCTGCGCCGCCAGCAGCACCAGTTCTGGTGATCCCCGGCCGATAATCGATGGCGCCGCCGATGCGCAACCCCCTCGACGCCACGACGACCGCTTTCTAGGCTTGCTCACCGAGCGCGGTGCTGAGCGGCGCCGACGGCGCAGCACCGTGCACCGCGCTCGCCACGCAGACGAGGGAGGCAGCATGCAGACGAACGAGCAGACGAACGAGCACGCGGACGAGCACGCGGACGAGCCGCGCACGGAAGGCACATCTCCGGGCGACGACCGCGAGCGGCGCTCCGACGGCGGGGCCGAGCGCGCGCACGGACACGAGGGCGATGTCGCCGAACGACCCGGCTCGACGCAGGTGGAGCGCGAGCACGCCGATGCCCTCGCCGACGAGTGGGGCGAGGAGTCCTTCCCGGTGAGCGACCCGCCCGCCCACTATTAGCGGGGTCGCCCGGGGCGCCGCCCGTCGGGTGCGGCCCCGGGCGGCTTCAGCGCAGCGTCGAGAGCGCGAGGTCGGTACGGTCGGTGATGATGGCGTCTGCGCCGCGGCGCGCCAGGGATCGCATGTCGTCGGGGTCGTTCACCGTCCAGACATGGACTTCGACCCCGGCATCGTGCGCCGCGTCCACGAGTCGCGGCGTGAACACGCTCAGCGATCCCTGGCGTTCGGGAATCTGCAGCGCATCGACCCCCTCGAGCAGAGGTGCGGCACGGCGCCGCGCCCCGACCTGCACCGCGAGCAGCAGCTTGATGAGCGTGCCGCGCCCCGCCGAGGTCGCCGGCCGTTCGCTGCCCGTGACGCATGCAGCGGAGCGCAGGGCGCGCAGGCGGAACTCGTCGGAGAAGCTCGTGACGAGCGTGCGGTGCGCGTGCGGGGCGATGCTCCTGCCCACCGGGTCGGCCGCCGCCGCAGCCTTCACATCGAGGTTCACGCGTGCCTCCGGAAACTCCTCGAACAGCTCGGAGAGTGTCAGGAGCCCGCCGCGATCGCTCATGATCTGCGCGAGCTCGCGATGCGACACCTCGGCGACCTTTCGCGGGTCGCCCGATACGCGGGCGAGATCGTCGTCGTGGAAGAGCACGACGACGTCGTCGTTCGTGAGGTGGCAATCGGACTCGAGGTAGTCGGCGCCGGCGGCGAGCGCCTCGGCGAACGCGGCCCGGGTGTTCTCGGCGATGCCGCGCGCCGCCGCCGCGGGCGGCACGAAACCGCGATGCGCGATGATGCGGGGCCGTTCGGGGCGGTCGAAGTACGGGTGCGGCATGGCGTCTCCTCCTTCGAGCGGTGCGGGCGGGCGCAATGCTGTCAGCATCCCACATCCTGATGCGCGCGACCACAGCTCCGGGCTCGTGCGATACTGAAACCGCACCTGATCGGGTGCGATGACGCCCGAACGAATCGAGAGCGCATGGACGGCGACGAATCCATCGAAGTGAGCGAATCCCCGCTCCCCGGAATCGGCATCCGCGACGACTTCCTCACCGCGACCGGCAGGCGCGTCGGCGTCATCTCGCACCGCAACGGCCGCCGCGACCTGCTCGTATATGCCGAGGACGACCCCGACGCGTGCGCGCAGACGATCTCGCTTTCGGCGGGCGAGGCCGACACACTCGCCGAGTTCCTCGGCACGAAGCGCGTGATCGAACGGCTGTCGGCCCTCTCCGACCAGGTCGACGGCATCGCGACCGAGAAGTTCGAGATCGAGCGCGGCGCGAAGTACGACGGCGCCGCTCTCGGCGCGATGCAGGTGCGCAGCCGCACGGGCGCCTCGATCGTGGCGGTGCTGCGCCACGGCGACGCCATCCCCTCGCCCACCCCCGCATTCGTGCTGCAGGGCGACGACCAGATCATCACGGTCGGCACGAGCGAGGCCCTCGCCCTCGTGCGCGCCATCCTGGACGAACGCTAGACCCGTGGAGTCCACCAGGACTCTGCTCGAGCTCGGGGGCACTATTCTCGTGCTCGGCATCCTCGGGCGCCTCGCCGCCCGCATCGGGCTCTCGCCGATTCCGCTGTACCTGCTCGCCGGGCTCATGTTCGGCGTCGGCGGCCTGCTGCCGCTGGCGACGAGCGACGAGTTCATCGCGACCGGCGCCGACGTCGGCGTGATCCTGCTGCTGCTCCTACTGGGGCTCGAGTACTCGGCCGAGGAGCTCATCACGAACCTGCGGGCGAACTCGACCTCGGGCCTCATCGATTTCGTGGTCAACGCGGCACCGGGCGCGCTTGCGGGCTGGGCGCTCGGGTTCTCGGGCCCCGGCATCCTCGCGATGGCGGGCGTCACCTACGCGACCAGTTCAGGGATCGCCGCGAAACTGCTCGGCGATCTCGGCCGGCTCGGCAACCGCGAAACGCCGACCGTGCTGTCTCTGCTCGTGTTCGAGGATCTGCTGATGGCGATCTTCCTGCCCGTGCTGACGGCGCTGCTCGCCGGAGTCGGCGTGTGGGGCGGCATGCTGAGCGTCGGCGTCGCCGTCGCGGCGGTCGCGCTCGCGATGCTGATCGCGCTGCGCTTCGGTGGGCTCATCAACCGGATCGTCTTCTCGCCGAACGACGAACTGCTGCTGCTCGGCGTGCTCGGCATCGTGCTCGTCGTCGCGGGCGTCGCCGAGCAGCTGCAGGTGTCGAGCGCGGTCGGCGCCTTCCTCGTCGGCATCGCGCTCTCGGGGCGGGTCGCCGAGAGCGCCCGCGCCGTGCTGACACCGCTGCGCGACCTGTTCGCGGCCGTGTTCTTCGTGTTCTTCGGGCTGCGCACCGACCCTCGCGAGATCCCGGCGGTGCTCGGCATCGCGATCGTGCTCGCGGTCGTCACGGCGGCCACGAAGATCTGGACGGGAATGTGGGCGGCCAAGCGCGCGGGCGTCGCGAGGCCGGGCCAGATCCGCGCCGGCACCATCATGGTGCCCCGCGGCGAGTTCAACATCGTCATCGCGGGCCTCGCGACCTCGGCGGGCGTGGCGGGCATCGGCCCGCTGGCCGCGGCGTACGTCATGATCATGGCCGTGTGCGGCCCGGTGCTCGCGCGCATCGCAGAGCCGGCGGCGAAGCGCATCGCCGAAGTCGCGCATCACGGAAGGGGCCGCTGACCATGGCCGTGCTGATCGACCCGCCGATGTGGCCCGCGCACGGCACCCTGTGGTCGCACCTCGTCTCGGATGCCGACTACGCCGAGGTGCACGCCTTCGCGAAACGGCTGCCCGTGCCGCGGCGCAGCTTCGACCTCGACCACTACGACGTACCGGCGTCGCTGCACGCCCGCGCGATCGCGCTCGGGGCCGAGCCCGTCGGGGCGAAAGAGCTGGCCCGCCGGCTGCGACGCAGCGGGCTGCGGGTGCGGCAGATCGACCGCGACCTCATGACGCCCGTGCGCCGCCGGGAGTACCTGCAGGGCGAATGGGAGGCGCTCGGCCGGGCGCTCGGCATCGCGGGCGCTGAGACCACGGCCGGTGCCGGTGCCGGTGCGGGTGCCGGGGCTGATGCCGGGGCGCAGTGGCGGGCGCTCGGCGACGAGCTGCTCGCGCGCTGGAACGAACCGCACCGCCGCTACCACGACGAGCGGCATCTCGAGGACGTGCTGCTGTCGCTCGACCAGCTCGCGGTTCGCGGCGAGACGCTGCAGCCGTCGACGCTGCTCGCGGCCTGGTTCCACGACGCCGTGTACACCGGGCGGGCGGGCCCAGGCGCCGGGGCCGAGACCGACGAGGCCGCCTCGGCGGCGCTCGCGGCAGAGGCCCTCGCGCGCGCAGGGCTCGACGCCGGCCTCGTCGCCGAGGTGGGCGCGATGATCGCCGACACCGAGCCCGCGCGCGCGGTCGAGCGCCCGAGCACCGCGCTCGCGCAGCTGCTCGACGCCGACCTCGCGATCTTCGCCGCTCCCCCGCACCGCTACGACGAGTACGCGGCCGCCGTGCGCGAGGAGTACGCGCACGTGCCCGACGCGGTGTTCGCGCAGGCCCGGGCCGACATCCTCTCCGGCTATCTGGGCCGCCCGCGCGTATACCGCACCGGGACGGCCCGCGAGGCGTGGGAGGCGCGCGCCCGGCAGAACCTCGCCCGCGAGATTGCGGCGCTGCGGCTCCGGGTCTGACCTCCGGCCTGCCCAACGCACTCGGTTTCGCCGGCCTGGGGGCGCGATCCCTGGCGCTGTCGTATAGGTAAAGCACGAGCGTGCAGCTCGATCACGGTGCGTTCGGTGCACGCTCGCGCATCGCCTATCCGCTCGACCCGGGATGACTCGCTCGAGCCTCGCCGACCCGCACGACCGCGCCACCCGGGCACACCTCGAGTCTGCCGCCGCGCGGAGCCCGCTCGCGCCAGCGGCGGTCGTGCGTCACCGTGATCACGGCCCCCGGGTAGTCGACGAGCGCCTCTTCCAACTGGTCGACGAGCTCGGGGGCGAGATGGTTCGTCGGCTCGTCGAGCAGCAGCAGCTCGCTCGGCGCCGACAGCGCGATGGCGAGCTCGAGCCGGCGGCGCTGCCCGATCGACAATCCCTGCAGCGGCACCTCGAGATCGGCGGGGCGGAAGAGCCCGAAGGCGAGTAGCGTCCCGGCCGCGTCGTCCCGGTACGCGCCGATCGCCGCAGCGTAGGCGTCGAGCAGGCCGAGACGCGCGACCGCGCTCCCCTCCGGCACCGGCATCATCTCCTGCTTGAGCCGGGCGATGCGCAGGCCGGGCCGTCGGTCGAGGCCGCCCTCGGCCCGCGTTTCCCCTGCCAGTACCCGCAGCAGCGTGGTCTTGCCGGCGCCGTTCGGCCCCGAGACGATCCACCGGTCGCCCTCGTGCACGTCGAGTTCGGCGAGCGAGAGCCGCGGGCCCGGCGGCCCCAGGCGCACGTTCCGAGCGACCAGCAGCGGCTCCGCGGCCATCCGTGCTTCGGGTGCAGCACAGTCGACCGCACCGGCATTCGCACGGGCTCTCGCGTCGTCATCCGCTCCGAGCACCGCGGCGGTGAAGCGCAACGGGTCGGCGGGGCGCACGGCCGGATCGGCCTGCAATCGTTCGACGCGTTCCTTCGCCTGCCGGATTCGGCTCACCGCCCCGTGGTCGCGGCCGCGGGCTCGGAACGCGCCATGGCCGAAGACTGCGCGCTCCATCTTGCGCGGGATCGCCCGCAGTCGGAACGCGTTCGCTTCGACGAGCTCCGTACTGCGCGCGAGCTCTGCCCGCCAGGCCTCGTATTCGGCGATCAGGCGGCGGCGCTCGGCGGCGCGGGCGCGCAGGTATCCGGCGTATCCGTCGCCGTAACGGGCGGCGCGGCCGCCTTCGAGGTGCACGATGTCGATCGCGAATTGTTCGAGCAGCGCCCGGTCGTGCGAGACGATGACGCAGGCGCCACGATGCCGCGCGATCATCTCCTCGAGCCAGACGACCGCCGCGTCGTCGAGATCATTGGTGGGCTCGTCGAGCAGCAGTAGTTCGGCCTCCGCCGACAGGGCGGCGCCGAGGGCGAGACGGGCGCGCTCCCCGCCGGAGAGATCGGCGACGGGGCGACCGCGATCGAGACCGCCCAGCGAGAGCCGGTCCAGCGCGGCTTCGACGCGACGCTCGATGTCGTATCCGCCGCGGGCTTCGAAGCGGTCGGTGAGGTCGCCGAGGCGGCCGAGCAGGCCGGATTGTTCCCCAGCCGGGGCGGCGGCGAGTGCCTCCGAGGCCGTCTGCATCTCGCCTTCCATGTCGCGGAAGTCGTGCAGCAGCTCGTCGAGGGCTTCGGCGACGGTCGCTCCAGGTGCGAATTCGGGCTGTTGCGCCGCGATGGCGATGCCACCGGGGAGTTCGACCCGACGCTGACCCGAAGCGAGCGGCACTTGCCCGGCGATCGCGCGCAGCAGGGTGGTCTTGCCGGCGCCGTTGTCGCCGATGAGCACGATGCGGTCTTTCGGGCCGACCACGAGATCGATGTCAGTGAGCACTGTGCGGTCGGCGAACCTGACGGTCGCGCCGCGCAGTTCGCAGGCGCGGTGCGGGCGGGGCCGCATCGGTGCGGTGCGGGGTTCGGGGTTCGGTACGGCGGTCATGGCCTACTCCTCTGCACGGCCCGCGCGAGAGGCATCTCCGGGCCGCATGATCGCCCGGGTCGCAGCGGACGCACGGGCAGGTGAACGGGAAGCTCGCGCCGAGACCGGCACCGGTGTCGTCGAGACGGCTATCGGGTACGGGCGGCGGCACGCCTAGGACGCATCGCGGAGGCGGGCCTCGACGCGATGTCCCGTTCTAAAGAAACAGTGCACCCATGCGGCCAGTGTACTCGGATTCGCGGATTCGGCCAGGGAACGGGACGCCCGGACCCGCCGCTCACATGGCCCGAGCCGAGCCGCGGCGAACCCTGACTGTTTCGGCAGCATCGCGCAATGGGGTTCACATTGCCCGCTCGACTCTGCAATTGTGGAAGCAGATCACGCGAGCACGGGCGCCCCGACGGGGTCAGCCCGACGAAGCAAACCGGAGAGGCGGAGCGGCCGATGACCGACACCTACGATCTGATCGTGCTGGGCGGCGGGCCCGTGGGCGAGAACATCGCCGACCGGGCGGTGCAGGGCGGCCTCACCGCGGTCGTCGTGGAGGCCGAGCTCGTCGGTGGCGAATGCTCGTACTGGGCCTGCATGCCGTCGAAGGCGCTGCTGCGCCCGATCCGAGCGCTGCAGGCTGCGCTCGACGTCGCCGGCAGCGCGGAGGCCGTCACGGGCGCCCTCGGCACGGCGGCGGTGCTCGAGCGGCGCGACGACTTCACGAGCCGCTGGTCCGACGACGGGCAGGTCGATTGGCTGCGCGGCGCGGGCATCGACCTCGTGCGCGGGCACGGCCGCATCGCGGGCGAGCGCGAGGTCGCCGTCGCCGACGAGTCGGGCGAGGAGACCGTGCTGACCGCGCGGCGGGCGGTCGCGATCGCGACGGGATCGGACGCCGTCATCCCGCCGATCGCCGGCCTGCACGAGGCGAACCCGTGGACGAGTCGGGAGGCGACGAGCGCCCACGAGATCCCCGAATCGCTGGTCGTGCTGGGCGGCGGTGTCGTCGGAGTCGAGATGGCGACGGCGTTCGCGGGGCTCGGCTGCCGGGTCGTTCTGATCGCGCGCAGCGGGCTGCTCGGCGGCTTCGAACCGTTCGCGGGCGAGGAGGTGGCGCGCGGCCTGCGGGCCGCGGGCGTCGACGTGCGGCTTCGCACCGAGACGCAAGAGGTCGAGCGCACGGACGACGGCGTCGTCGTCACGGTCAGCGGCAGCGACCGTGAGAGAGACAGCAGCAACGGTGAGCGCCGCGCCGAGACCGAGATCCGAGCCGCTGAGATTCTCGTGGCGACCGGCCGGGCGCCTCGCACCGGCGATATCGGGCTCGAGACGATCGGGATCGCGGCCGGCGGCGAGCGCGGCACCTCGCTCGAGACGGACGACACGCTGCGCGTGGCGGGCGTCGACTGGCTGTACGTCGTCGGCGACGCGAACGGCCGCGCACCGCTGACGCACCAGGGCAAGTACCAGGCGCGCGCCGCGGGCGATGCGATCGTGGCCCGCGCACGGGCCGATCAGGGCGACCGGGCCGACCAGCAGGGCGCCCGGCTCGACGCGGCATGGGTATCGACGGCCGCGACGGCCGACCACGGCGCCGTACCGCAGGTGGTGTTCACCGACCCCGAGGTCGCCTCGGTCGGGCTCACCGAGGCCGCGGCGCGAGACGCCGGGCACCGCGTCACCGCGGTCGATGTCGAGTTCTCGTCGGTCGCGGGCGCCGCCCTGCACGCGGACGGCTATCGGGGCCGGGCCCGCATCGTCGTCGACGACGAGCGCCGGGTGCTGCTCGGGGCGACGTTCGTCGGCCCGGACGTCGCCGAGCTCGTGCATGCCGCGACCGTCGCCGTGGTCGGCGAGGTGCCGATCTCGCGGCTCTGGCATGCGGTGCCGGCGTACCCGACGCTCAGCGAGGTGTGGCTGCGGCTGCTCGAGAAGTACGGGCGGGGCTCCGCGCGATGATCGAGTTCCGATCGGTATCGAAGACCTTCGCCGACGGCACGACCGCGGTGCACGATTTCAGCCTCGTCATCCCGGCCAGGCAGACGACCGTGCTCGTCGGTTCGTCGGGCTGCGGCAAGACCACGCTCGTGCGCATGATCAACCGCATGGTCGACCCGACGTCGGGCGTCGTCGAGATCGACGGTACGAGCGTGCAGGGCAGGGATCCCGTGGCGCTGCGCCGCAGCATCGGCTATGTGATGCAGAACTCCGGGCTCATGCCTCACTTCACCGTCATCGACAACGTCGCGACGGTGCTGCGGTTGAACGGAGCGACGAGGCGCGAGGCGCACGCTCGTGCGCGCGAACTCCTCGACACGGTCGGGCTCGATCAGGGGCTCGCGGGCCGCTATCCGAGCCAGCTGTCGGGCGGGCAGCAGCAGCGCGTCGGTGTCGCCCGCGGTCTCGCCGCCGACCCGAACGTCCTGCTGATGGACGAGCCGTTCGGCGCGGTCGACCCGATCGTGCGGGCCGAGCTGCAGCAGGAGCTGCTGCGGCTGCAGCGCGAGCTCGGCAAGACCGTCGTCTTCGTCACCCACGACATCGACGAGGCGTTCCTGCTCGGCGATCGCATCGTCATCCTCGACACCGGTGCCCGCATCGTGCAGCAGGGCACGCCGAGCGAGATCATCGCGAACCCCGCCGACGACTTCGTGGCGGCCTTCATCGGCGCAGATCACGGGAAGCGCGAGCTGAGGCTCGAGCGCACCCCTCACGGCACCATCGTCGTCGACGCGGCCGGGCGCCCGCAGGGCGTGCTCGCCGAGGGCGGCGCGTGACATGAACTGGATCATCGAGAACGTCGGGCTCATCGTCGAGCTCGCCGCGGTGCACCTGCGGCAGAGCCTCATCGCACTCGTGCTGGGAGTGGCGCTCTCGATTCCGCTCGGACGCATCGCCTGGCGGTATCGGCTCGTGCGCGGGCCGATCATCGTGCTCACGGGGCTGCTGTACACGATCCCTTCGCTCGCGCTGCTCATCCTGCTGCCGGCAATCGCGGGCTACTCGGCGCTCAGCGAGACGAACCTCATCGTCGCCCTCACGATCTACGCCGTCGCGATTCTCGTGCGAGCGGTCGCCGACGGCCTCGATTCGGTCGATGAAGACGTGCGCCGTTCCGCGACCGCGACCGGGTACGGGGCGACGCGGCGGTTCTGGGCGGTCGAGTTGCCGCTCGCAGGCCCGGTGATCCTCGCCGGGGTGCGCATCGCGGCAGTGAGCACGATCGCGCTCGCGACCGTCGGCATTCTCGTCGGCGTGACGAACCTCGGCTACCTGTTCACGAACGGGCTCGACCGGCGCCTCATCGAGGAGGTCTTTGCCGGCGTGCTCGCGACGGTCGTGCTGGCACTGCTGGTGGACCTCGCGCTCGTGCTGCTCGGCCGTCTGCTCCTGCCCTGGCAGCGAGCGCACCGCCCCGGCCGCTCCCCCGCGCGGGCCGCCCTCGGAGGCGCCGCATGAACCTCTTCGCCGATGCTCTCGCCTGGCTGCTCGCCCCCGAGCAGTGGACGGGCGCCTATGCGCTGCCGGTGCTGCTCGGCCAGCACATCGCCTATACGGCGGCCTCGATCCTCGTGGCGGCGCTGATCGCCGTGCCGGCCGGCTGGGTGATCGGGCATACGGGGCGCGGCCGCGAGATCGCCGTCGCGGTGTCCGGGGCCGCGCGCGCCGTGCCGTCCTTCGGGCTGCTGATCCTGCTCGTGCTGCTCTTCGGCGTGCTGCAGGTGCCCGCGGCCGCCCTCGCGACGTTCGTGCTGCTCGCCATCCCATCGCTGCTCGCCGGCGCCTACACGGGCATCGAGGCGATCGACCGGCGCGTGATCGATGCCGCCGTCGCCACGGGCATGACCCGCTGGCAGGTGTTCTGGAAGGTCGAGTTCAGGCTCGGGCTTCCATTGCTCCTCGGCGGGCTGCGCGCGGCGACGCTGCAGGTCATCGCGACGGTGACGATCGCCGCCTACGTGAATCTCGGCGGGCTCGGCTGGCCCATCATCCAGGGCATCCCGCTGCGCAGATTCGACCAGGTGCTCGCGGGCGCCCTGCTCGTCGCACTGCTCGCGCTCATCGTCGACCTGCTGTTCGCGCTCGCCCAGCGCGCCGCCGTCCCCGCGGGGCTCGCGCCTGCGCCCCGTGCACGCCGTACCGAAGCCACTGTCTGAACCGATCGAAGCGAGGATCACCATGACCACACATCGCACCACCCGTCGCACCGGCCTGCGCAGCTTGGCGGCGCTCGGCTCGGCCGCCGCGCTCGCCCTCGCGCTCAGCGCCTGCGGGTCGAGCAATCCGCTCGACGAGACCGCAGCACCCGAAGCCTCGAGCGATTCGGGCACCATCGTCGTGGGGTCGCAGGCGTACTACTCGAACGAGATCATCGCCGAGATCTACGCGCAGGCCCTCGAGAACGACGGCAAGACGGTCGAGCGCAAGTTCAATATCGGGCAGCGCGACGCGTACATGCCCGATGTCGAATCGGGAGCCATCGGGCTGTTCCCGGAGTACACGGGCAACCTGCTCGAGTTCCTCGAGGGCGAGACGTCGTCGACGAGCCCCGAAGACGTGTACACCGAGCTGCAGCAGGCCCTCCCCGAGGGCCTGGTGGCGCTCGACTACGCCGAGGCGAGCGATCAGGATACCTACACGGTACTGAAGTCGTTCGCCGATGAGCACGGGCTCGCCTCAATCGCCGACCTCGCGCAGGTCGACGAACCGCTCACCGTCGGTGCGGCGCCCGAGTTCGAGCAGCGCCCGTACGGCCCCGCGGCCGCGAAGCAGGCGTACGGCGTCGACCTCGCCTTCTCTGCGACCGGCCCGACGACGCTGGAGGCGCTGCAGGGCGGCGTGGTGCAGGTGGCTGATATCTACTCGGCCGACCCGGCGTTCGAGTCGGGCGAGCTCGTCGCGCTCGACGACCCGAAGCAGCTCATCCTGTCGTCGAACGTCGTGCCGATCGCGAGTGCGCAGGTCGCCGATGAGATCTCGGAGACGATCAATGCGGTCAGCGCGAAGCTCACGACCGAGGAGCTCGTGAAGATGAACGTGCGGAGCACGGCCGACAAGCAGCAGCCGGCCGAGATCGCGAAGGCCTGGATCGAAGCCAACGGGCTCGTCTGACTCCGGCGTAGTTCTCAGAAAACTCTCGCGCGCTCGGGTTGCGCGCCCGGCGATACTCCTGTTATAAAAAGTAAGACACTTCATAAACTACTTACTGAGTGTCTTACTTAATAATCAGTTTATTCGAGCTTCGATGGGAGTCATCATGAGCGCAGCAGACAAGATCTCGGCCGGGATGGACAAGGTCGCGGGCAAGACGGAGGAGATCATCGGCAAAGCCACCGGCGACGACGGGAAGGTCGTCGCCGGCAAGGCCAAGCAGGCGAAGGGCGGGCTCAAGCAGTCGGCAGAGCACGTGAAGGATGCCGCGAAGGACGCATTCGGCAAGTAGCCGCTCGCTCGGGCGCGACCGCCCGACGGCACGAACATCACCGTACTGAAGGAGAAGATCATGGGGTTTCTGGGATTTCTACTGCTGGGTCTGATCGCGGGCGCGATCGCGAAGGCCATCCTCCCCGGCAAGCAGGGCGGCGGCTGGATCGCCACCCTGGTGCTCGGCGTTCTCGGTGCCCTGCTGGGCGGATGGCTGGGGAGCCTGCTGTTCGGCGCGCCGCTGCAGGATTTCTTCTCGATCCAGACGTGGCTCGTCGCGATCGCCGGCTCGATCGTCGTACTGCTGATCTACGGCATGATCGTGGGTCGCCGCCGGGACTGATCGCGAAGCGCCCGCGACGAGGCCCGCGGCTGCAACTCACAACATAGGGGGCGTGGGGCAGACGCCTCACGCCCCCTATGCGCGAAATCTTTCACGAACTGGGCCACGTTCCGACTGGCCCAATTCGCAAAGCTCTACACTGGAGATTCGAAATGACGTTGATCGTTGCAGACCGATATCGCCCCGAATCGGCTGTGCGCCCACCGGCATGGACTGAGGTAGAACCCGGCTTCTGGGCCGGAAACGACGCCGGCGAGTTTCTCGGCACGATCGAGTCGAGAAATGGCCGCTTCGTCGCTTTCGACGCAGTGCACCGCCACCTCGGAGAATTCGCAACACTCGCCCAGGCGCAGACCCGGGCCGCGGGCGCATCCCGCGAATAAGCCGCACCGGAGGGCCTGATGCCGCAGAAGATCGTTCGCCACGAGCAGGAGCATCTGTACGCGACTCCCCCGCGCAGCGATGCGGGGAAGGATCTCGCCGCGGCGGTGCTCCATCTGCGCCGAGCGCAGCACCAGCAGGAGCAGCGCTGGATCACCTCGTCGACGCTGTCGAATCTCGATCTGCGCGCCCTGCGCTACCTCGTGCAGGCGCAGCGCGACGACCGCAGCATCGGAGCGAAGGCGCTCATCATGATGCTCGGCACATCGAGCGCAAATATCACGAACGTGATCGACCGCCTGGTGAAGCGCGGCTACGTCGAGCGCGTGAAGCACCCGACCGACCGTCGCGCCAGCATTCTCGTACCGACGGAGGCGGGCGTCGAGCAGATCGACCGCGCCATCGGGGCCCACCATGCGCGACTGGTCGAGCAGATCGACCGCTTCGACGACGCCGAAGCCGAGACCGCCGCAGCGGTCATCGCGCAGATCGCCGACGCACTCGACGCCCTCGCCGCCGAACAGGCCGAGAGCGCCGAGTAGCGCGCTGCGAACGCCGCGTTACTTCTCGGGAGTGGTCTTCTGCGTCGTATGCTTCGATGCGCTGCGGTTCGCGAAGAGTCCGCGCGACCTCGAGATCCGGTAGTCGATGCGGTCGTCGACGTAGCTCTCGACTTCGGGCAGGTCGCCGAGGGTGTTCGCCCAGTGCGACGTGATGTGCTCGGTCACCCGTTCGAGGCGCTGCCTGCGTTCGAAGCGTTCGAGCACCTGGTCGTCGATGCGCAGCGCCTTGATCGTCGCGACGCCCATGAGGATGAGAATCACGCTGAACGGCAGGGCCGTCGCGAGTGCGGCGGCCTGCAGCGACTTCAGCCCGCCCGCGAGCAGCAGGGCGATCGCGACGGCGCCCTCGAGCAGCGACCAGAGCACGCGCGACCAGGTCGGCGGGTTGGGGTGGCCGCCCGAGGCGAGCATGTCGACGACGAGCGAGCCGGAGTCCGATGAGGTGATGAAGAAGATGGCGACGAGCAGAATGCCGATGACGGAGAAGATGGTGCCGAACGGCAGGTCGCCGAGGATCTTGAACAGCACGCTGTCGACGTTCACCTCGCCATCGGTGACCAGATCGCCCTCGCCGAAGAACTGGCGGAAGATGCCGGTGCCGCCGAGCACCGAGAACCAGAGCATGCCGACGAGGGTGGGCACGAGCATGACGCCCGCGATGAACTGGCGGATGGTGCGTCCGCGCGAGATCCGCGCGATGAAGATGCCGACGAACGGCGACCATGAGATCCACCAGCCCCAGTAGAAGATGGTCCAGCTCTCGAACCAGCTCGTCGCCTCGCCGCGCTGGAAGGCGCCGACGTCGAACGTCATGCCCATGAAGTTCGCAAGGTAGACCCCGATCGACTCGGTGAAGTTCTGCACCAGGAAGAGGGTCGGGCCGAGCAGCAGCAGACTGACGAGCAGCAGGCCGGCGAGCGAGAGGTTGATGTTCGACAGCCACTTCATGCCGGCGCCGATGCCGCTGATCACCGAGAGCATGGCGAGCAGCGACACGATGATGATGAGCACGACCAGGATCGTGTTGTCGACGCGGTCTACGATGCCGATCTCGGCCATGCCCGCCGAGATCTGCTGCACGCCGAGGCCCAGGGAGGTCGCGACGCCGAACATCGTGCCCAGCACGGCGAGGATGTCGATGATGTCGCCCGTCCAGCCCTTCACGCGCTCGCCGAAGAGCGGCTCGAGCGCCCAGCGGATGGAGACGGGGCGCCCGCGGCGGTGGATCGCGTAGGCGATCGCCAGACCGATGACCGCGTAGATCGACCACGGGTGGATGCCCCAGTGCACGAAGGTCTGCGCCATGGCGAGCCCGGAGATCTCGGCCTGGTCGCCGCTCCAACCGGGCTTCGGCGAGACCGTCGCGTAGGTGAGCGGTTCGCCGACGCCGTAGAAGACGAGCCCGATGCCCATGCCCGCGGCGAAGAGCATGGAGAACCACGAGAGCAGGCCGAACTCGGGCGTATCGTCGTCGCGACCGAGGCGGATGCGGCCCAGGCGCGAGAAGCCGATGAAGGCCGCGATACCGATGAACAGAGCCACCGCGAGCATGTAGTACCAGCCGAGGTTCGTGACGATCCAGCCCTGCACCGCGCTGAACGTGCGCTCGGCACTGTTGGGGAGCAGGATCGCGAACGCCACGAGGGCGACGATGACGATGAGCGCCGGCCAGAAGACGCGCGGTGAGATCATGCCGCGACCGATGTGCACGCCGTGCGTGCGCAGCTTCGCGCTGATCCGCTCGTCGCTGTCGTCGTCGGCGATCTGCACGGCTTCGTGCAGATGCACGGTCTCCGGCAGGTCCGGATGGTCCGGGAACGCCTGGAAATCGGTGTGCTCGTCTGAGCTCACAAGTATCAACTCCGTCATTTCGGGTCAGCAGTTACCACGTTCCACACTGGGTGCGGGGTCGCGCCATTGCAAATGCGATGAGTCTGCAATGCGCACGGTGCATGCGTCCAGGGATCATCGGTCGAGGCTCTCCGCAGGTAGCCGGGAGATCCCCGACCCTACTCGAACGCGTCAGCGCCCATGCCGGCGATGTACATCGCCTGAGCGACGTGCTCGAGCGCGTCGAGCGACATGCTCGTCATGCGCGTCGCGAGCGAGACCGGCGGGTCCCACCGCTCGTCGACGATGCGCGAGAGCTCGGCCTCGTCGAGCGACTCGAGTACGGCGATCTGCGCGTCGATCACGGCGATGAGGTGGTCGATCAGCAGGTCGGCATCGTCGCATACGATCTGACGGGCGCGCTCGGGGCTGTGCCCGTAGCCGTGCTCCCCCGGTTCCACCGCGAAGCCGAACCGGTCGGCCATGCCGTCTCGCACCCATACGGTCTCGCCGCCCGTGATGTCGGCGAGCTGCTCGTCGATCTCGCGAGCCGAGTGCCACAGTAGCCAGGCGATCGAGTTGTCGTGGTGCGGGTGGGCGTTCAGCAGCTCGGGCGTCAGGCGGCCCCGCAGCATCTCCGCAGCGAACTTCGGCCGGCCGGCGACATCGATGAGTACCTCGAGAGCGTTCATACCCGCCACGATAGGCCTTCGCGCCGACATCCGCGAGAGGGCGAGGGCGCCCGTCACGGCACGACGATCAGCTTGCCGCGCGTGTGCCCGGTCCGGCTCGCGCGGAAGGCGTCGGCGACCCGCTCGAGCGGAAACACTTCGGCGATCTCGACCCGCAGCTGCCCCGATTCGGCGAGGGCGGCGAGCCGCGCCGTCTCCGCGCCGTCGGGGCGCACCCAGATCCATCGCCCGCCGTGAGCGGCGACGGTCGGGTCGGCGACCGAGACGTGCGGGCCGCCGTCACGCAGCACCGCGAGCGTCGTCTCGAGCTGGCCGCCCACGAAGTCGGCGACCGCATCTACCGGGCCGCCGGCGAGGGCGATGACGCGTCCGGCGAGGCCGTCACCGTAAGCGACGGGTGCGATGTTCAGGCGTTGCAGGTAGTCGTGATTGCGCTCGGAGGCCGTGCCGATGACGCGGGCGCCGCGGCTGACCGCGATCTGGGCGGCGAATCCGCCGACGCCGCCCGCCGCCGCATGTACGAGCACCGTGCGGCCCGTGACATCGCCGAGCCCATCGATCGCGCGCAATGCGGTGCCGCCGGCGAGCGGCAGCCCGGCCGCCTGCTCCCACGAAAGGCCCGCGGGTTTGCGGGCGACGGCATGCGCCGAGACCGCGATGCGCTCGGCGAAGGTGCCGTGCTGCAGCACGTCCTTGCGGGCGTAGGCGAGCACCTCGTCGCCGACGGCGAACTCGGGGGTATCGGGGCCGAGCCCGATCACCACGCCGGCCACGTCCCATCCGGGAATCACCGGAAAGCTCGCGTCGATCATGCCGTCGAGGCCGCCCGCCATGAGTTTCCAGTCGACCGGGTTCACCGCAGCGGCGCGCACCTCGATGAGCACGCTGCCCGCCATCAGCTTCGGTTCGGCGACCTCGCGCACCTCGACGGTGTCGAGATCTTCGCTGTAGCGGTCGTAGACGGCGGCTCGCATGGGCGCACTCCTTCGGTTCGGCCTTCTCTTCCCGTGAACGTATCGCCGGCACCCGCTATTCCGCGACGACGTCACGGGCATCGGCCGCTTCGCGATCCCTATGGCACTGCAGTGTGCACTGTTACTGTGTGCATATGAGCCGAGCGGGCGAGCATAGCGGTCCCCCGATCGCGCGCACTCCCTCGGGAAGCGTGCGCGGAGTCTGGGAGTATGCGAGCCCCGGTGCCGATCCGAATGCCGATGCGGTAGGCACCGACGTCGCGGTGTTCCGCGGCATCCCATATGCGGAGCGACCGACCGGTGAGCACCGGTACGCCGCGCCCAGGCCTCGGCGCCCGTGGGAGGGCGTGCTCGAGGCGACACGGTTCGGGCCGACGCCGATGCGCGGCCACGTGGGCATGACGCTGATTCCCGAGGAGTCGATCGCCGGCGACGACATCCTCAGCGTGAACGTGTGGACGCCGACGCTCGACCCCGACGCCGCACTGCCGGTGCTCGTCTGGATCCACGGCGGCGGGTACCTCTCGGGGTCGCCCGCGAGCCCCTGGTACGACGGCCGCGCCTTCGCACGCGACGGGGTGGTGCTCGTGACGCTGTCGTACCGGCTCGGGTTCCGCGGCTTCGGGTGGATCGAGGGCGCCGTACCGAACCGCGGCGTGCTCGACTGGGTGTGCGCCCTGCAGTGGGTGCAGGGTCACATCGCCTCGTTCGGCGGCGACCCGGGGCGCGTCACGATCGGCGGCCAATCTGCGGGCGGCAGCGCGGCGCTCACGCTGATGGGGGTGCCGTGCGCCACCGGCCTCTTCCACGGCGTGTGCGCGATGTCGCCCGCGATCGCCGATGCGTCGCTCATTGCTGCGAAGGATCGGGGCCGACGTCTCGCGAAGCTCGCCGCGGTGGCGCCCGACGAGGCCGGCTTCCTCTCCATCCCCGAGTCGCGGGTGCTCGAGCTGCAGCGCAGGGTCGCGTCGCCCGCGATGCCGCACCTGCTGCACGATCTGCACGAGCTGCTGCGCGAGGGGCTCATGATCGGCCCGGTCGCTGACGGCGAGGTCGTGCTGAGCGACGTCGAAACGGCCGCGTCCCGGGGGTCGAGTGCCGGCGTGCCGCTCGTGATCGGCACGGCGGACGACGAGCTGACGGGCCTCTTGCAGCCGGGCGGGCCGCTCGAGCACCTGCCGCGCCGCATGCTGCTGCGCGTACTCGGCGCATCGTCGCAGTCGGCCGCGCACTGGCTCGAGCACCCGCGAACGGGGGCGTTCACGAGCACCGCCGTGATGCTCGGCCGCTATGTGACGGATGTGTTCTTCCGCTCGTGGGTGCCGCGCATCGCGGCGACCCGCGAGCAGACGCCCGAGGCGGGCCCGACCTGGAGCTACCGCTTCTCGTGGCATGGCGACACCCCACCCTACGCAGGGCACTGCATCGACATCCCGTTCGTCTTCGATCGGCTCGACGCCCCGGGCGTCTCGGCCGTCGCGGGCCCGGCTCCGCCGCAGCGGCTGGCGGGCGCGGTGCACGGGGCGATCGTGCGGTTCAGCCGCGACGGCTACCCGGGGTGGCCGCGCGACACCGACGGCGACGGGCCGAGCCGCATCTTCGATGTTCCGCTGCGCGACGAGGCCGACGCCTACGCCTCGGCCCGCATGGTGCGGCCGGAGGAGGCCGCAGTCGCAGTCGCCGAACCACCGGTGCCGGAGGTCGGGGCGGCGGCCGAGCAGCCGAAGCTCCGGGCGCAGTAGGCCGGTCAGCCCGCGCGCCCGGAGGCCTCCCGCAGCAGCCCCTGCAACTCCGCTTCGAGGGGCGGCACGCGCGGGTCGGTGACGAAGCCGTCGCCGCGCGCGATATCGCGGCTCACCCGCACGTCTCCGATGAGCGGGCCCGGTTCGCGCGGCAGCACCAGCACGCGGTCGGCGAGCCGCACCGCTTCGCGGATGTCGTGGGTGATGAGCAGAATGCTCCAGCCGTTCTCGCTCCAGATCTTCAGCAGCCACTGCTGCAGTTCGTCGCGGGTGATCGCGTCGAGGGCGCCGAACGGTTCGTCGAGCAGCAGCACGGGCCGATCCTGCACGACGGTGCGCAGGAACGATACGCGCTGCCGCATGCCGCCCGACAGCTGGCGCGGGTAGAGCCGCTCGGTGCCGGCGAGACCGAAGGGCTCGAGCAGCTCGCCGACGCGCGCCCTGGCTTCGGCGCGACGGAGGCCCGCGACCTCGAGCCCGATCGCGGCGTTGTCGACGATGCGCCGCCAGGGCAGCAGCACGTCGCTCTGCGGCATGTAGGCGAAGGGGCGGCGCGGGCCAGCGACCGCTTCGCCCGCGATTCGCAGCTCCCCCGCATCGGGAGCGAGCGACCCGGTCAGGATCGACAGCAGTGTCGATTTGCCGCTGCCGCTCGGCCCGACGAGCGCGACGATCTCGCCGGCTGCGACCTCGAGCGACACGTCGGCGAGCACCCGCCGACCGCCGAAGCTCTTCGCGATGCCGCGTACCTCGAGGCTCCCCTGCCCGGGTCGCGTGCGGGCCGACGTCAGGGATCCCTGTCGTACCATGCCGGCCCCGCTCATCGGGCGCCCCTCCGTTCGATGCGCAACCATGGCACGCAGAGGCGCTCGATGAGCGCGACCGTGCCGTAGAGCCCGAGCGTGAGCACGGTGCTCACGACGACCGCGGCGAGCACGAGGTCGGTGCGGAAGACGTTCTTCATGGTGAGCATGTAGACGCCGAGGCCAGAAACAGCGCCCGCGTACTCGGCGAAGATGGCGCCGACGACGGCGTAGGTGATCGAGATGCGCAGCGATGAGAAGAAGGAGTCGGTCGCGGCCGGGAGGCGCACCATGCGGAAGATCTTGCCCCGGTCGGCCCCCATCGAGCGCAGCAGATGCTCGGCCTCGGGGTCGGCCGACGCGAAGCCGCGCAAGAACCCGACGACCATCGGGAAGAAGGTGACGAACGCGACGAGCAGCACCTTCGGCAGCAGACCGAAGCCGAACCAGAGCACGACGAGCGGGGCGAGCGCGATGAGCGGCAGCGTCTGGCTCGTGATGAGGAGCGGCAGGAGCGCGCGGCGCATGACGAGCGAGAAGTCGAGCAGGGTCGCTGTGATGAACGCGACCGTCACGGAAAGGGCGAAGCCGGTGAGCGTCGCGGTGAGGGTCGGGATGGCGTGGTGCAGCAGCACGTCGCTCTCGGCTGCTCCGGCGGCGGCGATGCGGGTGGGCGCGGGCAGCATGTCGGCGGGCACGAGCTCCGCGGTCGAGACGGCCTGCCAGATCGCGAGCAGCGCGACGAAGGCGAGGATCGGCGGCACGATGACGCCGGCCCTCGCCCGCCCGCGCGGAAGCGTGGCCGCTTCGCTCACCCGAGGTACTCGTCGGTGTAGTACTCGCTCCAGTCGGGCTGCTCGGTGAGCTTCTCGCCGTTCGCATCGACGAGGAAGCCGCCGTCGAGCAGGAAGGCACCGAACTCGTCCCAGAAGGCGGGGTTCGCGGCCCCGATCTCGAGCCCGTCGGCCCGGAAGTAGCCCTCGTCGGCGATGAGTTGCATGCTCGCGCGCACGAGTTCCTTCGACTTGCCGAGCGTGTCGGGGTTCGCTTTGAGGAGCAGTTCTGCCGCTTCGGCGGGGTGCTCGTCGGCGTAGGCGTATCCGCGGGCGATCGCCTGCACGAAGGCCTTGGCCTCATCGGGGTGCGCGTCGAGGTAGGCCTCGCTCGAGACGATGCCGCCGCCCTGCTGGTCGGGCACCCCGAAGTCCTGGTAGCGGAACTCCTGGTACGGGTGGCCGTCGAGGTCTGCCTGTACGTTCTCCCATGTCGAGACCGAGAGCGTGAAGTCGATGCGGCCCTGCGAGAGCGCCTCGTAGGCGCCGGTGTCGAGGGCGACCTCTTCGAAGTCGCCGGTGCCGCCGTCGCCCTCGATGGTGCCTTTCGCGAGGGCGGTGTAGAGCGGGGCGCCGAAGCCGCCGAAGACGAGGCCGTCGAGGTCCGCGGGGCGGGTGATGTTGTCGCGGCCTGCGAGGGTGACGATGCGGCCGGTGTCGGTCTGGGTGGTGCGGTAGACCGAGACGAGGTCGAGGCCCGAGGTGCGGCCCATCTGCACTTGCGACTGGCCGCCGATGCCGAAGTCGGCTTCGCCCGCGGAGACGAGCTGGGTCGCCGAGGTCGAGCCGTAGGGCAGAATCTCGACCTCGAGGCCGGCGTCTGCGAAGTAGCCGAGTTCGTCGGCGACGTAGAGGCCGACGTGGCCGGTGTTCGGTGCCCAGTCGAGCGCGAAGGAGACCTTTGCGAGGTCGCCGCCCGGGCTCGATGCATTGGTGGTGTCGCCTGAGCTGCTCGCGCAGCCGGTGAGCGCGAGCGCTCCGGCGGCGAGGGCCGCGATGGTGGTGCGGGTCGCGATGGTGTCGGTCGATGATCGATGAATAATGGTGCGTCGCATGAAAGCGTGCCCTTTCGTGTGTGAGGGGGCACGGGTTCGGTGAGGGTCTCCCTGCGCTGGCATGACCCAGATCAGGTTCGACGGTCGAAGGTTGAGTACCTTCCTCTCAGCCCGGCCTACCGGACTCCCGTGTGCTTCTCATGCTAGCCCGTTCGCGCCCGCGGTTTCGAATTGTTGCACCGAGCCCGACTCGTTCCCCTATGGTGGTGGCGTGACTGCAGAGCCGAACCCCCAGCCCACCGATCTCGCTCCCGTCGATACGACCGACCCCGCCACGCTGATGACTCCGCAGCAGTACGGCGTCGGCGCCCGCTTCACGCTGTCGGTGTACGACTCCGACTACGTGCGCATCATTCTCGGTGCGCTCGGCGAGGCCGATGCGAGCGGTCTCACGATCGAGACGAACGATATCTCGACGTTCGTGACCGGCCCCGAGCAGCGCGTCGTAGCGTTCATCGCCGACGTGATCGCAGCCGCGGCTCGCAGCGGGGCGCATCTATCGGCGGCGATCCTGCTGTCGCGCGGCTGTCCGGGCGAGCTGCAGTGCGCGCTGCCCGAGGGCGTGCCGGCACTCGGTGCGGAGCCCATCTCGCTCCCCGAGACCGGCGTGCGGGCCCGGGCGCACTGGTCGCTGTATCCGCTGCTCGACGGTGCGGGAACGACCGCCGAAGCACCCGATCACATGACGCCGATCTACACGGCGATCGAGCAGGCGAAGGCCGAGGGCGTGTACTCGGGCTCCGATCACTACGCGACTCGGCTCGACGGCGATCTCTCGGCGGTGCTGCAGACGGCGGCGAATGCGTGGATCGGCGTGGGCGCGGCCGTGCAGCACGTGGTGACGCATCTCACGGTGTCGATCAACAGTCCGTCGCCGATCACCGACTGAGCCGGAGCCCGTCATGAGCCAGCAGGCCGGTCGGCAGATGCATCTGGTGGGCATGGTGAACCCGCCCACAAGCCAGTACGCCGAGAACTGGCGCGACCCGCTCGGGCGCTCCGACTGGTTGAGCGGCCGGTTCTACGCAGATCTGGCGCGCACGCTCGAGCGCGGCTGCTTCGACATGATCTTCTTCGCCGACGCGCTCGCCGTGCCCGAGGAGGGCGACGGCGAGTACGGCACCACATTGCGCACGGCGGGCAAAGGCAGCATCTACCTCGACCCGATCACGACGGTCTCGCTCGCGGCCGGCGCGACGACGCGCATCGGGCTCGGTGCGACGGTATCGACGAGCTTCGTGCCGCCATATGCGATCGCGCGGCAGCTGCTGTCGGTCGATCATCTCTCGGGCGGCCGCGTCGCCTGGAACATCGTCACGTCGACGACAGATGCCGAGGCCCGAAACATGGGCCACGAGAGCATCGACCCGCCGGGCGAGCGCTACGACCGCGCCGATAACGTCGTGCAGACGGTGGTCGATCTCTGGAACTCGTGGGAGCCCGGGGCGCTCGTGCATGACCGCGAGTCGGGCCTCTTCGCCGACCCCACTCGCGTGCACCGCGTGCGCGAGGAGCTGCGCCTTCCAGGAGTGCACGGCGACGGTGTCTCGGGCGGGTTGTCGCGCGGTCCGTTGACGCTGCCGCGGAGCCCGCAGGGGCATCCAGTGCTGATGCAGGCGGGGTCGTCGCCGCGCGGGCGGGCGTTCGCGGCGCGGTGGGCGGAGGTCGTCTTCGCGATCGGCGATTCGGAGGACGGCATGCGTGCGCTGCGCGAGGAGCTGCGCGAGCGTGCGCGGCTCGATCATGGTCGCGACCCCGATTCGATTCGGGTGCTGCAGGGTCTGCAGCCGGTCGTGGGGTGGACGGATGCCGATGCGGAGGCGAAGCTGCGGATGCTGCGCGACCGCATCGACCCGGCCGAGGCGCTGGTGAAGCTGGCCCGGCTGCTGCATGCAGATGAGTTGGACCCGCAGGCGCGGGCCGTCGATGTGCTCGCTGCGCATCGCGGTGCGACGGGGAGCACTGGGTTCGAGGACATGCTGGCGGCAGTGAGCGCGCAGCGCGGTTTCACTGTGACGGATCTCGCGATCGAGCAAGCGCTGAATCAGCTGCACCCGCAGGTCGTGGGTTCCCCCGCGACGGTCGCCGATCACCTGGAGCACCTGTTCCTCAGCGGCGCGGCCGACGGGTTCATCATCTTCCCGGCGCTCTACCACTCGTCGTTCGAGGATTTCGTGTCGGGCGTCGTGCCGGAGCTGCAGCGCCGCGGCATATTCCGCGCCGCGTATACGGGAGCGACGCTGCGCGAGCACTTGGGAGCTGGCATTCCGGCGTAGCTAGATGTACTGACCCGGATCGTTGTTGACATAGGAGAAGCCTCCGGTGTCGAGTTGGAGCTGTCTAGTTCCCCTGCTCGAACACACGGAGGCTTCTCTTGTCCCACGCTAATGCCCGGTTGACGCCCGCCGGTAGATTGATCATGATTCAGCGGATCCAGTCGGGGCGCGCAGTCGCGCACGTCGCGGCAGAAATGGGAGTCTCCCGCACGACTGCGTGGCGGTGGTGGCGCAGGTTTCGTGAGAACGGCCAGGCGGCGCTGATCGATCGGTCCAGTGCTGCCCGATCGCATCCGAAACGCACGGGTGCGTGTGTGGAGACCCGAGTGCGGATCATGCGGGAGCTCACCCGTCGCGGCCCGGTATTCATCGCCGGGAAGCTGGGCCTTCAGGCCTCGACGGCCGGACGAGTACTGCGCCGGCATCAAGCGCCGTTGCTGCGCGAGTTGGACCCCGTCACGGGCGCCAAGATCCGTGCGGAGCGCCGGTCAACGAACCGTTATGAACACGGCCATGCTGGTTCGCTGATCCACGTCGACGTGAAGAAGCTCGGCCGGATCCCTGACGGAGGAGGGTGGCGTCTCCATGGCCGCGGGGAGCGGCCCGACCGCAAGCGCGGCCTCGGCTACGACTATGTCCACACCGTGATCGACGACCACTCCCGTGTCGCCTATGCAGAGATCCACGACGATGAGAAGGGTACGACCGCTGCGGGCGTCCTGGAGCACGCTATCGCGTTCTATGCGGTTCTGGGAGTGAGAGTCGAACGTGTCATCAGCGATAATGCGTTTGCCTACCGCCACTCCGCCGCGTTCCGCAGTGTGATCGATACCCACGGCATCGCGCAGAAGTTCATCAAACCGCACTGCCCATGGACCAATGGGAAGGTTGAACGCCTCAACCGCACCCTGGCCACGGAGTGGGCATATTCACAACCATGGACCTCGAACGTGGACCGAGCAGCCGCCTTGCCAATTTGGCTTGACTACTACAACCTAGACAGAATCCACCTCGGCATCGGAGGCCAAACCCCCATCGACCGAATCAACAACGGTCGAGGTCAGTACATCTAGAAGGGTGGTGGTTCGCCGGTCTCGACGAACCTGACCCGGCTCTCCGGCACCGTCCGGGCCCTCCGGCCGGTCGGTGACGTCCACTCGAACGTCGCATCCGGCAGCTGCACCACCTCCCAACCCCAGTGATGTGGCAATTACTTTGGTTAGTGCGCCCCGGTATCAACAGAGCACATCTGGATGACACTTTCCCTACCGCTGATTTCCCTGAGGAGGTCAACGAATTGAGCACGATCCACCTCGACAAGTATCTCAACACCACATTCCACCAAGGAGAAGTTCGTAAGCGGGGCTGAAGCTCCAGTCGGAAAGTAGAGGCCGAACACGCATTGACTCGCATGCAACGTGAATCCGATTCCGACCAAGTCATTGAGACCACACAGCTGCGCTAGATGAAGTGTCGGACGTCCGCCGTAGAGTGTAGAGCACACGCTCGTAGGTCAAAATCGGCACGGCACGAAACCGAAGGCCGCTGTTGGCAACGAAACCATGCAGGAGCCTCCCCATGAAGATCAAGACCCTTTACATCCGGTTCTACAAATCATTCAACTACGATTATCTTCGTAAAGGCCACTCAAAGGCCGTTCCGGACGAATGGGACCTACTGCCTGAGTCCGGGTTATTTTACCCGTTTGTGCGCGTCCCCATAGAGTCCACTATTACGACAGTCGTTGGCGCGAACGAGTCCGGGAAGAGCCAACTGCTCGGCGCCATCAAGTGCCTGCTAACCGGTGAGAATATCGAACCCCGCGATTTCTGCCGATACTCGCAATTCTTTACGGTCGGAGGCGAGATGAAGAAGCCGGAGTTTGGCGGTGAGTTCTGTGATCTCAGCGAAGAACAAGTCGCTGCAGTCCGGTCGATCGCGAGTCTAGACGAATCGATCGAGATCGAAACGTTCCACTTCTTTCGCATGAATACTGGTGCCGTCATCTTTGTGAGGAACGGAACCGACTGGACTGAGGTGAAGGTCAAAGCCTCCGAGATCAAGTCATTGGACCTACCGGTCTACTTCCTGATCGACGCAAAGACGCCGCTGCCAGACAGCGTCCCGCTGTCCTACTTGACTGCCTCGGATAAGGCGAAGAAAGCACGCCCGCGCAGAAAAATGCTCAGCTGGATTGAGAACATGATCACGAACCCCGACTGGTTCGGCAGCAAAGAGGCGATCGACAAAGCGACACCACAACTGATTGAGGGATATGCCGCGTTCAACTCGGTCGACAATTCCGACGACGAGCACCTAATGAAGCGTCTCGAACTAGCCGAGAAATTGCTCGTCCAGGTCGCAGGAATCGGCAAGGACGCGTTTGAGCAGCTACAGACAGCCGTGAGAAACCATGACGGCTATGCCAACGGCATTGTGAATAAGATGAATGAAGACCTGGCAAAGGCACTGAACTTCCCCAAGTGGTGGTCCCAGGACGCCGAGTTCTCGCTAACGCTAACCCTGCGCGACTTCGACCTGGTCTTCACAGTCCGAGACCGCACCGGTAGCGAATACGCATTCAGCGAGCGTAGTGGCGGGATGAGTTACTTCCTGTCTTATTTTGTCCAGTACCTCTCACACGTCCCGACGGAGGGACAAGAGATACTACTGATGGACGAGCCGGATGCGTACCTGTCCATGCTCGGTCAGCAGGACCTGTTGCGAATCTTCGATTCGTTCGCTGAGCCAGAGGATCAATCGGTGCAGTCGATTCAGGTCGTGTATGTGACGCACTCGCCGTTCCTAATCGACAAGAACCACAGCGAACGGATCCGTGTCCTCGAAAAGGGTGATGGTGAGGAGGGCACTCGCCTGGTCGCCAACGCGGGCCGCAACCACTATGAGCCACTCCGTTCAGCCTTCGGCGCTTTCGTTGCAGAAACTACTTTCATCAGTAATTGCAATCTGATGCTCGAAGGTCAGGCGGACCAGGTGCTGCTCGCAGGCATCAGTTCACTCGCCCGTCGGTCCGAAAGCACTGGACCAACGCTGAACTTGAACAACTTGTCCCTGGTCCCCTCTGGTTCGGCCGAACACATCCCGTACATGGTCTATCTGGCCCGAGGCCGCGATGTCGACACTCCGGCCATTATCGTATTGCTCGACGGCGACGGAGAAGCCGATGGCATACGCGAAGAGTTGAAGAAGGGCTACCGTGACAAGAAGTACGTCGATGATGAGTTCGTGATCCAGTCCAGTGACATCGGCGTCAGTGATGTGACGGTGGCAACCGACGCTGTCCGTGAGATCGAGGACCTGATCCCGCTGGAGCTGGTTGTCATGGCGATCCGTCACTATGCTTCTGAGGTCCTACCGCCCGAAGACGCAGACAAGGTCGCTACAACAGTCACCGCAGTGCCCGTTGTGGCAGGGCAGAAGGTTTTCAAAGCAGCGGAAGCGGCATGCAGGGCAGCCGGCACCGAATTGCGGCTCGATAAGGTTGGGTTCGCGCGGGCGGTCCTGTATTGCTTGGAGCACAAGGCAGATCAGGAGCTGACGGCGATTACAGTTGCAAACTTCGAGCAGCTGTTCGCCCGCATCGATAAGGCCCAACGTCAGGCCGTTCGCTCAAACAGCCGTGAGCGCGTTCGTAGGACGCTAACGCGTCATAAGGACGCATTCTTGCGAGACCATCAGGTTTCGGCCTTACGACGCGATGCAGAGAGTCTGTTCGAAGACATAGAGCACCAGTTGACAGAAGTGACCGACGAGACCGAGCGCGTCCGGAGGGACATGCGTTTGATCCGCAGAGACTTCGATCTTGCCACGGAACCCGGTCAAATTATAGAGAACTACGATGCCTTCAAGGAGCGACTGCAAGCGCTCCCCTACGGCGGAGTCCATGCAGTCCAGGCTCTCTAGGCCAGGTGTTGAGCAGAAGCTTTCGGTAGCGTTCGTGAGTCGATCTGATAGCGGTCGTGGTGGTATCCAGTAGCGCTTTGATGGTGCTCATTCCAGGATGACCATCCGCCGAAACCATCGATGGTCACGGCGGATGGAAGGAACCCGCATCAATGACCGATTATCAGTTTGACTTCGCATAGCACGCAGAGCGTGGGTCGAGTGCTGTCTGCCGCAACAAATCGTTGCGGACATTAGTAGTCGTTGTTTTGCCGCGTGGTTCTGCGGCTAGTTTAAGAGCTCATCCAGTCTCTCTTGCCTATAGCCCCGTATCTCGCGGTGTAGTTAATACCCGCCGATCTTCGTTGCAGCTAGCCAAGCTAGCGCTGATCAGGAGGAAGCGTCAGAAACACCATTCCAGCTGCTTGAATTTCAGCTGCGCCCGCGCGGTCGGCGAATCTATCGCCGAGCGTCGCAACTGCCAAATCAGCAGGCAGTGCTTCTGAGAATTTCAGGCCTTCGACGGCCTCCACCGAGATTCGAGGCGTTGCGACTCTAGTATCGGCTTTGCTCAACATTGCAAAATCAAAGTTGCTGTCGAAGTGAATTGCTTCGTTGGTAGTGCTCAACACTACGTCTGGGGGAAGCGCCGCAGCCAAGGTTTCGTGCGCGCGGAGACCGGCGAAGCTCCACAGCACCGAGTCGGTCTTGCGTCGCTCGACAACGAGTCGCTCTCTGTCAACGACGAGCGCCGAGTCTTCTCGTGCTGCGCTGAGTGCCTTCTTCGCGCGTAGAGATAACTCAACCGGTGGGTCTGAACCGAGAAGCACATCACGTCGAGCGCGAACCATTGCGAAAGACTCTGGTAGAGGCTCCGAGGCCCAGCGGGTCTTTCCCTTTGAAGCGTCCTCTGCGACGTGGACGATGCGACGGTCCCAAGCGATGTCACTTACGAGCCATGAACGACCGCCGAGCAAGAGAGGACGAGCACCCTGCTTGACCTCGGAAGTGAGTGAGAGTGCCGAGACTGCACCGATCTCTTTGCTGCCTTCTTTGACAACGAAATCGAGGCTTGTGATGAATGTGCTGAGCAGATCCATGAAGTAGCGCCCGCCGAACTCTTCTTCAGCGCGTGGCCCGAGAAAAAGCCAGCCACCATCGGCCACGAGGAATTGTCGATCAATGAGGTAGTCGAGAATCTTGTCGGCGTCTTCCATTACCGGACTTGTTGAGAACCTGGACTTAACCGCCGAGCGCGTGATGCGCCCTTCCTGCAGGGAAAGCGCAAGTAGCTGCTGCGCTGCAATATGGCGTGGGTGTGGAGGCGGCTCGATTTCCTCAACGAACCCACGACTCCAGAGATTCAGAAGCCCAGCGGCGCGCAAAAGAGTCGAAGCGTCAGTTGCAAGGAATAGGGCGTTCCTCGTAGTTCCGGGCCTCCTACCCGTCCGCCCAAGACGTTGCAAGAAAGAGGCGACGGTGCGGGGAGAGTCGAGCTGGATCATACGATCAAGGTCCCCGATATCGATGCCGAGCTCGAGCGTGGAGGTTGCAACAATTACGCAGTTCTGAGCCTCGGCAAAGGCCCGTTCACTTTGCCGTCTCTGATCAAGTGAAAGGCTTGAATGAGACACGAACGTGGTCACCCCACGCTGACGAAGCGCGAAGGCCAGCTCCTCTGCTGACGAACGGGATTCGCAGAACACGAGACGCTTCTCACCTGCGTGCAGAGCAGAAATCACAGTCGCCGCGTTCTCCACCGAACCCACATAGTCGAGTGCAACGACGGACTCTGATGGTGGGATGCCTGCCGATACGACCTCACTCGCCCGTTCTGTTGCGTTTGATCCTTGAAACCATCGAAGTACGGCTTCGGGGTTGCCCAACGTCGCGGAGAGACCGATGCGCTGGATCGGTGAGGTTGCGATTCGCTGGAGACGTTCCAACACGGCAACAAGGTGCCAGCCGCGATCGCTCCCGGCGAAAGCATGTATCTCATCGGCGACGATTACTCGAAGGTTTTTGAACAAGAGTCGAGGATCGATTCGTCGCGATACGAGCATCGCTTCGAGCGATTCGGGTGTTGTGAGCAAGATCTCCGGTGGGTCGCTCAGGATCGCGCGGCGCGCGGCGTCCCCAACGTCGCCGTGCCACAGCGCCACTCGCCGCCCAAGCCAACCCGCGTACTGTTCGAGGCGAGGCAAGAGGTTGTTCAAGAGCGCTTTGAGTGGCGCAACGTATACGACGCTGAATCCCGACCATTCTTCATCGACCATTCGAGACAGCACCGGAAACATCGCTGCTTCAGTCTTGCCTCCGGCGGTTGGAGCAATCAGGAGGCAGTCTCTATCAGCCAGCACAGGGCTGATCGCCGCTTCCTGTAGTGGGCGCAGTGATGACCAGCCAAGTGTATTGACGACGTGGTACTCGATCCCGGCGCTGAGCTGTCTAGGGGTGTGCTGTTCAGACATCGATTTCGATTGCGTCGAGTCCACTTGCTGCGCGTTCATCATCGTTCAGCTCCGTGACGGCGAGCGGTACGGCACCTGAACCGTCGGGAGTGAAATCCGGGAACTGCTCGATGCGGTCGAGGATGTCAACGAGCTTTCGTAGAAAAACACGGGGCGCAATGCCCACGCGGCCACCGAGTTGTCCCGCGATCGATTGGGCCAGTCGAGTAAGGTACTCGTCAGTCATGAGCGTAGTGATGCGGTCAGCAGCAGCGCTGTCCGACGCGTAGATGTTTCGCACGCGACTGCCGAGCTGCACCAGACTTTCCTGTTGGAATCCGAGCAGGCGAATCTGCGGCGCCCGCGGATTGTCCCAACGCGGGTCACCAGAGAAGTCGACCGAAATGCGTGAGGCGAGGGGTGGCAGCCGTTGCACACCCTGCGTACCTTCGAAAAATGCGGGAGTACCGGTGATCAGTACATAAAGGCCAGGGAAGCGTCCGGCATCCACTTCGTCAAGCAGCTGGCGGAGCGCATTCAATGACTTCTCGCGCACATCACTGCGAACGCGCTGCAATGTTTCTACTTCGTCGAGGACGAGAACAAGGCCCGCATAGTCGGAATCCCGTAACACGGCGAGCAGGCCCTGGAGGAAACCGAATGCTGCGAAGTGATCGATATCTCCGCGCACGCCCGCGGCTCGCCGAACACTCGCAGCCACCGACGGCTGCCCACCGAGCCACGCAACGAGGCCATCCGCTGTGGCAGCATCGCCATCTCGAAGTGCCGAGTGGTAACCGCGTAGAGCCGCGGCAAACGCTGGCGCGGTGCGGCTTACGGTTGTCAACCGTTGCTCCAGTAACTCGGCCGTCTGGCGCTCCAATTCACCGGGCGTGGAAGGGTTTGCCCCGGCTTCAACGGCATCCTCCTCAAGCACCCGAAACCAGCCGTCGATCACCTCACGAAATGCACTCGGTGGAATCGCTTCGGTAGCCAGATTCTCGGTGATCCGCCGGTAAATTGTTTCGAGCTTGTGCAGCGGAGTTTCTGTTTCCGAGATCTGGATCTCGGCGGTTGCGAACCCTCGTTGCTTGGCCGACTCGGTGAGCCAGCGCGCAAAGAAGGTCTTACCGGACCCATACTCACCGCGCACGGCTTTGAACACACCTCTCCCAGCTGCAACGGTGCTGAGTTCTTCGTCGAGTGTGGCCTGGTACCGATCGAGGCCAACAGCCATGACATCGAGCCCTCGTTGCGGCACAGTGCCGCGGCGCAGGGCATCAATGATTTCCCGACGTCGGCGAGGGCTGACCAAAACCATGCGGCTATCCTCTCAAGCCGAACTGTTCGCGTAGAAGCTGTTCATCAAGGATGACGGTGACGCGGTCTGGATCGATACGAACGACCTCGTAGCCATCAACATTGAGCACTCGACGTAGAGCGGTGAGAACCCCACGGAAACTATGCGAAGGTACACCGAGCCTGGTCGCCAACGTATCTTGGTGGGCGCGACCACCGCCTGTGAGGAGCGAATCAACGACGGCAATCGCATCCGAATCATCGATGGGGTGACGTCCACCCGCTTCTCGGCGTCGCTGATACCCAGGATTCTGCACCAACCGTTCGCCCAAAGACGCGGTGACGCTCTCACTCTCACCGGCATCATCCTGCGTGGACTCATCGACGGTGTCGAACAACGTGATGGCTCCTGGAACGTCTGTGGGCGGTTTCTTTGTCTTTCGTGGCTTCGACGCTACCGGTGCCACATTGGCGTGCCCACGCGCCTCCGCATCGCGTAGTGGCTCATTCCACCAGGTCGGCTCTTGCGGCGGAGCCTCGACCCAACCCTCAGGCGCAGAAGCGCCGTGAGGCTGCAGGACTACGATGGGAATGACCAGCTCCGAAAGCGACGCGCCGCCGTGATAGCCAGCCTTTTTTGAGGCATAGCGCAGGCCGTCGTTGACAGCAAGCACTGCTTGGCCTCCGGGGGCGAGCACGCGCGGCCCACGGACCAGCACTTCATCGTCAGTAACAGGACCACTGTCTGCTGTACGCCAGCGAGCGGGAGAACCGGGAATATTGTGCAGCTGACCTCCGCGTTCAACAACATGTCCGTGGTCCGAGGTAATGATCACAGTCCGACCGCTCTTGGAAGCTTCGCCGATCAGCTCCCGGAGGTGGGCAACTGATGCAAGGGTCCACTGTAAGGCGTCGACATCCGCACTGTCGAGTGACTCATCGATTGTGTTGAGCACCGCCGCCACGATCTTCTCTTTTGGATCAGCAATCGTCGACGTGACAATCGGCGGAAGCGCATGTCCTGCCTCAGATCGCAAATCATCCTTGTGAAACACCACACCCTTGCACGCGGCGGCGAACCGGGACTTTTCTGTCTGCTGATTTCCGGCCATCGTCTCACCCGCAAAAAGTGAGCTGCGCGAGAACTCCGTCACCGTTGGCAGCACCGCCACCGCTACGTCCCGCTTCTTCGAACCCGCACGGACTATCTCTCCCCATCCGGAATGAGTAAGTTCCGAGATGAGTGCTGATGCAGTCGGAACGCTCATCCCGTCGAGGACGAGCAGCAGCACATTGTTCTGCGTTGAAAGCGGGACAACGTGTTGAGCCAGAAGCCCTTCGACGGGGATCACCTCATCGCTATGCAGCGCCTCACCCGCCAACATCTCCGCAGCCCGAGCGTCGTCTTCGCGGCGTCGCCGCTGAATTGCGTGCGCAAGATCTCGGTAGGCGCCAGCGAGCACCGCGTCCGTGTCTCCAGACCACAGGCGACCAAGTGCGCGTTCCGCCCATGCGCCGTCAGCGGCAAACGCGGCAACTGCGGCGCCGAACGAATGCGGGGCAACGGTAGGTGAAGCAAGCCAACGTGCTGCGCGGGCTGCGGTCTCGGCGGTGTCTAGGGACTCGCCCAGCGATGCGCTCGCCTCATGCGACTTCAGCAGTACGAACGATTCGTCCACAGCGATGGACCCGCGGGAGGACGGATGCTTCGCGGCTTCCCTGACCCGAACGGCGAACGTTGCGACTCGCGCACGCAGCCCTGCAATCAGGAAGGGTGATGCCGCAGCGCCTTCCGCCCATCCGAGGTCATCACAAATAGCTTCTGCTTGGTCCAAGACGTTCTGGGCATCCGCGCGGTTGGAGATCAGCCACCGTGAGGTCACAGTTCTCGCGGCGGCTCCGTAACGGGATGCGGCTGCTGCGCTTGGATCTGTCCCTACGTGCCGTTCAATGCGGACGCGTGCTGCAGCAGTTGTAGCATTCACGTGGAGGGGTGCAGCTTCCCCGGCGATCGCACTCGGCCACAACTCGGCAAGTGCAAGTCCTACCGCCATCGGAGAGACGGAACCGGATCGACCTGCGGCGCGAAGCGCAAGACCGAGACTCGGGTCGATCTCCGCGCTTGCCGCACGGATAAGCCCATCGAGCGTGCCCGCGTCCAGCTCACGCAGGCGTACTTTCACACCATCATCATCGAGTGGTGCCAGCGCTGTGGACAGCACCTCCAGGTCATCGCTGCGGTCTAAGCCCAGGAGAGCGGTGAGCAAGGCCCGAACCACGTGGCGAGCAGAGAGCACGCCACCCGGTGCAGGTAGGTATCCGCGCTCTGGCCGCCAGGCCGCCAGCAAGTCCGGTATCCAGCTTCCCAGGGCGCGCACAGGCGGTGGAACCTGCCGATCGCGGACCCCGAAATAACTTGGGACGCTGTCCCACTCGTCTAGCGTTGCGACTTCATGCCGTTCGGCCTCTACCCAGACCGCAGACCCTAGTTCGCCAGGCCCCAGATCGGTGAGTACGACGACAAACTCGTCCTCGGGAACCCGGCGAATCGCATCGAGTGCAGCGAGACCAGACACGCTCGCCGCAACATGCACTCGCTGACCAGCCACGCTCAGTACTGGTTCGCCCGTCCAGACTGGCTGGGCGCGCACCAACTTCACCCGCGACTTGCGGCGAGGGCTTTCGAGCCACTCAGCGATGTGATCGCGGAGTGCGCGCTCCGGAGCAGCGGGCAGATTCATGACTCATCGACCTGCCAGGTGATCGTCACCCGATCGGTGTCGCGTGATTGCGTTTCCGAACGAATCTCCTTGCCGAGATGAGCGAGCGCCGCGTCAAGTTCCGCCACCGTTGTGCGAGTGACGTGCCCGGTGAGCGCGATGGGCGACGGCGCAGGAGGAATTGGCGACACTGGCTGGGGTGCAGGAGGGGTGACAGCGGGCGACGTTTGCATGAGGAGCGTGCGTGCCTCGTCTGCTGTCTTGTGAAGTTGCGCTTCGAGCCCCGCGATCGACTCATCCAAGCGGGCGGTTTCCTGGAGTGACGCGAGTGTCGCTTCGAACTTCGGATCGCTCCGTTGCAGCGCAGCCGAGACCAGACCCCAATCGAGGCCGCTCAGCAGGCGAACCATCCGCTCAGCGGATGCGTGTGTGGCACCGAGTGCAGACAGTTCGTCGGGCAGGTCGAAGCTTGACAGTGTCTCAACGAGCGCCGTGTCGGACATGGTGCCACTCAAGGTACTCAAAAGCTCGCGCAGGCGCCTCGCGGTTGCGAGACGCCCGACCTGCGCCGAGGCGTCGAGCCCGAGCACGTCGACGTGGGCTTCCAACTGAGCAACGAGATCCGAAACCTCGTTGTTCATTGCTTTGTTGCGGATTCCGGTGGCAAACCGCGACACTGCGCGCGCAGTGCGGTTGTGCTCTGGGGCGATGCCAAAGATGGCCCCGGCGCGATCTCGTGCGTGGCCCCAGTCGTCTTCGCTCGGGAGGTTCGCCTTGCGTGGTACGGCTCCGCCCGCGAATCCACCGATGGTGAGCGTCCCTGTGTTGCCGAAATCGTAGTTGCCGAGCAGCGCCCAGGTGATGAGCACCGCGTCTTCCATGTTCCGGGTCATGCCCCGTGAACGAAGTTTCTCGCGCAAGCGGTCGACGCTGATCGACTCTCCGAGTTCTCCCTCCCAGCGAGCGAGTTCGGCGCTCCATCCGAAGTGAGCCTGGTCGACGACGAGCACGTTCTCGTTCACGGCGCCCAGTTTCAGTGGAGAAATCACCTCGCGCGCAATGCGCTGTTCTGCATGAGTGAGGCCTTGTCGTCGCCCACCAGCCTCGACCGTGGCGGTCACAAGCTCGACGGCTTCGGTGAGTCGACGCAGCGTGACTTCGTCGGAGCCGAGGTCGGGGTGATCGGGAAATTCTGCCGCCCATGCTGTGTCCAGCGCATGGTGGAGACCGTCGAGCAAGGTGCCCGTCGGTGGTGGAGCGATCGTCACTCCCTGCAGGAGCGCTTGGAAGATCTCGCTGCCCCCGAGTTCGTGACCGACATTGACTTCCTCTGGCGTATTGACGTGGTACGCCTGGCGAATCGAGCTGGAGACTACGTCGCGTAGGGTGCGTCGTTGTACCTCCAGGTTTTGCCTGGCGGGGCCGCGGTCGGCAACCGGGAGGTGAATCGCGTTCTCATCGAAGTGGTTGCCGTTGAGGAGGAACTCTAGCTGCACGAGCTTGCCGAGATCGGTTTGGCGCGCATCTGACAGAAAGTTCGGTACCCAGGCAATCGTGTTCGCTTCGCGCCCGTCGTCTTTCACCTGTTGGAGTCGGGCGAGATCATCGGAAGGCCTGCGGTCTCCGCTGTCGTAGGGGAAGTCGATGATCACGTGCCAGTCGGCTTCGCTGTGGACGAGGTCGCTGTCGAGCACATCGCTCGTGTCACGAACGTTTCCGAACTTCACGGTCACATTGCGTTTCTGTCCGCGCCACACATGGGAGAGGCCGCGCCCAACCAAGCTCTCGGAGCTGAGATTCAGCTCGTTCGCGATTATCTTGCGGACGAGTTCACGGCGCGCCTGCGGGTTGTCCTCAGTGACGACGCGTTGCAGGATCGAGTCGTAATCCACGCCGCTGAGCGTGGCGGTGATGATCGGGTCAGTGCCGTCACCGACGCTTATCTCGCCAAACCCGCTTGCCCATTCACGAACAAGAGCGAGTGCCTGGCCCGCTTCTTGGCCAGGAATAAAGGCTTCGATGGTGCCGTAGTTGAGTGCGGCGAGCTTTGCCGCAGTGAGATGGGAGAGTGACTTTGCCTCCGGTGCAAGCGCCGCGATGAGCACGGTCTTCGCCAGGCGGTCTTCGGTCACGAAGGCATGACCGCGATCGAGACCTTCAGTTGCCTGCTCGGTGAGGCCATGCTTCCGGATCAGGTACGGGCGCATTTTCTTCAGGTAGAAGTCTGCCGAAATGCGGAAGTGCTGTTGCATCTCATCGGTGAGAGGCTGCGAACCGCCGAGTACGACCGGCGCGTACAGGTCACCGACCGGGATGACGTCCGACACCCGTAGGGTGTCGCGGCCGTCACGCAGCAGCTCGGCCATGAGCTTGAGTGCCGTTCGCTCTCGCTGCATGAGGCTGGAGAGCGCCACCATCGTGTCTACGAGCGCGGGGGAGAAGGGATACACGTCGCCGAACGCCTGCTCATTTGAGTTTGCATCATCTGAGAGCAGGTAGCCCCACGCAGCGTAGTCGCGCTTGACCTCCGTGAGCGCTGACTGCAGTGTCGCTGCGGCTGACGCATTCTTGGGCTGCAGCAGTCGCTGCTTCACGATCTTCGGAAGGTCCGCAGCTTGCAACTTGATCTTGGTGAAGCGATCTTCCCAGTACTGGAACAACTGGCCCTGCGCTGCGCGCTCAGCGCCGGAGGCATGGGTGCCGAGGAAGTCTCGGAGGTCGCGCTGACGTGCAAGAAACGATGTGATCGGAATCGGCAGGTTCGCGGCTGCATTCTCAGCGAGCTGCACCACCTTTTCAATCTCCGTGCGCACCCAGTCTTCGTTGGTGAGGTGCTGCCCCAGCCAGAGCACAATTTCGTCGATTAGAAACACGAGCCCCTGGTAGCCGAGCGACTTGGCGTGCGCGGAGAGGGCCCGCAGGCCGTCTTCCATCGGCAACCACTGGCCCGCGCGTGCATACCCAGAGAAGTAGCTGTCGATCAGGTCGCCGACGAGGCGGTCTCTATCGGGTGAGCCCGGTGCCTGGGCAGCTGCGGCGTCGAAACTTGCAGTATCCCAAGCACTCGCGAGTGTGCCCCAAGCAGAGTCTCCGCTACCGAGTCCAGCAAAAAACGCGTCGTCACCCATGCGAGTCCGCATGTTCCGCGCATCCACCAGGAGCGAGTCGCTGGCGTGCAGAATTGGTGCGGGTGCATCAGGGTGCTTCTCGGCGATGGTCTTGAGGTACCCCTTGAAGATGGCGTCCTCGAAAGATGTGGCCCCGAGCAGGTTGTAGTCCAGCGCGAGAAGCTTGTGCCCCAGGAGATCCTGACGCGCAGCGACTGTCGATGCGAGGCCAGGAATCTGCCGTGCTTCGAGGTCGCCGGTGAGCAACAGGTGCAGTACGGCCATGTAGTGCGACTTACCGGAGCCGAAAGAGCCGTCGAGGAACGCACCGCGAGAAGACTGCCTCGCAAGGGAGCCCGTCACGAGATCGAGACCGGCACCAATAGCTTCAGCAATGGCTTCGGTGACGACGTAGTCCTTCACCGTCTGCGTGTGACGGGCGACGCCCTCGTCGAGCTTGATGACAAAGTCGGCGGCTTCGACACGCTCTGGAATCTCGATGAGATCGCGGAGCGGTGAGTGCTGCGTGTATTCAGTCATGCGCGCTTCCTCCCACGCTTCGGGGCTGGCGGCAGCCAGGCAAGAACCTCGTCGCGGCCGGTGCCCAGTCGCGCGAGCAATGAGTTTGTCATTTGATGGATCGCGGTCGAAGGTTTGATGCCGCGGCTGTCCATATCGTCGTACCACTGGTCGAGCCAAGGCTGCAGTTCGATCAGCGCACCGATGAGCGGTAGCAATTGGTCGTGATCGGTGTCAGAAGCCGTCGGTGCGAGCTGGGTCGCGAAGCGTCCGATTGCCTGGCCGCGCTCGCTGTGGTTCCACTCGGCCCACCCGTAGACTGCCGTGCTGTCCTCGGGGTAAGTGTTGCCAGGGAAGGCGATGAACCGTTCCTTAGGCACATCGAGTTTTCCGCGGGCGCTCCAGTAAGTCTTCTGCAGGTAGTCGGCGTCCTTGTATTTTGGCGGTACCGGCACGGTGACCTGCTCGCCGCGGTCTTCCGCACGCTGCAGTTCCCAGGTCTGCTCCCAGGCGCGGAACTTTTCAATGCCACTGGGCTTGTAGCGAAGCGGAGCAAAAGCAGGTACTGCCTCGCTCTGCATCAGCTTGCCGAGTTCAATGGCGAGATCGTAGTCGCGTGAGCCGGTATAGATCGTCATCAGCTCACGCAGCCGTTCGTCGTGGCGAAGCCCATCGGCGACTTGCGCGACGGATCGCACGAGGGGACGCCCGGCAGAATCCGCCCACAGCTCCCGCGATTCGAGGCGGTCGAGAATTGCAGTGTGCACTGCATCGGCGAGCATCTCACTCCATCCTGTTCCAGCCCAACGTCGCTTGTACTCGGGCTGCTCTAGCAGGCGAAGCTCTCGGCTCTCCGCAGTTGCTGCGAGCCGTCGCTCAACCAAGTCCCTGTACCAGTCGGGCCAGTGCTCGGGGAAAGCTGTCAGCGGAGTACGGCTGTGTCTCTCGAACCAAGTCGACTGTGCCGATCCGCTAGCGATGTCTCGTGCAAGCTGGATTTCAAAGGCTCTTTCGTTTGGCGATAGCTCCAGCACTTGCGATCCGCGTGCAGCTAGTGAGTCTTCAGCTAGTCCGTATGCGGCGTAGACCAGCCAATCAAGTTCTTCCTGCAGCCAGACAAGTTGCTCACCAAGCTGTGTCCACTCCTCGCGAGCTTGATCTAGACCTTGCATGGCACCGCTTGTGATCTGAGCTGATGGTTCGAGGAGCGCCCTTCGCCTGGCGACGGCGTCGATGACGCGGGTGAGGTCACGTTCGCGTTCCGTGGGGAGGGGGAACTCTTGAAGTTTCGTCGCGGTGAACTCGTATCGGTCGCTCCAGGACTCAGCACTTACGCGTGCGCCGTCTGCACCAACCGGGTCGCCGCCCTTTGGGTAGCTGACCTGCTTGAGCCAGAAACACGCGGTGGAAGAGTTGAGCACCCCGAGCAGGTCGTAGTGGTCGTCTTCGGTGGCGCCTTCCGGTAGCTTGATCACCGGTGCGGAACGGTTGAACACCTTTTCGCCTCGATCGAGCACGAAGTGGTTGTGCGTCGCGACGAATGCGAATGTGATGGTCAGAGGCGTCTTGAGCTTACTCTCGGCGAGAAACGCATACTGGCTCCAGTGGTACCCGCGCTCGGAGGGGGACTTACCGAAGAAGATCACGTTGCTCAGATTTGCGCGGTATGGCCATAGCCACCGGGACCGTCTCGCAGTATCTGTAACTCGAAGTTCGGAGTCGTATGGCCATAAGCGATCGACCGTCGCCAAATGGTAATCGCGAACGGCGTCTCCAAGAACGAGTCCGACTTTGTCTCCGTCAAAATGTGGAGGTACTTCGAAGGGAGATTCCTCTCCAAGGACCGCCACGATACCGACTTCTGAGATCAGGGCCCCCAACTGAGTTGAACCATGCTCTTCTAGGTGCTTCTTGAGGTCACCAGCGCCGCCCCCGGAGAGAGACCAAGGGAACTTTGCGTACGTATCGCGAGGTGCATCGACGACCGAGACGTACGGGCCGTCGTAGTTGGGTGAGTTGATGTGGTCGACTATGTCGCGCCACACCTTGCCATCCGCCGGTACGGAAGGCTGGCCGGGCTCGCCCCGCACACCGAGCACCGCGCGCACGGTTTGGAGCTGCGGCCTCTGTGGACGCCCGACAAGAATCACCGTCGGGGTGCCGTGGCCGGGTATGTACGCTCCCGACGTATCGATGATGTGGGTGAGATCCACGTATTCCGGTGAAACACCAGTAAATATGCCAGACAAAAAGCTCTGGATGAGCTTCTTGCCGAACTCGCGCTTCATGAATCCATTCGAAGTAATCTGCCCTACGAAACCGGCTCCGCCACCGGGACGCTCCGGGCGTGCAAGTCGAAACAGTAACTCAGCGAATGGGGCTGAAAGTTGGTACTTGCCATGGCAGGTTGAATAGATCGTGCGGTAGCGGTCGCGGAGCTTGGCGTCTGGCGGCTGGATGTACGGCGGGTTCGCCACCACCACGTGGTACTGGCCGTGTTCGAGTATGCCCGCATACTCGGTGAGATCCTCGGTGTTGTAAGGGACATACTCGCCGTCGCCGAGGTCGAGGTGGACGCTACTCGCTGAGCCGCCAAGCAGTGAATCACCAATCGCGAGGTGGAACTTGAACGCGGGCGCGTGGACGATCGACGTGATCCCAGAGGCTCGAAGCGCCGCCACTGTGAGCCGGAACCTCGCGATAGCAATCGCAAACGGGTTGAGGTCGACGCCATGAATCGAATCAAGTGCGCGCTGCACGCGGTCGCCGCGATCCGTGCCGGGGGCGGCCGTGTCCCACGCTTCGATGAGGCGTTCGAACGCACCAAGCAGAAAGTGTCCCGAGCCGCACGCGGGATCAATGAGCTTCAGACCGGTAAGTCCGAACTCCTGAATCGCCGGGGTGAGCGTCTGATCGAGAATGAACTCCTCGACAAAGTCCGGTGTCTGCAACAGGGCAAAGGTCTTCTTCGCGTAGTCAGAGAGGTCTTGGTACAGGTCTCCGAGAAAGCGGGTGCCAAGCTCAGCATCCGAAAAATCGTGGATCAGCTCACCATCAGCGTCGACTTTGCGGAAGAAAGCCAACAGGCGGTCTGCGGCGGCGCCGGAGATTGGTGCGTGCCAGACCGGCGAGTGGTCCGGGTCGACGAGTGTGCGGCCTGCCGGGAGTTCGGCGAGAATACCGAACGCGTGTTGGAGCCAATGGCGACTCGTCATGGTCGGTGTGGCGGTGTAGTAGGCAGTCTCATTCTCTACTGCACGTTCGAGCCCGTCTCCGGGGGCAGCGATCCACGGCTGAGGCAGTGCGCGACCATCTCGTTTTGCGCCCAAGAGAAGCCCGTTGTCTTCACAGAAGCGGATGAACACGGACGCGATGATCCAAGCGACCGCTGCTTGTGCGACTTCACCGTTGCGCCAATCGATCCAGGAGCGCCCCGTGCGGTCATGGTTCTTGGCACGTTCGTAGTCCTCGCGCAGTTCGGCGCCCCAGGGCGTGCTGGTGTCTTCCGCGCGCTCGGTGAGGTCTGCTTCCAGGGCCGAGAGTTCGCGCTTGAGGTCTGCGAGCAGTGCCTTCGAGTCAATCATTGTGCAGCGACCTTTCGAGCAGAAGCAGACGATGTGGAGAGCGGGGGGAGTTCGAGTGGCAAGTTTGTCCAGCCATCCGCGCCGAACGGCATGGGGTTCCCGTCCAGATCAGGGGCGCGCCCCGACTGAGGCTTGGGCAGCAGAATCCATCGAGCTGCCGCACGCGGAGTGGCAAGGTCGCAGACTCGCGCAATCAAGTCTGTGAGGCCGAGCCGAGCCAGCACGGCCGCGTTGATGAGCAGGAGAGGCTCCGGGGTCTCCAAGAGCTGTTGCCAGACCGGCGTGACGGCCATCTTGGCAAGCTGCAGGAGGTTGCGGCGATTCTGGGTGCCATCGGCTTCAGCATCTGCACGCAGCACGACGTCCCAAGAGATGCGATTCTTCTCGGCAGTAGTCTTCAGCGCGCCCAGAGCGAGGTCAGCGAGGTCGACGACACGCACACCCGAGCTTGCTGCCAGTGCGTCGGCCGCTTCACGAAGTGAATGGTGGCGTACTGATGCGGCAAACACGAGCGCACCGTGGTCACGCAGCGACGCGGAAAGCTTTGCAGCGAAGGCCGGGTCAGCACCGGCCTCTGCCATGCTCGTCGATGACGCCGTGTAGGTCGACGACACATCGCTGACCTCACGCAGAACGTACTTGCCTTGCTCGGGTTGCCATTCCAGATGCGGGAGTGCTGCTCGCACTGCGTCGTCGAGCTGAGGTCGGGACGGTACGGCGGAGATATCGGGGAACCGTGCTTTGACGCGCTGTTCGATCGTGACTGTCGCAAGCTCGCGGGTCGCGGTACCGCGGAGAGCAACTTCCACAGCGCGGGAGGGGTCGAGAATGCTTCGGTAGGCCTCACCCATCGATGAGATGCGCCCGGTCTGCGAGAGGCCGATCGCGATCTGCGCAATGCGCGCACCAGGAAGAGAAAGCTGTTCGCGAGGAGGCAACGTAAAAGCCTCACGCAGCGCAGGTGCAGGCACGATGTCCGACTCGGTGAGCAGAGAATCAACCGTCTGTGCAAACCGAAGGAGGGTCTCGATGTGCGTTTCGGCGGCGTCGAAACTCAACCCCTCGTCGCCGTCGGGCGTGTAAGCGATCACAGCATCGCCTGTGTCGCGTATCTTTTGGGCGAGGAATCGAGGCGACTGGGCACGAACATCGAACTTGACGATCGCATCGATGATGCCTCTCGCGGCCTCCTGTCGAGGTCCGTCGCCAAGAGTCGACCCGTATTCCCGAAGTAGCTTTGCTGCCAGCTCGGAACCTGTCGCGACGTTGCCAAGTTCTCTCAGCCACACTGAGACGTCATCCATCGGCTGACGGAGCAAACTCTGCTTGCGGATACGCGCACGCCACTGTTCGTCGGTTTCGCCGTGCTTCTGTGCAAGCGGGCTGATGAACTTCTCGACGGGGCGACGACCCTGGACGACGGGGGTCTCGGTTGGTGCAGCTGGCTGGGAGAGCCGGGCGCGCCACTCCCTGACGCGGGAACTGATTTCTCGCCGGACCTGTTCGCCGAGACCTCGGATTTGATTGATGGCCATTGGTGGAACGCCAAGCAGCTCGCCGACTGTTGTAGCGCCCGATCGAGAAAGCGCCGAAAGTGCGCGCGCGCTTAAGCCTGAGTCGGTAAGTGAGGTCGAGAGTTCCGCTTGGGCTGCCTTGTGCTCATTGGCGGCAAAGTCGGCGTCAGCTGTATCCGCTGTGCTTAGCGCCTGCGACCATGCTTTTCGCATGGCCTCCAGCGAGGGATGTCGGGCCGCTGCGGATGGGTGGAGCGCGGTGCGGAAGAAGCCCACCATCGCATCGGCGATGCTCGGCTCGAACTGACTGAACTCAATGACCGGCGGGTCTGCGGGGCGGGTGGGGCGGTCTCCGGTTTCCCACCAGACCGCGTCTCCGCTTGCGAGTTCGAATAGGGTGGCCGCGATCGCAAAGCGCTCTGCTGCGCTGTCGTACTGGGGTCGTTCGCGCGAGCCCAGGTAGGGGTCGAGATACGGCTTAGATCCAGATTTGATGTTCGCGACTGGTTCGTCGGACAGCGAGAAGTCGAAGAGCTGCAGGTGGGGCTTGCGTGTGCCAGGGTCGGGTCTCACCGCGAGGTTTGACGGTTTGACGTCACGGTGGAAGACACCACGTTCTGCGAGATGCGCAACTGCGGCGAACAGATCATCGCCGTACCGTTCAAGCTGCTCAATTGTGGCCCGGCCCTCAAGCCGGATTCGATCGGCGAGGGTTTCTGCGCCAGCATCCGTCATGACGATTGCTTGACGTTTGCCGACAGTCAGCGGTCCATCAACCCGCTTGACGACGCGGGGGTGATCGAGTCGATCAAGTGCCGCGGCTTCGCTCTTCAGACGTGCGGCGGCTGCATCGTCTTTCGCAAGCTTGAGAATCAATCCCTCGCGTTCGAGCGCGTAGTCGTTGACTTCAAGCGCAACACCCGTGGAGCCCGAGCCTCTGCGCTTGACGATCTCAAAGCGCTCGCCAACGATGTCGCCCGGGGCAGATTCGAGAGGGTCGACATCCGTTGGGGTCGGCGCGGATCCGTGCTCAGAGGTTCGCGCTCTCGAAAGCTCATCGAGAAGCACGCCAATGTCGATGATGCGATGCAGCTCCGAGAACGCGGTTGCATCAACGAGCACTTCGGCGTACGCATCAGAGATCTCTGGCAAGACAGCGCGGGGGTCAAGGCCCTTCGCATCAGAGTTCAAGAGCGCTTCGAGCGCAGCAAAGTTCACCGCGGGTGGCTTGCCCGTCAGAATCAGGAAGGCGAGCGCGCCCACCCCATACACGTCGAGCGCCTGCGGCGACGAAGAAGTGGTGTTTCTGAGCGTCTCCGGCGCGAGGTAGAAGAATGCGTCCTGGCTGACAGACGCGGCAACGTCGGTGACGCCGCGAGACATCAACGTGGCGGTTGAGGTGCCCTCGTCGGGTCGTTTGCCGAGGTCCCAGTCTCTGATCCGTACCTCACGGGTGCCGTCGCCAATAGTGTGGATGCGTACGCTGCTCGGTGAAAGTGCACGGTGCGTGAGCCGCTGTCCATGCGCAAACCGAACCAGTTCCGCAAGATCCTGAACGATGGCCTCGCGATCGGCGAAAGTAAGCGTGTCGCCGCGCTTGGAGAGATAATCGGCGAGACTCATTTCGGCGGGGTCGAAGTTGAAAACAAGCGCTGAACCTTCTTCGGTGCTCAGCATGTCGGCCGGGCCAATGATGCCAGGATGCCTGATTCCGTCGGTCAAGCGGAACTCGCGGGCAGCTCGCCGATCGATTTCTTCGCGGCTCTCCTTCGAAGCGCCCTTCGGGTAGGGGAAGAGACGAACGCGACGCTTCGTATTTGCTTGCGGGTGTGTCACGAGAAAGTCTTGCCAGCCGTTGCCCTCGTCGAGAGACTCGCTGGAGTCGAGCGCGTACTGACCGATCATGCGTTGCTTCGCGCGGGGCATCAGGCCCGCTGCCTTCATGAGTCGATCGATGTCATTCGCGCGGGCGATATCTATCGGATCCTTGAAGGACGGCTGCGCTACCAGATCAGAGAAGTTGCGACCAGCGCAGAGGCCACGCACACGGAAGCCATCGAGCGCCCAGACTTGTTCGGCACCATACTCGTCGAGTTGCACCTGAGAGTCTTGGCCATGCAACACGATCGCTTCACCGACGAACGGAACGATGCGACGGTTCAGGCGTGCCCTGTTCGCGACGTCTTTCAGTACCGACGCGAGCCGTTTGGCTTTCATATTTGCGAGGATGCGAGGATTGCGTTCCGTGCGGCCCGCATGGGTCCAGTTCATCTGGTTGCCATGGATCTCACCGTGCCAGCCTTTAAGCTCCACGACGTACATGCCGCCGCTCGTGATCAGCAGCACGTCGACCTCGTTGAGGCGGCCACTCGTGTCGGTGAAGGTGACGTTCGCCCAGGCGCGTGCGACACCGTCCTCTGGCAAAAGATCGCACACTCGTTCGAGGGCAGCAGCCTCCTGTGCCTGAGCGGGATCTCCCATCACGCGCCAGAGTGGTGAACTACGCTTCACACAACTCCCCCATCAGAACCTTCCTAATCTGAAAGCACTTCGTTTCAGCCAGCAAACGAGCACATAGCAAGTTCCTCTATAGAACTTGGTTTGTGAGGCTTCAGAACTCTCTCGAGCATATCGTTTAGCCGACCCCATTGGCACAACCCGCTCGGATATCTGCGGGCTTGCTACGACCTGAAATACAAGTGCGCATTCAAGATGCAATTTTCCCACCCTGCCTTGTTTAAGAATCCTCCCTTACCGTCCTCCAGAGCGTGCCCATCGGGAGCGGCGCACTCAACCTGAGCCTGGTCCAGTTAACTCGTGCCGCTCTCGACTGCGATTCGTTTACGATATAGAACCTCTACCCCGCTGCACTTCTGAACGGCAACACTTTCCGGAGACCGCGGATGATGACGTTGGGAGAAAGAGCCACACTCGCATCTACGATCAGCTGAATGACGCAACGACGAACACCGTCGTGTTCGGAAACAGTGTCAGCTCGCCGAGGAGCTGAGGGCACGGTCGCTCGATGTGTGGGTGTTCGGAGAACGCACGACCCACCCGTCGCGTTGGCATCGGCACGTCCACAAGCACGCGCCCGGCACCTCGACGGAGGAATCCCTGAAGCAGTTCCTCACCCGGCACACGCCGTAACCCCGAGAGACTCGCGGCGTGTCGGGCCCGCCCTATTCCAGGATCGGAATCCACCTTCGCAGGTGCTCCCGCAGCGCCTCGTCGCAGACGTACACGAAGGTCCCTCGGATCCCGCGCGTGAACAGCACGGCGTAGATGTTCTTCACGTAGCGTTCGATATCGGCATCGGTGTAGGTGCGACCGCGCATCCTGTTGTTCTCCTTCCCCCTCCTATCGAAATAGTGGGAGCGGTCGAAACGGATCTCTCCTGATTCCCGATCGAAATAGAGATCGGGGCCGATCACGACGCCGGCGTAGTTGAGGTCGTAGCCCTGGAGCGTGTGGATCGATCCGAACTCCTCGAGCGCCCGCTCCGAATGCACCCAATCGACATCTACTGAATTCCAGCGCCACCGGCGGCCCCCGATCTCGATATCGAAAGGGCGTTCATCATATGGAAGCGACTTCTTGCCCTTCGAACGCCACTGCCACGCATAACCGGCGGCGAGGCGCGCCAGCCCGAACTTCTGCTCGCGCTGCCGGATCCGGCGTTCCAAGGCATCAACGGTCTCGAACATCCCGAACTCGTAGTCGCCGAGGTCGGGTAGCTCGGGTTCGTGCCCGCGCAGCACGTCCCTGATGTATCCGACGTAATCGGAACCCGCCTTCACCCGCATCTGCGTCATCAGCGGGAAGAAGCGTTGCCCGGCCTTCGCCTCGCCCACGACCTCGCCCACGACCTCGGGAGGAAGGTCCGCCGGGCGCACCGTCTGCTCCGCATCGAGCAGCAAGATCTGGAATCGGCTCTGCCGGCGGATCCAATCGAGCTGCGTCAGTTCCAATGAATCCGAACCGAAGAGCCGTTCGTTGATCCTTCGAAACTCGCCATTATGCGCCTGATTCGACTGGTTCGCTCGATGGTTCAGCCGATGCGCTTCGTCGACGACGAGCACGTCGAACCGTTCCGTCGAATTACCCACTTCGAATGCCGACATCACCATCGTGCGGTCGAGCCCGGGAGTCCGGTCGAAAACCTTAGCGATCGATTTCTTCAGGGATTGCTGCAGCACCACCATGCCGATGCGGAGGTCGCGGATCATTTCAGGGAAGCCCTGCATAAAGAAATCCGAAATAGGACCGCCCTGCTCGGCGTCCTCGATACCCCGCGACTGGGCGATATCGCAGAGCGTCTTGACCAGGGAGATGCCGACGATCGTCTTGCCCGTGCCAGGGTTTCCCGACACCACAGCGGTCGACGATCGCTGCTGCTCGATGTCCTCGAACAACGTCTTCAAGATCTCGAGGATCGCCCGCTCTTGATCAGGCACCAGCGCCTTGAACGGCGACAGTTTGAAGAAATCGCTGTTCTCGATATCCGCGAACGACGATCGGAACAGTCCCCGATCACGGAGTGCTTCGAAGATCTCATGGAACTTCTGCTGGAACCCAGCCCTACCCGGATATTCAGCGTTGCGGTGTCCGTCATTCGCGTTGATGACGGAGTATTGACCGTCGGAGTAGAACCACTGGATCAGCAGTGACTCGAGGTCATAGCAGGCTGAACGGTGGAAGGTGTCGTCGAGCACGATCCGTGCAACCTCGAGGGACTTCTTCCGGGAATCCTTCTGGTGCTGCGACATGCGGAGCAGCGCGTTGCCGGTCTCCCCGACGTATACCTGTTCCTCGCTGTTGATCGTGTAGACGGCAGGCCAATTGCTCAGTTTCCCGGTCGGGTCGGGGTGCGCCTTCATGCTGCTCTTGTCGAACGGGATTTCCTCGATCTCAAAGTCTATCATGCTTCTCGCTCCGCCCTCGTGCAAGCTCGACCGGATACTTCTCGCGCGTGATCTCGAGCTTCTCCCGAATGATCGTTTCAGGGTCCCAGCCCATGCGGTCGGCGAGCTCGTAACAGTAGGTGAGCACATCGGCGAGTTCGTGTCGCACGCGGTCTGCATCGAAATCGGGCGACCACTGGTACTCCTCGAGCAGTTCCCCCGCTTCGATCGAGATCGACTTGGCGAGGTTCTCCGGCGTATGGAATTGCTCCCATTCGCGTTCGGCGATGAATGCGCGCAGTTCTTCGATCACGGGGTCGCTGCTCATGTCGTCAGCCTATCCAACACCCCATCGCACCGCGGCTATTGCGCACTCGCTAGGTTCATGTTCGATGGATCAAGCGCACTTCACGCACTGGTCCCGGAAGGGTCGAGCTTCGAGCTGGCCCTCCGGAATCGGGCCGCCGCAGACGATGCAGACGCCATAGGTGCCGGCGGCGAGGCGGCCCAGAGCAGCATCGGCCTGACGCAGCGTCGCACGGGCATCCTCGAGCAGCCCAGCGCGTAACGACCACTGCGCCGACAGCGTCTCCCCCTCCGGGTCGTGCTCGTCGTCATCCGATTCACTGCGGCGAGCGCGGGTCAGCGCATCCAGGTCGGCCTCGAGCTTCGCGACGCGTTCGAGCGCGTGCTGCCGCGCCGAAACGAGCTGCGACTCGATCCCTGCCGATACCTCGTCCATGCTTGGCAGTGTAGCCACTCCATGTACCTACGGCGGTTGCGCTTTGAAACATGGCGGTCTGGTGGACTCTCGCCGTCACGCATGAAAAGCATCTACAAGCGCATGCCCCAGCAGCAAGTACTCGCACGAACAATCAACAAATCACTCGACTAAGGCAACAGTTCGAGCATCTGCGGTCGTGCTTTCATTGCGTGGATCACCAGCTCATTGCCGCTATCGAAAACGAGCACGACCGTCTCCAAGAGCCGACCGCGTGTGTCGAAACCAAGTCGTAGCTGTCGCGCTGGACTATCCTCGTCCAATTCCTCGATCCAGATTGCCCAAGTCGCAGCCTGAATCGCATCTTCACGTAGAATTCCGTGTTTCAGCGCCGAGTCATGAATGTTCACGCTGCCGAAAGGTGGAGTGCTTCACGGATGACCTCCGACCGTGACTTGCCCTCGCGTTCAGCACGCTCGTCGATCACGGCGATCTCTTCAACTGTGAGCCGAAGTGCGATCACCTGAGACGGTTCAGCGCCACGCCCCGGGCGCCCGCGGCCACGCTTCTTCAACATCGCAACGTCATAACCGACTTCGGCTTCTGCCGCCCAGGCACCGATCTGCTCCTCGGTGACGGGAACCCCGTTGATCGTCTCACGCTTGCCCATGCCATTAATGTATAACGAAAATCACGGCCAAACAAGGGAATTCTCCACGGGGGCAGATCCTCGGGCTCGCATCAATCAATCAGACAGTAGCGAGTCCGCCGCCTCGAAACGAGCAACGTCTGAATCCCTGCCGATGCCCCACTCATGCTTGGCAGTGTAGCCACTCCCCTGAGCACTACGATCGAGACCATGGCTATCGGTTCGACGATTCACGTGTTCGCAGTGCAACTGGCCGATGTCGACCGGGGCGTCTACGAGAACTTCTCGCTGCGGGTCGCGCGCCATCCGTCGGAGACCGACGCCTTCATGATGACGCGTCTGCTCGCCTACTGCCTCGAATACCAGGAGGGCATCGAGTTCAGCGCCGGGGTTTCCACAACGGATGAGCCCGCGGTGCTGGTGCGCGATCTCACCGGGGCGATCACCGGCTGGATCGAAGTCGGAGCACCCGACGCGGCGCGCATGCATCACGGCAGCAAGCTCGCCGGCTACGCCACCGCGTACACGCATCGCGACCCCGAGAAGGTGCTCGCGTCATGGAGCGGCAAGACGATCCACCGCTCCGAAGATATCGTGCTGCACAGCTTCGACCCGCGCTTCATCGAGGACGCGACCCGCGCGCTCGAACGCCGCAACGAGATGTCGCTCTCGGTGACGGAGGGCACGCTCTTCCTCGAACTCAACGGGGTCTCGCTGAGCTCCGCGGTCGGCACGCACCAGCTGCCGTAAGAATCACGCGGCTTCGAAGACGCCGCTCACTGTCGCGGAGACTGTGATCTCGGGAATGGTGACCTCTGCTGCGCCTGCAGAACCGCCCGCTCGTGCAGGCATCGGCCCGGCCCCGTTCCCGCCGGCCGGTGCGTCTGAGATGCTCGTGACGCTCTCGATTCGCTGTTCGAGCGCGTCGGCGTAGTCGTCGGCGATGGCACGAGCCGCGGCGACGGCGGCCTTGCGCATGAGGCGCTCGCTCTCCCGTCGGGTCGCCTCAGTCAGGGCCCAGTCGACGCTCGCCGTCAGCCCGGCTTCGGCGAACTCGGTGACGAGCGCGCCGACGAGCGACAGGTTCGATAGCTTCACGCGCACGCGGCTCGCAGTGCGGTGCTCGATCACTGTCTGGTTGTTCTTCCCCTCCGCATAGGTCTTGTAACTCCAGGCGCTGATGGGATCGGCCGCGTGCCAGGTGGCATCGCCGTTCGCCCGCAGCTCCTGCGCCCGCTGCACCGCCCAATTGTGGTTGCGCGTCGCGATCTCGATGCTCTTGCGCCGGTCGCGCGAAGCTACCGAGATGTTCACGGTGATCGTGGCGCGTTCGGCGAGCAAGTGGGTTTCACCGGTGCCCGTGGCATGGATCGTCGTCATGAAAACACGGTAGCAGTGGACCGCGATGACCGGACACGGTGTTCGCGTCGCACCAACCATGCCTCACGCGTCGTCCTCGTCCTGAGTTTCGAGGACACGACGGAGGCATACTCCGATGGCGACCGCCACCGACGGAACCGCGCCCGAGGCAGCCGGCGCCTGGGTTACCGCTTCAGCAGCGAGGTGGACATAACGGTGCACCGCATGCTGCGCGGCTTCCCGCGCCGCTCGCTGTTCATCGCTCCCGGGCTTCGCGTCGACCACGGCACGGCATGCTTCGAGGGCATCGCCGAGGCCCTCCCTCGAACGGTCCCCCTCCGCACTCCTCCCGACGAAATCGGAGAGTGCGCGCACATAGAACTCGCATCGATCGAGCGACGCGAACCGCTCGTCGAGCGACTCGCGCTGGGCGTGATGCCGATGGGCCCGGGGATTGACCCGTCCGCTCCGGCGGGCTTCGTCGAGATCGGCAGCCACCGCATCGCGCGCGACATGCAGGTGCGCGACGGAGGATCGAAATCTGCCTTCGTCTCCCTCTCCGCGCACGAACAGTTCCGTCTCGCGCAGCGCCTCGGTGATCGCGCGTCTCAGATCCGACAGACGGGCATCGGCCTCGGCGAAGTAGAGCGGCGGCACCGCCACCCACTGCACGACCAGCCCGAGGGCTGCGCCGAACGCCATGGTCACGAGATACGAGACAGAGAAGTCTTCGCCCTCGCGCCCGCTCAGCAGCAGCACGAGCACCCCCGCGATGGGCACCCAGTCGCCTCCGGCGCCGAGCACCTTCAGCCCGCCGAGCGCGACCCCGATGCCCACAACGACGGCGATCGCCGCATACGAGGGCGCCCCCGCATGAACGAGCCCGAGCGCCCCGAGGCCGAGCGCGATACCGAGCGCGAGCCCGATCAGCACCTGCACGCCCGCACGCACCGAATCGAGCACCGTCGCGTAGACGCTGACGAGCGCACCGAGCGGCGCATAGTACGAATACTCGGATTCGGCGAACGGCACGAACGGAGCCAGCACCCACGCGAGCGCGGCGGCGAGCGCGGTCTTCAGCGCGAGCACCCAGCGCGAACGCCGCGCCAAGCGTCGCACTTCCTGCTTCGCGCGCTCGTGCACCGGGCGCGCACGATGCGCGAGCCGCCGCAGCGATAGCCTCATGCACCCCGAACCCCGGCCGTCTCCATTGCTGCGCCCCTCCCGTTGCCACCTATCCCGCTCGTACGCAGAAACTACGCCGATGCCTCGCCCTGCCACAGGGCCTTGCCGGTTCGTACCGCGCACGCCACAATGCCCGTCACCGAGATCACGACGGCGACGGGAGCCGATCGGTATCACCGTTTGCCCTCGGCGAACGCATTAGCACTCCCCATGCGCGAGTGCTAATCTAATCTCAAGTTGAGCCACCTAGGCTCAAGTTTTCAGATCAATCCGAAACACAGTCGAAAGGTGATGCAAAATGGCTACGTACAACCCGATCCGCGACATGGAACGCTTCGCCGACGCGCTGCTCGAGGGATCGACCCGAGGCCCGCGCCGCATGCCCATGGACCTCTACCGCGACGGCGACAACTATCTGCTGACGGCCGACATGCCGGGAATGGACCCCGGCTCGGTGGACATCGACGTCGACGGGCAGCTGCTCACCATCCGCGCCGAGCGCACGCTGCCGAAGGCCGAGAACGTGAAGTGGATCACCCGCGAACGCACCCCGGGCAGCTTCCTGCGCCAGCTCAACCTGGGCCAGGGCATCGACACCGAGCGCATCACCGCGAACTACGACAACGGTGTGCTCAGCGTCACCATCCCGGTGAGCGAGCGGGCGAAGCCGCGCAAGGTGCAGGTCTCGACCGGCGCCCCGGCGGGCGTTGACACCTCAGAGGTCGTGGTTTCCGAGGCCTAAGGGTCTGATGTTCGAAGGTCCCGGCGGGAGCAATCCCGCTGGGACCTTCTGCCGTTCGGGCGGGTGGATCCTGCGATCCGCTGCGCGGCCGCAGGATGACCAGAGGATGGGCACAGCCTCAGGATGAAAGGACCACGCCGATCACCGGGCGGCGGCTCAGTAATCGGCGGTCGGCAGGCGCATCGGCTCGACGAACACACGCCTTCGGTCGCGCACCCAGACGGCCCCGTCTGCGCGATGCTCGGCGCGAGTGGCGAAGCGGTACCGGTACGAGAGCACGCGCACGTACTGCGGCGTTTCTCCGTCAAACGGGTCGTACCGCAGCATGCGCAGCGTCGCACTGTCGGCTGCGAGCAGTCGCATGAGCAGCACGCCGAACCACTCGGGCAGGGCGTGCCCAAGCGGTAGGAACCACATGAGCCAGTCGAGCCGCAGGTGGTACGGCGCGAACTGGCGCGGCATCCGCCGTACGTCGCCGGGCTTGCCCTTGAACTCGTACTCCCGCCAGTCGTCGGCACCGGGCTGCTCGGCTGCGCTCCCCTCGATGATGATCTCGATCCGCTCCTTCGTGACGGTGCCGAACGCCCCGTAGGCGTTCGCGAGCTGCCAGCGGTTGAAGCTCGCGTTCATGAGCTGCCGCTTCGCGAACAGATTGCGCAGCGCCGGCACGCTGATGACGAGGTACAGCGTTCCCACTGCAGTCGTCATGACGAACCAGCCCCAAGGCAACCCGTCGATCCCTGCAACCGACACTGCGTCTCCGGCGGGCGAAGTCGACCCGGAAGCCGGCCCAGATACAGCGCCCCACACCGACTGAGCAACAGGCGCCGACACGGCCGAGAACGCGAGCACGATGGTCGCCCAGTTCAGCCAGGCGAAGTTGCCCGTCAGCACCAGCCACGCCTGGGTCGCGATGACAATGCCCGCCGCGGCCGTGCCGATGATCGCCGGCACCGGGCCGGGCACGACGAACCCGAGCAGCGCGGCGAACAGGAAGAACGGCACGACGAGCTGCGCGAAATGATTGCCGAGCACCTCGCCCTGATGGAACCACCGCGGCAGCAGGTGCGCCTGGCGGCTCAGCGGGCCGGGCATCGGCTGCGTCTCGTGGTGGTACGTCAGCGCGGTGAGGTCGCGCCATTCGCGCCCGCCCCGGATCTTGATCATGCCCGCCCCGAACTCCAGCCGGAAGACGAGCCACCAGAACAGTACGATCACAACGGTCGGCGGCGGCTGGCTCCCCGATCCCAGGAAAGCAGCCAGGAACCCCGCTTCGAGCAGCAGCATCTCCCAGCCGAAGCCGGTGAACGTCTGCCCGAGGCTCGTAATCGACATGTACCCGAGCCATAGCGCGAGAAACGCGACCATCGGCAGCCACGGCGGCCCGAGCTGCGGAACGCCCAGGACGAGCAGGGCGCCGACCCCGATGCCCGCCCAGCACAGCGCGACGAGGCGCTGGTCGGTGTAGCGGACGCGCAGGAAGAGCGTCGGTTTCAGCAGCTTCGCGCGCGACGGCGATGAGCGCGCCCACTCGAGCAGGCCCGGGGCGGGCAGCAGCCCGTGCTCGCCCGTGAGCGGGCGGAACTGGTTGAGCATCGACACGAACGCGATGACGTACAGCGCTGCCACGCCGCGCTGCAGCACCTCCCGCGCGAGGAAGAAGTCGACCGCCGCGAATCCGTCCATGCGCCCAGGCTACGCGCTCGCTCCCGTCACGCCACCGCCTTGACGCGAGGCACCGCGAGCCATCTCTCGAGCGCGGCAACGGCATCGCGCCCGGCGCGGTTCGCGCCGACGGTCGACTGCGACGGCCCGTAGCCGATGAGGTGCACGCGCCGATCGGCCGCGACCTGCGTGCCCCGCACTTCGATGCCGCCGCGCGAGTTCTGCAGCGAAAGCGGGTCGAGGTGCGACAGCGCGGGCCTGAACCCGGTCGCCCACAGGATCGCGTCGACCGAGGTGAACGAGCCGTCGGCCTCGCGCACGCCGTGCGGCTCGATGGCGGTGAACATGGGGCGGCGCACGAGCGCACCGCGATCCCTCGCCGCTCGCGCGTACGGCGTCCACGCGAGCTCGGTGTACGACACGACGCTGCGCGGCGGGTTGCCGGCCTCGGCATCGGCAGTCACCTTCTCGATGGTCTCGCGCCCCTCGACCTCGGGGCTGAAGTCGCCGTCGCGGAACACGGGCTCGCGCCGGGTGTACCAGGCGACCGTCGCGACCCGCGAGATCTCCTCGAGCAGTTGCAGCGCCGAGATGCCGCCGCCCACGACGGCCACCCGCTGCCCCGCGAATTCGTCGAGCGACACGTACTGCTGCGTGTGCAGTTGCCGGCCGAGAAAGGTCTCGGCGCCGGGATACTCGGGCATGAGCGGGTTCGTCCAGGTGCCGGTCGCGTTGATGATCGCGCTCGCGCGCCACGGGCCGATGCTGGTCTCGATCGACAGGGATCCCGGAGCATTGCCGCCCCGCTCCCCTGCCGGGTCATCGCGCACTGCGAGCACATCGACGGGCCGCACGATCGGCAGCCGCATCTCGCGCTCGAAGGCGGCGAAGTACGCGGGCACCGCCTCGCGGCTCGGCGTCGCCGGGTCGACTTCGGTCTGCCTGAAGCCGGGCAGGTCGAAGATGTGGTTGACGGTCGCCATGGTGAGCGACTGCCACCGGTGCTGCCAGGCGCCGCCGGGCGCGCTCTCTGCGTCGAAGATCACGAAGGAGCGGCGCGGATCGGCTCCCGCTTCGAGCGCACTCGTGTAGCCGCGGCGCTGCAGGTGGTACCCGGCGGAGAGCCCGGCCTGACCGGCCCCGATCACGACGACGGCCGCCTCGCGCGCTGCCTCACGGGGCGTGCCATCGGGACTGCGCATGGGTCGACCTCTCGTCGGGTTCGTGGAGCATGCCGGGTTCGTGGAGCGTGCCGGGTTCGTCGGGATGCACGTGCTCGCGCACCCGCTGCTGCAGGCGTTCGGCCGCGGCGGCATCCGGTGGAACATCGGCGCCGTGCGGCGTATTCCGGGGCACCGGGCGGTCTACCGAGACGGAATACCCGACCGCAACGTAGAGTTGCCCTGAGGAGGGCGCATCGCGACCCGAAGAACCACAGGCAGTGAATCGCAGACCCGGTGAGGAGCCCCATGCGCCCGTATCTCGACAAGGTCATCCCCGAGGCGTGGAAGGCGGCCGGCGTCTTCTCGAACACCATCCGGGCGGAGGCGCTGAAGCACGGCCTCACGCCCGAGGAGTCGGAGCTCGTGAAGGTGCGCGCCTCGCAGATGAACGGTTGCGCCTTCTGCCTGAACCTCCACACGGAAGAAGCGCGCGATGCCGGGGTGCCGCAGCAGAAGCTCGACCTGCTGCCCGCCTGGCGCGAGGTCGCGCTCTTCACCGAACGCGACAGGGCGGTGCTCGCCATCGCCGAGGCCGCGACCGCGCTCCCGATCACCGAGGACGCGTCGGCCGACCTCGCCGGAGCCCGTCACGTGCTCGGCGATGACGCGTTCGTCGCCGCCGAGTGGGTCGCGGCCGCGATCAACGCGTTCAACCGCATCTCGATTCTGAGCCAGCACCCGGTGCGCGAACGGAAGTAGCGCCCGGAGGCGCTGATGGATTCTGCGATTCGCTGCGCGAACGCAGTACGACCAATTGGGCGACTCGCACGCAGAAAGACCGACACGAGTGCGGGAGCCGGCATCCCTCGGGATGCAGCGGACCCGCGCTCGCGCTGGTCAGACTGTCAGAAGAGGACTACTGCGCGTCGTTCCACGACCAGATGTCGTCGCCGCGCAGCGTCGCATCGGCACCGCCGTCGAGGTAGATGGTCTGGCCCGCCATGTGCGAGTTCTGCTCGCTCGTGAGCCAGACGAGCAGGTCGGCGACGGTCTGCGGCGACTGGTGGTAGTTCAGCGGCATCGGCACCGCACCGTCGACCATGGCCGCGCCCTCGGGGGTCGCGAGCAGCCCCTGGGTCATCGGGGTGATGACGGTGCCGGGGGCGACGGCGTTCAGCGGAATACCGCTGCCGGCCCACGCCTCGCTGATCGACTCGCGGCGCACCCAGCGCGAAACGGCGCGCTTCGACGACGGGTAGTTGAGGTAGCCGGACTCGGGGCCCTGCGCTTCGAGTGCCGCACCGATCTCGAGGGCCTTCGCCTCGTCGCCGGCGAGGCCGGCCTCGACGAGGTCGGCCGACACGGGCTGCAGCGAGGCCATCGACGAAATGGTCGCCGCGCGAGGCGCCGACGAACCGCGCAGCGCGGGCAGCATGGCGGTGAGAAACTCGGTGACGCCGAAGAAGTTGATCGCGAAGGTCTTCGCGATCGGGGCCGAGATGCCGGCGCAGGCGATCACGCCGTCGACGGTGCCGCCAGCGAGTTCGCTCGCCTTCGCGGCGGCCTCGGCACGGCCTGCGGTGTTCGAGAGGTCGGCGGTCACGTCGACGTCTTTCAGGTCGACGCCGATCACGGTGTGGCCGAGATCGCGCAGGGTCTGGGCGGTGGTGGCGCCGATGCCCGAGGCTGCTCCGGTGACGACATAGGTGCGTGTCATGGGGTGCTCCTTCATGGTGGTGAATACCTGTGGTGGATCCCTGGGGTGCAGGGTGTCTGGGGGCGATCCCGGTTCTGCAGGGATCACCGAGGCTCTATCCCGACGCGCGCAGGGCGCGGGTGAAAGCGATGATCGAGGCGACGTCGCTCGTGGGGGCCGCGTCGAGCGCGTGCCGCACCATCTCGACGCCGGCGTCGACGAGCGCTTCATATGCGCGGGTGCCCGCGAGCGTGAGCGCGACGTCGGTGGCGCGGCCGTCGTGCGCGGCCTGCGTACGCGTGATGAACCCGGCGGCGGCGAGGCGCGCGAGGCTCTTGCTCATCGTGGGCCGGGTCACCTGCAGCTCGGCGGCGAGCTGCGCCGGGCGCGCACCGCCGCCGAATCGACCGATGGTGTGCAGCGTGCGCACATCGCTCTCGCCGATGTCGAGGCCGATGCGGTGCGCGATGCGCGACTGCACCTCGGTCGACGACCACGACGAGACCAGGGCGACGATGGCGCCGAGCAGCTCTTCGGCGGGCGTCGCTCCCCCGCCCGCGCGCAGCGCTTCGGCGGCCGACTCGTGCTGGTGCATACCCTCAGCATACGCCGATAGTTGCCAAAAGCAACTACTGTTTCGGAGCCCCCTGACCGGGGTAGGTCACGGCCCCCCCGGGCCCGATCACGGCGCCCCCGCTGAGCTCGGCGAGCGCCGCCTCCCCCGCCCCGATCACGTGGCGCACGGTGCCGCCCGCGGCGATCAGATGGTCGGCGATGATGCGCCGATGGCAGCGCCACCACACGGCCTCCGAGCACATGACCGCCGTGCGGCGCTCGGCGCCCTCGCGGCGCAGCTCGACGAGCGCCGTCGCGAACTCCGGCGACAGCGCATGGTCGGCGTAGTTGTGGAAGCTGCGGTTCTGCCACCACGCGTTCACCTCGAACGGCACCGTGCGGCTCACGGGCCGGCGCCCGGTGAGCGCCTCGAAGCGCCCGAAGCCGACGCCGATCGAGGCCAGCGACGCCCGCAGCGCATCGGCGTCGAACTGCGGGTAGCGGCGCGATCCCTGCAGCTTGCGCACATCGACGACCCGTTCGATGCCGTGGCCCGTCACGAGCTCGAGAAACTCGTCGAGCTCGTGATTCGAGTGCCCGATGGTGAAAATCGTGCCTGCGGTCAAGATGCCACCTCGCTGGAATCATCGTAGCTCGGCGAGCGCACCGGCGTCTCGGTCCGCTCATTTCTCGAGCCGGGATGCGAAACGGCCCGGGCTTGCTACTATGAGCACGGCCCTCATGCCCGCATGAGGCGCCGGGCGACGCCCTCGCGTGCGCGCCCGACTCAGGCATCTCGCACGATTCGCCACAGATGTCGGCGATTCGCGGCACCCGAAAACTGGAAAGGAGACGCACCCCGGGCCTCTCGCCGGCGCACGACCGTGCGCCCCCAGTGGCCCAGGTTCGCAATCCATGCACACCGTTCGATTCACCACTTCCATCTCCGACTACAACTTCACCCCTCCGACTTAGCGACTCGCTCTTCTCGTCCACGACCGGCATGCACCGCAGCACCCGGTTCTTCAACGATCAGAAAGCGAGACATTCCCGGTGGAAAATCTTCACCCCCTGTCAGGGCCGGTCACGGTCCTGCTCATGCTGCTGTTCTTCGGCAGCAGCCTCTTCATGTCGATCCGCATCTCCCGCAAGCGCGAGAACGCCGACGGGTACATGACCGGCGGCGGCAAGATCGGCTTCGGCATCTCGGCCGCCTCGATGACGGCGACCTGGATCTGGGCGGCCTCGATGTACGCCTCCGCGACCTCCGGCTACACCTACGGCCTGTCGGGCCCCATCCACTACGGCCTCTGGGGCGCCCTGATGATCCTGCTCATCTACCCCTTCGGGCGCCGCATCCGCCAGGTCGCGCCGAATGCGCACACCATCGCCGAGGTCATGTTCGCACGCCACGGGCGCTCCAGCCAGCTCATGCTGGCAGGCTCCAACGTGCTCGGCAGCCTCATCAGCCTCACCTCGAACCTCATCGCGGGCGGGGCGCTCATCTCGATGCTGTCGCCGTTCAGCTTCACGCAGGGCATCGTCGCGATCGCGGTGGGCGTGCTCGCCTACACGCTGTGGTCGGGGTTCCGCGCCTCGGTGCTCACCGACTTCGCGCAAGTGATCGCCATGCTCGGAGCGGTCGCCATCATCATCCCGGTGATCTTCTTCGCGGCCGGCGGGCCGGGCCTCTTCGAGGTCGGCGCGAAGCACCTCACACCCCAGCAAGGCGACTTCTTCTCGTCGGACGCGTTCTTCAACCAGGGCGCCCCCTACATCGCTGCGGTGCTCGCCTATGCGATCGGCAACCAGACCATCGCGCAGCGCCTGTTCGCGGTGCGGGAGGATCTCATCAAGAAGACCTTCATCACGGCGACCGTCGGCTACGGGGCGACCATCATCGGCATCGGCATGCTCGGCGTGATCGCCCTGTACGCCGGAATCGAGCCGATGGGCGGCGACGTCAACAACCTCATCCCGCAGATGGCGTCGACCTACCTCGGCCCGATCCTCATCTGCGTGTTCTTCGTGATGATCATCGGGTCGCTGTCGTCGACCGCCGATGCCGATATGACCGCGCTCGCGTCGATCACGATGGCCGACATCTACGGGCAGAACATCGCCGGCAAGAAGAACGCGAACCCGAAGACGATGCTGCTCGTCGGGCGGCTCACCATGGTGGGCGCGACCGCGGCCGCGCTCGGCTTCGCGTCGATGCAGTTCAACATCCTCGACCTGCTCGTGTTCGTCGGCGCGCTCTGGGGCGCGCTCGTGTTCCCGGTCATCGCGAGCTTCTACTGGAACCGCGTCACGAACCTCGCGTTCAGCGCCGCGGTGCTCGCCGCACTGGCGTGCTTCATCCCGGTGCGTTTCGAGTGGATCCCGCTCGCCGGCGGCCTCGGCGTCGTCGTCGACGTGCTCTCGGTCATCGGCATCGGCGTGGTGCTCGGGCTCATGGCGTTCGGGTTCTTCGGCACCCGGGTCGCGCTCGTCGTCGGCACGGTCGCGACCCTCGCGTCGGCGCCGTTCGCGATCGGCTTCCTCCACACCTACCCGGTGCTGGCGGGGTCGCTCGTGGCCTACGCGGTGAGCACGATCGTGTGCGTCGCGCTCACCCTCGCGAACCGCACGCGGCGGTTCGATTTCGGGCTCATCCGGGAGCGCACGGGCGAGTTCGACCCGGCGCCCCGGGCCGCATCGCTCGAGCACCCGAACGTCGACACCGCCGAGCTCGAACAGGTGCTGCGCACCGGCAGCGCGACGCTCACCGAGAAGGAGAACCGATGACCACGCTATTGCTCACCGTCTACGTGCTGGCCTGGCCCATGATCGTGATCGGCACGCTCGCCGTCATCGTGCGCGCGTTCGCGAAGGATGCGCGCCGGGCGAAGCAGGAGGGCCGCAGCATCATCTGACGGCCCAGCGATCCCTGTCGAGGTGCTGCACAGGCTCTCGACAGGGATCGCCCCCGTTCAATGCCCGGCGGCCCAGGCCTGCCAGCCCGCCTCGCTGAACTCCGGGCTCTGCAGGCGGGCGCGCAGCGACATCGAGAAACCGTTGTCGCGGTCGAGGGCGAGCTGCCACGCGGAGCCGCCCGAATCGGCGACGTACTGGTAGAACGAACCGGCCGCCGCGTAGGCGATCCACGCATCCTGGTTGCGCAGCGCCTCCTCGCTCATGGCGTACTCCCCGTTCGCGGCGATCGCCTGCCCGACCTCCTGAAACTCGAAGTAGTCGCGGCCCACTCCCGCGGCGTTCTCGAAATAGCGGGCGAAACCCTCCGCCGGTGCCGGCTCCTGATAGCCCCAGTAGTCGTACGGCACCGCGGCCTCGTGCAGCACATGCGCGAACTCGTGCACGAAGGTCGACTGCCGCTGGTCGGCGCTCGAGGGCCCCATCGCGACGAGCGAGCCCGACGATGTGCTGCCCGTCGCCACCCCTGCCGGGATCGTGTCGCTCGGATAGTCGGGCCGCTGGGTCGAGCGCGCGAAGCCCGCGACATCCATCGTCCAATCCAGCTCGTCCTTCCCGAGCCAGGTGTTGAACCCCTGCTCGTCGTCGGTGATGACGGCGACGAAGCCGTCGACCGGCGACGTGCCCCCGATGTTCGCGAGCGTCGAGAGCGTCAGCTCGGCCGACTGCTCGGCGAGATCGATGTTCGCATCGACCAGCGCCGCCTCGTTCGCGAGCCCGTACAGCACGACATGATCGCGCTTCGCGACATAGATATCGCCGAAATCCCACGGCATCGGGAACAACGGCTCCCAATCGGTGATGGTGAGATCGTCGTCGTCGCCCTCGACCGTCAGGGAGTACGGGAAGTTCTGGGTCAGCATCAGGCCCGAGTCGGGCGAGCCGCTGCCCCGGATGGGGTGCGACGAGAACGCGAGCTGCACGCCGAGCGTCAGCACGTGCTGGTCGTTCTCGCCGATCCCTGCGGTGGCGAAGCCGACATCCCAGCCGATCGCCTTCGTGCTGTCCCACCAGCGCGACATCTTATCCTTCGCCGCACCGCTCGAGTAGGCGAGGAAGGCCTCCTTGTCCCCCGCTTGCATGGCTTCGCTGATGCCTGCCTCCCATGCCCAGGCGAGCGACCCCAGGCCGGTATCGGCCGCCGGCAGCGAGTCGTACATGTACTCGGTGGGCAGCTCGGCGAACTCGCCCTCCGGGGTGTCCGGCAGCAGCAGCGCCGTGGCACCGCCGATACCGGCCAGCGCCAGAGCGGTCGCACCGGCGATGATGATCTTCGCGACCCGGGCCTTCGTATTGCGACTCTGCGGTTCGGGGCTCGTCACGATGCGTCCTCCTCGATCATCTGGATGCTCACGATGCGGTTGGAGGTGGTCTGCTCCGCATCACCGGTGACCTGCACCCCGATGAGCGTGAGCACATAGGTGCCGCTCGCCCCGCGGATGAGGTATTCGCGCAACGGCGGAGCCGACTGGTAGGCCATGCCCGGATCGAGCTGCACCAGCTCGGGCGGCATCTGGGAGGCCTGCATCGCATCGATCGGCGGGAAGCTCATCGCCATGTCATCGAGGTCGACGTTGTCGCCGAGCGCGATCGACCCCTCGTCCCAGAAGCAGAACGAACGCACCTCTGCTTCTGTGCGCGAAGCCGTCGACACGTCTTCGAGCAGATTGGGCGCCGCGAAGCAGTAGGTGTCGTCGACATCCTCGATGAACGGGACCTCGATATCGGTCTTGAAGTACTCGGTCCCCTCGTTGCCCCCGCTCTCGCCGTCGGTCGGCAGCACCAGGCTGGTGACGCGCCACGGGCCGATCGCGCTCGGCTCCTGGCCCGTCGCACGCGCGGGCACGTCGTCGCCGTAGTAGAAAGGACGCGACAGCCAGACCGTCTGGTAGGCGGTACTCGTAGCCTCCACGCCGTCGAGCGAGAAGGTGTATGTGAGCTTGAGCTTCGCATGCGCGAGATCGGCCGGCAGATTCGGCAGATCGGACTGGAAGATCAGCGGCCCGAGTTCGTAATCGATCTTCAGGTCGAGCGCCTTCGCCGTCGTGGATTCGCCGAGGATCGGAGACCCGAGCACCACCTTGTCGAGCAGCTTCTGGTTCGCGAAGTCGCGCCACTTCGCGTCGCCCTTCACGGAGTTCGAGACGAAGCCCTCGAGTGCTTCGTTCGCCTGACGCTCGTGCGCTGTGCTGCTGTGGTTGAAGAACGCGACCGCTCCCGCGGCGGCACCGAACACGAGCACGAGGCACACCACCAGAGTGATGATCGTGCCGCGGGTCCAGGCGCTCGGCCCACGCGGCACGAGGGGCTGCGGGGCGTACTGACCCGGCTGGGCCGCGTACTGGGCCGGCAGCTGCGCGTACGGGCCGGGCTGAGCGGCGTACGGTGCCGTCTGCTGCTGCGCGTACTGCGCCTCGGCTTGCGCAGTGTGCTGCACCTGCATCGGCGCCGCGGCCTGGGCCGGCTCCGGAGCCTGCGGCACCGGAGCGCGATGCTCGGTCCACGCCGTCCCGTCCCAGTAGCGCAGCTGGCTCGGGTTCTCGGGGTCGGGATACCAGTCAGCTGGGGGCGTCGCCTCGGGGCTCACGTGCACCAACCTCTCCGTTCAAGTGGGCCGGCAACGTCGCATACGGTGCGGCAAACCCCATCCTAGAGGTCCCGCGCGGCCTGCACGGGACCTGCAGCGCGGATGCACGAGCACCGCTCCCCGTCTGCGGCCCTGCGCTCAGTTGCGGTCGATGATCATCTCGATGACGGGCTCACCGGTCTCGGGGTCGTCGACGAGGATGTAGGCGAGGCGCCCCTCCACCGCTTGCCCGTTGTAGGTGTACGACTCCTCGACCCGCAGGTCGTAGAGACCGTCGCGGGCCTGAGACGCTTCGAGCGTCGTCGACCGGTAATCGGTGACGGTGAGGCCGTCGAACATCTCCGGGGAGCATTCGCCGCGCTCCTCGCGCAGTGCGGCGCTCGTCGACGCGTCGTAGAGCGCGCAGTCCTGCTTCTCGTACGCCTCGTTGAACTGCTGCACGACGAACTCGAGCCGCTTCGCCTGCTCGGCGTCCACCGGAGTGCGCTCGACGAGCGGCGCGAACCGTCCTCCGCCCTCGCCCTCCTCGGACGACTGGCCGGGCGCCGTCTCCGCGCCGCCGGCCTCCGCGGGCGAGTGGGTCGCGAGGCTCATGCCGAACGCGATGCCCGAGCCGACGACGCCGAGTGCGACCGCGCCGGCGATCGCCCACGCGACGCCCGCGTGACGCAGCTTCGGCGTCGGCGATCCCTGCAGCGCCTGCGCCCCCTGAGGCGCCGTGGACTGGGCTTGCGGCGGCTGCACCTGCAGCGCCTGGGGCACCTGCATCTGCGGCACCTGCGGTGTCGTCACCTGCTGAGCGGCCGCGACCTCGGGCTCCGGGGTGTGCGTGTGCTCGGTCCACTGCCGGCCGTCCCACCAGCGCAGCGTACCGGTGTCGTCGGGGTACCATCCCGGTTGCACGGAGTTCATTTCGTTCCTCGGATTCGGCGGATCGGCGATACGGGCGGACGACTCACTGAGTCGCCATGTAGCGGTAGGTGCGCATGAAGGCGTCGGGGTCGGAAGGCGCGCCCGACCCTTCAGAGTCGACGTCCGAAGACTCGAAGAGGCGCACCATGGTGTTCGACGCGTTCGCGCTCTTCGGCACGTAGAAGACTCCCACCGTGCGCACGGTCTCGCCCTCGGGGAAGTCGGTGTTCGGAATCTCGGGCTGGTCGAGCGCCACCTGCACGATATCGACCGGGTAGAGGTTGCCCGCCTCGTCTTCGAGCTCGATCATGCCCATGAGATCGACGCTCAGGTTGAGGTCTTTCGCGTGGTTGATGATCTCGAAGTCGACGATGGCGAGCTTCTCATCGTCTTCGAGCATCAGATCGGCCCACGGGTCCTCGGCGAGCGCCTCGGCGGTGGCGTCGAAGTTCACGCCCGTCACGCGCACGGTGGCCTCGTTCTGAATGGGCCGCGTCTCGATGGGCTCGGATTGGTCGAGATTCAGGTACTTCATCGTCGCGTCGGTGCCGGGCGGCAGCGGATGCTCGAAATCCGAGCCGTCGCCGTACTCGATGACGGCCTCCCCCTCGGCGGCCCCGGAGCCTTCGGGCGACTCGGAGGCCTCCGCGGCGGCGGGAGCCTGCGCCGCCGCGCCGTGTGCGCCGGCGCGATTCGCGACGGTCAGCACCAGCAGCACCACCATGAGCACGACGCCGAGGCCGATGAGAACCCAATACCAGGGTTTGCCGAGCACGGAGGGCTGCGCAGGTGCGTTCATTCCCACTATTTTAGTAGGGCGATGCGCCGAGGATGCGGTACTAGACAATGTCAGTGCAAATGCCATGCGTCCCCCATCAAGACCTGGTGCGTCGAGGTGCCCGTCGTCGCCCCGGATCCCCCGGGGCCTAGCCGAGCGGGCCCTTCCGAGAGAAGATGAGAGCATGTTCGAAGCAGACGTCGCCCATATCGCCCAGCACAGCTCGACGGGTGCGCTGCCGCAGCAGGACCGGGTCGGCGAACTCGTCGCCGAGGCCCATGAGCGATACGCCGGAGCGAACGCGAGCGACGGGGCGGTCGCGGACTACATCCCGATCCTCGCCCGGGCCGATGCCGACTGGTTCGGGCTCTCGCTCTTCGCCGCCGACGGCGCGAGCCATAACGCGGGCGATACCGGCATCGCGTTCTCGATCCAGTCGATCTCGAAAGCATTCGTGTTCGCGCTCGTCTGCGATGCGCTCGGCCACGAGGCCGTGCACGACGTCATCGGCGTGAACAACACCGGGCTCGCTTTCAACTCCGTCGTCGCGATCGAGCTCAACGGCGGCAGCCCCATGAACTCGATGGTGAACGCCGGTGCGATCGCCACGACCGCCCTCATGCCCGGCAAGGACTCCGACGCACGGTGGGACGCGATCCGGAGCGGCCTGAGCCGCTTCGCCGGGCGACCGCTTCTGCTCGACGGAGAGGTGTACCGGTCGGAGAGTTTCACCAACTACCGCAACCACGCGCTCGCCCGCCTGCTGCAGAGCTACGACCGTCTCGCCATCGGCCCCGACGAGGCCGTCGACCTCTACACCCGCCAGTGCTCGCTGGCGGTGACGGCGCGCGACCTCGCGGTGATGGGCGCGACGCTCGCCTGCGGCGGCATCAACCCCCTCACCCGCGAACGCGTCGTCTCGGCCGAGACGAGCCGCGACACCCTCGCCCTGCTCGCCTCATGCGGCATGTACGAGCGCTCGGGCGAATGGCTGTACGAGATCGGCCTCCCCGCGAAGTCCGGAGTCTCGGGCGGCATCGTCGCGATCTCGCCCGGTAAGGGCGCCGTCGGCGCGTTCTCGCCTCCGCTCGACTCCGCGGGCAACAGCGTGCGCGGGCAGCGCGCCTGCGCCTACCTCTCCCGCTCCCTCGGCCTCAACCTCTTCGCCTCCGCGCCGCGGGCAGACATCGAGCCGAACCCCGGCCCCGATCCCTTCCAGTCCCCCGTCCGCGAAGGAGCGTCCCGATGACCGCACCGGCCCCCGTCGACCCGATGCCCGAGGAGCGCCGTTCCTGGGCACCGATGGTCGGCCTGTTCCTCGCCCAGGTGCTCATGTCGTTCAACGTCGCAGCGCTGCCCATCTCGCTCGGCGGAATGGTCGAAGACTTCGAGGTGCCCCCGACCACGGCGAGCACGACCATCGTGGTCTACGGCCTCGCGGTCGCCGCCCTCGTGATGACCGGCGCGAAGCTCGGGCAGCGCGTCGGCTGGGTGCTCATCTTCCGCATCGTCGTCGCCGTGTTCGCGATCTCCTCGCTCATGATGATCTTCTCGCGCAGCATCACCTGGGCGATCGGCGGCCAGATCCTCGCCGGCGCCTCGGCCGCGATCATCGTGCCCGCGCTCGTCGCGCTCATCGCCGAGAACTACCGCGGCGCCCAGCAGGCCACGGCCGTCGGCTCCCTCGGCTCCGCGCGCGCATTCTCGGGCATCAGCGCCTTCCTCATCGGCGGCACGCTCGGCACGCTCGTCGGCTGGCGCCCGGTGTTCTTCGTCACGCTCGGGCTCGCCGCGATCGTGTTCGTGCTGAGCTTCAAGCTGCGCGGCGACCGCGGCAACCCGAACATCCGCATCGACCTCGTCGCCTCCGTGCTCATCGGCGCGGCGATCGTGCTGCTCACCCTCGGCTTCAACAATCTCAACGGCTGGGGCATCCTGCTCGCAGAACCCGGCGCCCCGTTCTCGGTGCTCGGGCTGTCGCCCGCGCCCGTGTTCGTGGTGCTCGGCGTGGTGTTCGGGCAGCTGTTCTTCAGCTGGACGCGCAGGCGCATACGCCTCGGCAAGGTGCCGCTCGTCGACCTCGGCGTGCTCAAGGAGCCCACCGAGCGCGCGGCGATCTACGCCATGTTCATCATCGTCGCGATGGAAGCCTCCGTGAACTTCACGGTGCCGACCTACATCCAGGTCGTGCAGGGGCGCACTCCCCTCGACACGTCGCTCGCGATGATGCCGTTCAACCTCACCGTGTTCATCACCGCGACGCTCATCGTGCGCTTCTACCACCGGTACAGCCCGCGCACGATCGCCCTGTTCTCGTTCGCCCTCACGACCGCGGCCCTCGTCTGGCTCGCCTTCGTCGTGACGAACAACTGGGAGACGCTGCCCACGATCCTCGGTCTGATCGTGTTCGGCATCGGGCAGGGCGCGCTCGTCACCCTCGTGTTCAACGTGCTCGTCACGGCCGCCCCGAAGGAGCTCGCCGGCGACGTCGGCTCGATCCGCGGCACGACCCAGAACCTCGCCAGCGCCGTCGGCACCGCGGTCATGGGCGCCCTGCTCGTCACGACCCTCAGCCTCGGGTTCACGCAGGCCGTGACCGATCACGACGAGCTGCCGCCCGAGATCATGGAAGAGGTGCAGCTCGACGAGGTGAACTTCATCAGCAACGACGAGCTGCGCGCGAAGTTCGCCGAGACGAGCGCGACCGATGCGCAGATCGACGCGGCCGTCCAGATCAACGAGGAGCAGCGCCTGCGCACCCTCAAGCTCGGGTTCCTCGTGCTCGCGGGCCTCAGCGCGATCGCCGCGCTGCCCGCATCGCGCCTCCCCCGCTACCGGCCGGAAGAGATTCCCGACCCCTCCGTGTCGGCCGGACCGGGTGGGCCGGCAGAGCCGTCAGAGACCAGGTCATAGCGCACGCCCCGCCAGGAGGCGCCGGCGCCCGGTGCGCCCGGTGCGCCCGGTGCGCCCGGGCGCCGCTTCACTGCGGGTGCGGGGTCTCGCCGTTCTCGAGCATGGTGAGGATCCGCGAGAGGCGGTTGCCGCGGGTCGTCGCGTTCGACGCGGTCATGAGCCGATGCAGCACGGCGTAGCGGTTGGCGCCGTTGAGCGAGGCATAGGTCGCCGCCGCACGCTCGGATGCGGCGAGCGCCGCCGCGAGATCGTCGGGCGTTTCGGCGTTCGCGGCGCCGGCATAGGCGCGATCCCACCGGCCGTCGGCCTGCGCCCGATCGATCTCGGCCTGACCGCGCGGGCGCATGCGGCCCGCGGCGATGAGCTCGGCGACGATGCCGATGTTGCGCTGCGACCACATCGACGCGCGGCGGCGCGGGGTGAAGCGCTGGCGGAAGGTGGCGTCGTCGATGCGGCCCTTCTGCCCGTCGATCCACCCGCTGCACAGCGCCTCTTCGAGCGCCTCGGCGTAGTTCAGGGTCGTCGGTTCGACGGTGCCCTTCTTCGCGAGCACCAGCCAGACCCCGTCGGAGTCGTCTTCGTGCGCGTCGAGCCAGGCCCGCCACGCGGCGGTATCGGCCAGGGTGAGCAGCGGCGGCATCGCATCGGTCATGGGGTCTATCGTACGGGCCGTGGCGCGTTGGGCGGCAGGCCGGCGAGCGTACGGGCGCTGAACGAGCGTGCAGCGAGATCACGGTGTTCCAGGTGCACGCTCGTCATTCGACTGCACACTGGCGGGGCCTCACCCGCGCACGCCTCGAGGGGCGAGATTTCGCGGCGATCCATGCAGAAATGGGCTATTTCTCGCCCCTCGAGCACCCTCGGGCGCTCGCTGCCCGCGGGCCGGCCCGCGCCGCCCCGCGCCGGCCCGCTCCACCTCGTGCCGCACCGGCGCAGACAGCGGCGGCAACGCAAAAGCCCCGATCTTCCGGGGAATATCGGGGCTCGCACTGTGGCTGGGCTACCAGGACTCGAACCTAGAATGACGGTACCAGAAACCGTAGTGTTGCCAATTACACCATAGCCCAATAGCGGAAATCCTCGCTCCGAAGAGCTCGGCACCAGGAGATTACTTTACCCGCGCCTCACCGGAAGTACAAATCAGGCCGCGGCCCCCGGGCGCGCCCCGCACTTCCTGTGAGTCCCGACCGCTCCCGCCGAACAGGCGTACCGTAGAAGTACGCCCTCATCGAGGAGGTGTGAGATGCGACACACAGCGAAGGTCACGACGACCCGGAAGTACGACGAAGCGGTGCAGCACCACTGGGAGCAGCCGCACTACGGCACGCCGACCGAAGCGCCGAACGGCCACGGCACGATCACCGGATGGCCTCCGGGCAAGACGCTCGACCGGCCGGTGCTCGACGGCGCGACGCAGTGGAAGCAGTCGATGGTCGACGCCGACAACCCGTGGCGCGGCGTCGCCGACCCCGGCCTCGTCAGACACCCGGAATGGGGCAAGAAGAGCCAGCGGCCACGCTTCCTCTGGTGGCGCCACAAGGGCCACCTCTGGTGATGCGCCCCGGCGGCAGGGCCGTGAACCGCTAGCCCTGCTTGCCGCCCGCCCGCGCCGCGTAGCCACCCGTCGCCCTCCGAGGCACCATGACGACCGGCACGGGCGAGTGCCGCACGATCTTGACGGCGTGCGAGCCGAGCGAGATGCGCGCGAGCAGGCCGAGGCTGCTCGATCCGACGACGAGCACCTCCCCTGCATCCCACGGCACCGCGCGCAGTGCGGCGTGCCAGTCGCGTCCGGCGCCGACGACCACCTCGACGGCCGTGGGGGGCGTCGCGAAGCGCTCGATATCGTCGTGCAGTTCGCGGGTGTGCTCGCGGATCACGTTCTCCCACGCCGCGATCACGTCGTTCTCGGTATCGAAGCCGACGCCCGACTCGGCGAGGCCGCGGGGCCTCGTGTGGAACGACGCGATGCGCATCGCGCACCCGGCCTCGGCGGCGAGCGCGGCGGCGCCGAGCACGAGCTCTCCCGAGGTCTCGGAGCCGCTGTAGGCGGCGGTGACCCGGGTCAGGCGCGAGGCACCGGCGGCGTCGTAGCCGTTCGGCACGATCACGACGGGCACGCTCGCGCTCTGCAGCAGCCCGGTGACGACGGAGCCGAGTTCGGTCTCGCCATCGCGCGACTCGCCCTTCGCACCGACGACGAGCTGCGTCGCCCCGTGCCGCTCGCACACCTCGAGCAGGCCGCGGCGGGCGCTCGAGGCCCGGTGCACGACGTACTCGACGGTGAGTTCCGCAGGGATCGCCGCGCGCGCCGCGTCGAGCGCCGCCTGCGTCTCGCCCGCGACGAACGCCTGGAACTCGTGGTCGGGGTACCCGATCGAGTGGCTCGGCGGCCAGGCGGCCGCGTTCACAGCGGCGACGACGAGCCGGCGCTCCTCGGTGCGGGCGAGGAGCACCGCGGCCGCGATCGCGGCGGAGGAGATGTGCCCGGGCGCGACGCCGACGACGATGCTCATCGTCCGGCCTCCGAGACCCCTGCGAGCTCCGCGGCGCGGGCCGCCGCGATCTCCTTGCCGAGTTCCGAGTGCTTGCGGCCGGTGAAGAAGTACCAGACGAGCACGATCACGGTCCAGACCGCGAACACGACGATGGTGACGAGGCGCAGGTCCTTGATGATCCAGAGGCAGCCGATGATCGAGAGGATCGGCACGACCGGGTAGAGCGGTACGCGGAAGCCGCGCTCGAGGTCGGGTTCGCGGCGGCGCAGCACCATGACCGCGATCGAGACGACGAGGAAGGCGGCGAGCGTGCCGATCGAGGTCATCTCGGCGAGGAAGTTGATGGGCAGCACTCCTGCGAGGATCGCGACGACGATCGACACGATGATGGTGTTCGCGACCGGGGTCATGGTGCGCGGGTTCACCTTCTGGAAGATCTTCGGCGCCATGCCGTCGCGCGACATCGCGAAGAGGATGCGGGTCTGGCCGTAGAGCACGACGAGCGTGATGCTGAAGATGGAGATGACGGCGCCTGCCGCGACGACGGTGCCGGGCCAGCTCGCGCCGACGATGTTCTCGAGGATCGCCGAGAGGCCGGCGGCCTGGCCTTCGAAGTCGTCGGTCTTCTGCGCGCCGAGGGCCGTCAGCGCGACCGCGACGTAGACGGTGGTGACGACGACGAGGGCGGCGAGCAGCGCGATCGGCAGGTTGCGGCGCGGGTTCTTCGCCTCTTCGCCGGCCGTGGCGACGGCGTCGAGACCGATGAACGAGAAGAAGATGAGGCCGGCGCCGGTCATGACGCCCGCGAAGCCGAAGGGCGCGAAGTTCGCGAAGTGGTCGACGTTCCACCCGGTGATGCCGACGGCGATGAAGAAGAGGAGCACGGCGACCTTGATGATGACCATGATCGTGTTCACGAGCACCGAGTGCGAGGTGCCGCGGATGAGCAGCATGCAGCAGAGGCCGATGAGGATGACGGCGGGCAGGTTCACGATGCCGCCCTCTTCGGGAGCGTAGAGCAGCGCGTGCGGCAGTTCGACGCCGAGCACGTTGAAGACGAGCTGGTTGACGTACTGCGACCAGCCGACGGCGACCGCCGCCGTCGAGACGCCGTATTCGAGCAGCAGACAGGCCGCGACGCCCATGGCGGGCAGTTCTCCGAGCGTCGAGTAGGCGTACGAGTACGACGAGCCCGACACGGGCACGCTGCTCGCGAGCTCGGCGTAGCAGAGCACCGAGAGGCCGGCGACGACCGCCGCGATCACGAACGACCAGATCACCGCGGGGCCCGCGATCGGCACGGCCTCCGAGAGGATGAAGAAGATGCCCGTGCCGATCGTGCCGCCCACGCCGATGAGGGTGAGCTGGAAGAGCCCGATGCTGCGCTTCAGCTGGCCGCCGCCGTCGCCGGTCGGTACGGGTTTCACACGGAAGAACTGCTCGCGCAGGGTTGTCGCCATTCGGGTACTCCAAGGTCGGTTCAGGGCCGAAGCAACTATAAGCCCTGAACGGCCGCCGGCCCGATTCAGGCGGTGATGCGCTCCCGCACGAGCGCCCGCTCGGGCACTGCGGCGTCGCCTACCCCCCACGCGCCGTCGAGCGCTTCGAGCGCCCGGTCGAAGCGCGCCGCGTCATCGGCCGACAGCGTGAAGAGCGGCTGCCCGGCCGTCACGGTGTCGCCCGGCTTCGCGTGCAGGTCGATCCCTGCCGCGTGCACCACCGGGTCCTCGGCCCGCGCGCGCCCCGCCCCGAGCCGCCACGCCGAGATGCCGAAGGCGAGCGCGTCGAGGCGCTGCAGCACGCCTGCCGCGGGCGCTGTCACGACGTGCGTCTCGGGCGCGACCGGAAGCGCCGCATCGGGGTCGCCGCCCTGCGCCCGGATCATGCGCTTCCACGCGTCCATCGCGCGGCCGTCGTCGAGCGCGGCCTCCACGTCGGCGCCGGGCTGCCCGACGAGCGCGAGCATCTCGCGGGCGAGCGCGACCGTGAGCTCGCGCACGTCGGCGGGCCCGCCGCCGGCGAGCACCTCGACCGACTCGCGCACCTCGTTCGCATTGCCGATCGCAAGCCCCAGCGGCTGGTTCATGTCGGTCAGGAGCGCGGTGGTGCGCACGCCCGAATCCTCGCCGAGGGCGACCATCGTCTGCGCAAGCTCCCGCGCCAGCTCGAACTCGCGCATGAACGCGCCGTCGCCGAACTTCACGTCGAGCACGAGCGCGCCCGTGCCCTCCGCGATCTTCTTCGACATGATGCTCGACGCGATCAGCGGGATGCAGTCGACCGTGCCCGTCACGTCGCGCAGCGCGTACAGCTTCTTGTCGGCCGGCGCGAGCCCCGAACCGGCCGCGCAGATCACAGCGCCGACCGGCCCGTCGAGCTGCGCGAACATCTCGTCGTTCGACAGCGCCGCGCGCCACCCGGGAATCGCCTCGAGCTTGTCGAGCGTGCCGCCCGTGTGCCCGAGCCCGCGGCCCGACAGCTGCGGCACGGCGACGCCGAACGCCGCGACGAGCGGGGCGAGCGGCAGCGTGATCTTGTCGCCGACGCCGCCGGTGGAGTGCTTGTCGACCGTCGGCTTCGACAGCGCGGCGAAGCTCATGCGCTCGCCCGACGCGATCATCGCGTCGGTGAGCACGCGGATCTCGTCGCGCCCCATGCCGCGCTGGAACACGGCCATCGCGAACGACGCCATCTGCGCATCCGAGACGTAGCCGCGCGTGTACGCGTCGACCATCCACCGGAGCTCGGGTTCGGGCACCGCTCCCCCGTCGCGCTTGGCGCGGATCACATCGATGGCGTCGAACGGTTCGAAGGGTGCGGGGGCGGAAGTCATGTCGTCAGGCTCCTGGTTCGGGGTCGTGCGTGGCGGCCGCGCGCTCGAGGTCGCGGGGCCCGAAGGCGTGCGGGAGCACGTCGTCGATGGTCTGCACGCCGGCGACGGTCTCGAGCAGCATGCCGTCGGCGGAGTGCTCGTAGAGCAGCTGCCGGCAGCGCCCGCACGGCATGATGGTCTCGCGGGCGCCGTTCACGCAGACGAACGCGACGAGCCGGCCGCCGCCCGTCATGTGCAGCGCCGACACGAGCGCGCACTCGGCGCAGAGCGTGAGCCCGTACGAGGCGTTCTCGACGTTGCAGCCCGACACGATTCGGCCGTCGTCGGTGAGCGCCGCCGCACCCACCGGGTAGCGCGAGTAGGGCACGTAGGCGTGGTCGAGGGCCGCGACCGCGCTCGCGCGCAGCAGCCCCCAGTCGACGTCCGGTGCGGTGCTCTGCTCGATCATCGTCACCCCTTGATGTACGGCTTGCCGTTCGCGGCGGGCGGTCTCGCGCGCCCGGCGAAGCCGACCACGGCGAGCACCGTCACGACGTACGGCAGCATCGACATGAACTCGCCAGGGATCGGCGAGCCCAGATTCTTCAGCAGCGTCTGCAGGTTCGTGGAGAAGCCGAAGAGCAGCGCCGCGAGCGTCGCCTTCCACGGATCCCACCCGCCGAAGATCACGGCCGCGAGGGCGATGAAGCCGAGGCCGCCCGTCATCTCCTTGTCGAACGAGCCGACCGCGCCGAGCGTGAAGTAGGCGCCGCCGATGCCCGCGATCGAGCCGGCGAGCAGCAGATTCAGGAAGCGGGTGGGGTTGACCTTGATGCCGACGGTGTCGGCGGCCTGCGGATGCTCGCCCACCGCGCGCAGGCGCAGGCCCCAGCGGCTGCGGTACAGCGCCCAGGTCACGAGCGGCACGATGATGTAGGCGAGGTACACAATGAGCGTCTGGTTGAAGAACACCGGCCCGACGACCGGCACTTCGCTCAGGCCGGGAATCGCCCAGCGCGGGAAGCGCGGCGGCTTGTTCAGCGCGGCCGCGTTCGGCTGCATGAGCGCGCCGTGCAGGAAGCTCGTGAGGCCAGTGATGAGCACGTTCAGCACGACGCCGACGATGACCTGGTCGACGTAGTAGTTGATCGAGAACACGGCGAGCACCGACGCGACGAGCGCGCCCGCGACCATCGCGCCGAGGAGGCCTGCGACGTAGCTGCCCGTCATCGACGCGATCAGCGCGCTCGAGAAGGCGGCGAAGAGGAACTGCGCCTCGATGGCGACGTTCACGACGCCGACGCGCTCGCCGATGACGCCGCCGAGGGCGCCGAAGATGAGCGGCACCGACAGCGACAGCGCGCCGAAGAGCAGGCCCGTGACCGGCACCATGCCGCCCGCCGCCGACCAGGTGAGGAACTCGAAGATGCCGATGATCGCGAAGACCGAGGTCAGCCACAGCGGCACGGGCCGATATCGCAGCGCGTACCAGAATGCAGCGGCCGTCATGACGACGAGCAGCAGCGCGCACACGGTGACGGCGGGGGAGGTCGGCACGACGACGTCGGCGAGGTTCCACGACGAGGTGCGGTCAGCGAGGCGGAAGGTGCTCTCGCCGCTGCGACCGCCGGGGAACGCGAGCGCGAGGCCCACGAGCGCGACGACGGCGTAGGCGATGGGGCCCTTCAGGCTGCGGCGCCGGACGGCCTCGGCCGACGCCCCCTGCTGGGGCCCGCCCGCGGCCTCGCGCTGCTGCACGGTGATGTCGCTCATGCTCATGCCCCCTTCGCCTGCAGCGCCTGCGCGCGGTCGAAGCGCCCGAGCCCGAAGATCGCGCGCACCAGCGGCGGTGCCGCGATGAAGAGCACGATGAGCGCCTGCACGACGAGCACGATGTCGACCGGGATGTCCTGAGAGATCTGCATCGTGAAGCTGCCCGCCTTCAGCGCGCCGAACAGCAGGCCGGCCGCGAGCACGCCCCAGGCGCGGCTGCGGCCGAGCAGCGCGACCGTGATCGCGTCGAAGCCGATGCCCGCATCGATGTGGCTCGCGAAGCCCGAGGTGATCGTGCCCGATATCTGGTTGACGCCCGCAAGGCCCGCGAGCGCACCGGCGAACGCCATCGCGATGAAGACGATGCGGCCGACGTTGATGCCCGCGGCGCGCGCCGCGTGCGGGTTCTCGCCGACGGCGCGCATGCGGAAGCCGAGCGCCGAGCGCTCCATCAGCCACCATACGAACGCGGTCGCGAGCACGGCGACGACGAAGCCCCAGTTGACCGACAGCGGCGCCGGGAAGATCAGCGGGAACTGCGCGGTGACCGGCGTCTCGGCCGAGATCGGCTGGTTGCCGCCCGGTCGCATGAGCATACCCGGCGTCGACAGCAGCCACGAGATGAAGTAGAACGCGATGAAGTTGAGCATGATCGTGAGGATCACCTCGTGCGCCCCGGTGCGCGCCTTCAGATAGCCGACGATGCCGCCCCAGATCGCGCCGCCGACCATACCGGCGACGATGGTGAGCGGCAGATGGATGATGAGCGGCGCCTGCACCGTCATGCCGACGAACGCGGCGGCGATGATGCCCATGAGCATCTGGCCGCGACCGCCGATGTTGAAGAGGCCGACGCGGAACGCGAGGCCGACGCCGAGGCCCGCGGCGATGAGCGGGGTCGCGAAGTTGAGGGTGTCGGTGAGGGGCTTGATCGCGCGGATGAGGCCCGGCGCCTGGTAATTGAAGACGGCGCCGCGGAAGAGGGCCGCGTAGCCGCCCGCCACCGACTGCCAGACGGCCGCGAGGAAGTCGAAGGGACGGCTGATGACGTCGCCCGCGGCCTGCTGCACCTGCGGGTCGGTGAAGGCCATGAGCACGCCGCCGATGATCATCGACAGCACGACCGCGAGCACGGTCGTCGTGATCGAGCTCGTGAAGATCTCTTGCAGTACCCGGTTCTGCCGCGGCGCCTCCGGGGTCGACTGCGCACCGGTCTCGGGTGTGAGCTCCGGCTGCGCACCCCCGGTCTGCGCGGCGACGGCGAGGCCGTCGGCTCCGAGGTCGGGATTCGTCATGCCGCTGCCCCTTCCGGCATCTCGCCGGCCATCATGAGGCCGAGCGTCTCGCGCGACGCGTCGCCCGGCACGATGCCGATGATGGCGCCCTTGTACATGACCGCGATGCGGTCGGCGAGGGCCGACACCTCGTCGAGCTCGGTCGACACGAGCACCACCGGCACCCCCGTGTCGCGCGCCGCGACGATCTGCTTGTGGATGAACTCGATCGAGCCGACGTCGACGCCGCGCGTCGGCTGCGACGCGACGAGCAGCTTCAGTTCGCGGCTGAGCTCGCGCGCGATGACGACTTTCTGCTGGTTGCCGCCCGAGAGGCGGCCCGCGAGCGCGTCGGGGCCCTGGGTGCGGATGTCGTACTCCTCGATCTTCGACTCGGCGAACTCGCGCAGCGCGCCGCGGCGCACCGTGCCCGCCGTCACGAAGGCCGGGTCGCCCGTGCGGTTGAGCATCATGTTCTCGGCGACCGTGAAGGTGCCGACGAGCCCGTCCTCGATGCGATCCTCGGGCACGAAGCCGACGCCCGAATCGATGATCTGCTTCACCGATCGGCCGATCACGCTGCGCCCGTCGAGCGTGATGCTGCCCTGGTCGACGTCGTGCAGTCCGACGAGCGCCTCGGTGAGCTCGGTCTGGCCGTTGCCCTGCACGCCCGCGACGGCGAGGATCTCGCCCGGGCGCACCGCGAAGCTGACGCGGTCGACGGCGACGACGCCGTGCTCGTCGGCGATGACGAGATCCTCGACGAGGAGCCCGCCCTCGCCGAGCTTCGGCTGCTCCTTCTGCACCGTCAGCTCGACCGCGCGGCCGACCATGAGCGAGGCGAGCTCGGCGTTGCTGGAATCGGGGTTCGCCTCGGCGACGACCTTGCCGTGCCTGATGACGGTGATGCGGTCGGCGACCTCGCGCACTTCGCGCAGCTTGTGCGTGATGAACACGATCGCGGTGCCCTCGTCGCGCAGCTGGCGCATGATCGCCATGAGTTCGTCGGTCTCCTGCGGCGTGAGCACCGCGGTCGGCTCGTCGAAGATCAGGATGCGGGCGTCGCGCGAGAGCGCCTTGATGATCTCGACGCGCTGCTGCACCCCGACCGGCAGGTCTTGCACGATCGCGTTCGGGTCGACGTGGAACCCGAAGCGCTGGGCGACGCTCTCGACATGGGCGCGCGCCTTCGCGAGGTCGAGGGCGCCCGCGAACTTCGTGTCCTCGTGCCCGAGCATGACGTTCTCGGCGACGCTGAACACCGGCACGAGCATAAAGTGCTGGTGCACCATGCCGATGCCCGCCGCCATGGCATCGCCCGGCCCCTTGAACCTCTGCACCTCGCCGTCGATGACGATCTCGCCCTCCTCGGCCTGGTACAGGCCGTAGAGCACGTTCATCAGCGTCGACTTGCCGGCGCCGTTCTCGCCGAGGAGCGCATGGATCTCGCCGGGACGCACCTCGAGATCGATGCGGTCGTTCGCGGTGAAGGAGCCGAAGCGCTTCGTGATCCCTCGCAGTTCGAGCGTCATGTGGACCAACCTATCCGTATCGCCCGAGCACCGCACCTCGCGCATTGGAGGTACGGTGCTCGGGGGTGAACTGGTGTCGTCTTACGGCGACGAGGGCGACTCCACCTTGATCGAACCGTCGATGATGCCGGCGCGGATCTCGTCGAGCTGCGCCTGCAGGTCGGGCTTCACCTTCGACTCGAAGTCGTGGAAGCCCGAGAGCGATACGCCGTCGTTCTCGAGCGTGCCGACGAAGGGATCGGTCGAGAACTTGTCTTCGGACGCCTCCATGACGGCGTCGTACACGGCGACGTCCATGCCCTTCATGATCGATGCGAGCAGCATGTCGGCGACCGACGGGTCGGTCTCGAACACGTCGGCGTCGACGCCCATGAGGGCCGCAGTGCCGCCGGAGTCGCGGATGGCCTCTGCGGCCGACTGGTAGATCGGGCCGCCGACCGGCAGCAGCACGTCGGCATCCTGGTCGAGGAGGCCCTGCGCCATCTGCTTCGCGGTGTCGTTGGCGGCGAACTCGTTCGTGAACTGGCCCTCCTGGCCGGTCACGTCCCAGCCGATGACCTTGACGTCGGTGCCGTTCTGCTCGTTGTAGTAGGCGACGCCGTCGGCGAAGCCGTCCATGAAGATCGTCACCGGCGGAATCTTGGCGCCGCCGAAGGTGCCGACGGTGCCGGTGGTCGAGTACGAGGCCGCTGCGTAGCCGCCGAGGAACGCCGCCTGGGCGGTGTCGAACACGAGCGGCTTCACGTTCGGCGCGTCGGTCTCGCCGTCGCCGTCGTTGTCGGCCCAATCGTCGATGATGGCGTAGTCGATGTCGGGGTTCGCGAGGGCCGAGTCGACGGTCGGCTGGCTCAGCATGAAGCCGACCGAGACGATGAAGGTGCAGCCCTCGGAGACGAGGCCGTCGAGGTTCGCCTCGTAATCGCTCGCGCTCTTCGATTCGGACTTGGCGATCTCGACGCCGAGCTCGTCTGCGGCCTTCTGGAGGCCCTCGAATCCGAGCTGGTTGAACGACTTGTCGTCGAACCCGCCCTCGTCGGAGACCATGCACGGCTTGAACCCGGCTTCGCCCGACTGGCCGCAGCCCGCGAGCCCGAGCAGCAGGCCGGCGACGGCGACGCTGCCGATCAACTTCTTCACGTGAGTTTTAGACAATTCATGCCTCCCAGTCGATCGCCCGCCGAGACAGACGAAATCAGAACCATTCCGCCTATTCCTACCGGAGATCGCATCGGGGTCGCCAGAGCAGATACCAAATGGTTACGAACCGCACATGCGGCCGCGGGTATTCGCGCGCGCGGGCGGTCGGGTCCCGACAACGGGCCGGGCCGGTGCGGGCGCTCGGCGGAGGCTTCGCACCGGGCTCGGCGGCTACTCGGCGCGGGCTTCCGCGTGGTCGACCGGGTCGGCCCCGCGGCCGTCGAGCGCGTCGATGTAGCGCAGCACGATCCCCTCGCGCAGGGCCCACGGCGAGATGGTGAGCGTGTCGACGCCGAACACCTTCATCGCGGTGCGCAGCACGACGGCGCCCGCCATGATCTGGTAGCCGCGCTCGGGGGTGATGCCGGGCAGGTACTCGCGCACCGACCCGGGCATGTCGCGCAGCGCGGGCTCCCACTCGCGCAGGCCGACGTACTGCAGCTGAGCGAGATCGCCCGTCACCGCATCTGCCGGGCCGCCGATGAGCCTCGCCAGGGATCGGATCGTCTTCGACGTGCCGACGACGCGCTTCGGTTGCGGCCGGTCGCTGAAGAGCTCGTCGCGCACGCGCGTGAACTCGGCGCGGGAATGCGCGCGCAGGCGCGAGACCGCCTCGCGCGACGGCGGATCCTCAGCCAGGTAGTTGATGGTCGAGCGGCCCGCGCCGAGCGGCAGCGACACCTGCACGTCGGGGTATTCGTCGGCGCCCTGGGCGATCTCGAACGAGCCGCCGCCGATGTCGAAGAGCAGGATCTCGCCGGCCGACCAGCCGAGCCAGCGGCGCACCGCGAGCATGGTGATGCGCGCCTCGTCCTCGCCCGAGAGCACGTCGAGCTTCACGCCCGCCTCGCGCTCGATGCGGGCCAGCACCTCTTCGCCGTTCGCGGCCTCGCGGATGGCACTGGTCGCCGTCGCGATCATGTCGTCGACGCCGATCTCGCGCACCGTGCGCACCGACTCGCTGACGGCCTGGAGAATGCGCTGCACGCCCGCTTCGGTGATGGCGCCATCGGCGTCGAGGTAGCGCATGAGCCGCAGCACCGAGCGCTGCGAATGGTACGGCGCCGGGCTCGCGCCCGGGTGGGCATCCACGATGAGCAGGTGGACGGTGTTCGAACCGACGTCGATGACTCCGAGGCGCATGGGAGCAGTCTAAGGGGTCGGGGCCCCGGGGTCGGCGGGCCCCGACTCGCGCTGGTACGCGTCGGGAATGCCGTCGCCGTCGAGATCGGCCCGGTCGCGGTGCCTGATGCGGCCGTACTGGTGGTTGCGCACCCCGAGCAGGATGGAGGCCAGGGCGGCCGCGATGAGCGAAGCGGCGAGGATCGCGACCTTGGCGTAGTCGTGCTCGATGGCGCCGTTCGGGAACCCGAGCTCGGCGACGAGCAGCGACACCGTGAACCCGATCCCGGCGAGCAGCCCGACCCCGACCATGTCGATCCAGCGCAGGGCGGGGTCGAGGCGGCTGCCGGTCGCCTTCGTCATGAGCCAGGTGGTCGTGACGATGCCGAGGGGCTTGCCAAGTACGAGTGCCGCGACGATCGCATAGGTGACCGGATGTGTCAGCGCCGTCTGCACGCCCGACCAGCCGCCGACGGAGACGCCGGCGGCGAAGAACGCGAACACGGGCACCGCGAAGCCGGCCGACAGCGGCCGGAACCGGTGTTCGAACTCCTCGGCGAGCCCGGGCCCGGGCTCGCCCCGGTCGGCCCTGCGGTGCAGCACGGGAATGGTGAAGCCGAGCAGCACTCCCGCGATGGTGGCATGGATGCCCGAGGCGTGCATCAGCGCCCACGCGACCGCGCCGATCGGCAGCAGGATCAGCCAGGCCGCGACCGGGTACCGGGCGAAGAAGCGGCGTCCGGTCTGCGCGATGAGGCCGTAGACGGCGATCGCGGCGAACGAGAGCGCGAGCGGTACCGCCTCGATGCGGTCGGTGTAGAAGACCGCGATGATGCTGATCGCGAGCAGGTCGTCGACCACGGCCAGGGTGAGCAGGAAGATGCGCAGCGGGGTGGGCAGGTGGGAGCCGATGATCGCGAGCACCGCGACCGCGAAGGCGATGTCGGTGGCGGTCGGGATAGCCCAGCCGTGCCGCAGTTCGGGGTGCGGCCACACGATCGCGGTGTAGATGAGCGCGGGCACGACGACCCCGCCCGCCGCGGCGGCGATCGGCAGGATCGCGGTGCGGAACTTCCGCAGATCGCCCGCGACGAACTCCTTCTTAAGCTCGATGCCGACGAGGAAGAAGAAGATGGCGAGCAGCCCGTCGGCGGCCCAGGCCCCGAGGCTCAGGCGCAGATGCCAGGGCTCGACCCCGATCTCGAGATCGCGCAGCGCGAAGTAGGCATCGGAGGCGGGTGAGTTCGCCCATACGATCGCGATGAGCGCGGCGGCGACGAGCAGGATACCGCCGACGGTCTCCTTGCGCAGCAGCGCCGCGATGCGTCGCGCCTCGGCGAAGGTGCCGTAGTGGGGGAAGGTGGTGCGGGGTGCGGGTGACGGGGTCACGGGATCGTCCGTTCGTGGTGCGCAGTCGGTCGGGATTCCCGGCCGGGGAGCGCGCGAGCGGCGCTGCCGGGCGGGGTCAGGCTGCGACCCGCGTGGGAGCCGTTCCCGAGAGCATGGCGCCCCATGACGAGACGTACCCGTTCGTGCCGGGGTGCGGCAGCAGCCACGGGGCCGGTGCGAAGACCGGGGGGAACGAGCTCGGAGTCATCGCGATTCAGCCTAGCAGTCGGCGTTCGCGCGGGGTCGGGAGCGGTCAGTCGTGCAGCGGGCCGACCCGCCGCACGCGCACGGCGGGCTCCCCCGCGAGCTCCGATTCGGCGAGGTCGATCGCGCCCTCGATGCCCCAGTCCCGGTCGCCCGCCGGGTCGAGCAGCACCTGGCGGAAGCGCCACTCCCCCGCCGCGCGCGCCTCGTCGCCGCGGTCGAGCTCGAGCAGGGCTGCCGACCGCGCATCGGCGTCGACGCCGATCGCGTCGTACTCGGTGAAGTAGCCGTCGAGCGCGTCGCGCCAGGCGTCGCCGCCGAAGCCGTGCGGGCCGTCGAGCTCGGCGAGCTCGGCGTAGCGCTCGAACGCCGCCGCCTGCACGCGCCGGAAGAGCGCGTTGCGCACCATGACGGTGAAGGCGCGCTCGTTCTGCAGCACCGACCGGGTGGGCGGGGCGAGCATCGCGGCGTCGCCCTCGGGGTGCAGCGCCGCCGCGTGCTCGGCCGCCGCCTCCGGGTTTGCGAGTGCCGCCGTGTGCGGCAACAGCCCCGCGTCGAGGACTCCGTTCTCGAGTTCAAGCGTGGCTGCCCATTCGTCGACGAGGCTCGAATCGACCTGGCGCACGAGCTCCCCGAGCCAGTCGATGAGTTCTTCGAGTTCGGGGGTCTTCGCCTGCTCGGGAATGGTGCGCTCGAGGGCGCGGTACGCGTCGGAGAGGTAGCGCAGCACGCCGCCCTCGGCCCGGCCGAGCTGGTAGAAGGACACGATGTCGCGGAACCCGAAGGCGCGCTCGACCATGTCGCGCACGACCGATTTGGGGCGCAGCTCGTAGTCGCGCGCCCACGGCACCTCTTTCGTGTAGGCGCGGAAGGCCTCGTCGAGCAGCTCTTTCAGCGGCTGCGGATGGGTGATCGCCTCGAGCCGTTCCATGCGCTCGTCGTACTCGATGCCCTCGGCCTTCATCTCGGCGACGGCCTCGCCGCGCGCCCGATGCTCCTGGGCGCGCACGATCGCACGCGGGTCTTCGAGCGTCGCCTCGATGACCGAGATCACGTCGAGCGCGTAGTGCTCGGATTCGGGGTCGAGCAGTTCGATCGCGGCGAGCGCGAACGGCGACAGCGGCTGGTTCAGGGCGAAGTTCGCCTGCAGTTCGACGGTGAGGCGCAAGAGTTTCTCGGTGCGTCCGCTGCGCTCGTCGACGCGCTCGTGCGCTTCGACGATGCCGCCGTTCCTGAGGGTGCGGAAGATCTCGAGCGCCGTGCGGGCGTGGGCGAACTGGCGCGCCTTCGGCTCGTGGCTGTCGAAGATGAGCATCTGCATGGTGTTGAGGGCCTCGCCCTCCCACTCCTCGCCGCGGCCGATGACTCCGAGCACCATCGAATGGGTGACGCGCATGCGGCTCACGAGCGGTTCGGGCTCGGAGGCGACGAGCTTGTCGAGGGTCTGCTCGCTCCAGGCGACGAAGCCCTGCGGCGCCGACTTCTTCTTCGGCCCCTTGCCGACCTTCTTGCCGGCCGCCGCCTTCGCCTGGGCCTTCGCGCTCATCTTCGCGTTCTCGACCTCGTGCTCGGGGGCGAGCGCGATGACGTCGCCCTCGGTGTCGTAGCCGGCGCGGCCGGCGCGGCCCGCGATCTGGTGGAACTCGCGGGCGGAGAGCCGCCGCATCTTCTCGCCGTCGAACTTGGTGAGCGCGGTGATGACGACGGTGCGGATGGGCACGTTGATGCCGACGCCGAGGGTGTCGGTGCCGCAGATGATCTTGAGCAGGCCCCGCTGGGCGAGCTGCTCGACGAGGCGGCGGTAGCGCGGCAGCATGCCTGCATGGTGCACGCCGATGCCCGATCGTACGAGGCGCGACAGGGTCTGCCCGAAGCCGGTCGAGAAGCGGAAGTCGCCGATGGCGGCGGCGATCGCGTCGCGCCCTGCGCGGTCGACGACTTTGATGCTTGACAGGGCCTGCGCCTGCTCGACCGCGTGCGACTGGTTGAAGTGCACGAGGTAGGCGGGGGTCTCGCGGTCGGCGATGAGCTCTTCCACGACCTCGTGTGCCGAGGCGACCGCATAGGCGAAGCTCAGCGGCACCGGGCGCTCGACGCCGGTGACGAGCGCGGTGTCGCGTCCGGTCGCGTCGCCGAGGTCTGCGGCGAGCTCGGTGACGTCGCCGAGCGTCGCCGACATTAGCAGGAACTGCGCGTCGTGCATGAGCAGCAGCGGCACCTGCCAGGCCCAGCCGCGGTCGGGATCGGCGTAGTAGTGGAACTCGTCCATGACGACCTGGGTGATGCCGCCCGCGTCGGGATTGTCGACGTTCTTGTCGCGGATGGCGAGGTTCGCGAGGATCTCGGCGGTGCAGCAGAGGATCGGCGCATCGGAGTTGATCGAACTGTCGCCCGTCACCATGCCGACGTTCTCGGCGCCGAACACGCCCACGAGATCGAAGAACTTCTCGCTCACGAGGGCCTTGATGGGCGCGGTGTAGACGGTGCGCCGCCCCTCGGCGAGGGCGATGAAGTGCGCCCCCATCGCGACGAGCGACTTGCCGGTGCCGGTCGGGGTGGCGAGGATGACGTTCGAGCCGAGCGTCATGCCGAGGATCGCCTCCTCCTGCGCCGGGTACAGGCGCAGGCCCTTCTCCTCGAGCGCCCACTCCTCGAACGCCGCGTAGGCGTCCTCCGGCTCGTCGAAGCGGCGGGCCGCGAGTATCGATCCCAGGTTCATGTCGGCGTTCGCCCTCCTAGGCGTCTTCGGGTGCGGCGGAAAGCCGTGCCGCCGCGTCGACCTCGGCGAACTTCGCCTGCATCGTCGGATTGCCGCGGGTGAGCTTCTTGATCGTAACGCCCTGCGCCTTGTCGTTGGCGAGGCGCAGGTTGTTCTCGGACTTCAGCAGGTTCTCCTTCACCCGCTGCATCTCGAGTATCGACTTGTCGATGCGGTCGATCGCCTCCTGGAACTGCCGCGAGGCGAGGTCGTAGTTGCGACCGAACGCGTCCTTGAACTTGTCGAGGTGCTCCTCGAACTGCGTGATGTCGATGTTCTGCGCTTTGACCTGCTCGAGCTCGGCCTTGTACTTGAGCGCATTCAGCGAACCGTTGCGCAGCAGGGTGATGAGCGGCATGAAGAACTGCGGTCGCACGACGTACATCTTCGGGTAGCGGTGCGACACGTCGACGATGCCGTCGTTGTAGACCTCGCTGTCGGGTTCGAGCAGCGACACGAGCACGGCGTACTCGCAGCCCTTCTCGGTGCGATCCTTATCGAGCTCTTTGAAGAAGTCTTCGTTCTTCTTCTTCGTCGCCGTCGTGTCGGCCTCGTTCTTCATCTCGAACATGATCGAGACGAGCTCGATGCCCGCGTCGTCGAAGTCGCGGAATATGTAGTCGCCCTTGCTGCCCGTGCGCGCGTCGTTGTCCTTCTCGAAGTAGGCGTTCGGAAAGGCCATGGCGCGGTAGCGATTGAAGGTGTTCTCGCAGTGCAGCTCGAGGGTCTCGCCGATCATCTTCGTCGACAGGCGCGCCTTCATGTCGCGCAGTCGCTCGATCTGCTCGTCGCGGTCGCCGAGCTGCGCCTCGTAGCGCTCCTTCAGCGCCCGCTCCGCGAGCTCCTTCTCCAGCGCCGCCCGGTCGAGGCCGCTCTTCAGTTCGTCGCGCTGCTTCTCGAGCGCGCCCACCGCCTCGGTCACCGCGAGCTTCTGCGCCGTCTGCCCCGCCTCGACCTGCGCCTTGAGGCGCTGGATCTCCGCGTCCTTCTCGGCCTCCGCGCGCTGCACCTCGGCCGCGAGCCGCGCCTGTGCGAGCTCGCTCGCGGCCTCGCCGTCGCGCTTCGTCCGGGCGAGCTCGGTCGCGAGCTCATCGCGCTGCTTCTCGACTGCGGCGAGCGCCTCTGCAACGGCGAGCTTCTGCGCGGTCGCGCCCGCGTCGATCTGCGCCCGCAGCTCCTGGATCTGCGCCTCCTTCGCAGCGGCGGCCTGCTGCAGTTCGCCGGCCGCGGTGGCGCGGGCGAGCTCGAGGGCGTTCTGCTTGTCGGTCTCGGCGAGGGCGAGGCGTTCGTGCAGCTGCTGTTCGAAGTCGCGGTCGCGCACCTGCTTCAGGATGTCGGCGTAGCCCGCCTCATCGACGGTGAACGCCTTGCCGCAGTGCGGGCACTTGATCTCGTGCATCGGGAGCTCCATTCGAGAATTGCCGGGCGGGCGATACCCCTCAACAGTGGCACAGACCGCGGACATCGCGGGACGGACCGCGCGCGGCTACCCGACGAGGTCGAAGCGCCTCATGCGCTTGCGGTCGGCCTTCGACGCCGAATGCTGCAGCGCGAGCAGCTCGGCGTAGATGCCGCCCGAGCGCGCGAGCTCGGCCGGCGACCCGATCTCGTCGATGCGGCCCTCGCGCAGGGTGATGATGCGGTCGACCTCGGCGATGGTCGACAGCCGGTGCGCGATGATGAAGCTCGTGCGGCCCTGCATGAGGTCGTCGAGGCCGGCCTGCACGAGCCGCTCCGACTTCGTGTCGAGCGCGCTGGTCGCCTCGTCGAGCACGATGATCGGCGCGTCCTTGAGCATCGCCCGCGCGACCGCGATGCGCTGCTTCTGGCCGCCCGAGAGCTTGATGCCGCGCTCGCCGATGAGGGTGTCGTAGCCGTCGGGGAAGCGCGCGACGAACTGCGACACGGCCGCGCGCTCGGCGACCGTCTCGATCTCCTCGCGCGTCGCGTCGGGGCGGCCGTACGAGATGTTCTCGGCGATCGTGCCCGAGAACAGCGACGGATCCTGGAAGACGACGCCGATGCCGCGTCTGAGCTCCTCGACGCCCTCGCCCGCCCCCGCGATCTCGATCGCGCCCGAACGGGTCGTGTACAGGCCCATGAGCAGGTTCATGATGGTCGTCTTGCCGCCGCCCGATTCCCCCACGAACGCGATGCGCTCGCCGCGCCGCACCGTGAACGACAGCCCCGACAGCACGTCGGGGTCGTCGTCGTAGCCGAAGCGCACCTCGGTGAAGCGCACGACGTCGTCGGCCCCCGTGCCGTCGGCCTCGGCGGCGGCTGCGATGCCGTCGTCGTCACCGGCACCGACACCGGCGCCCGTCTCGAGCGGCTGCGGCAGCGCCCCGCCGCCCCGCCCCTTGACCTCGGCGGGGTCGAGCTCCATGACCTCGAAGTACGATTTCGACCCGGCGACGGCGCGCTGCGTCGAGTCGACGACCCAGCTCAGACTCTCGACCGGCTGCCGGGCGAGCGCCATGAGCTGGATGAGCATGACCATGTCGCCGACCGTGAAATGGCCGGTGACGGTGCGCACGAAGATGATGATGTAGAGCGCGAAGAAGATGACGTTGAGCACGCCGCGGCGCAGCGCATCCATCGCGTGCCAGTGCCGCGACTGCTGGGCGGTGAGTCCGACGGTGGCGTCGAAGTGCCGGTCGAACTCCTCGAGCTCGCTGCGCTCGCGCACGAACGACTTCACGACGCGCATCTGCCCGACGACTTCGGCGAAACGGCCCGAGGCGATGTCGACGTGGTCGTTCTTCCGCCCCTCGAGCACCTGCCACTTGCGACTGGTGAGCGCCGTGAGCCACAGGTACACGGGGTAGGCGATGGCGAGCAGCACGGCGAGCGGCCAGTAGTACCAGGCGCTGATCGCGAGCACCGCGATGGTCGTCATGAACATCGTCACGAACAGGTTCGAGAACGTCTTCATGAAGTTCGTGATCTCGTTGATCGATCGATTCAGGCGGGCGACGATCGTGCCGGTGAGCTCGTTGTCGTAGTAGCGCTGCGGCAGCGACAGCAGCTGCTCGTAGTACCGCGAGGAGAGGATCGTGCGCATCTTCGCGCTCATGACGTCGCCCCAGTAGCCGCCCACGTTGCTGAGCAGGGTCGAGGTGAGGCTCGCGGCGAGCAGCCCGACGGCGAGCAGCACCACGGTGCGGATCGTGCCGCCGGCCGCGCTGCCGCCCTGCGCCGTCGCCGACACGGCGCTCACGATGACGTCGGTCGCGCGGCCGGTGATGAACGGCACGGTCAGGCTCGCGAGCGTCACGACGATCGCGGCGGCCGCGATGCCGACGTAATAGGGGGTGAGCGATCGGGTGAAGCGCATGATGCGCAGCAGTGAGGACACGGCGGCCTTCCGGAGGGGGCGATCGGGGCGCGGGCGCGCGGGCGTGCGCGGGCTGTTCGGCCGACCCTCGCTGCGCCTGCGAGCGTTAGCCATGATACGCCGCCCGAGTGCGCACCCGGCGTCTGTTCGCTCGCAGCGCCGTCGACGGGTCGCGGGCCGCCCGGCGCGATGACGGCGGCTGCTCGTACACTGTGCTCATGACCGCGAGCGCCACCGCCGTGACCGATGACGAACTGCTGCGCCTGCGCATGCGCTCCCTCGGGCTGAACGCTCGCGGGGCAGATGCCGCTGACGCGGTCCCGTCCCTGCAGGGATCATCGTCCGGCTCCGAACGCATCGCCGCGACCGCGCGGCGCATGCTCGCCGTGCAGGGTCAGGATTGGCGGGCCGCGCAATGGGCGCTCGGCGTGCGCACCCCCGGGTCGACGATCGCGGACGTGCGCGCGGCGTACGCGACGGGGCTCATCGTGCGCTCGTGGCCCATGCGCGGCACGGTGCACGTCGTCGCGGCGGAGGACATCAGGTGGATGCAGCGGGCCACGAACGCGCGCGTGCTCGCCGGGGCGCCGAAGCGTCGCGAATACCTCGGCATGAGCGACGCCGACCTCGACCGGCTCGTCGACGTCTCGCAGCAGGCGCTCGCGGGCGGCGCCTCGCACGACCGCGACAGCCTGTCGAGCGTGTGGACGGAGGCCGGCATCGAGTGGCCGAGCAACTGGCGCTACCACGTCATCTGGTGGCTGTGCCAGAACGGCATCGCGGTCTTCGGGCCTCCGGGCGAGACCGGCGAGCCCCGCCTCGTGCTCGCGCGCGACTGGATCGCCGCGCCCCGCGAGCTCGACGGCGACGACGCCCTCGCCGAGCTCGCAGGCCGCTACGCCGCGGCACGAGGCCCCGTGCATGCGAAGGATCTGGCCTGGTGGGCGGGGCTGCCCGTGCGCGACGCGCGCCGCGGGATGGAGCTCGCGGCCGAGGCCGGCAGGCTCGCCCCGGTGCATCGGGAGAACGCGAGCGGCGCGGCAGCGGCGCTGTGGGCGGCGCCGGAGGCGCTCGAGAAGCTCGACGCGCTCCGGTCCGCCGAGGCGGCCTCTGCCGGTGCCGGTGCCGGTGCCGGGTTCACCGCCGAAACCCTGCTGCTGCCGGCGTTCGACGAGCATCTGCTCGGCTACGCCGAGCGCACCCCGCAGCTCGGCGCCGGGCAGCTCGATCGCATCGTGCCGGGCCGCAACGGCATGTTCCTCGCGACGGTGGTGCGGGGCGGGCGCACCGTCGGCACGTGGAAGCGCGGCGCCGGCAAGCGCGCGGCGCTCGAGATCACGGCGATCCCTGCAGCGGGCACCGCCGCCGCGGCACCGCCCCTCGACCCCGCATCGCTCGCCGTGCCCGTCTCGGATTGGGCCTCCTTCCACGGCGCCGAAGCCCCGCCCGTCGAAATCATGCCCGTCGCAGACGCGTAACCGGCGCGGCGAGCGGGCGCTGCCCGTAATCTGTTCCCATGGAACTGGGACTGCTCGCCGTCATCGCGATCGTGCTGCTCGTCGGCACCTCGATCTTCGGTGCCCGCATCGGCATCGCCGCACCGTTGCTGCTCGTCGTCATCGGCATCGGCATCGGTTACATCCCGATCGTGCCCGACATCCGCGTCGACCCCGAGATCATCCTGCTCGGGGTGCTGCCGCCGCTGCTCTACGCCGCCTCCGTCAACACGCCGCTCGTCGACTTCCGCCGCAACATCCAGCCGATCGCGGGCCTCTCGGTCGTGCTGGTGCTGCTCTCGGCCCTCGCGATCGGCGGCCTGCTGCACCTCGCCGTGCCGACCATCCCCTTCCCCGTCGCGGTCGCGCTCGGCGCCGTCGTCAGCCCGACCGACGCGGTCGCCGCGACCTCCATCGGCAAGCGCCTCGGCATGCCCGAACGGCTCGTCGCCATCCTGGAGGGCGAGAGCCTCGTCAACGACGCGACCTCGCTCGTGCTGCTGAAGACCGCCCTCGCCGCCGTCGCCGGCGGATTCGCATTCTGGAGCGCGGCCGGCACCTTCGCATTCTCGGTCACCGCCGCCATCATCATCGGCTACCTCATCGGCATCGCAACGGTGTGGGTGCGTTCGAAGCTCACGAACCCCGTGCACGACACCGTCATCTCGTTCGTGGTGCCGTTCGTGGCCTTCCTCCCCGCCGAAGAGATCGGCGCCTCGGGCGTGCTCGCCGTCGTCGTCACCGGCCTCTACACGGGCCACCACTCGGCGAGCCGCTTCAGCGCGACCGCGCGCATGAACGAGCGCCTCAACTGGCGCACTCTGCAGTTCGTCATCGAGAACGGCGTCTTCCTGATCATGGGCCTCGAACTGCACACTCTCGTCGACGCCGTCAGCGGTAACGACCTGCAGCTCGGGCATCTGCCGCTCATCGCGATCGGCGTCGTCGTGATGCTGATCGCCATCCGCGCCCTCTTCCTCGTGCCGCTGCTCTTCTCGATGCGCCGCAACCTCGGCCGCTACCAGCTGCGCAGCGCCGGCTTCATGAAGATCTCGCGCCGACTGCGCGACGCTGACGATGCCGACCCGGCGCGGGTCGAGCGCCTCGACCGCCTCGCCCAGCGCTCGCGCGCCGACCTCGCCCACGAGCGCGACCAGCGGCTCGGCTGGCGCGACGGTGCCGTGCTCTCGTGGAGCGGCATGCGGGGCGTCGTCACGCTGGCGGCCGCGCAGTCGATCCCGACCGAAGTGCCGCTGCGCCCCCAGCTCATCCTCATCGCGTTCTTCGTCGCCGTCATCACCCTGCTGCTGCACGGCCTCACACTGCCGACGGTCATCAAGAAGCTGTGGCCGGGCGGCGCGGGCACCGACGACGACGGCCTCGAGCTCGCGTCGCTCAGCAGCGACCTCATCGAAGCGGGCAACATCGCCCTCGACGACCTCCTCACGAACCCGCCGCACGACGAGGCCGATTTCGCCGTGCCCTCCGACCGTGTGATCGAACGGGTGCGGGCGAGCTCGCGGGGTGCGCTCGCACCGCTCGCGGTGTCGCTGCCCGAGACGGGCGCGATCGCGGGGCTCGAGGAGGAGACGCCGGCGCAGGCGTATCTGCGCGTCGCCCGCTACGTGCTCGACGCCCAGCGCGACGCCCTGCTCGAGGAGCGCGCGATCGGGCGCTACAGTTCGAGCGCGCTGCGCCAGGCCGAGCTCGCGCTCGACGTGCACGAGACGCGCCTCTCGGGCATCCACTGAGCGCCGCGCACCGGGGCCGCCCCCGAACCCGCGCTCAGGTGCGCGGCACGCGGGCGCCGATGCGCGTCACGATCTCGTAGTTGATGGTGCCCGCGGCGTCGGCCCAGTCGGTCGCCGAGGGCGCACCGCTCGCGGGGTCGCCGAAGAGCGTCGCGACGTCGCCCTCGGCGACCCGGTCGTCGCCGACGTCGAGCACGAACTGATCCATGGCGATGCGGCCCGCGACGCGGTAGCGGCGGCCGTTCAGCAGCACCGGGCCGGCGCCCGAGGCCTGGCGCGGAATACCGTCGGCGTAACCGAGCGGCACCAGGGCGAGAGTCGTCTCGCGCTCGGCGCGGTAGGTGTGGTCGTACGAGACGCCTGCGCCCGCGGCGACCCTGCGCGTCTTCACCACGGCGGCGCGCAGCGTCATCGCCGGGCGCAGCCCGAGTTCGGCCGACGTCACCCCGTCGAACGGCGAGAGCCCGTACGTTCCGATGCCGAAGCGCACGGCGTCGAGGCGCGCCTCCGGCAGTTCGAAGGTGCCGTGCGTCGCGGCGAGGTGGCGCGTCTCGGGCACGACGCCGAGGGATGCTGCGAGGTCGACGGCCCCGAGGTAGACGTCGAGCGCCTCGCGATTCGATGCGGGTGTCGTGTTCGCGAGATGACTGAACATGCCCGCGACGCGCACCTCTCCCGCGGCCTCGAGGCGGGCGGCCTCGGCGAAGACGAAGTCCCACTCCTCGGGGGCGAGACCGCCCCGCGAAAGCCCCGTGTCGAGCTTCAGGTGCACACGGGCGGGCGCCCCCGGGCGCGATGCAGCGGCCGCGGCGGCGAGCTGCGCGGCCGACGAGACGCCGAGCTCGATGCCCTGCTCCACCGCCTGCGAGAAGTCGGTGCCCGGCCCGTGCAGCCAGGCGATGAGCGGCGCCTCGATGCCGGCCTCGCGCAGCGCGAACGCCTCGCCGAGGTCGGCGACGCCGATGCGCCGCGCCCCGCCTTCGAGCGCCGCCCGCGCGACCGTCGCGGCACCGTGCCCGTAGCCGTTCGCCTTCACCACGCCGATCACCTCGGTGCCGGTGAGCTGCACGGCATGCGCGATGTTCTGCGAGATCGCGACGGGGTCGATGCGCGCTTCGCGGAAGAGAGCGGTCATGGTGCGGAGTACCTCCGAAAGGTCGAGTGCGCGCTGCGGCGCGGGGCAAGGTTCAGGTTACGCCGATCCCTGTCGATGCAGCGATCAGCGCGCGGAAACGGCGGAGGGCCGGAGCGGCGATGCCGCCCCGACCCTCAGTCGCGATGAAGCCGACGGTCTAGCGGGCCTGCTTCTTCTTCTGGTGCTCGTCGATCTGGACGTCGATGTCGTCCTCCTGCGTCAGCCACTCCTGGTAGCCGGGCTCGTCCTTGAGGGCGGCGCGGATCTCGGGCTCGGTAGCGCGCAGCTTCGGGTCGAACTTGAGGTACGCCTTGGTCTCGCGGGCGATGAGGCCCGAGAGGATGAGCAGGCCGATGAGGTTCGGCAGCGCCATCAGGCCGTTCATCACGTCCGAGAACGACCACACGAGGCTGAGCTGCGTGGTCGCGCCGACGAAGGCGACGATGGCCCACACGACGCGGAACGGGATGACCGAGGGGCGGCCGAAGATGCGCTCGAGCGCGCGCTCGCCGTAGTACGACCAGCCGAGCAGCGTCGAGTAGGCGAAGAAGATGAGGCCGAGCGTCACGACCCAATGGCCCCACTGCCCCGGGAGGCCGTGCGAGAACGCCTCGCTCGTCATCAGCGCCGGCGACACCTGTTCGCCGGTTTCGGCATCGATGCTGTTCCAGGTGCCGGTCGTGATGATCACGAGGCCGGTCATGGTGACGACGATGATGGTGTCGATGAAGGTCTGCGTCATCGAGACGAGGCCCTGGCGCACGGGGTGGCTGGTCTGCGCTGCGGCGGCGGCGATCGCGGCCGAGCCCATGCCCGACTCGTTCGAGAAGATGCCACGGGCGAAGCCGTACTGCACGGCGATGATGAAGACCGAGCCGAGGAAGCCGCCGGTGGCGGCGGTGCCGGTGAACGCGTCGGTGAAGATCAGCGCGAAGGCGGCGGGCACGTCGACGATGTTCGCGAACAGGATGTAGAGCGCTGCGCCGACGTAGAAGACGATCATGATCGGCACGAACGCCGAGGTGACCTTACCGATCGACTTGATGCCGCCGATGAGCACGATCGCGGTGAGCACGGCGACGACGGCGCCGGTGATCCACATCGGCACGTTGAAGCTGTTCTCGACGTTCGCCGCGATGGCGTTCGACTGGGTCATGTTGCCGATGCCGAAGCAGGCGAACACGGTGAAGATGGTGAACGACCAGCCGAGGATCTTGCCGACCGGGCCCTTGATGCCCTTCTCCAGGTAGTACTGGGGGCCGCCGTTGCGCTCGCCCTTGGCGTCGACGGTGCGGTAGCGCACCGCGAGGAACGCCTCGGAGTACTTCGAGGCCATGCCGAGCACGCCGGTGACCCACATCCAGAACAGCGCGCCGGGGCCGCCGATGCCGATCGCGGTCGCGACGCCGACGATGTTGCCGGTGCCGACCGTCGCGGCGAGGGCGGTGGTCAGCGCCTGGAACTGCGAGATATCGCCCTTGGAGCCCGGGTCACGACGGCGGATGATGCCGAGGTTGATCGCCGCGCCGAGGCGGAAGAACTGAAGCCCGCCGAGGCGGATGGTCAGGTAGAGACCGGTCAGGAAGAGGAGCGGGATGAGGACGAAGGGCCCCCAAATAATTCCGCTCAACCAGTCGAGAAATCCCTGGAAGTCCATGGAGAAGGTTTCCTATTCTGCTTTCGCCACTTTGCGACGTGCTGGACATGAAAATTACTTAGGCGCTCGCGCACCACACTGAGGAAGTATATGCGCAGCTTGGTAACGGCTGTGCAACGGTGAGACTCTCAGACAAAATTCAGCAGGAAATACTGGAGAGAACGACTCTGGACCGGACCCAAACGCATCCGGTGCCCGAAATCAGGCGAATGACCGCACAGGATTCTGATGATGGCTGAAGACGAGACTGGTGCGCGTCGACGAGACCGCGGGGTGCGCCGACAGGTGCTCGGTCACGAACTCGCGCACGTGGTCGGAGTCGCGGGCGCCCAGGTGAATGATGAAATCCTCGACTCCGCCGAGGAAGAAGAGCTGCATCACTTCGGGCAGGGATCGCAGCTCTTCGCTCAGCTCGGAGATGCGCTGGCGCGCGCCCGAACGCACGGTGACGCTGACGAGCACCTGCAGCTCGAGCCCCATCGCCCGCGGATCGACACTGGCGGTGAAGCCGGTGATGATGCGGCGGCTGACGAGGCTGCGCACGCGCGCGATGCAGGTCGATGCGGCGACGCCGACGCGATCGGCGAGCTCGGCGTTCGTGATGCGGCCGTTCGCCTGCAGCTCCTCGACGATCTTCCGATCGATCGCGTCCAGGTCGGAATCGGCGCGCAGATTCTTCGAAGTTTCAGTCACTCTTATCCTTTATTGCGGTATTTCGGACAAGAATAGCGCCAATTTTCCGAATAGCATTCATGACTTATTGAAAACCGACGAATATACTGCACAATCAGTGCATTGCCCTTGTCGAGGTCGCGGCCCTCGTGTCACCGCGCGATACGGGCTATCACAGTGATCCTCCCCGAATCACTCCACCGCCACAAGAGGAGCAAACATGCGCGTCGGCATTCCTACCGAGATCAAGAACAACGAGAACCGTGTCGCCATCACCGAAGCCGGCGTCTTCGAGCTGACCCGCCGCGGCCACGAGGTGCTCGTGCAGTCGGGCGCGGGCCTGGGCTCGGCCATCACCGATGAGGAGTACGCCGCTGCCGGCGCCCGGATCGTCGACGGCGCCGACGGCGTCTGGGCCGAGGCCGACATGATCCTCAAGGTCAAGGAGCCCATCCCCTCGGAGTACGCGAAGCTGCGCAAGGGCCAGGTCCTCTTCACCTACCTGCACCTCGCCGCCGACAAGCAGCTCACCGAGGCCGTGCTCGAGTCGGGCACCACCGCCATCGCCTACGAGACCGTGCAGCTGCCCAACCGCGCGCTGCCGCTGCTCGCCCCCATGTCCGAGGTCGCGGGCCGCCTCTCGGTGCAGGTCGGCGCCTACTCGCTCATGAAGGCCAACGGCGGCCGCGGCATCCTGCTCGGCGGCGTCACCGCGACCCGTCGCGGCAAGGTCGTCGTCATCGGCGGCGGCGCTGCCGGCGAGCAGGCCGCACGCATCGCCTACGGCATGGGCGCAGAGGTCACCGTCATCGACATCGCTCTCCCCCGCCTGAAGCAGCTCGAGGACGAGTTCAACGGTCGGATCCAGACCCGCACCTCGAACGCCCACAACATCACCGAGGCGCTCAAGGAAGCCGATCTCGTCATCGGCTCGGTCCTGATCCCGGGCGAGAAGGCGCCGAAGCTGGTCACCGACGAGATGGTCGCCCAGATGAAGACCGGCTCGGTGCTGGTCGATATCGCGATCGACCAGGGCGGCTGCTTCGAGAACTCGCACGCAACCACGCACGACGACCCCACCTTCCCGGTGCACAACTCGATCTACTACTGCGTGGCGAACATGCCCGGCGCGGTCCCCGAGACCTCGACCGCTGCGCTCACCAACGCCACCCTCCCCTACGCGGTCGCACTGGCCGACAAGGGCTGGGAGAAGGCGCTGAACGACGACGCGTCGCTCGCCAAGGGCCTGAACGCGCACGACGGCGTCATCGCGAACCACGGCGTCGCCGTCGCGTTCCCCGACCTCGCCTCGAAGTCGCTGGAGGACGTGCTCGCCAGCGCGTAACCCCGTCCCTCCCCGCCCGGCGAGGCCGATGCGGGGAGTAGGCTGAACCTCATGGATTTGAAGTTCACTTTCGGAGGAGCGTCACCCGATCATCACGATCACGGTGGCGCTCCTTCGGCCGTTCCGCTCCCCTTCACGACCTCGTCGGGAGGGTCGAGCAGCGTCCTCGAAGTGCGGGCGCGACTCGAGGACGCAGCGCGCGACGCGTCCGAAGCGGCGGAGACTGCGCAGTCATCCGGGACCCGCATCATCGCCGAGGCGCTCTCGGGCGACGGCGTCGCCTACTCCACGGCAGCGGTGGCGCTCACGGGCGCGGAGACCGCTGACCTCGCCCGCGCCCTGCGGTCGGCGCTCAGCCGCGCGGTCGCCGGCCTCGAGGGCCCGCTCGTCGACTCCATCACCGCGCTCGTCGTCGATCTCGGCGGGGCCGAGCTCGAGGCGCTCGCAGAGCTCGGCGTCGATACCGAACTGCCCGTGCTCGTCGTGCCGGCCGCCCTGCAGCAGCGCATCGGCGTCGCCGAGAGCACCCCCATCCGCCTCGGCGCCTGACCCCTCCCCGCGATGTCGCTCAGCCTGCGCAGACTGCTCCAGAACCCCTCGCTGCATCTGCGCCTCGTCGTCGCGGGCGACGAGAGCGACGGCGCGGGCGGCGAGGGAGCGTTCGACGAGGAGTTCGAGTGGCTGCACGCCACCGACCTCATCGACCCGACCCCGTTCCTCGGCCCGGCCGAGGTCATCCTGACGCTCGGCTGGCAGTTCCCCATCACCGAATCGGCCGATGCCTCCATCCCCGAGGTACGCATCGACCCCGAGCGCCTCGCGCGCATCTACGACGACTACGCGGCCCTCGTCGCCGCCTACGGCGTCAAGGGCATCGGCTTCGGCAGCGATGTCGTGCACCGAGGCATTCCGCACGAGCTCGCGCTCGCCTGCCACCGCCACGGGCTCATCCTCTTCGACGTGCCGTACGAGATCTCGTTCATGGATCTGCTGCAGGAGGCGGCACGCGTGCTGCAGCGCGACCAGACCGAGCGGTACACCCGATCGCTGCGGGCCCAGAAGGCCATCGCGAACGCCGCCACGCGCAAGGACGGCCTCACGGCGACGCTGCGCGAGACCGCCCGCCAGCTCGGCTGCGGCGTCGCGCTCTACGACCCGCTCGGCCGCCCCCTCACGCTGATCGAGTCGCCCGACGGGCGCCTCCTGCCCGAGGCCGAGCTCACCCCGATCGTGCAGCAGACCCTCGAGAACGGGCAGCGCTTCGTATCGTTGCAGGCCACCCCCGAGATCGAGGTCGTGCTGCAGACCCTCGGCGGCGCCGACTACCCGACCGGCGTACTGGCGCTCACCCTCAGCCGCGGCTTCGACGACGTGTCGCGCAACGTGCTCTCGAGCGTGCTCGCCCTCGTGAGCGTCTCGCTCGCGCAGAACCAGACCCTCGAGGCGCTGCAGCGCACACTGCGCGAGGCGCTGCTGCAGCTGCTGCTCTCGGGCAGCATCGACGTCACCCGGCACATCGTGCAGAGCGTGTGGGGGCCGCTCCCGCAGCCGCCGCTCGTCGCGCTGATCGGCATCCCCCAGCACTTCGACGCTTCGCGCCTGCTGCCCGCGCTCGACAAGCTGCGCCTCGAGGGTGAAGAGCCGTTCTTCTTCGCGCAGTACCGCAGCGACACCGCCATCCTCGTGAACGAGGCCGACGCCGACGCGTTCATCGACCGGCTCGCTCCGTTCGGGCTCGTCATCGGACGCTCGCACTGCGACGTGTGGGAGGGGCTGCCGCTCGCGCTCGAGGAAGCCAAGAAGGCTGCCGAGTTCGGGTTGCGACGCGGCGATGCGGGCGTCACGGGCTTCCCCGACATCTGGCGGGAGGGCGTGACCGACCTGATCGACGCGTCGGACGCCTCGCACGTCGCCCGGCGCCTGCTCGGCCCGCTCGAGGCCACCGACGCCGCAGGCGGCGCGGAGCTGCTGCGCACCCTCCGCGTCTGGCTCGAGCAGCACGGCCGACAGCAACCGGCCGCCCGCGAACTCGGCATCCACCGGCACACGCTCGCGAACCGGCTCGAGCAGATCGCGAACATCACCTCGAGCGATCTCGACGACTACCAGGTGCGCGCCGAGCTCACGCTCGCCCTGCGCTATTTCCAGCCTTCGGAGCAGAACGTCCAGTAGTCGAATTTGATTTCGACAGACTGATGTCGAAACCTCGCACGATCCAATGGCAGACCGGCCAGCATTCTCCTCCAGATCACCACTGTGTCGAATGCGGAACGTGCACGGAGGGAGCAAGCTGTCTGCTGGACGTTCGTTCACGACACAGCACACAGCAAAGGAGCTGAGACATGTCCAGAACCAAGCTCAAGAGGAGCCTCGGGTTCGGCGCCGCCTACGCGGCCTCCACCGGACTCGTCGTTTCCGGGACCGCCATGGTCTCTCTCGGCAACGGCTTCGGCACGGGCGGGCTCGCCTTCGCTATCCCGGCATTCATCGGCCTCATCATCATCGTCATGGTGGCCATCTCGTACGGCGAGCTCGCATCGATGCTGCCGGGCGGCGGCATGGTCGGAGAGTACACGCTGCCCGCGCTCGGCCGCCTCATGGCGATCATCGCAGTGCTCGGCGGCTACCTCGTGCTCGTCTCCGCCGACGGCGGCACGCAGCTGCTCGTGGCCGGCGACTCCTTCGAATCGCTCACCGGCTTCCCAGCGCCGCTCTTCTCCTTCATCCTGCTCGCCATCCTGCTGACCCTGAACATCTCGGGCGTCGACATCTTCGCGCGCTTCCAGATCCCTGTCGTGTTCGGCATGATGGGCATCCTCGCCGTGATGGGCCTCGCGGGCATCACCGGCTTCGCGACCGGCACCCCTGTCGAGAACGACTTCCTCGCGACCGATTGGGGCACGCTCGCCTCGATGGGCGCCGTCGCCATCTGGCTCTACATCGGCATGGAGTTCGTCGCTCCCCTCGCCGAAGAGGTCAAGAAGCCCTGGAAGAACATCCCCCTCGCCATGGTCATCGGCGTCTGCACCATCTTCCTCGTCGACGTGCTCTTCGGCTGGGGCGCCACCCGTTACGCCGACCTCGCCGAGATGGCGACCTCGTCGATCCCGCACGTCGTCGGCGCGACCGCGATCTTCGGCGCCACCGGCGGCCTCATCATGACCGTCGTCACCATCCTCGCCTCGTTCTCGACCGGCAACTCGTACCTCGCCGCCATCCCGCGAATGCTGTACGGCCTGTCGAACGAGGGCCTGCTGCCGAAGTGGCTCTCGAAGGTGAGCCCCCGCAGCCGCGTCCCCTGGACCGGCATGCTCGTCACCGCCGGCTGCATGGCCTCGGTGCTGCTGTACTCGACCTTCTCCGACGGCGGCATCGAGATGATCCTGAACCTCATCAGCATCGCCTGCACCACCTGGCTGCTGAGCTACATCATCGCCCAGGTCGACGTCGTCGTGCTGCGTCGCCGCTACCCGCAGGCGCATCGCCCCTTCAAGACGCCGCTCTACCCGCTGCCGCAGATTCTCGGCATCGCCTCGTGCACCTACCTCATCGTCTTCATCGTGCCCGAGATGTCGCAGCGCCTCGTGATCTGGGGCAGCGCCGGCATCGTCATCGCCGCCATCGCGATCTTCGCGATCATCTGGCTGAAGATGAACCGCCTGCCGCTCTTCGCCCCGACCGATCTCACCGAGACGCAGACGAACATCGTCGTGCGTTCGGAGGGTCTCGAGCACGAGTACGACGACGCGCTCGAAGCGGAGGGCGCACTCGAGACGGAGGAGACGAAGTGAAGTCCGGGAAACGGCCCCGCCGCGACGCACTCGCGGGCGAGGGCCCGATCGTCAACCGCGCCCGGGCCGCGCTGCAGCACACCGCGGCCCAGTTCGGCGAGGTGACGGCCGCCGACCAGACCACCGCCACGGTGCGCACAGCCGACGGCATCACCCTGACGCTGTCGTACGACCCCGGCAACTACATCTTCTCGCGGGTGTACAACCTGCGGATCATGGCGACGCTGCCTGCGGACACTCGGGTGCCCAGCGGCATCGAACTCTCATTCCGCGAGAAGGGCGCGGTACGGTACGTACCGAAGAAGGTCGGCCAGGCGACCCGCCCCGCTCCCGGCCCGCGCCTGAACGCGGTCAACCGCGAAGTCGGCGGGCAACTGCGCGAGATCGATCTGATCGCCTCCGCCGTCGACGGCCGCACACTGAGCATCGTGCCGATGGGCGGCTCGTTCGTCTGGGTGCTCATCCCGCCCGTCTTCAAGGCCACTGCCTTCCCCGCAGGGGAGGTCGAGCGCATCCTCGCGCTCATCCGCAGCTTCCGCAGCCCCCGCATCGCCGAGGCGGCCGTCGCCGCCTGACGCGCGAACCGATCGGGCTCGGATCCCCCGGGCCTGCTCCCCCGCCTGCCATCCACCCTCTGAAAGGACACTCCATGGTCAACGTGAAAGCCGCCGTCTTCGTCGGCGCCGAACAGCCCCTCGAGCTCCGCGATCTCCAGATCTCCGACCAGCCCGGCCCCCGCGAGGTGCTCGTCAAGATGGCCGCCTCGGGCGTCTGCCACTCGGATCTGCACGCGCTCGACGGCGACTGGGCCACCCCGGCACCGCTCGTGCTCGGGCACGAGGGCGCCGGAGTCGTGATCGCCGTCGGCAGCGAGGTCGACGATCTCGAGGTCGACGACCACGTGATCCTCTCGTGGACCCCGTCGTGCCAGAGGTGCGAGTTCTGCGTCTCGGGCAACCCCGTGCTCTGCCAGCTCGCCAACGAGACCGCGTACAACCACGTGTTCTTCGACGGCAAGACCCGTCTGCGCGACGGCGATGACGACGTCAAGAGCTTCCTCGCCGTCGGCTCCTTCGGCGACCACGCCATGGTGCCGGCCTCGGCCGCCATCAAGATCCGCAAGGACGCCCCGCTCGCGCAGGCCGCCCTCGTCGGCTGCGCCGTGACCACCGGCATCGGAGCGGTCGTCAACACGGCGAAGGTCGAGCCCGGCTCGACCGTGCTCGTCGTCGGCGGCGGCGGCGTCGGCCTGAACGTCGTGCAGGGCGCACGCCTCGCGGGTGCGAAGCAGATCATTCTCGCCGATGTCAGCGAGGACAAGCTCGAGCTCGGCCGCAAGTTCGGCGCGACACACACGATCAACAGCCGCGAGGTCGACCTGCTCGAGACCGTGCAGCAGCTCACCGACGGTCGCGGCGTCGACTACGCCTTCGAGGCGATCGGACTGCCCTTCACGATCGAGGCCTGCTACGAGGCCGTGCGCCGCGGCGGCACCGCGGTCGTCGTCGGCCAGGTCGCCGACGGCGTGAAGATCTCGATCGACCCGTTCGTGATGAGCGACCAGGAGAAGAAGCTCATCGGTTCGAACTACGGCTCGAGCCGCCAGTCGATCGACTTCCCGAAGATCGTCGATCTCTACATGGAGGGCCTCGTCGACCTCGACTCGATGGTCACCGATCGCATCGCGCTCGACGAGGTGAACGAGGCGTTCGCCGAGATGCGCCAGGGTCGCGGCATCCGCAGCGTCATCGAGTACTGACGCTCCCCCGAGTGCAGGCCGTGCGGAGGAAGAGATCATCGTCCTCCGCACGGCCTTCGCCGTTCATCGGGGCGGGCTCGCCTCGCTTCGGATTCTCCCCTGGATCTGTCCCCCGCAGGTGTCTCCCCACCGCGCCAGGGTTCCTCTTCCAAATGTCTTCTGCCGAAGGAATGCCCGTAACCCGGGCGAAATCCCAGATCCACGGAGGATCGCATACCGACGGGCGGTGACTCCTAGGATTCGGTCGCCGCGTTCGACGCCCCCGGCAGCATCGCTATGAGCACTTCTGCCGCATGCCCGGAATCGAAATCGGGGTCGTCGAGCTGCTCGGCGATGATGCCGTCGATGGCGCCGCCGATGATGATCGCGGTCGCGCGGGCATCACGAGCGTCTACCGCGTCTTGGCCCGCAGCCGTCTCGATGAGTGCCGCCAGCGGCTGCCAACGTTCTTTTCTGCTGTGAGGCCGCTCGTCGTGCAATACGGCCTCGGCGAAGATGCGGGTGTGCTGCGGGTGCTCGTGCAGATGATGCACCATGGCGCGGATGTACGCCGCGGGCTCATGCCCCAGAGCCGCTGCCTCGACGGCCGCTCCGACGTCGCGCGCGAGGGCGGCGACGACTTCGCCGTACGCGGCCTCGATCACGGCGGCCTTCGTGGGGAAGTAGTAAAGCACGGCTGCCTTGGTGATACCGGCGGCATCGGCGATGCTCTGCAGAGAAGTGCCCCGGTGGCCGCGTTCGGCGATCAGGTTCCGGGTGATGCCGATGAGCTGCGCGCGCCGAGCCTGCTCGGTGAAGGATTCACCGCGCCCTGCGATCTTCTGGGTTGCCATGCCTCCGATCCTAACCTATGGTGAGAACACTTACCAATGGTTAGGGCTCAAGATGAGAACAATCGACGACGCAGCGAAACTCCTCGGTCGCTGGGACTCCCCCCAGGGGCGGGCACGATACATGGACGCGTATGCACGTGCATTCGCGAGCCTGCCCCAGCCCGCTGAAACACTCGATATCCGCACCGATTTCGGCTCGGTCCGCTGCTACCGCTTCGCCGGCGCGGGCTCCGGCCCGCATCCTCTGCTCCTATTGCCCGGAAAATCATCCGGCACTCCCATCTGGGCGGACAACATGCCCTCGCTGCTCGAGCTGGGAGACGTCTACGCCGTGGATCTGCTGGGCGAACCGGGCATGAGCGTTCAAGATCGTCCGATCACCGACGCCGCGGACCAGGCGACGTGGCTCGCCCAGACGATGCAGGCGCTTCCCGAGGAAGCCTTCCACCTCGCCGGCATCTCCTTCGGCGGATGGAGCGCGGCGAACCTCGTGCTGCATGACGCGGGCAAGGTCGCCACGCTCACCCTCATCGATGCAGCGCTCACACTCGCGAACCTCCCGGTTCGGATGATCATGCATTCGTTACCTGCCACGGTGCGCTGGTTCCCGAAGTCGTGGCGCGACGGGTTCAACTCCTACATGGCGGGCGGTGCACCCGTGGCAGATCTTCCCGTGGCCGAGATGATCGAGGCGGGCATGAAGCACTTCATCCTACGGCTGCCGCAGCTGAAGCTGATCCCCGAAGCGGAGCTGCGCAGGATCACCGTACCGACGCTGGTGATCATCGGCGGCGACTCGGCGATCCATGACGCTCGGCAGGCTGCGGCGACTGCGCGACGGAGCTTCCCGAATGCCATCGTGCACGTCTACGAGGGAGCCTCGCACGCGGTGAACGGTGAACAGCCGGAGCGGATCGCGAACGACATCGCCGCACTGATCGGCGCGAACAGGTGAACGACGATGACGGCGATGCGCGGATCCCGGAACAGCTCGGCGCACACGGAGCTGCCGCTGTTGGATGAACACCGAACCGGTGCGGCGGCACCGCCGGCCGCCGTCTGGGCGAGCCTGCTCGCCTGTGTGGGCGGGTTCGACAACGGCGCCGCACGGGCCTATGCGAGCGCCGTCCGAGCTCGCCCCCGTTTCGCCGATGGTCGATTCCCAGAACAAGGGTCGGCAGTGCCGGGCTTCGCCGTCTCGCACATCGACCGCCCACGAGCCCTGGTGCTGTCGGGCCGCCATCTGCTCTCGGAATACGCCATGGTGATCCTGGTCGACGCGGACGTCGACGACCGGGTGACAGTGCGGATCCGCTCGCATGCAACGTTCGCCGGGCTTCAGGGCGCGCTATACCGGCTGGCCGTCTTCGGTACCGGCATGCACCGGATCCTGCTGAAGCGACTGCTCAGAACAATCGCCCGAGGAGTGATTCCATCATGAGGGACCAGCATGCGAACAGCGCTCCCCCGACTCACCCGTACCGGGGCGCGGCTGTCGGAGTAGCGGTCTGGGGGTCGGTGTATGCAACCCTCCAGCTCGCCCGTTTCACCGCCGTGCTCATCGCGCAGGATGACACGAAGCCGGACGCGGTCTCCTGGCTGCAGACCATCATCGGGCCGGTGCTCGGCATCACGGCTGCCGGGACGGTGATATCGCGCCGCAGATTCGGCAAGAGAAGCTGGCTGTGGATCCTGACAGGGGTCGCGGTCTTGTCGACGTGGGGGTTGCTGCAGGATCTGCTGATGATCGTCTCCGGGCAGCTTCCAGAAGATCTGTGGACGCTCGTTGCGCGTGCATTCTCCGCGGTCGGCGCCGTCCTGCTCACGATGTTCACGGCAAGGCGATTCCCAGCTCGAGGCCTCTCACTGTCGGCAGCGAACCCGTACACCGCCCGGATCGCAGCTGTCTTCGGAACGATCGCACTTCTTCCGTATGCGTGGATGAAGACGCTCTGGGCGACTGGCGGCTCATTCGCCGGACGGTCCGGGGAAGATGTCGCGCGCATTTCTGCGAGCAATGGAGCCTCGGATGTCTGGCTCCGTTTGCAACACCTCGGGCTGGATCCGACAGTGCTCTTCTCGTGCGCCGGCGCCCTGCTCTTGTGGATGCTCGTCCTGCCGTGGAGCCGAGTCATTCCTCGGTGGCTGCTGCTGGTCCCGTCGGCCGTCGGGGCAGGGACGCTCCTGCCCTACGGCCTCATCGGCATCGGCTACACCGCCCTCGTCTCCGCCGGTGTTCTCGCCATCCCCGCCGGAGACTTCCCCGCACCGCAAGACGCGCTGCTGGTGGCATGGATCGGAGTGACGGCCTTCGCCGGATTCGGCGCCGCCCTGACTGTCGCCGCCTGGGCGTTCTGGTCGAGAAGTACGCAGAATCCCCGTCGCCGGCCATCGCCCGATCGCACTCAGCACGACCATACTCAGGAGGTATCAACATGACCCGAGCACTCGTACTCGGAGCAGGATACGCAGGAGTCGTCGCTGCGAACAAGCTCGCCCGCAGAGGGTTCGACGTCACCATCGTCAACCCCGTTCCGCATTTCGTCGAACGGGTGAGACTCCATCGTGTCGCGGCGAACCACCGGCCGCATGCCCGGATCCCCATGGACCGAGTGCTGCACCATGAGATCAAGACGATCACCTCGACCGCGGATCGGATCGACGCGGACGACAACCTCGTCGTTCTGGCATCAGGAGAAGAGATCGACTTCGACTGGCTCATCGTAACCGTCGGCTCGGGTCACCGAAGAGACCATAGGCAGCGGCACAGTGTCGCCAACGAACACGCCGCGGCCCGGCTCTCCGACACGCTCGCCCGGCGCCCCTACGCCCCTGTCCGGGTGCTCGGAGCCGGGCTCACGGGAGTGGAGACCGCGGCCGCCCTGGCAACGGCAGGCCGCGACGTGACGCTGGCCTCTCGCACCGCCTGGCCTGAGGACGCCTATCACCGGGCGCAGCAACGACGCCTCGACAGGCTCGGGATCCCTCTCGTCTTCTCCGAGCGGGACGCGCCGAACCCCCCGGACGAGCTTCTCGTCGACTGCACCGGTCTGCAGACTCCGCCTCTCGCCGCATCTTCGGGGCTTCCGACCGATGACCGAGGACGTTTGGTCGTCACACCGACGCTGCAGGTCGCGAATCATCCGCGCATCATCGGTGCCGGGGATGCGATATGCGTCGCCGGCCCTGATGCGAGTCACCTGCGCATGTCGTGCGCGACCGCGCTGCCGATGGGCGCGCACGCCGCAGACGTCATCACTGCAGTCGAAGGCCTGCGAACGCCGCCGCCCTTCCAGCACGACTACATCATCCGTTGCATCGACCTCGGACGGTTCACGGGCCGGGTCCAGCTCGTCACCGGCCGCGATCGCCTGCGGCGATTCGCGCTCGCATCATGGCTCGGGGGCCTCGGAAAGGAACTGGTCATCCGCGGAACCATCACCACGATGCGCGCTGCGCGCGGGGTGCTCCACCGAGGCCGAGACCGCAGAAGGGAGAATCCATGACTCCGATGACGATTCGCATCCCGGCACTGGTGTCGGCCGGCTTCACCGCCCTCTACATCGTGGCGAAGGCGGACTTCGCCTTCGCCGGGAAGCTCGGCATCCACGGCGGCCCGCATGTCACCGCTGCAGAGACGCTCCAATACGCGAACGCGGCGCAGATCTCGCTCGCGCAATGGGCGAACGCAGGCGTCGGCGCTCTCATGTTGTGCGCTGTCCTCCTGCCGTTCCTCCCGGTGACCCAGCGGTGGCACCCGGTCGCGTTCGCTCCTCCCCTCGCCGTGCTCGGAGCAGCACTGGCCGCGTTGGGCGTCTTCACGGTCGCCGGAAGCATTCTCGAGGATCGCGGAGGGTGGCCCTTCGGCACCTTCTGCTTGCTATGGGGTCTCTCCGTGCTCCTCCTGGCCGTCGCGATCTGGAGATCTCGCAGCCCGCACTGTGGAGCAGAGCGATCACGCGAAGAGCAGGGAGCGTAGAACCATGTATGCCCAGCCGAATCGTTGGATCGTCGGCATGGCCTGGCTGATCCCGCTGACCGTGCTGCCTTCCGCCATCTGGCGGCTGCGAGTCATCGGCGAAGAGCCGGAGAACTGGTGGTACTTCGTCATCCTCTCCGCGGGTCCTTTGGCAGTCGCATTCCTCTCCGTAGGACTCGTGCGCCCATGGGGCGAGCGAATTCCGTCTCGCGTCCCGATCGTCGGCGGGCGCGAGCTCTCCTCACGGATCGTCACGAGGTTCGCTGTCGCAGGAGCGGTGATCGTCATGACCATCGCCGCCATCTACATCTACAACTACTTCACAGCGGCCTCTGCCAGACCGGATCTGCAGATCGTCGGTGAACCCGGAGGCGACCTGCGCCCGATCCGCGAACGCCCGCAGGCCGCCCAGATCACTGCAGCCTACGCCCCGATGCTCGCCTGGGGGCCCTTGCTCCTCGTCGTGGCTCGCAGCTATTCCCGGCGGAGAGCCTCGGCGCCCCGTCTCGTAGACTCCTCACCGCGACCAGCCTGTAGGAAGGGAACACAGGTTGTTACCATGACCCAGATGAAACAGAACGATGACCCGGCAGCACGGCTTCGGGCCGCGCTCGACGCACCGACGTCTTCGGGGCGTCTGCAGGCCGCGCTCACTGCCGGCACGAAACCGTCGCCCGACTACATCGACGTCCTCGTCGAGCGCTGCGCAGTCGAACCGGACTTCTACGTGCGCGACATGCTCACCTGGGCGTTGATCCGCCACGATCAGGCGGCGGTGCTCGATCGGGTGCTCCCGGAACTGCACTCCGAGGCCGCGCAGGCGCGGAGCCAGGCGCTCCACACGCTGTCGAAGATCGGAGCGCCGAGCACCTGGCCCGCGATCACCTCGGAGCTGCTGCGCGACAGCGACGACGAGGTGGCGCGCACGGCGTGGCGCACCGCCGCAGGGCTCGTACCCGACGGACGCGAAGCGGCGTTGGCCGAGGAGCTGTCATCGCAGTTCGCCCGGGGCGACCGCGAGGTGCAGCTGAGCCTGAGTCGCGCATTCGCGGCCCTCGGAGAAGCCGCGCTGCCGGTCGTCGGCCGTCTGCAGACTCACGCAGATCTGCAGGTGCGTACGCACGCCATCGCCACCGAGCGCATCATGACCGACCCGGAGATCGGGTTCGACGCGGCCGTCTACGAAGCGCAGCGGACCCTCGCGCTGCTCGCGGTGCCGGAGACCGAGTCGGAGCCGGAAGCATGAGCTGAGACCGGTCGGTCCCCACCTTCGGTAAGGAACTCCAGCATGCAGCCCGCTGAATCGCTGAGCGGTCCGGTCGGCGAATGCGCCGCGGCCCGCTCAGCGTCAACTGCGCTGGAAGCGGATGATGCGGTCGAGCGCCTCGGCGACCGCCGGCTCCCCCGCCGCGTACGACAGGCGCACGGCCCGATGCCCCTGCGCGGGGTCGAAGTCGACGCCGGGCACGAGGGCGACGTCGGCGGCTTCGAGCAGTGCCCGGGCGTACGACACCGAGTCGCCGTAGCGTTCGAGCAGCGCCTCGCCGAGCTCGGAGTAGTAGTAGAACGCGCCGTCCGATGGCGCGGCGACGCCCCACTCGAGCTGCGGTTCGGCCTCGAGGATGAGGGCGCGGGCCCGGGCGAAACCGGCGACGATCGCGTCGCGTTCGGCGTAGCTCTCGTCGCTGAAGGCGGTGAGGGCGAGCTCCTGCGCCGGGGCCGGCGGCGAGAGCGCGAAATTCGAAGCGAGCGCTTCGAACGGGGCGATGAGGTCTTCCGGCAGGATGGCCCAACCGAGTCGCCACCCGGTCATGCCCCAGTACTTCGAGAACGAGTTGATGACGATGGCGTCGGGGTCGAGCTCGAGCGCCGAGATGCCACGCCTATCGGCATCGCCCGTCTCGGGGAACGTGATGCCGTGGTAGATCTCGTCGCTGATGAGGCGCGTGCGGCCGCGGCGGCACCACGCGTCGAGCGCCTGCAGCTCAGTGCGGCTGAGCATGGTGCCGGTCGGGTTCGCGGGCGACGCGATGATGAGACCGGCGAGCGGTCCGCCCGCGGCGACGGCCGCGTCGAGCAGCTCGGGTGTCGGCTGGTAGCGGGTCTCGGGACCGGTCTGGATCTCGACGACGTCGACGCCGAGCGCCGTGAGGATGTTGCGGTAGGCGGGGTACCCGGGGCTCGCGAGCGCGACCCGGTCGCCCGGGTCGAAGGCGGCGAGGAAGACGAGCTGGAAGGCGCCCGATGAGCCGGTGGTGATGGCGACGCGGGCAGGGTCGACCTCGATGCCGTACCAGGCGCGGTAGTGCCCGGCGATGGCTTCGCGCAGCGGCGTCGTACCGAGCGGGCCCGTGTATCCGGCGGGGCGGATGGTGCCCGGGACGGGGCGGGCGCTCGGTTCGCCGGCGCAGAGCGAGACCACATCGTGGCCCGCGGCTCGGCGTTTCGCGATCTCATCGGTGATGCGCATGACCTCGAACGCGGGGATGCGCGAACGCTCCGACGCGGGCAGCGCCAGCGGCGCGTGCGCGGTCGCGGGTGCCTCGCGCGGCGGGAGCCGTCTGGACGGCGGAGTCTTGAACGGGCCTCGGGGTGTCACCATGCCTCCAGGCTATCCCGCCGACACGGCCTGCTCGGCCGGTTCGGCCCGTTCGGCCCGTTCGAGCAGGCGGAGGTACCCCGAGAGCGCCGCGACGCCCTCGGCCGAGCTCGGCAGGCCGTCGCCCAGCCGGGTCGACGAGACGAGGTGCGCCGCCCACTGCGCGCGGCTGATCGCGACGTTCAAGCGGTTGCGCATGAGCAGGAACTCGACGCCCCGCGGAATATCGTCGGCGCTCGACGCGGCGAGGCTGACGATCGCGATGACGGCCTCCTGGCCCTGGAATTTATCGACGGTGCCGACGCGCACGCCGGGCAGGCCTGCCTCGGCGAGCGCCTCCGCGATCAGCCCGACCTGCGCGTTGTAGGCCGCGACGACGATGACGTCGCGTTCGTCGAGCCGGCGTTCGGGCGCACCCCTCGCGCGCAGTGCTCCCCGCAGCATGTCGTGCGCGATGCGCGCGACGGCGCTGGCCTCCTCGTTCGAGGCCGTCGCATTGCCCGAATGCCGCACCGGATGCCAGTGCAGCCCCGCGGCACCCACGCCGACCGCCTCGCGCTGCGACGCCGCAGGGTGGGCGTGCAGGCGCCCGTCGTAGGCGAGCTCGGAGACGATGCCGGCGAGCTCGGGCCGCATGCGCCGGGTCTCGGCGAGGAAGTAGCCGAGCTCGGCGGGCATGGTCTCGTGCGCACCGAGCAGCCAGCCGAGCGCCGAGGAGTCGACGGGCTCGGGGTGCGACCCCTGCGACACCTGGGGCAGCTGCTGCGGGTCGCCGAGCAGCAGCAGCCGCTCGGCCGCGACGGATGCGGCGATGGTCGGGGCGAGCGAGAACTGCCCGGCCTCGTCGACGACGAGGAGGTCGAGGCTGCGGCGCCCGAAGCGGGTCTCGTTGCTGAAGTCCCAGGCCGTACCGCCGATCACGCAGCCGCGCCCGGCGTCGCGGTGCCCCTCGGCGAAGGCGCGGTGCCGGTTCGGCTGCAGCACCGTGTACGGCGGCCTCGGGTCGTCATCGGAGAGCCTGCCGCCCTGCGGCACCTTGCCGACGAGGCCGGGCGCGAGGCCCGTGCCGACCACGGCGTCGAGCACGTTCTCGACGACGCGGTGCGACTGGGCGACGACGCCGATGCGCCAGCCGTGGTCGGCGACGAGCCGCGCGATCACGTGCGCGGCGAGATAGGTCTTGCCGGTGCCGGGCGGGCCCTGCACCGCGAGCGTGCTGCGGTCGAGTCGGCGCAGGCTCTCGACGACGGCTCCGATGGTGCGCGCCTCGGGGTCGCCGCCCCCGGCGGCGAGCGCCTCCTCCGATTCGGGGCGCACGAGCCCGGCCCCGGCGCCGGCCCGCACCCGCGGCGTCTCGCGCAGCACGAGGTCGACGACGGGGTCGCGGGGGAACTCGCCGCGGTCGAGCGCCTCCGAGAGATGGGCGCCCCACTCCTCGATCGCGCCCTTCTGCGCGCCGGCCCGCGGCGGCGGGCCGGGCACCAGCGCGACCGGCAGCTCGCGGTACTGCGCTGCGCCTCCGATCATCTCCTCGACGATGACGAGCGTCTCGCGGGCATCGTCACCGGAGCCTGCGTCTGACGGGGCCGGGGCCCCGTCGATGATCTTCACCTGTTTCGCTCCGCGGGCTCCGGGGGCGGCGCCCGGTTGCGGGAAGGGCGCCGGGTGCTCGTAGAGCAGGAACGCGTCGCTGCCCGCGCGCAGGCCGCTGCCGGGGGCGAGCGCCCCGCGGAGCTCGAGGCGGCGTCGCTCGGCCCGGGCGCGCGGCGGCACGAACCAGTCCTCGCCCACCCGGCTGCGGGCGGAGTCGACGACGAGCACGTCTCGGGTGTCGGCCCAGTCGTCGATGGGGTCGACGAGTCTCGCGAAGTGCTCCCACCAGAACGACTTCTGCTCGCGCTGGTGGTAGTCGATGGCGCTGCCGGCGAGCGCGATCGCGGAGCGCTCGGGGCCGGGGCCCCAGGCGTCGGCGTGCACGGCGAGGCGTGCGGCGACGGGGCTGAGTTCGAGGGGAGGCTGCGCGGCGTCGTCCGCGGACGCCGCCGGGAACGGTGCGATGCCGTGCTCGTCGGCGAGGCCGAGCAGCCAGTCGCGCAGCCTGAGCGTCGAGACGCAGTCGTAGCGGTTGTAGTCGGCGATGTCGTCGAGGCGCCGCTGCCCCGCGGCACGCGCGGCGGGGTCGTCCGAGGCCAGCTGCTCGACGGCCTCGGCGTACTCGGTCACCGATTGCGCGGCGTTGGTGACGCCCGCCTCGTCGCGCAGCTCCGCGCCCATGTAGAGCGGTTCGAGCTTCTTGATGGAGTACGAGCGCGAGCCGACGGTGAGCGCGCGGCGCGCGATCGGGTAGAGGTCGACCAGCACGTGCTCGCGCAGCAGCTCGTCGACTTCGGCCTCGCAGACCCCGTGGCGGGCGGCGAGGCTCAGCAGGTGGGTGCGCTCGTAGGCGGCGTAGTGGTAGATGCGCATGCCGGGGTGCGCGCGGCGGCGCGCCGCGACGTACGCGATGAACGCGATGAGGGCCTCGCGCTCGGCGACGAGATCGTGCGCCCAGAGCGCCGAGAACTCGCCGGCACGGTCGACCCAGCCGAAGAGGTAGTCGATGCCCCACCGCGCCGACCCGTCGGGGCCGGGCTCGCGGTACATGGGGTCTCCTTCGAAGTCGAAGAAGATGTCGCCGTCATCGGGGGCAGGGATCGCCGCGAGCGGTGCCGGGTCGGTGACGCGGAAGGGCGGCGCCTCCCCCGGTACCGCGCCGATCTGGGCCGCGGCCTGCCGGGCAAGGCGTGCGAGCGCCTGCGCGGTGATGCCGGCGATCTCCGGGCCGCCGTCGCCCGGTACGAGCCGTGCGAGTTCGGCGACGCGGTCGATCGTGCCGACGCCGGCCGCGACGAGCGCGTCGCGCTGCGCGGCGCGGATGCCGGCGATGAGCAGCGGGTCTCGGGTGCGCACGATCTCGGGTTCGCAGACCTCGCAGCGGCCGCAGGCGGCGATGCCGGGCGCGCCCCACGCGATCGCCGCGGCCGTCTCGCGCGCCCCGTCGGGGCCGGTGGCGGCGGCGCGGTCGAGCAGGATGCGGTGGAGCCGTTCGCGGCGGGCGCGGAAGACGGGAGCGATGTCGGCGATGCGGTGCCGGGAGTGCGCGCCGTCGCCGAGGATGAGCACGGCCTCGTCGCGCACGGGGATGCCGATGCGCTCGAGCTGCTCGGCGTAGGCGGCGAGCTGCATCAGCGCGGTCACCTTCGCGCGGCGCGCGAGCTTCGTATCCTGCACCTCGTAGGCGCCGTCGCCCGTGTGCGCGAGGAAGTCGGCGAAACCGATGAAGCCGATCTCGAGCTCGCCCGCACCGCCTGCGCCTTCCGAGCCCGGGTCGCCCGCAGCGCGCTGCGCGGGGTCGAAGAAGGTCGCCTGGAAGACGAGATCGGCCCGCCCGGCGAGCGCCCGCACGGTCGATTCGGCGACGGCGACGAGGTCGGCCTCGTGCATGGAGTCGGGCCGCGGGATCTCGACGACCCCGCCCGGCTCCCCCGCCGATCCCTGGCCGAAGCGCCGCCGGTAGTCCTGGAGCGTGCGCTCTTCGTGCGCGTCGCCCAGCCGGCCCGCACGGGCGAGCATCGGGTCGTCGTCGGGCGGCACTTCGATGTCGCGGCCGAGCCTCGCGTCGACGCGGCGCAGAAACGCGAACTCGCAGGCGCTCGCCGCCGTCAGGTCGCTCGCGCTGGTGACCAGGCGCTGGCCGCCCTCGCTGCGCTGCTGCACGAACATGCCGTCTCCTTCCGCCTGCCGGGCCGACCCCGGCGTCGCTCATGAAGCTATCGGATGCCGCCGACAACGGGCCGGGGCCGTGCCCTCCCGAAAGCGCGGCTCACTCGCCGGTGATCCTGCGCAGGGCGTCGACATGCCCCGCGAGCGCTTCGCGCCCCGCATCGGTGAGCGCCAGCCAGGTCTTGCCGTAGCGGCCGCTGCTGCGCTTGTCGATCGTCAGGTAGCCGGCGGCCTGCAGCCGGGTGATCTGGCGCGACAGCTCGGCGTCGTTCGTCTCGATCGCATCGCGCACGCTGCCGAAGTCGGCTTCGCCGACCCGCGAGAGCGCAGCCGCGATCGAGAGCCTGAGCGGCGCGAGCAGCTCCTTGTCGAGCGCGCTGCGCGGGTGGTTCATCGCGCGTCCCGGGCGGTCGCGGCGAACCAGAGGCCGGGCAGGGCGCTGACGACGGCCGCCGGAATCCAGAACGCGGGCACGAGCGGGAAGACGAAGCCGCCGACGATCATGCCGGCCGCGTAGACGACGCCCCAGACGAGGATGGCGATGAGGTAGCGGCGGGCGAACTTCGAGACGCGGGCCTTGGCGCGCACGCCGACGATCTGCACCGGGATCATCGCCGCGATGAGCAGCACGACGCCGGCGACGAGGGCGCCGGGCTGCCCGCCCATGCCGACGAGCCCCATGATGAGCATCGCTCCCGCACTGCCGATGCCGAAGGCCGCCATCGCGACGCGCATCGCCGTGAGGTCGCGGCGCATGTTCGCGGCGAGCAGGTCGGTCTTCGCGAGCGCGGCGGCCGCTTCCTCGCGGGTGATCTCGGTGTTCATGATGCAATCCCTTTCGCAGTTCGGATAGTAGTTGCAAGAATAGTTACCACTTGGCAAGTGTGCAAGTGGTTGCACGAACTTTCCGCTCTGGGCCCATGGCCGCCAGGGATCGCCCCGCGCTCAGAGCCGCGCGAGCTCCTCGATGTCTTCGAGGAACAGGGACTGCTGCTCGTCCGATACCGTCGCACGGGTGACCGAGAGCGCGGCGAGGTAGTCACCCGTCGTGAGGTCGGCCCCGGGCTCGCCGGCGCCCGGGCCCGCGGCCGCCCCCTCGCCGTCGTCGCTGCCCGTGCCGCCGCCCGAGCGCAGCGCCCGCGCCAGCGCCTCCTGCGACGCCCGTCGAGCGGCGTACTCGATATCGGCCGGGGTGAGCCCCGCGCTGCGCTCGACGAGCGCCGCGAAGTCGATCTCGCCCGCGATCGCCTGCGGCACGTACCGGCGCCAGATCGCGCCGCGCGCCTCGTCGTCGGGCAGGCCGATCGGCAGCACGTAGTCGAAGCGGCCGTGCCGCAGGAACGCGGCGTCGAGCGCGCGCACGAAGTTGGTCGCGCAGATCAGCAGCATGCCCTCGCGGCTGCGGAAGTCGGCGACGATCTTCAGCAGCTCGTTCGTGACGCCCTGCGTCGGCGTCGGCGGGTCGCTGCGGCGCGACGCGATCTCCTCCACCTCGTCGATGAACACGACGCCGTGCTCGAGCTCGTCGATCTGCTCGAAAGTGCTGCGCAGCGACGACGCCATACTGCTCATGCCGTCGCCCAGGCGCGACGGGAACACCTCGACGAACGGCCATTCGAGCCGCGAGGCGACCGCCTTCGCGAACGTCGTCTTACCGGTACCGGGCGGGCCGAAGAGCATCACCGCCCGGGGCGGCACGACACCGTAGCGATCGGCGAGATCGGGCTGCGCGAGGGGAGCCACCAGACGCTCCTCGAGCAGCTGCTTCTCGTGCCGCATACCCGCGACATTGCCCCAGAGGTGGCGCGGCAGAATGCGGCCGCCGACCTCCTTGAGCAGTTCGAGCTCGCGCCGCTGCACGGGCATCTGCCGTTCGAGGAAGCGCAGATCCGAGCGCACGCGGAACCCGTTCGACGTCAGCATGTCGAGGCGACTGCCCTCGGGCATCAGCACCGACAGCGTCGACAGCCCGAGGGGCGCCATCTTGCGCTCGAGCGCGTCGAGCAGCGCGCCCGATACGTTCTCGGAGCGCGCATCCTCCGATGCCCGGAAGAACACGACCCACCCCTGGGCGTGCGCCGCTCGACCGACCGCGGCGGCGACCACGATCTCGTCGCGCACGGCGACGACGGCGTGATCCTCGCGGCACGAGGCGGTCACCTCGGCGAGCGAGTACACGGGCTGCTCGTCGGAGGCCTGCGCCTCCCACCACAGCCGGACGACGGCGTCGAGGTCGTCGTCATGGAATTCTCGGATCGTGATGCGTGCCATGGCTCGATCATGCCAGGCGACCGCCCCGTACCGGGCGGAATCGTGCAGATCCTTCCGCGAAGTTCGGCACTTCTTCCGCACTGGTGAAATCGCACGGTAGACTGGTGCGCACGGGCCGATCCGATATCGGCCCCATCGTCGCTGATCTTCATGCATACCGGGCCGTTCGACAGGCCCGAGCCGAGGCCCCAGGCCCCGAGACTTTCCGCGGCGAACGGTGCGCGCGGCCCCGCGCTGCACCCGCCGAACCGCAGCGACGCACGACCGCGCCGCCCGATCCCTGCCGGGAGCACGGGCCCGCGCGCGCCGCGCTGCTCAGCCAGAAAGGTCCCCGTGACCGAACAGACCACTCCCGCCCCGTCGTTCCGCGACCTCGGCGTACCCGAAGCCATCGCGCACGCCCTCGAGAAGAACGGCAAGGAGACCGCCTTCCCGATCCAGCGCGACACCCTCGCCGACACCCTCGCCGGCCGCGACGTGCTCGGCCGCGGCCGCACCGGCTCGGGCAAGACCATCGCCTTCGGCATCCCCCTCGTCGCGAACCTCGCGAGCGACGCGCAGGACGCGGCGAGGAAGCGCCGACCGAACCGCCCGCGCGCCATCGTGCTCGCCCCCACCCGCGAGCTCGTCACCCAGATCGCCGAGACCGTGAAAATGCTCGCCGACCCGATCGGCGTCAAGGTCACCACCATTTTCGGCGGCATCCCGCAGCGCCGCCAGGAGGCCGCCCTCGAAGCCGGAGTCGACATCGTCGTCGCCGCTCCCGGTCGGCTCGACGATCTCATGCGCCAGGGCGTCGTCAGCCTCGACGGTGTCGAGATCACGGTGCTCGACGAGGCCGACCACATGGCCGATATGGGCTTCCTGCCCGTCGTCACGCGCATCATGAACAAGACCCCGAAGCACGGCCAGCGCCTGCTCTTCTCGGCGACCCTCGACAACGGGGTCGACAACATCGTGAAGAAGTACCTGCACGATCCGATCCTGCACTCGGTCGACGCCGCCGAGTCGCCCGTGCCGCAGCTCACGCACCACGTCTTCGAGATCGCGGGCAAAGATCAGAAGGACGCCCTCATCGAGGCCCTCGCCTCGGGCACGGCTCGCCGCATCTTCTTCACCCGCATGAAGCACCAGGCGAAGAAGCTCGCGAAGCAGCTCACCGCCCGCGGCATCCCCGCGGTCGAGCTGCAGGGCAACCTGTCGCAGAACGCACGCGACCGCAACCTCGCCGAGTTCGTCTCGGGCGAGGCGAAGGTGCTCGTCGCAACCGACGTCGCCGCCCGCGGCGTGCACGTCGACGGCGTCGAGCTCGTCGTGCACATCGACCCGCCGGTCGAGCACAAGGCCTACCTGCACCGTTCGGGCCGCACCGCCCGCGCCGGCAACGAGGGCGACGTGGTCACGCTCGTGCTGCCCGAGCAGCGCGGCGAGATGCGCCAGATCATGCGCGCCGCGAAGATCCGCGTGACCCCGCAGCAGGTCAACCCGATGGCCGCGCAGATCGCCCCCGAGGTGCTCGCGCTCATCGGCGAAGTCGCGCCGCGCGTCGACCCCCGGGAGACCGAGCGCAAGCGTGCCGCGGCCCAGGTCGCGCAGCAGCGCGCCGCCGGGCACGCCCCCGCGGGCGAGGGCAAGTCGCAGGGCGCCAACGCCAAGCGCAAGCGCTCGCGCGGCGGGCGCGGGCGCAGCGGTGGCGGCGCCGGCCAGAGCATCAGCGGTCAGGGCGGTTCGCAGGGCGGCCAGAACGCCGGCCAGGGCCGGCAGGAGCAGAATCGACAGGGATCCCAGCAGCCCCGCACGCAGGGTCAGCCGGGCAGCGGCCGCCGTCGCACGGGCGGTCGCGGCCGCGCCACGGGCGGCGGCACGGTCTACTCCACCAACAGCTGACACGTCCTCGACGAGCCCCGCACCCCGATCGCCTCGGGGTGCGGGGCTCGTCCTGTTTCCGCTCGTCGCGTCTCCATTCGTCGTATCTCCACCCCCTCGGCCGAAATCTTGTGACGGAATGAGTGCTCGAACCACTGTTTTCGCGCGCATTTCGCACCTATACTCGATCGGTGGGCATCTATCGTGATCTGGGGCGCAACCCCGGCGTCTTCCGTATCGTTCTCTCGCAGGTCTTCGCGAGGTTCCCGTTCGGCATGCTCTCGATCATTCTGCTGCTGCACATCCAGAACGCCTACGGCGACTACACCTCGGCCGGTATCGTGCTCGCGGCGCAGAGCGCGGGCCAGGCGGTATCGGGCCCGCTGAGCAGCAGGTTCATGGGCCGCTGGGGCATGCGCCCGGTGCTCACCGTCACCTCGATCGTGTGCGCGGCGCTGCTCATCACGGTCGCCGTCGTACACCTGCCGCTCCCCGTCGTCGCCGTCATCGCGGTGTTCGTCGGCCTCGCCACTCCCCCGGTCACGCCGGCAGTGCGCACGATCTACCCGAAGCTCGTGCCCGCCACGCAGCTGTCGGCTCTGTACTCGCTCGACGCGGCGGCGCAGGAGATCATCTGGGTCGCCGGCCCCGTCATCGCGGTCTTCGTGTCGTCGCAGTTCGGCACGACCGTCGGACTGTGCGTCGCGGCCGGCTTCATGCTGGTCGGCGGCGCCTGGTTCATCGTGAGCCCTGCCCTGGGCGCCGTGCGGCTCGCCCGCCCGAAGCGCGGCTTCGGCGCGGTACTGCGCCACCCGACCGTCGTCATCACCACCGTCGTCGGCTTCTTCATGGTCGCGTCGTTCGCGTCGCTCGAGGCCGGCGTCGTCGCGGCCTTCGCGGGCCCCGGCCAGGGGCACGGCGATATCCGTTCGGGCATCGTGCTCGCTCTCTTCGCGGGCGGTTCGCTCGTCGGCGGTCTGCTTTTCGGGCACCGCGAGATGCGCCCCTGGTCGCTCGCGCTGCGCCTCTTCGTCGTGCTCGTCGGCATCGCCGCCTGCCTCGTCATGCTCGACATGTGGTGGCTGAGCGTCATGCTGTTCATCGGCGGCCTCGGCACGGCGCCCGCATTCGCCGCGATCTCGAGCATCATCGCGGTCTCCATCAAGTTCTCGGAGACGGCCGAGGCGTTCGGCTGGATCGGCACCGGCCAGCTCGTCGGCGTCGCCTCCGGTTCGGCGCTCGCGGGTATCGCCATCGACGCCTCGGGTGCGCACGGCGCGCTGCTCGTGTCGAGCGGGCTGCTGCTCGCAGGCCTCATCTGCTCGGTGGCGACGCTCCGCTGGATCCCCGATCTGCGCGGCCGCAGCATCGAGGCGCCTCCCGAGACGGGCACCGTCACCCTCCCGCTGCCGTAGGGCGGTGCGTTCGACAGGCATCGTAACGATCCGGTCGCGTCCAGGGTTTCGGCAGGCGCCTCCCCGTGCCGCTGAGCACGGCCACCCTATGGTGGGGTGCATGGCCTCCATTACGAGAACCCGTGCCCTGACCGCCCTGACCGCCGGCGGTCTGCTGCTCCTGCCGCTCGCAGCATGCTCCGGCGGCACCGGCGGCAGCGTCCCCGATCTCGCGGCCTCGAGCGACTTCGTCAGCTCGGACGCGGCTCGGTCCATGGAGGATTCGGCGCCGGGCGGTTCGGCGGAGACGCCGGGCGCCGAGAAGTCGATCATTCAGACCGGCGACATCAGGCTCTCGGTCAAAGACCCCACCGCCGCGGCAGACGAGGCCGCTCGGGTCGCCGCGAAGTTCGGCGGATCGGTCGAATCGATGTCGGTGTCGGGCACGGGCGACCGCTCCACCGCGAACCTCACGCTGCGCGTCCCGGCCGACGAGCTCGACGCTGCCTTCGCAGCGCTCGGCGAGATCGGCACCGTCGAATCCGAGAACCGGTCGGCCGTCGACGTCACGGCCGAGCACGCCGATCTCGACGCTCGCGTCGGCGCCCTCGAGACGTCGGTCGAGCGACTGCAGGGCCTCATGGCGAACGCCGCCTCGACGACCGAACTGCTCGAGGCCGAATCGATGCTGTCCCAGCGCCAGCAGGAGCTCGACGGGCTCAAGGCCCAGCTGCAGGCACTCGAGGGCCAGGTCGCCGAATCGACGATCACGGTGTCGCTCACGAGCCCGAGCACGCTGCCCGGCGGCGGCCCCGCGAACTTCTGGGAAGGCCTCCTCGCCGGCTTCTCGTCGCTCGGCGCCGCCGGCTCGGGCGCCCTCGTGCTGCTCGGCGTACTGCTGCCGTGGCTCGTCGTGGGCGGCATCATCGCGCTCGTCGTCGTGCTGATCGTACGCCGCACCCGCCGACGCGGCCGCGCGCGGCGCGCGGCGCAGGCATCACCCGAGCAGGCGGCACCCGGCCGGGCTGCTCCGAGGCAGGCCGAGCCCGGTCAGCCGGCGAGCGGCTCGAGCAGCGACGCGTAGGCGAGCGGGCGGCCGGCGACGCGCTCGGCGGCACGATGCCCCGTGTGCATCGCGCCGGTGACCGTCGCCGAGTCGTCGCCCGAGGTCGCCTCGCCCGCGATGTGCAGCACGCCGCCGCCGAGGGGCGTCGCGAGCAGTTCGTGGTCGGCGCCGACCGCGTCGACGGTCATGTACGAGTACGAGCCGCGCGTGTAGGGGTCGTGCTGCCAGCGCGTGATGCGCGCGTGCACGGGCTCGACGACGGCATCGCCGTAGATGCCGCGCAGCCCCTCCATGACCGAGGCGACGATGCGCTCGTCGCTCCAGTCGCGGATGGTGCGGGCGCACTCCCCCGCGGCGAAGGTGAGCAGCGTGGGTTCCCCGCTCGGCCCGCTGAGGTCGTACCACGAGTGCCACCAGTCGCCCGCAGCGCCCTGCCGGCGCACGCCGTAGACGCCGTCGTCCCAGAACTTGCGCGGGAACCGCAGGAAGACCTTCTCGAAGGCGTTCATCTCGAAGCCCGCGAGCGCGCCCGCGACGGGCTGCGGCAGCTCGGGCTCGAAGGCCAGCGCTCCGCTCTTGAGCACGCCGACGGGCACGGTGACGATGACGCGGTCGGCCGCGAACTCGTCGCCCGAGGCGGCCACGACCGCTCCGGCCTCCGACCAAACGATGCGCGACACCTCGTGCTCGAGCCGCACGTCGAGGCCCGCGGCGAGGCGGGTCGCGAGCTCGTCGTAGCCGCGCGGGAAGACGACCTCGTCGCCGTCGATGACGTCGTCGTCGAGGCCGTGCGCCCCGAGAATCGTCGCATCGGCGCCGACCTGCTCCTCGCTGCGGTGCCGCAGGTACTCGCGCACGCGCGCGGCGCGTTCGGCCTCCCAGCCGCCCGCGCGCAGCTCGTCGAGCACCGCATCGACGACGTCGCCGTACGAGGCGCCGGGCTCCGCCGCGGCGATGATCGCCTCGAGGCGGGCATCGGTCTCATGGATATCCGCCGCGAAGGCCTCCGCCGCCTCGTCGGTCAGGCGCGCGCCGTCGGGCCGGTAGTACGCGAGCGGGCGCCCGTCGGGCTGGTAGCTGCCCATCGTGAACTCCGTCATCGGCAGACCGAAACCGGCCGCGACGTCGAAGAGGGGGCAGTCGTCGATGCCGTGGATCCACGACGCGCCCATGTCGGTGACGCGACCGCCCTCGCGCTCGGTGTGCACGCGGCCGCCCACGCGGTCGCGCGCCTCGAGCACGAGCACGCGCTGCCCGGCGCGCGCCAGGAGCCCGGCCGCGGTGAGCCCCGCGATGCCGGCTCCCACCACTATCGAATCGAAGTGTTCCATCGTCTCTCCGCTCTTCACTCGTCATGCCGCCGTTCGGGGCGGCTGCTCATCGCGCTCGGCGATCCCTGGCCGGCTCACTCGTCGGGAACGAGCACCGGCGTGTCGCGGTTCAGGCTCTCGCGGCGGAAGAACGGCTTCGAGTTCGGCCGCAGCCACCAGATGCCCATGAGCACGAAGCCGAGCAGGATCGCGCCGACGCCGATGACGAAGGCGCCGCCGATGCCGAGCAGCACCGTGTAGCTGTAGTCGACGCTGATCATATCGATCGCCGACTGCACGAAGGCGTAGCTCAGCATGAGGCCGCCGAGCGCGGGGAGGATGCCGCGCATCCACAGGTTGCGGGCGTTCTCGCGCAGCGTGTCCTTGAAATACCAGACGCAGGCGAAGGAGGTGATCGCGTAGTACAGCGCGACCGCGAGCCCCATCGAGGTGAGCGAATCGGCGAGCACGTCCTCCGAGATGATCGACATGCCGACGTAGTAGACGATGGCAGCGACGCCCATGAGCGTGGTCGAGAACCACGGGGTCTTGAAGCGGGGGTGCAGCTCGGCGAACTTCGCAGGCAGCGCGCGGTAGACCGCCATGGAGAGGGTGCCGCGCGCGGTCGGCAGAATCGTCGTCTGCGTCGACGAGGCCGCCGAGATCATCACGCCGAGGATGAGGAACCAGCCCCACGGCCCGAACAGCGCCCCGCTCAGCACCGAGAACACATCGTCGATGCTCTCGGGGTTCGTGAGCCCGAAGCCGGTGTCGCCGAAGCCCGAGAACATCATGACCGCGATCGAGGTGCCGACGTAGAGCACGATGAGCACGACGATGCTCGACAGCGCCGCGCGACCCGGAGTCTTACGCGGGTTCTTCGTCTCCTCGTTCAGCGCGAGGCAGGTGTCCCAGCCCCAGTAGATGAAGAGGGCGAGCAGCACGGCCTCGATGAACCCCGACCACGAGGTGAGCCCCGCCGGGTTGAACCACTGCCAGTCGAAGGCGATCGAGCCCTCGGAGGTGCCGTTCACGGCATGCCCGATCGCGAGCCCCGCGAACAGCACCATGGCGACGATCTGCACGGTCATGAGCACCATCTGCAGCCGCTCGCCCATCTGCACGCCGATCGTGCTGATGACGGTCATGATGGCCATGAACACGACCGAAGTGCTCACGACGATGACGCGATTGTCGGCGAACTCCTGGTTGCCGAGCAGCAGCCAGAAGTACTTGCCGGTGATCTCGCCGACGTTCGACAGCACCATGATGGCCGATACCGCCACGGCCCAGCCGCCGATCCAGCCCGTGACGGGGCCGAACGCTTTCGCGCCCCACACGAAGGTGGTGCCGCAGTCGGGCATATCGCGGTTCAGCTCCTGATAGGCGAAGGCCGCGAAGATCATGGGCACGCAGGCGACCACGAATACGAGCGGTGCCTGGGAGCCCACCGCGAGGATGACGTAGCCGAGCGTCGCCGCGAGCGAATAGAGCGGAGCAGTCGACGCGAGGCCGATGACGGTGGAGCCGACGACGCCGAGGGTGCCTGCGCTCAGGCCCTTGCCGACGTGGATGTGCCCTGTTTCAGTGGCGTTACTGAGGGTCTTCTTCGACATAGCGCCAATTGTGCAGCAATTCGCGCCGGGGCGAAAGCTGAGAAGAGTTTTCCATCGATTCGACTCATTCCGAAGCATACGGCACAAGATTCTTCGAAAACAGTTCTGCAGGGATCATCGATCCTCCGGGATCCTCATTTTCGACCGCGTAGCGCGCCTCGAGCAAATGTGCGAGACTTGCGGCACCCGAGCCCACCAGCATCCTTATGGAGGAGTGATCCGAACATGGGTACATTCGCAGTCATCGACCCCGCCACCGGGCAGACCGTCGCCGAATACCCCGACGCGACCGCGGCGGATATCGAGAACGCGCTGACGTCGGCGCAGAGCGCCTACCGCGATTGGTCACGGAAGACGACCGTCGCCGAGCGCGCGGCGCTCGCGAAGCGCGCGGCCGAACTCTTCGACGAGCGCAAGGACGAACTCGGCGCCATCATCAACCGCGAGATGGGCAAGCCGCTCGACCAGTCCGTCGGCGAGGCCGAGTTCTCGGGCGCGATCGCCGCGGCCTTCGCCGACAACGCCGAGGAGTGGCTCGCCGACGAGGTGCTCGAGGTCGAAGACGGCCTGAAGACCTTCTTCCGCTTCCAGGGCACCGGCGTGATCCTCGGCATCATGCCGTGGAACTACCCCTACTACCAGGTCGCCCGCTTCGCCGTGCCGAACCTCATCCTCGGCAACACGATCGTGCTGAAGCACGCGGCGCAGTGCCCCGAGTCGGCGCTCGCGCTCGAGCAGCTGTTCAAGGACGCCGGCTTCCCCGAGGGCGCCTACGTCAACGTGTTCGCGACCCACGAGCAGATCTCCGGCATCATCGCCGATGACCGCATCCAGGGCGTCTCGCTCACCGGCTCGGAGCGCGCCGGAGCGATCGTCGCCGAGCAGGCCGGCCGCGCGCTCAAGAAGTGCGTGCTCGAGCTCGGCGGCTCTGACGTCTTCCTCGTGCTCGACACCGCCGACCTCGACCATGCGGTCGCGCACGCCGTGGGCGGCCGCATGGAGAACTCGGGCCAGGCCTGCAACGGTTCGAAGCGCATCGTCGTCATCGACTCGCTCTTCGACGCCTTCCGCGAGAAGTTCGTCGCCGCTATCGGCGGCCAGAGCTACGGCAGCGACTTCGGCCCGCTCTCGTCGGCCGCCGCTACGAAGACGCTCACCGGCCAGGTGCGCGGCGCCATCGACCAGGGCGCCGAGGTGCTCGTCGGCAGCGCCGAGCCCGAGGGCAACGTCTTCACCCCGACCGTGCTCGCGAACATCACGCCCGCGATGGAGGCCTACAGCCAGGAACTCTTCGGCCCCGTCGCCCAGCTCTACCGCGTGTCGAGCGATGAGGAGGCCGTCGAACTCGCGAACTCGTCGCCCTACGGCCTCGGCTCGGTCATCATCTGCGACGACCTGGAGCGCGCCGAGCGCGTCGGCGATCAGCTCGAGGTGGGTATGGTCTTCATCGGCGCCGCGGGCCTCGAGGGCGCCGACGTGCCCTTCGGCGGCGTCAAGAAGTCGGGCTACGGCCGCGAGCTCGGCCGCGTCGGCATGCTCGAGTTCGCGAACAAGAAGCTGTTCCGCTTCGCGGGCTGATCTTCTCGCGCTGATGCGCTGACAATGGGTCGCAAATCGGGGTTCTCTGGTCGATTCCACCCCGATTTGCGACCCATTGTCGTCCCGGCACGGCGCCCGAGCCCGGTGACCCGCGCGGCGCCCGAGCCCGGTTGCGCGGCACCCGGCCCGGGCGCGAGGCCGCCTGCGCCACCGGGCGTTCACCCGGCCCCGGTATGCTCCCGGCATGCCCGAGCCCGCGACGCCCCCTGACGGCGCACCGTCTGCGCGGCATTCGGCGCGGGAGGTGCTCCGCGTCTTCCTGAAGCTCGGGGCGACCTCGTTCGGCGGCCCGATCGCGCACCTCGGCTACTTCCGCACCGAGTTCGTCGAGCGGCGCGCTTGGATGAGCGACGAGGAGTACGCCGATCTCGTCGCGCTCTGCCAGTTCCTGCCCGGGCCCGCATCGAGTCAGGTCGGGTTCGCGATCGGGCTGCGCCGGGCCGGGCTACTCGGCGCCCTCGCGGCGTTCGCGGCGTTCACTCTGCCGTCGGCGGCGCTCATGGTGGTGTTCGCGTTCGGCGCCGCCCGCATCGACGGCCCGATCGGCGCCGGCCTCATCTCGGGGCTGCAGATCGTCGCCGTCGCGGTCGTGGCGCAGGCCGTGATCGGCATGGCTCGCACGCTGGCCCCCGACCGGTCCCGCGCATCGATCGCGGTCTGCGCCGCGGTGCTGGTGCTGCTGCTGCCCGGGTCGCTCGGCCAGGTCGCGGCGATCGCGTTCGGCGGGGTCACCGGGCTCGCACTCGGCCGCAGGGGGCTTCCGGCCGAGGCGCCCGCGCGGCCGTCGGGGCCGGTGCGTCCGGCCGCACCGCGCAGGGCGACGGGCATCGTCTGCCTGGTGCTCTTCGCATGCCTGCTGGCTCTGCTCCCGGTCGTCGTGCACGCGACCGGCGGGGCGCGTTCCGACGCCGCCGGCGGCCTCGCACTGTTCGATGCCTTCGCCACTGCTGGCGCACTGGTGTTCGGCGGCGGCCACGTCGTGCTGCCGCTCCTCGAGGCCTCGGTCGTCGCACCCGGCTGGGTGCCGGCCGCCGACTTCATCGCCGGATACGGCGCCGCGCAGGCGATGCCCGGCCCGTTGTTCTCGTTCGCTGCATTTCTGGGCGCGGACTCGACGGTCGGCCCGGGAGGCCACTCCGGTGCCGCGATCGCGCTCACCGCGATCTTCCTGCCCGGGCTCCTGCTGCTCATCGGGGTGCTACCGTTCTGGGAGGCGCTGCGCGAGCGACATGCGGTGCGGGGGTTCATGCGCGGGGCGAATGCCGCTGTGGTGGGCGTGCTCGCCGCGGCGCTCTACTCTCCGGTGTTCACGACCGCCGTGCTGGGCTCAACGGACCACGGCGGCGCGGCCGGCCCGACAGGCCCGGCAGGCATCGGAGGGAGCACCGGCGCTTTCGCGCTCGCCCTCGTCTGCTTCGCGCTGCTCGTCGTCTGGAAGCTGCCGCCCTGGGTCGCAGTGCTCGCCGGTGCCGCGGGCGGCGTGCTGCTCGCCGCCCTGCGGGGCTTCTGCTAGGCCGGTCGGCGTCGCGCAGCCCGTCGGTCCGCCGAACCCGCCGAACCCCTCGACGTCGGTAGCCCCGCCGCGCCGCGCCCCGAACCGCTCACATGATATGCTGAACGCGTTCATTGAACACGTTCAGCGAACTGACTGCGCTGTTCCGGGCGCGGCAGGGACCGGACGAAAGGGGTCGCCCATGATCACCACTCGCGAGCAGCACAGACTCGCCACCCGGCGGCGCGTCATCGCGGCGGCGCGGCAGCGCTTCGTCGAGCGAGGCTACGCCGCGACCACGGTGCGCGGCATCGCCGAAGCGGCAGGGGTCAGCACTGGTACCGTCATGGCGGTGGGCGACAAGAACGCGCTGCTCATCGAGGTCTTCGACGCGCAGATCGCGGCGCTGCACGCGGGATCATGGTACGAGGGCGCGGCTCCGACGACGACCGACGCAGCGGCGGCAGACCGCAGCACTGCAACCGAGCGCAGCGCCGCGACCGGGACCTGCGTCGACCGACTCGCGGCCCTCGCACGACCGTTCGTCGAGCTCTTCGCCGTGCATGCCGACCTCGCACGGCGCTACGCGGCGATCCTCGTATCGGGCACGCACCGCTCGACGCTCTTCACCGAGCTCGCCGACCGGCTGCGGCAGGATTTCGCCGCGGCCATCGCGTCGCCGCGCGGCTGCGCCGCGAGCGCGGACGCACCGTCTCGAGCAGCGTCCCTGTACTACGCCTACGTCGGGGTGCTCTTCAGTGCCTCGGCGACCGGAGCCGTCGATGTCCGTGAGATCGAGCAGGAGCTGCGGCGCGCGTTCGCCGCCTGTTGCCGGTGCTCGGGCGCTGGGCGCGACGGCGGCGCTCGAGGTGCGACTGCAAGCGCGGTGGAGGCACGATGACGCCGACCGTGCTCACGCTGCCGCCGCTGCCCGCGATCTGGTGGTTGCCGGTCGCACTCGCGATCGCGCTGCTCGCCGATGCGGCGATGTCGGTGCGGCCTCCCCGCTTCATCCGCGACTGCCTCGACGGCGTGCGCTTCCCGCGCGGCTGGTGGTGGGCGCTCATCGTCATCAAGGCCCTGGCGGCGGCCGGGCTGATCGTCGGCATCTGGCTTCCGGGCGTCGCCTTCGCCGCGAACGTCGGCGTGATCGTCTACTTCGTGTGCGCCGCGGTCGCGCACATCCGCGCCCGCTTCTTCGGCCAGGCGTTCTGGGTCAACTGCCTCGGCATGCTCGCGCTCTCGGTCGCGGTGCTGCTCGGGTCGGTGCTCCCCGCCTGAACGCGCGAAGCGCCTGGGCGCACGATTCCTCGTGCGCCCAGGCGCTCACGGCGAACAAAGGGTCGCGATCTGGGGTCCGGTGGCCGCACCGACCCCAGATCGCTCCCCCCCCCCCCCCCCCCCCCCGACCCTTTGTCAGGCGCTGCGGCGGATCTTCGCTCGATCCGCCCGCGAGAACCTACCAGCGGGGCTTGCGCTTGCCATCAGCGCGACCGGAGCCCGAATCGCGCCCGCGATCCTCCCAGCCGCGGCCGCCGCGATCGCCGCCCCGATCGTTCCGGTCGTAGCCGCCGCGTCCCCCGCGGTCGTACCCGCCGCGGTCGCCACGGTCGTTCCGGTCGTAGCCGCCACGGTCGTTCCGGTCGTACCCGCCGCGCCCGCCGCGGTCGTACCCGCCACGGTCCCCGCGATCGTTCCGGTCGCCTCGACCCCCGCGGTCGTAGCCGCCACGGTTCCCGCGGTCATACCCGCCACGGTCACCGCGGTCGCCCCCGCGGTAGCCGCCGCGATCATCGCGATCGCGGCCGCCGCGGCGATCCTCCCAGCCCTTGCCGCGCGGAGCGGGGCCGTTGTCCTCGCTGATCTCGATCGGCTTGCCCTTGATCCGGGTATCGGAGAGCGCCGCGAGCGTCTCGGCCGACAGGTTCGCGGGCAGTTCGACGAGCGAGAAGTCGTCGCGCACCTGGATGCGGCCGAAGTCGCCGCGGCTGAGGTTGCCCTCGTTCGCGATGGCGCCGACGATCTGGCCCGGGTTCACGTTGTGGCGGCGGCCGACCTCGATGCGGAACATCTTCAGGTCGTCGCGGCGCTCGCGGGGGCCGCGATCCTCGCGCGGGCGATCCCTGTCGGAGCGGTCTCGGCCGCCCTGGGCCTCTTCGAGGAACTTCGCGGCCTGCTTGCGGTCGCGCTCGAACTTGCGGTCGTCGTCCTCGGACAGCAGCAGCGGCGTGTCGCCCTGCGCGACGACGGCGAGCGCCGCGGCCACGTCGGCCTCGGGCACGTCGTGGTGGCGCACGTAGTGGTCGATGATGTCGCGGAAGCGGTCGACGCGCGCGGTCTCGGCGAGCGCGGCGGTGATGGCGTCGTCGAAGCGCGACAGGCGTGTCGCGTTGACCTCGTCGACCATGGGCAGCGGCATCTGGGTGAGCGGCTGCTTCGTGGCCTTCTCGATCGCCTTCAGCAGGCGGCGCTCGCGGGGCGTGACGAAGCTGATCGCGTCGCCCGAGCGGCCGGCGCGGCCGGTGCGGCCGATGCGGTGCACGTACGACTCGGTGTCGATCGGCAGGTCGTAGTTGACGACGTGGCTGATGCGCTCGACGTCGAGGCCGCGCGCTGCCACGTCGGTCGCGACGAGGATGTCGAGCTTGCCGTCCTTCAGCGCCTGCACGGTGCGCTCGCGCTGCGCCTGCTGGATGTCGCCGTTGATCGCGGCGGCCGAATAGCCGCGGGCGCGCAGCTTCTCGGCGACCTGCTCGGAGTCGCCGCGGGTGCGCGTGAAGACGATGAGGCCGTCGAAGTCCTCGACCTCGAGAATGCGGGTGAGGCCGTCGAGCTTCTGCGTGTACGACAGCACCACGTAGCGCTGGGTGATGTTCGACGAGGTCTGCGTCTTGCCGGCGATCTTGATCTCGCGCGGGTCGTTCAGGTGCTGCTGCGAGATGCGGCGGATCTGCGCCGGCATCGTCGCGGAGAACAGAGCGACCTGCTTCTCGGCGGGGGTGTCGGCGAGGATGGTCTCGACATCCTCCGCGAAGCCCATCTTCAGCATCTCGTCGGCCTCGTCGAGCACCAGGTACTTGATCTGGCTGAGGTCGAGCGAGCCGCGGTTCAGGTGGTCCATGATGCGACCGGGGGTGCCGACGACGATATCGACGCCGCGGCGCAGCGCCGAGAGCTGCTGACCGTAGGCCTGGCCGCCGTAGACGGGCAGCAGGTGCACGCTCGGCAGGTGCGCGGCGTAGCTCTCGAAGGCCTCGCAGACCTGCAGCGCGAGCTCGCGGGTCGGCGCGAGCACAAGGGCCTGGGGCACGCCGGCGCCGGGCTCGATGCGCGACAGGATCGGCAGCGCGAACGCGGCGGTCTTGCCGGTGCCGGTCTGTGCGAGGCCGACGACGTCGCGCCCCTCGAGCAGCACGGGGATGGTCGCCTCCTGGATCGCCGACGGGTGCTCGTACCCGACGTCGGTGATGGCGCGCAGCACCTTCGGGGCGAGGCCGAGGTCGGCGAAGGTCGCGCGCTCCTTCTCGGCGGGAGCGGCGGGAGCGGCGGGAGCGGCGGCCTCGGGGGCCTCGGGGGCCGCAGCGGGGTCGGCGGCCCCGGTGGCGGTGTCGTGCGACGCGGCGTCGGTGGCGGCGGCCTCTTCGGTCACCTCTGCTTCTGCGGGCGCGGGGGTCTCGGCGGGTGCGGCGGCGTCCTCGACGACCGAATTGTGTTCGGCGTCGGGCTGGTCCAGGTTCTCGGAAGAGGGCATCGTACCATCTTACACCGCTTTACCGCCCCCACGACCGGCTCACCCCGATTGTTCACTGGCCCCGCGCCCGCGGTCCGGGATTCCGGACAATGACCGGCCGAACTTCGTTGTCCGCTCCCCCGACCCGCGATGAGATGGTCGAAGCAGCATCCGCCGCCCGCTCGAGTTTCGAGCGGCACCGACCGAAAGGCACCCGATGTCACTCCCCGGCGCCCGCCCCGTCCGCGCCCCGCGCGGCACCGAGATCTCCGCGAAGAGCTGGCAGACCGAAGCCCCGCTGCGCATGCTCATGAACAACCTCGACCCCGAGGTCGCCGAGCGCCCCGACGACCTCGTCGTCTACGGCGGCACCGGCCGCGCCGCGCGCTCGTGGCAGGCGTTCGACGCGATCGTCGACACGCTGCGCGACCTCGAAGACGACGAGACGCTGCTCGTGCAGTCGGGCAAGCCGGTCGGCGTCTTCCGCACGAACGTGTGGGCGCCTCGCGTGCTCATCGCCAATTCGAACCTCGTGGGCGACTGGGCGACGTGGCCCGAGTTCCGCAGGCTCGAGGCCGAGGGGCTCATGATGTACGGCCAGATGACGGCCGGTTCGTGGATCTACATCGGCACCCAGGGCATTCTCCAGGGCACCTACGAGACCTTCGCTGCCGCCGGCCGCAAGCTCATCGGTCAGGGCCGCATCGCGGCGGTCGAGGGCAAGGGATCGCTCGCCGGCACGCTCACCCTCACCGGCGGCTGCGGCGGCATGGGCGGCGCCCAGCCGCTCGCCGTGACCCTCAACGACGGCGCCTGCCTCATCGTCGACGTCGACCGCACGCGCCTCGAGCGCCGCGCCGGCAAGCGCTACCTCGACGAGGTCGTCGACGACCTCGATGCCGCGCTCGCCCGGGTGCGGCAGGCGAAGGACGAGCAGCGGGGCTGGTCGGTCGGGCTCGTCGGCAACGCCGCCGAGGTGTTCCCCGAGATCCTGCGCCGCCACCGCGCCGGCGAGATCGCGATCGACCTCGTGACCGACCAGACCTCGGCGCACGACCCGCTGTCGTACCTGCCGATCGGCTATTCGGTCGATGAGCACCTCGCCCGCGCCGAGGCCGACCCCGAGCAGTTCACGAAGGATGCGCAGGCGTCGATGGCCGCGCATGTGAAGGCCATGGTCGAGTTCCAGGACGCGGGCGCCGAGGTGTTCGACTACGGCAACTCGATCCGCGACGAGGCCCGCACGGGCGGCTACGACCGCGCCTTCGCATTCCCAGGCTTCGTGCCGGCCTACATCCGCCCGCTCTTCTGCGAGGGGCTCGGCCCGTTCCGCTGGGCCGCGCTCTCGGGCGACCCCGAAGACATCCGCGTCACCGACGAGGCGCTCAAGGAGCTGTTCCCCGAGAACGTCCACCTGCACAAATGGCTCGATGCGGCCGAGGAGCGCGTCGAGTACGAGGGCCTGCCCGCGCGCATCTGCTGGCTCGGCTACGGCGAACGGCACCGGGCCGGCCTGCTCTTCAACCGGCTGGTCGCCGAGGGCAAGGTCTCCGCGCCGATCGTGATCGGCCGCGACCACCTCGATTCGGGCTCCGTCGCGTCGCCCTACCGCGAGACCGAGGCCATGGCCGACGGTTCCGACGCGATCGCGGACTGGCCGCTGCTCAACGCGCTCACCGCGACCTCGTCGGGGGCGACCTGGGTGTCGCTGCATCACGGCGGCGGCGTCGGCATCGGCCGCTCGATCCATGCCGGCCAGGTCTCCGTGGCCGACGGCACCGAGCTCGCCGCGCAGAAGCTCGAGCGCCTGCTCACCAACGACCCCGGCATGGGCGTCATCCGCCACGTCGACGCGGGCTACGAACGCGCCGCCGAGGTCGCGAGCGAGCGGAACGTGCGCGTTCCCCTCGAGCCGACCATCCGCAACACCGAGCGCGCCTGGTAGGTTCCCGGCATGGCAACGCTTCTCATCGACGGCATCGGCGAGTTGACCACGAACGACGAGGCGCTCGGCGCAGGGATCGGCGGCCGCATCGCCGATGCCGCCGTCGTGGTCGAGGACGGTCGCGTCGCGTGGGCGGGCCCGGCGGCGCAGGCACCCGCGGCGGATGAGCGCTTCGACGCCGCGGGGCGCGCGCTGCTGCCGGGGTGGGTCGATTCGCACACCCACATGGTGTTCGCCGGAGACCGCACGGCCGAGTTCGAGGCGCGCATTGCGGGCGAGTCGTATGCGGCGGGCGGCATCAACGTCACCGTGAACGCGACGCGCGCTGCGAGCGACCACGAACTCGACGCGAACCTCGCTCGGCTCGTCGACGAGGCCCGGCGCGGCGGCACGACCACGATGGAGACGAAGACGGGGTACGGCCTCGACGTCGAGCACGAGCTGCGCAGCGCGCGCATCGCCGCGGGCCGAGTCGACGCCGTCACATTCCTCGGCGCGCATCTCGTGCCCGCCGGGGCCGACGCCGACGCGTACCTCGACCTGGTCTGCGGCCCCATGCTCGACGCGGTCGCGCCGCACGTGAGCGCGGTCGACGTGTTCTGCGAGACGGGCGCCTTCGACGGCGCCGCCTCGACTCGGGTGCTCGAGGCCGCCGCCGCGAAGGGACTCGCCACCCGCGTGCACGGCAATCAGCTCGGGCACGGGCCGGGCGCCCGGCTGGCGGTCGAGCACGGGTCGCTGAGCGTCGACCACGTCGGCTTCCTCGACGACGCCGACATCGAGGCGCTGGCCGCGTCGTGGGCGGGCGGTGCGCGCGGCACCGTGGCAACCGTGTTGCCGGCCTGCGACCTCTCGACCCGCATGCCGCTCGCGCCGGCCCGCCGCCTCACCGACGCGGGCGCCATCGTGGCGATCGCCTCGAACTGCAACCCCGGCACGTCGTACACGAGCTCGATGGGCTTCTGCGTCGCGACCGCCGTGCTGCAGATGGGGCTCAGCGTGCAAGAAGCGGTACGGGCCGCTACGCTCGGAGGGGCCATCGCCCTCGGCATGCACGAGGACGGCTGGCGAGACCCGCACGGCGCCCCGCAGCCGGCGGTCGGTGCGATCCGCCCCGGCGCGCGTGCCGACCTGCAGCTGTTGCAGGCCCCGTCGGCCACCCACCTCGCCTACCGCCCCGGCGTGCCGCTCACCGCGGCGGTCTGGCGCGCGGGCGAACGGGTCGCCTGAGCGCGGCGCACCATCTCGCCTCACCCCGGGCGGCGCGCCGCACCGAGCAAGGAGAGCACATGGAGTCGTCGCAGCGCACCGGGACTGGGCTCAAGCGCGGGCTGAACGCTCGGCACATCCGCTTCATGGCCCTCGGATCCGCGATCGGCACCGGCCTCTTCATGGGCTCGTCGAGCGCCATCCAGAGCGCCGGCCCCGCCGTGCTGCTCGCCTACATCATCGGCGGTGCCGCGGTCTTCATGGTCATGCGCGCACTCGGCGAGATGGTCGTGCGCCACCCCGTCTCGGGCTCGTTCGGGCAGTACGCATCGCGCTACATCCATCCCTTCGCCGGCTTCCTCGTCGGGTGGAGCTTCGCCTTCGAGATGTTTCTCGTCGCGGTCTTCGATGCGACTGCGATCGGCGTCTACATGCGGTTCTGGTACCCGGAGGTCTCGCAGTGGGTGTGGGTGCTCGCGGTCGTGTTCTTCATCGCCGCCATCAACATGATCGGCGTGAAGGTGTTCGGCGAGCTCGAGTTCTGGTTCGCGCTCATCAAGATCTCGGCGATCGTCGTGCTGATCGCCGCGGGCGCCGCCGTCATCGTCTTCGGCTTCGGCGTCGCGGGCCACGACCAGATGGGCCCGCAGAATCTCGTCGCGCACGGCGGCTTCATGCCGAACGGGCTGACCGGGCTGCTCGCCTCGTTCACCATCGTGATGTTCGCCTTCGGCGGCATCGAGATCATCGGCGTCACGGCCGGCGAGGCGCAGAACCCGAAGCAGGTCATCCCGAAGGCGATCAACTCGGTGCCGCTGCGCATCCTGCTCTTCTACGTGCTCGCTCTCGGCGTCATCATGTGCATCCAGCCGTGGGTCGACATCACCGGCGAGACGAGCCCCTTCGTCTCGCTCTTCGAGTCGATGGGCTTCCAGGCCGCGGCCGCCGTGTTCAACGTGGTGCTCATCACCGCCGCGCTCTCGGCGATGAACGCCGACATCTTTGGCGCGGGGCGCATGCTGCACGGCCTCGCCGAGCAGAGTCAAGCGCCGCGAGCGTTCATGCGCACGACCCGGGGCGGCGTGCCGATCATGACCGTCGCCACGATGGTCGTCGGCCTGCTCGTCGGCGTCGTCCTCAACTACCTCTACCCCGACCAGGCGCTGTTCCTCTTCGGCGCCCTCGCGACCTTCGCGACCGTGCTCGTGTGGCTCGTGATCCTCATCGCGCACATCCGCATGAAGCGCGAGATCGCCGCCGAGCGCCGCACATCGAGCGAGTTCCCCGTACCGCTGTGGCCGGTCGCCTCGTGGCTGACCGTCGGGTTCATCGGCTTCGTCATCGTGATGGTCGGCATCGTGCCCGACTCGCGGCCCGCGCTCTGGGTCGGCCTCATCTGGGTCGGTCTCCTCGCGATCTGCTATTTCGCGTTCGTGCGGGGCGACGGGCGAAAGCCCCACCCGCTCGTGGACGAGACGGCGGCGCGCACCGACGATCCCGCCGCCGCGCAGCGCTGAGCCCGCGATGCCGAGCCCGCGATGCTGAGCTCGCACTGCCGAGCCCGTGCTACCCCGCCGCCCCGGAGCTCCCGGCCGTGCTGCGGCCGTGGATGCGCTGCGACAGCGTCGTCGCCGTTCGGCGCACCTCGGCGACGAGGGCTGCGAGCCCGGCCTCGTCGACCTCGCCTTCGCGGAAGGTGAGCGCGACCGCCGCGACGGGCCAGTGTCGGTGGTCGAGCACGGGCAGCGCGACCGAGGCGAAGCCCGGCGTCACCGAACCGCGTTCGAGCGCATAGCCCCGCGTCGTCGTGTCGTCGAGCACCGTGCGCAACCGCGAGTAGCGGTCGATCTCGACGTCGCCCGGCCGGAGCGCGGTGTCGTGCCGGTGCACGAACGCGGCGCTGTCGGGGAAGAGCGCGCGCACCTGGGCGCGCGGCAGGGCGGCGAGAATGGAGCGGCCGCTCGCCGCGAGCTGCATCGGCAGGCGCACTCCGACATCGGTGATGAGGGCAGGGGCGCCCTGCGCGCGCTCCTCGACGACGTAGAGAACGTCGCGCCCGTGGGGCACCGCGAAGTGCCCGCTGAAGCCGAAGCGGTCGACGAGCGAGGCGATGAGCGGGCGGGCGATGCGGGCGAGCGGCTCCTGCCGCTCGTAGGCCGAGCTCAGTTCGACCGCGGCGATGCCGAGCCCGTACCGCTGCTCCTCGGGCAGGTGCATGACGAAGCCGTGCTCCTGCAGCGTCGCCAGCAGATGGTAGACGGTCGATCGCGGCAGCTCGAGCTGCGTCGCGATCATGCTCGCCGCCAGCGGCCCGCGCGAGGCTGCGAGCAGGCTCAGGATGCGCAGCGTCTGGTCGGCCGCGGGCACCTTCGGCTGGGTCATCCATCGATCCTACTGCGGGCTTCGGCGGCTATTGTCGGGATATGGCTGAACCTCGCATCGCAATCACCGGCGGCACTGGATTCGTCGGACGCAACCTCGCGGAACGGTTCGAGGGTCCCGTGATCGTCTCCCGCAGAACCGGCGTCCCGGTCGACGACGTCGAGGCGCTCGCCCGCGTGTTCGCGGGGTGCGACGCCGTCGCCCACTGCGCCGGCATCAACCGCGAGATCGGCGACCAGACGTACGAGCGCGTGCATGTTCGCGGCACCGCCGCCGTCATCGAGGCGGCGAAGCGGGCCGGTGTGAAGAAGATCGTGATGCTGAGCTTCCTCCGCGCCAGGCCCGGAAGCGGGTCGCCCTATCACGAGTCGAAGTGGGAGGCCGAGGAGATGATCCGCGCCTCGGGGGTCGACTATACGATCCTCAAAGCGGGCATGATCTACGGGCTCGGCGACCACTTGATCGATCACACTACGCGGACCGTCAGAACTCTGCCGCTGTTCGCCACCGTCGGGCTCAAGGAGAAGACCGTGCGCCCCGTACCCGTCGAAGAGCTTGTCGACGTGATGGAGGCGGCGCTCCGCGGGCGGCTCGAGCGCAAGACCGTCGAGGTCGTCGGCGCCGAGGAGCTGAAGCTGAGCCGCGTGGTGCGCCGGGTGGCCGATGTGCAGGGCCGGCCGATCGGGATCCTGCCGGCACCGGTCTGGGCGCTCACCGCGCTCGGGCAGCTCACCGAATGGACCATGCAGGTGCCGCTCGTCGCGAAGGCGCAGGTGCGCATGCTCGCGGAGGGCGTCTCGCATGCTGCGCCATACGCCGAGAAGCTGCCCGAGGATCTGCTCCCCAGGAAGATGCTCACCCGGGAGCAGATCCTCGCGGCGACACCCGAAGCGGGCCGGTTCGGCTTCAGCGACCTGCGCTGGGCGAAGTAGCCCGGCTCAGTCCAACCGCGAGCCGAGCGCGCCCTCGACGGCCTCGAGCGCCCGCCCGGTCACGACGAACTCGTGCGCGGCCGCGATCGTGGGCGACAGGAACGAGTCGGTGTCGGGCGTCGGGATGGCGGTGCGGAAGAGCGCGTGCACGGCCGCGGTCGCCGCACCGGGGACGCCCGCGGCGGCGTCGAGCGCGCGGAAGTCGAGCGCGCGGGTCGAGGCGAGCAGTTCGATCGCGATCACGCGGCCGAGGCCATCGATGGCGCGACGCAGCTTGCGGCCGGCGTGCCACCCCATCGACACGTGGTCCTCCTGCATCGCCGACGACGGGATGGAGTCGACCGAGGCGGGGGCCGCGAGGCGCTTCAGCTCGGAGACGATGCCGGCCGACGTGTACTGCGCGATCATGAGACCCGAGTCGAGGCCGGGGTCGGCTGCGAGGAAGGGCGGCAGGCCGTGATTGCGCGCGGTGTCGAGGAAGCGGTCGGTGCGGCGCTCGCTGATCGAGGCGACGTCGGCGACGGCGATCGCGAGGAAGTCGAGCACGTAGGCGACGGGGGCGCCGTGGAAGTTGCCGTTCGATTCGACGCGCCCGTCGGGCAGCACGACGGGGTTGTCGATGGCCGAGCGCAGCTCGATGGCGGCCACGCGGGCGGCATGGTCGACGGTGTCGCGGGCGGCGCCGTGCACCTGGGGGGCGCAGCGCAGCGAGTACGCGTCCTGCACCCGCGTGAACTCCCCCTCGGCGGGGCGCTGGCAGAGGGTCGAGGCTTCGAGCACGCGCAGCATGTTGGCGGCGGCCGCGCCCTGGCCCGGGTGGGGGCGCAGGGCGTGCAGATCGGCGGCGAACACGGCGTCGGTGCCGGTGAGGCCCTCGACGCTCGCGGCGGCGGCGATGTCGGCGGTCTTGAGCAGCAGGGCGAGGTCGTGCAGGGCGAGGCAGAGCGTGCCGAGCATGCCGTCGGTGCCGTTGATGAGGGCGAGCCCCTCCTTCTCGGCGAGCACGAGCGGTTCGATACCGGCGGCGGCGAGCGCTTCGGCCGCGGAGATCGGCGCGTCGTGCGGGTCGAGGCTCACGCGCACGTCGCCCTCGGCCATGAGCGTGAGTGCGCAGTGCGCGAGGGGGCTGAGGTCGCCCGAGCAGCCGAGCGAGCCGTACTCGTGCACGACCGGGGTGATGCCGGCGTTGAGGATGGCGGCGTAGGTCTCGACGACGACCGGGCGCACGCCGGTGCGGCCCGAGGCGAGTGTGTCGAGGCGCAGCAGCATGAGGGCGCGCACGACCTCGCGCTCGACTTCGGGCCCGGTGCCGGCGGCGTGCGAGCGGATGAGGCTGCGCTGCAGCTGCTGCCGCTTCTCGACAGGGATCTGCACTTTCGCGAGCGCGCCGAAGCCTGTGGAGACGCCGTAGTGGGGCCGGGTGTCGTTCGCGAGCTCCTCGATCACGCGGCGGCTCTCGGCGACGCGGGCGAGGCCGGCCTCCGAGACCTCGATGCGCGCGTCGTGGCGGGCGACCGAGACGACGTCGGCGACGGTGAGGGGCGACGAACCGATGACGACGACCGGTGCTGGGCGAGTGTTCATAACTTCGATGGAACCGCACGCGCGGGTGCCGCAGGGGTGCACGGCGCCCGATCGTGTCCGGGATTCCAGACGGCGCCGCGGATCCCTCTCGCGGCCGCGCCGGGGCCCGCTGCTAGCGTCGCAGGCATGAGCCCCGACGCCCCGACCCAGCGCCCCCTGCCGCACGACCCTTCCTGGCCCCGCACCGGCGGATGGCCCGCCCCCGGCGGCGACCCGGTCGACCTCGCGCTCATCGGCATCCCGACGTCGCAGACCTCCCTCTCTCCCTCGAATGCGCACGTGACGCCCGCCGCCGTGCGCGCCGCCCTGCGCCGCTACTCGGGCCATGTCGTCGCCCCGGGCGACGCGGAGTCGCGGGGCGACGAGGCCGAGACCGTCATCGACGAGGCGCTGCGCATCGTCGACGTGGGCGACGTCGCCGACGCCGATTCCGTCGACGGCGAGCGCGCCGCGACCGCACGGGTCGCCGAGCTCGCGCGGCAGGCGCAGCTCGTCGTCGCGCTCGGCGGCGACAACGCGCTCACGGTGCCGGCGGCGCTCGGCGTCGCGGGCGACGAGCTCGGCACGGCCGGCCTCATCACGCTCGACGCCCATCACGACCTGCGCGACGGCCGCACCAACGGCGCGCCCGTGCGCCGCCTGATCGAGGCGGGCCTCGACCCGCGGCGCATCGTGCAGATCGGCATCGCCGACTTCGCCAACTCCCACGAGTACCGTCGGCGCGCGAAGGAGCTCGGTATCACCGTGATCCACCGCGACGAGCTGCACGACCGCCCGCTCGGCGAGATCGTGGCCGAGGCCCTCGGGGTCGCGGGGGCCTCGGGCGGCCCGATCCACGTCGACCTCGATGTCGACGTCTGCGACCGCTCGGTCGCGCCAGCCTGCCCCGCTTCCATCCCGGGCGGCATCCAGGCGCACGAGCTGCGCCGCATCACGCGGCTGCTCGCGGCCGACCTCCGGGTGCGCGGCATCGATATCGCCGAGGTCGACGCGACGGCCGACGCCGCCGACCAGCGCACCGTGCGCCTCGCCGCGATGTGCGTGCTCGAGGCCGCCGCGGGCCTCGCCGGCAGACTCGACCGCTCGGAGTCTCCGCAGGTCTCGCCGGGCCTCGCGCCGCACCTGCTACCGTGAGGCCATGGAAGCCGCAACCGCCGCACCGGTGATCGTGGCCGACGGGCTCGCGCGCTCGTTCGGCGGGGTCGACGTGGTGCGCGACGCGTCGCTCGCGGTGCACGCCGGCGAGATCACGGCCCTCGTCGGGCCGAACGGCAGCGGCAAGACGACCCTGCTGCTCATGCTGGCGACGCTGCTCGCGCCCGACCGCGGCACGGTGCGCATCGCCGGTCACGATGCCGCGAGCGACCCCGCCTCGGCACGTGCTGCGCTCGGATGGATGCCCGACGCGCTCGGCTCGTGGCCGACGCTGACCGTGCGCGAGACGCTCGTCGCCGTCTGCGGCATGTACGGCATCCGCGGCGCGGCGGCCGAGGGTCGCGTCGCCGAGCTGCTCGCCCTCGCAGACCTCGACGGTCTCGCCGCGCAGCAGACCCGCACGCTATCGCGCGGCCAGAAGCAGCGCCTGAGTCTCGCCCGCGCGGTCGCGCACGGCCCTCGCGCGCTGCTGCTCGACGAGCCGGCCGCGGGCCTCGACCCGGCGGCGCGCCTTGCGCAGCGCGACCTCCTGCGCCGTCTCGCCTCCGAGGGCACCGCGATCCTCGTCACGAGCCACGTGCTCGACGAGCTCGACGAGCTGGCCTCGAACGTCGTCTTCCTGCACGACGGCAGCACCTCGCCGACCGCGGTCGTCGAGGCGGCGCTGCGCCCGGGCCGCAGCTGGCGCATCCGGGCGCTCGACGCCGGCGCGCTGCACGCCGCGCTCGCGCAGCTCGGCGTGACCGCGGAGACCCGGCAGACGCTCGCGGGCACGAGCCTCACCGTCGAGCTCGCCGACGAACCGGCCGCGGCCGAGCTGCTGAGCCGATTGGTCACGCTCGGAGTGCCCGTGATCGGCTTCGGGCCCGCCTCGAGCGCGATCGAACAGGCGTTCGTGCACCTCTCGGCGGAGGAGGCATGATGAGCGGCCGGGGAGAGAGCCGGCCGGTCATGACCGGCCGTGCCCCGGACCGCCTCGCCGTGAGCCGCCCGGGCTTCTGGCGCGGCCTCCGGCTCATCGCCGCGCTCGAGCTGCGGCAGCGCATGCGGTCGCGCGCCCTACTCGTGCTCGCGATCGTCTGGTTCGTCATCATCGGCGCCGTCACCCTGCTCGCCTGGGCGACGCTCTCGGCGATGCTCGGGGCCGCCGGAGCCGAGACCGACGGGTACCCGCTGTTCTCCCTCATCGTCGCCTTCGTGCTGCTCTTCGGCACCCTCGTCGCCCCCGCCATCTCGGCAGGTTCGATCGGCGCCGAGCGCGGCCAGGCGACGCTCGCCACCACCCAGGTCACGCTGATCGGCCTCTGGCAGATCCTGCTCGGCAAGGCCCTCGCGGCCTGGATCACCGGCATCGCTTTCCTCGTCATCGCGGCGCCGTTCGTCGTGTTCAGTCTGCTGCTCAGCGGCACCGGCGCCGCCCAGCTGTGCTTGGCGCTCGTGGCGCTCGCCCTGCAGATCGGCGTCTTCACCGCGATCGGGGTCGGCCTGTCGGCGATGATCCGCTCGCAGGTGTTCGCCATCGTCATGGCCTACCTCATGGTGGCGCTGCTCTCGGTCGGTACCCTCATCGGCTTCGCCCTCGCGAGCGGCGTGACGACGAGCTACCACGAGGTCGAGAACCGCGCATTCACATCGGAGTACTACGCCGCCACCGCGGAGTGCACCGACGAGGCGTGCTGGCAGGCGGTGCCCGAGGAGTGCGAGACCCGCATCGACCGGGTGCCCTACGTGCCCACCGACCGGCTGTGGTGGATTCTGGCGCTCAACCCCTACGTCGTCGTCGCCGATATGGTGCCGCCGCAACTCGACCGGTACCGCACTCCCAACGACCTCTTCGGCGGCATCGCCTACACGGTGCGCTCGTTGCAGCAGGCCCCGGCCGCGCCGACCGGGTGGAACGACTGCGCGCCCGAGAACCGGGTGCCGCTCGAAGTCGACCCCACCGACGAGGTCTTCGAGAGCACCGTGCCCGTGTGGTGGATCGGCTTCGGCCTGCAGCTGCTGCTCGTCGCAGGAGCCCTCTGGGGCGGCTATCGCCGGCTCGACACCCCGGCGAAGCGGCTGCCGCGCGGCTCGCGCATCGCCTGAGCGATGCTGCAGAACGGACCCGCTACGCGAGCGACCAGTCGATCGGCGGCGACCCCTGCGCCGCGAGGGCCGCGTTTGCGCGGCTGAACGGCCGCGACCCGAAGAACCCGCGCGATGCCGACAGCGGCGACGGGTGGGGGCTCTCGATGCACGGGACGTCGCCGAGCACGGGCGCGAGCGCGCGGGCATCGTTGCCCCACAGGATCGCGACGAGCGGGCCGCCGCGCGAGGCGAGCGCCCGGATCGCTGCAGCGGTGACGGTCTCCCAGCCCTTGCGCCGGTGCGAGGCGATCTGCCCGGCGCGCACGGTCAGCACGCGGTTCAACAGCATGACACCGCGATCGGCCCAGGCCGTGAGATCGCCGTGGTCGGCGGGCGCGATGCCGAGATCGTCGTGCAGCTCGCGGTAGATGTTGCGCAGGCTGCGCGGGATCGGCCGCACCTCCGGCTGCACGGCGAACGCGAGCCCGATCGAGTGGCCGGGGGTCGGGTACGGATCCTGCCCCACGATGAGCACCCGCACATCGGCGAGCGGCCGCTCGAATGCGGCGAGGATGCGCCGCTCGGCGGGCAGAACCTGCTCCCCCGCAGCGCGCTCGGCATCCAGAAACGCCTCGAGCTCGGCGAGAGTGCCGCGCACCGGCGCGAGAACCTCGGCCCAGTCGGCTGCGATGCCGCTCCCGAGGGCCCCGCCCGCCGTCATCGCCATGCGTCGCGTCTCAGATCTTCGGCACCAGCGGGCCGCGGTGCGTATGGAACACGCTCGACTGCGCGACCGGGCGCAGCACGATGAGATCCTGATTGATGTGCGGCGCCTGCTCGAATGCGCCGACGAGCACGCTCGCCACGTCCTCCGCGGTCAGCGGCGTGACATCGGCGTACGGCTTCGCGGCCGCGGCCGCGTCGCCGCGCAGACGCTTCAGCGTGAACTCCTCGGTGTGCACGAGCCCGGGTGCGAGCTCCATCACGCGGATCGGCTCGCCCGCGAGCTCGAGGCGCATGACCTCGGTGACGGCGTGCGCCGCATACTTCGCCGCGTTGTAGCCCGCACCGCCCGGGTAGGCGTTGAGCCCGGCGGTCGAGGTGAGATTCAGGATCGAAGCCCACCCCGTCTGGCGTGCGCCCTCGCGCAGCACCGGCAGCATGGCGGCCGTGACCGCGCGCAGCCCGAGCACGTTCACCTCGAACATGCGCCGCCAGTCCTCGTTCGACGAGTGCTCGACCGATTCGGTGCCGATCGCACCGCCCGCGTTGTTGACCAGGCCGGTCGCGCCGCCGGTGGCCGCGACCTCGCCCGCGAGCCGCGATACCTGCTCCTCGTCGGTCACGTCGCAGACGATCGGGTACGCGCCGGTCTCCTCGGCGAGCTCGCGGAGCCGATCCTCGCGCCGCGCGACCGCGACGGTCTGCCAGCCGAGCTCCGAGAACCTGCGCACCGAGGCCGCGCCGATGCCCGAACTCGCTCCTGTGACGACCACTCGCTGCATCCGAGTCTCCCTTCATCGACGGCTCCGTCTGCCGGCGCCTCCCACCCTATCGCCCGGAGAACATTACACTTCGTGTCGCGGCCCCTTGCCGTTCGCGATCGCTCTGCATACTCTCGTGAGCGTTGCCGTTCCGCACGCGACCCCCCGATTCCACTCACCGAGGAGTTTTCATGACCGACCAGACCGCCTGGGGCTTCGAGACCAAGCAGATCCACTCGGGCCAGGAGCCCGACCCGACGACCGGATCGCGCGCCCTCCCGATCCACCAGACCACGTCGTTCGTCTTCGACAGCACGCAGGTGGCGGCCGACCGCTTCGCACTCGCCGACCTCGGCCCGATCTACACCCGCATCGGCAACCCGACGCAGGATGCCGCCGAGGCGCGCATCGCAGCCCTCGAGGGCGGCACCGCGGCGCTGCTGCTCGCCAGCGGCCAGGCCGCCTCGACCTTCGCCGTGCTCAACATCGCGAACGCCGGCGACCACATCGTGTCGTCGTCGTCGATCTACGGCGGCACCTACAACCTCTTCAAGTACACCCTCGCGAAGCTCGGCATCGAGGTCACGTTCGTTGAGGATCAGGACGACGTCGCGGCCTGGCAGCGCGCCGTGCGCCCGAACACGAAGCTCTTCTTCGCCGAGAGCCTCACCAACCCCCGCTCGAGCGTGCTCGACATCCGCGCGGTCGCCGACGTCGCGCACGAGAACGGCCTGCCGCTCATCATCGACAACACCGTCGCGAGCCCCTACTTGATCCAGCCCCTCAAGCACGGCGCCGACATCGTGCTGCACTCGGCCACGAAGTTCCTCGGCGGCCACGGCAATACCATCGGCGGCGTCATCGTCGACGGCGGCAAGTTCGCGTGGTCGCAGAACGTCGAGAAGTTCCCGGGTCTCACCGAGCCCGACCCCTCGTACAACGGCGTCAGCTACACCGAGGCCGTCGGCGACGGCATCGCCTACATCATCAAGGCGCGCGTGCAGCTGCTGCGCGACCTCGGCTCGGCGATCGCGCCGCTCAGCGTCTGGCTGCTGCTGCAGGGCATCGAGACCCTGTCGCTGCGCATGGAGCGCCACGTGCAGAACGCGCAGGAGATCGCGGAGTGGCTCGACGCCCACGACGACGTCGCGGCCGTCTACTACTCGGGCCTGCCCACCTCGCCGTGGTACGCGGCCGCCAACGCCTACGCTCCGAAGGGCGTCGGCGCGGTGCTGTCGTTCGAGCTGAAGGGCGGCGTCGACGCCGGCAAGGCGTTCGTGAACCACCTCGAGCTGTTCAGCCACGTCGCGAACATCGGCGATGTGCGCTCGCTCGTCATCCACCCGGCCTCGACGACGCACTCGCAGCTCACCCCCGAGCAGCAGCTCACGGCCGGCGTCACTCCGGGCCTCGTGCGCCTCTCGGTCGGCCTCGAGCACATCGACGACATCAAGAGCGACCTCGAGCTCGGCTTCGCCGCCGCACGCGAGGTCGTCGCGTCCGCCCGCGCCTAGTTCTCGGTCATTAGGCTCCGGCTCCGGCTCCGGCTCCGGCTCCGGCTCCGGCTCCGGCTCCGGCTCACGATATGTGATCGGCCGCATCTATGTTCTCCCGTCGCGAGGCGGACATATATGCGGCCTTTCGCATGCGTCGGGGCGGGCCCGGGCCGGGCGATCCCTGGAGAAACCGCCGCTCGCGCCGCCGGCCGTCGTAACATTGCCGCGACGCCCCGGCATCGCGGGCAGAATAGGGAGCTATGGACTGGCAGACGCCCGAGGATTCGTTTCCGACCGACTTCATCACCGACGCGCAGCTGCGGGCGCTCATGGGCCGCCCCCCGATCTCGGGCGGCTGGCGCGACGGCGACCCGGTCGGCGACCGCGGATTCGTGCCGGTCGGCGCGCTCACGACCGAATCCGGCGATGAGCTGCCCCACGTGCGCATCGCCTACGAGACCTTCGGCGAGCTCAACGAGGCCCGCGACAACGCCGTACTGGTGTTCCACGCGCTCACCGGCGACAGCCACATCGCGGGGCCCGCGACCGCAGGCCACCCGACCGACGGCTGGTGGTCCGAGATCGTCGGCCCCGGGCTCGTGCTCGACACCTCTCGATTCTGCATCGTCGTGCCGAACGTGCTCGGCGGCTGCCAGGGGTCGACGGGCCCGGGTTCGCTCGACCCGACGGGCCGCGAATGGGGCGGCCGATTCCCGTACCTGACCATCAGGGATCAGGTCGCGGCGACCGCCCGCTTCGCCGACGCGCTCGGCATCGACCGTTTCCACACCGTCATCGGCGGCTCGATGGGCGGCATGCACGCCCTCGAATGGGGCATCGCCCACCGCGACCGCGTAGAGCGCCTGGCCGTCATCGCCGCTCCCCCGGTGACGACCGCCGACCAGATCGGCCTGAACCTCGTGCAGCTCGAAGCCATCCGTTCGGACCCCAATTACCACGGCGGCGACTACTACGACGCGCCCGACGGCAAGGGCCCCCACCACGGGCTCGCGACCGCGCGCCGCCTCGCGCTGCTGAACTACCGCTCGAACACCGAGCTCGATGAGCGCTTCGGCCGCTCCTGGCAGTCGGCGGTGAGCCCGCTCGGCGCGGGCGGCCGTTTCGCCGTCGAATCGTACCTCGACTTCCACGGCAACAAGTTCACGCGCCGCTTCGACGCGAACAGCTACCTCACGCTCGTGCAGGCGATGAATTCGCACGATGTCGGCCGCGGGCGGGGCGGCGTCGCGGAGGCGCTCGCGGCGCTCGACATGCCGCTGCTCGTGCTCGGCATCCCGAGCGACCGCCTCTTCACGCTCGAGGGGCAGGACGAGATCGCGCGGCACGCGCCGGGCAGTCTCGACGGCGATCTCGCGACCCGCATCGACTCGCCGTTCGGCCACGACTCCTTCCTCATCGAGTTCGAGATGGTCGGCGCGCAGCTCGCCCGACTGCTCGCGGAGTGACGCCGAAGCGTTCTCCCGACGTTCTCACAAGAGCTTCACACATTCCGGTCGTAGGCTCGGCCCAGTACTGTTCAGATCCGCCCTCGGGTCAGATTCGACTGGAGCCCCTTTGCACGTGATTCGAGCCCCGCGCACGGTCACGGCTGCGGCGATCGCAACAGTGCTGCTGCCGCTCGCTCTGAGCGGGTGCTCCGCGGCCGTCGCGGCGCCTTCCGAGCACCTCGCCGAACTGCGAGCGGCTCGCGATTCGAACCTGCTGGCGCTGCCGACGGAGCAGGTGTACGAGCTCTCGGAGTTCACGATCACCGCGCCGAGCGCCCTCGCCTCGCTGAGCGATGCGGCGCAGTCGGGCTTCCGCTACTCGGGTGCGATCGTGCTGAGCGACGACATCATCACCGACGCCGAGTTCGACTTCGGGGTGACCGGCCTGCAGAGCGCGAGCTTCGTGCTCACCGAGCCGACGACGCTGCGCCGGGCCGAGAACGAGACCGGGCCGGCCTACGCCGTCGGCGAGCTGACCATCGGCGATCACCCGCCCATTCCGACGATGGTGAAATTCACGCCGACGACGCTGGAGATCGACGAGCTCGTGTTCGACATCGACTTCGACCTGCCGAGCGAACTGCCGTTCGAGCAGAGCGCCGCGACCGTGCAAGATCTCACGGCGCGCATCGCACTCACCGCCGCGCCCTGACGGCGACGGGACGCGGCGGGCACGACGCACCGCACCCGCCGCGCTCTGAGCAGGCCCCGTACCGCCTACTCGTAGCGGCGGCGGCGCGTCGCGTCGTGCACCTCGCCGACGAGCTCCTCGATGATGTCCTCGAGGAAGACGACGCCGAGCTCGCGCCCATCGCTGTCGCAGATGCGCGCGAGGTGGATGCCGCCGCGCTGCAGGCTGCTCAGCACGTCCTCGAGGTCGGCGCCCCCCGGGAAGGTGACCATCGTGCGGATGCGCTTCGCCGGGATCGGCTGGGCGATGCGATCCTCGCCGAGGCGCACCAGATCCTTGATGTGCACGTAGCCCTCGAGCTCGCCGCCGGGGCCCGCGATCGGGTACCGCGAGAAGCCGTGCCGGGCGACGGCCGCTTCCACGTCCTCGGGCGTCGCGCCCTCGGGCAGCACGACCAGCCGATCCGAGGTCACGAGCAGGTCCGACGCGTGCTTCGTCGTGAACTCGAACGCGGCGGAGAGCGCCCCGCTGCGGTCTTCGAGCACGCCCTCGCGCGTCGAATGGCTCACGATGCTCGCGACCTCCTCGAGCGTGTAGGTGCTCGTGGTCTCCGACTTCGGCTCGACGCCGAACAGGCGCAGCGCGCCGTTCGCGACGGCGTTGAGCGACGCGATCACGTGCCGCAGCAGTCGCGAGATCGCCACGAGCGGGGGCGCGAGCAGCAGCACGGCCCGGTCGGGCACCGAGAACGCCGCGTTCTTCGGCACCATCTCGCCGAAGACGACGTGCAGGTACGACACGATGACCAGCGTGATCACGAACGCCGTGACCGATACCGCCTGCGTCGAGAGCCCCGTCCACTCGAGCGGCCCCGCGAGCAGGTGGTGGATGGCGGGCTCGGACACGTTCAGGATCAGGAGCGAGCACACCGTGATGCCGAGCTGGCTGGTCGCGAGCATAAGCGTCGCGTGCTCCATCGCGAAGAGCGCGGTCTTCGCGCTCTTCGAACCGGCCTCGGCGCGCGGTTCGATCTGCGACCGACGGGCCGAGATGACCGCGAACTCCGCCGCGACGAAGAAGGCGTTCGCGACGAGCAGCACCACGAGCCAGAAGATTCCCATCCAGTCGCTCATGCCGCGCCTCCGTTCGTCGCACCCGCGCCGCCGGCATCGCCGCCCGCGTCGCCCTGCGTCTCGGGCAGCGCGGGGGCCGTGAACCTCACGCGCGAGATGCGGCGGCCCTCGAGCCGCGTCACGGTCAGGGTGCCGCCGCCCTCGAGGTCGACCGAGTCGCCGACCTCGGGCATGCGGCCGAGCTCGAGCAGCACGTAGCCCGCGATCGTGTCGTAATCGTCGTTCTCGGGGATGTCGATGCCCGTCTGCTCTTTCACCTCGTCGGGGCGCAGATTCGCCGGGAAGGTCATCTCGGTGGCGGTGCCGATCACCCCGGCCGAGGCGCGGTCGTGCTCGTCCGCGACCTCGCCGACGATCTCCTCAACCAGATCCTCGAGCGTCACGATGCCCGCCGTGCCGCCGTACTCGTCGACGACGAGAGCGAACTGAAAGCCGCTGCCGCGCAGCTCTTCGAGCAGCTGATCGAGGCGCATCGTGTCGGGCACCCGGAGGACCTCCTCGGCGAGCGCCGCGACCGGCACCTCGGCCCGCTTCGCCCGCGGCACGGCGACGGCCTGCTTCACGTGCACGATGCCGACGACGTCGTCGCGGTCGTCGTCGATGACGGCGAAGCGCGAGAACCCGCTGCGACCCGAGAGTTCGAGCACGGCCTGCGCGGAGTCGAGCCGGTGCAGGCTCTCGATCTTCAGACGGGGGGTCATCACGTCGCCGGCGGTGAGCTCGGCGAACCGCAGCGTGCGATCGAGCAGCGTCGCCGTGTCGGCCTCGAGCAAGCCGGCGCTCGCCGAATGGCGCACGAGCGACGAGAGCTCCTCGGCCGAGCGCGCACCCGACAGCTCCTCCTTCGGTTCGATGCCGATCGAACGCAGGATGCCGTTGGCGCTGCCGTTCAGCGCCAGCACCGGCAGCTTGAACACGGCCGTGAACGCGGCCTGCGCCGGCATCACGAACTTCGCGGTGGCCAGGGGCCGCGAGATCGCGAAGTTCTTCGGGACGAGCTCACCCGCGATCATCGAGAGGATCGTGGCGACGATGACCGCGACCGGGGCGCTGATCGTACGGCGCAGCTCTTCGGGCACGCCGAGCGCGCCGAGCGGGGCGTCGAGGAACCCGCTGATCGCGGGTTCGAGCGTGTAGCCCGCGAGCAGCGTCGTCAGCGTGATGCCGAGCTGCGCGCTCGAGAGATGGGTCGACGTGCGCGCGAGACCGCTGATGACGCGGTCGAGTCCGCGCTCGCCGGAGTCGCGGCGGCGTTCGATATCCTGCCGGTCGAGCGCGACGAGCGAGAATTCCGCGGCGACGAAGATGCCGGTGCCCGCGGTGAGCAGAATTCCGATGAGCAGGAGCACCCAGTCGTTCACCGGGTGCACCTCGGAAGGAAGAGGGGCCGCGCGTCAGCGCGGCTGGTACTCGGGGGGTCTGAGGGTCTTCGGGAGTCTGCATCCATAGCCTTCCCCACTTTACCAGCCCGTACGGGCGATGCCCTGAGAAAAGCTCCGAACATCGAAGAGGAAAAGGCGTAGGCTTGTCGGAGGCATTGGGCTATGGAGCCGCCACCCCGGCTGCATCGCCGCCACGCATCGGCACAAACGAGAGGACGTCGCTTTGGCGGAGCGCACGGAGACCCCCGTACAGGGCGGTTCCGCAGAAGATTTTGGTGCAAACGCTTGGCTTGTCGAGGAGATGTGGAAGCAATTCCAAGTCGACAAGAACTCGGTGGATCAGGCATGGTGGCCGGTCCTCGAGCAGTACGGCGCTGCACAGCAGGCACCCGCGGCCCCGGCAGCCCCGGCTCCGGCGCCGCCCGCGGCCCCCGCTGCAGCGGCTCCCGCCGCTCAGGCAGCGGCTGCACCGGCCCGCACCACCAACGTCGCGCCGCGCACGGCCCCGATCCCTGCGGATGCCCCGCGGGCGAAGGCAGACGCCGGCACCTCGGATGACGAGGCGGTCGATCAGGTGACGCCGCTGCGCGGCATGCCGCGCACGCTCGCCAAGAACATGGACCAGAGCCTCACCGTGCCGACCGCGACCAGCGTGCGCACGGTGCCGGCGAAGCTGCTCATCGACAACCGCATCGTCATCAACAACCACCTCCGCCGCAGCCGCGGCGGCAAAGTGTCGTTCACGCACCTCATCGGCTGGGCGCTCATCCAGACGCTGAAGGAGTTCCCGAGCCAGAACGTGTCGTACGCGGAGGTCGACGGCAAGCCGTCGATCGTCGTGCCCGCGCACGTCGGCCTCGGCATCGCGATCGATCTCCCGAAGCCCGACGGCAGCCGCTCGCTGCTCGTGCCCGCCATCAAGCGCGCCGAGACTCTCGATTTCAACGAGTTCCTGAGCGCCTACGAAGACCTCGTGAAGCGAGCCCGCGGCGGCAAGCTCGAGGCCGGCGACTTCGCCGGTGCGACGATCTCGCTCACGAACCCGGGCGGCATCGGCACGGTGCATTCGGTGCCGCGCCTCATGAAGGGCCAGGGGTCGATCATCGGCGTCGGCGCGCTCGAGTACCCCGCCGAGTTCCAGGGCGCCTCCGAGGACGTGCTCGTCAACCTCGGCATCTCGAAGACGATCACGCTCACCAGCACCTACGACCACCGCGTCATCCAGGGCGCCGGTTCGGGCGAGTTCCTGAAGAAGGTGCATGAGCGCCTCATCGGCGGCCACGACTTCTTCGAGGACATCTTCGCCGCCCTGCGCATCCCCTACAAGCCGGTGCAGTGGGCCTCCGACATCCACGTCGACGTGTCGGGCGCGGTCGACAAGACCGCGCGGGTGCAGGAGCTCATCAACTCGTTCCGCGTGCGCGGCCACCTCATGGCCGACACCGACCCGCTCGAGTACGTGCAGCGCACTCACCCCGACCTCGAGATCGAGAGCCACGGCCTCACCTTCTGGGACCTCGACCGCGAGTTCGTCACCGGCGGCATCGGCGGCAAGCGCACGATGAAGCTGCGCGACATCCTCGGCGTGCTGCGCGACTCGTACTGCCGCAAGATCGGCATCGAGTACATGCACATCCAGGATCCGGAGCAGCGCCTGTGGCTGCGCGAGCAGCTCGAAGTGCCGTACGCGAAGCCGAACCACGACGAGCAGATGCGCATCCTCGAGAAGCTCAACGAGGCCGAGGCCTTCGAGACCTTCCTGCAGACCAAGTACGTCGGCCAGAAGCGCTTCAGCCTCGAAGGCGGCGAGTCGGTCATCCCGCTTCTCGACGCGATGCTCATCGATGCGGCAGAGGACGGCGTCGACAGCGTCGACGTGGGCATGGCCCACCGCGGCCGCCTCAACGTGCTCTCGAACATCGCCGGCAAGACCTACGGCCAGATCTTCCGCGAGTTCGAGGGGGCGCAGACCCAGAGCCGCGGCTCCGGCGATGTGAAGTACCACCTCGGCACCTCCGGCGTGTTCACCGCGCCGAACGGCACCAAGGTCCCGATCCACCTCGCCGCCAACCCCTCGCACCTCGAGACCGTCGACGGCGTGCTCGAGGGCATCGTGCGCGCGAAGCAGGACCTGAAGCCGATCGGCTCGTTCACGACGCTGCCCGTGCTCATCCACGGCGACGCCGCGATGGCCGGTCAGGGCGTCGTGTACGAGACGCTGCAGATGTCGCAGCTGCGCGGCTACCGCACCGGCGGCACCATCCACATCATCATCAACAACCAGGTCGGCTTCACGACCCTGCCGCGCGATTCGCGCTCGGCGGTGTACTCCTCCGACATCGGCAAGGTCGTGCAGACCCCGATCTTCCACGTGAACGGCGACGACCCCGAGTCGGTCGTGCGGGTGGCGCGCCTCGCGTACGAGTTCCGCCAGCGATTCCACGTCGACGTCATCATCGACCTCGTCTGCTACCGCCGACGCGGCCACAACGAGGGCGACGACGCATCGATGACGCAGCCGCTCATGTTCGACCTGATCGAGGCGAAGCGCTCGACCCGCCGTCTGTACACGAGTGCCCTCGTCGGCCGCGGCGATCTCACCGAGGAGCAGTACGAGCGGGCGAAGGAGGACTTCCAGAGCCGCCTCGAGCGCGCTTTCATGGAGACGCACGCCGCGCAGACCGGTTCGATCCCCGTGATCGACCAGAGCGGCATCTCCGCCGGCGCCCCCGCCGAGTCGAACGCGGCCTCGACCGAGGTCATCCCGACCGGTGTCGACCGGGCGATGATCGAACGCATCGGCGATGCGCACCAGAACAAGCCCGAGGGCTTCACGGTGCACCGCAAGCTCGACCAGCTGCTCAAGAAGCGCACCGAGATGAGCCGGTCGGGCTCGATCGACTGGGGCTTCGGCGAGCTGCTCGCCCTCGGTTCGCTGCTCATGGAGGGCACGGCCGTGCGCTTCGCCGGCCAGGATGCGCGCCGCGGCACCTTCGCCCAGCGCCACGCCGTCTTCCACGACCGTCTGAACGGCCAGGAATGGATTCCGCTCCTGAATCTCTCGGAGGATCAGTCGAGGTTCTGGATCTACGATTCGCTGCTCGCCGAGTACGCGGCACTCGCCTTCGAGTACGGCTACTCGCTGCAGCGCGAGGACGCACTCGTCGTGTGGGAGGCGCAGTTCGGCGATTTCGCGAACACCGCGCAGGCCGTCATCGACGAGTACATCGCGGGCGCCGAGCAGAAGTGGGGCCAGCAGTCCTCCGTCGTGATGCTGCTGCCGCACGGCTACGAGGGACAGGGCCCGGACCACTCGTCGGCCCGCATCGAGCGCTTCCTGCAGCTGTGCGCCGAGGACAACATGGTCGTCGCCGAGCCGACCACGCCGGCCAACTATTTCCATCTGCTGCGCCGCCAGGCGTACGCCCGCCCCCGCAAGCCGCTCATCGTCTTCACCCCGAAGTCGATGCTGCGCCTGCGCGGCGCGACGTCGGACGTCGAGGACTTCACCGAGGGCCACTTCCGCCCCGTGATCGACGACCCGACCATTGCGGACGCGTCGACGATCGAACGGGTCGTGCTCGTCTCGGGCAAGCTCTACTACGACCTCGCGACGGCGCTCGAGCGGGGCCCGGACCCGCGCATCGCGCTCGTGCGCATCGAGCAGTACTACCCGATGCCGACCGCCGAGCTCGGTCGCGTGCTTGCCCGCTACCCCGACGCCGAACTGGTGTGGGCGCAGGACGAGCCCGAGAACCAGGGCGCATGGCCGTTCATCTCGCTCATGCTCGCGAAGCACCTCGCGAACGACCGCATCCGAGTCGTGTCGCGCGCCGCATCCGCCGCCCCCTCGACGGGCTCCGCCAAGGTGCACGCGGTCGAGCAGGAGCGGATCGTCGCGGAGACCTTGCGCTTCGAGGCCTAGACGCCACCCACCCGGCTGAGCCTGTTCCCGCGATCGGATCGCGGGAACAGGCTCAGCCGCTTTCGATAGAGAACGCGAGCGGTGCAGCGCACCGCCGGAAGGATCCCGAGCATGACCGATCAGCGAGAGCACATCGCCCTCTCCCCCGAACTCGAGGCGGTGGTCTCCCGGGCCGCAGCGGCCGCCCCGGTGCTGGCCGGCACCGCACCCGAGCAGCGCGCCCGGGCGCTCGTCGCCATCGCCGACGCGCTCGAGGCCGCGAAGCCCTGCCTCGTCGAGATCGCGGCCCGCGAGACCGGGCTCACCGAGGCACGGCTCACGGGCGAGGTGACGCGCACGGCGGTGCAGCTGCGGCTGTTCGCCGACGAGGCGGTCGACGGCGACTACGCCGGCGCGCGCATCGACCCGGCCGATGCCGACTTCGTGCTCGGGGCGCGCCCCGACATCCGCCGCGCGCACTTCCCGCTCGGCCCGGTCATCAACTTCTCGGCCTCGAACTTCCCGTTCGCGTTCTCGGTGATGGGCGGCGACTCGGCCTCGATCATCGCGGCGGGCTGCCCGCTCATCGTGAAGGCCCACGAGGGCCACCCGGAGCTCTCGGACGCCACGGCCGAGATCGCGACGGCGGCCATCGCTTCGGCCGGCCTTCCCGCGGGCGCATTCCAGCTCATCCACGGGCGCGAGGCGGGCGTCGCCGTGCTCCGCGACCCGCGCATCGCGGCGGGCGCGTTCACGGGATCCATCCCCGGCGGCCGCGCCCTCGCCGACATCGCGGCGTCGCGCCCCGCGCCGATCCCGTTCTTCGGCGAGCTCGGCAGCATGAATCCGGTCTTCATCACCGCGGCCGCGCTCGCGGAGCGCGCGGAGGGGATCGCGGCGGGCTACCTCACGAGCGTCTCCGGCTCCGCCGGCCAGCTCTGCACGAAGCCCGGCATCGTGTTCGTGCCGGAGGGGTCGGGCTTCACGGAGGCGGTGGCCGCGGCCGCGGCCGCGGCCGACGGTCTCGCCGAGCACCGGCTGCTCGGGCCGCGCATCGCCGCGGCCTTCGCCGCCAGGCGGGACGCGGTGCTCGCCGCCCCCGGCGTGCGAGCGGTCGTACCGGGGGCGCTGCGCTTCGACGCCGACGAGCAGGGGTGGGCCGCTGCGACGATCGCCTCCGTGCCGCTCGCGGAGCTGCGCGCCTCGGCCGACGCGCTCGTGGAGGAGGCCTTCGGGCCGCTGTCGATCATCGTCGAGGTGCCCGAGGGCACCGATCTCGCCGCCCTCGTACCCGAACTGTTCGAGGGCAACCTGTCGGGCACCGTGCACCTCGGAGGCGAGGAGGCCGCGGGTGCGAGCGAGAACGTCGCCGAGCTGCAGGCGCTCGTGGCGGCGCTCGGACGCCAGTCGGGTCGGGTGCTCTTCGACGGCTGGCCCACCGGCGTGGCAGTGACGCCGGCGCAGCAGCACGGCGGCCCGTGGCCCGCGACAACGAACGACGCGAACACCTCGGTCGGCACTTCGGCGATCACCCGCTTCCTGCGCCCGGTCGCCTTCCAGAACGCGCCCGCCGCGTTCCTGCCCGACGTGCTGCGCGACGACAACCCGCGCGGCGTCGCGCAGACGGTCTCCCCCGCGGGCGCCTCGCGCTCCTGGGGCAGCCGCTGGGCGCTCCCGGCGACCGCGTAGCGCGGGCGGACGGCACCCGGGCGATGATGGCGGTGCGACGATGACGCGACGAGACGGCACGCTGCGCCCGACCATCGGCGTCGCGCTGATGTTCGCGAGCAACGGCGCGCTCTTCGCGTCGCTGCTCCCCTGGTACCCGCTGCTCGTCGAGCGGCTCGCACTCGATACGGCGGCCTTCGGCCTGGTCGTCTCGGCGTTCGTCGCCGGCGCGATCGTCTCGTCGGCGCTGCCCGCCCCGCTCGTCGGGCGCTTCGGCCCCATTCCGGTCTCGATCGGCTCGACGCTGCTGCTCGCGGCCGGCCTCGCCGCGGCCGGGTTCGCGGGCGCCCCCTGGATGCTCGCGGCCTGCCTCGGCGCGATCGGCTTCTGCGACGCGATCGCCGACGTCGCCCAGAACGATGCCGCTATCACCGTGCAGCGCAGGCGCGGACGGCAGATCATCTCGTCGATGCACGCCATGTGGAGCCTCGGCTGCGTCGCCGGCGGAGCCCTCGCCACAGCGGCGGCCGCGGCCGGACTCGGCATCGGCGCCTACCTCATCGTCGCGGGCGGCACGGGGGCGGCGCTCGTGATCACCGGCGGGGCCATGACCCTACGCTTCACCGGGAGGGCCCGCGTGCGCGAAGCGGGCGGCGGCGCAACGGGCGCCGAGCAGCCGTCCCCGAGCCGGCGCCGCATCATGGTCGCCATCGCCCCGCTCGTCTGCATCGGCCTCTTCGCGACCGTGGTGGAGGACATCGCGAACAACTGGGCCGCGCTCTCGGCCGTCGCGGTGGGCGGAAGCCCGCCCGCCGTCTCGGGCATCGCATACACTCTCATGATCGGCAGCCAGTGCCTCGGCCGCTTCACCGGCGACCCGCTCATCGATCGCTACGGCCGGGCACGGGTCGCGCGCTTCGGCGGCATCCTCATCGCCGCGGGCGGGCTCGCCGTGGTCGGTGCCGAGGGCCGCCCCGTGCTGCTGTTCACCGGCCTCGCGCTCGCGGGCTTCGGCTCGGCGACGCTCATCCCGAGCGCGTTCAGCGCCGCCGCCGAGGTGCCGGGGCTCAGGCAGGGCACAGCGCTCACGCTCATCGGCTGGCTGATGCGCGTCGGCGCCGTCGTGGCGAGCCCCGCGATCGGCCTGTTCGCCGGTGCCGCCTCACTGCGCTGGGCGCTCGGACTGCTCGTGATCGTCGGCGTCGCTGTGGCGCTGCTCGCGCGATCCCTGGACGAGCACCGCTACAGAGCCTGACCCGTCATCGCCCACACCGACACCGTCACCTCGTCGGAGTCGTTGTGCAGGCGGTGCGGCAACGTGCTCAGATATCTGATGCTGTCGCCCGGGCGGAGCACGTGCTCCTCGCCCGCGAGCGACACGGTGAGGATGCCCGAGAGCACGAGACCGCACTCCTCGCCGGTGTGCTGCACCTGGTGCCGGTTGTGCGTGCCCGGCTCGAGATGGATCATGAGCATCTCGACGCCGCCGTGATGGCTGGGCGTCAAGAACTCGTAGCGCGAGCGCGAGTCGGGGAAGTTCATCACGCGCCGTTCATCGGCGCGCACGATCTGGAACTCCTCGGCGTCGTCGACGACGAGCATCGACAGCGGGACTTCGAGGCCCTTGCAGATCTTGTAGAGGGTGGTGAGGGTGGGGTCGGCCTTGCCGCGCTCGATCTGGCTGATCATGCTCAGGCTCACGCCCGATCGCTCGGCGAGATCCTTCAGCGTCAGATCCTGCTTCTGGCGCAGCTCGCGCAGCCTCGTGCCGTCAAACATCGGCCGACCCCAGTGACACCATGCCTACATCATGCCAGCAAATGTGACCCCTACCGCGGTGCCGAGGTAGTTGCCGATGAGGTAGCCGACGGTGCCGACGACGAGGATCGGGCCGACGAGGTTCTTCCACCCCTTCGCGATGGCCATGGCCGCGGCGGTCGTGGGGCCGCCGATGTTCGCGTTCGAGGCAAGCAGGATCTGCTCGAGATCGAACTTGAACAGCTTGCCGAGGCCGAGCGAGAGCGCGAGGTTGCATGCGACGATGATGAACACGAAGACGAGCAGCAGCGGCGCGTTCTGCACGATCAGCGGGATCGAGGCGGGGATGCCGATCACCATGAAGAAGAGGTAGATGAGGAAGGTGCCGATCTCCTGGCTGCCCGCGATCGACTTGAAGTAGCCGGGGAAGAGCAGCATGGCGACGAAGGTGAGCGTCGTCAGCACGAGGTACTTGTCGCCGAAGATGCCGGTGAGCAGGTTGAGCCAGACGTTGTCGCCGTCGCCCGTCGGGATGATGCCCGCGAAGAACTCGGCGAGCTTCGTCGAGACGGCGAGCAGGAAGATCGCGGTGCCGATCGAGAGCGCGATGTCCTTGAGCGAGATCTCCTTGCGCCCCCAGTACTCGGCCGCGACAGTCTCGGTGCCGTCGTCACCGGCCGCGGCGGCGTCGCGCTCGACCGCATCCTGGTGCGGGGTCTGGTAGCGCTTGCGGAAGAACGACATGGCCGGGATCGCCATGAGCACGACGAAGAAGAGCGCCATCATGAGATTGTCGGCGACGATCGTGGCCGAGACCATCTCGCCGGGGGTCTCGAACTTGCCGGCCATCGCGGCGAAGTTGACTCCGCCGCCCGTGTACGACGCGGTCATCATGGCCGCGATCTTGTCGAGGTACGGGATGTGCTCGCGCAGCAGGAAGAAGCTCAGGATCGCGCCGGCGACGGTGCCGACCGTCGAGATCAGGAAGATGAGCAGGAGCCTGCGGCTCTCGCGCCACATCTGCCGCAGGTCCACGTGGAAGAGCAGCAGCGGGATGGCGAGCGGCAGGATGAATCCCCAGACCGCGTCGTAGACCGAGGATTCGGTCGGGATCACGTTCAGGTTCGACAGCGCGAGCGCGCCGATGAGGGCGATGATGGCGCCGGAGATGCGGCTGGCCCACTTGTATCGCTGCTCGAGCACGATACTGATGGTGGCCCAGACGATGATGATCGACCACAGTGTGAGCGTGTCATCGGGTTGGATCAGTGTGTCTGTCATGGGAGGTGGTACCTACTTCCTTGTAGCGGGTGCGGTTCGGGTGAGCCACTGCGTGGCGTTGACATGGGCGATCTGGGCGATCTCGATTTCGGAGAAGCCGCGTGCCGACATGCGCTCGATCAGAGCGGGGATGTCGCGGTGGCTCTCGAGCCCCCGGGTGCGGCCGCCCATGAAGGAGCCGCCGTGCTCGGTCGGCAGGAAATCGAGGAAATCGAAGCCGAAGCCGACGTGGCGCACGCCGATGAGGCTGCAGATGTGCACGGCGTGGTCGATGAACGCGTCGAGGTTCGGGTCCTCCTCGTCCACGAACGCGTAGTAGGCGTTCAGGCCGATGAGCCCGTCGCGTTCGGCGAGCGCCTGGAGCTGCTCGTCGCGCAGGTTGCGCTCGTGCGGGCAGCGGGCGAATGCGTTCGAGTGCGAGGCCATGATCGGGGCCTCGGTCGCCTCGAGCATCCCCCAGAACGAGTTCACGTCGAGGTGCGAGACGTCGAGCGCCCAGCCGCGCTGCTGCATGGAGCGCACGACCCGGCGGCCGGCGGCGCTGAGTCCCGGCTCCGGGCTCGGATGCGCGGCCCCCGTGCCCGAGGCGAGTGCGTTGTTGTCGTTCCAGACGAGCATCGCATGGCGGATGCCGTTCTCGTGCAGCTGCTGCATCTGCTCGTCGACGGACTGCTCGCTGTCGAGCACGGCGTCGGTCTCGAAGAAGTTCATCCCCTCGAGGCCGAGCACGATGTTGATGCGCCCCTCGGGCGCGTCCGCGAGCTGCGCCGGTTCGGCGACGATGTTCGCGTGCTCGCTGCGGGCGAGGTCTGCGAGCACCCGCGACCGCAGATCCCTGAAGCGCGGGCTCGCCTGCCGCAGGTGGCGCTCCTCGACCCAGAACACGCAGATCACGGTGTCGACGCCGCCGGCGCGCAGTGCGGGATAATGGAGGCGGTCGAATACCTGTCGTTCGCCCTGGGACACCCGCCAGGCGATGTCGGTGAAGACATCCGAATGCAGGTCTACGATCTTCATAACACTCCGTCGTGCCGTCGCTGCGGCGCCCCGCGGCGCGCTGCTCCAGTCAAGTTTCAATAAACATCAAATAATTTCAACATACTAAAACTAGCACAGCGGATGCCCGGTTCCGACCCGCGCGCCTCCGGCGTGCCCCGTCTATGCTGAGCAGCATGAAGATTCTCCTGCGCACGACCGCCCTCGCCGCAGCGGTGCTCATCGGACTCTCGGCATGCGCGTCGCCCTCGGGCGAACTGATCGGCACGTGGGGCGACCCGGATGCGCAGGCGACGCCGTCGCTGGAGTTCAGCGGCACGGAGGGCTCCGGCGACTACTCCGGTACCGACGGGTGCAACTCGGTCGGCGGGTCGTTCACCGTCGAGGACGGCAGCATCGACCTCGGACTCATGCGGTCGACGCTCATGTTCTGCGAGGGCGTCGACACGTGGCTCGTGCAGGCGCGCACGGCGGAGCTGTCGGGCGATACCCTGACCCTGTTCGACGAGAGCGGCGCCGAGATCGGCGCGCTCGAGCGTCACGCGGGCTGAACGAGCCCCCAGGCGCGCGCGGCCGCACCCAGCAGAGCCGAGCGCTTGCCGCACGTCGCCGTGATCAGCGGCGCGCCGCCGGCCCGGTGCACGGCACGGGATTCATAGCGCGCTCGCGCCGCATCCATCACGGGAGTCTCAGCGGACCCGAGACCGCCGCCCACGATGATCGCGCCCGGATCGAGCAGCTCGAGCGCATCGGCGAATGCATCGCCCAGCGCCTCGCCCGCAGTGCGCAGCACCTCGGCGGCGACATGATCACCGCTGTTCGCTCGGCGCACGAGCTCGGGCCCGGGCAGGCGCTCGCCGGTCTCCGCTTCGTAGCGTACCGTCAGTGCCGTCCCCGACGCGAACGATTCGAGATTGGCCCCCGATCCGATCACCCGTTCGCCGAGTGCGATCGCCTGGCCGCGCGCACCGGCCCAGGGCCGCCCGTCGATCACGAGCGTCGACGACAATCCCGTGCCGAGGGAGACATAGAGGAACGAGCCGAGGCCTCGCCCCGCGCCGAAGCGCAGCTCCCCCAATGCTCCCAGTCTCACGTCGGAGTCGAGCACCGCCGGCACCACGCCGGCGCTCGGGCTCGAGAACGCCTGTGTCGCGCGTCGCAGCAGTGACTCAGCGGGCTGGCGCTGCCAGGTCAGCACCTCCGAGGTGCTGACCGTGCCGTCGGCGGCGACGTACTCCGGAGCCCCGGCCGCCACGGCGACCGGATGCACGCCCGCTGATGCAGCGAATTCGCAGCCGAACGCGAATGCACGATCGAACTCGTCCGGGCTGCCCGGTTCAACGGCAGCTTCGGGCGCCGCCCCGGGACGTGTCGCCTGCTCGGATTCCAGGAGGACCGAGCCCGCACGATCGACGAGGCCGACGAGCGTCTTGGTGCCCCCGATATCGATGGCGAGAACAGTCCCGTTCATGCGCCGACCGATCTGAACAGGGTCGCGTGGAACTCGTACGCGTCGGGACGGTAGACCACTCGGCCGAGAAGCCTCGGCACGCCATCGATCGCTCCCGCGGTCTCCTCGCCCACGAGCACCGGGGACCCGGAGTCGATGCCGAGTCTTCCGGCGTCCTCTGCGGCCGCGCCTTCTGCGCGTACCGCGTAGTCGCTGCGCACGATCACGACTTCGCTGCGTGCTTCGAGAACCGCATACAGGGAGGCATCGACGAAGTCATCGCGCGTCGCACTCGGCATCAGCGCCACCGGCATCACGGTGTAGTCGACGCAGGCGGGGTTCTCGTTGAGCGTGCGCAGACGTACGAGATCGAAGACCTCGTCACCGGGGGCGAGGCGGAGTCTGCGCGCTTCCTCGAGCGTCGCGGCTCGGCGTGCGAAGTCGATCACTTCGGCGCCGGCGCGGAGCCCACGCTGTTCGGCCATCTCGGTGAACGAGAGCAGATCGACCTTCTCCTCCATATGCGGGGCGGTGACGAACCAGCCCCGCCAGGGCGATGCCTCGAGCTGCTGCTCGTCGGCGAGTACGCCGAGCGCGTCTCGGAGCACGGCTCGGCTCACTCCGACAGCGACTGCGAGCTCGCGCTCGCCCGGCAGTTTGCTCCCCGGCGGGTAGACGCCCGAGTCGATCAGCTCCATGATGCGACGGCGAGCGCCGGAGGCCGCCCTCCCGAGCTCCCTCGCGCTGCTCGTCGCTTTCGTCATCAGGCGCGATCTCCGGCAGCTGCGGCGTCGCTGTGCAGCACGGCGCCATCGATCAGGCGATACACCGTCGCAGGCCAGCTCGGGTCGTACCCCTCGCCGTCGGCCAGCTTGCCGAAGGCGGACTGCTTGTCGGCCCCGACGAGTACGAGGGCACCCGCCTTCGAGAGCTCGGCGATCGTCGCGATACCGACCGTGACCCCGTGCGTCGGCACTGCATCGATCGAGGGGAAGTCGGGGAAGGTCGCGAGGTTGTCGCGACGAGTCTGCTCGGCGAGCTCGACGATACGGGAGCGGGAGTCGACCGGCGACTCCGGTGGATTGAATGCGACGTGACCGTCGCCGGCGCCGCTCGCGATGATGAAGAAGTCGATACCGCCGGCGTCGCGGATCCGGCCGTCGTATGCGGACGGGTCGGCCGGATTCGGGAACCAGACGTTCGCATCGGGAACCCGGTGCTCTTCGGGCACCGCACGGTTCAGTACGGCCTGGATGTCCTCCCGAGCGAAGCGACGGCACGAGTTGTGCGCGTCGGCCGGGATGTGATCCCAGCCGCCATCGACTTCCTGCAGGTAGTCGTCCATCATCACGATGACGAGCGAACCGAGATCGAGACCGCGGGTAGCGGCCTCATCGGCGAGCGCCGCATACGTCGTCTGCGGCGAGCGCCCACCCGGGCAGCCGAGCAGGAAGCGCCCACCTGCCGCGATCTTCTCGCTCATACGATCAGCGATATCGGCGGCTACTGCGCTGCCCAGTGTTTCGGCGTCCGGGTGGACGACGATCGGATTGTGCGGGTTCGACATCGCGTCGCTTCCTCTCAATTATTCTTTGACTGCACCGGCGGCGATTCCATTGATGAATCGTCGCTGGAAGATGACGTAGAAGATCAGGATGGGCAATGCCACGAGCACGGCCGCGGCTGCGGTCACGCCCGGGTCGAAATTGCGCGTACTGCCGGCGAAGAACGAGAGCGCGAGCGGCGCGGTCTGCACGTCCGGGTTCTGCGGCACGAGCACGAGCGCCATGAGGAACTCGTTCCAGGTGTAGAGGAACAGCAGCGTGCCGAGGGTGGCGATGCCCGACCCGGAGATCGGCACGTACACGCGCCAGAGCGCGCCCCAGTGCGTATTGCCGTCGACGCGGGCTGCCTCGTTCAAAGACTTCGGGATGTTGCTGTAGGTCGTGCGCATCCAGAGCACTCCGAGCGAAACCGAAGTCGCGATCTGAGGCAGGATCAGGGCCCAATAGGTATTGAGCAGCCCCATGCCGTCGAGCAGGTAGTAGAGCGGGACGATGATGCCCTCGTACGGCACGATGAGCCCGACGAGCAGCACCGCCATGATGAGCGACTTGCCGGGGAAGCGCAGCACGACGAACGCGTAGCCCGCGAGCATCGAGACGATGAGCGCACCGACGACCACACCGACGGCTACGACGAGCGAAGACCAGAGCGCGGAGCCGAACCCGCCGCGGGTCCAGGCCTCGATGAAGTTCTCGAATGTGAAGGCGGGAGGAATCACCTGCCCGGGACGACGCGCGTCCGCGGGCGTCACCGACAGCATCAGGATCGAGAAGAACGGATAGAACGCGAGGATGGCACCGACGATCAGTACGATGTAGCCGATGATGCGTTCGTGGCGTGCGACCTTCATCGGTTCCCCCGATCGTCAGGGCGGGTGAGATACATGACGAGGCCGACCACGGCGAAGATGAGCAGCATCAGGATGATGGCGATGGCCGAGGCGCGGCCGACGTGGTGCGCAGTGAACGCCTCGCGATAGATGAAGTACGACGGCACGGTCGTCGAGTTGCCGGGGCCGCCCGCCGTCGTGTTCCAGACGATATCGAAGTTGCGCAGCGCTGCGGTGATGAGCAGCACGAGAGCGACCTGTATTTCGCCGCGGAGCCCCGGGAGAGTCACGGTGAAGAACTCGCGTACGGGACCGGCCCCGTCGAGGCGCGCCGCCTCGTAGAGCTCGCCGGGGATACCCTGCAGGCCGCTCACGAAGAGCACGAAGGCGAGGCCGAACATCGCCCAGGTGCCGATGATGCCCACAGACGGCAGCGCGGTGCCGAAATCTCCGAGCCAGCTGCGCGTCAGCGCGTCGAGGCCGACCGCGCGCAGTGCCGAGTTCAACGGGCCGGTCTCGGCGAAGATCCAGCGCCACGCGATGGCGATGACGACGGTGGAGAGGATGTACGGCATGAAGAGCACGGCGCGGAAGAACGCGAGGCCCTTCACGCGGAAGCGCGACACGATGCCGACGATGAGCAGCGCCAACGCGATGGGCAGCAGCGCGTAGAAGACGACGAACACGAACGAGTGCGCGATCGCTTCCCAGACCTTCGGGTCGCCGAGCACGTCCGCGAAGTTGCCGAAACCGACCCAGGTGCTCGGGCCGATGCCGTCCCAATCGAAGAACGCGATCCACGCGGATTCGATCGTCGGCCGCAGCAGGAACCAGGCGTAGAAGACCAAGGCCGGGAGGAGGTAGAGATAGGCGTCCCAGTCGTACCGGCGCAGGAGAGAGCGCCGGTTCCGGGTTCTGGCTGTTGTATGCATGTCCGTTGCCATCCATCGTCGATGGCGCACCCGGTTCGAAGAGTCGGGTGCGCCATCATCCGATTACTTGTCGTGGAAGGCGCTCCAGTCGTCCTGGACGCGCGCAGCGAGATCCTCCGGCGCAGTCTTGCCCGCCATGGCCTCCTGCAGTCCGCCGGTGAAGGTGTCGAACATGGTGTCGGTCGCCCAGTCGTACCAGAAGAGGGGGCCCGCGCCCTGGAGCTGGTCGCTCGATGCCGCGAGGAGGTCGGGGAACGTCGTCGCGGGATCGCCCGCCTCGACGGAGTAGATCGGCACGCGCTGCACGTCGACGAGCATCGAGGACGTCTCTTCGGAGTTCAGCATGCCGACGAAGGCGACCGCTGCGAGCTCCGCTTCGGAGGCCGAACCGACATGCCACGGCATACCGAAGGACCCTGCCGTCGCATAGTCGCCGTCCGTGAGGCCCGCGGAGAAGTCGAACTTCGCGCTGTCCGAGATGGTGCCCGCGTACCAGTTGCCGTGGACGAAGAATACGCCGTCGCCGCCCGCGAACGCCGTCGCGGCATCATCGGGACTCATGCCGTCGTAGCCCTCGGTCAGGTATCCGGCCTGCGCCCATGAGGTGAACTTCTCGATCGCGGCGATATTGCTGTCGACCGCGAAGTCCGATCCCTCGGTACCTGAGATCCATGCGCGGGTGTCCTCGGCGGGCGTCAGCGCGCCCTGCACGAGCGAGAGCGCCTGCATCGCCGACGCCTTATCCGAATTGCCGAGCGTGAGCGGTACTTCGCCGGCGGCCTTCGCCGTCTCGAGTGCGGCCTCGAACTCGTCGAGCGTGGTCGGTACCTCGAGCCCGAGCGCCGCGAGCTTCTCCGTATTGCTGAAGAGGCCCACCATCTGGTTGTCGGGCGACATGCCGTAGACGGTGCCCGAACCGAACGTCTTGCCGTCTTCCGACCATTCGAGCTGGGTGATCGCATCGCCCGCGGCCTCGCGGTAGCCGTAGGCATCGGCGACGTCGTCGAGCGGCCGGATGAGACCCGCTTTCACGAGCGCGCCGTCGGTGGCCCAGCCTTGATTGCCCTGCGTCACATCGGGCGCGTCGTCCGAGTTCATGGCGTTGAGCACGGTCGCCGTGAGGTCGTTGTAGCTCTTGAACTGGATCTGCACGTCCACGTTCGGGAACTGCTCCTCGTAGAGGGGCACGAACTGGTCCATGAGATCCTGCTCGCCCTGATCCGCCCAGACGTCGAGGGTGACGTCGCCGAGCTCGGCGACCTGCTCGGCCGTGACCGGGGCATCGATCGGAGTGAACTCCGCGGCCTGCTTCGCGCTCCCTCCGGGAGCGCCGCAGGCGGAGAGCCCGAGCACCAGGCCGACGCCCAGCGCGACAGGGGCGAGGCGCGTCATTCGACGTTGAGTTGACATCGCTAGTGGTCCTTTCAGTTTGCGGCCGAGACGGCGAGGTGCCGTTGCAGCCATTCGAGGTTCGTTCGTTGATCCGCCACGACACGGCGGTAGGTGTCAGCGGTCAACGGTTCGCGATCCTGCTCGACGACCACCCAGCCGTCGTATCCGGAATCGCGCAGCGCGCCCGCGAAAGCCGCGAGGTTCGATTCGCCCTCCCCCAGCCGCGTGCACGCGCGGGGGAACCATTCCTCGAAATCGGCGCCGTTCGCGCGCGCCTCCTCGAGCACGCCGGGGAGCACGTCCTTGATATGCACATGGTTGATGCGGTCGCGCCAGCGTCGGAAGAGCGCGACGCCGTCGCCGCCGGCCAGCACCACATGCCCGATGTCGTACGTGAGCGGGATATCGGTGTCGTTCAGGAAGCGTTCGATCTCGTCGGGCAGCTCGACGAAGGTCCCGACATGGGGATGGTACGAGACCTCGAGTCCGCGGGCGCGGGCTCGGTCGGCGGCGCCCTGCACGGTCTCGACGAGCTGCTTCCAGTCCTCTGCGCCGAGCATGCGCGACGGGTCCTTGCGCGGCTGCGCGATGATCTCCGCATCGCCCTCGTCCGCGAGAATGACGAGCGCTCCGGGGTTCACCGCCTCGATCTCGTCGAGAGTGATCTCCATGCGCTCGAGATCTCGATCGAGTACGGGCCCGGGCTGCTGCGTGTTCAGCGGGACGTAGGCCCCCACGGCATCGATACCAGCGGCATCGAACGATGCGACCATCCGGTCGATCGAACCGAAGAAGCCGGGAGGGCCGAGCTCGGACCCCGCGTAGCCGGTCTCCGCCATGGTGGCGAGCAGCTCCTCGGTGGTCGTCGCTCCCTCGACCGTCAGGTCGCCGAAGACGCCGTACGAGATGGGGGCGTTCGCGAAGCGCATATCAGGCACCGACCGCAACGGTATCGGCCTCGATCGCGATGGTGTCGCCATGTGCCGCGGCGATCGCCTGCGCGAGGCGCTGCAGTTGACGGATATCCGTCTTCGCCCCGGCGAAGTCCGCGGGATTCGTCGCCCCGTTGCGGATGGCCGCGGCGAACGCGTCGAGCTGGCGCAGGAAACCGGTCTCGTGACCCGAACGGTACTCCGTGTCGGCACGGAGATCGCCGTCGTGACGGCGGCTGACGAGACGGCTGCGCTCCTCGACGAGATAGGGCTTCGCGAGATCGAATTCGAGACGGCCGTTCGCGCCGAGCACGACGAGTTCTTCCGCGTACTCCGGGTAATCGGGCAGCCAGTTCCAGCTCAGCACGAACGCGGTCTGACCGGCTACACCGGTCGCGAGCAGAGAAGCGGGCGCTGCGCCGTCGAGCGGCGTGATCGCGTCCGCGCGCCAGCTCTCGGGGAGCGCGATCCCCATGGCGCGCATGAGACTGAGCTCGTGGATCACGGAACCGTTGAGCACGTTCGCGTAGTACTGCACGAGCGCCGCGTCGGCACCGGGCAGCGCTTCGGCTGCACGGGCCTCGTCGTACGCGACCGACTCGGCGATCGCGGCGCGGTCGGCGTCCGCGGGCGGCGCGGACATGCGCAGGTGGGAGACCTGCGGCTCATCGGCCGGATGCATGACCGTTACACGCACCATGCGCACACCATTGAGGTCGCGGTACTCGGACGCAGCGGTTTCGAGCAGCGGGTCGAACATCTTCATGTACCCGACCTGGGTCACGACGCCGTGCTCCGCGGCGAGGGCCTCGAGCTCCTCGACCTCGCGCACGGTGAAGGCGAGCGGCTTCTCCGCGAGCACGTGCTTGCCGGCGCGGATCGCGTCGGCGGCGAGCTTGGCGTGGCTGCCGGGGGTCGCGATGAGCACTGCGTCGACGTCCGAGGCGAACGCTTCGGCCGGGTCGCTCACACCGCGCGCGCCGATGCTCCGCGCGACTTCCTCGGCACGGGCCGGCGACAGGTCGCACACGATCGCGACATCGTAGCCCGCACGGCGCAGGCTCGTCAGATGCACGGACTGGGTGATCGTACCTGCGCCGATGATCGCCAGCGAGATAGGTGTGGTCACTGCGGTTGCTCCTTCGCCATTCGAGTGCCGCGGATTTCGGCTCTGAAGAGAGTCAAACACATTTAGACCAATTAGTCCAGTTGAAACCAACTGGACTAAAAGTGGTCTTCCGGCTCCCGGTCCGGACACGAGACAGGCGGCCCAGGGGTCATCGATCCCTGGGCCGCCTGTCTCGTCGGAGCCGGTGCGCGCTAGTGCCAGAGCACCGCGATGCTCGCGTTGACGAGCGCCATGCCCGCCATCGCGGTGAGCCCGCCCGCCGAGAGGCTCTCCTTCTTGCGCACTCCGAAGATGTGGCCGATGAGCGCCAGCAGTACGATCAGCTTCACGCCGATCTTCATGTTGTTCGGCTGGCCGCCGAGCGCGTAGGTCATGCCGACGAGCGCGAGGCCCGTCACGAGCAGCAGCAGCGCACCCCAGAGCATGAACGGCTGCACGCGCGCCATGCCCTTCTTGACGTTCGGCAGCTGCCCGAGCGCGCCGCCGAACACGAGGGCGAAGCCCACGATGTGCAGCACGACGAGAATGCCCTGAAGAATTTCCATGGTTCCTGTCTCTCCTGGTGTGTGTCCCGGCCCGGTGGTCGACTACCGGGTCAGTGGAAGAAGTGGCGTTCGCCGGTGAAGTACATGGTGACGCCGGCGGCCGTCGCGGCCTCGATCACTTCGGCGTCGCGCACCGACCCGCCCGGCTGCACGACGGCGCGAACACCGGCGTCGAGCAGCACCTGCAGGCCATCGGCGAAGGGGAAGAAGGCGTCGGATGCCGCGACCGATCCGGCCGCGCGATCCTCCGCGCGGGCGACCGCGAGACGGCACGAGTCGACGCGATTGACCTGGCCCATGCCGACGCCGACCGAGGCGCCGCCCGAGGCGAGCAGGATCGCGTTCGATTTCACGGCGCGGCAGGCGCGCCAGGCGAACTCGAGATCCGCGAGCGTCGCGGCATCGGCGGGCTCGCCGGTCGCGAGCTCCCACTCGGCAGCCGGCGCGAAGCTGCGATCGGCATCCTGCAGCAGGAAGCCGCCCGAGATCTGGCGGAACTCGATCGGGTTCGCCGAGAAGTCGGCGGGCAGCACGAGCAGGCGGAGGTTCTTCTTCTGCGTGAGGATCTCGAGCGCGGCCGGTTCGAAGCCGGGCGCCACGATGACCTCGGTGAAGATTCCCGAGACGGTCTGCGCCATCTGCTCGGTCACGACTCGGTTGGCGGCGATCACACCGCCGAACGCCGACACGGGGTCGCAGGCGTGGGCGAGCTCGTGGGCCGCGGCGATCGGATCGGCCGCGCCCTCGGGCGCGACGGCGATGCCGCAGGGGTTCGCGTGCTTGATGATCGCGACCGCGGGCCGCTCGTGGTCGAATGCGGTGCGCAGCGCAGCATCCGCGTCGACGTAGTTGTTGTACGACATCTCCTTGCCGTGCAGCTGCGTCGCCTGGGCGATGCCGGAGCCCTCGTTCTCGGTGAAGAGCGCGGCGCGCTGGTGGCTGTTCTCGCCATAGCGCAGCACGGCCTCGCGCAGACCGAAGGTCTCGTAGCCGACATACCCCTCGGTCGCTTCGAAGAGACTGTCGATGTCGCCTTCGCCCGCGGGCGTCTGCTCCTCCTCGGCCGGGGCGTCGCTCCAGTCCGCATCCTCGCGATCGAGGAACCAGTTGGCGACCGACGCGTCGTACTGCGCCGTGTGCACGAACGCCTCGGCGGCGAGCGAGCGGCGCAGCGACAGGCCGGTACCGCCGGCGCGCACCGCGGCGATGATCTCGTCGTAGCGCGCGGGCGATATGGCGACCGCGACGTTGGCGTGGTTCTTCGCCGATGCACGCACCATCGAGGGGCCGCCGATGTCGATGTTCTCGATGACGTCCGCAGCGGGCTTCCCGGAGGCGACCGTCTCGTCGAACGGGTAGAGGTTCACGACGACGAGCTCGAAGGGCGCGATGCCGAGATCCTCGAGCTGCGCACGGTGGTCGGCGAGGCGGAGATCGGCGAGCAGCCCCGAGTGCACGGCCGGGTGCAGGGTCTTCACGCGACCGTCGAGCACCTCCTGGAACCCGGTGACCTCGGCGACGTCGGTGACGGCGTGGCCCGCGTCGCGGATGGTCGCCGCGGTCGAACCCGTCGACACGATCTCGACGCCGGCCTCGGTGAGTGCCGCCGCCAGATCGAGCAGGCGGGACTTGTCGCTCACCGAGATGAGCGCACGGCGCACGGGAATCAGGTCGCGGTGCTCGTAGAGGCTGGGATCGTGGCTCTGGACTGCCATCTGGCTCCTTGGTTCGAGAGGTGGGTGATCAGGATCGGAAAGCTGCGAGGTCGATGCCGCCCTGCGCGATCTCGCGCACGGTCTGCACGAGCAGCGGGCGTTCGAGCTGCTTGATGCGCTCGTGGAGGTCGTCTTCGAGTTCGCCGGGCGCGATCTCGACCGACGCCCGGCGCAGCACGGGGCCGGTGTCGACGCCCTCGTCGATGACGTGCACCGTGACGCCGGTCTCGGTGGCGCCCGCGGCGAGCGCATCGCGCACGGCGTGCGCTCCCGGATACAGCGGCAGGAGTGCGGGGTGGGTGTTGATGAGGCGCGGCGAGAAGCGGCGCACGAAGCCCGCGGGCAGAATGCGCATGAGGCCCGCGCTCACGACGAGTCCGGGCTCGAACTCCTCGATCCGCGCAGCGAACGCGTCGCCCCAGGCGTCGCGGCCCGGGTGCTCCCCCGGCCGCTCGACGAAGGTCGGGATGCCGGCCGCCTCGGCGTGCGCGAGACCCGCCGCGTCGGTATCCGCACCGACCGCGACGATGCGCGCCGGGTATGCGGGGTCGGCGGCCGCGTCGATCAGCGCCTTGAGGTTGCTGCCTCCGCCTGAAATGAGCACCACGACATTCAGCACCGCACCAGTCTACTCCGCCGACCGCACGGGCGCCTGTGCGCACGGCACCGGAGGCCCTCTCGAGGCCGCGGCTCCGCTGCAGCCCCGCTCTGGATATCTACGGGATGGCGACGACGCTGACGGGCGAGCGCCCGCTCAGCATGCGCGACACCGGGCAGCGCTCGTGCGCGGCGGCGGCGAGCGCCTCGGCCTCTTCGGCGGCCTTGCCGTCGAAGCGCAGTTCGGCCCGGGCCGAGAACTCGAAGCCCTCGCCGTCTGCACGTCGGTGCAGCGACACGTGCGTGCGCGCGAAGACCTCGACGCCCGGCCCGGCGACGACGCGGGCCGCGGCGTTCAGACAGGTCGCCCACGAGAGCGCGAGCAGCTCCTCGGGGTTCGTGGCACCGCCGCGATCCTGCGCCGTCGGCGAAGCCACCTCGACGGCGAGGCCGCCTTCTACGCGGCTCTCACCGTTGATTCCGCTGGAATTCTCGGCGACCGCCGTGAAAACGACGTCGCCCAACTGTTCCGTCCGCATGTTCGTCACGCCGCTCCACTTGATTTATCGACCGATCCGGCCTATCTTAAACCGAGTCTAACAACACCGATCCGGCGGCAGCCCCGGCCTACGACCCACCGGTCGCCGCCCCGCAGCCACCGCCGCACCACCCTCGGCCCCGTTCGGGCCTCGACGCGAAACAGCGAGCCATCCCCAGAATGAACGCGCAGCAGGCGCACACGACCGCCAGCGAACCCGTCGCCTACGCCCTCGAGTTCCGCGGCGTGACCCGACGCTTCGGCGACGGCCCGACCCCCGTGATCGCACTCGACAACGTCGACTTCGCCATCCCGACCGGCACCATCTTCGGCATCCTCGGCGAGAGCGGAGCGGGCAAGTCGACGGTGCTGCGGCAGATGCTCGGCCTCGTCCACCCCACTGAAGGCACCGTGCTCGTCGGCGGCACCGACCTCTCGAAGCTGAACAAGCACCAGATGAACCGGATGCGCCACGGCATCGGCGTCGTCTTCCAGTCGTACAACCTCGTCGGCAATCTCACCGTACGGCAGAACGTCGAACTGCCGCTGCACCTGCAGCGCCGCACGGATCCGGCGCGGGTGCAGGAGATGATCGACTTCGTCGGCCTCTCGCACCGCCGCGACCACCACCCCGCGAAGCTCTCGGGCGGCGAGAAGCAGCGCGTCGCCATCGCCCGCGCGCTGGTCACCGACCCCTCGCTGCTCCTGTGCGACGAGCCGACCTCGGCCCTCGACACCCACACGACCGGCGAGATCCTCGATCTGCTGCGCACGACCCGCGAGAAGTTCGGCACCACCATCGTGCTCGTGACGCACGAGCTCGAGGCCGTGAAGGCGATCTGCGACCGCGCCGCGGTCTTCGAGCAGGGCCGTCTGCAGGACATCGTCGAGGTGAAGCACGCCCGCGGCGACCGCGGCAAGCGCTACCTCTCGCACGTGCAGGAGGTGCTCGGCGCATGATCATCATCGAAGAACTGCAGCGCGTATTCGGCGAATACGGCGGAGAGATCGCCGTCGCGATGGCCGAGACCGGCTACATGGTCGGTGTCTCGATCCTCGCCGCCGTCATCATCGGCACGCCGCTCGGCACGCTGATCTACCTCACCCGCGAAGGCGGGCTGATGCAGCAGCGCACCGTCTGGACCATCGCCGACCTCTACGTGACGATCGTGCGCTCGTTCCCGTTCCTGCTGTTCATCGTCTTCATGATCCCGCTCACGCGCGCCGTCTTCGGCACGAGCTTCGGCACGGTCGCCGCGACCTTCCCGCTGGGCTTCGTGGCGGTCGCGATCTACGCCCGCTTCACCGAGCAGATCCTGCTCGAGCTGCCGAGCGGTCTGAACGAGGCCGCGGCCGCGATGGGGGCCTCCGTGCCGCAGACCATCTTCCGATTCCTGCTCGTCGACGGCCGTTCGGGTCTCGTCTACGCGCTCACCTCGGCGACGGTCAGCTTCGTCTCGTACTCGGCGGTGCTCGGCGTCGTCGGCGGCGGCGGCGTCGGCGACTTCGCGATGCGCTACGGCTACCACCGGTACGACTTCGCGCTCATGTACGTGACGATCGCGATCACCATCCTCTGCGTGGTCGGGCTGCAGGCGCTCGGCCACAAGGTCTCGCGCGCGATCGACAAGCGCTGATCTCCCCCATTCCGCTCCATCTGACACAACGACAGGGATCCCTATGAAACGACACCTCCTCGCCCCGATCTCGGCGGCAGCTGCCGCGCTGCTGCTCATCACCGGATGCGCCGGCGGATCGAGCGACGGCTCGGGCGACGAAGCGAAGGGCACCGAGACCCTGAAGGTCGCCGCCACCACCACGCCGATGACCGACGTCGTGCAGGCTGCCGGCAAGGCGATCGAGGCACCGTACACGATCGAGATGGTCGAGGTCGCCGACTACGTGCAGCCGAACATGATGCTGCAGAACGGCGAGCTCGCCGCGAACTTCGTGCAGCACCCGCCGTTCATGGAGGAGTACAACGCCGCCAACGGCGCGGACCTCGTCGCGGTCGAACCCGTCTACCTGACCGTCGTCGGCATGTACTCGAGCAAGTGGAAGAGCTTCGACGAGGTACCCGAGGGCGGCAATATCGTCATTCCGCAGGACGCCTCGAACGCGGCCCGTTCGCTGCAGATGGTCGCCGACCAGGGCCTCATCGAGCTCGACCCCTCAGTCGACAAGTGGCAGGTCACGGTGCAGGACATCGTGAAGAACCCGAAGAACCTCAAGTTCACGGAGATCGACATCATGCAGCTCGTCGCGGCCTACCCCGAGGCCGACGCCGTCTTCCTGCACGGCACCTTCGCGCGTCAGCTCGAGCTCACGCCCAAGAACGACGCGATCGCGGTCGAGCAGGACGAGCAGTTCGCCGTGTCGCTCGTGAGCCGCGGCGAGGACGAGGATTCGGCCGCCACGCAGGCGCTCGCGAAGGCGTTCCACAGCGACGAGGTGCGCTCGGTGCTCGAGGAGCTCGGCGTGCCCGCCGCGTTCTAAACGCGCACCGCGCCTCCCGCGCCGCACCTCCCGCGCCGCGCCGTGCCATGCCGTGCCATGCCGCGCCGCGCCGCGCACAAAGGGTCGCGAGTTGGGGTTCGTCCCGTATCGGAACCCCAATTCGCGACCCTTTGTCGTCCCGTCAGGCCGCGCCGCCCGCGACGACCTCGTCGACGATCTCCCACGGGCGGTGGCGCGCGTAGTGCGCCTCCTCCTGCGCCGCCCAGCGCTCCCAGTGCGGTGCGTACATCTCGCCGTCGCGCGCGAGCGCCCGCTCCCGCCGGGCCGCCGCCGGGCACTCCACCCATCGGCTCCGCACCCGTCCGCCGGGACCCGCGAAGCGCGCGGCGGCCGCGAGGTTCTCGCGCGTCACAGCCCCGCATCCCTCGATGACGAGGGGCCGGCCCGGGCCGATGCGCTGCGCCGCCCCGAAGCGCTCGGCGACCCAGTCGTAGGGCCGATACTCCCCCGTGTCGAGCGCGGCGGCGAGGGCCGACGATCCCGCGGCGAGCCCGTCCCAGCCGGGGTACAGGTGCTCGACCCGCAGCACCTCCGGCCGCTGCCCCGCCGCACGCAGCTCGGCGAGCAGCCGATCGGCGAGCTGCGTCTTGCCCGCACCCGAGCGGCCGTCGATCAGGAGCACCTCGAAACCGGGCACCCGCCCGGTCTGCCTCTGCGTCCCGCCACTCGCACTGCCGCGGGTCTCGGCGCCGCGCATCAGAACTCCGCCCCCGCCTGGTCGGTGCGCAGGCGCTCCGCGAGCAGCATGATCGCCGCGGCCAGGGCCCCGAGCACGACCGCCGCCGCGAGCCCGGCCCCGTAGGCACCCGGTGCCTGGCTGCCGATGAGCTGCCCGACCGCGATCGGCAGGGTCTGCGCGCCCGGCCGCACGAGGAAAGACGTCGCCCCGAACTCGCCGATCGAGGCCGCGAGCGCGAAGCCGAGCGCGACGCCCGTCGAGCGGCCGAGCAGCGGCAGGTCGACCGAGCGCAGCACGGCGAAGGGCGTCGCGCCGAGCGAAGCGGCGGCCTCGCGCAGTGCGGGGTCGATGCCGCGCAGCACCGGCAGCAGCACGCGCACCACGATCGGCAGCGCGACGAGCGCCTGCGCGATCGGGATGAGCACGGTCGAGGTGCGCAGGTCGAAGCCGATGCCGAGCGGCCGGTGCATGGTGAGCAGGAGGCCGAACCCGAGCGTGACGGCCGAGACGCCGAGCGGCAGCATGACGGCGCCGTCGAAGACGTCGATGCCGCGCGCGAGGAGGCGAGATCGGGGCCGGCGCGAGAGCACGAAGGCGAGCAGCACGCCGAGGGTCATCGCGATCGCCGCCGAGGCGACGGCGTACCGGAAGGTCAGCAGGACCGCTGAGAGCACGGGCGCGTCGAGCGGCAGGCCGTCGGGCGGGTGCACGAGCGCGACGTAGTTCTCGAACGTCCACTCCCCCGAGGGGCCGCGCAGCGAACGGGCGACGAGCACGGCGAGCGGCAGCACGTGCAGCAGCAGTGCGGTCGCCGCGAAGACCGCGAGCACGGCGGCGTCGGCACGGCCGGGCGCCCGCTCCAGATCCCGACTGTCCTCGCGCAGCTGCACCGCGCGCTCGCCCGCCCGTCTGAGGCGCGACGAGACGATGAGCGTCGCGCCGACGATCGCGAACTGCGCGAGCGACAGCACCGCAGCGCCCTTGAGGTCGAGGAACTGCACGGTGAGCCGATAGATCTCGGTTTCGACGTTCGCGTTCGCGCTGCCGCCGAGGATGAGCACGATCGCGAACGACGTCGAGCAGAAGAGGAAGACGAGGGCGGCCGCCGATGCGAGGGCCGGCGCGAGGGCCGGCAGCACGATCATGGTCCAGGCCCGCAGGCGGCCGCCGCCGTGCACGCGGGCGGCCTGCTCGGAGCTGTCGTCGAGACGGGCCCAGAACCCGCCGACCGTACGCGCGACGACCGCAACGTTCGGGAAGGCGAGCGCGAGCACGACGACCGCGAGCGTGCGGTCGAGCCCTGTCCACTCGAGCAGCCCGCCGGGCGCGAAGAGCGCCGAGAAGGCGACGCCGACGACGACGGTCGGCAGTACGAACGGCACTGTCAGCAGGCCGCGCAGCACGAGTCTGCCGCGGAAGCGCAGCTTGTAGAGCACGTACGCGGCGGGAAGGCCGAGCAGCACCGAGACGATCGTCGCGAGGCCGGCCTGCGCGAGCGTGTTGCCGATGACCCGCCAGGTGCGCGGCGCTCCGAAGACCTCGACGATACCGCTCGTGTCGAACACGGCGCCGGCGCCTGCCCCAGTGCCGCCGAACCCGGTCGCCACGAGTGCGAGCACCGGCCACGCGAAGAACAGCGCCAAAAAGGCGAGCGGGACCGCGACGGCGAGCGTCCATCCGGCGACGCTCCAGGCCGTCGCCGGGCTCCGGAGGGCGGTGCCGTCACCGCCCTCCGGTTCACCCGCCCTCGGCCCCGCTGCGGTCACAGACCGATCTGCTCGCTCACGGTCTTGAGCCAGGTCTCGCGCTCGGCGTTGATGGTGGCCGGGTCGAGGTCGTTCAGCTGATCCCGCGCCGGCAGCGGTGCGAACTTCACCCAGGTCTCGGGCATCTCGGCATTCGCGCTCACCGGGTACATGTACATCGTGTCGGGGATCGTGGATTGGAACTCGTCGGAGACGAGGTAGTCGACGACGGCCCGCGCGCCCTCGGAGTTCGCGGCGCCCGCGAGCACGCCTGCGTACTCGATCTGCGACGTGCAGGTGTCGAGCAGGGCGCGCGTCGTGGTCTCGGTCCCGTCGTCGTTCAGCGTCGCGACGGGCGACGAGCTGTACGACAGCACGATGGGCTTCGTACCCTCCCCGAGCGCCGAGAACTGGCCGTAGTAGGCGTCGCTCCACCCTTGCTCGAGGCGCGCTCCGTTGCCCATGAGGTTCTTCCAGTACTCCGCATAGCCGTTCTCGCCGAACGCGGCGACGGTGCCTGCGAGGAACGAGCTGCCGGTCGACGACTGCAGCGGGTCGAGCAGCACGGTCATGTCGCGATAGGTGGGGTCGGCGAGATCCTCGAAGGTCGCGGGCTCGGCGATGCCGTGCTCCGCGAACCAGGCGGTGTCGATGTTGATGCAGGTCGCCCCCATGTCGATGGGGGTGAGCGCATCGGAGCCGGCGAAGGCGTACTCGGCGGCCGACTCGGGCAGCCCCTCGGGCGTGTACGACTCGGCCACGTCGTTGTCGACGAGGCTCGCCGCGGCGATGTTGTCGATGCCGTAGAACGCGTCGGCGATCGGGGCGCCCTTCGTGAGCACGAGCTTGTTGGCGAGTTCGCTGCCGGCGCCCGCGGTGATCACTTCGACGTCGTACCCGGTCGCCTCGCTCGCGGCGGCCGCGAACTCCTCGTTCGGGAACGCGTCGTGCACGACGAGCGTGACGGTTCTGGCGTCTGCGGCGTCGTCGCCCGTCGAACAGGCGGTCAGGCCGAGGCCGAGCGTCGCGACCGCCGTCAGGGCGACCGAGGCGGTGCCGAAGCGGCGCAGCGCGGGCGATGAGATTCGGACAAGCGTCATCGAGGTGTTCCTTCCTCCGCTGGAATGACCCAGATCAGGTTGAACGGTCGAAGCACGCGTGCTTCCTCTCAGCCCCGCGCGTCGGGGCTCCCGTGGATTGCACCCTCCACCTTAGGGCATATTCGGGTTAGCCGTCGCGCCGGCCGAACGGCCAGCCGCGGCGTCGCTTCGACGCGGCTTCGCCGTCGGCGCCGGACGCGCTGCCGTCGCCCGCCGCGGCACCGGGAATGCTGCGGGAGGCCGCCTCGCGGGCGGCATCGCCGGCACGGTCGCGCTGATCCCACGAGTAGGCCCGCAGCAGGTCGTCCGCGTCGGCATCGGCGTCGACCGCGGGGCCCGGGGCAGCTTCTTCCGCTCCCGAGGCCGCTGCGGGGCCGGCGGCTGCCGCGGTCGGGGCTGATGCCGCGTCGCGCACGCTGTCGGGGATCACTCCGGTCTCGACCTCGTCCTGATCCTGGCCCTGATCATGGCTCCCGCTCTGTGGCGGATCGGACTCCAGTGCGGCCTTCCCGTCGGCCTGCTCCGCGCGCTTCACACGGGGCCAGACCTTCACCCGCAGGTCCTTCACGGCCTCGTCGAGCGGCACCGTCTCCTGCTCGGCATCGGTGCCGAGCACCGTCGCGGCGGCGGCGCCGGCCTCGGAATCCTCGCCGGGCAGATCCTGCGACCCGCGCAGGCCGGGCAGCGACGTCGCGACGCGGCGCGCATCGACGCGGCCCGCCGCGAGGCCGACGATGAGGCCGACGCAGAGCTCGGCCGCCGCGAACCCGCCGAAGACCCAGGGCGAGGGCCCGGTCTCGGTGAGCCGGTCGGGCCCGATGCCGCCCGAGGCGAGCGCGCCCGCCCCCGCGAGCACGAGCCCGGCGCCTGCGGCAGCGGACACGGCGATCGCGACGGTCGCAGCCCATGAGGCGCGGCGCAGCAGCGGCCGCCTCGAGAACAGGGTGCCGACGGCGACCGCGGCCAGCACGACGAGCGTCGGCGCGAGCAGCCCCGCCCCGTCCCAGCCGGCAGGGATCGCGCCGAACATCGGCACGGCGGGCACCGGGCCGAGCAGCGTCTCGAACGGCGTCACGCTGCTGCCGGAGCCGAGCGCGAATCCGGCGCCGGTGAGCCACGACGCCGCCCAGATCGCGAGCACCGGGAGCAGGACGAGCTGCAGCAGGAACACGACGAGCGCGCCGAGCGGGTCGAGCTGCAGCGACTGCGAGAGCGTGACCACCTGCACGTAGTGCACGACGAGCGTGACGGCGACTGCGACTGCGGCGAGCACCGTCACTGCGAGCAGCAGCGCGGTCGCGATCCGCACGGCCGCCGCAGCGCGATCGGGCAGCGCGGCCGAGCCTGGCAGGCCGAAGCGTGCGATGCCCCGCTGCGCCGCGCGCACGGCGGCCAGCCACCAGTCGTGGCCGTCGCGGGCCGCGCGCACGCAGAAGCCGACGGTCGCGCACGCGCCGTAGAGCGCCACCGGCACGAGGATCGACCATTCCGGCGACCAGTGCAGCAGCGGAGCGGCGACCGGCAGCGCGGCGAGCACGACCGCGCCGAACCCGATCATGCCGCCGAGCACGCCTGCGGCCCCCATGCCACCTCTGGCGCCGAAGCGCAGGCCGGCGCGCACCGCGAGCGCGATCGTGACGCAGGTGAGCCCGAGCGGCGCGAGCGAGAGCGGGTACTCGAATGCCTGCTGCGGCAGGCCGAGCCCGACCGCGGCCTCCGCACCGACGTCGAAGCCGATGGGCACGAGGTGGGCGAGGAACCAGACGCCGATCGCCCCGGCGAACACCGAGACGGGCTCTGCCGCGAGATCGAAGGTCACCGCCCAGAGCAGCGCAGCGGGCACGACGACGACGGCCATGCCCATGAGCGCGACGGCCGCCGCCTCGATCGCGGCGATCACCGCCGTCACCACTGCTCTCATCGCTCACCTTTCAAGACTCGTCAAGGCTATCGCGGGCGGCCGGGCACCGGCGCACAGCGGGAGGGGTTTGGTGCAGAATCCGCCCGTATAGTGCACCGAACCCCTCCCGCTCCACGCGGCACCCGCTCCATCGGGCGAAACCGCTGCGCGTAAGCTGACTCCATGCCCGACGACGCCCGCCTCGACATGCTGGTGCGGCTGCGCCGCGTGCGCGACCGCATCGATCGCGACTACGCGGAGCCGCTCGATGTCGACTCCCTCGCCCGCGAAGTCGGGTTCTCGGCGGGGCACCTCAGCCGCGAGTTCAAGGCGGCCTTCGGCGAATCGCCGTACAGCTACCTGATGACGCGGCGCATCGAACGCGCGATGGCGCTGCTGCGCGTGGGCGAGCTGAGCACGACCGAGGTGTGCTTCGCGGTCGGGTACGGATCCCTGGGCACGTTCACCACACGGTTCACCGAGCTCGTGGGCGTCTCGCCGGGCCGATACCGGAGGCTGCGCGAGCGCCCGATGCCGGGGCTCCCCGGAGTCGTCGCGATGCGGATGACGAGACCGGTCAGGAATCAAGAAGTTCCGCCGCCGCCCGGCGATTAGCGTGGCAGTCATGAAGATCAACATCACCACCGTATTCCTGCCCCACACCGACGCCGAGGCATCGCTCGCCTTCTACCGCGACGTGCTCGATTTCGAGGTGCGCGGCGACGTCGGCTACGAGAGCATGCGCTGGATCACGGTCGGCCATCCCGACCAGCCCGGCACCTCGATCGTGCTCACTCCGCCCGCCGTCGACCCCGGCCTCACCGATGAGGAGCGCCGCGTCATCGGCGAGCTCATCGCCAAGGGCCTCTTCGCCACGATCATCCTCGCGACGAACGAGCTCGACGCCCTGTACGAACGCGTCGAGGCCGCGGGCGCCGACATTCTGCAGGAACCGATGGAGCAGGACTGGGGCGTGCGCGACTTCGCATTCCGCGACCCGGCCGGCAACACCGTGCGTATGCAGCAGCGCGACTTCTGACCCCGCGCCCGCCTCAGCGGTTCAGCATCGCGACCACCTGAGTGCGGCTCTCGGCGCCGAGCTTCACGAGGATGCTCGAGACGTGCGTCTTCACCGTGGTCACCGAGATGCCGAGCCGCAGGGCGATCGCCGTGTTCGAGCGGCCCTCGCGCAACTGCTCGAGCACCTCGAGCTCCCGCGCCGTCAGCTGCGCCAGGTCGACGGGGTCTGCTTCGGGCCGCGCCTCCTCCGGGGCGTCGGCGAGGGCCGCGAGCGCCCGTCGTGTGACCCGCGGGTCGAGCACGCCGTCGCCCGCGGCCACTCGCCGCACCGCCTCCGCGAGCGCCCCGGCCTCGGTCGTCTTGAGCAGGAATCCGGCGGCCCCAGCGCGGATCGCCGCGAACACGAGCTCATCCTCGTCGAAGCTCGTCAGCACGAGCACCTCGGCGATGCCGTCGCCCACGATGCGCGCGGTCGCGGTCACGCCGTCGACGCCGGGCATGCGCAGGTCCATCAGCACCACATCGGGACGCAGGGATCGCGCATTGCCGACCGCCGACGCGCCATCGGCGGCCTCGCCCACGACCTCGATGCCCTGGCGCTCGAGCATCAGGCGCAGGCCCTCGCGGATCATTCCGTGATCGTCGACGATCAGGACGCGCGGCGCACGCCCCACGGCAGTCGGTTCCCGACTCTGATCGCGCCCCTGGTCGGTTCCCCGCCCGGTCATGCGCGCGCCTCCATCGGTATGCGGGCGCGCACGGCCCAGCCGCCCGCGATCGGCCCGGCATCGAACTCGCCGCCGAGCGCCCGCACCCGCTCGGCGAGCATCTCGAGCCCCATGCCGCCGCCCCGCAGCACCGGCCGAGCGATCGGAGCTCCGCCCCGCGATACGACATCGACCCGCGCGGCACCGCCCTCCGCGACGAGCACCACGTCGACTTCCGAGCCCGAGGCGTGCTTCACCGCGTTCACGAGCGCCTCGTTGACGATGCGCCAGGTCGCCCGGTCCACCGCATCGGGCAGTTCACTGCCGGCGATCCGGTCGTCGAGCTCCACGCTCACGCCCGAGCGTCTGGCGCCCTCGATCATGACCGGGATGCGGTCGATCCCCGGTGCCGCCGCCGTCTCGCCCGAGCCGCCCCGCAGTACGCCGATCATCGCGCGCAGCGCCTCATGAGCTTCGAGGCTCGAATCGCGCACCGCCCGCAGCGCGGCGCGCTCGGCGGATGCGCCCGGAACGGCACCCGAGGCCGTCGCACCCTCGGGCTGCCCCACTTCCGCCGGCACTGCGGCGAGCGCCGCCTCGCTGCGGATCGCGACCGCCGCCACGTGCCCCGCGATGATGTCGTGCAGTTCGCTCGCCATCCGCTCCCGCTCGCCGAGCACCGCCGCCTCGCGGTCGAGCTCGGCGAGACGACGCGCGTCGTCGGCCTGCCGGCGATGCAGCTCGACGAGTTCGCGCGACTGCGCGACGGCGGTGCCGTACCAGTAGGTCGTGCCGAACAGCGCACCGAACTGCAGCCCGATCACCACGGTCACGCGCAGATCGCCGCCGACGATCATCGTGAACACCGCGACGGCCGCCGTCGCGATCGCCACGGCCACGAGCACGCGGCGGCGGGCCCGAGCCGGTAGGGCGACGGTGAGCGTGTAGACGAGGTCGAGCAGCACGATGAACGGCACGAGGCCGCCCACGAACAGCAGGTCGACGAGTACGAGTACGACGGCGCCGAGGCAGCCCGCGAGCGGCGCCCGCTGCTTCGTCAGCGCGAGCGCCGCCGCGGGCAGTCCCGTCAGCAGCGACGACCAGACCGGCGAGTACTCGGGCACGATGCGGAACACCGTCCAGAACCCCGAGAAGCCGAGCGCCGCGAAGAACACCGCGAGCAGCGCATATCCGATCGCCTGCGCCCAGAGCGGCACTGATCTCGGCGCTGCAGCGGATTGCGGTGCGGTCATGCTCCCATCCAACCAGTACGAAGGGCCCGCTCGGCTCCGCCCAAAGGATGAGGCCCCCTCGTCCTCTTCGCCGATCCGCATCCCCGCCCGTGACGCGAATCTGGATGGCATGGACTTCCTGACCGGCATCCCGCTGCCCGCGGGGCTGACCCTGCTCGCTCTGCTCGACGGACTCAGCGTCGGCACGCTGCTCATCCCCGTGTTCTTCCTCATCGCGCCGGGCAGGCCCCGCACCGGCCGCATCATGCTCTACCTCGGCACTATCACGCTGTTCTACCTCGCCGTGGGCGTACTGTTCATGCTCGGGCTCGTGAACATCGTCGATGCCGGCCGCGCCTTCATCGGTTCACCGGCGGGGCAGACGGCGATGCTCGCCATCGGCATCGTCATGCTCGTCGCCGCGTTCAGTATTCCCGGTCCGAAGGCCCGGCAACGGAAGGCCGAAGCCGCCGAACGGGAGCGGGCTCTGCAGGGATCGCCCCCGGGGTCGGCCCCGGGGGCGCTGCAGGGATCGCCCCTGGGATCGGCCCAGGAATCGGCCCAGTCGCCGAGCGGACGCATCGCGCGATGGCGCGACCGTCTGCTCGCCGACGGCACGAGCGGCGGCGCCATCATGGGCGTCGCGCTCGCCGCGGGGCTCGTCGAGGTCGCGACGATGCTGCCCTACCTCATCGGCATGACCATGATCGCCGACGCCCCGATCACGATGCCGCACCGTGTCGCGCTGCTCGCCGGCTACTGCCTCGTGATGATCGCACCGGCGCTCGTGCTCATCGCGGGCCGGCTGCTGCTGGCCCGCGTCATCGACGCACCTCTGCGGCGGCTCGCGGCCTGGCTCGAGCGCACAGGGGCCGAGAACACGGCCTGGGTGCTCGGCATCATCGGGTTCCTGCTCGTGCGCTCGGGCGCGACGCAGCTCGGAATCCCGCTGCCGATCATCGGTTCCGGGTGACATTGCGAGCGGCGCGCACCGGCTCTGCGTTCCGGTTCTGCACCCCGACTCTGCGTCCCGGCCCCTAGGCTGGGGGCATGGCCACGACACCCGCCGCCGTGCTCGGCCCGTACGAAGCCGCGCTCGGCGCGCGGGTCGACGAGCTGCATCCGCGGCTGCGCCGCTACTTCTCGGCGATCCCTGCGGGCAGCATCGGCGTCGGGCACGGGGTGTTCTCCGTGTTCGGGGCGGCACGGGGCTGGCTGCGGCCGCTGCTCATGCCGTTCGAGCGGCGCCGGGCGCTCGCCGCCGGTCGCGGGCGCGATGTTCCGTTCCGCATCGTCAATCGGTCGGTACCGCTCGGCGACGGCACCGTTGCCGCCCGGGCCGAGCGGGTCGTCGAGCTGCCGTGCGGGCCGTGGACGATGATCGACTCGGTCGTCTGCGTCGGGTCGCGCGTCGTCGACCGCATCGGCGCGCCCTGGACGATGTCGGCCCTCTTCGACGCCGAGGTGCGAGGCGGGGCGCTGCGGCTCACGAGCCGCGCGGTGGGCCTCGTGTGCGGGCGGTTCCGGGTGCGGCTGCCGCGCGCGTTCTCGCCCGTGGTACGGCTCAGCGAGGCGTACGATGATGCGCTCGGCGTGCAGCGGGTCGACCTGACGGTCGACGCGCCGCTCGTCGGCCGCATCTACGCGTACCGCGGCAGTTTCACCTACGAGATCGTGCCGGAGGCCGAACATGACTGAATCGTACGAGTCGGTTGCGAGCGGCGGGCGCGTCGTGCTCGGCGGAGCCGGCGGCTTCATGGGCCGGTACCTCGCGTCGCGCTACCGCGATTCGGGGCGCGAGGTGGTGACGATCGGGCGCGCAGGCGCCGACCTGGCCTGGGGCGACGTGCCAGGGATCGCCGCGGCCGTCGACGGCGCAGCCCTCGTCGTCGGGCTCGCGGGCAAGAGCGTGAACTGCCGGTACACCGAGGCGAACCGCGCCGAGATCTTCCGGTCGCGGCTCGAGACGACGGCGGCGCTGTCGCGGGCGATCCGCACCGCCGCGGCTCCCCCGCCGCTCTGGGTGAACTCGTCGACCGCGACCATCTACCGCCATGCGGAGGATCGCCCGATGACCGAGGATGCAGGCGAGATCGGCAGCGGGTTCTCGGTCGAGGTCGCGAAGGCCTGGGAGCGCGCGCTCTGCGCCGATGCGCTCCACTCGACACGCCGCATCGCGCTGCGCAGCGCGATCGTACTCGGCGACGGCGGCGTGCTCGGCCCGATCAGGGTGCTCGCGCGGCTCGGTCTCGGCGGGGCGCAGCACGACGGCGCATGGCCGGTCACGCGGGCCCGGCGCGCGGCCGGCACCGCGCACCTTCCCGGCGCGCGGCACGGCGCCCAGCGCTTCAGCTGGGTGCACATCGACGATGTCGCACGCATCATCGACTTCGCCGAGGCGACTCCGTCGCTCTCGGGGCCCGTGAACGCGAGCAGCCCGAACCCCGTCGACAACCGCGCCTTCATGGCCGAGGTGCGGCGGCAGCTCGGCGTGAAGTTCGGGCCGCCGATGCCGCGCTGGATGCTCGAGATCGGCGCCATCGGCATTCGCACCGAGACCGAGCTCGTGCTCAAGAGCCGTTGGGTGCTGCCCGAGCGGCTGCAGCGGGTCGGCTTCGAATTCGCCTACCCGGAGCTCGCGCCCGCGCTTCGCGACTCGTTCGCGTCGTAGCTACCAGGCCGCGGCAACCGCCCGGTGCGCCGCGAAGAGCGGAACGGCGGCGCCCTCGGGAGCCCGCCCGAAACCGCACTCGGTCGACACCCCGAAGGGTCGCGGCACGTGCCGCCGCGCCGCCGCGATGCGCCGGGCGGCGCCCTCCTCGCCGTCCTCGCGATGCACGAGGCCGAGGTAGAGCTCGGTCTCTCCGGAGATCTCGAGCGCTTCGAGCGCATCGTAGTAGGCGTCGTCGTCGCGTTCGATCGGCACCGGCAGGTGCAGCCAGGTGAGCGGTCGGTGCGCCGCGCGCACGACGAGGTTCGCGAAGCTCACGAGGTTGCCGGAGTCGGCCGGTTCGACGAAGTGCTTCTCGGCGACGTCGCCGTAGCAGAGGTGCACCCCGACTTCGACGTCGGCGGGCACGCGGTCGACCTGGCGGGCGAGGCGCTCGCTCGTGCCCTGCCAGACGTCGTCGAACCATTCGTAGGGCCTGCCGTCGAAGCTCGTCTGGCCTTCGAGCATGGCGAATTCGAGCGCGGCATCCCACTGGATCGCGGTGCGGTCGTGCGGCAGCTCCTCGAGGATGCGGTCGAGTTCGCGCGCCAGCGCGGCCTCGTAGACCGGCTCGAACTCGGCGCGATCCTCGGCCCGCACGAAGCTGCCGACGACGCCGAGCGGTGTCGGCAGCGATACCTGGAAGCGCGTCGCCGCAGGGATCGCGCCCTCCCGTTGCAGGCGGTCGAAGATCGCGAACGAGTCGATCGCCGCCTCGGCGTAGCCGAGCGGCGGCAGATCGAGCTCCGCCGCTCGGACTCCGTCGGCGAGTCTGACCTGCCGCATGTCGAGCATGCGCAGCGGGATCGGCGTATCGCCGACGCGCTCGATGCCGGCGGCCCGCCCGAGTCGGTCGGCCTGGAAGACGATCCAGTGGAAGCGCTCGCCGACCTCGCCGTCGGGGATGCGCTTCAGACGGTCGCCGAGGTGCTCGGCCGCGACGCGCAGCGTCGTTTCGGCATCGTCGAAGTTGATGCTGCCGACGAGATGGCAGCCGCGGGGTTCGATGGTGCGCTCGCTCATCCTCCCAGTATCCTGCGAGCGGCGTTCGGCGCGCGCCGTATGACGGACGATGACGGCGGCCGGCCCTCCGGTCAGTGCTGGGCGGCGCGCTCCGCGATCCGGATGTCGAGCGGGAAGTCGACGGGCGCGTCCCCGAAGAGCAGCCGCCCAGCCCCGGCCGCCGAAGCGGCGACGGCCTCCGCCACGGCATCGGCGTGCTCGAGCGGGGCGTGCACGATCACCTCGTCGTGGAGGAAGAACACGAGATGCGGTCGGCGGGCGAACACCGGGCCCGATGCCTCGGCGACCGGATCGCCGCCCGGCACCGGAGGGAACGCGGCGAGACGCAGCCTGAGGTCCGCGAGCCAGGCGAGCGCCCATTCGGCAGCCGTGCCCTGCACCACGAAGTTGCGGGTGAAGCGGCCGAAGTCTCGGGCGGCGCGGCGCGCCTGCTGCTCGTCGCGCGTCGTCGCGCCCGGGAGGCTCGCTCGTGCCTGCAGCTCGGCCCACTCGGGCCCCGGCGCCGGCGACGACCGGCCGAGCCGGGTCGAGACGATGCCGCCGCGCTCCCCCACGCCGGCTGCTCCGTCGACGAGCCCCATGGCCTGCGGAAAGCTGCGGCGCAACCGCGGTACGAGCCGGCCGCTGTCGCCGCTCGTGCCGCCGTACATGGCGCCGAGCACCGCGATCTTCGCCTCCTGCCGCGAGCCGACGATGCCGCTGGAGACGATGCCCGAGTACAGGTCCGTGCCGAAGCCCGCCCCGGCCATCGCACGGTCGCCCGACATGGCGGCCAGCACGCGCGGCTCGAGTTGGGCGACGTCTGCCGAGACGAGCGTCCATCCCGGGTCGGCGCGCAGTGCGGGGCGCAGCTGGCGCGGCAGTTGCAGCGCGCCGCCGCCGCTCGACGCCCACCGCCCGGTGACGACGCCTCCGGGCACGTAGACGGGGCGATAGCGCGCGCCCTGCACCCACTCGTCGATCCAGGCCCAGCCGTTGGCGCTGAGGAGGCGTGCGAGCTTCTTGTAGCGCAGCAGCGGCGCGATCGCAGGGTGGTCGTGCTCCTCGAGCTCCCAGTGAGAGGTCGAGGCGACCTCGATGCCGGCGGCGCGGAGCGAACGCAGCAGCTTCGGCGGCGAGTCCAGGCTCACGGCCGCATCGCCGAGCGCCGCGCGCACCGCTTCGGCCGCCCGGAGCATCTCGGCGGGCTTCGCACCCGGGTCGGGGCGCGGGCCGAGCTCGTGCACGAGGATGCGGTCGTGCTCGTCGGCATCCCACGGCACCCCGGCAGACCCGAGCTCGGTGCCGATGAGGCCGCCGGCCGACTCGGCGGCGAGCAGCAGGCCGAGACGCGCAGACCCCGCCGCGCGGGCGAGCGCCGCCCGTTGGCGTGCGAACTCGGCGAGGGCGGCGTCGATGCGGTGCGGCACTTCGTCTGCGCGTGCGGCGGGGGCGCCCCGACCGTCGAGGTCTCCGAGCTCGTCGACTTCGAAAAGCGCGGTCGCGGGATCCGCCCCGAGCGTCGCCTGGCTCGCCGGGGCCGCGGCGAGGGCCGCCGACGGCCGATCCCACTCGCGCGCCTCGGCGAGCGCGCGGTGCTCGGCGCTGCCGGCGGCGCCGTCCGAACTGCGCAGAATCGCGTGGCAGAGGCGCAGGTCGTGGGCGCGCTGCACTTCGACGCCCGCGTCGAGCAGCCGCGGGTACCAGTGCGGGGTATCGCTCCAGACCCAGCGCGGGCGATCTTCCCCCTCGCGCGCGGCGACCGTCGCGGGCAGTTCGGCGGGCTCGACGTCGGTGCGACCGATCGCGGCTCCCGATGCGTCGAGATCGACGAGCGCGACGCGATCCCCGGCCCAGCCGACCGCGCACCACCGCGCCCCGGGCCCGACCTGTTCGCTCACCCGACCAGGCTACTCGCACCGGCTCCCCGCCCGGCCCGCGCAGAACGAGCGAGCGTGCAGGTCTCGACCGAGTGTGCACCCGAATCACGGTGATTCGCATCCACACTCGTGATCGAGCTCTACGGTGGTGAACGCGAAGGCTTCGGTGCCGTTCGCGAGCACTACGGAGCGGGGACGCGGAAGGCCCCTGCTCCCGCGACGGAATCGGGGAACAGGGGCCTCGGCTGCGGGCGCGCGTGGATTACAGCGCGTTGTACGCCGCGCGCAGCAGCTCGGCGGCCTCGGTCGGGGTCTTGCCGACCTTCACGCCCGCGGCCTCGAGGGCCTCCTGCTTCGCCTGAGCGGTGCCCGCCGAGCCCGACACGATGGCGCCGGCGTGGCCCATGGTCTTGCCCTCGGGGGCGGTGAAGCCGGCGACGTAGCCGACGACGGGCTTCGTCACGTTGGCCTTGATGTACTCGGCCGCGCGCTCCTCGGCGTCGCCGCCGATCTCGCCGATCATGACGATCGCCTTCGTCTCGGGGTCGGCCTCGAACGCGGCGAGCGCATCGATGTGCGTCGTGCCGATGACGGGGTCGCCGCCGATGCCGATGGCGGTCGAGAAGCCGAGATCGCGCAGCTCGTACATCATCTGGTAGGTGAGGGTGCCCGACTTCGAGACGAGACCGATCGGGCCCTTGCCCGTGATGGTCGCCGGGGTGATGCCGGCGAGCGCCTCGCCCGGCGTGATGATGCCGGGGCAGTTCGGGCCGATGATGCGCGTCCGGTTCCCGGTCGCCTGGGCGTGCGCCCACAGCTCTGCGGAGTCCTTGACGGGCACGCCCTCGGTGATGATGACGAGCAGGCCGATGCCCGCGTCGATCGCCTCGACGGCGGCGTCCTTGGTGAATGCCGGCGGCACGAAGGCGACCGAGACGTCGGCGCCGGTCTCGGCCATCGCTTCGGCGACGGTCGCGAACACGGGCAGCTCGACGGCAGCACCCGACGCGTCGGTGTGCGACACGACGGTGCCGGCCTTGCGCGCGTTCACGCCGCCGACGATGTTGGTGCCCGCGGCGAGCATGCGCGCGGTGTGCTTCGAGCCCTCGCCGCCGGTGATGCCCTGGACGATGACCTTGGAATCCTTGTTCAGGAAGATCGACATAGTGCTAGTTCTTTCCTTGAGTCTCGTGCGGGATCAGCGGGCGTTCGCCAGCTCGGCGGCCTTGTCGGCGCCCGCGTCCATGGTCGCGGCCTGGGTGACGAGCGGGTGGTTCGCCTCGTTGAGGATCGCGCGGCCCTCTTCGACGTTGTTGCCGTCGAGACGCACGACGAGCGGCTTGTTCGCGGCGTCGCCGAGCTTCTCGAGCGCGCCGACGATGCCGTTGGCGACCGCGTCGCAGGCGGTGATGCCGCCGAAGACGTTGACGAAGACCGACTTGACCTGCGGGTCGCCGAGGATGACGTCGAGGCCCGCCGCCATGACCTCGGCCGAGGCGCCGCCGCCGATGTCGAGGAAGTTGGCGGGCTTGACGCCGCCGTGGTTCTCACCGGCGTAGGCGACGACGTCGAGCGTCGACATCACGAGGCCCGCACCGTTGCCGATGACACCGACCTCGCCGTCGAGCTTCACGTAGTTGAGATCCTGCGCCTTGGCCTTCGCCTCGAGCGGATCGGCCGCGGCTTTGTCCTCGAGCTCGGCGTGGCCGGCCTGGCGGAACTCGGCGTTCTCGTCGAGCGAGACCTTGCCGTCGAGCGCGATGATATCGCCCTCGCCGGTCAGCACGAGCGGGTTGACCTCGACGAGCGTCGCGTCTTCACCGGCGTACACCTCGAAGAGCTTCTGGAAGACCGGCACGACCTTGCCGACGAGCTCCTCGGGGAACTTCGCGGCGCGCGCGATCTCTTCGGCCTTCGCGGCGTCGATGCCCGCGATCGGGTCGACCTCGATGCGCGCGAGCGCCTCGGGCTTCTCGACGGCGAGCTGTTCGATCTCCATGCCGCCCTCGACGGAGCAGAGGGAGAGGTAGGAGCGGTTCGCGCGGTCGAGCAGCACAGAGAAGTAGAACTCCTGCTTAATATCGGCACCGGCTGCGACCATGACGCGCTTCACGACGTGGCCCTTGATGTCGAGGCCGAGAATGGCCTGGGCGGCCTCGAACGCCTCGTCGGGGCTCTTCGCGACCTTCACGCCGCCGGCCTTGCCGCGGCCACCGGTCTTCACCTGGGCCTTGACGACGACCACGCCGCCCAGCTTCTCGGCTGCCGCACGCACCTCCTCGGGAGTGTCCGCGACGATGCCGGCAAGCACCGGCACTCCGTATCGCTCAAAAAGATCTCGTGCCTGGTACTCGTACAGATCCACGTACTGTCCTTTGCATTGGGAGTCGGGGGTGATCCGAGGCTGAAAATGTCTCGATGTCGAGATAAGTCGACCAATGGCCAAGTGTACCACCGCCTGGCAGAGCCCGGATCTGAGTCCGCTCAGGGGCCCGCGCAGAGCGCGGAGCCGGTACAGCGGCCGCCCTCACCCGGCGCAGACGAGAGGCACGAGTGCCAGCCTGCGCACGCATGCCCGATCCTGCACGGCTTCACAGGCCGGCTGGATACACTCGCTGATCGACTGCCGGGGCCGGTGCGCGTTCGACGCGGGCCCCGCCTGCCCAGGCACGAGGAAGGGAACGCTCACGTGAACAACGCTGCATCTCCGAAGCCCGAGGGCCTGCGCGCCCGCAAGCGCCGCGCGACGGAGAATGCGATCGAGAGCTCCGCGGTGCGCCTCGCGCTCGAGCTCGGCGTCGACAACGTCACCGTCGAGGCGATCTGCGAGAAGGCCGACATCTCGCGCAGCACCTTCTTCAACTACTTCTCGGCGCGCGACTACGCGATCGTCGGCCGTGCCATCACGCTGCCCGAGGGCTCCGAAGCGTTCGCCGTGCTCGACTCCTCCCCCGACAATCTGCCGCTCGGCGTCTTCCGACTGCTGTTCGCCGCGATCGGTCACGCGAACGTCAACGCCGAGGTCGCGCGCCTGCGCTCCCGACTGCTGGCCGAGCAGCCTCAGGCGCTGCACCTCACCATCTCGTCGCTGCTCGAGTCGTCGTACCACCTCAGCCTGGTCACGACCGCCTGGCTGAACGCCCACCCCGAGCACGCCAAGCTCGATTCGCCCGAGACCGAGGCGACCCTCGCCGTGACTCTCGTGCACGGCATGGTCGCCGCATACATGCCGATCTGGGCGAGCCGCGACGGCGACACCATCGCCGAGGAGGGCGACCTGCTGCAGGCCCTCGCGAACTACCGCACCGTGCTCGGCTGAGGCGCCAGTCTCCAGACCTCTCGCCGAGCCGCCGTTTCCCGGCTTCCGCGCTATTTGCCGAGCTGCTGCTCGGCGACGATCTCGAGGTCGAGCCCTTCCGCGGCCGCCTCATCGGCGTCGAGGTGGGCGACGTACACGTTCTTCAGTTTCGCGCCATCGCCCTCGAACGGACCTCGGCGGAAGGCGTAGAACGCGAGCGTCGGCAGCATCGCCTCGTCGGAGGTGAGGATCGCGTTGTGGAAGTCGCCGTTCGCGCGACGCAGCTGCGCGAAGATCTCGGCCGCGAGGGCACGGGCATCGAGCGAGGCGGCGTCGGCGCCGTCGACGAGCTGGATGGCGAGGTGCAGCTGGCGGTTGCCGTGCGCGTCCTCGAACGATATGAGGCGATGGTTCTCGACGATGCCGAGCAGCAGCTCGTGCGCGTTCACGACATCGCGCAGCGAGTCGGGCCCGATGACGGCGCCGTTGAAGTCGACCGAGAGGTCGCTGCGGCCGTAGTGGAAGAGCAACGGCAGGTCGAGCAGCTTCGACTGCATCACGCCTTGCATCCCGAGCTCGCGCAGCACCGGCTCGAGCTCGGCGACGCGCAGCACATGCCCGCGGTCGTGGATGTTGTACCTGACGCGCGGGTTGAGGTTCTCGGCGCGGAGGATGGTCACGAGCAGTTCGCCGCGATCGTTCGTCTCGATGCGGTAATTGAACGGGTTGAACTGGAAGACCATGGGCAGCACGCCGTACTCGGCGCGCTTGCTGATGCGCTTCGCGAGCTCCGGGTTCGCTGCGATCGCCCGCCGCACCTCGACTGTGAAGTCGGTCTCGAGGGCGAGGTTGATCTCGAGGTCGCTCGCTCCGTAGCTGCCGTAGGCGGAGTGCGCCACTTCGAGGATGCGGTCGCGCATGCTCTCGCTGATGCCTTCGCCGCCGAATGCCGCGACGATGTCGTACTGCGACCAGTCGAGACGGGTGTCGTCGAAGAGCGATTTCAAGAACGGCGGGTAGCTCAGGATCACGTAGGTGTAGCGCGGCCCGAACTCCTGGATGGTCTGGATGATCTTGTTCTTGTCGGGGCCGATCGATTTGATCATGCTGACGTCGGTGAGGGAGGTCGTCACGTTCATGCCGGTCGCCCACGCGCCCAGCGAGAAGGCGTTGAGCACGAACGGCGGGTACTTGAGCGCGCTCGCGGTGTTCGAGTAGCCGAGCTGCAGGATCTGGCGCGTGGCCTGGCGCTCGCGCGGCCCGCGGATCCAGCTCGTCGGCGTGCCCGAGCTGCCGCTCGATTCGTCGACGATGACGCCGCGGCGCGGAATGCGGCCGCCCTGGCAGCGCTCGGGGATCGACCAGCGCTTCACATACGAATCCTTGTCCATCTCGGGGATGGTCTTCAGAGCCGCCTCGAGCCCGGCGCTCGTGTCGAGCTTGCGCGGGAAGCCGCGCTCGGCGAGGAACTCGCGGTAGGCCGGCACCCGGCGCGCGGTCTGCTCGAAGGTGCGCCAGGCGCGGAGTCGGCCGAGCTTCCATCGCAGCGGCTCGATGCCCGGGGCGAGCAGGATGCGGTGCGTGCCGACGCGCGGCATGAGCAGCCGCACCGCTTGCTCGAGCAGTGCGAGAAATCCGAATGCGATCAGGCGTTTCATGCTGTCTCCTCTGCGCCCGCGGGGCCGCGGCCCGGGTCTGGTTCTGAGTCGTGGCCCGGGTCTGGGGCGATATCGGCGGTGGTCTCCTCTGCGGCCTCCAGCAGCATCGCTGCGGCGCTGCGGCGGTGCGCGAGCGGCGGGTACGCGCTGTATCCGAAGCGGAACAGCATCCAGGCCATGCGCCCGCTTCCCTCGCGCGTGCCGACGGCTTCGGCGAACAGTTCGTGCGAGCGCGGGTTCGTGATCACCGTGCCGAAGGGGTGCAGTACGACGCCGTGCCGGTGCAGTTCGAGCCAGAGGCGCATGAAAGTGCGCCCCGCCTCGAGGTAGTCGCCCGGTCCGTCGAACGGCCCCTCGAGCCATCCGAGCTGGTGCACGCCGCGCATCGTGTTCAGGTAGACGGCCCTGATCGCATCGCCGACGACGGGCGCCCGCCACAGGGATCGATGCCCCATCGCGTATTTCAGTACGCCCCCGGGCATCAGCATCGCCTCCGCTGAGAGCCCGTCCGCCTTCTCGCCCGCCTCCGCCTTCGAGAACCGCAGCCACGTCATGATCTCGTCGTAGACGGCGTCGTTCTCGAGGTCGTCGAACAGCGTCGCCTGGTTGACGTGCACGATGCGCTTCACGAGCGCGCGATCGTTCGTGAAGCGGAAGTCGTAGCCGGCGCCCGCCGCCAGCGCGACGGCGGCGTCGAGCACCTCGGCCGGCACACTGCGGCGCGTGTACGGCCGGCGGGAGGTGCGCCGGGTGCGCAGCCGTTCGAGTTCGATGCCGGCCTGCACGCGCTCGTCGGCGTCGAGGTCGAGCGGTGCGAGCGTCACATCGGCGAAGCGGTGCAATCGATCGGCGCTGTCGAAATCCATCTCTTCGAGGTGCAGCCGTTCGACGACTCCGTAGCCCGCGGCTCTCGCGACGACCCGCAGGGTTTCGAGGAAGACGCCCGCGCAGACGTGGGCGAACGGGATGCCGAACGATTCGGCGGGGAGCCCGAGGTCGAGATCGTAGTACGCCGTCGCGGTGAGCCGGCCGGTCGGCCGCAGTTTGATCGGCTGCGAGTTGTGCGGGCTCGGGTAGCGCCTCGCATCCTCCACGATGGCCGGCCACGGATTCGACGATGAATCGTTCATGGTCATGAGCCTACGGGGTGCCGTTCGCCGCTGCGGGAATACCCGGGCAGCGGGTCGCGCACGATTGTTCGCCCCGCCCGGTTCGACGCATCGGCCCGCTCAGCCCTCGGTCTTCGCGATCGGGGCGAGCTTCACGAGCAGCTTCCGCTCCCCCACCGAGTCGAACACGACGTGGGCGACGCGCTTCGAACCGGTGCCGGTGATCGCCGAGACGCGGCCGCCGCCGTAGTCGTCGTGCGTGATGCGATCTCCCGGAGAGAGTTCGAGCTCGCCGTTGTCGCGGGTCGCCCCGCCGATGAGGTTCGGGAAGCCGCCGCCCGCGGCCTGCGCCTCCTTCGCGAGGCGCTTGCGCTCGCGCCATTTGTCGAGCGCCGATTGCATATTGCCGCTCGCGGGCTCGCTCACCGCAGCCGCCCCCGAGGCGTTCCCGCCGAAGGAGACCGCGGAGTCGGTGCGCGCGCGGAAGCGGCCGCCGGCGCCGGCCGCCGCGCCGCCGCGGGGTGCGTTGAGCGCGCGCGATTCGGTGCCGCCGCGGCCGGTGACCTCGCCCGGGGACTGCCGCCAGTCGATGAGTCCCTCGGGGATCTCCTGCAGGAACCGGGAGGGCATCGCCGCGGAGATGTCGCCGAACGTCGCGCGCGTCGAGGCGAGCGTGAGGTACAGGCGCTCGCGGGCGCGGGTGATGCCGACGTACATGAGACGGCGCTCTTCGCTGATGCCGCCGATCTCGTCGACCGACATCTGATGCGGCAGCAGCCCCTCTTCGACACCCGTGATGAAGACGGCCTTGAACTCGAGACCCTTCGCGGTGTGCATGGTCATGAGCGAGACGGTGCCGCTCGTGTCGTCGAGGTCGTCGGCGGCGGCCACGAGGCTGACCTCGGTGAGGAAGGCGATGAGGCCGGCTCCGGGCTGCTTCGCGTCGAACTCGCGGGCGACCGCGATGAGCTCTTCGAGGTTCTCGGCGCGCGCGTCGTCCTGCGGGTCGCGCTTCGCCCGCAGCCTCTCGATCATCTCGGTCTCGTCGAGCAGCAGTTTCAGCAGATCGCCGACGGGGGCGGGCGCCTTCTCTGCGCCGTCGGCGGCATCGGGAGCGGTCGACGAGACGTCGGTCGCGCCCCCGCCGGCCGCCATGCGCGCGGCGCGCGACAGCAGCGAGCCGAGCTCCCGCACCGTCGTCTTCAGCTTCGGGCCGAGCGCCGCCACTTCGTCGGCGCGCAGCATGGCGTCGACGAACGAGATGCCCTGCGCCTCCTGGAAGTTCGCGAGGTGGGCCTCGGCCATGGGGCCGATGCCGCGCTTCGGCGCACCGAGCAGCCGCGACCAGGCGATCGGGTCGTACGGGTTCGCGATGCTCGTCAGGTACGCCATGGCGTCCTTGATCTCGGCGCGCTCGTAGAACTTCGTGCCGCCGAGCACGCGGTACGGCACTGCCGAGCGGATCAGCAGCTCCTCGAGCGCGCGCGTCTGCGAGTTGGTGCGGTAGAACACGGCCATATCGCTGTAGGCGATGCCCTCGCGGCGCAGGTCTTCGATCTCCTCGGCGACGAAGCGCGCCTCGTCGTGCTGCGAGTATCCGGTGAAGCCGACGATCTTCGCCCCGTGCCCTGAAGTCGTGAAGAGGTTCTTCTCCTGGCGGTCGAAGTTATTGCCGATCACGGCGTTCGCGGCCGACAGGATGTTCTGCGTCGAACGGTAGTTCTGCTCGAGCTTCACGACCTCGGCCCCCGAGAAGTCGCGCTCGAACTCGACGATGTTGCGGATGTCGGCGCCGCGGAACGCGTAGATCGACTGGTCGGAGTCGCCGACGACGGTGAGCGAAGCGCCCGGGATGCGCCCGGCGGCATCGAGTTCGCGGCCCCGCACCGGCGGCACGAGCCGCTCGACCTGCTCGGGCTCGACCGGCCGCGTGAGCTCGCGGATCAAGGAGTACTGCGCGTGATTCGTGTCCTGGTACTCGTCGACGAGGATATGGCGGAAGCGCCGCTGGTAGATCGCCGCGACGTCGGGGTGCGAGCGGAACAGCTGCACCGTCTGCCCGATGAGGTCGTCGAAGTCGAAGGCGTTCGCGCGCTTCAGCTCCTGCTGGTACATCGCGAAGATCTCGACGAAGAGCCGGTCGCGCGGGTCGGTCTCGTTCATGGTCGCGCGGTAGTCGTCGACGTCGGTGAGCTCGTTCTTGAGCTTCGAGATCTTCGACCCCGAGTTCGCGGGGGTGAATCCGTAGCTGTCGGCGTCGAGCTCCTTGATGATGCGCTTGAGCAGCGCCCGCGAATCCGCCGAGTCGTAGATCGTGAACCCCGACACGTAGCCGAAGCGCTCGGACTCCCGTCGCAGGATGCGCACGCAGGCCGAGTGGAACGTCGACACCCACATGCCCTCGACGCCCGAGCCGAGCAGCCCCTCGAGGCGCTCGCGCATCTCGGCGGCGGCCTTGTTGGTGAAGGTGATCGCGAGGATCTGGCTCGGCCAGGCCTCGCGCCCCTGGATGAGCTGCGCGATGCGGTGCGTGAGCACGCGCGTCTTGCCCGATCCCGCGCCCGCCACGATCAGCAGCGCCGGCCCTCGGGCGGTCACCGCGCGCTCCTGAGCCGGGTTCAGCCCGTCGAGCAGCGGGTCGGCACCGGCGTCTGCGGGCGCGCCGAAGCCGTCGCCGATCGGAATGCCGGAGGGGTCGAGAAGTTCGAAGTCGCTCATCGTCCACAAGTCTAGGCCGGGCCGCCGACAACGCGGTCCGACGGCCGCACGGTCGCCGCACGGTCGCCGCACGGTCGCCGCACGGTCGCCGCATCCGCGAGAATAGTGGGCATGGCAGGAGTTCTCGTCTTCGCGACCGGCGGCACCATCGGCATGCACGAAACGGATCGCGGGCTCGCCCCCGACCCCGATTTCCCGGACATCCTCGAGGAGATCGTCGCGAGCATCTGCGGGCCGATGGGCGTCGAGCACCGCGTGAACCAGCTGCTGCCCGCCATCGACAGCGCGAACGCCGAGGCCGACACCGCGCCCCGCATCGCCCGCGCGGTGCGCGCCCGCGTGCGCACGCAGCGGCCCCGCGGCGTCGTCATCACCCACGGCACCGACACGCTCGCGTACAGCGCGGCGCGCTTCGCCTTCGACCTGGCCGACCTCGGGGCGCCCGTCATCGTCACCGGCAGCCAGCTCGCCCACGGCGCCATCGGCACCGACGCCTTCGACAACCTCTCGCTCGCGCTGCGCACCGCGGTCCGGGCCTCGAGCGCCGCCCCCGTATCGATCGCGTTCGGCGGCGCCCTGCTGCCCGCCGTGCGCGCGACCAAGCACGACAGCAGCGCGTTCCAGGCCTTCCGCGCCGAACGGGCGCTCGCGCAGGGGGCGGCGGGTGTCCCCGTCGCGCACGGCAGCCCGCGCGCGACCTCGGCGCGCGTGCTCGGCTTCCGCTTCACCCCCGCCGTTACCGCTGCCGATCTCCGCGCGGCGGTCGGCGGGGCGCCCGACGGGCTCGTGCTCGAGTGCTACGGCAGCGGCACCGCGCCGATGGCGCGCCCCGGCATGCTCGGCGCCCTGCGCGAGGTGTGCAGCCGCATCCCGGTCGTCGCGATCACGCAGAGCGCGAACGGCGGCGTCGACCTCGACCGGTACGCCGTCGGCCGCGAACTCGCGGCGACCGGCACGATCGACGGCTCCGACCTCACCGTCGAGGCCGCGATCGCGAAGCTCGGCTTCCTGCTCGACCGCGGCTGCGACTCCGCCGAGATCCGCACGCTCATGCAGACGAACCTCGTCGGCGAGTGCGTCGGCGCAGCACGCTAGGCGGTCTCAGCCCTCGCGCTTCTCCACCGCGGCGCGGCCCAGATCGGGGTGATCGACGAAGATGCCGTCGACGCCCGACCCGATGATCAGACCGAACTCGCCTTGCCAGTCGCCGTGGTGCGCGGGCGAGATCGGGCGCTGGAAGCGCAGGCTCAGGAAGAAGTTCTCGGGCCGCAGCGTCCACGTGTAGACGCGCAGCCCGCGCGCGTGCGCCCGCTTCACGAGCGTCGTCGGGCCGACCGCGATACCGACCGGGCCGAGCTTGATGAGGTTGCTCTTCGCGACGCTGATGCCGTCGACCCGGGTCGCGAGCAGATCGAGGCCCGCGTCGCTGCGATACCAGACGTAGCCGCGCGGGTGCGCATCGCCGACCGGTTCATCGGCCGGAGCGCCGCCGCGTTCGGTCAGGAACACGAGCTCGCCCTGCGCGCCCGCCTCGCGCAGCCGGTCGAGCACGCCGAGCTCGAACGACTCGAACACGACCCGATCGGGCCGCGCGTCCCAGCCCGCCCGTTCGAGGTCGGTGAGCAGCATTTCGCCGAGATCGTAGCCGCGGTCGAGGAAGAACTGGGCGTGCTTGATCTCGAGCACCACGCCGAACTCGCGGCCGTGCGCGGCGCTCTCATCATCGATGATGCGCAGCACATCCGCGAGCCGCAGAATCGGCTCATCGCCATCGAACTCCGTATTCGCGGGCCGCAGCTTCGCGAGGCGCTCGCGACAGCGCAGCGTGCGCAGCTCGGCCCAGTCGAAATCCTCGGTGAACCAGCCGGTGAGACTCTTACCGTCGACGACCTTCGTCGTGCGCCGATCGGCGAACTCCGGGTGCGCGGCGACATCGGTCGTGCCCGATATCTCGTTCTCGTGCCGCACGACGAGCACGCCGTCGCGGGTCGAGACGATGTCGGGCTCCACGAGATCGGCGCCGAGCTCGAAGGCCAGGCGGTACGCCGACTCGCTGTGCTCGGGGCGATAGCCTGAGGCACCGCGGTGGCCGATGACGAGAGGCGCTGGCATGCCAACAGTGTAGTGGCCGGGACTCAGCGGGGCGATCCCTGGAGCCCACCGGCATTCAGCCCGAAAACACAGGCGCGGCAGGGCCCGTATTCGATAGTCTGGGAGTACTCACATGACTTCGGCCCATACGCCAGGAAGGACTCCGACGCATGAGCAACCCCGCCCTGAGCCGCAACCCGGCACTCAACGGCAAGACGATGACCGCCGACGAGCTGCACCGCATCTACGACCAGCCGGCCGCCCAGCCGCAGCGCCCGGGCATCGACCAGCCCGCGACGGGCGCGGGTCTCGGCCCCGGCCAGCCGCCGGCGATCGCTCCCTCGGACCGCCCGATGACCTACGAGAACACCATCTCGAAGACGGCGCTGCTCTTCGTGATCGTGCTCGCGTTCGGCGCCGTCGGCTGGTGGCTCGTGAAGGCCGCCCCGCTCGTCATCTTCGCCGCCGCGATCGTCGGCCTCGTGCTCGGCCTCGTGAACTCGTTCAAGAAGCAGCCGAGCGTGCCGCTCATCGTCGCCTACGCTGCGGCGCAGGGCGTCTTCCTCGGCGGCATCTCGGGCATCTTCGAGGCCCAGTGGGCCGGCATCGTCTCGCAGGCGATCATCGGCACGCTGTCGGTGTTCGGCGTCACGCTGCTGCTCTTCCGCAGCGGCAAGGTGCGCACGAGCCCGCGCCTCAACAAGATCTTCCTCATCGCGCTCGTCGGCTACGGCGTGTTCTCGCTCATCAACTTCGTGCTGGTGATGTTCAACCTCACCGACAGCCCGTGGGGCATGCGCTCCGGCTGGCTCGGCGTCGCGATCGGCGTCTTCGCCGTACTGCTGGCCGCGTACTCGCTCGTGATGGACTTCGAGTTGATCCAGAACGGCGTCAAGAACCGCGTGCCCGAGAAGTGGGGCTGGTCGGCCGCATTCGGCCTCATGGTCACGCTGATCTGGCTCTACGTCGAGATCCTGCGCATCCTCGCGATCCTGCGCGGCGACTGAGCGCTCAGCGCGCGCTTTCGATGGGCTCGGCCGTTCTGCGGCCGGGCCCATCGTCGTCTGGGCCCGGGGCATCCCGTGCCGCGGCAGCGACCCTGCGCATGCACGATCTGGTGCACAATTCGTCACGGATACTGCACTATTTCCAGCATTCGCGGGGTCACAGGCGCACGGGCCGGCCGGGCCGACCAGGCCGACAGCGCCAGGGATCGCCGGGCTACGCCGACTGATCCCGGAGCCGCACGAGGCGCTCGTGCCCCGTCTCTTCGAGCTCGACCACCTCGGAGCGCGAGCGCAGGAAGTCGGAGAACGAGCGGAACCCCATCGCCTTCTCATTGAACGACGGGTCCATGCGGCGCATCTGCTGCTTCACCGCCGAGCTGTACAGCCAGCCCGAGTCGTCCTTGTCCTGGCTGAGCCAGAGTGCGCGGATGAGCAGGCCCGTCACCGACACCTCGGTATCGTCGTCGAACTCGTCGTCGACGTCGACGGCATCGACGTCATCGTCGGCGAGGCTCATGCCGGGCTCCTCCGGCTCCGCGGGCGCGGCCGGTGCCGACTGAGCGGCGGCGCCGGACCGGCCGCCGCGCCGCGACGACCGTGCAGGGACCGCCTTCGCCGGCGGCTCGGGCCGCTCGATGCCCGGCAGAGCATCGTACGAGGCGAACTCGTCGCACGCCGCCTGCAGGGCCTTCGCCGTCGACCCGGCCACGCCGATGCCCACGACGTAGCGCCCGAGGCGCTTGCAGCGCTGCGCCAACGGCACGTAGTCCGAATCGCCGGCGACGATCACGACGTGGGTGAGGTCGTCGAGCCGGAACATGTCCTCCACCGCATCGACCGCGAGACGGATGTCGGCGCCGTTCTTCGCATACGCAGCCGCAGGGAAGAGCTGCACCAGGTCGACCGCGCGCGCGACGAGCTGCGACCGGTACTCCGCGTTCATCGGCGCCGACCAGTCGGCATAGGCGCGCGTGAGCACCAGCGTGCCGAACGACGAGGCGTAGTCGATGATCGCGCCGACGTCGACGATGGCGGCCTTCAGACGCGCCGCCGTCTCGGGATCGTTCGGGTTCTCGGCGATGCGCTGGCGATCACGGCCGAACGAGTTGCGCCCGTGCACCCGGTCGTACCAGGAGAGCACGATGTTATCGAAGTCGAGGTAGACCGCGACACGGCCATTCTGAGTATCCGCCATCACCCCAGTGTGACAGGCCCGGCCGCGCAGGCGCGACACGAAACGGAAAAGCCCAGCCGAAGCCGGGCTTTTCCCCTGGCGCTGACGCGCCAACCGGAGTCGAGACGACCCCGGAGTGAGCGAGAAACGGCCAGAAATGGCCGTTCCACCTCTACGGCGCTGGCGCCCCGACCGAGGCCGAGACGGCCTCGGAATAGGCGAGAAACGCCCAGAAATGGGCGTTCCACACCCTGGCGCTGACGCGCCAACCGGGGTCGAGACGAACCCGGAGTGAGCGAGAAACGGCCAGAAATGGCCGTTTCCTGAACGCTCACTCCCACTCGATCGTTCCCGGCGGCTTCGAGGTGACGTCGAGCACGACGCGGTTCACCTCGGGCACCTGGTTCGTGATGCGGTTCGAGATCTTCGCGAGCACGTCGTAGGGCACCCGCGTCCAGTCCGCGGTCATCGCGTCCTCCGACGAGACCGGGCGCAGTACGATCGGGTGGCCGTAGGTACGGCCGTCGCCCTGCACGCCCACCGAGCGCACATCGGCGAGCAGCACGACCGGGCACTGCCAGATCGTCTGATCGAGCCCGGCGATGGTCAGCTCTTCGCGGGCGATCGCATCGGCCTCGCGCAGAACGTCGAGACGCTCACGGGTCACCTCGCCGACGATGCGGATGCCGAGGCCGGGGCCGGGGAACGGCTGGCGACCGACGATCGCCTCGGGGATGCCGAGCTCGCGGCCGATCGCCCGCACCTCATCCTTGAACAGGGCGCGCAGCGGCTCGATGAGTTCGAAGTCGAGGTCCTCGGGCAGCCCGCCCACGTTGTGGTGCGACTTGATGTTCGCGGTACCCGAGCCTCCGCCCGACTCCACGACGTCGGGGTACAGCGTGCCCTGCACGAGGAACTTGACCTTCTCGCCCGACGCCTTCGCCTCGGCGACGAGATCGAGCTGCACCTTCTCGAAGGCGCGGATGAACTCGCGGCCGATGATCTTGCGCTTCTGCTCGGGGTCGGTGACGCCCTCGAGGTGACCGAGGAAGATGTCGGCCGCGTCGACGGTGATGAGCTTCACGCCGGTCGAGGCGACGTAGTCGCGTTCGACCTGCTCGCGCTCGCCCTTGCGCAGCAGTCCGTGATCGACGAAGACCGCCGTGAGCTGGTCGCCGATGGCCTCGTGCACGAGCGCCGTCGAGACTGCCGAGTCGACGCCGCCCGACAGGGCCGAGATGACGCGGGCGTCGCCGACCTGCTCGCGGATGCGCTCGATCTGATCGGCGATCACGTTGCCCGCATTCCAGTCGGCGGGGATCTCGGCGATGCGGTGGAGGAAGTTCTCGAGCACGCGCTGGCCGTGCTCCGAGTGCTTCACCTCGGGGTGCCATTGCACGCCGTAGAGCCCCCGCTCCGGCGAACCGAATGCCGCGACCGGGGTGACGTCGGTCTTCGCGTAGACCTCGAAGCCCTCGGGAGCCTGCTGCACGGCATCGCCGTGGCTCATCCACACGCTCTGCGCCTCGGGCTGACCGCCGAGGAGGGCGCCGCCGTCGCCGAGCAGCTGAGCGTCGGTCGCGCCGTACTCGCTGTCACCGGTCTTCGCGACGGTGCCGCCGAGAGTGTGCGCCATGACCTGGAAGCCGTAGCAGATGCCGAGCATCGGTACGCCGAGGTCGAAGATAGCCGGGTCGAACTGGGGGGCGCCCTCGGCGTAGACCGAGGAGGGCCCGCCCGACATGACGATGCCGAGCGGCTGCTTCTCGGCGATCTCCGCCGCGGTGATCGTGTGGGGTACGAGCTCGGAGTACACGCCGGCCTCGCGCACTCGGCGTGCGATCAGCTGCGCGTACTGCGCCCCGAAATCCACCACGAGAACGGGACGGTGCCCGGATTCGGTCTGTTGTGCCTGCGTCGCCATAGTCTGTGCGGTCGGCCTTTCGGAATAACGCGGCATGAACCGCGGCGGGTGACGTATGGGAGAAGTTTACCGCGCCGCGGGCGCGGCCTCGCGCTCGGCGAGGAAGCCGTCGACCTCGCGCACGATGCGCGCTTCGAGGAAGAACGACATCAGCGGCACGACGCCGCCGAGCGCGATGAGGATGAAGCGCCAGAAGTTCCAGCGCATCGGGCTCCAGAGCAGGAAGTCGGAGACGAGGTAGATGACGTAGAACCAGCCGTGCGCGATCAGGATCGCGCGGAACAGATCGAAGCCCTGCGGAGCGAACTCGCTCTCGAGCCCCTCCTGCGCGATGGGCGTGAAATGCGCGAAGCCGTCGGGTGTGAAGAGGTAGAGCTGCACGCCGAAGGCGTACTTCATGACCATCACCGCGCAGAGCAGCAGGAGCATCACACCGGTCACCACCGAGGTGACCTTGTAGAAGCTCAACGCTTTGCGGATGCGAGGATAATCGGCGGGCTTGGGCTGCAGCTGCATGATCCCTATTCTATTCGGCGCTGTCTGATCGTTCAGCGAGTGCATTTCGCTCTGCAGCCGCAGCTTCTTCGGCGACGAGCAGTTTCATCTCGTGCTCCTTCTCCCAGGCGTCGCGCACGAGGCGGCACCAGAGGAAGACGGCGAAACCTGCGAAGACGACCCACTCGATGGCGTAGAAGACGTTCAGCCAGTTGACGGCCTCGGGCGCCTCGGGCGCGACCGAGTCGATCGGGTCGAGGGCGACCGATTCGATCAGCTGCGCGGTGTCGCCCTCGGGGTGCAGCACGAGGTACCCGGCGTACGCGCCGCTGTCGAAGCCGTTCCAGAGGTTCACGAGGTAGGCCGGCACCATCGATTTGATGAGCGACGGGTCCTCGCCGGCATCGGGCACCACCGGCCCCTCCGTCGGCATGAACCGCCCCTCGATCGCCAGCTCGGGCTCGAGCGCCCCGCCTGTGGCGAGTTCGTCGATCGCGCTTCGGGCCTGTGCGGCGCTGGGCGCCCACCCGATCGCGACCGCGAGGTGGCGCGTCTCGCCCGCCGCATCGGCCGGGGTGACGAGGTGCCCCACGACCCAGGCGCCGCGCTGCCCCGCGTTGTCTCGCGGGGCGACGACCTGCAGGTCGTCCGAGCGGATCGTGCCCGCGGTCGTGACGACGGCGCCGGCGGCCGCCTCGGTCACTGCGACCCCGGGCTCAGCGAGCTCTTCGAGGGGGCGCGGCGTCTCGTACTCGACGCTGTCGAAGGCGTCGGTGCGGATCGCGTTGTCGAGCTGCCACCGGCCGAGCCAGGCGAACCCCGCGGCGACCGCCAGCGCGAGTGCGAGCGCGGCGATCCACCGCGGCCGCGTCGCGACGCGCGCGATCGTGGGGTCGCCGAGGTACTCGGGCTTACGGGAAGCGGGCTCGGTACTCGTCACTGTCACCGTTCGGCGTAGACGATGCCGACGCGCTGGAACTCCTTCAGCTCGGAGTACCCGGTCGTCGCCATCGCGCGGCGCAGCGCGCCCACGAGGTTCGCATCGCCGTCTGCGGTGTGGGCCGGGCCGTTGATGACCTCGGCGAGCGGCGCCACCGGCGCGACCTGCAGGCGCTTGCCGCGCGGCAGATCCTCGTGGTGGGCCTCCTGGCCCCAGTGCCAGCCGCGCCCCGGAGCGTCAGACGCCTTGGCGAGCGCCGTGCCGAGCATGACGGCGTCGGCACCGCAGGCGATCGCCTTGATGAGGTCGCCGGAGCTGCCGAGACCGCCGTCGGCGATGACGTGCACGTAGCGGCCGCCCGACTCGTCGAGATAGTCGGAGCGCGCGCCCGCCACATCGGCGATCGCGCTGGCCATCGGTGCGCGGATGCCGAGCGTCGCGCGGGTCGTCGACGATGCGCCGCCGCCGAAACCGACGAGCACGCCCGCAGCGCCCGTGCGCATGAGGTGCAGCGCCGACTGGTAGGTCGCCGCCCCGCCGACGATGACGGGCACGTCGAGCTCGTAGATGAACTGCTTCAGGTTGAGCGGCTCGCGCCCCTCGACCGACACGTGCTCTGCAGAGACGGTGTTGCCGCGGATGACGAACAGATCGACGCCGGCGTTCACCACGGTCTCGGTGAACTGCGCGGTGCGGTGGGGCGAGAGCGCCCCGGCCACCGTGACGCCGGCTTCGCGGATCTCGCCGAGCCGCGCGGTGATGAGCTCGGCGCGGATCGGCGCGGCGTACATCTCGCGCATGCGCTTGACCGCGGCGACTTCATCGGTGATCGTCGAGAGCTCTTCGAGCAGCGCCTCGGGGTTCTCGTGCCGGGTCCACAGGCCTTCGAGGTTCAGCACGCCGAGACCGCCGAGACGGCCGAGCTCGATCGCCGTCGCGGGCGACATCACCGAATCCATCGGGGCGCCGAGCACCGGCAGCCCGAAATGGAACGCGTCGATCGACCAGGAGGTCGATACCAGCTCGGGGTCGCGGGTGCGACGGGTCGGCACGATGCCGATCTCATCGAAGGTGTACACGCGGCGGGCGCGTTTGCCCCGCCCGATCTCGATCTCGTTGCTCACCCTGCCAGTCTATCCGCTCGCTCCTGACAGACGGCGGAAGGGGGCGGAGCAGTTCAAGCCGCTCCGCCCCCTTCCGGGAAGTGCCGTATCTAGCGCCGGTAGTTGGGCGCCTCGACGACCATCTGCACGTCGTGGGGGTGCGATTCCTTGAGCCCGGCGGAGGTGATGCGCACGAACTCGCCGCGCTCCTTGAGCTCGTCGATGGAGCGCGAACCGACGTAGAACATCGACTGGCGCAACCCGCCGACCATCTGGTGCACCACCGTGCCGACCGAGCCGCGGTAGGCGACCTGGCCCTCGATGCCCTCGGCGATGAGCTTCTCATCGCTCGGCACGTCGGCCTGGAAGTAGCGATCCTTCGAGTATGAGGTGCGCTCGCCGCGCGTCTGGAGGGCGCCCAGCGACCCCATGCCGCGGTAGTTCTTGTACTGCTTGCCGCCGAGCAGCACGAGCTCGCCCGGGCTCTCGTCGGTGCCCGCGAGGAGCGACCCCATCATCACCGAGGATGCGCCGGCGACGAGGGCCTTCGCCACGTCGCCCGAGTACTGCAGACCGCCGTCGGCGATCACCGGAACGCCCGCCGGCGTCGCCGCCTTGGCCGCCTCGTAGACCGCGGTCACCTGCGGCACGCCGACGCCGGCGATGACGCGGGTGGTGCAGATCGAGCCGGGGCCGACGCCGACCTTGACCGCGTCGGCCCCGGCCTCGACGAGCGCCTTCGAACCGGCATAGGTCGCGACGTTGCCGCCGATGACGTCGACACGCGCGAATGCGGGGTCGGCCTTGATCTTCGCGATGATCTCGAGCACGCCGCGGCTGTCGCCGTTGGCGGTGTCGACGATGATGACGTCGACGCCCGCGTCGACGAGGGCGCCCGCGCGCTTCCACGCGTCACCGAAGAAGCCGACCGCGGCACCGACGAGCAGGCGCCCCGCATCGTCCTTCGCCGAGTTCGGGTACTCCTCCTCCTTGTCGAAGTCCTTGACCGTGATGAGACCGGTGAGCTTGCCCGCGTCATCGACGAGGGGCAGCTTCTCGATCTTGTGCTTGCTGAAGATCGCCGCGGCGTCGGCGCGCGAGATGCCGGTCGGCGCAGTGATGAGCGGCATGCGCGTCATAGCGTCCTCGACACGCACGTTCGCGCGATCCCTGGGGGCGATGAACCGCATGTCGCGGTTGGTGATGATGCCGAGCAGCGTGCCGTTCTGGTCGACGACGGGCAGACCCGATACGCGGTACTCGCCGCAGAGCGCGTCGACCTCGGCGACCGTCGCGTCGATCGTGGTGGTGACGGGGTTCGTGATCATGCCCGCTTCGCTGCGCTTGACCCGGTCGACCATCTCGGCCTGATCCTGGATCGACAGGTTGCGGTGCAGGATGCCCATGCCGCCCTGGCGCGCGAGCGCAACGGCCATGCGGGTCTCGGTCACGGTGTCCATCGCCGCCGAGATGAGCGGGATGCCGAGGCGGATGCGTTTGGTGAGCTGGGTCGACGTATCCGCCTCGCTCGGAATGACGTCCGTGTGCGCGGGGAGCAGCAGCACGTCATCATAAGTCAGACCGGTGAACGCGAAGGGGTCACGCTGTTCCATAAAACCTCATCTATGTTGTGGCTGGGCCTGGGGGCGCGGGGTCGACTGATGCGGGCGGCCGCCGTACCACTATTCAGTGTAAGGGATCGCGGCGGGTGCGGCCTCGGAACGGCTGCGCCTCGGGCGAACGCCCTATTCCCGGAAGACCGCGGCCTGCCGCCGCCCCGTTCTGACCATGTCGAACACGAGGATCGCGAGCGCGCACCAGACGCCGAGGAAGCCGGCCCAGCGCCCGAAGGTCATCTCCTCGTGCAGCACGAAGTAGCCGTAGAGGAAGTTGATGATCGGGGTGAGGAACTGGATGAAGCCGAGCGTCGACAGGGGCAGCCGCCTGGCGGCCTCGCCGAAGAGCACGAGCGGGATCGCGGTCATCACGCCGCTCAGCATCAGCAGCACCGTGATGCCGGTGCCGTGCGAGAGGCCGGTGAGCCCCGCGAAGACGCCGACCAGCACGAGCTGGACGACTGCGATCGGCGCGGAGGCGAGGGTCTCGATCATGAGGCCGGTGATGCCGTCGACCTCGCCCGTGCGTTTGCGCAGCAGCCCGTACATGCCGAACGAGAACGCGAGGCCGAGCGCGATCCAGGGGAACGAGCCGTAGGCGATCGCCGAGACGAGCACGCTCACCGCCGCGATCGCGACCGCGGTCCACTGCAGGCGGCTGAGGCGCTCCTTCAGGAAGATGACGCCGAGCACGATCGTGAAGAGCGGGTTGATGAAGTAGCCGAGCGCGGTCTCGATGACGTGGCCGGTGATGACGCCGATGATGAAGATCTGCCAGTTGGCGTAGAGCATGAGCGAAGACAGCGCGAACCAGCCGAACTGCTTCGGGGTGCGCAGGATCGCCCGGACGAGGCGCCATCTGCGCAGCACGGTCACCGCGACGATGCAGACGGCGAAGGTGGTGGCGACCCGCCACGGCACCACCTCGAGCGGGTTCACGACCGCGATGAGGGTGAAGTAGAAGGGGAAGGCGCCCCAGAAGGCGTACGCCCCGATGCCGAAGGCCAGGCCGGTGCGTGTGCTGCTCATCCGCACCAGTCTAGGGCGCGGGCGGGGATGGATCGCGCACCGGGAACGCTTCCGCGAACCCGCCTGCGAACGCGCAGGAGCCCGCCGGGATGATCCCGACGGGCTCCTGCTGATGCCCGGGCGCGGTGCGCGCCCTCAGGGCGAGTGCTCGGTGAGCGCTCAGCGCTCGATGACCGCGAGGATGTCGCGGCTCGAGAGCACGAGGTAGTCCTGGCCGCCGGCCTTGACCTCGGTGCCGCCGAACTTCGAGTAGATCACGATGTCGCCGACGGCAACGTCGACGGGGATGCGGGTGCCGCTGTCCGAGACGCGGCCGGGGCCGACTGCGACGACCTCGCCCTCCTGGGGCTTCTCCTTCGCACTGTCCGGGATCACGAGACCCGAAGCGGTGGTCTGCTCCGCCTCGACCTGCTTGATGACGATACGATCTTCGAGCGGCTTGATGGCTACCGACACGGTTGACCTCTTTCTGATGACAAGGTGACTCTCGCGCCCCACCACTTCGGTCGGGCTCTGCAGCAAAGTCTATGGCCGTCGCTGGCACTCTCGCAAGGTGAGTGCCAATGATTCGGCCGGGGATCGCGCTCAGCGAACGGCCGCCGCCGCCCTGCGGCCGCCCGCCTCGAGAACGGCGGCGCGAAACGGCGGTGTGGAATAATCGACGGCGACGCCTGAGCGCGCCTGCTCGGCCGACCGGAATCGAGGAAACCATGACGACCCCCGACACCCCGCAGCCCACGTCCGCACAGCCCACGGTCCCGCTGCCCGACATGCAGCTCCCCTCGGCGCAGTTCCCCGAGGCCGTCGTCGCGGGCTCGGAACCCGCCCCCTACGTCGCCCCGCTCCCCGCGCCGCCCGCCACCGCTCCTGCCGGCGCCACGACGCTCGCCGCGACCAATGCCTTCGCGCTCGTCTCCATCGTGCTCGCCTTCCTGTCGCCGATCGCCGCGATCGTCTTCGGGCACATGGCCCTCAGCCAGATCAAGCGCAACGGCGACGCCGGCCGCGGCCTCGCCCTCACCGGCACCATCATCGGCTACGCCTCGCTCGCCATGGTCGCGCTGTTCTTCATCTTCTACATCGGCTTCATCTTCATCATGCTCGGCACGATGGGCGCCGCCATCTCGGGCATGGAAGGCGCCTGGGACGATTCCTACGCATACTGACCCGCCCCGCACCCGAGCATGACGCGCGCAGACGGCCCCGACGGGCCGCCCGGCTGGCGGGCCCTGCTCGCCCCGGACGGCGCGGAACGCCTCCGGGGCGTCGAGGCCGAGATCGCGGGCGGCAGCGACCCCTCCGCCGTCGGCGCCGCACTGCGGCGCGCGGGAGCAGAACCCGACGAGGTCTCGGCACTGCTCACGCAGGCCGACCTGCGGCGCCGCGCGCGGGCGAAGTTCGGCGCACTCGCCTCGCGGCTGCTCTTCACGCCCGCGGGGCTCGAACAGGCGACCCGCGCGCCGATCGCGGCGCTGCATGCGGCTCGCTTCGCGCGCGCGGGTTGCGCATCGGTCGCCGACCTGGGCTGCGGCATCGGAGCCGAGTCGCTCGCGATCGCAGGCGCGGGTCTCACTCCCGCCCCGGTCGAGCTCGACCCGTTCACGGCACGACTGGCGGCGCACAACCTGCGGGCGGTCGGCTGCGACGCCGAGGTGCGGGTGGGCGACGCGGAGGCGCTGCCGCTCGCGCACGGCGTCGACGGCGCCTTCCTCGACCCCGCCCGACGCACGGCCGGGCATCGGGATACGAGACGCCTCGCTTCGCACGGGGACTACTCCCCCTCGCTCGGCTTCGCCTTCTCGCACGGCGACCGGATGCCGACCGGGGTGAAGCTCGGCCCGGGGCTCGACCGCGACCTCATCCCCGAGAACGCCGAGGCGCAGTGGGTGTCGAGCGACGGGCAGCTCGTCGAGATGGGGCTGTGGTTCGGCGCCGCCGCGCGACCCGGCATCGGTCGCGCGGCGCTCGTGCACCGCTCGGGCCGCGATGGCGATGACCACGTGCACGAGCTCACCGCTTCGGCCGACACTCCCGATGCCGAGGCGCGCGGCCTCGGCGAGTTCCTCTACGAGCCCGACGGCGCCGTCATCCGCGCGCGCCTCATCGGGCTGCTCGCCGAGCAGCTGGGGGCGGGCATGGTCAGCGCGCGCATCGCCTATCTCACGGGCGACGAGCTCGTCCCGACGCCGTTCGCCGCCGCCTTTCGCGTGCTCGAGCGGCTGCCGGCGAAGGAGAAGCAGCTGCGCAAGGCGCTCGCCGCGCGCGAAATCGGTCGCCTGGAGATCAAGAAGCGGGGCGCCGACGTCGACCCTGCGCAGCTGCGGTCGCGTCTGAAGCTGCAGGGATCGCGGAGCGCGACGCTGTTCCTCACCCGCGAGGGCGAGCGCCACGTCGCGCTCCTCGCCGAGCGCTGCTGACGGACACCTGCGCCCGAACTTCGGCTCTCACCCGTATTTCGGATGAGAACCGGGGATGCGATCCGAAATACGGGTGAGAGCCGAAGTTCGGGCGGGGTAAACAGCCGGCAGGGCGGGCAGGCGGCAGGGCGGGCAGCCTGCAGTCGACGAGTCGAGCAGGCGACGGGTCTAGGCGACCTGGATCTCGGTGACCGGCAGCGTCGAGTCGGCGCCGAAGCCGAGCGATGACGGCGCGTGGCCGGCCGCCACGAGCTGCGCGCCGAGCGATGCGATCATCGCCCCGTTGTCGGTGCACAGCGACAGCGGCGGCACGCGCAGCTCGACGCCCGCGGCGGCGCAGCGCTCCGCGGCGACCTCGCGCAGGCGCGCATTCGCGACGACGCCCCCGCCGAGCAGCAGCCGCGGTACGCCGAGGTCGGCGCACGCGGCGAGCGCCTTCGTGAGCAGCACGTCGACGACGGCCTCTCTGAAGCTCGCGGCGACATCGGCGACGGGCACTTCGAGCCCCTCGGCCTCGCGCTTCTCCACCCAGCGGGCGACCGAGGTCTTGAGCCCCGAGAACGAGAAGTTGTAGCGGTTCTTCGCCATATCCTTCGGCAGCGTCAGGCCGCGGGGGAAGCGGATCGCCGTCGGATTGCCGTCTGCGGCGGCGCGGTCGATCTGGGGGCCGCCGGGGTAGGGCAGCCCGAGCAGGCGGGCGACCTTGTCGAAGGCCTCGCCGGCGGCATCGTCGATCGTCTCGCCGAGCATCTCGACGTCGCCCGTGAGGTCGCGCACGACGAGCAGCGACGTATGGCCGCCCGACACGAGCAGCGCGACCGTCGGCAGTTCGAGCTCGCCGATGTCGCCGACGGCGGGGCGCAGCCCCTCGCTCTGCAGCAGGTCGGCGCCGACGTGGCCGACGAGGTGGTTCACGGCGTAGAGGGGCAGCCCGCGCGCGACCGCGAGCGCCTTCGCGGCGGAGACGCCCACCATGAGCGCGCCGGCGAGGCCGGGGCCGCAGGTCACCGCGACGGCGTCGATCTCGTCGAGCGTCACGCCGGCGTCTGCGAGCGCGCGGTCGATGGTCGGGGTCATCGCTTCGAGGTGCGCACGCGCGGCGACCTCGGGCACGACGCCGCCGAATCGTGCATGCTCCTCCATCGACGACGCGATCGCATTGGCGAGCAGCGTGCGGCCGCGCACGATACCAACGCCGGTCTCGTCGCAGCTGGTCTCGATGCCGAGCACGAGCGGCTCGACGCTCGTGCCATAAGCACTGCCGAGCGGCTCGACACTCGTGCCATGAGCGCTCCCGAGAGGCTCGCGGTTCGGGCTCATCGCCGGTCCTCCAGATTCAGCCGCATGACCACGGCGTCGACGTCGTCGGGTTGATAGTAGCGGGGGCGCACGCCGATCTCCGCGAAGCCGAGCGAGGCGTAGAGGCCCCGGGCGGGCGGGTTGTCGGCGCGCACTTCGAGAAACACCTGGCGGGTGCCCCGTCGGTCGGCCTCGTCGAGCAGTTCATCCATGAGGCGTCTGCCGTGGCCCGCACCGCGCACGGCGGGTGCGAGCGCGATGGTCTGGATGTCGCCGTCGTCGCCTACCGCGAGAAGGCCGGCGTAGCCCTGCACGGCCCCGGCTTCATCGACGAGCACGATATAGCGGCGGAAGTCGCCCGTGAGCTCCGAGCGCAGCGCGCCCTCGCTCCAGGCCTCGCCGCCGAACACGGCGCGTTCGATCGCGAGGATCGCGTCGAGATCCGATTCTTCGGCCGAGCGGATCGAGAGCTCGCCCGCCACCGCATCAAGCACTCGGAATGACCTTCTTCGGCCCCGACGACACGAGCACGTCGGGCTGGCGGATGTACAGGGCGCGGTCGGATTCGAAGGCGAGGCCGGCGGCCAGGCGACGGGCGGCGAGGCGCACGAGCCCGCTCGCCGGAATGCGCTCGGGCCAGATCTCGCCTACGACCGGGGCATGGTCGGTGCGGGCGACGAGTCGCGGCCCGTCGCTGCGCACGGGGATGCCCGCCCAGTCGACGCCCGAGTAGTCGGTGACGAATAGTTCGCGCCGCCGGGCATCCTGCACGACGCGCACGCCGGCTTCGGCGCCCCGCAGGTGATCGAGCGCGACGGCCTCGTGTCCCTGCAACGGCAGGAGCGGCACGGCGCGCGACTGCGCGAAGACGTGCGCGGCGGCGATGCCGACGCGGAGCCCGGTGAACGGGCCGGGCCCGATACCTGCGACGACGCCGGTCACCCGCTCGGGCGCGACGCCCGAGCGGTCGAAGACCTCGGCGAGCAGCGGGCCGATGAGCTCGGCGTGGCCGCGGGGGTCGTCGCTCGAGACCTCGGTGATGCGCCCGTCGGCGCCGAGCGCGATGCTCGTGCCGATGGCCGTGTCGATCGCGAGCAGCACCTGCCCGCCGAGCTCGGGCGCCGCGATATCGCTGTGCGCGTCGGTCATGCGAGCACTCCCCTCTGCCATCGGGGCCCGTGCCCGGCGATGGTGACGATGCGCGGTTCGACGAGCTCGTGCTCCGCGTCGGTTTCCGCCTCGGGCCCCGCGCCCGCATCGACGGCCTCCCCCGCGCCGACCGGGCGCTCGATCACGATCTCGACCCACGACTCCTGCTCGTCGATGAGGCCGGCGCCCCACTCGGCGACGACGACGGAGGCCTCGAAGTCGATGTCGAGGTCGTCGAGCTCGGTCGCATCGTTCAGACGGTAGGCGTCGAGGTGCACGAGCGGAGCACCGCCGACGAGCGACGGGTGGGTGCGCGCGAGCACGAAGGTCGGGCTCTGCACGGGCCCGCGTACGCCGAGGCCCTCGCCGATGCCGCGCGTGAGCGTCGTCTTGCCCGCGCCGAGCGGCCCGGTCAGGATGAGCAGGTCGCCGGCAGCGAGCACGCGCCCCAGCCGCAGGCCGAGGTCGTGCATCGCATCCGGGTCGGCGATCTCGAGCCGCGTCATCGCGCGCCTCCCCCGGGGGTCTCCGCGTGCGGGTCGCGCTCGATGATGACGAACGCGGTGGCGACGCCGGCGTCGTGCGTCATCGAGAGGTGCGCGCGATGCGCGCCCTTCTCGGCGAGCGCCTCGGCGAAGCGCGGCGTCGAGATGAACGCCGGCGCATCGCCCCGATCCCTGGCGACGCTCATGTCGTGCCAGCGCAGTTCGCCCGAGCCGCCAAGCGCCTTGATCAGCGCCTCCTTGGCGGCGAAGCGCGCGGCGAGCGAGACGAGCGACAGCCCGCGCTCGGTCGGCGTGAAGAGCCGTTCGAGCAGCGCCGGGGTGCGCTCGAGCTGCCGCTCGAAGCGCGGGATGTCGACCGTGTCGACGCCGATGCCGACGATCATGCTGCGAACGCTACTCGACGGTGACGGACTTCGCGAGGTTGCGCGGCTGATCGACGTCGAGGCCCTTCGCGGTCGACAGCTCGAGCGCGAACCACTGCAGCGGCACGACCTGCAGGATCGGGTCGAACAGCGGATCCGAGAGCGGGATGCGGATGACGTCGTCGGCGTACGGCAGCACCGCGGTGTCGCCCTTCTCGACGATCGCGATCACCCGGGCACCGCGTGCGCGGATCTCCTGGATGTTCGAGACGACCTTCGAGTGCATGAGCGGCGCGGTGCGCGGGCTCGGCACGAGCACGAACACGGGCTGGCCGTGGTCGATGAGCGCGATCGGGCCGTGCTTCAGCTCGCCCGCGGCGAAGCCCTCCGCATGGATGTAGGCGATCTCCTTCAGCTTCAGCGCGCCTTCGAGGGCGATCGGGAAGCCGACGTGGCGGCCGAGGAAGAGCACCGAGCGGGTGTCGGCCATCCAGTGCGCGAGCTGAGCGATCTGCTCGTGGGTGTCGACGGCCTCGCGCACCTTCTCGGGCAGCGTCTCGAACTCGGCGACGGCCGTGGCCGAATCGTCGTCCGAGAGGGTGCCGCGCACGCGGCCGAGGTGCAGACCGATGAGGTAGAGCGCAGTGATCTGGGCGGTGAAGGCCTTCGTCGACGCGACGGCGACCTCGGGGCCGGCGTGCGTGTACACGGCCGCATCCGACTCGCGCGGAATGGTGGCGCTCTGCGTGTTGCACACCGAGACGGTCGTGGTGCCGCGCTCGATCGCGTACTTCACGGCCATGAGCGTATCCATCGTCTCGCCCGACTGGCTGACCGAGATGACGAGGGTGCGATCGCTGAGCACCGGCTCGCGGTAGCGGAACTCGTGGCTGAGCTGCACCTCGACGGGCACGCGCGCCCACTGCTCGATCGCGTACGAACCGACCTGTCCCGCGTACGATGCGGTACCGCAGGCGATGATGACGATGCGGTCGATCTCCTTCAGGCGGTCATCGAGCGGAGTGAGCTCGGGCACGACGACCGCGCGGCCCGAGAGGCGGCCGCGCACGGTGTTCGCGACCGCCTCGGGCTGCTCGTTGATCTCCTTCGCCATGAACGACGACCAGCCGCCCTTGTCGGCCGCATCGGCATCCCACTCGACCTCGAACTCGGCGAACTCGACCGCAGCGCCGTCGAAGTCGGTGATGCGCACGCCCTCGGGCGTGATGATCGCGATGTTGTCCTCGTCGACAGCGACGGCGCGACGCGTCGAGCTGACGAATGCGGCGACGTCGGAGCCGAGGAAGTTCTCGCCGTCGCCGAGGCCGACGACGAGCGGCGAGTGGTGCCGGGCGGCGACCACCTTGCCGGGCTCGTCCCGGTGCATCGCGAGCAGCGTGAAGGTGCCCTCGAGACGCTTCACGACGCCGCGGAACGCGGATTCGAGATCGCCGGTGCGGGCGACCTCGCGGCCCAGCAGCACGGCGACGACCTCGGTGTCGGTCTCACCGTGGAACTCCTCTCCCGCGAGCTCCGCGCGCAGTTCGGCGAAGTTCTCGACGATGCCGTTGTGGATGAGCGCGAGCTTGCCGTCGTCGCCGAGGTGCGGGTGCGCGTTCTCGTCGGTGGGGCCGCCGTGGGTCGCCCACCGGGTGTGGCCGATCCCGGTGCCCGCGGCCGCGAGGGGGGCGGCCTCGAGCAGCTCTTCGAGGCGCGCGAGCTTGCCCGAGCGCTTGCGCACGGCGATCTGACCGGTGTCGTCGTACACGGCGATGCCCGCCGAGTCGTATCCGCGGTATTCCAGGCGGCGCAGGCCACCGATCAGCGCGTCGACCGTACTATTCGGGCCGACATATCCGACGATTCCACACATGAGGAATATTTTAGTGGCACGATTGATGGACGATGACTGACAGCAGCGCCGAGACCGGCGAAATCGGAACCGACACCCAGGCGTTGATCCGACCCGAATTCCTCACGCCGTTCACCGAGATCGGGCGCGAGGAATGGTCGCGCCTCGCGGACACCACTCCCATGCCGCTGACCGAGGAGGAAGTGCGGGCGTTCCGCGGCCTCGGCGAGCCGCTCGACCTCACCGAGATCGCCGAGGTGTACCGGCCGCTCAGTCGGCTCATCAACCAGTACGCGTTGGCGGCGCGCGAGATGCACAACCGCACCCGCGGCTTCCTGCAGCATCCGGATGAGCAGCAGAGCCCGTTCGTCATCGGCATCGCCGGTTCGGTGGCGGTCGGCAAGTCGACCGTGGCCCGTATTCTACGCGACCTGCTCGCGCGCTGGCCCGAGACGCCGAACGTGTCGCTCGTCACGACCGACGGGTTCCTGTACCCGAACGCCGAGCTGCGGCGCCGCGGCATCGCCTCGCGCAAGGGCTTCCCCGAGTCGTACGACCGGCGATCCCTGCTGCGCTTCGTGTCGCAGGTGAAGGCCGGGGTGCCCGAGGTGTGCGCGCCGATCTACAGCCACCTCATCTACGACATCGTGCCCGGAGAGTACGCCGTGGTGCGCCGCCCCGACATCCTCATCGTCGAGGGGCTCAACGTGCTGCGCCCGGCGTCGATGGAGCATCCGGTCGCGGTCAGCGACCTGTTCGACTTCTCGGTCTACGTCGACGCGCGCACGTCCGACATCCACCGCTGGTACCGCAACCGCTTCCTGAAGCTGCGGGCGAGCGCGTTCTCGAACCCCGACTCGTACTTCCGCCGCTACGCCGGCCTGGAGGACGAGGTCGCCATGGCCGTCGCCGACGAGTTCTGGACGAACATCAACGAGCCGAACCTCATCGAGAACATCCGACCGACCCGCGCGCGGGCCACGGCCGTGCTGCGCAAGGACGCCGACCACAGCGTGCAGAAGGTGCTCCTGCGCAAGCTCTGAATCGAACGGCTCCCTGCCCTGGCGCCGGCCGCGCCGGCGCTCCAACAGGTGTGGTGCCATATGGCCCACCGGGGCCATGACGGTGAACCGTATGGCTCCGCACTCAGCAGGGATCCGTACATCGTAGGGCGCGACTCGGCCCCGCCGACCCGCGCTCGGGTCGACGGGGCCGTGAGCTCTCCGACGAGGATCTGCTAGACCGCGAGGCGCTCCTTGACGATGGCCGCGAGGTCGTTCGCGAGACTCAGCGCCTGGTCCTCGTGCTCGGCCTCGACCATGACGCGCACGACGGGCTCGGTGCCCGAGGGGCGCAGCAGCACGCGGCCCTTGCCGCCGAGCGCGATACCCGCCTGGGTCACGGCCTGCTGCAGCACTTCGTCGCCGTTCACGCCGGTCCGGTCGACGCCTCGCACGTTGACGAGCACCTGCGGGTACACGGTCATGCATGTCGAGAGCTCGGCGAGCGTCTTGCCGCTGCGCACCATCTCGGCCGCGATGTGCAGGCCGGTGAGGATGCCGTCGCCGGTCGTCGCGTACTCGCTCATGATGACGTGGCCCGACTGCTCGCCCCCGAGCGAGTAGCCATTCGCGTTGATCGACTCGAGCACGTAGCGGTCGCCCACTCCGGTCTCGACGACATCGATGCCGTTGTCGGCCATCGCGAGCTTCAGTCCGAGGTTCGACATGACGGTCGCGACGAGCGTGTTCTGCTCGAGGCGGCCGCGCGCCGACATCGAGAGCGCGAGAATCGCCATGATGCGGTCGCCGTCGACGACGTTGCCGTCGGCGTCGATCGCGAGGCAGCGGTCGGCGTCGCCGTCGTGCGCGATGCCGAGGTCGGCGCCGTGCTCGGTGACTGCGGCGATCAGCGGTTCGAGGTGGGTGGAGCCCACGCCGTCGTTGATGTTGAAGCCGTCGGGGTCGTTGCCGATCACGGTGACCTTCGCACCGGCGTCGCTGAAGACGTCGGGCGAGATGCCGGCCGCGGCGCCGTGCGCGCAGTCGAGCACGACGTGCAGCCCGTCGAGGCGGAGGCCTTCGAGGGTGCCGAGCAGGTGCACGAGATAGCGGTCCTCGGCGTCGGCAAAGCGGCGGATGCGGCCGACCTCGCGTCCGGTGACCGCGATCGGGGGCCGGCTCATGGCCTCCTGGATCGCGTCCTCGATGTCGTCGGCGAGCTTGCGCCCGCCCTCAGCGAAGAACTTGATGCCGTTGTCGGCGGCGGGGTTGTGCGAGGCCGAGACCATGACGCCGAAATCGGCGCCGGTGTCGGCGACGAGGTACGCCGCTGCCGGGGTCGGGATGACGCCGGCGTCGAGCACGTCGACTCCGGCGGAGGCGAGGCCGGCTGCAACAGCGGCCGCGATGAACTCACCGGAGACGCGCGGGTCGCGCGCGACGACGGCGGTAGCACGACGGCTCTCGCTCCGGGCCGAACGGCCGAGAACGAGAGCCGCTGCATGGGCGAGGCCCAGGGCCAGGTCGGCGGTCACATCGACCCCGGCCAGACCCCGAACCCCATCGGTGCCGAAAAGGCGTCCCATAAGGAAGCTCCGAAGCTTAGCGCTTCGAGTACTGCGGAGCCTTGCGCGCCTTCTTGAGGCCGGCCTTCTTGCGCTCGATGACGCGGGCGTCGCGGCTCAGGAAGCCGGCCTTCTTCAGCGTCGGGCGGTTGTGCTCGGCGTCGATCTCGTTGAGCGCGCGAGCGATGGCGAGACGCAGGGCGCCCGCCTGGCCCGAGGGGCCGCCGCCGGTGATGCGTGCGATCACGTCGTACGAGCCGTTCAGCTCGAGCACCGTGAACGGGTCGGTGATGAGCTGCTGGTGCAGCTTGTTCGGGAAGTACTCGGCGAGCTCGCGGCCGTTGACGGTCGCGGTGCCCGAACCGGGGATGAGGCGCACGCGCGCGATCGCGCGCTTGCGGCGGCCGACGCCGGCACCGGGAACGGTGAGCGCGGGGCGCGGGGCCTGTTCGGTCGCCTGGGCGGCCGGGGTCTCGGTGGTGTAGCTCTCGGTGGCCACGGTCTGCTCTTCAGTCACTGTGCAGTCTCTCTCTTGAACGTCTCGTCGGGCGCGATTACTGCGCGACCTGGCCGAAGGTGTAGGGGGTGGGCTGCTGCGCGGCGTGCGGGTGCTCGGCACCCGCGTAGACCTTCAGCTTGCGGAACAGGTCGGCACCCAGCGAGTTCTTGGGAAGCATGCCGCGGATGGCCTTCTCGACCGCGCGCTCCGGGTTGTTCGCGAGGAGCTCGGTGTAGCTGACGGCGGTGAGGCCGCCCGGGTAGCCCGAGTGACGGTAGGCCATCTTCTTGGCCGCCTTGTTGGCGGTCAGAACGACCTTGTCGGCGTTCACGATGATGACGTAGTCGCCCATGTCCATGTGGGGGGCGAACGTGGTCTTGTGCTTGCCGCGGAGCAGGGCTGCCGCGTGCGAGGCGAGACGGCCGAGAACCACGTCGGTGGCGTCGATGACGATCCAGTCGTGCTTCTGCTCAGCTGCCTTCGGCGAATAAGTGCGAGTCACTGTCGTGCTGCTTTCTGTCGAAATGGAGGTGTTTCGTGAATCCCGCTCCGTGCCCCGTCCCGCGAGGGTGCAGGGGCCGTGGAGGGCTCAACAAATCGGGCGCTTGCGCACCAAGGGTCTACTTTAGCACAGGGATCACGCGGCCGGCGCATCGTCCTCGAGCAGGTGCGCGAGCACGCGCCCTGCCCAGGCCACGACATCGCCGTCATCGTCCGTCGGCTTGCGTCCGACCGACGCGAGCGGGCTGCGCGCGGGCGAGGCAGAGCCCGGCATCGGGATCTGCAGCACCCCCGTGGATTCGGTGTAGCGGGCGCCCGGGTACATGCGGTTCATGCGCATGCGCCGCGAGTCGAGCAGCCGCACGGGTTCGATACGCAGGTTCGGGCCGATCGCGACGAGCTTCGCGATGCCGAGCTTCGTGACCCGGCGGCGCAGCGCCGAGACCGCAGCGAGGCGCTCGACCTCCGCGGGCGGCTCGCCGTAGCGATCGGTGAGCTCCTCGAGCACGAGCGCGACGTGATCCTCCGGAGCCTGCGGGTGCGATGCGGCCGAGAACTTCTGGTAGGCCTCGAGCCTGAGCCGCTCGCTCTCGACGTACGCCTCGGGGATGTGCGCGTCGACGGGCAGCTCGAGCACGAGCTCGGAGGGCCCGCTCGTCTCCTCCCCCTTGAACGTGTTCACGGCCTCGCCGATCATGCGCAGGTAGAGGTCGAAGCCGACGCCCGCGATGTGCCCCGACTGCTCGCCGCCGAGCAGGTTGCCGGCACCGCGCAGCTCGAGATCCTTCAGCGCGACCTGCATGCCCGAGCCGAGCTCGTTGTTCGTCGCGAGCGTCTCGAGTCGCTCGTGCGCGTGCTCGGTGAGCGGCTTGTCGGGGTCGTAGAGGAAGTAGGCGTAGGCGCGTTCGCGGCTGCGCCCGACACGGCCGCGCAGCTGGTGCAGCTGGCTCAGGCCGTACTTGTCGGCGGCGTCGATGATGATGGTGTTGGCGTTCGCGATGTCGAGGCCGGTCTCGATGATCGTGGTCGAGACGAGCACATCGAACTTGCGCTCCCAGAAATCCTGCACCACGCGCTCGAGCTGATGCTCCGAGAGCTTGCCGTGGGCGACGGCGACGCGCGCCTCGGGCACGAGCTCCGAGATCTGGGCGGCGATGCGCCCGATCGACGAGACGCGGTTGTGCACGAAGAAGACCTGCCCTTCGCGCAGCAGCTCGCGCCTGATGGCGGCGGCGATCTGCTTGTCGCTGCGCGGGCCGACGAAGGTGAGGATCGGGTGGCGATCCTCGGGCGGGGTCGCGAGCGTCGACATCTCGCGGATGCCGGTGACCGCCATCTCGAGGGTGCGCGGAATCGGCGTCGCACTCATCGCGAGAATGTCGACGCCGGTCTTCAGCTTCTTCAGCGCGTCCTTGTGCTCGACGCCGAAGCGCTGCTCCTCGTCGACGATGAGGAGCCCGAGATCCTTGTAGCGCACGCTCTCGGCGAGGAGCCGGTGGGTGCCGATGACGACGTCGACGGTGCCCGCAGCCAGGCCCTCGATCGTATCGGTCGACTCCTTCTCGGTCTGGAAGCGGCTGAGCGGGCGGATGGATACGGGGAAACCTGCGAAGCGGTTCTGGAAGGTCTCGAGGTGCTGCGTGACGAGCAGCGTGGTGGGCACGAGCATGGCGACCTGCTTGCCGTCCTGCACCGCCTTGAACGCCGCGCGCACGGCCACCTCGGTCTTGCCGAAGCCGACGTCGCCGGCGAGCAGGCGGTCCATCGGGATCGGCCGCTCCATGTCGCGCTTCACCTCGTCGATGGTGGTGAGCTGGTCGAGCGTCTCGGCGTACGGGAACGCCTCCTCGAGCTCGTGCTGCCAGGGGGTGTCGGGCGAGAACGCATGCCCCTTCGAGGCGACGCGCGCCGAGTAGAGCTTCACGAGCTCGACGGCGATGTCGCGCACGGCCTTGCGGGCCTTCGACTTGGCGTTCGACCAGTCGCTGCCGCCCATCTTCGACAGGGCGGGCGCCTCGCCGCCGACGTAGCGCGAGAGCTGGTCGAGCTGATCGGTGGGCACGTACAGCTTGTCCTTGGGCAGCCCGCGCTTCGAGGCGGCGTATTCGAGCACGAGGTATTCGCGGGGCGCCTTCTCGGCATCGCGCCCCATGCCGGTCGGCACCATGCGCTGCGTCAGCTCGACGAAGCGGCCGATGCCGTGGGTCTCGTGCACGACGTAGTCGCCGGCGACGAGCTTCAGGGGGTCGACGACGTTCTTGCCGCGGCGCCGGGCGAGCTTCTGGCTGCCCGCGGCCTGAGCGCTGACGGCGCGGCCGAAGAACTCGGCCTCGGTGGCGAGCAGCAGCTTCGCCTCGGGACTCTCGAAGCCGGATGGCGCGACGCCGGTGACGAGGTAGACGACGCCGTTCTCGAGCTCTGCGGGCAGCTCGTCGACGATGCGCGCGGCGGCGCCCGCCTCGGCGAGCACGTCGCGGGCGCGCTCGATGAGCCCCATGCCCTGGGCGGCGACGACCGCATGCCAGCCTTCGCGCATGCGCTCGCCGAGCACTCGGATGGCGGCGCCCGTCGGGTCTGCGCTCTGCGCCGGGCGCGGGAAGGGCGCGCCGTGCACGGCGATCGCGGCGGGGTCGACGGGCACGACGGGGTCGGCGCCCCCCTCGTGCTCGGCGGATGCATCCTCGCCGTGCACGAAGCTCGAGAGAGTCCACCACGGGCGCAGGCCCCGGGAGCCCGATCGCAGCTCCCGCATCGTGAGCATGCTCGAGTCGTCGGCGGGGATCGGCGCATCCGCGCCCGCGGTCGCCGCATGCCAGGCCGCCTCGAGGAACTCGCGGTTCGTCTCGACGAGGCTCACCGCGCGCCCGGCGACGCGCTCGGGCGACGCCACGAGCACGGCCCCGCCCTCGGGCATGAGCGAGGTGAGCGGGAGCAGTTCGGGCACGAGCAGCGGGAGCAGGCTCTCCATCCCCTCGACCGGGATGCCGTTGCTCAACTTCTCGAGGAGGGTGCCGAGCGCCGGGAACCGGGGCAGCAGCGCGGCGGCGCGCTCGCGCACATCGTCGGTCAGCAGCAGTTCGCGCGCCGGCCACAGCTCGACCGCGGGCAGCGGGTCGCCTGCCGACCGCTGGTCGGAGACGGAGAAGGCCCGGATCTGGTCGACCTCGTCGCCGAAGAAGTCGACGCGCACCGCGTGCGGCGCTTCGGGCGGGAACACGTCGAGAATGCCGCCGCGCACGGCGAACTCGCCGCGCCGGGTGACCATGTCGACCCGGGTGTACGCGCGATCGACGAGTGCGCGAGCGACGGTGTCGAGGCCGTCGGATGCGGCGCCCGCTGTCAGAACGAGCGGCTCGGCCGTCGCCGCGTGCGGCGAGATCGGCTGCAGTGCGGCGCGCACCGAGGCGACCACGACGAGCATGCGCTCGCCGGTGTGCTCCCGCAGCATGCGCAGCGCCTGCGCGCGGCGCCCGACGGTCTCGGGGCTCGGGCTCAACCGCTCGTGCGGCAACGTCTCCCACGCCGGGAACTCGACGGTGTCGGCCTTCGGGAGAATCGATGCGATCGCAGTGCGCAGGGCATCGGCTTCGCGACTCGTGGCCGCGATGAGCAGCAGCGCCCCGCGGTCGCCGCCGCCGCGCAGCCGTCGCAGGAGCCCGGCGACCAGCGGGGCGCGCAGCCCCTCCGTCACCGAGAAGTCGGCATCCTGCGCGGCGGCGTCTTGCGCCTGCAGAAACGACTCCGACTGCTCGAGCAGCCGCTCGATGCCGCCGAGGCTCACTGCTTGGCTCCGTGGAACTGCTGCTGCGCCGCGAGCAGGCCGTCGTCGATGAGCGCGGTGGCCGCGTCCGCGGCGTCCTCGAGCAGCACGGCGAGCGTCGACCGCTCGCCGCTCGAGAACGGCCGCAGCACGAAGTCGGCCGCGTCCTGCTGCCCGGGCGGCCGCCCGATACCGACGCGCACGCGCAGGAAATCGGGGGTGCCGAGGGCCTTGGCGATATCGCGGAGGCCGTTGTGGCCGCCGTGGCCGCCGCCCTGCTTGAGCTTGAGCGTGTCGAACGGCAGGTCGAGCTCGTCGTGGATCACGATGATGCGCTCGGCCGGCACGCCGAAGTACTTCGCGAGCGCGGAGACCGGGCCGCCCGAAGTGTTCATGTATCCGTTCGATTTCGCGAGGACCGCCTTCGGCCCGCCCGGACGGATGCGTCCTTCGGCGACGCGCGCGCCGGTGCGGTGCGAGGAGAAGCGCGCGGAGAGCCGATCGGCGATCACGTCGAGCACCATCTGGCCCACGTTGTGCCGGGTGGTCTCGTACTTCGCCCCCGGGTTGCCCAGGCCGACGATCAACCAGCTGTCTTCGGACACTCGTTCCGCTCCCTCATTCCGTGTGCGCCAGAACATCAACGCCTCCATGCTCGCATCGGCCCCCGACAATTCTGCCGCAGATCGCTGACCGGGGTCACGATCCGCGGCATGCAAAAACCCGTCGGGCGCGATGGCCGGCCCGACGGGTTCTGCTGCGGTGGGTCGCTTACTCGGCGGCCTCTGCCTCGGCGCCCTCGTCCTCCGAAGCGCCGCGCGGGGTGACGATGTGCACGACGAGCTGGTCGGCAGCGTCGAGCAGCAGCTCATCGGCGTCGAGCTGGACGTCGCCGGCGACGATGCGGGTGCCGGCCTCGAGGCCCTCGACGCTGACCTCGACGAAGTCGCGGATGTTCGTCGCGGGGACGCTCAGGCGCAGGGTGTTGAGCTCCTGCAGCGCGTTGGTGCCCGAGAAGGAGACGCCGGTGACGTGCACCGGAACCTCGACCTCGACCTTTTCGCCCTTCTTCACGACGATGAGGTCGATGTGCTCGATGATCTGGCGCACCGGATCCTTCTGCACGTCCTTGACCAGCACGAGCTGGGGCTTGCCGTCGACGTCGAGCTCGATGAGCGCGTTCGCCTGGCGGACGATCAGGCTGAGGGCGTGCGCATCGACCGAGATGTGCAGCGGGTCGGTGCCGTGGCCGTAGACGACGGCCGGGGTCTGGCCGGCGGCGCGGAGCTTGCGCGCTGCGCCCTTGCCGAAGTTGTCGCGTGCATTCGCGACGAGCTTGTTCTCGCTCATGATGTCTCCTTTACGGGCCTTGCGCCCTTTCGAATTGTCTCGCCGATTGGCGCGTCAGAAGGGCCCGTGAGAGGCACTACCGCGTCGATCACGGGCGCAGTGCTGCGCCCCTCGCCGAAGTACAGCAACCCATAATACACGATGGCGAGCGCACGGCCCCTGCCCGCGCTACCCTGTCCCCTATGAGCACTGAAGCCGCGGGCCGAGCGCAGGTCCACCCCGCCGATTCGCACGATCGCATCCGAGTCTCCGGAGCACGCGAGCACAATCTCAAGAACGTGAACGTCGAGATCCCGAAGCGCCGTCTGACCGCGTTCACGGGAGTTTCGGGGTCGGGCAAGAGCTCGCTCGTCTTCGGCACGATCGCGGCCGAGTCGCAGCGGCTCATCAACGAGACGTACAGCGCGTTCGTGCAGGGGTTCATGCCCACGCAGTCGCGCCCCGACGTCGATGTGCTCGAGGGGCTCACCACCGCGATCACGGTCGATCAGGAGCGCATGGGCGCGAACCCCCGTTCGACCGTCGGCACGGCGACCGATGTGAACGCCATGCTGCGCATCGTCTTCTCGCGCCTCGGATCGCCGCGCATCGGGGGCACGAACGCGTTCTCGTTCAACGTCGCCTCGGTCTCGGGCGCGGGCGCGGTCTCCGTCGAGAAGGGCGGCCGCACCGTGAAGGAGCGGCGCTCGTTCGAGGTGCTCGGCGGCATGTGCGCGAATTGCGAGGGCCGCGGCTCGGTGAGCGATTTCGACCTCGCCGAGCTCTACGACGCCGACAAGTCGCTGAACGACGGGGCCCTCAAGGTGCCGGGCTACAGCATGGACGGCTGGTACGGGCGCGTCTTCTCGGGCGTCGTGCCGATGGACACGCCGATCCGCGATTTCACGAAGCGGCAGCTCGACGACCTGCTCCACAAGGAGCCGACGAAGATCAAGGTCGAGGGCGTGAACCTCACCTACGAGGGCCTCATCCCGAAGATCCAGAAGTCGATGCTGTCGAAGGATCGCGAGGCGATGCAGCCGCACATCCGCGCGTTCGTGGATCGCGCGATCGTCTTCCGCACCTGCCCCGAATGCGACGGCACCCGCTTGAACGCGACCGCGCGATCATCGAAGATCGACGGGCGCTCGATCGCCGATGTGTGCGCGATGCAGATCTCGGATGTGGCGGCGTGGGCGCGCACGATCGACGACCCCGGGCTCGCGCCGCTGATCGCGAAGCTCATCGACACGCTCGACTCGTTCGTGCAGATCGGGCTCGGCTACCTCTCGCTCGAGCGCCCGACCGGCACGCTGTCGGGCGGAGAGTCGCAGCGCACGAAGATGATCCGCCACCTCGGCTCCCCCATCACCGACGCGACCTACGTCTTCGACGAGCCGTCGATCGGCCTGCACCCGCACGACATCCAGCGCATGAACGCGCTGCTCGTGAAGCTGCGCGACAAGGGCAACACGGTGCTCGTCGTCGAGCACAAGCCCGAGATGATCGGGATCGCGGACCACGTCGTCGATCTCGGGCCCGGTGCCGGCACCGACGGCGGCGAGATCTGCTTCGAGGGCACCGTCGACGGCCTGCGCGCTTCGGGGACGCGCACGGGGCGGCATCTCGACGATCGGGCGAAGCTCAAGGTGACGGTGCGCGAGGCGACCGGCGCGCTCGAGGTGCGCGGCGCCGACAAGCACAACCTCACGGGCGTCGACGTCGACTTCCCGCTCGGCGTGCTCTGCGCCGTCACAGGAGTGGCGGGCTCGGGCAAGAGCACGCTCGTGCACGGGTACGTCTCGAATCGGGAGGGCGTCGTGGCGGTCGACCAGGGACCGATCAAGGGGTCCAGGCGCTCGAACCCGGCGACGTACACCGGCCTGCTCGACCCGGTGCGCACGGCATTCGCGAAGCAGAACGGCGTGAAACCGGCGCTCTTCAGCGCCAACTCAGCGGGCGCCTGCCCCGAATGCAAGGGCGCCGGCATCATCTACACCGACCTCGGCATGATGGCGACGATGGAGAGCGTCTGCCAGGTGTGCGACGGCAAGCGCTACGACTCGGAGGTGCTGCAGTACACGCTCGGCGGCAAGAGCATCGCCGAGGTGCTCGACCTGTCGATGGCGGAAGCGCGGGAGTTCTTCGCCGGAACCTCGGAGGCGGGCGCCGAGGCGAAGGTGCCGAAGGCCGCGAAGATCCTCGACCGCCTCGTCGAGGCCGGCATCGGATACATCAAGCTCGGCCAACCGCTCTCGACGCTCTCCGGCGGCGAACGCCAGCGCCTGAAGCTCGCGATCCGCATGATCGAGGACGCCGACGTCTACGTGCTCGACGAGCCGACGACGGGGCTGCACCTCGCGGATGTCGAGCGTCTGCTCGAACTGCTCGACCGCCTGGTCGATGCGGGCAAGAGCGTCATCGTGATCGAGCACCATCAGGCCGTGATGGCGCATGCCGACTGGATCATCGACATCGGCCCGGGCGCGGGCCATACGGGAGGCGAGGTCGTGTTCGAGGGATCGCCGCGGGCGCTCGTCGAGGACGGCTCGACGCTCACCGGGCGGCATCTCGCCGCCTACGTGGCGCGGGGCGAGGAGGAGGCGGGATGAGCCTCACCGTGCGCACCGTGCTCGAGCCCCACGGCCCGGCCACTGCGATCGTTCTCGACGAGGGTCAGGTCGCCGCGCTCGGCGGCGGCAAGCGCGCGGCCGTGATCGTCACGATCGGCGGGCGTTCGGCGCGGCTGCGCCTCGCCTCGATGGGCGGCGCGTACATGATCGGCATCTCGAAAGCCAACCGCGCCGCGCTCGGCGTCGAGATCGGCGATGAGATCGAGGCTGGGATAGCGCTCGACACTGCGCCCCGAGAAGTCGAAATGCCCGCCGATCTCGCCGCGGCGCTCGACGCGGCACCCGGCAGCCGCGAGTCGTTCGACCGACTCAGTTTCACGCACCGCAAGGAGCTCGTGAACGCGATCCTCGAGGCGAAGCGCCCCGAGACCCGCGAGCGCCGCATCGCGACCGCCGTCGCGCGCGCCGCAGCGGGGGCTTGACACGCCAAAGCCGCATCGGGTTAGGGCCGATATATTGCATGACCTATGACAAAGATTGTCATTCGCAGTAGAATCCGGGCATGGCCACGATGAACATCTCCCTCAGTGACGAGCTCAAGGAGTTCGTCGAGCACGAAGTGCACGACGGCGCGTACACCTCGGCGAGCGAATACATGCGCCAGCTCATCCGCGAGAAGCGCGAGGAGGCGATCTTCCGGCAGAAGATCCTCGACGGGATGAACTCGCCGCTGTCGACGATGTCCTCGGAAGAGATACACGCTGAAGCAAGGCGGATCGCGCGTGAGCACGCCGACGCTTAATTGGACGGACCAGGCGCGACTCGAATACCTCAGTGCAGTCGCCTGGTACGCCGAGCACAGCTCGAACGACATCGCAGATCGGTTCATCGACGCGATGGCCGAGGCTTCTCACCGCATCGTCGACTATCCTGCACTCGGCTCAGACGCGTATTCGAAGGCTCTTCCCGGCGCCGTACTGCGATTCTGCAAGGCTCGAGACTTCCCGTACCTGTTGTTCTACATCGAGATCGCCGACGAGAGTCGCATCGAGGTTCTGCGCGTCCTGCACGAACGTCGGGACATTCCCCAGCATCTCGCCGCGTCGAGCGACGAGTAGGCTCAGCGGTCAGCGGGGCGCGGACTCCAGCGCGTTGATCGCCCGGATGAGCCGATGCAGCTTGCCGACCGCGCGCGGCATCGGCACGAGCGTCAGGCGCGGCAGCTCGAGCCGGTCGCGGTCGACGACCTCGGGGCCGACCGGGCCGGTCGTCTCGATGCGGCCTTCCGCGAGCATCTCGCCGAACCGCTCGTTCAGCTGGGCGATCTCGGCCGCGGTCGGCTCCGCGCGCAGCCGCAGCACGAGGCGGTCGTACTTCGGCGGCTCGCCGTCGCCCGCCGCCGAGCGCGCCTCCGCCTCGGGCGCCCCGGGGCCGGTCGCGCTGCGGTCGGGCACCCAGCGCAGCGAGTCGAAGTTGCGCCAGAACCCGGCGATCTCCTCGACCGCCTCCTCGGCGGAGTCGGTGATGAGCACCCGATCCAGGTCGTCCTCGGCGATCATGCCCGACGCGGCGAGCTGTTCGCGGGCGAAGCGTTCGAAGCCGCCCCAGAAATCTCCGCCGGGCCGGTCGAGCAGCACGATCGGGGCGGGCAGCATCTTTCCCGTCTGCTGCAGCGTGAGCAGCTCGAACGTCTCATCGAGCGTGCCGAAGCCGCCGGGCAGGCAGACGAATCCGCTCGACTCCTTCACAAGCATGAGCTTGCGCGTGAAGAAGTAGCGCATGGCGACGTGATTGCCGTCCTGGTTGATCATGTCGTTCGGCTTCTCCTCCATGGGGAGCCGGATCGAGACCCCGAGCGACATCTCGGGGCCCGCACCGCGCGCTGCGGCCTCCATGATGCCGGGGCCGGCCCCCGTCACGACCATCCATCCGAGCTCCGAGAGGCTGCGCGCCGCCGCTTCGGCCTGCTCCCAGAGCGGGTCGCCGACGAGGGTGCGCGCCGAGCCGAAGATCGTCACCTTGCGCGGGCCCTCGTGGCCGGCGAAGAGCTGGAAGGCGCGCCGCATCTCGGCGATCGCGGCCGCGGTGAGCTTCAGATTGGCGCGGCTCGTGCCGTCCTCTCCCAGGCCGAGACTCGTTTCGATCAGTTGTTCGACGAGCTTGCGCTGGTGCGCGATGCCTGCCTCCGCGAGCAGCGCGTCGATCGATCGGGCGAGAGCGTCGTCGGCGGGATTCTGTACGTGATCGGCCATATCTGCAGAGTCTAGGAGATCGGAACGGAAGATTCCGGGCGGCGCCCCGCGCAGGGAGGTCTAGGCTGGGGCCATGCCCAGTCGGCGCGCGCATCTCACCCGGCGGACGGAACAGAACGGCCTCGCGGCCGCTCTTTCCGAGCTCCGCACCGAATCGGGCGTGCCCGTCGGCTTCCCGGCCGAGGTGCTGGCCGAGGCCGAGGCGGCGCATGGCGGCCCGCTCCCCGACCTCGATCTGCGCGGGATCGCGTTCGTCACGCTCGACCCCGAGGGGTCGCAGGATCTCGACCAGGCGTTCTGCATCGAGCCCGCCCCCGCGGGCGACGCCGCCGGCGGCTACGTGCTGCGGTACGCGATCGCCGACGTGCCGTCGTTCGTGCGGCCCGGCGGCGCCATCGATCTGGAGGCGCGGCGGCGCGGGCAGACCCTCTACCTGCCCGACGGCCTCGTCCCGCTGCACCCGCCGATCCTCAGCGAGGACCGGGTGTCTCTGCACCCGACCGGCGACCGCACGGCGTACGTCTGGACGATCCCTGTCGACGCGTCGGGAGCCGCGGAGTTCGAGGGAGGCGCCGCGGCGCCGGCACGGGTCGAGCGCGCCCTCGTCCGCTCGCGCGCACGACTCGACTACGCCGCAGCGCAGCGGGAGATCGACGCGGAGAGCGCGCGCGAGCAGGTGCGTTTGCTGCGCGAGTTCGGTCTGCTGCGCATCGCGCAGGAGCACCGGCGCGGCGGCGCGAGCCTGAGCATGCCCGACGAGGAGATCGTGTGCGACGACTCCGGCTACCGCATCGAACGCCGGTCGCCGCTGCCCGTCGAGGAGTGGAACGCGCAGCTGTCCCTCCTCACCGGCATGGCTGCGGCCCGCATCATGCTCGACGGCGGCATCGGCATTCTGCGCACCATGCCGGCGCCCGAAGCCGAGACCCTCGCCGAGTTCAAGGTGCGCGTGCGGGCGCTCGGGCTCCCGTGGCCCGAGCGCACGGCGTACGGCGACTACCTGCGCGATGTGCCCCGCGACACGGCGCAGGGCCTCGCCGTGCTTCACGCTGCGGCCAGCCTCTTCCGCGGCGCGGGCTACACCGTGTTCGACGCGGGCGGGACGGTCTCGGCCGAGGACGCCGTGCAGTCGGCGATCGCCGCCCCCTACGCGCACGTGACGGCGCCGCTGCGACGCCTCGTCGACCGCTGGGGCCTCGTCATCTGCGAAGCGCTCTGCTCGGGCTCCCCCGTACCCGAGTGGGCGCGGGCGAGCCTCGGCGACCTGCCCGCGCTCATGCGGGCCTCGTCGTCGCTCGCGGGCCGCATCGGCGGCGAGGCGCTCGACCGCGTCGAGGCCGCGCTGCTGCACGACCGCATCGGCGATGTGGTCGCCGCAACCGTGCTCGAGGTGCGCGGGTCGCGTGCGCGCCTGCAGATCGCGGACCCGCCGATCACGGCGTCGGCAGAACCGGTGCCCGAGAGACTCGCGCCGGGCACCGAGGTTTCGGCGCGGGTGGTGAGCGCCGACGTGCCGAGCGGCAGGCTCGCGCTCGCGCTCGCCTGACGGCCGCCGGAGCCGATCGTCTAGACGGTGACGACCTCGGGCGCGCCCGATTCGCGTTCGTGCCCCATCTCCTCGGCGATGCGGTTCGCCTCGGCGATGAGGGTCGCGACGATCTCACTCTCGGGCACCGTCTTGATGACTTCGCCCTTCACGAAGATCTGACCCTTGCCGTTGCCGCTCGCGACGCCGAGATCGGCCTCGCGGGCCTCGCCCGGGCCGTTCACGACGCAGCCCATGACGGCGACGCGCAGCGGCACGCTCATGCCCTCGAGGCCCTTCGTGACCTCTTCGGCGAGCGTATAGACGTCGACCTGGGCGCGGCCGCACGACGGGCACGAGACGATCTCGAGCTTGCGCTCGCGCAGGTTCAGCGACTGCAGGATCTGCAGGCCGACCTTCACCTCCTCGACCGGAGGGGCCGAGAGCGAGACGCGGATCGTGTCGCCGATGCCCTCGGAGAGCAGGATGCCGAACGCGGTGGCGCTCTTGATCGTGCCCTGGAACGCGGGGCCGGCCTCGGTGACGCCGAGGTGCAGCGGCCAGTCGCCGCGTTCGGCGAGCTGCCGGTACGCCTTCACCATGACGATCGGGTCGTTGTGCTTGACCGAGATCTTGAAATCGTGGAAGTCGTGCTCCTCGAAGAGCGAGGCCTCCCAGACGGCGCTCTCCACGAGCGCCTCTGCGGTCGGCTTGCCGTGCTTCTGCAGCAGGCTCGGCTCGAGCGAACCCGCGTTCACGCCGATGCGCAGCGACACCCCGGCGGCCTTCGCGCGCTTCGCGATCTCGCCGACCTGGTCGTCGAACTTGCGGATGTTGCCCGGGTTCACTCGCACCGCGGCGCAGCCCGCATCGATCGCCGCATACACGTAGTTGGGCTGGAAATGGATGTCGGCGATGACCGGGATCTGACTCTTCATCGCGATGATCGGCAGTGCTTCGGCGTCATCGCGGCTCGGCACGGCGACGCGCACGATGTCGCAGCCCGACGCCGTGAGCTCGGCGATCTGCTGCAGCGTCGCGTTGATGTCGGTCGTCGGCGTCGTCGTCATCGACTGCACCGACACCGGCGCACCGCCGCCGACGGTCACCGAACCGACCTTGATCGCCCGAGTCGCGCGCCGCGGTGCGAGCACCTCGGGCACGGACGGCATTCCCAGATTCACAGCTGCCACGGGCCCGAGTCTACAGCGGTCGTCCCGGGAAGCGCCGTGCTCCTCCGCCGGGTCGCCCGGTGCCGCGGGTAGGATCGCCTGTGACGCAGACCCGGACGTGCGATTGGCAGCGATGACGAACCCCGACGACCTCTCAGACCTCGTGCAAGGCATTCACGACGAACAGGCGCGCGAGCAGAGCGACGGCGCGGCTGAGACGCCCCCGACCCCGGCAAGCACTCCCGCGGCTGCGAGCGGGCGCAGGCGGAAGCGCCTCCTCATCGGCACCGTGATCGGGGTCGCCGCCGTGCTCGGTGCGAGCGGTGCGACCTGGGCCACGATCTCGGCGATGTCGCAGCAGAGCACCGCGGCCGAGGCGTCGAAGCCCGCGGCGCCGAAGCGCACGCCGTCTCCGACTCCGACACCGACACCGGAGCCGACGCCCGAGCCCGCTCCGCCCGTCGAAGAGGTGCCCGTCGAACCGCCGGCCCCGCAGTGGTCGGTCGACGACCCCGCCTCGTACCAGGTGGTCGTCAACAAGCAGCGCCCGTTCAATCCGATCGATTGGGCCCCCGGCGACCTCGTGATGCCGAACGTGCCGAATCAGAACGGCCAGCCGATGCGCGCGGAGGCAGCGGCGGCGGCCGAGGCGATGTACGCCGAGGCCTCGGCCGCCGGCGTCCCGTTCACGATCGCCAGCGGCTTCCGCGACTATTACTACCAGGTGTCCCTCTTCGACAGCTACGTCGCGTCGGACGGCGTCGAGGCGGCCGAGACCTACTCGGCTCGGGCCGGTTTCTCGGAGCACCAGACCGGGCTCGTGATGGACATCACGGAGTGCGGCGGCTGCGGTCTCAGCGAGGCGTTCGGCGGCACGCCGCAGGGCATCTGGGCGCGCGACAACGCGTACCGTTTCGGCTTCATCATGCGCTACCAGCCGGGCCAGGAGCCCGTCGTCGGCTACGTGTACGAGCCCTGGCACTTCCGCTACGTCGGGCCGGAGGTCGCCGCCGACATGCAGGCGAAGGGCATCCCGAACCTCGAGGACTACTTCGGCCTCCCCGCCGCCCCGACCTACTAGGAGCTAGCCGAAGAGCGACACCGGTTTCACGATGTCGGCGTAGGCGAGCAGCACGCTCATCGCGCCGAGCGCGATCACGACGACGAAGGTGACGGGCACCATGCGCGCGGTATCGACCGGGCCCGGATCGGGCCTGCCGCGCAGGCGCGCGATGCCGCGCTTCAGCCCCTCGTACAGGGCGCCCGCGACGTGCCCGCCGTCGAGCGGCATGAGGGGCACCAGGTTGAACACGAAGAGCGCGACGTTCAGCGAGCCGAGCAGCTGCACCATGATCTGGGTGCGCGCCGCGACCGGCGCCTGGTCGAGGCTCGCGACCTCGCCCGCGAGGCGGCCGACCCCGATGACGCCCATCGGGCCGTTCGGGTCGCGCGCCTCCGAGCCGAACGCCGCATTCCAGACATCGACCATGCGCTCGGGGAGGCGCACGATGACGCCCGCGACGTTCGCGACGTTATCGCCGACGTAGGCCGGCACGGCCGTGATCGGCAGCGCGACGGTCTCCGAGGCCGGCGTCGCGCCGACCATGCCCACGGTCTCGGTGACCGGTGCGCCGTCCGCACCTGTGACGGCGGCACCCTTGTCGTCGACCACCGCGCGCTCGTTCGCCACGGGGGTGAGCTCGAGGCGCTGCTCGGCCCCGCCGCGCTCGATCACGAGATCGATCGGCACTCCCGGCGACGCCGAGACGAGATCCCTGAACCGCTGCCAGTCGTCGATCGGGGCGCCGTCGGCAGAGACGATGCGGTCGCCCGGCAGCAGCCCGGCCGCGGCGGCGGGGGCCGCCGGGTCGCCGGTCGAGCAGCTCGTCGACGTGCTCGAGGCGGGCAGCAGGCATTCGCTCACCTGGGCGAGGGTCGTGCTCGACTGCGGCACGCCGAAGCCGACCAGCGCGATCGCGAAGAACACGAAGGCAAGCACCAGGTTCATGAACGGCCCGCCGAGCATGATGATGATCTTCTTCCACACGGGCAGCCGGTAGAAGGTGCGGTGGTCCTCCCCGTGCGCGATCGTCTCGGCGCTGGCGAGCCGCGCCTCGTCGACGAGGCCGGCGATCCCTCTGCGGGACTCCCCCGGCACGTCTTCGGCATCGCCGCCCGCAACAGCGCCGTCGCCGGCATCGCCGACGCGGTCGAGCTCGCGCTCGATCTCGAGCACGGCGCCGCGACCGTCGCGGTGGGCGACCGCGCCGCCCTCCTGCACGACCGTGTTCAAGAACCCTGTCGTCGAGGCGCGCGGCGCCTCCCCCGGCTTCTGCGGCGGGTACATGCCCGTCATCGCGACGTATCCGCCGAACGGCAGCATCTTGACGCCGTACTCGGTCTCGCCGATGCGGCGCGACCAGATGGTCTTGCCGAAGCCGATCATGTACTGCGTCACCTTGACGCCGAAGAGCTTCGCCGGCAGCAGATGGCCGACCTCGTGCAGGGCGATGGAGAGCGCGAGACCCGCGAGCAGGATCACGACTCCGAGCACATACAGCAGCACTTCGATCACGCGGTTCAGGCTACTGGTCGGCGCTGTGGAGTTTCGGGGAGCGCGCCCGGTGAACGCTGCGCGTGACGGGCTCGACGATCCCTGTCGGGTCTGGCCGTACCCGCGGCGCTACCGGGCCTTCGCCGCGATCGCTTTCTCGGCCTGCTCGCGCGCCCACCGCTCGGCCTCGACGAGCGTGTCGAGCGTGAGCGCGTCGGGGGCGGTGTGCTTCTCGAGCACGTCGCGCACCGTGTCGACGATGTCGAGGTAGCCGATGCGACCGGCGTGGAACGCCTCGACGGCCTGCTCGTTCGCGGCATTGAACACCGCCGGGTAGGTGCGGCGCGCCCGCCCGACCTCCTTCGCGAGTTCGACGGCGGGAAACGCTTCGGAATCGAGCGGTTCGAACTCCCAGGTCGAGGCGGTGCTCCAGTCGAGCGGCGCGCCGACGTTCGCGAGACGGTCGGGCCAGGTCATGCCCAGCGCGATGGGCAGGCGCATGTCGGGGGGCGAGGCCTGGGCGATCGTCGAGCCGTCGACGAACTCGACCATGGAGTGCACGATCGACTGCGGGTGCACCACCACCTCGATGTCGCCGTACGAGACGCCGAAGAGCAGGTGGGCCTCGATGACCTCGAGGCCCTTATTCACGAGGGTCGCCGAGTTCGTGGTCACGACGCGGCCCATATCCCAGGTGGGGTGCGCGAGCGCCTCGGCGGGCGTGACGTCGCGCAGCGCGTCGCGGGTGCGGCCGCGGAACGGGCCGCCCGACGCGGTCAGCACGAGCCTGCGAACCTCGTCGCGGGAGCCCGATCGCAGCGCCTGCGCGATGGCCGAATGCTCGGAGTCGACCGGCACGATCTGACCGGGCTTCGCGGCCGCCGTGACAAGATCGCCGCCGACGATGAGCGACTCCTTGTTCGCGAGGGCGAGCGTGCGCCCCGCTTCGAGCGCCGCGAGCGTCGGGGCGAGGCCGATCGAGCCGGTGATGCCGTTCAGTACGACATCGGCGGGCACATCTCGGATGAGCTGCACCGCCGCGTCCGCGCCGAGGCCGGTGTGCTCGACGTTGAACTGCTCGGCCTGCTGCTGCACGAGCTCGCCCTGCGTACCGGCGATAAGCCCGACGACCTGGAACTTCGACGGGTTGCGGCGCACGACGTCGAGCGCCTGCTCGCCGATCGAACCGGTGGATCCGAGGATGATGACGCGCTTCATGCCACCATTGTGCCCGAAGCCACCGGCGCGGGGCGCCTAGGCGCTCTTCTCGACGAGCTGCAGCACGAAGGTGCGGGTCATGCCATCGTTGTAGCCCTGGTCGGAGGGCATGGTGACGAGGATCGTCGACCCGATCTTCTGACCGATCATCGCCGAGCGGAAGCCTTCGATCAGCTTGCCCTTCTCGGTGCTGAACGGGATGCCGGTCTCGCTCCAGTTGCCGTCGAAGCGCACCGCGCCGTTCCAGTCGACGCCGACGTAGTTGGTCATGATCTCGTCGCCCTCGGCGACGACGGCTCCATCGCCCTCCTCGAGCACCTGCATCTCGAGGTCGGTCGGCGGCTCCATGCACTCGGGGATGGTGATCTTCGGCTCGGAGGCGCCGTCGCCGAGGTCGACCTTCGGGTACTGCTCATCGCGCTTGTCGAGCTTCTCGCAGACGATCTCATCCTCCGCCCCCGAGGCGGCCGCACCATCGCCGCGGGTGATCTTGGTGGTGTCGACCGCGACGACGATGGCGTCCTTCTCGGTCATATCGGGAACACCGGCGTCTTCGGGGGTCGAACCGTTCAGGATCGACGCGAGCGGTACCACGGCGACGGCGCGCTGGCCCTCGGTGGCGCAGCTGAGCACGCCGCCCGCGAGCGGGTCGGAACCGGCTGCGGCAGAGAAGACGCCCTCGATGTCCTGGTTCGCCATGGGCATCATGTTGCCCGCGCCGTCATCGGCTTCGAGGATCTTGCCGGTGGCGCCGTTGAACACCGTGATCGAGTAGGTGATCGCGTCGCCCTCGGCGACGACCGCGCCCTTGCCCTCGGTGATGACCGAGCGCTCGGTGGTCTCGGTGCGCACCGGCGTCTTCGACTTCAGCTTGAGCTCGGCGCCCGTCTCGCCCGAGAGCTCGATCGACTTGCTGGCATCGCCCGGCGCCATGCAATCGGCCCCCGAGGCGTCCTGGGTGGGGCCTCCGCTCGAGCAGGCGGTCATCAGGAGCAGGGCCGCCACGGCGGCGGCGGGCAGGATGGTGCGGGTGAGCTTCACAGCTGGGTTCCTCACTAACGGGTCGGCATGATCCGGGGCGGCGACGCGCGGCGCGAATCGGCGCAGCTCCCCAGTCTGGTCCATCGGTCTTTGCGTTCTCTGTATTCGGCGCCAGGGATCACCGGGCGCCGTCGCCCCGACGCGCGTCGAGGGCGGCCTCGTAGAGATCCCTGGCCGACAGCCCCGTGGCCTCGGCGACCGCGCGGGCGGCGTCCTTCAGGCGTTCGCCGCCCGCGACGCGCAGCTGCACGTCGGCGAGGGCGGTCTCGGGCGAGACGGTCCGTTCGGGCGCTCCCCCGACCACGACGACGATCTCGCCGCGCACGCCGCCGGCCGCCCATTCGGCGAGCTCGTCGAGCGGGCCGCGGCGCACCTCCTCGTGCAGCTTGGTGAGCTCGCGGCAGACGGCCGCGGGCCGGTCGCCGCCGAACGCCGAGGCGAGGTCTGCGAGCGACGCCGCGAGCCGCGTCGGCGCTTCGAAGAATACGAGCGTGCGGCGCTCGTCGGCGAGCATCGCGAGCGCGCGACCGCGTTCGCCCGCTTTGCGCGGCAGAAACCCCTCGAAGGCGAAGCGATCGGTCGGGAGCCCCGCGACCGCGAGCGCGGTGACGACCGCGGAGGGGCCGGGAACGGCGGTGACCTGCACGCCGCGCTCGGCCGCGAGCTGCACGACGCGGAAGCCGGGGTCGGAGACGGTGGGCATGCCAGCGTCGCTCACGAGCACGAGGTCCTCGTGCTCGGCGCGGTCGACGAGCTGCGCCGCACGGTCGTGCTCGTTGTGGTCGTGCAGCGCCACGAGCTCCGGGCGGTGCTCGATGCCGAGCAGCCGCAGCAGCTGCACCGTGTGGCGCGTGTCCTCCGCCGCGACGACGCTCGCGGAGCCGAGCACCTCGCGCAGCCGGGTCGAGGCGTCCCCGAGGTTGCCGATGGGCGTGGCGGCGAGAATGATCACCCCCTCATCGTACGCGTCGCCCGCGGCGCCACACTCCTCCGCCCGAACGCTGCTAGGCTGTGTCGGCTATGCTCCCCGCCGATTCCACCCCGACTCCCGCCCCGCGCGGCGCGACGCTGATCTCGCATACGGGCTTCGCCTACTTCCCGCTCGCCTTCATCGCGCGGCTGCCCTTCGCGATGCTGGTGGTCGGCGTGCTCACCCTCATCGTCTCGCTGCGCGGCTCCGTGGAGACCGCCGGGCTGGGCTCGGCGATGGTCGGCATCGGCTCGGCGATCGTCGGCCCGCTGATCGGAGCTGCCGCCGATCGCTTCGGCCAGCGCCCGACCCTCATCGTCGCCGGCCTGTGCAACAGCCTCGCGCTCGTCGCGATCGCCTGGGTGACCACCGCGGACACCCCGGATTCGGCGGTGTTCATCACCGCGTTCTTCGTCGGCGCGACCGTGCCGCAGGTGTCGCCGATGTCGCGCTCGCGGGTGGTCACGATCGCGACGACCCGGCTGCCGCCGGAGCGCGCGCCCCGCGCCCTGTCGTCGATCCTCGCGTACGAGTCGGCTGCCGACGAGATGGTGTTCGTCTTCGGCCCCGTGATCGTCGGCGTGCTCGCGCTTGCCTTCGGCGCGTGGGCGCCCATCGTCGGCGCGGCGGTGCTCACCGTGTTCTTCGTCGGCGCCTTCGCCCTGCACCGCACCGCCGTGCCCGCCCGCACGAAGGAGGAGCGCGCCGCGGTGCTCGCCCCGGCGAGCCACCTGTTCCGACCGTCGCTCCTGGTCATCGTCTTCGGCATCTTCTCGGTCGGGCTGATCTTCGGCACCACGCTCACCACGCTCACCGCGTTCATGCAGCAGCAGGGCGATGCCGAGTCGGCGGGCCTGCTCTACGGCGCGATGGGCGTCGGCTCCGCCATCCTCGCCCTGTGCGTCGCGCTGTTCTCGCCGCGCTTCACCCTGCGCTACCGCTGGTTGCTCTTCAACCTGTTCATCATCGTGGGCGGCATCGCACTGGCGCGCGCGGATTCCGTCGGCACGGTGCTCGTCGGCCTCTCGCTCATGGGCATCGGCATCGGCCCGCTGCTCGTCACGATCTTCAGCTTCGGCGCGATCCGCAGCCCCGAGGGCCGTTCGGCGACCGTGATGACGATGCTCGGTTCGGGCATCATGCTCGGGCAATCGCTCGCGGCCGCTGCCACAGGAGCCGTCGCCGAGGACGCCGGCGTCGAGGTCGCGATGCTGCTGCCGCTCGGGGCCGGAACGCTCGTGCTGGCGTGCGGCGCCGCGAACTGGGCACTCACCCCGCCGGAAGGCTCATGATGCCGGTGTTCACAGCTTCGTCGCGATGACGATGTCGTTCTTATCCGACTGATCCCAAGTCGTCTCGATGACGCAGGTGATGACGACGAGTCGATTCGGGTCGTGATACCAGATGTCCTGCGCGGCGATATCCGTCTTCAGGATCTCGCGCGACTCCTGCACCCGGTACGCCTGGCCGAGGTAGTCGATCGTGTCGCCGGCTTCGAGGCTGCGCAACTGGTCGCCCGCACAGCTCTGGTTCTCGCAGGCGTGCGCGAGCACGTACGTCGTACCCCCGGTCTGCGGGTAGCCGTTCGCGGGGTCCACGATCTGCCAGAAGTACTGCCCGCCGTCCGGCGGGTTCCACACCTCCGTGTAGGGCATCTGCTGCACCGAGGGGATGCTGGTGGTGAGCGGCTCGCGGGGCGGCGCGGGCGCCGGAGTAGTGGGGGCGGGAGACGCAGGTGCGGTCGTAGCGGGTCGCTCGGCCACCGGCTCGGGAGCCGGAGCGAATGCGCCCAGGGCCGCCGCGATGCCGATGCCCGCTCCCGCGAGCACGACGGCGCCGGCGGCGGCGAACCACGGCCAGCGCTTCCGCGCTCGCGGCTCGGCGGTTCGAGGTGCGAGGTCGGCGGCCACCGCCCCGGTCTCCGAATCGAACCGACGGGCAGGGAGCGGCCCGGGTTCAGCGCCTTGTCCGTGTTCGTCGTCCGCAACCGTCATCTCGCGGTCCCTTCCATCACGAGTGCGACGAGGTCTCCCGGGACGCACCCGGGAGACCTCGTCGCACTCCGCGCAGCGTTGCGCTGCTCGTGAAACTATTCCGTTGTATTCCGTTACTCGGCGGCCGTCTGCACCGCGACCGGCGGCTTAGGCGCCGTCGGGCCGGGCTGCGGCTGCGGCTCGGGCTGGGGCTCGGGAGCCGGAGCGCAGTCACCGCTGCCGAAGTAGTAGGTGTCGCCGCCGAAGCTGACCGTGGACACCTCAGCGCCTTCGGAGCCGGTGAAACCGACGCCGAGGATCTGGAAGTAGTAGTCGTCGTCGACATCGGCCTGGAGGTTCGTGTAGATCTCGCTCCAGGAGGTGCCGAGGAAGCTCGTCCACCCGCTGGAATCGGTCAGTGCGAGATCGGCGAGGTTATAGGTGCCGGGCTCGAGCGCGACGGATCGGACCGTGGAGAACGACTCGGGCGAGCGCGGCTCATCGTCCAGGCCATCGAAGACGAAAACCGGGATCTGCAGCGTGACACTGCCCTGCAGCACCTCGATCGAGGTCGAGTTCACGAGCCCTTCGATAGGTGCGAGCGTGCCGTCGCCGCCGTAGGCCGGGAGTCCGGCGGTCGGCCTCGCATCGATCGGGAAGCCCTTCAGCAGCTGCACGACCGAGACACCGGGCTCGGAGCTCGTCTGCGCGAGGGCGGTGACCGAGCACTCGCCGAACTGCACGCTCTGCTCGAGTGCGAATTCCGGGTCGTAGTTCGAACCCACATGCCACTGGTCGTAGTTGTAGCCCGCACCGACCTGCGTCTCGTCGCCGTTCTCGAAACCGGCGACGTCGCCCGGCCCGAGCGTCAGGTCTGCCGCATACGCGGGTGAGATACCGCCGAATGCGAGCGCTCCGGCGGCGGCCAGCGCCAGGCCGACCTTTGCGACGTTCGTACGACGCACTGTCGAATTCTTCACTGAATGTTCTCCTCGGAGTCCGCAGAATTGAGTCGGGTTCTCGGCATTGGTATCGCGTTCATACGGTCGTGCTTGCAGAAGCGCGAGTATCTTGCTGCCGAAAACTACGTGAATGCCGTGAGCATCCCATCAAGAACATTAGACGTCATCCAGAAAAAGCGCAACGCGCGTCTTTACCATGAGGCCGATGGGCGGACCCTGGGGCCGCGACAGACGGAATACTGCGCCGGCCGACGCGGTTGAGGGCTGCAGACAGTCCCGAGTGGAAGAATGGTGGATATGTCCGCTCTCTCCAATGCCGAGGTCGCCGAGCTCCGCGCGGCCTTCCCCTATTTCGCACACCTCGACGCGACGCCCGGATCGGCCGCGTACCTCGACTCGGCCGCGACGTCGCAGCGGCCGAGCGTCGTACTCGACGCCGAACGGCGCTTCCTCGAATCGGCGAACGCCGCGGTGCATCGGGGCACGAGCGGCGCGGTCGGCCAGGCCACCGAATCGTTCGAGGGCGCCCGCGCCGCGGTCGCGGAGTTCGTCGGCGCCCCGGCGCCCGAGCAGATCGTCTGGGCTGAGAACGCCACCGACGCCTTGAACATCCTCGCGCTCGGCATCTTCGAAGCGAACGCCGGCGACGCTCTGGGCGTGCCGGGCAGCGAACGCTACCGCCTCGAGCCGGGAGACGAGATCCTCGTCACCGAGAGCGAGCACCACGCGAACCTGATCCCGTGGCAGCGCCTCGCCGCCAAGACCGGCGCGACCTTCCGCTACATCCCGGTGCGCGAAGACGGCACGTGGACGCTCGACGACGCCCGCGAGGCGCTGAACGCGCGCACGCGCGTCTTCGCCTTCACCCACGTCTCGAACGTCACCGGCTACTTCGCCCCGGTCGCGGAGCTCGTCGAGCTCGCGCACGCCGTCGGCGCGGTCACCGTGCTCGACGCCTGCCAGTCGGTGCCGCACATCCCCGTCGATCTCGGCGCGCTCGGCGTCGACTTCGCTGCCTTCTCGGCGCACAAGATGCTCGGCCCGAACGGCCTCGGCGTACTGTACGGCAGGCCCGAGCTGCTCGACGCACTGCCCCCGTCGCGCACGGGAGGCTCGGCGATCACGAAGGTGACGATGGAGTCGGCGCTCTACATGCCGCCGCCCATGCGCTTCGAGCCGGGCACGCAGCCCGTATCGCAGGCGGTCGGGCTCGGCGCGGCCGTCGGGTTCCTTTCGCAGGTCGGTATGGATCGCGCCGCTTCGCGCGAGCACGAGCTCGTCGAGCGCCTCGTCGACGGCATCGCCGCCACCCCGGGGCTGCGCCTGCTCGGACCGGCGGATGCTTCGAAGCGCGTCGCGCTCGCGGCGGTGTCGGTCGAAGGCCTGCACGCGCACGACGTCGGCCAGTTCCTCGACGAGCAGGGAGTGCTCGTGCGCGTCGGCCACCACTGCGCCCAGCCGCTGCACCGGGCCCTCGGCATCGCCTCGTCGACGCGGGCGAGCGTGCACCTGACCACCACCGAGGACGAGATCGATCGGTTCCTCGACGCGCTCCGCGGCGCCCAGCGGTACTTCGGCGTGGAGGTATCCGCATGAGCGCGCTCGACGGTCTGTACCAGGAAGTCATTCTCGACCATTCGAAGCGGCCGATCGGCAAGGGCGCGCTCGATCCGGCCGTCGGCGAACTCTCGGCATCGCATCACGAGTTCAATCCGAGCTGCGGCGACGAGATCGACCTCTCGGTATCGGTCGACCCGGCGACGGGCACGGTGACCGGCATCGCCTGGGAGGGCCAGGGCTGCTCGATCTCGATGGCGTCGGCCTCGATCCTGTCGCAGCTGATCCGCGAGGAGCCGCTGACGCTCGAGCAGGCGCAGGTGCGCATCGACGCCTTCCGCGAGATGATCCAGGCGCGCGGTAAGGGCGGCGAGCCCGACGACGAGCTGCTCGGCGACGCCGTCGCGCTGCAGGGCGTCTCGAAGTTCGTGATGCGGGTGAAGTGCGCCATGCTCGGCTGGGTCGCCCTCGAGGCCGACCTGCGCCAGGTGGAGGCGCAACTGGCGTAGCAAGCAGGCGGGCGAGGCGCCAAATCGCCGAAAGCTTCTTCCTCCACAGGTACGCTATTCGGCGAATTCGTGGATCTCTCGTCGCGAGTTCTGTGGAGAACTCGGAACGCCCGCGAATCGTGCCGATGATCGAGGTATGACCGCATACTCCGACTCCACGCCAGAGGTCATCCGGTGCCGCACGACCGCCGATTTCCTCGCCGCCCTCCCCCTGCTCGTCGGTTTCACCGCCACGAACAGCATCTTCATCGTCCTCTTCGCCGGCCGTTTCGCCGGCCGCACGGTGCGGCTCGATCTGCCCGAGGACGACAGCCCCGCGACCACCGCGCCGCTGCTCGACTTCATCGCAGGTACCCTGCGCGAACTGCACGAGATCGAGACGATCTCGCCCGCGATCGTGATCACGACCGATCTGCCGTTCCCTCCGCGCGGCCCGGCCCCCTGGCAGCGGCTGGCCCGACGCCTCGAGCGTCGTCTGCGTCGCGACGGCCTCCCGCTGCGCGAGCTGTGCTGCCTGGCCGCCGACCGCTGGGTCGGCTTCCTCGACCCGCACGCGCCCGCGGGCGGGCGGCCGCTCTCCGAGATCGAGCGGAGCACCGTCGCCCGCCTGCATCGGAGCGACGCCGAGGTGCACGATCTCTCGACCCTCGGTCGCATCCCCGCCCCCGACCCCGCCCGATCAGAGGCCGTTTCGCAGGCACTGTCGCAGCTGCCGCCGTACACGATCCCCCGGCCGGTACCGGGGCGCTCGTTCGGCGAGGCCGCTCGCAGCAGCCGGTCCCTCCCCCGCGATGGGCTCGACTGGATGCACGAGACGGCGGCCGTGGCCGAGGCGCTGCGGGCCGTGAGCGCAACCCCCTCCTCCGGACTCGACCCCACGAGCACCGCCCGTCTCGCGCGCACCGCAGCGCACTCAGACCGTTGGCTCGTACTCGTGATCGGCCTGCTCACGCGGCCCGAGTTCCCGATCGAGCTCGCGCAGTGCGGAGAAGCGCCCGAGGGCTTCGCCGGCATCCCCATCGATGTCGACGACGGGTCTCGCCGGCCGCCCGTCGCCGGCTGGTCGATCAGACGCATCCTGACGGGCATCTGCCCGGGCTTCGAAGACCACGAGCGGCTGCCTCCGCTCGTCGATGCCCTGGCTCGGTCGATTGCCGACACCCCGACCGAACTGCGTCCGGGCCAGTTCGCGCTCAGCGCGCTGCTGTGGTGGTTGCGGGGCAACCAGACGGTCGCGAGCCGTCACATCGCCGAAGCGCTCGCGATCACCGCCGATGATGACGACGACGACGCCATCGTGCGCATGGTCGAACGCGTCGTCGAGGTGCCGCTCACCGCGCGCATGCTCCGCTCTCGGCAGCGGCAGTCGGCCGGGCGTGCCGCGTAGGTGCGGCGCCGGTACCTCAGTGGAGGGGACGTCACACATGCATCAGCGGCCGATGACCTCCCGCTGCAGCACCGCGACGATGCGATCGACGTCGGCGACGTCGATCGCATCGTCGAGCGTGAACCTGATGGCGGTCTGCGCGAGCACGGGGTCCATGCCGAGCGCGAGCAGCGCGGGCGAAGGCTCGTCCTCCCCCGCCGCGCATGCCGACCCCGACGAGACCGCGAACCCCGCCGCATCGAGAGCGACGAGCATCGACTCGCCGCTGCGCCCGGCCACGACGAACGAGGCGTGACCGGGCAGCCGCTCCTCCGGGTGCCCGGTCAGTCGGGCGCCGGGCAATTCGGCGACCACGCGGGCGATGAGCGCGTCACGGCTGCGCAGTAGTGCAAGCGCGTGCGTGCCGATCGCTGCGCGGCCCGCGCGCACGGCGGCCGCGAACCCGGCGAGCGCCGGCACGTTGTGGGTGCCCGAGCGCAGGCCGCGCTCCTGACCGCCCCCGTGCAGCAGCGGTTCGAGCGCGATGCTGCTGCGCACGAGGAGCGCCCCGGCGCCCTGCGGCCCGCCGAACTTGTGGGACGCGACGGTCATCGCGTCGACGGCGCCGCCCGGCCAGCCCGACCCGGCGTCGTCCGAGAACGAGACCGGCAGCGCGGCCGCCGCTTGTACGGCGTCGGTGTGCACGAGCGCGCCGTGCGCACGGGCGGCTGCGGCGATCTCGACGATCGGCTGCACCGTGCCGATCTCGGCATTCGCGAGCCCGACCGATACGAGCGTGGTGTCGGCGCGCACGGCCGCCTCGACGGCCGCCGGATGCACGACGCCGTCGGCATCGACCGGCAGCAGTTCGATCTCGAAGCCGAACATGCGGGCGAGGTAGTCGCAGCTCTCGAGCACCGAGGGGTGCTCGATCGGGGTCGTGACGATGTGCCGCCCGCGCGGCCGCGCGAGCGCCGCCCCGATGATCGCGAGATTGTTGGCCTCGGTGCCGCCCGAGGTGAACACCACCTCGTTGGCCCGTGCCCCGAGCGCCGCGGCGACGGTGTCCCGTGCTTCGTCGACGACGACCCGCGCGCGGTGACCGGGCGCGTGCACGCTCGACGGGTTCGCCGGCCCGGCTTCGAGCACCGCGACCATGGCGGCGAGCGCTTCGGGGCGCAGCGGAGCCGTCGCGGCGGCGTCGAGGTAGCGGTTCATCGTGCGCCTGTCACGGGCCCTGCCACCGGGTCGGCGTCGAGGCCGAGATCGAGGGCGCGGGCGCCGTGGGTGAGCAGGCCGACCGAGACGATATCGACGCCGGATTCGGCGATCGCGGCGACCGTGTCGAGGGTGACGCCGCCGCTGGCTTCGGCGATCGCGCGCCCGTCGATGAGCCGCACGCCCTCGGCGAGCGCCGCGGGGTCGAGGTTGTCGAGCAGGATGCCGGTCGCGCCCGCCTCGAGCACCGGGGCGATCTGGTCGAGGCGGTCGACCTCCACGATGATCGAGGTCGTGTGCCCGGCGCGCTCGCGCAGGTGGCGCAGGGCGGCGGTCGTGGTCTCGGCGTCGGCGGCGCCGAGGGCGACGAGGTGATTGTCCTTCACCATCACGGCGTCCGAGAGGCTGAAGCGGTGGCTCGAACCGCCGCCGGCCTGCACGGCGTGCTTCTCGAAGGCGCGCAGACCGGGCGTCGTCTTGCGGGTGTCGGCGATACGGGCGCGGGTATGCGTGACCGCATCGACGAAGCGGGAGGTGAGCGTGGCGATGCCGCTCATGCGCTGGGCGAAGTTCAGCGCGATGCGCTCAGCGGTGAGCACGCCGCGCGCCGGGCCCGAGATGCGCGCGAGCACGTCTCCCGACGAGAAGCGCGTGCCCTCGGGCACGAGGTCGGCGACGACGATGCGCGCGTCGGTCAGCCCGAATGCGGCCTCGATGACGGGGCCGCCCGCGAAGACCCCGGGCTCGCGCGCGACGATGCGGGCCGTGAGCTGCGCCTCCTGCGGAATGGTGAGCTCGACGGTGAGGTCGCCCCACGGGGCATCCTCTTCGAGTGCGCGGCGGACGGCGGATTCGATGTGGTGCGGGGTCAGCACGGGGTCAGGCTCCCTTGAACGGATCGTGCCGCGGCAGAGGCCGCGGTGTCGGCGGTACTCGCAGCACCCGATGCGTCGGGGCGCGAGAAGCGGAACGCCCGTCGCCGCGCCTGGACGGGGTCGCTGCCGGGGTGGTCGGCGCGCTGATGCGCACCGCGCGATTCCGTGCGCTCCGCGGCCGCGAGCACGAGCATCGCGGCGAGTTCGGCGGCGGGGCCGGTGCGGGGGCGCAGCGCCTCCTGCGCGGCGCCCAGCCCGTGCGCATCGCGTTCGATGCCGAGCCCGGTCTCGAGCGCGGCGGCGACCGCGGCGCGTTCGAGCGCTTCCCGGCCGTGCGCGACGGGTTCGGTCGACGATGCGAGCCGCACCGGCGTCGCGTCGGCGGCGAGGGCCCGGATGCCGGGGCCGCGCGGCTCCCAGCGCGCACGGCCGTCGCGCACCCATGCGGCGGCGGCACGACCGGCGCGGCCACCGAACACGAGGCCTTCGAGCAGCGAGTTCGAGGCCAGGCGATTGGCCCCGTGCACGCCGGTCGAAGAGACTTCGCCGGCGACGAGCAGCCCGGGCACCGTCGACCGCCCGTCGAGATCGCTCGCGACCCCGCCCATCGAGTAATGGGCCGCGGGGGCGACCGGAATCTCCTCGCGCGCCCAGTCGTAGCCGTGGCGCGCGAGCATGGCGCTGATGCCGGGGAACCGCTTCGCGAGCGCCCCGGGCCCCTCGGCGGCTTCGATGCCGCGGGCGTCGAGCCACACCGAGACCTCGCCTCGTTCGCGCAGGGTGCGGTGCACGGCGCGGGAGACCACGTCGCGGGGCGCGAGTTCGGCGCGCGGGTCGGCGCCCTGCATGAACCGTCGCCCGCTGCCGTCGCGGAGCACCGCTCCGGCTCCGCGCACGGCCTCCGACACCAGTTCGCCGGTGCCCGCGAGCACGGTCGGGTGGAACTGCACGAACTCGAGATCGGCGACGAGCGCGCCCGCTCGAGCGGCCAGCACGATGCCCTCGCCCCGGGCCTCCGCATGGTTCGAGGTGCGCGGGAACAGTCCGGCGTAGCCGCCCGTGGCGAGCACCACCGCATCGGCAGAGCGCACGGCGAGCCCGCCGTGCGCATCGCGCAGCACGACTCCGGTCACTGCGCCCGCGTCCTCGATCAGCGACACCGCCGTCATCTTCCCGCGGATGACGAGCCGGCCCGCGCGCTCCGCGTCGCGCGCCCGCGCGCTCAGGCATGCGTGCAGCACCGCGCCCGAACGGTCCCCGCCGCCGTGCACGATGCGGGAGGCCGAGTGGGCGGCTTCGAGCCCGAGGCGCACTCGGCCGTCGGCGTCGCGATCCGCTGCGAAGCCACCGGCGAGCATCCGCCGCAACGCCGCGGCGCCGTCGCGCACCAGGACGTCGGCGGCCTGCGGGTCGACGAGACCGGCGCCGGCGGCGATCGTATCGGCGAGGTGCGCCTCCGGCGAGTCGCCCGGGCCGATCGCCGCGGCGATGCCGCCCTGCGCGAGCACGGTGTTGCAGCCCGCCGCACGGCTGTCGTCGCCGGCCTCGGCCATCCCGGGTTCGAGACCGATGAGTTCGACGCCGCACTCGGCGCCGGCCGCCGTCGCGGCGGCGGCAAGCGCGCACGAGAGCCCGGCGACGCCCGCCCCGATGACGACGATCACGGCCGTGCCGCGAGCATGCGTTCGAGGGCGACCCGCGAGTCGCCGGCGACCGAATCCGCGACCGTGATGCGGTTGGGCGTCGATCCCTGCACCAGCGACTCGAGCGTCCAGGCGAGGTACGCCGGATGGATGCGGTACATCGTCGAACAGGGGCACACGACGGGGTCGAGGCAGAAGATCGTGAGGTCGGGGCGCTGCTGCTGCAATCGGTTCACGAGATTGATCTCGGTGCCGATGGCGAGCACGTCGCCGGGAGCCGCGGCCTCGACGGCCCCCCGGATGTATTCAGTGGACCCTGCGCCGTCGGCCGCGTCGACGACCGGGGCCGGGCACTCGGGGTGCACGATGACCCGCACCCCCGGGTAGTCCGCGCGGGCCTGCTCGATCTGTGCGACCGAGAAGCGCTTGTGCACCGAGCAGAAACCATTCCAGAGGATGACGCGGGCGTTCTCGATCTGCTCGGTCGAGTTGCCGCCGAGCGGCAGGTGCGGGCGCCACAGGGGCATCTCGGCCTCGGTCACGCCCATCGCCCTCGCGGTGTTGCGGCCGAGGTGCTGGTCGGGGAAGAAGACGACGCGCTGCCCGCGGGCGAAGGCCCATTCGAGCACGGTGCGCGCGTTCGACGAGGTGCAGACGATGCCGCCGTTCCGGCCGCAGAAGGCCTTGATCGCGGCAGACGAGTTCATGTACGTGACCGGGATGACGGGCTGCAGGCCGTCCGCCGTCGGGCCCTCGCCGAGCACCGAGGCGAGCTCGCGCCAGCAGTCCTCGACCTGTTCGATGGTGGCCATGTCTGCCATGGAGCAGCCGGCGGCGAGGTTCGGCAGGATCACGGCCTGCTCGGGTGCCGATAGGATGTCGGCGGTCTCGGCCATGAAGTGCACGCCGCAGAAGACGAAGGCCTCGGTCTCGGGGCTCGCCTTGGCGGCCTGGGCAAGCATGAACGAGTCGCCGACGAAGTCGGCGTACCGGACGATCTCGTCCCGCTGGTAGAAGTGGCCGAGGATGCGCACGCGCTCTCCCAGCTCCGCTTTCGCCGCCATGATCCGGTCGTGGAGCTCGTCGTCGCTCGCCTCGGTGTAGCGCGCGGGGAGCGGGCCCTGCCGCGGGGCATCGCCCGGAATCCGGTCGCCGGTGGAGGCGCCCGGGCCGTACCCCAGGGCGCGATCGATCGCCCACGGGTCGGCGGTGAGGCCGGAATCGCAGCTCGAGAGGCCGGTCGCACGGAGGGCGATGGGGCGGCGCGAAGGCGCGGGCGTGGCGGCCGTCTCGATGCGGCTCGCGGTGCGCAGGAGTTCTTGCACGCTGGTCATGATGTGCCCTTCTTCGGGAGTTCGGAGTTCGGTGCCGTGCGCTGCGGCGGGGTGGGCCCGGACGCGGGTCGCCGCGGGCCGGGCTCGTGCGGGTCTCGGAAGCGGTAGAGGCGCGCGGGGCGATGCGGAGTGCCCGTCTCGAACTCGCCGGTGTCGACGAGCGTGCCGCGGGCGAGCTCCTGCCGCCGGAAGTTGGCGGGGTCGGCGGGCTCACCGCGCACGGCTTCGTGCACGGCGCGCAGCTGGCCCAGCGTGAACACGGGCCCGAGGAAGCGGTGCGCGATGGCCGAGTACTCGGTCTTCGACCGCAGACGCTCGAGCGCGTACGCCACGATCTCGGCATGGTCGAAGGCGAGGGCCGGCAGGTCGTCGGCCGAGAACCAGGCGACGTTCGGGTCGGCCGGCTCCGTGTCCCCGGCTTCGTCGGCGTCCGCCGGGTCGGGCTCGAGACCCGCCGCGGGCGCGGCGTCGTCCCAGCGCGCGGCCGCCGATGGCGCCCCGTCGTCGTCCGCGGGCGACGGAGCCGCGAGGCTCGGCGAGGCCGCGAGATCGTGTTCTCCGTACAGGGCCCAGTAGGCGATCGTCACGAGGCGCTGCGCCTCGGCGGATCGTTCGACCCCGCCGAACGAGTAGAGCTGCTCGAGGTAGCCGGGCGGCCGCAGCACCGCCGCGTGCAGGCTGCGCAGCGCGGTGTCGGCGAGCGTCTCGTTCCAGCGGGTGGGACCGCCGGGCAGCGCCCAAAGGCCTTGGAAAGGTGCTCGGGTGCGTCGCACGAGCGGAATCCAGAGGGTCGGGGCGCGACCCGAGCCGACCCCTTCCGCCCCGGCGGTGGAGCCCAGCACGGCGCCGAGCGGGGGGCGCAGGGCGAACGCAACGGTCGACACGGCGACCGCGGGCGGCATCGTGCGCCGTTCGCTCACGCTCGCGCTCTCGTACTGCATCTCCACCCCCGCACTTATAGTCATATTGACCATAAGTGAGAATACGCCCCTGCGCCGGTGCCGTCAAACGCTGGATTGTGCGAATCCCACCAACGGTTCGACCGGCTCCGGCCGCGGCCGTAGATTCGAAGCATCGATTCCGACCGACAGGGAACCATGTCAGCGCAGACCGCACCCCACCTCTTCGCCCCGCTCGATCTCGGCTTCACCGTGCTGCCGAACCGGGTGATCATGGGCTCCATGCACCTCGGGCTCGAGGAGGTGCCGGGCGGCTTCGAACGCATGGCCGCCTTCTACGCCGAACGCGCGCGCGGCGGCGCAGCGCTCATCATCACGGGCGGCATCTCGCCGAACGAGGCCGGTCGCCTCACTCCGGGCGCCGCGACGCTCCAACACGAGGGAGAGATCGCGCCGCACCGGCTCATCACCGACGCCGTGCACCGCGAGGGCGGGCGCATCGCCATGCAGATCCTCCACGCCGGCCGCTACGCCGCACACCCCGACCTCGTCGCCCCGAGCCCCCTGCAGGCCCCGATCTCCCCCCTGACGCCGCGCGAGCTCGACGAAGCCGGCATCGAACGCACCATCGACGACTACGTGCGCACCGCGCTGCTCGCCCGCACCGCCGGGTACGACGGCGTCGAGATCATGGGATCCGAGGGGTACCTGCTCAACCAGTTCACGGCGCCCCGCACCAACCTTCGCGACGACCGCTGGGGCGGCTCGTTCGAGAACCGCAGCCGCCTCCCCCTCGAGATCGTGCGACGCGTGCGCGCGGCCGTCGGACCCGACTTCATCATCGTGTACCGCCTCTCCATGCTCGACCTCGTCGACGATGGCGCCCCGCTCGACGAGGTGCTCGCGCTCGCGGGCCTCATCGAGCGGGCCGGAGCCACGCTGCTCGGCACCGGTATCGGCTGGCACGAGGCCCGCATTCCGACCATCGCGGCATCGGTGCCCCGCGGCGCCTTCGGATGGGTGACGCGCCGCGTGCGCGAGCACGTCGGCATCCCGATCATCGCGGCGAACCGCATCAACACCCCCGATGTCGCCGAGCGGCTCATCGCCGACGGCAGCGCCGATCTCGTCGCGCTCGCCCGCCCCTTCCTCGCCGACCCCGAGTTCGTGGCGAAGGCGCGGGCGGGCGCCCCCGAGCGCATCAACAGCTGCATCGGCTGCAACCAGGCCTGCCTCGACCACACCTTCGTCGGCAAGATCACCTCCTGCCTCGTGAACCCGCGGGCCGCCCACGAGACCGAGATCGTGATCGAGCAGACGACCGCCCCGAAGCGCATCGCCGTCATCGGCGCGGGCCCGGCGGGCCTCTCGTGCGCCACGACGGCGGCATCGCGCGGGCACGCCGTCACGCTCTTCGACGCGGCCGAGGAGATCGGCGGCCTGCTGAACCTTGCGCGACGAGTGCCCGGCAAGAGCGAGTTCGACGAGACCGTGCGCTACTTCGGCGTGCGCCTGCGCGAGACCGGCGTCGAGGTATGGCTCGGGCAGCGGGTCGACGCGGCGCACCTCGCCGAGGCCGGCTTCGACGAGATCGTCGTCGCGACCGGAGTGAATCCGCGCCGGCCCGCGATCCCCGGTCTCGAGCACACGAGCGTGGTCGGCTACGCCGATGTGCTGCGCGGCCGCGTCGAGGCGGGCGAGCGCGTCGCGATCATCGGAGCCGGCGGCATCGGCTTCGATGTCGCCGAGTATCTGACCGCGACCGGGCCGGAGGATCCCGCGGACATCGCCGGCTTCCTCGCCCGCTGGGGCGTCGACCCGGAGCACCTGCAGCCGGGCGGCATCACCGCCCCGGCTCCCGCGAGATCGCCCCGGGAGGTGACGATGCTGCAGCGGAAGCCGGGCAAGCTCGGTGCGGGCCTCGGCAAGACGACCGGCTGGATCCACCGGCTCGAGGCCGTGCGGCGCGGCGTGCACCAGGTCGCGGGCGCCGAGTACCTCGGCATCGACGATGCCGGCCTGCGCATCAGCGTTCCCGGCAGTGCGGGCACGGCAGACGGCGCCGCTGACCCGGCCCGCACCGAACAGCTGGTCGAGGTCGACACGATCGTCGTCTGCGCGGGGCAGGAGCCCGAGAGGTCCCTGCACGACGCGCTCGCCGAGCGGGGCATCGCGAGCCACCTCATCGGCGGGGCCGACGTGGCCGCCGAACTCGACGCGAAGCGCGCCATCGATCAGGGCATGCGACTGGCCGCCCGTCTCTGAAACGCCGCCGGGTCAGCCGCGCAGCGCTGCGGCGACATCGAGCGCCTCGCCGACGAGCTGCTGCATCGAGTGGCGCCCGGCGCCCTGCATGGCCCAGCGCCACACCGCTCCGACGAGCGCCGCTGCGTAGCCCGCCGCGAGCACCTCGGCGCTGATCGGCGCCTCGCCCGCGCGCACCATGCGCTCGGCGATCGCCCCGGCGACGCGCAGCTGCCGCACGGCCCGACCGCTCGCGAGCTCCTCTTCGACGCCCATGTTGCGGGCGTCGACGATCGCGAGCGCCAGCGTCTCGGGCGGCGCACCGTCGCCGAACCCGGCGAGGGCCGCCGCGAGCGGAATGCCGCCGTCGCCGAGCGCCGTCTCGAGCCGGTCGACGTGCTCGTCGAACACGAACCACAGGATGCCGGGCTTCGACTCGAAGTAGTTGAAGAAGCTCGACCGACTCACCCCGGCGCGGCGAGCGATCTCGGTGATCGAGGTCGCGTCGTAGCCCTGCTCCAGGAACAGCTCGCAGGCCGCATCGGCGAGCACTTCGCGCGACGAGGCATGGGGTCGTCCACGCGTATTGGCTGCCATGCGTCTCACCTTAGCGCCCGGAGCGACCGGCTCCCGTTCGGCCGGGCCGGCCGAACGGCAGCCGGTGCTACTCCGATGATCCGATGACGGTGCCCGTGCGCAGCTCCGCGAGCAGCGCGAGCACGGCCGCGGCCGCCTCGGGATCGTCGACCCGTTCGCGGGCCTGCGTCCTGCCCGCCCCCACCTTGATGCCGAGATCATCCCGGCCGAGGCGGGCGAACACGTCCTCGTCGGTCACGTCGTCGCCGAGGAAGAGCGCGGGCGCCGCCGGCAGCCCGGAGCGGATCGCGGCGAGCGCCGTGCCCTTGTCGCTCTCGCGCACCGAGAACTCGCGCACGCGCTTGCCGACGCGATGCGCGAACCCGGCCGAGGCCGCGAGCCCGACGGCTGCCTCGAGTAGCTCCTCGGCCCGCGTCTCGTCGCGCACCTGGCGCGTGTGCACCGCCACGCCGAACGGCTTGCGCTCGAAGCGCAGACCGGGCTCGCCGCCGAGCACCCGTTTCAGCAACCGGTCGAGCGCCTCGATGCGTTCGGCGTCCTCGACCGACAGTTCGGGCGCCGCCTCGGTGCGCGCGGCTCCGGGCATCAACAGTTCGGCGCCGTGCGACCCCGAGACCGTCCAGGCCGAGGTGTCGAGGCCGGTCTCCGCGAGCCCCGTCAGGGATCGGCCCGAGAGCACCACCACGTGCACGCCCGGCGCGCGGCTCAGCACGTCGAGGGCCTGCTGCGCCCGCGGCAGGATGCGCGCATCCTGCGGGCGCGACACGATCGGCGCGACCGTGCCGTCGAAGTCGGTGGCGACGGTGAGGGTCGGCTGCGCGGCGAGGCGCCGGATGCGCTCGGCGACTCCGCGCGGCACGAACGCCGCGTGGTGCACGGCGAGCTCCCCGGTGATCGCGTCGCCGCCCGTGGCGACGTCGTGGAGCGAGGCGGCAGCGCCCACCGCGCCCAGGAACTCGTCGGCCCAGTGCGCGACGTCGTTGTGGAACACCACCTCGCGCAGGGCGCGCATGCGACGACTCTGCTCGCCCTCCGGCATATGCACGGCGCGCAGGATCGCCGACTTCAGGCCCTCGATGTCGTGGGGGTTCACGCGCAGCGCCTCGCGCAGCTCGTCGGCCGCACCCGCGAACTCGCTGAGCACCAGCACCCCGCGCTCATCGCCGCGCACCGCGACGTACTCCTTCGCAACGAGATTCATGCCGTCGCGCAGCGGCGTCACCAGCAGCACGTCGGCCGCCTGGTACAGCGCCGCCATCTCCTCGCGACCGTAGCCCTGGTGCAGATACACGACGGGAGTGCTGCCGATCGAACCGTGCGTGCCGTTGATGCGGCCGACCGTCACCTCGACGTCGTCGCGCAGCTGCTGATAGGCGCCGACGCGCTCGCGGCTCGGGCTCGCGACCTGCACGAGCACCGTCTCCTTCGCGGGAATATCGCCGAACGAGAGCATCTCGTCGAGCGCCTTCAAGCGGTGCCTGATGCCCTTCGTGTAGTCGAGCCGGTCGACGCCGAGCATAACGGTCTCGGGGTCGCCGAGTTCGGCGCGGATCTCCCGTGCGCGCTGCTGCACGTCGGGACGCTGGGCGAGGGCTTCGAAGCTCCGGGCGTCGATCGAGATCGGGAACTCCTGCGCGAGCACGCGGCGCATGCTGCCGTCGACCTCCTGCACGCCCAACGTGTTGCCGAGCACCGGCGTGCCGAGATAGCGCTCGGCGGCGAACCGGAAGCTCACCGCGTCCTGTGCGCGCTGGAACCCGACGACATCGGCGCCGAGAACGCCCCGCATGATCTGCTTGCGCCACGGCAGCTGCGCGAACAGGCTGCCCGGCGGGAAGGGAATGTGCAGGAAGAAGGCGATGGTGAGGTCGGGGCGCAGTTCGCGCAGCATCTGCGGTACGAGCTGCAGCTGGTAGTCGTGCACCCAGACGATGGCTCCCCGACCGGCGCTGCTCGCGACGCGCTCGGCGAAGCGCTGGTTGACCGCTTGATAGGCGTCCCACCATTCGCGGTGGAACTCCGGCGGCGCGATGACGTCGTGGTAGAGCGGCCAGAGGGTGCCGTTCGAGAAGCCTTCGTAGTACTCCTCGATCTCGTGCTCGCTCAACCGCACGGGTTCGAGACGCATCGTCTCGATCGCGAAGGGCGCGACCTCCTCATCGGCGACGCCAGCCCAGCCGACCCACACGCAGCCCAGCTCGCGCACGATCGGCTCGACTGCGGTGACGAGCCCGCCCGGCGAGGTGCGCCAGGTCACCTCCCCGTCCGGGCCGGTGACCCGATCGACGGGCAATCGGTTCGACACCATGACCAGCTCACGACGGCCTACGACCTCGCTGAGTGTGCGCTTGCGCGGTTTCATGAACGCCTCCTCGCCTCCACGGCCAGGGTAGCGCGCTCGCCCCGAGGCGGGCGAACCGCACGTCATACGACCGTCATCCTCCGAGCGGGCGCCACTCCAGATCGTCTGCCGAGGCGATGCCGGCGCGCGCGTTCGCGAAGCTCGTGAACCCCTCGCCCTCAATGCGGGCGAGCAGCGTCTTCATGTTCTTCTGCCGCTTCTCGAGGCGCACACGGTGACCGCGTGCGACGAGCTCGCGCTTGAGCCGCAGGAGGTCTGCCGAGGCGATCGCGTCGCCGCCCTTCGCGTCGTACACGAGCACGACGGATTCGGGGCCGTCTGCGCCGGGAATCGAGACGAGATCGACGACCCGCTCGAACCCGATCGAGAAACCGACCGCGGGCACATCCTGGCCGAGGAAGCGGCCGACCATGCCGTCGTAGCGGCCGCCGCCGCCGACCGAGCTGCCCGAGCCGGGGTGGGCGACCTCGAAGATGGTGCCGGTGTAGTAGCCCATGCCGCGCACGAGCGTCGGGTCGAACCGCACCTCGACGCCGCCGGGCAACGAGCCGGTGAGCGCATCTCCGAGTGCGGCGAGATTCTCGATGCCCTCCTCCGCGGCCCCGTCGGGCAGCACCGCGCGGATGGCGTCGCCGTCGAGAGCGATGCCCTCGCCCTCGAGCGCGGGCTCGACGGCGGCGAGCACCTCCCCGATGCGCTCCGCGGCCGTCGAGTCGATGCCGCGCAGCTCCTCGACGACTCCGGCGGCACCGATCTTGTCGAGCTTGTCGATGACGATAAGCGCGTGATCGTGCGTCGCGGGGGCGAACCCGCAGTGCGCGAGCAGACCGAACAGGATGCGGCGGTCGTTCACGCGGATGACGCAGCCCTCGAGGCCGAGCGAGGCGAAGACCTCCGACGTCGCGGTGACGAGCTCGATCTCGGCGAGCAGCCCCGATTCGCCGATGATATCGATATCGGCCTGCACGAACTGGCGGTAGCGGCCCCGCTGCGGCCGCTCGGCCCGCCAGACCGGCGCGATCTGGATCGATCGGAACACGGGCGGCAGCTCCGCCCGGTGCGTGGCGTAGAAGCGCGTGAGCGGCACGGTGAGGTCGAAGCGCAGACCGAGATCGGCGATCTCTGCGACGTCGCCCGACTCGGCCGCGGCGGCGAGCGCCTCGGCGCCGATCCCCCGCTTCAGGATCGAGAAGCTCAGCTTCTCGTTATCGCCGCCGAGGCCCGCGTGGAGCCGTCCGTAATCCTCGACCACCGGCGTCTCGATCTCGTCGAATCCGTGCGCCCGGTAGACGCTTCTGATCACGCCGAGCGCGTGCTCGCGCCGGGCCTTGTCAGCAGGGAGGAAGTCGCGCATGCCGCGCGGCGGGTTCACATTGGCCATGACCGCCATTCTCTCACGGCGCTGCCCCGGCGGCCGCTACTCGCCGGCCGTGCGCTCGGCGAGGCGGTCGACCGCGAGGCGCAGGGCCCGGTCGGGGTCGATGCCGCCGGCGTTCGCGCGCATGACGAGGGCGAGCATCGAATCGCCGATCGCGAGCTCGGCGAGGCGCTGCTCGTCCGGGCCGATCGCAGCGGCCAGCGGGTCGTCCGAATGGCCGGCCGCGTCGCTCGGGTCGATGAGCCGCGCCCGTCGCAACCGTTCGACGACCTTCGCCGCGCGAGCGAGGGTCGGCATGCCGGCGGGGATGCCGTCGAGCGCGCCGCGCGACCCGCGCTCCTCGCCCGCCGCGTCCTCCTTCAGGCGCTCCCATTCGTCATGCAGTTCTTCGACCGTCATGTACCCGCGGTCGCCGAAGACATGGGGATGGCGGGCGATCAGCTTGTCGGCGAGGCTGCCTGCCACTTCGTCGAGATCGTAGCCCTCGCCGTCGCGCTCTGCGATCGCCGCATGGAAGAGCACCTGGTAGAGCACGTCGCCGAGCTCCGAGCGCACTTCGTCGGCGGGCAGGCCGCGCTCGACGGCGTCGACGAACTCCGAGCTCTCCTCGATGAGGAACGGGGTCAGGCTCTCGTGGGTCTGCTCCTCGTGCCAGGCGCAGCCGCCCGGCTCGACCATGCGCCGCACGACGGCCTGCGCGCGTCTGAGAGGGTCGCCGCCCGGTTCGATGCTCGTCTCGGTCGCCGGTTCATCACCTTCTGCTTCGAAGCCCATGCCTTCCACCTTAGAGCGAAGCGCCGGGGAGGTCCCCGGGAAGCCCATCGCGCCGGGCCCGCGTCTGCTCGGCGCGCGCCGCCAGATCCTCATCGGCCGGGTAGGCAATCTCCTCGAGGCTCAGCCCGTGCGCCGGCATCACCGTGAACCGGCTCGTGCGCGTTCGCGCATCCCTCAGCACCGGCACCTCGGCCCCGTCGATGCGCCCCGAGCCGACCGCGACCGCGGCTCCGACCAGGGCCCGCACCATCGAGTGGCAGAACGCATCGGCCTCGATCGCCGCGACGATCGCGCCGTCGTCGGCGATGCGCCAGTCGAAGCGCAGCAGCTCGCGCACGGCCGTCGCGCCCTCACGGGCTTTGCAGAACGTCGTGAAATCCTGCAGCCCGAGCAGTTCGTCCGAGGCCCGCTGCATCGCGGCGACATCGAGGCGCCTCGGCACATCTGCAGTGAAGCGCGCCGTCAACGGGTCGCGCCGCGACCGCTGATCGCGCAGTCGGTACTCGTACCGACGCCGCAGCGCCGAGAAGCGCGCATCGAACGCGCCGGGCACCGCGCGCACCGAGTGCACCACCGCGTCGGGGGCGCTGCGCCCGAGCACGCCGTTCAGCCGGCGGGCGCGCAGTTCGGCATCCGCCCGATCCGTGCCGGCCGATGAGCCGCGCCCCTGCCACCTCGCGTACTGCTCGGGCGTGACATCGAGGTGCGCGACCTGGCCGCGTGCGTGCACGCCCGCGTCCGTGCGCCCGGCCACCGTGAGCCGCACGGCGTCGGTGCGCAGCAGCACGGCGATCGCCCGCTCGAGCTCCCCCTGCACCGTGCGCAGCCCGGGCTGCACCGCCCAGCCCGAGAAGTCGGTGCCGTCGTACGACAGATCGAAACGGAGCCTGATGTTCTCTGGGGTCACGCTTCGATCCTGCCAGATCGCGCCTCGCCCGACGCCCCTGCCCCGGAGCCGGACCGGCTCTGTCAGCACACCCGCGTACAATGTCCCGGTATGCCCGCGGCCGGACGGCCGCCCCGACGCACCCCTTGAAAGGCCCCCTGCATGCCCGACCGAGCCACATCGCAGCACATCGCGACGGCGAGGTTCGGCGGACTGGACGGGCTGCGCGCGGTCGCCGTGGGGCTGGTGCTCGTGTACCACCTCTGGCCGACGCTGCTGCCGGGCGGCTTCCTCGGCGTCGACGTCTTCTTCGCGATCAGCGGGTTTCTCATCACCTCGCTACTGCTGCGCGAGCTCGACGCCCGGGGGCGCATCGGCCTGATCAACTTCTGGCGGCGCCGAGCTCGGCGTCTGCTACCGGCTCTCGCCCTGGTGCTGCTCGTCTGCACGTCGCTCGCCCGACTCGTCGGCGGCGACATCCTCGTCTCGATCGGCAAGCAGATCGCGGGCGCTTCGTTCTTCGTGAGCAACTGGGTCTACATCGTTCTGGGCGCCGACTACTTCGCGAGGGACAACCCCGAGCTGTACCGCAATACATGGTCACTCGCGATCGAAGAGCAGTTCTACATCGTGCTGCCGCTGCTGCTGCTCCTGCTGTTCCGCATGCGCGGCCGGTGGAGCCGGGCCGCCGTACTGCTCGGGCTCGGCAGCGCTTCCGCGGCGTGGATGGCGATCATGTCGATGCTCGGCGCCGACGCGACCCGCATCTACTTCGGGTCGGACACGCATACGTTCGGCCTGCTGCTCGGGGCCGGTGCGGCCGCACTGCTGCACCGCTCGCCGGACGCACCGCCGGCACGCCGACTCGGCGTGATGCGCCAGCTCGGCATCCTCGCGATCGCGCTCGCGGGCCTGGCGGTGCTCGGCTGGCTCGCGGTCGACCTCGACGAGGCCAGCCCCGAGAGCTTCCAAGGCGGCTTCCAGCTGGCGACCGCGGCCGCCATCGTGGTGGTCTGCGCGATCACTCGCCCGGGGGCGTGGGCGGGGCGTGCGCTCGACATCCTGCCGATGCGCTGGGTGGGCGAGCGCTCATACGGCATCTACCTGTGGCACTGGCCGCTGCTGATCGTATTCGGCGCGGCGTTCGCGGGTGCGCTCGAGCCCTGGGTGACCGGCGTCTTCACGTTCGCCGTGACGATCGCGCTCGCCGCGCTCTCGTACAGCTACGTCGAGCAGCCGATCAGGAGCCTCGGCCTGCGCGCCACGCTGAAGAAGCTCTGCACGTTCAAGATCAGTACGCGCCGCAACCGCACCGTCGCCGCAGTGCTCGCCGCACTGCTCGTCGTCACCGTGCCCGCGACCGCGTACACGATCGCGACGGCCCCGTCGCTGAGCACCGCCGCGGAGGCCATCGCGCGCGGCCAAGCTGCGCTCGACGAGCAGGCCGAGGGCGCGGCCGACGGCGCCGATACCGGTGCCGACGCCGCATCCGGTGCCGACGCCGATGCCCACGCGTGCGATTCCGCCGGTGCCTCCGCCGCGAAGGGCGATGCGCAGGACGCCGGCGACCAGAAGCAGAGCGACGCGGGCGCCGGCACCCGGAGCGCTGACGCCGAGAGCACCCACGCCAAGAGCACCGACGCGAAGAGCTCTGATTCGAAGGACACCGACGCGAAACGCTCTGCCGAGGAATGCCGCAAGGCGCTCCCGCCGGTGGCGCCGCAGGGGGCCGATATTTCGGCGATCGGCGACTCCGTGATGCTCGCGAGCCTCCCCGAGCTCACCGAGGCGTTCCCGGGCATCGCCATCGACGCCGCCGTCTCGCGCGGCATGGGACCGGGCGTCGGTCTGGCGCAGCAGGAGGCCGACCAGGGCGCACTGCGTTCCGTGGTCGTCGTCGGGCTCGGCACGAACGGCACCGTCGACCCCGAGGAGCTCGAAGAACTGCACCGCCTCGCCGGGACGCGCCTCATCGTGCTCGTGAACGCGTACGGCGAACGCGACTGGATTCCCGGCGTCAACCAGACGCTCGAGAGCTTCGCTGCGAGCTATCGAGGCGTCGTCGTCGCCGACTGGCAAGGGTCTGTGACCGGCGTCGAAGGCGCACTCGCGGGCGATGACATCCATCCCAACCCGAGCGGCGGCGCGATCTACGCGGCGTCGGTGCAGCAGGCGCTCGACGCACTGCAGCAGCCCGGCGAGGCGCTCGGCTACGCGATCCCCCGCCGCTGATTCCAGGCCGTCAGGGCCCACTGCATGCCGCGCAGGATCCGCCGTATAGCCCCGCGACCGCCGTATAGCCGGAGTACCGTGCCGCAGCTATTCTGAGGCGCCGCGCCACTCCAGTCGTCGCGCCGCCTGGTCCGAAACGCCCGCGCCGCACCGGACGCCGCGTACAACGACGAACGCCCCGCGTCTCCTCTCGGATGCGCGGGGCGTTCGCTCGTGCGACGGGACGAAGACCTTACTCGGCCTTCTCCTCGGCGGCTTCCTCAGCGGGAGCCTCGGTCTCGGCGGCTTCGGTCTCGGCGACCTCTTCCTCGACGACCTCGGCCTCGACGGGTGCTTCTTCGGCCGGAGCCGCAGCAGCCTTCTTCGGCTTCGGGTTCACGGGCGCGAGAACGAGCTCGATCACTGCGAGGGGAGCGTTGTCGCCCTTGCGGAAACCGGTCTTGATGATGCGGGTGTAGCCACCCTCACGGTTCTCGACGAGGGGTGCGATCTCGGTGAAGAGCTCGTGCACGACCGACTTGTCGAGGATCTGGCGCATGACGCGACGGCGTGCGTGCAGGTCGCCGCGCTTCGCGAAGGTGACGAGGCGCTCGGCGACGGGCTGCAGACGCTTGGCCTTGGTCTCCGTCGTCTGGATGCGCTTGTGCTCGAAGAGCTGCGCAGCCATCTGGTTCAGCATCAGGCGCTCGTGAGCGGGGCCGCCTCCGAGGCGGGGGCCCTTGTTGGGCTTCGGCATTGTTTACTCCAGTGGATGTGCGATCGGGTCGGTGACGGCCGGATCGTTAGTTGTTGTCGTCTTCGTAGCTGTAGAACTGCGCGCCGTCGAAACCGGGCACGGCATCCTTCAGCGAGAGGCCCATCTCGGTGAGCTTGTCGCGCACCTCGAAGACGGACTTCTGACCGAAGTTGCGAATGTTCATGAGCTGCGCCTCGGAGAGCGCGACGAGCTCGCTCACCGTGTTGATGCCCTCGCGCTTGAGGCAGTTGTAGCTGCGCACGGAGAGGTCCAGATCCTCGATCGGGATGGACAGCTCGCCCTCGGTGGCCGCCTCGACCGGCGCGGGGCCGATCTCGACGCCCTCGGCGGCGGTGTTCAGCTCGCGTGCGAGGCCGAACAGCTCGACCAGGGTCGAACCGGCCGACGCGATGGCGTCGCGGGGGCTGATGGCGGGCTTCGTCTCGACATCGACCACGAGGCGGTCGAAGTCGGTACGCTCACCGGCGCGCGTGGCCTCCACGCGGTAGGTGACCTTCAGTACGGGCGAGTAGATCGAATCGACGGGGATCCGGCCGACCTCTGCGTCTTCGTTGCGGTTCTGGGCTGCCGAGACGTAGCCGCGGCCGCGCTCGATGGTCAGCTCGAGCTCGAACTGGGCCGCGTCGCTGAGCGTCGCGATGACGAGCTCGGGGTTGTGCACCTCGACACCAGCGGGAGCGGAGATGTCGGCGGCGGTCACCTCGCCCTCACCGGTCTTGCGCAGGTAGGCGGTGATCGGCTCGTCGTGCTCGCTGGAGACGACGAGGGACTTGATGTTGAGAATGATCTCGGTCACGTCCTCGGTCACGCCGGGGATCGTGGTGAATTCGTGGGCAACGCCCTCGAAGCGGACGCTGGTGACAGCGGCGCCGGGGATCGAGGAGAGCAGCGTGCGACGCAGCGAGTTGCCGAGCGTGTAGCCGAAGCCCGGTTCGAGGGGCTCGATGGCGAAGCGCGAACGGAACTCGGAGATCGATTCTTCAGTCAGAGTGGGGCGCTGTGCAATGAGCACGGTGGTGTCCTTTCGCTGGAGTCCGCTATATGACTCATGCGGTATCGGGAATGAGGAATTGCGACGGAGCGCGGCGGGCCGGTGACCCGACCGCGCTCAATCGCACACGCGTGCTGGTTAGACGCGACGACGCTTCGGCGGGCGGCAGCCGTTGTGCGTCTGCGGGGTGACGTCATTGATCGAGCCGACCTCGAGGCCTGCAGCCTGGAGCGAACGGATCGCGGTCTCGCGGCCCGAGCCGGGACCCTTGACGAAAACGTCGACCTTCTTCATGCCGTGCTCCTGCGCCTTGCGGGCAGCCGACTCTGCGGCGAGCTGCGCGGCGAACGGGGTCGACTTGCGCGAGCCCTTGAAGCCGACGCCGCCCGAGGAGGCCCAGCTGATCACAGCACCGGTGGTGTCCGTGATCGAAACGATCGTGTTGTTGAACGTCGACTTGATGTGGGCCTGGCCCACTGCAACGTTCTTCTTGTCCTTGCGACGCGGCTTACGAGCCGCCGTCTTCGGTGCAGCCATTGAGTATTCTCCTGAAAAGCTCTGTGTGTTCGGTCAGTGAACCGGCGATTACTTCTTCTTGCCGGCGACGGTGCGCTTCGGGCCCTTACGGGTACGAGCGTTCGTCTTCGTGCGCTGACCGTGCACGGGCAGGCCCTTGCGGTGGCGAAGACCCTGGTAGCTGCCGATCTCGACCTTGCGGCGGATGTCGGCTGCGACCTCGCGGCGGAGGTCGCCCTCAACCTTGAAGTTGCCTTCGATGTAGTCGCGGAGCGCGACGAGCTGATCGTCGGTCAGATCCTTGACGCGGATGCTGCCGTCGATGCCGGTGTCGGCGAGCGCCTTGAGTGCGCTCGTGCGGCCGACGCCGTAGATGTAGGTCAGTGCGATCTGGACGCGCTTATCGCGCGGGATATCGACTCCTGCGAGACGTGCCATGGTGGCTCTCCTTGCGGATTGTGGAGGTGTGGTGCGCATCGGGGGTTCGAGCCTCCGCCCGAGGTGTCCACCGCGCCCGCTGGGCTCGGCTTCTTCGATGCGCTGTGAGTATTGACTTGTCTGCTCTGCGAGAGCGGTGCGTCCGCGTTTCCGGCCGAGGCCGGGAAGCGCGAGCGGCGAGGGGATCAGCCCTGGCGCTGCTTGTGACGCGGGTTGCTCTTGCAGATGACCATGACGCGGCCGTGGCGACGGATGACCCTGCAGTGATCGCAGATGGGCTTGACGCTGGGCTTAACCTTCATGATGTTTCCTCTAGTGGTTCGCTGTCCTCGTACTCGCGGGATGCCGCGAGTCGTTACTTTCCAGCGGCCTACTTGTAGCGGTAGACGATGCGACCGCGCGTGAGGTCGTAGGGCGTCAGCTCCACGATTACGCGATCTTCCGGGAGGATGCGGATGTAGTGCTGCCGCATCTTGCCCGAGATATGAGCGAGTACCTTGTGACCGTTGGTCAGCTCGACACGGAACATGGCGTTGGGCAGTGCCTCAACGACCTGGCCCTCGATCTCGATGACGCCGTCTTTCTTCGCCATAGCCTCACTATCGCTTGAGTAGGATGTACTGGTCTTGCGAATGCTCGGCACCGTTTTCGAGAACACGAAAACAGGCGCAAAGCACCAAAGAGTTACTCTACACCGGCGATCCCGCTCGCGCAAGCACGCGTTCCCTCAGGAGTTCGCGCCTCGCGCCCGGTTCGACTGCGTCGCCATGATGCTCACGAGCTCATACGCCAGGTTCGATGCCGCGACTGCGGTGATCGACGCGTGATCGTACGCGGGCGCGACTTCGACGATGTCGGCTGCGACGATGTGCAGGTCGCTCATGCCGCGCAGGATCTCGAGCAGCTCGCGCGAAGTCATCCCTCCGGCCTCGGGGGTGCCGGTGCCCGGCGCGAAGCCCGGGTCGAGCACGTCGATATCGATCGAGATGTACACCGGTGCGTCACCGACCCGTCGCCGAATGCGTTCGAGCGCGCCCTCGGCGCCGATCCTGTCGAAGTCGCGGCAGTGGATGATGGTGAATCCGAGCTGCTCGTCATCCTCCAGATCCTCCGGCTGGTAGATCGACCCCCGGATGCCGACATGCGCTGAGCGATCCTTGCGGATTAGGCCTTCTTCGGAGGCCCGCCTGAATGGCGAACCGTGCGTGATCGATGCTCCGAAGTAGGTGCCCCAGGTGTCCAGGTGGGCGTCGAAATGGACCAGCGCTACCGGACCATGCTCCGAATGAACGGCCCGCAGCGACGGCAGCGCGAGCGTGTGGTCGCCGCCGAGGAGCACATAGGGGCGCTGCTCGCCGCCCATCAGCTCTGCGAGCCCGGCCTGCACCTCGTCGATCGCCGTCTCGATGCTGAACGGATTGCAGGCGATGTCGCCGGCGTCCACGACCTGCACCTGGTCGAATGGGTGCACCTGCTGCGCAGGGTTGTACGCCCTGAGCAGTCGCGATGCCTCGCGGATGGCCGATGGTCCGAAGCGGGCTCCTGGCCGAAATGTCACCCCGGCATCGAAGGGGCCGCCGACAATCGCAACATCGTGCGCCTGCACATCGTCGATGCGCGGCAGACGCGCGAACGTCGTGAAGCCCGCATATCGCGGCGAGACCTGTCCGTCGACCTGCCCGACGGGCGCTGGCCTCGCGCTGCTCCGGTCTTTCGAATCATCCATGGCTCAGTTCCCTCTCTCTTGTTCGAATACGCGATGCCCGCCGACCCAGGTCTCGAGAACTTCGATCTGCATCAGCGCTTCTGGTGCAACGGCATAGGGATCGGCGGAGAGCACGATGAGATCCGCGAGCTTCCCCGCAGCGATCGACCCGACCGATGACTCTCGATGGATCGATCTCGCCGCGCCGAGCGTGTGCGCCTCGATCGCCTCGGCGACCGTCAATCGCAGCTCCGGGCCGCCGAGCACCTCTCCCGTCGAAGTCATGCGGGCGACTGCCGTGCACACCGCCTCCATCGGGTCGGGCGGGCAGACGGGCGCATCTGACGAAAGGACCAGCGGCACCCCGTTGTCGCGCATCTCCCCCAGCGGACACAGGCGCTGCGCGCGATCGCCGAGCGCCTTCGAGAGCTCCTCGCCGTAGCGGCGCATGTACTGCGGTTGCGTGACCGGCCACAATCCGAGCTTCTGGACGCGGCGCACCTGCTCGGAGGTCGGGGCTCCGAAGTGCTCGATGCGGTGCCTCGCATCGGTGCGTCCCCCCGAAGCACGGATCACCTCGTGCGCGTCGATCACGACCTCGATCGCCGCGTCGCCCTGAGCATGCGTCGCGGTCTGCAAGCCGAGCCGGTCCGCCCGCGCGATGAGCTCCGAGATCTCCTCCGGGGAATGGTAGTAATAGCCGAAGTCCTCCGTCGAGCAGCAGTAGGGCTCGCTGAACCGCGCTGTGGCGCCGGTGAGCGCGCCGTCGACATAGAGCTTGATCCCGGAGAATGCGAGCAGATCGTCGCCGAGCCGGTCGCCGAGTCCGAGCGCTTCCATCTGGTCCAGCAGGCTCGAGATCACGAGCATCTCGACCCTCATGGTGAGCTCGCCCCGACGTCGGAGCGCGAAGTAGGCGCGCAGCTCCCGGGCTGTGACCTGCGCGTCGACCACGGTCGTCACTCCGGCTGAGAGGAAGCGCGACTGAGCCTCGCCGAGATGATCGGCGAGCTCCGCGAGCCCCTCAGGCAGATGGAAGTTCGGTCCGTTGTTCGCGATCTTCACGCCGCCCGCGCCCGTCAGGACGTCGGCGGCGGCATCCCAGACTTCGCCGTTCAACGCGCCGGACCCATCGCGCCCGAAGTGCCCGCCATCGGGGTCCGGTGTGTCTTCGGTGACGCCCGCCTGCTGCAGCACCCAGGAGTTGACGATCGCGCCGTGCCCGCTCGAATGGAAAACGAGCACCTCCCGGTCGCTCGCGACGCGGTCGAGGTCGGTCAGGGTCAGCATGCGCCCCTCGGCGACATTGCCGTGATGGAACCCCTCGCCCCGCACCGGGCCGGTCCGCTGCGACTGCGCCTGCTCCTGCAGTCGCGCGACGACATCCTCGACCGATGGCGCCGCGTTCCAACTGCAATCGACCCACGAATCGAACTGCCCGAGCATCAACGGGTGGCAATGCGCATCGACGAATCCGGGGAGCATGGTGCCGCCGTCGAGATCGATGACTTCCGGTGGCCTCAGCGATGCGGCTCTGCACTGGGCTTCCGTACCGACCGCGATGATGCGGTCATCCCTCACGAGTACTGCGTCGGCGGCCACCACGTCTTCGACGGTGCGGATCGTGCCGTTCACGAACAGCGTCTCGACCATGCTCATCAGAGGTTCCATTCTCGAGTGTTGCGATTCATCGATGGATGATGGGCGGATCAGTGCGCCCTGTGCTCCCCGCCCGGCTTCAGCCATGCACGTCCGGTGCCGCTTCCCGGCGCCCCTTGTCGTGCAGGCGCATAATGGCGAGCACGCTCAGGATCGATACTCCGCAGAAGACGGCGAGGTAGGCGAAGATCAGCCACGGAGAGCCGTTCGCGATGCCCAGCAGCGTCGGCAGCACGATCGGCGTGACGACGCCGGCGGTGAGCGCGGCTCCCTGATAGGCGAGCGAGGTACCGGAGTACCTGACATTCACAGGGAAGAGCTGCGCGAGGATGCTCGCCATCGGGCCGTAGTTGAAGGCAGTGCAGAGCGCGATGACGCACAGCATCGCCGTGATGATGAACATGGACCCGGTGTGCGCGAGCAGATACAGCGGGACGCACAGAATCGCGATTCCCGATAGCCCGACGACCACGACGTAATGGGCCTTCCATTTGTCGCCCAGAAGGCCGGCGAGCGGCATGAACGCCATCTCGAAGAGCCCCGCGATGATGAGTGCGTTCAGCACGAGATCGATCGGCACCCCGGCCTCGTCCGTCGAGTAGGCGAGGAAAAACGAGGACGTCACGTAGTATCCGCCCGTGGCGATGAACATCGCACCGATGCCGATGAGCAGCCGTCGCGGCATCCGCGTGATGACCTCCTTCGCCGGGTTCTTCACGAGGATCCCCAGCGCAGCCGTATTGGTGAACTCAGGCGATTCCGCGACCTTCAGCCGGATGATCAGGCCGAGCACCAGCAGCACGGCGGACATGAGGAAGGGGATGCGCCAGGAGCCTTCGAGCAGGCCTCCTCCGATGTGCTCCGAGACCGAGAACATCACCGACGACAGGGTGGCGCCGACCGAGGAGCCGAGCTGCACGAACGAGCCGTAGAAGGTGCGTCGCCCCTGCGGTGCGTGCTCCACCGCGAGCAATGCGGCACCGCCCCACTCACCGCCCATCGCGACGCCCTGCACGAGGCGCAGCGTTACGAGCAGCAGGGGCGCGATGGGGCCCGCAGTCTCGTAGCTCGGCAGCAGACCGATACCGACCGTGCCGATACCCATGAGCAGGAGCGTTGCGACGAGGATCGGCTTGCGCCCGATCCGGTCGCCGAGATAGCCGAACAGCAGTGCGCCGATCGGCCGTCCTAGGTAACCGAACGAGGTGGTACCGAAGGCGACGATCAGCCCTATCGTGGGGTTCATATCGGGCGGGAAGAACACGTGTCTGAACACGAGAGCCGCTGCCGTGGCGTAGATGAAGAAGTCGTACCACTCGATACTGGTGCCGGCGAGCGCGGCGCCTGCAGCGAGACGAGGCGTCGTGCGGTTCTTCGTTTCACTCATCATTCTCCTGACTCGACATTGAGCGGACGCAAATATGCGGACGGCAACATTATGCGAACCCACACGACGATCCGACAAGCGAAACAGCAGCAGATTGGATGAGTGCTATCGAACAGCGGCGTTTATTGTGCGAACATACAATCAGCGGCGCAAGCGGGGCGGCTGCGCCGCCCCCACGAGGAATGAGAAGGAGCCCGATGATCGACGACTCATCCCCGCTGGACCCTTGGCCCGGGAAACCGCTCTCGGCGCTCCTCGCCGAGCCAGGGCTCAACATCACGGCAGTGCTCACCTCTGAACCGCCCGCGACGGTGATGATCACCGATGTGCACACTACCGAGGCGATCGACCCGAGCCCGTACGTGCGCGCTGGCGAGCTCATCTGCACGGTGGGCACGGCCCTGACATCGGCCGCGAACTGCGCGAACTTCGTGCATGCGGTCAGCCGTGCGGGAGCTGTCGCGATCTGCCTCGGCCTCGGCGAGGTGCACTTGCACGCCCCGACGCCCCTCATCGACGAGTGCCGCAGAGCGGGCATGCCTCTGGTGGAGATGGCGACGGGAACGCCGTTCACGGAGATCAGCGTGAGACTCGCCGACGACCGCCTGCGCTTGCATACCGCCGCTACAGAGCGCGATGACCAGATCATCGCCGGGATGCTCACGCTGCTCCAAGGAGGAGCGCTCACCTCGGAGCTCATCACGGAATGCGAACGCGCTCTCGGCGGCCGATTCCTCTTCTGGCACCGGGGCGAGCTGCAGGAGCACGCTGCGCGCGAACTCCTCAACGCGCCCGAAGACTCAGGATCCGTGCATCGGGTACGGCTGAACGCGGAAGAGTCGCTGCTCTGGGCCCCCGATGATTCGCATCCAGCACTCGAGACCGGAGCCCTGCACCAGATCGGGCGCGTGCTGCAGGTCGCGCACCGCAACGAGTTCGAGAAGCTGCGCCAGCAATCGCGTCGCATCGGGGAGCTCTTCACGCTGGTAGCGAATGGATTGGCCCGCCCGGGCTCCCTCGCCGCGGATCTCGCGAGCGGCGGCATGGAAGATGCTCCGCTCTCGGTATCCGCCTGGCCCCGCGGCACATTCCATCTGCTGGTCGAGCAGTTCGGATCCGGGCTCATCGCCGATACCGGGGACGAGCTCCTCGTCGCTTCCGCGACTCCCACGGACGCTCACGGCATCGCGCAGAGACTCGGGCTGGTGTGCGGATACAGCAGCGCGATCGAGCAGCCCGAGCTGCAGCGCGGCATCCTCGAGGCCCGTGCCGCCCTCAGGGTCGCCCGCAAGCAGGGCCGCGTCTGCGGACCCGAGAGCCTCACCACTATCGAAACCCTGCTCGAGCAGCAGCCGCCCGGGCTCCTCGCTCCGTTCGTCCATCAGCTCATCGGCCCACTGCTCGACCCGAAAGTGCGCGGCGGGCGCGACCTCCTGGGCACCCTTCAAGCGTTCATGGCGCACAACGGTTCGCTGAAGGCGACGGCGCAGGCGGAGTTCCTGCACATCAATACGGTGCGGCACCGACTCTCGCGCATTCACAGCATCGTCGGCAAGAACCCTCTGGATTTCGCTGATCTGGCAGATCTACGCATCGGGCTCTGGGCCTATCGCGCCTCCGAGGCGCGCAGGTGATTCCGACGGCGCGGATCACAGCGCGGCGAAGGCCAGACCTCGGGCCTGCAGCTGCGGGATGGCCTGCAGGATCCCTGCCGCGGTGCCCGAGCCGGGCTGGTTCATGTGCGCGATCACGATCTCGCCGCCCGCGCATCGGAGGAGTTCGCCCGTGACGGCTGCTGCTGGAAGGGTCGCTCCCCCGTCTCCATTCACCGCGAAGCCGGCGATGCCTTCGCCGAGCGAGGCCGCGATGCTCAGGCCGACATCGTCGAGGTGCGCCGTGCCGGGGCGGAACCAGCGCGGTGCGACCCCGGCGAGGTTCTCGATCGCGAGATGGTTCTCCCAGACCTCGTACGCGGCCTCCCGGGCGCTGGCCGTGCCCGCGATGCCGTAGGCCGCTGCGCCGGTCACGCTCAGCGGGCGATGCAGGGCGCCGTGGTTCTGGATGGAGAAGAGCGGGTTCGCCGCGAGCTGCGCCGCGAGATCGGGGTTCGCGGTGATCCATCGGAGGTTCAGGAACAGGGTCGCCGGTATCCCGGCCTGGACGAGTCCGTCGATGAGGGCGGCGTCGTAGCCCGAGCCGGTGGGCCCGCCGCACGCGTCGAGCGTGAGATGCACCGCACCGGGCTGTGCGCTCCCGGCGTCGACCCCCGTGCCGACGACGCCCGGGAAGTGCATGCCCCACTGCGTCGGGGCCAGGCCCTCATGCGCGGCGATCACTGCTTCGACATCGGGCTGCGGCGGCGTCTCGAGCACGGGATCGGGCTCGGGCGTCGGTTCGGGTTCCGGTGTAGCGAACGGCGCCGGAGTGCTCGTAGCGGGTCGTGGGCGCACGTCGGCGGGCGCTTCCGGGGAGCAACCGACGAGCAGCAGACCGACGGAACCGATGACCAGGCTCCGCCTCGTCAGTGGGACTCCCCCGGCGGTCACTTCGATCAGGGGATCGGGACGGGGGTGATGCCGAGCGGCTCGAGGCCGGCGGCGCCGCCGTCGTCTGCGGTCAGCACCCAGATGCCCTTCTCGTGCACCGCGACGCTGTGCTCCCACTGCGCGCTCATCGAACCGTCGGCGATCGTCACGGTCCAGTCGTCGTTCTGGATGACCGTATCGATGGTGCCGGCCGAGATGATCGGCTCGATCGCGACGACGAGGCCGGGTTTGATCTCGGGACCCTTGCGGGCGACCGGCACGTTGAAGACCGGCGGATCCTCGTGCATGCTGCGTCCGATACCGTGCCCGATGTAGTCCTCGAGCACGCCGAAGTCGCTGTGGCTGCGCACGTACTGCGAGACGGCCGTGCCCACCTCGTTCAAATGGGTGGCGCGGGCGAGCGTCGCGATCCCGCGCCACATCGCCTGCTCGGTGACCTCGCTGAGCTTCGTGTTGCTCGCGGTGCGCTCGGCGTCGCGCGGGTCGGGAAGCACGGCGGTGATCGCCGCATCGCCGTTCCAGCCGCCGATCACCGCGCCGACGTCGAGCGAGACGATATCGCCGTCGACGAGCGGGCGGTCGGTCGGGATGCCGTGTACCACGTCGGCGTTCACGTTCGCGCAGATCGTGTGCCGATATCCGGGCTCGAGCATGAAGTTCGGAGCGCCTCCGAGCGAGCGGATCGCATCTTCGGCGATCGCGTCGAGCTCGAGCGGCGTGATGCCGGGCCGCACCGCCTCGCGCATCGCGCGGAGCGCGGCGCCGGTGGCCCGCCCCGGCTCGATCATGAGCCGCAGCTGGGCCGGCGACTTGTAGATCGATCGGCGCAGTAGCCCCCGACGCGCCATGCTCAGCGTCCCAGCTGGGCCGAGAGGCCGGCGGCGATGCGCTCGGCGACCTCGTCGACAGTGCCGAGACCGTCGACGGCGACGAGGATCCCGCGCTCCGTGAAGAGCTCGACGAGCGGTGCCGTCTGCTCCGCGTAGACGTCCTGGCGGTGGCGGATGACCTCTTCGGTGTCGTCTGCGCGGCCCTCGATCTCGGCGCGCTTCAGGAGGCGCGAGACGACCTCGTCGACGTCGGCTTCGAGCAGCACGACCGCGTCGAGCGCGTCGCCGTCGATCATGCCGTCGAGGGCGTGCACCTGCTCGACGTTGCGGGGGTAGCCGTCGAGCAGGAAGCCGCCCTGGGCGTCGTCCGCACCGAGGCGATCCTGAACGATCTCGTTGGTCAGCGAATCGGGAACGAGCTCGCCGCTCTCGATGATCGCCTGCACGCGCTTGCCGAGCTCGGTGCCGCCCTTGATGTTCGCGCGGAAGATGTCGCCCGTGGAGATCGCGGGGACGCCGTAGGCCTCGGCGATGCGGCCGGCCTGCGTGCCCTTGCCCGCGCCGGGCGGGCCGATGATGAGGAGTCGGGTGGTGGTTTCGCTCACTTGAGAAGCCCTTCGTAATGACGCTGCTGCAGCTGCGCATCGATCTGCTTGACCGTCTCGAGCCCCACACCGACGATGATGAGGATCGAGGCCCCGCCGAACGGGAAGTTCTGGTTCGCGCCGAAGAAGGCGAGGGCGATGAGCGGGATCAGAGCGATCACGCCGAGGTACAGCGACCCGGCGCTCGTGACGCGGTTGAGCACGTAGTTGAGGTATTCGGCCGTCGGACGGCCGGCGCGGATGCCCGGGACGAAGCCGCCGTACTTCTTCATGTTGTCCGCGACCTCCTCCGGGTTGAAGGTGATCTGTACGTAGAAGAACGTGAAGCCGATGATCAGCAGGAAGAATACCAGCATGTACAGCGGCTGATCGCCGTAGACGAGGTTGTTCTGGATCCAGACGACCCAGCCCTTCGGGTCCTCGCCGATCTTCGGCTGATTGAACTGCGCGATGAGCATCGGCAGGTAGAGGATCGCCGAGGCGAAGATGACCGGGATCACGCCGGCCATGTTGACCTTGATCGGGATGTAGGTGCTCGAGCCGCCGTAGGTGCGGCGACCGACGACGCGCTTCGCGTACTGCACCGGGATGCGGCGCTGCGACTGCTCGACGAAGACCACGGCGCATACGACCAGCAGGCCGACGCCGATGACGAGGAAGAAGACCTCCCAGCCCTCGGACTGCTTGATGACCCACAGCGCGTTCGGGAAGGTCGCGGCGATCGAGGTGAAGATGAGGAGCGACATGCCGTTGCCGATGCCGTTCTCGGTGATGAGCTCGCCGAACCACATGATGAGGCCGGTGCCGGCGGTCATCGTGAGGATCATGATGAGCACCGCCCACCACTCCTGCGCCACCAGGTTCTGGCAGGCCTGGTTGGCGGCGGAGCCGAAGAGCTGCCCCGAGCGCGCGACCGTGATGAGCGTCGTCGACTGCAGCACGGCGAGGGCGATGGTGAGGTATCGCGTGTACTGGGTGAGCTTGGCCTGGCCGGCCTGGCCCTCCTTGTGCAGATCCTCGAAGTGCGGGATGACCACGCGCAGCAGCTGCACGATGATCGATGCGGTGATGTACGGCATGATGCCCAGCGCGAAGACCGAGAGCTGCAGCAGCGCACCGCCGCTGAACATGTTGATCATCTCGTACAGGCCCGAGGTGCCGCCCTGGTTCGCGGCGAGGCACGACTGGACGTTGTCGAACTGCACGAAGGGCGTCGGCACGAATGAGCCGAGCCGGAACAGTGCGACGATGGCGAGCGTGAAGAGGATCTTCCGCCTGAGATCAGGCGTACGGAAAATCCGTCCTATGGCGCTGAACAAATCCTGCCTCCTGGGGACGTCGTCATGGGGCTTCGCCTCACGACGATAACCAACCACACCAGCCTACACGCTGCACCGAGGTCGTAATCGACCGCGTACGCAACTCGCTGGGAAGAAAAAAGGGGGATATCGCGAGCCGGCATGTGCTGCCGGCCCGCGACTCCCCCGCATTCCGAGTCAGACTCGAACGCTTACTTGATCTGACCGCCGGCTGCGACGATCTTCTGCTCGGCCGAGCCGGAGACCTTGTCGACATCGACGGTGAGCTTCACCTGGATGTCGCCGTCGCCCAGCACCTTGACGGGCTGGTTCGCGCGGACAGCGCCCTTCTCCACGAGATCGGCGACGGTGACGTCGCCCCCCGCGGGGTAGAGCTCGGCGAGCTTCGAGACGTTGACCACCTGGTACTCCACGCGGAACGGGTTCTTGAACCCGCGCAGCTTCGGCGTACGCATGTGCAGCGGCATCTGGCCGCCCTCGAAGCCGGCCTTCACCTGGTACCGGGCCTTGGTGCCCTTGGTGCCGCGGCCCGCGGTCTTGCCCTTCGAGCCCTCACCGCGACCCACGCGGGTCTTGGCGGTCTTCGAACCGGCGGCGGGGCGCAGGTGATGCGCCTTGAGCACCTGCTGGCGCTCCTCGTTCTTCTCGCTCATCAGTCGATCTCCTCAACCTCTACCAGGTGAGCGACCGCACGGATGTAGCCGCGGTTGGCCTGGGTGTCCTCGCGAACGACCGACTGGCCGATCTTGCGGAGACCGAGGCTGCGCAGCGTCTCGCGCTGGTTCTGCTTCTCACTGATAACGGACTTCTTCTGCGTAATCTTCAAGGACTTCGCCATCACGCACCTGCCTTTGCCTTCGCGGCAGCGTCGGCCAGCGCCTTCGCCTCGGCGCGCACGATGCGAGCCGGCGCGACGTGGTCGAAGTCGAGCCCGCGGCGAGCTGCGACGGAGCGGGGCTCCTCGAGCTTCTGCAGGGCCTCGACGGTCGCGTGCACGATGTTCAGGGTGTTCGACGAACCGAGCGACTTGCTCAGCACGTCGTGGATGCCGGCGCACTCGAGGACGGCGCGGACCGGGCCACCGGCGATAACACCGGTACCGGCAGCGGCCGGGCGCAGCAGGACGACGCCTGCGGCTGCCTCACCCTGGATGGGGTGCGGGATGGTGCTGCCGACGCGAGGCACGCGGAAGAAGTTCTTCTTCGCCTCCTCGACGCCCTTGGAGATGGCGAGGGGAACTTCCTTCGCCTTGCCGTAGCCGACGCCGACGGTGCCGTTGCCATCGCCCACCACGACGAGCGCGGTGAAGCTGAAGCGACGGCCGCCCTTGACGACCTTCGACACGCGGTTGATGGTGACGACGCGCTCCAGGAACTGGCTGTCGTTGCGGTCGCGACCGCCGCGCTCGCCACGGGTGCCGCGGTCGCGGCTGCCGCGACGCTGCTCGCGGGGCTCGCCGCGGTGATCCTGTGCGGGTGCCGCTGCGGCCTGGGTCTCGGCCGGGGCCTCTGCAGTCACTTGCTGCTCCTTAGTTTCGTTGCTCACAGTGACAGCCCTCCCTCACGTGCGCCGTCGGCGACTGCCGCCACGCGACCTGCGTACTTGCTGCCACCGCGGTCGAAGACGACGGCTTCGACACCGGCGTTCTTCGCGCGCTCGGCGACGAGTTCGCCGACCTTGTGCGCCTTGGCGGTCTTGTCGCCCTCGAAGACGCGCAGATCCGCTTCCATGGTCGACGCCGAGGCCACGGTGTGGCCCTTCGAGTCGTCGATGACCTGGACGAAGACGTGACGCGACGAGCGGGTCACGACGAGACGGGGGCGGACCTCCGTGCCGACGATCTTCTTGCGAAGGCGGGCATGGCGGCGCAGGCGAGCCGCGGTACGGCCCTTAGCCCGGGAAATAGATGCGGCCATGTTACTTACCAGCCTTTCCAGCCTTGCGACGAACGTTCTCGCCCGCGTAGCGGATGCCCTTGCCCTTGTAGGGCTCCGGCTTCTTCAGCTTGCGGATTTTCGCTGCGGCTTCGCCGACAGCCTGCTTCGAGATACCGCTCACGGTGATCTTGTTGGCGCCCTCGACCGCGATGGCGATGCCCTCGGGGGCGTCGAAGGTGACCGGGTGCGAGAAGCCGAGCGCCAGCTCGATGCCGGTGCCCTTCTGCTGCACGCGGTAGCCGGTGCCGACGACCTCGAGCGACTTCGAGTAGCCCGCGGTGACGCCGACGATGTTGTTGTTGATGAGCGTGCGGGTCAGACCGTGCAGCGCTCGCGACTCGCGCTCGTCGTCGGGACGGGTGACCAGAACCTGGCCGTCCTCGAGAGCGACGCGGATGGGCTCGGAGACGACGAGCGAGAGCTCGCCCTTCGAACCCTTGACCGTGACCTGCTGGCCATCGATCTTGACATCAACACCACCGGGAACGGTGATGGGAAGCTTTCCAATACGTGACATGACGGCTTACCACACGTAGGCGAGCACTTCGCCGCCGACGCCCTTCTGCTCGGCCTCGCGGTCGGTCAGCAGACCGGAGGAGGTGGACAGGATCGCAACGCCGAGGCCGCCGAGCACGCTCGGGATCTCGGTCGAACGCGCGTACACGCGAAGACCGGGCTTCGAAACGCGCTTCAGCCCCTCGATCGAGGGCTCGCGGTTCGGGCCGTACTTCAGCGACAGGGTCAGCGTGGTCCCGACGCGAGCCGGCTCCACCTTCCAGTCGGTGATGTAGCCCTCGCGCTTGAGGATCTCTGCGATCCGCTCCTTCAGCTTCGAGCCGGGAAGCGAAACGTCGTCATGATGCGCACCGCTTGCGTTGCGCAGCCGGGTCAGCAGATCTGCGACCGGATCAGTCATAGTCATGAGTGACTCTTCTTTCTCGCCTGGTATCGACGGCCGTTACACGACCGCCGACCTGGGTGACACACGGATCGGGTGCCCGGGAAACCCCGGACACCCTCGCCGTTTGGACTATTCAGTTATTCGGACTTGAACGGGAAGCCGAGCGCCTTGAGCAGCGCGCGACCCTCGTCGTCGGTCTGAGCGGTAGTCACGACAGTGATGTCGAAACCGCGCACCCGATCAATCTTATCCTGATCGATCTCGTGGAACACACTCTGCTCAGTCAATCCGAAGGTGTAGTTGCCGTTGCCGTCGAACTGCTTGGGCGACAGACCGCGGAAATCGCGGATGCGCGGCAGTGCGAGGTTGACGAGACGGTCGAGGAACTCCCATGCACGGTCGCCACGGAGAGTGACGTGCGCACCGATGGCCTGGCCCTCGCGCAGCTTGAACTGCGCGATGGACTTGCGGGCCTTGGTGACCATGGGCTTCTGGCCGGTGATCTTGGTGAGGTCGGCGATGGCGCCCTCGATCACCTTGCTGTCGCGTGCGGCTTCGCCGACACCGGTGTTCACGACGACCTTGACGAGGCCGGGAACCTGCATGATGTTGGCGTAGTCGAACTGCTCGCGCAGCTGCGGCACGATCTCGCCGCGGTACTTCTGCTTCAGACTGGGCTGAACCTTAGCCTCGGCCATCAGAGATCCTTCCCAGACTTCTTCGCGTAGCGCACGCGAACGGTCTTCTTCTTGCCGTCCTTCTCGACCTCTTCGACGCGGAAACCGACACGGGTCGGCTTCTTCGTCTCGGGGTCGACGATGGCGACGTTCGAAATATGGATCGGGGCCTCGACGGTCTCGATGCCGCCCTCGCGGGCGCCACCGCTCGTCTGACCGGCCGCGACGTGCTTCTTGACGTAGTTCACGCCTTCCACGACGACGCGATCGCTGTCGGTGAGGACGTCGATGACGCGCCCCTGCTTGCCCTTGTAGCCGCCGCGCTCCTGCGACGGGCCCGAGATGACCTCGACGAGGTCACCCTTCTTGATCTTTGCGCCCATAGGACTAGATCACCTCCGGTGCGAGCGAGACGATCTTCATGAACTTCTTGTCGCGAAGCTCACGGCCGACCGGCCCGAAGATACGGGTGCCGCGGGGCTCCCCGTCTGCCTTGAGAATGACGGCTGCGTTCTCGTCGAAGCTGATGTACGAGCCATCGGCACGACGGGTCGACTTGCGAGCGCGAACGACGACCGCCTTGACGATGTCGCCCTTCTTCACGTTGCCGCCGGGGATCGCATCCTTGACGGTTGCGACGATCGTGTCGCCGAGACCGGCGTAACGACGCTTCGATCCCCCGAGGACACGGATCGTGAGCAACTCCTTGGCGCCGGTGTTGTCGGCGACCTTGAGTCGGGATTCCTGCTGAATCACTTGCTACTCCTTCAATCAGTAAGCCGGGGGCTTACTTCGCCTTCTCGAGGATCTCGACCAGACGCCAGCGCTTCGAGGCGCTCAGCGGGCGGGTCTCGTGGATGAGCACGAGATCGCCGATGCCGGCGGTGTTCTGCTCGTCGTGGGCCTTCACCTTCGACGAACGGCGCATGACCTTGCCGTAGAGCGGGTGCTTCACACGGTCCTCGACCTCGACGACGATGGTCTTGTCCATCTTGTCGCTGACGACGTAGCCGCGGCGAGTCTTACGGTAGCCGCGCTGTTCCTTCTCGACCTCAGCCATACTCAGGCCTCCTTCGTTTCAGCGGCGGCGTCCGCCTGCTCGGTCTTCTTCGTAGCCTTCTTGGCCTTGGCGGGAGCCGCGGGAGCGGGCGTCGCCCGGATCCCGAGCTCGCGCTCGCGCAGCACGGTGTAGATGCGAGCGATGTCGCGCTTCACCTGGCGCACGCGGCCGTGGCTCTCCAGCTGGCCGGTGGCCGACTGGAAACGCAGATTGAAGAGCTCGGCCTTGGCCTTCTTCAGCTCTTCGGCCAGACGCTCGTTCTCGAAGGTATCGAGTTCCGTGATGGCCAGTTCCTTGGTACCGATCGCCATTACGCGTCGCCCTCCTCGCGCTTGATAATGCGGGCCTTGAGCGGCAGCTTGTGGATCGCGCGGGTCATCGCCTCGCGGGCCAGCTGCTCGTCGACACCGGCGACCTCGAAGAGGACGCGGCCCGGCTTGACATTGGCCACCCACCACTCGGGCGAACCCTTACCCGAACCCATACGGGTTTCTGCGGGCTTCTTGGTGAGGGGCTGGTCGGGGTAGATATTGATCCACACCTTGCCACCGCGCTTGATGTGACGGGTCATCGCGATACGAGCGGACTCGATCTGACGGTTCGTCACGTAAGCGGGGGTGAGCGCCTGAATACCGAACTCACCGAAGGTGACCTTGGTGCCGCCCTTGGCCTGGCCCGAACGGCCCGGGTGGTGCGGCTTGCGGTACTTGACTCGACGGGGAATCAGCATGCTTACTTCTCCGCTCCTGCTGCAGCGGGTGCAGCCTCGGCCTGTGCGCCACGGGGGGCGCGACGGCGGTCGCCGCGGTCGCGCGACGGCTTCTGGGCCGCCTGCTCGCGTGCGAGTTCCTTGTTAGTGAGGTCGCCCTTGTAGATCCAGACCTTCACGCCGATGCGGCCGAAGGTGGTCTTCGCCTCGTAGAAGCCGTAGTCGATGTTCGCGCGCAGCGTGTGCAGCGGCACGCGACCCTCGCGGTAGAACTCCGAACGGCTCATCTCGGCGCCGCCGAGGCGGCCGGAGACCTGGATGCGGACGCCCTTGGCGCCGGCGCGCTGAGCACCCTGCAGGCCCTTGCGCATCGCGCGGCGGAAAGCCACGCGAGCGGCGAGCTGCTCGGCGATGCCCTGAGCGACGAGCTGAGCATCGGCCTCGGGGTTCTTGACCTCGAGAATGTTCAGCTGGATCTGCTTGCCGGTCAGCTTCTCGAGGTCGGCGCGGATGCGCTCGGCCTCGGCGCCGCGGCGACCGATGACGATACCGGGACGCGCCGAGTGGATGTCCACGCGGACGCGGTCGCGGGTGCGCTCGATCTCGACGCGCGAGACGCCGGCGCGATCGAGCTGCGTGGTCAGGTGCTGGCGGATCTTGATGTCCTCGGCCAGGTAATCAGCGTAGCGCTGACCCTTCTTGGTCGAGTCCGAGAACCAGCGCGACACGTGGTCGGTAGTGATCCCGAGGCGGAAGCCGTAGGGATGAATCTTCTGGCCCATACCGTTAGGCTCCCTTCTTCGCGGCGGCGAGCTCATCGGCGGTCTGAAGAACGACCGTGATGTGGCTCGTGCGCTTGTTGATACGGAATGCGCGACCCTGTGCACGCGGGCGGAAACGCTTGAGCGTCGCGCCCTCGTCGACGAAGGCGCGGGCTACGACGAGCTCGTCCTCGTTGAGGCGCAGGTTCTCGTTGTCAGCCTTCACGCGAGCGTTCGCGATCGCCGAGGCGACCAGCTTGAACACGGGCTCTGCAGCTGCCTGAGGTGCGAACTTCAGGATGGCGAGTGCCTCCTGGGCGTTCTTACCGCGAACCAGGTCAACGACGCGACGGGCCTTCTGGGGGGTGATGCGGATATGACGCACGCGGGCGATCGACTCCACCATTTCTCTTCCTCCTTCACGTCACCGCGTTAGCGGCGACGGCCCTTCTTGTCGTCCTTCACGTGACCGCGGAAGGTACGAGTGGGCGCGAACTCGCCCAGCTTGTGACCGACCATGGTTTCGGTGACGAATACGGGAATGTGCTTGCGACCGTCGTGCACTGCGATGGTGTGACCCAGCATTGCGGGGATGATCATCGAGCGGCGCGACCAGGTCTTGATCACGTTCTTGGTGCCGGCTTCGTTCTGAGCAACTACCTTGCCAAGCAGGTGGTTGTCGACGAAGGGGCCCTTCTTGAGACTACGAGGCATCTTCTACTCTCTCCTACCTGCCGACTAGCGCTTCTTGCCAACGGTGCGGCGACGAACGATGAGCTTGTCGCTTTCCTTGTTCGGACGGCGCGTACGGCCTTCCTTCTGACCCCACGGGCTGACCGGGTGGCGACCACCCGAGGTACGGCCCTCGCCACCGCCGTGCGGGTGGTCGACCGGGTTCATGACGACACCGCGGACGGTCGGGCGCACGCCCTTCCAGCGCATGCGACCGGCCTTGCCCCAGTTGATGTTCGACTGCTCGGCGTTGCCGACCTCGCCGATGGTCGCGCGGCAGCGCGCATCGACGTTGCGGATCTCGCCCGAGGGCAGACGCAGCTGGGCGTAGGGGCCGTCCTTCGCGACGAGACGCACCGAGGCGCCTGCCGAACGTGCCATCTTGGCGCCCCCGCCGGGCTTCAGCTCGATCGCGTGAACGACCGTACCCGTCGGGATGTTCTTCAGAGGCAGGTTGTTGCCGGGCTTGATATCGGCACCGGCGCCCGACTCGACGACGTCGCCCTGCTTCAGCTTGCTCGGGGCGAGGATGTAGCGCTTCGTGCCGTCCTCGAAGTGCAGCAGCGCGATGCGCGCCGTGCGGTTCGGGTCGTACTCGATGTGCGCGACCTTGGCGTTCACGCCGTCCTTGTCATTGCGACGGAAGTCGATGACGCGGTACTGGCGCTTGTGGCCACCGCCGATGTGGCGGGTGGTGATGCGACCCTGGTTGTTGCGGCCGCCCGTCTTGGGGAGCGGGCGGAGCAGCGACTTCTCGGGCGTGGAGCGGGTGATCTCGGCGAAATCAGCGACGCTCGAACCGCGACGACCCGGGGTCGTCGGCTTGTACTTGCGAATAGCCATGTTGTATTCCTTCTCGCCCTCTACAGCGCAGCCGTGAAGATGTCGATGGAACCCGACTTCAGCGTGACGATGGCGCGCTTGGTGTCCTTGCGCTTGCCCATGCCAAACTTCGTGCGACGGGTCTTGCCCTTACGGTTCAGGGTGCGGACCTTCTCGACCTTCACGTCGAAGACCGACTCGATCGCGAGCTTGATCTCGGACTTGTTCGCCGTCGGAGCCACCTCGAAGGTGTACTGACCGTTGGCGTCGATGAGGCCGTAGCTCTTCTCGGAAACGATGGGGCGGATGATGACGTCGTGTGCGGACTTGTTCAGGCTCACTTCGTGTCCTCCTTGGCGGCGCGGCCGTCGACAAACGCGTCGAAGGCGGCCTTGGTGAAGACGAGATCGTCGCTGACGACCACGTCGTAGGCGTTGAGCTGATCCTGATACAGCACGTGAACGAACTGCAGGTTGCGCACGCTCAGAGCGGTCAGCTCGTCTTCGCGGTCGACGACCACGAGAACGCGCTTGCCCGGAGCGACCGATGCGAGGAACTCGCGAGCGGTCTTGGTGCTGGGCTTATCGGCGATGCCGAAGCCCTCGACGACGTGCAGACGGTTCGCGCGGGCGCGATCCGAGAGCAGACCGGTCAGAGCAGCAGCGATCATCTTCTTGGGGGTGCGCTGCGAGTAATCGCGGGGCACGGGCCCGTGGACGATGCCGCCACCGCGGTGCTGCGGCATGCGGACCGAGCCCTGGCGTGCACGGCCAGTGCCCTTCTGCTTGAACGGCTTGACGCCCGAACCGGAGCGCTCGCCGCGGTTCTTGGTCTTGTGCGTACCCTGGCGCGCAGCTGCGAGCTGAGCGGTGACCACCTGATGGATCAGCGGGACGTTGGTCTCGGTGCCGAAGATCGCCTCGGGCAGATCGACCGAACCGGCCTTCTTGCCCTGCGCGTCGAGCACCTCGAGCTTGGTAGCGGTAGCCATGAACTACGCCCCCTTCACTGCGTTGCGAACGAAAACGAGACGACCGCGAGCACCGGGAACCGCACCCTTGACCAGGATGAGACCCTTCTCTGCGTCGATCGCCTGCACGGTGAGGTTCTGCACGGTGACGCGATCGCCACCCATGCGGCCGGCCATCTTCTGGCCGCGGAAGACGCGACCCGGCGTAGCTGCGCCGCCGACCGAACCCGGCTTGCGGTGGTTGCGGTGCGCGCCGTGCGAAGCGCTGACGCCCGAGAAGTTGTGACGCTTCATGGTGCCGGCGAAGCCCTTGCCCTTCGAGGTACCGACGACGTCGATCTTCTGACCGGCTTCGAAGGTGGCGTCGAGCGTGAGCTCCTGGCCGAGGGTGTACTCGGCAGCATCTGCCGTGCGGACCTCGGTGAGGTGACGACGGGGCGTGACGCCCGCCTTCTGGAAGTGACCAGCGGTCGGCTGGTTCACCTTACGGGGATCGATCTGACCCGCAGCGATCTGGACGGCGCTGTAGCCGTCGATCTCGGGGGTGCGGATCTGGGTGACGACGTTCGGAGCCACCTCGATGACGGTGACGGGAACGACGTTGCCGTTCTCGTCCCAGACCTGAGTCATACCGAGCTTGGTGCCCAAGAGACCCTTGACATTGCGTACTGCAGACATGTTTCGAATCCCCCTTACAGCTTGATCTCGATGTTGACATCAGCAGGCAGATCGAGACGCATGAGCGAATCGACGGCCTTCGGAGTGGGATCGACGATGTCGATCAGACGCTTGTGCGTGCGCTTCTCGAAGTGCTCGCGGCTGTCCTTGTACTTGTGAGGCGAACGGATCACTGCGATCACGTTCTTCTCGGTGGGGAGCGGCACGGGGCCGATCACGGTCGCACCCGCGCGGGTCACCGTGTCGACGATCTTACGTGCAGAGTTGTCGATGACCTCGTGATCATACGACTTCAGTCGGATGCGGATCTTCTGTCCCGCCATGTGACTCTCAACTTTCTACTTGCGTCGTACTGCAGGCTTCTGGCCTGCAGCATTGGACGTCTTGCGTATCAGCGCCCGTGGCACTTCGGCGCTCATGCGCGCTTCGTACTGGGTCTCTGTTCACCTGTCAAAACGCTTCTCGGAGGAGAAGCGGTCGCGCACACGAAAACGGCCAGGTACGAAACCTGGTCGATCATGGTGCGCGGTGCGTTCGCTACTCGCGGCAGAAAGTCGCGCTCTCCCACAGGGATCGCGGCCATTCTGCACCGGACGAGCAGTGATCCGCGCCGAAGCCCGGAGTACTGAACCTGTCTATTCTGACACGCGCCCGGGGATCGCGCAACCCGGGCGTGTCGCTCGGGCCCGACGGGAGCCAGAGACGGGCTCCCCGACCAGTGCACGAAGGCCAGAAATGGCCTTCGTTCTTAGCGCTGGCCGCAGGCGTGTCGCTCCGCGATTCGTTTGTTCGCTTGGGCGGGGTCCCCCGGCGCTGTCGTGCTTTCAGCACACCACGCCAACCCCGATGCGCTCACAATCCGAATCGCTCCGCCCGCGGACAAGACGTACGCCCGACCTATCGTTATCCGTGCACACAGAGAGCGATCGACCACAAGACGCTCGCCGCCTACTGCCCGCGCTCCACGGCCTCGATGATGACGACGAGCTCGTCGCGCAGCGCCATGAGGCGTTCGACCGGCAGCCCGAGGCGCGCGATCACCGCCGGCGGCACGCTCAACGCCTGCTCGCGCAGCGCGCTCCCCTGCTCGGTCAGTACGAGCTGGAAAGTGCGCTCATCGCCGGCCACGGGCTCGCGCTCGATGAGGCCGGAGTGCTCGAGCCGCTTGATGATGGGCGAGAGGGTCGCGGGGTCGAGCCGCAGCATCTCCGCGATCTCGCCGAAGCGCAGCGGCGCGTGCTCCCAGAGGGCGAGCATGGTCAGATACTGCGGGTGCGTGAGGCCGAGCGGCTCCAGAATCGGCCGATATGCGCCGATGACGCTGCGACTCGCGACCGCGAGGGCGAAGCACACCTGTCGGTCGAGTTCGAGCGCATCGTCCGGCAGAAGTTCCATGGTTCGATTCTAACTCGTTTGTGCCCTAATGTTCGTGTTACGATTTCGTTCGTGGGCAAACAAAAACGTGAGAAGTACCATCTCTGGCACAAGACCCCGTACGACGGCGTCCCCGGATTCTTCCCGGCGATCCTGCGATTCCTCTATCAGATCGAGGGCCCGGCGCAGCTCGGAGACCGGAACGAGCCGCCGTACCGGCCTCCGGCGAAGCCGGTCTGCCCCGTGTGCAGCGAGCTCATGTCCGGCCACCGCATCGACCGCGGCGGACCGGGCAAGCGCACCCATCTGATCTGCCCCTGACGGGGCCGCTCGTTCAGCGCGCCGGAAGGAGCTTCGGGAGCGCGAGGTAGAGGACGAGCACGGCGACTCCGCCGAGGAGCAGCACGAGCGTGCCGATGAGGCCGGTGGCGATCGCCAGCAGACCGAGCGCAGAGGTCACGAACGTGCAGCCCGCCGCCATCGCGGACGCTGCGACGTGGCTGTAGCCGAGCTGCTGGATGCGCTGATAGGTGTGCTCCTTGTGCGGTTCATCCCACCGCTTGCCGGCGCGCACGCGCTTGACGAGCGTCACTCCGACGTCGCCGAAGTAGATGACCATCGGCCCGATCGTCGCGAGGAACGGCACCCCCGACATGAGCGCGGCGAAGCTCGTGATCGCGACCGCGCCGCCCAGCAGATAGCTGCCGACATCGCCGAGGAAGGCGCCGGGCTTCGTAAGGTTCCAGGGCAGGAAGCCGAGGAAACCCGCGGCGAGCACGAGCCCCGCGAGCGTCAGCCATTCGCGACCGGTCGCGGCGCCGGCGACGGCGAAGGCGACGCCGGCGATCGTGCCGTGGAAACCGCTGATGCCGTTCAGCCCGTCCATGAAGTTCGCGACGTTGATGTAGCTCGAGGTGAAGAGCACGGCGTACACGATCAGCGCGGTCACCGCGATCGCCGATGACGGTGCGCCGGGGGCGCCGGCGATCCAGGCGATCGTCGGTGCGGGGTCGGAGACGAGGAAGAGCAGGGCCGGTGTGACGAGACCGATCGCGAGCAGCGCGATGCTCCGGGCGCGCACGCTGAGCCCGCTCAGATCCTCGCGCAGGCCGAGCAGCCCGCTGCACGCGAAGCCGACGACGCACACGAGCAGCGTCGCCCAGCCGGGCCGGTCGGCGAGCCAGAGCAGCAGCACCGAGACGATGCCGACGACGACCATCGCGATGAGCACCGCCAGGCCGAGGCCGCGCAGGATCGGCCGCGTGTGCGAGGAGCGCTCGTTCGGCACGTCCATGATGCCCCACTGCTCGAGCAGGGGCCGCACCGCGAAGGGGAGGAACAGGCTCGCCGCGAGCGTCAGCGCGCCGGCGATGAGACCGAGGAGCACGGGGGTCAGGCTCGCCTCCAACCAGCTCGAGCCCCCGGTGTGCTCGAGCAGCATCACTGCACGCGCTCCTCGGCATCCGCGGTCAGGTCGAGCCGTGCGACCCAGCCTGCGTGGTCGAGCACCGTCGGCGAGATCGTATCGACGTGCGCGTGCGAGATCTTCGGATGGAAGGGCCGTTCGTCGCCCTCGCCGTCGCCGATGAGCACCTCGTGCAGCTTCTCGCCGTGGCGCAGACCGGTGAAGACGATGTCGACGTCTTTGCCCGACTGCGCGATCATGCGCTTGGCGACGTCGAGGATGAGGACGGGCTCCCCCATGTCGAGGATGAGCACCTCGCCCGGTCGGCCGATGCCACCGGCCTGGATGACGAGCTGCGACGCCTCCGGAATGGTCATGAAGTAGCGCGTGACATCGGGGTGGGTGACGGTCAGCGGACCGCCCGCTTCGATGAGCGAGCGGAACGTCGGCAGCATCGAGCCGCGACTGCCGATCACATTGCCGAAGCGCACGGAGAGGTAGCGCTGCTGCGTCTGCTGAGCCATCCAGGCGGTCAGCTTCTCGGCGACCCGCTTCGAATGCCCGAGCACGCTCGTCGGGTTCGCTGCCTTGTCCGTCGACACGTTCACGAAGGTGCCGACGCCGACCGATGCCGCGGCGTTCAACACGTTGAGCGTACCGAGCACATTGGTCTTCCACGCCTCGTCGGGGTACTGCTCGAGCATCGGCAGGTGCTTCAGGGCCGCGGCGTGGAACACGACTTCGGGCTTGCGGTCGGCGAAGATGCGCTGCAGAGTATCCGCGTCGCGGATGTCCGCGAGCACGACGTCGCGGGTGTCGAGCAGCCCGTGACCGCTGATGGAGAGCTGCGTCTCCTGCAACGACGTCTCGTCGCGGTCGAGCATCATCAGTTCCCGCGGCGCGAAGCGGGCGAGCTGACGGCACAGCTCCGAGCCGATCGAACCGCCCGCACCGGTGACGAGCACCCGCTTGTCCTGCAGGTAGTCGGCGATCGACTCGGTCTCCAGGCGCACCGGGTGCCGCCCGATGAGGTCTTCGATCGAGAGCTCGCGCACCTCCGAGATCACCGAGGAATTGTGCAGGATCTGGTCGAGCGGCGGCAGCACGAGCACCGTGAGCCCCGCACGATCCGCAGCCTCGTCGACGCGGCGCAGCATCGCGACGTCGGCGTCGCCGATGCAGACGATGAGCTGCGTGGCCCCGGTCGATCGTGCGATCGATGTGAGCTCGCTGAGCGGGCCGAGCACGCGCACACCGCGCACCTCCTGGTGCTGCTTGGTCGCGGAGTCGTCGAGGAACCCGACGGGCAGCACGGCCGCCTTCGGGTCGGTGAGCAGCCGCTTGGCGGTCTGCACGCCGAGGTAGCCGGCGCCGTAGAGCAGGGTGCGTTCGGCTTCGAGGCCCGGCTTGAGCTGGCGCTCGGTGCGCAGACGCCAGATGTAGCGCACGACGCCCATCACGCTGAAGGTGATCGGGGCGGCGATGATCATCGTGCTGCGCGGGATGCCGTTGCCGTAGCCCACGAGGTAGGCGAACACCCACGCGACCACCATTACGGCGGTGACGTCGATGACGATCGCCTTGACCTCGTCGAAGCTGCCGGTCTCATATCGGTTGCGGTAGAGCCAGAACGCCCACCCCGCGATGAGTTGGATCAGGATGGTGAACGCGATCAGCACCGCGGTCCAGCCCTTGTGGATCAGCACCAGTTCGAAGTCGTACCGCAGCACGAGGGCGGCGAGAATGCCGATCGCCCAAGCGCAGGCGTCGCCGAGGAAGAGCACGCCGTACTGCTTCAGAAAATTGGTGAAGCGCTGCCCGATTGTTTGCGGCACTCGCCCTCCGTTCATCCCGGGCGCAAGAATCGCCGCCCGTCTACATCTACGAGGATACCGCGCCCGCACCGGCCGGCCTGCTCACGCGGTGCCGTTTCGCCGCAGGAGCGGTCACGGCGGGGCCGCTCCCGCAGAAGACTCGGCGAAAAACGAGAGGAGCCCCTGAGGATGACTCCTCAGGGGCTCCCGTTCACTCGAGCAGTACTCGAAGAACCTTATTCGACGATCTTGGTGACCGTGCCGGCACCGACGGTGCGGCCACCCTCACGGATCGCGAAGCCGAGGCCCTCTTCCATGGCGATCGGCTGGATCAGCTCGACCGACATGTCGGTGGTGTCGCCGGGCATCACCATCGGCTTGTCCTCGGGCAGGGTGATGACACCGGTCACGTCAGTCGTACGGAAGTAGAACTGCGGACGGTAGTTCGTCTCGAACGGGTTGTGGCGGCCGCCCTCTTCCTTCTTGAGGATGTAGGCCGAGCCCTCGAACTTGGTGTGCGGGGTGATCGAGCCGGGAGCGACGACGACCTGGCCGCGCTCGACCTCTTCGCGCTTGGTGCCGCGGAGGAGGAGGCCACAGTTCTCGCCGGCCCATGCCTCGTCGAGCTGCTTGTGGAACATCTCGATACCGGTGACGGTGGTCTTCTGCGTCGGGCGCAGACCCACGATCTCGACCTCGGAGTTGATCTTCAGCGTACCGCGCTCGGCGCGGCCGGTGACGACGGTGCCGCGGCCGGTGATGGTGAAGACGTCCTCGACGGGCATGAGGAACGGCTTGTCCTTGTCGCGCACGGGGTCGGGGATCGACTCGTCGACCGCCTCCATGAGCTCGAGGATCGCGTTGGCCCACTTCTCCTCGCCCTGGAGGGCGCCGTAGCCGGACACGCGCACGACGGGAGCGTTGTCGCCGTCGAAGCCGTTCTTCGAGAGCTCCTCGCGGACCTCCATCTCGACGAGCTCGAGGATCTCCTCGTCGTCGACCATGTCGCACTTGTTGAGGGCGACGAGCAGGTAGGGAACGCCGACCTGCTTGGCGAGGAGGATGTGCTCCTTCGACTGAGCCATGAGGCCGTCGGTCGCCGCAACCACGAGGATCGCGCCGTCCATCTGAGCGGCACCCGTGATCATGTTCTTGATGTAGTCAGCGTGACCGGGGGCATCAACGTGCGCGTAGTGGCGCTTCGGGGTCTCGTACTCGACGTGCGAGATGTTGATGGTAATGCCGCGCTGGCGCTCTTCCGGAGCCGAGTCGATCTGGTCGTAGTCGCGCTGGACGTTGGTCTCAGACGGGAACTTGTCGGCCAGGGTCTTCGAGATCGCCGCGGTAAGGGTGGTCTTACCGTGATCGACGTGACCGATGGTTCCGATGTTTACGTGCGGCTTGGTCCGCTCGAACTTGGCCTTCGCCACTATGGTCCTCCTCAGGACGTCGTTGCACCCGCTGTCCTCCGATGGTTTCGAAGGCGGACGGGCACGGGGTTTGTGTACTTATGTTACTAGCTCGGGCCGGTGATCGCGAGCCGAGCCTCAAGGTCGGTGCCGACGGAACCGTCGGCACCGACCTCCGGGCGGAATTACTCGCCCTTAGCCTTCTGAACGATCTCCTCGGCCACGGCCTTGGGGACCTCGGCGTAGGAGTCGAAGACCATCGAGAACACGGCACGACCACTGGTCTTCGACCGGAGGTCGCCGATGTACCCGAACATCTCGGAGAGCGGGACGAGGGCGCGAACGACCTTGACGCCCGACGCGTCCTCCATCGACTGGATCTGACCGCGGCGCGAGTTCAGGTCGCCGATGACGTCGCCCATGTACTCCTCGGGCGTACGCACCTCGACGGCCATCATCGGCTCGAGCAGCACGGGCTGAGCCATGCGCGCGGCCTCCTTGAAGGCCATCGAGCCGGCGATCTTGAACGCCATCTCCGAGGAGTCGACGTCGTGGTACTGGCCGTCGAGCAGGGTCGCCTTGACGTTGACCATCGGGAAGCCCGCGAGGATGCCGTACTGCATGGCGTCCTTGATGCCCGCGTCGACCGAGGGGATGTACTCGCGCGGCACGCGGCCGCCGGTGACCTTGTCCTCGAACTCGTAGATCTTGTCGCTGCCCTCTTCCGCCTCGAGCGGAGCGAGCGCGATCTGGACCTTCGCGAACTGGCCCGAACCACCGGTCTGCTTCTTGTGCGTGTAATCGTACTTCGCGACGGTCTTGCGAATCGTCTCGCGGTACGCGACCTGCGGCTTGCCGACGTTCGCCTCGACCTTGAACTCGCGCTTCATGCGATCCACGAGGATGTCGAGGTGCAGCTCGCCCATGCCGGCGATGACGGTCTGGCCGGTCTCGGCGTTGAGGCTCACGCGGAACGTGGGATCCTCTTCGGCGAGCTTCTGGATGGCGGTGCCGAGCTTCTCCTGGTCGCCCTTGGTCTTGGGCTCGATCGCGACCTCGATCACGGGCTCCGGGAAGGTCATCGACTCGAGCACGACCTGGTTGTTCGCGTCGCAGAGGGTGTCACCGGTGGTGGTGTCCTTCAGTCCGATCACGGCGTAGATATTGCCCGCCGTGAGCTCGTCGACGGGGTTCTCCTTGTTCGCGTGCATCTGGAAGATCTTGCCGATGCGCTCCTTCTTGCCCTTGGTCGAGTTGACGACCTGGGTGCCCGAATCGACCTGGCCCGAGTAGACGCGCACGTAGGTGAGACGACCGAAGAACGGGTGCACGGCGACCTTGAACGCGAGCGCCGAGAAGGGCTCGTCGGCCGAGGGCTTGCGCTCGATGATGACCGACTCGTCGCGCGGGTCGTGCGCCTCGATGGCGCCCACGTCGAGCGGGTTCGGCAGGAAGTCGACGACCGCGTCGAGCATCGGCTGGATGCCGCGGTTCTTGAACGCAGAGCCGCAGTACACGGGGTAGATCTCGTTGTTCACGACGAGCTTGCGGATGCCGCCCTTGATCTCGTCGATCGTGAGCTCTTCGCCGCCGAAGAACTTCTCGAGCAGCGCGTCATCGGTCTCGGCGACGGTCTCGACGAGCTGCGCGCGGTACTCCTCGGCCTTGGCCTGGAGGTCGGCGGGGATCTCGCGGGTCTCGTAGTTCGCGCCGAGGGTGACGTCGCCCTTCGAGTCGCCCTCCCAGACGAACGCCTGCATGGTGAGCAGGTCGACGACGCCGGTGAAGTCGGACTCCGAGCCGATGGGCAGCTGCATCACGAGCGGCTTCGCGCCGAGGCGGTTGATGATGGTGTCGACCGTGAAGTAGAAGTCGGCGCCCATCTTGTCCATCTTGTTGACGAAGCAGATGCGGGGCACGCCGTACTTGTCGGCCTGGCGCCACACGGTCTCCGACTGGGGCTCCACGCCCTCCTTGCCGTCGAACACTGCGACAGCGCCGTCGAGCACGCGGAGCGAGCGCTCCACCTCGACGGTGAAGTCGACGTGGCCCGGGGTGTCGATGATGTTGATCTGGTTCTTGTTCCAGAAGCAGGTCACGGCGGCAGACGTGATCGTGATGCCGCGCTCCTTCTCCTGCTCCATCCAGTCGGTCGTCGCGCCGCCGTCGTGGGTCTCGCCCAGCTTGTGGTTGACACCCGTGTAGAACAGGATGCGCTCGGTCGTGGTGGTCTTGCCGGCATCGATGTGGGCCATGATGCCGATGTTGCGGACCTTGCTCAGGTCGGTGAGCACGTCTTGTGCCACGGGTCTCCTCCAGGTGTGGGGATGAAAGTTGTGGGAGTGGGGCGAGGATCGCTCGCCCCGAGGCCGTCCCGGACCCTCCGCCGTCCTGCGGGATGCAGCACGGGCGGAAGGACCCGGGGCGACGATTCGGCTTCTACCAGCGGTAGTGAGCGAACGCGCGGTTCGACTCGGCCATCTTGTGAGTGTCCTCACGGCGCTTCACTGCGGCGCCGAGGCCGTTCGAAGCGTCGAGGATCTCGTTGGTGAGACGGTCGGTCATCGAGTTCTCGCGACGGGCCTTCGCGTAGCTGGTGAGCCAGCGCAGTGCGAGCGTGTTCGCACGGTGCGGCTTCACCTCGACGGGCACCTGGTAGGTGCTGCCGCCGACGCGACGCGAACGGACCTCGAGCGTGGGGCGCACGTTGTCGAGCGCCTTCTTGAGCACCGTGACCGCGTCCTGGCCGGACTTCTCGGCGACGGTCTCGAGCGCGTTGTAGACGATGCGCTCCGCGAGACCCTTCTTGCCGTCGACCAGGATCTTGTTGACGAGCTGGCTGACGATCGGCGCGCCGTATACCGGATCGGCGACGACGGGACGCTTGGGAGCAGGACCCTTACGAGGCATTACTTCACCTTCTTTGCACCGTAGCGGCTGCGAGCCTGCTGGCGGTCCTTGACCGCCTGCGTGTCGAGCGCGCCGCGCACGATCTTGTAGCGGACACCGGGGAGGTCCTTCACACGACCACCGCGCACGAGCACCATCGAGTGCTCCTGCAGGTTGTGGCCCTCACCGGGGATGTAGGCCGTGACCTCGGTACCGTTCGAGAGCTTCACACGAGCGACCTTACGCATCGCCGAGTTCGGCTTCTTCGGGGTGGTGGTGTACACACGGGTGCACACACCGCGCTGCTGAGGGTTCGCCTTCAGAGCGGGCGCCTTGGTCTTGGTGACCTTCGGCGTCCGGCCCTTGCGAACCAGCTGCTGAATAGTAGGCACTGATTCTCCTAGTTGTTCCTGCACGGTGACAGGATTGCCGTTGATTGACAAGCATGTGCGGGCGTTTGCACGACCGCGGAGCTGCTGCGGCCCTCTTCGCCGAGGCGATCGGGGCTACCGAGTGCAGCTATGCCGTGGGGGTGTCAGCTCTTCGAGCGAGGGACCCTGACGCGCTCCCCTGGCTGCGCCGTTTGGGCACGGCTCAATCAGTGGAACACACCAAGAAGCCACTTTACGGGGTGATCCCTGCTTCTGCAAGGTTTCTCCAGGGATCGCCGAGCACGGTCTCCGCTCAGCCCCGGGGCAGCAGGAACCGGCGCAGCGCAGCCACGACCGTGTCGGGCTGCTCGGCGTGCACCCAGTGCCCGGCGCCCTTCACCGTGATGCGCTGCGTGCGCGGGAAGAGCGCGCGCATCGCGGGGGCGTCGTCGTCGGTGACGTAGTCGGATTTCTCGCCGCCCATCCAGAGCACGGGGCCCTCGTACGGCTCCCCCGGATCCGAGGGGAAGCCCATGACGGTGTCGAGCTCGGCGCGCAGCAGCGCGAGGTTCGGCTCCCAGACGAAGCCGTCGCCCTCGCGCTTCAGGTTCTGCATGAGGAAGCCGCGCACCGTGCTGTTCGGGATCTGCTCGCGCAGCGCCGCGCTCGCCTCGCCCCGCTTGTGCACGGCCCGGAGGTCGAGCGATGCGAGCGCCGAGAGCAGGTGCGGGAACTCGCCGCGCACCTCGCCGCCCGTGTCGGGCGAGATGTCGATCACGACGAGGCGCCGCACGAGATCGGGGTGGCGCAGCGCCAGCACCATCGCGACTTTGCCGCCCATCGAATGCCCGATGACGGCGACGGGACCGCGCGCGGCGAACTCGGCGCGCAGGTGCTCGGCGACCAGGTCGGCCATGTCCGCGTAGTCGAAGCGCTCGGTCCACCCCGACTGGCCGTGGTTCGGCAGATCGACCATGAGGCTCTGCACCTCGGGGGCGAGCGCCTGCGCGATCGTCGTGAAGTTCTTGCCGCGCCCGAAGAGGCCGTGGAGGAAGACGGCGCGCACCGGGGCGCCGTCATCGCCGATGACGGTCGAGTGGACGGGGCAGGAGATCGAGACGGTCACCCCTCAAACCTAGGGCATACGGGGAAGAAGCGATCCCTGTCGGGAGCGGCCCCGCCTATGCCGCGATGCGCCGCGCACGCGACGATGCCGCAAGCACCCGGGCGATGCGGCGCACGAGCCCCGCGAACACGACGGCCCACACGAGCACCGAAGCGATCGCGATCGCGCGGCCGATCTCATGCACGACCGCGAGATCGTCGGCGCGGCCCATCGACATCGACGCGACCGCGATCATGCCGACCGGGAAGACCATCGACCACAGCCCCGGCTCGTAGTCGAGCGGTATGCGGTGCACGGCATGCCGCCAGAAACCGGCCCCCACGAGCAGCGGCGTCAGCCAGGCGCAGAAGCACCAGAACACCACCACGAGCGCCGCGATGAGGCCGCGCGCCGCGTCGACCATCGGCGTCGACGCCATGCCGACGATTCCCGACCCGGCGACGACCGCGATCGCGAGCGCCCCCATCGCGACCCAGTAGGGCGGCGTGAACTCTTCGGGAGCGATGCCGTAATGCACGATGCGCAGGAGCACCAGCATCGCGACACCCGCGTAGAGCGCCACGCCCACCGACCACGACATCACCGCCAGCATACCGAGCCAGGGCACGGCCGCCGGGCCCGCGTGGGGCTGGATCTCGGCAGCCGCGACCGCGAGCGACTGGCTCGCGACCGCCCACACGAACCAGCTGCCGTTCGTGCGCGACAGGATGCGCTCCTCGCGATCGCGCGCCACCAGCACCTGCCACGGCAGCAGATAGCCGAATACGCACCACAGCGCGACGGCCACGATCACGAACCCGATCGCCAGAGGCACGGCGCCCGCCTGCGCGATCCGCACCGCGAGCACATCGGTGCCCGCGACCACGGTGAAGAATCCGAAGGCCTGCTCGGGGCTGCGCAGATCGGCGCGCAGCTGGTGCGGGAAGGCGATCGCGCGCCACGCGAACAGCACCCAGAGCACGAGGTACGCGACGATCGCGATGCCCAGGAGCGCGGCCGAGAGCCCGGCGGCGAGCGCCGCTGCTGGCGCCGGCAGCCCGGCCCCCGCATCGCGCAGCGCGATCGAGACGATGCCGGTCGCCATCACGAGGGCGAAATACCCGGGCGAGAGATGCGCCACCGCTGCCGAGAGCGTGCGATCGCGTGCGGTCATAGGAGCCAGCGTACCGCGCCCAGTCCGCGGCCCCCCGGTCCGCGGCCCGTTCGCGCCGGGTTACACCACGAGCTGGGTCACCCGCCCCGCGTCGACCTCCCAGCGGCTGCCGAGGCGCACGTTCTCGAGCATACGGCGGTCGTGCGTCACGAGCAGCAGCGCGCCGTCGTAGGTCTCGAGCGCCTGTTCGAGCTGCTCGATCGCCTCGAGATCGAGGTGGTTCGTGGGCTCGTCGAGCACGAGCACGTTGACGCCGCGGGCCTGCAGCAGAGCGAGCCCCGCACGCGTGCGCTCCCCTGGCGAGAGCCCGTCGAGCGGCCGCAGCACGTGGTCGGCCCTGAGCCCGAACTTCGCGAGCAGCGTGCGTACCTCGGCCGACGTGTACTCGGGTACGAGCTGCTCGAACGCCTCGGCGAGGGGTGCGGGGCCCGTGAGCAGCGTGCGGGTCTGATCGATCCGACCGATCGCGACCGAGCTGCCGAGACTCGCCGCACCCTCGTCCGGCGCGCGGTCTCCGAGCAGCAGCCGCAGCAGCGTCGATTTCCCGGCGCCGTTCGGCCCCGTGATCCCGATCCGCTCCCCGGCATCGACCTGCAGCGAGACCGGCCCGAGCACGAAGTCTCCCTGCCGCGCCACGGCCTCGTTCAGCGTCGCGACGACCGAGCTCGAGCGCGGGGCCGACCCGATCGAGAATTCGAGACGCCACTCCTTGCGCGGCTCCTCGACCTCCTCGAGCCGGGCGATGCGGCTCTCCATCTGGCGCACCTTCTGCGCCTGCTTCTCGCTCGACTCGGCCGATGCCTTGCGCTTGATCTTGTCGTTATCGGGCGCCTTGCGCATCGCATTGCGCACGCCCTTGCTCGACCATTCCCGCTGCGTACGGGCACGGCCGACGAGATCGGCCTTCTTCGCCGCGAACTCGTCGTACTCCTCGCGGGCCTGCTGCCGCAGCGTGGCGCGCTCCTCGAGGTACGCCTCGTACCCGCCGCCGTAGACGCGGTTCGTGCGCTGCGCGAAGTCGAGCTCGAGCACGCGGGTGACCGAGCGGGCGAGGAATTCGCGGTCATGGCTCACGAGCACGACGCCGCCGCGCAGCCCGCGCACGAACGTCTCGAGACGCTCCAGCCCGTCGAGGTCGAGGTCGTTCGTCGGCTCGTCGAGCAGCACGATGTCGAACCGGGAGCAGAGCAGTGCGGCGAGCGCCACACGCGCCTTCTGACCGCCCGAGAGCGACGTCATGAGCGCATCGGTCGCCACCTCGTCGACGGCGACGCCGAGATCAGCCAGCACCGCGGGCAGCCGCTCGTCGAGGTCCGCGCCACCGGTCGCGAGCCACCGGTCGAGCGCGGCGGAGTACTCGTCGGCCGTGCTGCCGCCCGGGTCGCCGTGCTCCGAGGCGCTCGCGAACGCTTCGGAGGCGGCGTCGAGCCGCGCCGCCGCCTCCGAGACGCCGGTTCTGCGAGCGACGTACCGGCCGATCGTCTCACCCTCGATCGGGGTGTGCTCCTGCGGCAGCCAGCCGACGAACGCGTCGGCCGGGGCGAGTGAAACCGCGCCCTCCTGCGGGGCGATCGCGCCGGCGAGGATGCTCAGCAACGTCGATTTGCCGGCACCGTTCACCCCCACGACGCCGATCACGTCGCCGGGGGCGACGGTCAGGTCGAGGCCGTCGAAGAGCGTGCGGTGGGCGTACCCTCCCGCGAGGCCTGAGGCCACGAGCGTTGCAGTCACCCCTCAACTGTAGGCGAGCCGCCAGGACGCACGTCTCCTACGGGAGTGCGGATCGCGGAGATGGCGGCATGCGGGCGGCAGCCCGGGTCCGTTCGCGTCTGCACCTCGAGCACCCGGAACCCCGCCGCTTCGAGCAGACGGGCCATCTCCTCGGTCGGCCAGAAGTATGCGGTCGTCACGGCGTGCGGGAACGACTCGACGCGCGACCCCTCGAAGAAGCCCAGCAGCAGGCGACCGCCCGGAGCCAGGGATCGCGCGAACTCCGCGAGCACGTCGGGCAGATTCACTGGGTCGACATGGATGACCGAATACCAGGCGAGGATGCCGGCCAGCTCCCCCGCCTCCGCCGGGATCGCCTCCAGCCCGCCGAGGCGGTATTCGGTTCCGGGGAAGCGAGAGCGGGCACTGTCGATGAACCCCGGAACCTGGTCGATGCCCTCGATGTCAGCGCCGCGGGATCGCAGGTGCGCGGTCCAGTGACCGGGGCCGCAGCCCGCGTCGAGGATGCGGCCGTCGATACTCGCAGCCCACTCCTCGATCGTGCGACGATCGATCGGCGACATCGCGCCGACATCGCCGAGGAGGTCGATGTACTCGGCCGCCCGGGCGCCGTACGCCTCGCGGGCGTCGCGCATCATGAGGTCCCTGCGCTCAGACGTTGAGGTGCCATTCGCAGACGTCGCCGCGGCTGAGAACGTCTGCTCTCAGACCACCTGAACACGCTGGTCGCCCAGAACGTATTCGATAGCCAGACTGCCCCCGACCGCCTTGAGGTAACTGCGGATCGTGCCGATCTTCGCACTGTCGAGATCGCCGTGCTCGATCTTGGAGACCTGGCGCTGACCAACGCCGATGCGCTCGGCGAGCTGGGCCTGCGTGAGGCCGGCTTCCTCGCGCAACTCGCGCAGCCGGTACGCGCGCACTTCTGCGAGCAGCCGCTCCTTGTGTGCCTCGACGCGCTCCCGGTCCACGGGACGCTCGGCGACGAAATCCTTCAGCGACACAGCCATCTCGATCACTTTCCTCTCAGTCTGCGCAAGTGGTCGTCGAACGTGTCGTCGGCCAGCGGGATATTCTTTCCATACCAACGTGTCCAATTGCCGGCCTTGTCGCCAGCGATCAGCATGATCGCTGAGCGCTCCGGGTCGAAGGCGAACAGGAGGCGCAGTTCGGACCGGCCAGACGAACCTGGCCTGAGTTCCTTCATATTGCGGTGTCTCGACGAAGACACCGTATCGACAAGGAGCCGTCCGAGCTGAGGACCGCGCTCCTCAAGCAGCTCAATCGCAGCGACCACCTGTACGTACGAGTCCTCGTCCAAGGAAGCGAGCCACCCTGCGATCAACTCGATGTCCACGCTCCACATGACATCAGCTTAGACCCCACAGGGTCTACCTGCAATGGGTCGTGGATCAGCCAGTCACAGCTCGAGGCGTGTGCGAAAGCGAATATGCAACCACTTTTCGCGAGAAGGGATTTCCGTCCAGCATCTCGACGATTCGAGCGCGATCGTCCGCCTTCGGCTTCCCAGGCAAGCATTACTGTTCGCCGCTCACAGACGTTCGTCCGATACGGAGCTCCACCGATTTCCTATCAGACGTTGAACCGCCACTCGCAGACGTCGCCTCAAGGTATCGGAGAGCGGCAATCCAGGTAATGACAGATCCGATCAGCTCGAGATGGGTTCTCTACGCCGCCTCGGCGAAGAAGCAAGATAGCGTCTCATATGGGCCTTGAGCGTCTTCGTGGCCCGCGCATCCTTAGCGAGCCTTTCGAATAGCACCTCCCGAGTCTCGCGTGCAGCCTCGGTGAACGCTTGCTGCACAACTCTCATGAGCCTCGTCAGCATTTCTTCAGAAGGCATTTCCCCAATCGAGGCCAGATCCTTCGCGGAGGGCTCCCTCTTCCGCGTCACCGCCATTGCAGCGGCCATCGAAAGATGAAAGACAAAATCCTCGACTTGTCCAGTGTCCCGACGTGCTCGTAAAAACTCCTCGCAAGTACGCACAATCGCGATGGCGGAATAATACATATTCATCGGTTGCGTCCCGCTAAAGACCACGCGATAGATATCGTCTTGAAAGATCCGCGATACTTCACCTCTAGAAATGTGCGGAGATTGAACCAGTGTCGCTAGCACAGCCTGCCCCATTTGATCGATAGACACGAGCTTCCTGAGGGGGATCTGCCGATTTCGATAGAAGTTTTTACGCCGCTCGTAGGAAAGGCCATGGATGCTCAAGAACTCTTCGATCTCTCGCTGCACGCGATCAGTCGCGCGCAGCGAACTCAACCCAAGAATGGTTTGACTATTCGTGGCGCGAATAATCCGGTCCTTGACTAGATCGTCTCCAGCCTGGATCACCTTTACCAATACGCCACGGTCATCCGCATACTCGCTCGACGACCCTTTCTTGTAGATCTCATGGGACGTCTGAAGCCCATTCACGATCTGAGGCGAGTCCAGATGCAAAAGTTTTCCGGCAGGCTGCACTCGGTCAGCTACAATCGTGACGCCATTGTTAAGCCACCAGAAGTCAACTTCGTTGTCCTGCGTACCGAGGGTTCCTTCAATGCTCTTGTTCACTTCCGACCCGCTGTCATAGTCGCGCACGTTCGCATCAAAGAGCGCCGCGTCCAATTGACCTGTTTCATCGGTAATGAACTTCTGATAGTCATACAGCTTGACTAATCCAACATAACCACCGGTCATATCAGTAGAAATCGGGTTCTCAGCCAAAGTAAGTTCTGCCGTTACAGGGGGTTTGTCGCGCACGAGATCTGCGATACTCGCCGCATCTAGCAGTTCAACCACGGGCTCGCAGTTCCCGAAGCAATCTTTAAGAGTTCCCTCTAGCTGAGTGGCTTTCAACTCAACGTTGGGGTGTATGTGTTCAGCTTTTAGTGCGGCGAACGCAACAGAAATCCTGAGCCTTGGGAGGTCCATCGCTCGATATGTGTTGAGAAACCGTCGAGTAATCTCAACTAGCCGAGGATTAAATTCCTTTGCGAGCGCGCTATCGTCACGCGAGAAATCCAACAGTTTGGGAAGATGGATAATCAGTTTTTCAACGGCACTCTCGCCAAACCCTTTTGTGTTCTTTACTTGAATTAACACCAAATCAAGCTGAGGGTTCCGCCCAAGGGCGGCTGCATTCACACCGTCTCTGAGGTAATAACCGTTAGCGAAAATGTGGATCGCGTCAATACCACCATCACGCGTGCCATCGACGATACCGGAAAGCACGTCATCATGACTGGGTCGGTACTTGTTCAAGTAGTTAGAAGAAACGAAGTAGGCCTCTTGCTCCGCAGCATTAAACCCTGCAGTCTCAAGCCGAGATCTTTCGACCATGTCTTCAAGCAAGACGACATCGTTGGCACCCATTCACGTTCCTTTCAACCAGAAACATCAATTTTCTATCTCAACTCTATGAGACCGTTTGGAGCAGGAATGCAACCCTTACCGGCCCCAGCCAAGATTTGCTCAACAACAAGAAGTGATCTTTGTTGAGCACGCTACTTGCCGAATCATCGTGGTGGCGCGCCGCATACCTTCATGAGCGCTTACGCAAACCTACTCACTTTTTCGTAGCAGATACATTTCCGTGACGCCACTCGCAGACATCGCCGTCCTGCATGACGTAGTCCTTGCCCTCCATGCGGGCTTTGCCCTTGGCGCGGGCCTCGGCGACCGAGCCCGCCTCGACGAGGTCGTCGAACGAGATGATCTCACCCTTGATGAAGCCCTTCTCGAAGTCGGTGTGGATCGCGCCGGCGGCCTGGGGCGCCGTGGCGCCCTTCGGGATCGTCCAGGCGCGGGCCTCCTTGGGGCCGGCGGTGAGGTAGGTCTGCAGTCCGAGGGTGTCGAAGCCGACGCGGGCGAGCTGGTCGAGGCCGCTCTCCTCCTGGCCGATCGACGCGAGCAGCTCGGCCGCGTCCTCGGCGTCGAGCTCGATGAGCTCGCTCTCGATCTTCGCATCGAGGAAGATGGCCTTCGCGGGCGCGACGAGCGCCGCGAGCTCCTCGAGCTTCGCCGCATCCTGCAGCACGCCCTCGTCGACGTTGAAGACGTAGAGGAACGGCTTCGCGGTGAGTAGGCCGAGCTCCTTGATGGGCTCGAGGTCGATCCCTGCCTGCGAGAGCACCTTGCCTTCGTCGAGCGCCGCGCGCGCCGCCTTCGCGGTTTCGACGACCGAGGCGTCGATCTTGCGGTTCTTCAGCTCCTTCTCGAAGCGCACGAGCGCCTTGTCGAGAGTCTGCATGTCGGCGATGATCAGCTCGGTGTTGATCGTCTCCATGTCGCTCGCGGGGTCGACCTGGCCGTCGACGTGCACCACGTCGGGGTCGGCGAAGCCGCGCACGACCTGCGCGATCGCGTCGGCCTCGCGGATGTTGGCGAGGAACTGGTTGCCGAGCCCCTCGCCCTCGCTCGCGCCGCGCACGATACCGGCGATGTCGACGAAGCTCACCGGCGCCGGCAGCAGGCGCTCGCTGCCGAAGATCTCGGCGAGCTTGTCGAGCCTGGGGTCGGGCAGGTTGACCACGCCCACGTTCGGCTCGATCGTCGCGAACGGGTAGTTCGCCGCGAGAGCGTCGTTATGGGTGAGCGCGTTGAAGAGGGTCGACTTGCCGACGTTCGGGAGTCCGACGATGCCAATTGTAAGAGCCACGAGGGTCTAGTCTACGCGAGGCCGCGGGCGGTTCCTCCGCGGCGGCGCGCATGTCAGCCGCATGTGCCACCCTTGTTCCATGCCCGTCGACTTCACCGCCATCGATTTCGAGACCGCGAACGGCCACCCCTCCTCCGCCTGCGCGGTGGGTCTCGTCAGGGTTCGCGAGGGGCGCGTCGTCGAGCGCGCCGACTGGCTCATCCGCCCGCCCGCCGAGCACTCCGACTTCCTTCCCTTCAACATCAAGATCCACGGCATCACCCCGCAGATGGTCGCCGACGCGCGCGACTGGGCCGACCAGCTCGCAGAACTGCGCGAGTTCATCGGCACGGACGTCGCGGTGGCGCACAACGCCTCGTTCGACATGGGCGTGATCAAGGCCGCATGCGCCGCATCAGTCGTGCCGACACCGAAGTTCCGCTACCTCTGCAGCGTACAGGTGTCGCGCAAGACCTACGACATCCCGTCGCACCGCCTGCCGCTCGCGGCGGCCGCCGCCGGGTACGGCGAGTTCTCGCACCACGAAGCGCTGGCCGATGCCGAGGCGTGCGCCGCGATCATCACCGATGCCGCCGTGCGTCACGGAGCCGACGATGTCACCGCGCTCGCGAAGCACGCCGGCGTGCGCATCCACCAGTTGACGGCCATTCCGCTGAAGCTCTGACCGGACGCTCCAGGCGCCGCCCGGATGTCGGCGGTCGCGCCTAGGGTCGCCAGCAGCCGCAGACCCCACGAAACCCGAGAGATCATGAACGCACTCACCGTCGCACTGCTCGTCGCGAACCTCGCCCTGCTCATCGCCGTGCTCGTCGTCCTGCTGCTCCGCACCGGGCGCGGGGCGAGCGCCGACGCCCCGGCCGCCGGTCGGGAGCTGCGCCTCGAACTGGCGGCGCAGCGCGGCGAACTCGCGCAGGCACTCGCGTCGGGCCAGCAGCAGCTCGACTCGCGCCTGCAATCGGTGGCCGCCGCGCAGAGCGGCGAGCTCGCCCGCGACCGGGCCGCGCGCGAGGCGGGAGAGCGCGAGCAGCGCGAACTGCTCGAGCGCGCGCTCGCGCACCTCAGCGACCGCATGCACCGGAGCGCCCAATCGTCATCGCGCTCGCAGCTCGAACTGCTGCAGACCCTGCAGAACGAACTCGAGAAGATGCGTCAGGGCAACGAGGCGAAGCTCGAGAGCATGCGCGCGACCGTCGACGAGAAGCTGCAGGGCACCCTCGAGCGCCGCCTCGGCGAATCGTTCAAGCTGGTCAGCGACCGCCTCGAGCAGGTGCAGAAGGGGCTCGGCGAGATGCAGACGCTGGCCTCGGACGTGGGCGGCCTCAAGCGGGTGCTCACCAACGTGAAGAACCGCGGCAGCTGGGGCGAGGTGCAGCTCGCGCGCCAGCTCGAAGACATGCTGGCCCCCGAGCAGTTCGCCGAGAACGTCGCCGTGCGCCCGCACGCGTCGGAGCGCGTGGAGTTCGCCGTCAAACTGCCGGGGCGCGAAGCCGGCGAGACGCCGGTCTGGCTGCCGATCGACTCCAAGTTTCCCCAGGAGGACTATGAGCGGCTGCTCGCAGCGCAGGAGAGCGGTGAGAAGGAACAGGTCGAGACTGCGGGCAAGAACATCGAGCGGGCGATCGTCGCGCAGGCGAAGCTCATTCGCGACAAGTACATCGCGCCGCCGTACTCGACCGATTTCGCGATCATGTACCTGCCCACGGAGGGGCTGTTCGCCGAGGTTGCGCGCCGGCCGGGGCTCGCGAGTCGCCTCCAGCTCGATTACCACGTCACCGTCGCGGGCCCGACCGTGCTCATGTCGCTGCTGAACAGCCTCCAGCTCGGGTTTCGCACCCTCGCGATCGAGAAGCGCAGCTCAGAGGTCTGGCAGGTGCTCGGAGCGGCGAAGGCCGAATTCCAGAAGTACGGCCAGGTGTGGGCGAAGCTCGAGAAGCAGCTGCAGACCGCCCAGAACACGGTGCATCAGGCCGGCGTGCGCACCCGCGCCGTCGAGCGCACCCTCCGTTCGGTCGAGACGACCGGCGGTCTCGTACCGCTGCCCGCGGTCGATGAGTCGGGCCTATTCGATTCGGCCGACGCGCTCGATGCGGCCGCGAGCACCGGTGACGCGGAAACGTCGGGCGCCCCCGGAAACCCGGAGACGCCCGACGTCGAGGATTGAGCAGTCGCTCAATCGTCCCAGCGCGACGGGTCCATGTCGCTGATGATGTGGCGGATCGTGCCCGAGTGCGACCGCATCACGATGCTCTCCGCGCGCACGAAGGGGCCGCGGCGCTGCACGCCGTCGACGAAGTCGGCCGAGGTGATGCCGGTGGCGACGAAGTAGCAGTTGTCGCTCGCGACGAGGTCGTTCGACTCGAGCACCCGGTCGAGGTCATGGCCGGCGTCGATGGCGCGCTGGCGCTCGTCGTCGTCCTTCGGCCACAGCTTGCCCTGAATCATGCCGCCGAGCGCTTTCACCGCGCAGGCGGTGATGATGCCCTCGGGAGTGCCGCCCACGCCCACGCACATGTCGATGCGCGAATCCCAGCGGGCCGCGTTCACGCCGCCCGCGACATCACCGTCCATGAGCAGACGCGTACCGGCACCGGCCTCCCGGATCTCGGCGATGAGCGGCTCGTGACGAGGACGGTCGAGTACCGCGACGCGGATATCGGTCACATCGACCTTCTTCGCGCGCGCCAGTGCACGGATGTTCTCGCCGATGGGGCGGCGGATGTCGACGACGCCGACGCCCTCGGGCCCGCAGACGAGCTTGTCCATGTAGAACACGGCCGACGGGTCGTACATCGAGCCGCGATCGGCGACCGCGATGACCGACAGCGCGCCCGGGCGGCCCTCTGCCGTCAGCCGGGTGCCGTCGATCGGGTCGACGGCGACGTCGCACGCCGCCCCTTCGCCGTTGCCGACGACCTCGCCGTTGTAGAGCCACGGGGCGTCGTCCTTCTCGCCCTCGCCGATCACGACAGTGCCCTGCATGTTCACGGTCGAGAGGAAGCGGCGCATCGCATCGACCGCAGCGCCGTCCGCCGCATTCTTGTCGCCGCGTCCGATCCACGGCGTCGCGCGCATCGCCGCCGCCTCTGTCGCACGTACGAGCTCCATTGCCAAGTTACGGTCGGGCTGCCACTCGCCCAGCGATACAGGTTCAGTCATGACCTTCACCCTACCGCGTAGACTGGGGGTTCGAGCGGTCGACTTTCGACTTCCGCCCCCGTCACAGAGGACAAGGAGCATCAATGCCCGTCGCAACTCCGGAACAGTATGCAGCGATGATCGACGCCGCGAAGCAGGGCGGTTTCGCCTTCCCGGCGGTGAACGTATCGAGCACGCAGACCCTCAACGCAACGCTGCAAGGCTTCGCCGAGGCGGGTTCCGACGGCATCATCCAGGTCACGACGGGCGGCGCCGATTACTTCGCGGGCCACACCGTGAAGAACCGCGCGGGCGGCGCGATCGCGTTCGCGAAGTTCGCCGAAGAGGTCGCGAAGTCGTACGACATCACGGTCGCTCTGCACACCGACCACTGCCCGAAGAACGCGCTCGACGACTTCCTGCTGCCCCTCGTCGCGGCCAGCGAGGAGCGGGTCGCCCAGGGCGGGCTCCCCTACTTCCAGTCGCACATGTGGGACGGCTCGGCAGTGCCCCTCGCCGAGAACCTCGAGATCGCGAAGGAGCTGCTGCCGCGCCTCAAGGCGATGGAGGTCATCCTCGAAGTCGAGATCGGCGTCGTCGGCGGCGAAGAAGACGGCGTGAGCCACGAGATCAACGATCAGCTCTACACGACGCTCGAAGACGCGGTCGACACCGTCGAGGCCCTCGGGCTCGGCGAGCAGGGCCGCTATCTCGCGGCGCTCACCTTCGGCAACGTGCACGGCATCTACAAGCCCGGCGGCGTCAAGCTGCGCCCCGAGCTCCTGGCCGAGATCCAGGCCGGCCTGCAGGCGAAGTACGGCACCGGCGAGAAGCCGCTCGACCTCGTATTCCACGGCGGCTCGGGCTCGTCGTCCGAAGAGATCGCCGAGGCGGTGCGCAACGGCGTCATCAAGATGAACATCGACACCGACACCCAGTACGCCTTCACCCGCTCGATCGCCGATTCGATGTTCACGGGCTACAACGGCATTCTGAAGGTCGACGGCGAGGTCGGCAACAAGAAGCAGTACGACCCCCGCGCCTGGGGCAAGGTCGCCGAGACTGCCATGGCCTCGCGCGTCGCACTCGCGGCGCAGCAGCTCGGCTCGGCGGGCAACTCGGTCAGCGCGTAATGGCAGACGAGCGCCCGACGAAGCCCGAGTTCGGCGAGTACGCGCCCGAGGGGTGGGAATGGAAGCCCGAGGGGGCAGACGCTCCCGACTCTCCGGGCGCCGATGCGGCGCAGCCGGCGGGGTCGGCTCCTCGCCAGGGATCAGGACAGATCCCCGGTGTGCCGCACAACCTCGGGGCGCCGGCGCGCACCGGTGCGGCGGCGGCCGCACCGTCGCCGTCGGGTGCGCAGGGTGCTCCCCCGCTCCCCGAGGCTCCTGCGGCTCCGGGCGGGTCGCGCCCAGCAGAGCCCGCTCCCTACCGCTCGGAGGCGCCCGCCCCGGCCGGCTCCGCCGTCGCGTTCGGGGCACGGCGCCCGAACCTCGCCGACCGCGTCATCACGATCATCCTGCTCGTCGTGGGCGCATTCGGGGCGCTCAACCTGGCAGCCTCGGCCAACGGGTTGCGGGCCTCGTTCGATCTCATGGCCGCGGCGCTCGAAGTCGAAGGGTTCTCCGCGCCGGCCTCGCTCGGCACGCTCGGCACGATCGGGGCGATCGTCATCTTCGCGATCTACGCGTTGAACGTCGTGTATTCGATCCAGCGATTGCGGCATGCGCGGGTCGCGTTCTGGGTGCCGCTCGTCGCTTTCGTCGTCGCGTTCATCGCGTTCACCGTGATCCTGTTCATCGCGATGGGCCAGGCTCCCGACCTCATGCAGGCCATGTCGGCCCCCGATGCACCGTCGAAGGTGCTCGACTACATGTTCGCGCAGGCCGGGTCGACCCCGTAGCCGTTCGGGCGCTGGCGCGGTGATGCCGCGTCAGCGCCGCACACGGCCGCCGATCGCACGCTCATCGGTGTTCCCCGCGGCGTCCTGGCGCAGCTCCTTCGGCAGCGAGAACACCAGGTCCTCCTCCGCGGTGATGGTGGCCTCGATATCGAGGTAGCCCGCATCGGCAAGATCGTCGAGCAGCTCCTGCACGAGCGACTCGGGCACCGAGGCTCCGCTCGTGACGCCGATCGTGCGCACACCGTCGAGCCAGTCCTGCTGCACTTCGGTGGCGAAGTCGATGCGCTTCGCCTCGCGCGCGCCGTATTCGAGCGCGACCTCCTTGAGACGTACGGAGTTCGACGAGTTCGCTGAACCGACGACGAGTACGAGGTCGGCCTGCGGTGCGATCTGCTTGACGGCCACCTGCCGGTTCTGCGTTGCGTAGCAGATGTCGTCGCTCGGCGGGTCTTGCAGGTTCGGGAAGCGTTCGCGCAGACGTCGCACGGTCTCCATGGTCTCGTCGACCGAGAGCGTCGTCTGCGACAGCCACACGAGACGGTCGGGGTCTCGGACCTCGAGCGTCTCGACGTCGTCGGGCGAATTCACGATCGTGATGTGCTCGGGCGCCTCGCCGTAGGTGCCCTCGACCTCTTCGTGCCCGGTGTGGCCGATGAGCAGGATCTCGCGATCCTGCTTCGCGAAGCGCACCGCCTCCCGGTGCACCTTGGTCACGAGCGGGCAGGTCGCATCGATGGCGTGCAGGTGCCGGTCGGCCGCCTCCTGCACGACCACCGGCGAGACGCCGTGCGCCGAGAAGACGACGTGCGCGCCCTCGGGCACCTCCGCGATCTCCTCCACGAAGATCGCCCCCATCTTCTCGAGCGTCTGCACGACGTGCACGTTGTGCACGATCTGCTTGCGGACGTACACGGGAGCGCCGTGGAGCTCGATCGCCCGCTCGACGGCGACGACGGCGCGATCGACTCCGGCGCAGTAGCCGCGGGGTGCCGCGAGCAGCACCTTCTTCTCGCCGTCGACGGGCAGGTTCTTCAAACGCCCGGTCACGCGGCGCATGCGGGGCATCGCGAGGCTCACCACGGGGGCGCCGATCGTGCGCTGATCGACGGGCGGCACAGTCTCACTCATGCTCCGGAGTCTACCCGCTGGGGCTGCGATGACCGCTCGCCGAAACCGAGGCTCCACGGGTCGAAGGGGCGCGCGGTCGGGAAGTCGCGGCGCAGCATCATGCCGACGCCGTCCTCATCGTTCGAGAGCGTCACTTCGACCCCCGTCGCCGTACCGGGCTGCGCGTTGCCCATCAGCACGCCAGCGCCCACCGATTCGAGCATCTCGCGATCGGCGGTCGTGTCTCCGAACGCGAGCACCTGATCGGTACCGATGCCGAAGTGCGCGCAGAGCGCCTCGACGGCGGAGAACTTGCGCGCGTGCACCGAAGTGCACTCCAGTACGTTGCCCGATCGGTGCACGAACATCTCGTCCGCGAGCGGCACCAACCGGCGCTCGAGCTCGTTCAGCGGCTCCGCCTCGCCGCGGAACATGATCTTGAACGTCTCGTTCTCTCCGATCGCACGCTCGACCGCGGGTCGGCCGACGTCGGTCGGCCACACACCGGTGCCACGGGCTTCGCGCAGGCCCCAGTGCCCCATGTCGCTCACGGCCCAGGTGTCGCGCCCGTAGACGCCGACGTGCACGGGGAGGTCGGCCGCGCATTCGCCGGCGCGCGCGACGGTCGGCGCCGGGATCGCCACCGCGCGCAGTGTCGCCAGGCTATCGCCGTAGGCGCCGTCCGTGCCGGTGCTCGTACCGGCACCACGAGCCTCGACGAGCGCACCGCTGAAGGTCGCGTACGAGACCGATGCGCCGAGCTCCTGCGCGATGAGCCGCGCCGAGCTCGGCGGCCGGGCCGTGACGAGGAATACGTGCGCGCCGTACTCCTCGGCGACTCGGGCGATCTCGCTCCGCGTGAATGCGGGGACGCGCTTGTCCGAGCCGATGAGCGTGCCGTCGATGTCGAGCGCGAGGGCGCGGATCGTGGGTTCGCTCATCGCTTGCTCTCCTGCAACGTCGAGATCTGGTCAGGGCCGCGGTCTGAGTCGCGGTCGGGTGGCATGCAGCGCACGGCCACGGCATCCACTCTACGGTTCGGCGCGAGCCGGTCGCCGCAGACCCGCGGGTAGGCTGGTGCCCATGGCTGACGCAGCATCGAACGCCCCCGCGACGCGCGACGCGCCCTGGCCGGTCGCGCTCATGAGCGAGAAGATCGCAGCCTGGGTCGAGCGCCTCGGCACCGTATGGATCGAGGGCGAGATCACGCAGTGGCAGGTACGCGGCGGCCACGTGTACGGCAAGCTGCGCGATCTGCAGCAGGATGCGACGGTGAGCTTCACCGTGTGGCGCTCGGTAGCCCAGCGGCTCACGGGCGAGTTCTCGCAGGGCGACCGCGCGGTCGCGCTCGTGAAACCGAACTTCTGGGTCAAGGGCGGCTCGCTCACGGTTCAGGTGCTCGAGCTTTCGCACGTGGGTCTCGGCGAACTGCTCGAGAGACTCGAGCGGCTGCGACGCCAGCTGCAGAGCGAAGGGCTCTTCGATGTCGAACGCAAGCGGCCGCTGCCGTTCCTGCCGGGCCGCATCGGGCTCGTCACCGGTCGCGATTCGGACGCCGAGAAAGACGTCATCCGCAATGCCACGCTGCGCTGGCCCGGAGTGCAGTTCGAGGTGCATCACGCCGCGGTGCAGGGCGACCGGGCGGCCGCAGAGGTAGCGGCGGGCATCGAGGCGCTCGACAGGGATCCCCGGGTCGACGTCATCATCGTCGCCCGCGGCGGCGGCGACTTCCAGAATCTTCTGCCGTTCAGCGACGAGCGGGTCATCCGTGCGGCGGCGGCGGCGGGCACGCCGATCGTCAGCGCGATCGGTCACGAGGCCGATCGGCCGCTGCTCGACGAGGTCGCCGATCTGCGTGCTTCGACGCCCACCGATGCGGCGAAACGCGTGGTGCCCGACGTGGGCGAGGAGCTGGCGCGCATTGATCAGGCGCGGGCGCGGATGAGCAGCCGACTCGGCCAGATGCTCGCCCATGAGACCGCTTCGCTCACGGCGCTGCGCGGCAGGCCGGTACTCGCCCTCCCCGAGCGTATCGTGGACGACCGCGCCGAGGAGCTCGTGCGGTGGATCGCACGCGGCACGGAACTCGCCGACCGTGCGATCGAGGACCGTGCGCGCGGGCTCGCGGAGGCGCGTTCCCGTCTCGGCGCGCTCTCGCCGCGGGCGACGCTCGAACGCGGGTATGCGATCGCGCAGCTCATCGATGCAGCGGGCACCCCCGGCGAGGTAGTGCGTGACCCCGCAGAAGCCCCGGAGGGCACCGCCCTCTCGATCGCGCTCGCCGGCGGGCGTCTGGGCGCCCGGGCCTCGCGTTAGAACGGTGGGGGTTCGCCGGTCTCGACGAACCTGACCCGGCCCTCCGGCACCGTCCGGGTCTTCCGGACGGTCGGGGACGTCCACTCGAACGTCGCATCCGGTAGCTGCACCACTTCCCAGCCGCCGTGATGCTTCACGAGATGATGATTACGGCACAAGTACCCGAGGTTCGTCATCGCGGTCTCGCCGCCATCGGCGACGGCGACCGTGTGATCGATATCGCACCGGAACCCCGGCATGCGGCAGCCCGGCCACCGGCAATGCGCGTCCCGGACCTGGAGCTTGCGCTTCTGATCCGCCGACGGCACCCGGGACTCCACCTTCCGGATGTCGCCGGTACCGGGATTCACAGTGACCTCCACCCATGAGGTCGCGGCCCCCGCGACCCGGCGGGCCATGTCGGCCGGGATGGGGCCGCAGCCCTCGAGCTCGGACTGCGGTCGTGCACCGGGGCCCGAGGATGCTTCAGGATCGGGGTCGCGTGCCATGTCGGTGTCGAGGCCGGTGTCGAGGTCGGTGTCGAGGTCGTCCTCGTGGACGATCACCTGCACGATGCCCTGCACATTCCCCGCAGCCGCCGACTCCGCGGCCACTGCCGCATCCGCGACCGTCTGGGCGCCGTCTTCAGTGGTGAAGTCGATACCGAGGAAATCGGCGAGCAGATCCGCCCGAATCTCCCCCACACCCCGCGACCGCACCACCGGCAGTTCAGTACCGGTCTTCGCGGCCTGTTCTTTCACTGCGCGTGCCTCTGCCGCCTCGGCCTGGGCGGTGGACTGCGCCATCCGAGTCAGGCGCGAGTAGATCGCCTGCGCCCGATCCACCGGCAGATACGCGCACAACACCGCCATACCGTCCCCCGCGGTCTCGAGCCACACCCGGCGGTGCTGCTGTTCGCGTGCATGACGGCCGTCGATCGATTCCCACGCATACTTCTCCGCAACCCTGCGCGCATAGGGGCGCAGCTGATTCGGGGATACCTGACGGGCTTTCTCCAGCACGAGCCGCTCATACACCGCACGACGATCTCTGATCTCCGAAGTATCTGCACTGCCGGGGATACCGATGATGCGGCCGCTGTCGGCGATCACGCCCGCATGCTGCGGCGCGACCTCCCCCGCCTCGAGCGCATGAACGACGTTCGCGTACTGGGTGGTGAGCTCGACCGCTTTCTCGATGCGCTGCTGCACCGACTGCTCCGACAACCGCGCCGACGCCGCGACATCGGCGACCGCGCTCCGGTATGCGAGCGACCGCTCCACCGGACCATCCCACGACTTCCCGGCGCCCGAAGCGGCTTCACTCGAGCCCGGCTCCCCCACCACGAGGCCCGCGTGTTCGGCGGCCGCGACGGCCCGCACATACGCATGCGCCCGCAGACGTTCCGCCTCGAGTGCGCGGGAGCGCTGCTCGATATCCTCGACCCACGACACCGCCCGATCCAGAGCACCCAGATTCGGACTGCCCGGCCCGAACACCCCGGCAGGCACGACACCCGCACGACCCCGAACACCCCCACCAGCCCCAGCACGAACTCCGGAAGTACCGGATTCCGCGGGCGCGGAAGCCGGGTCCTGGGGCGCGTGGCCTGAGGTGGTGAACATGCTTCTATTGTCCCAGTTTCCGCCGACATTCGCACCCCGAAAAGTGCTTCTGATCAGGAATTGTGGATAACTCGCCCGATTCGGGCAAAACCGCCCAAAACGCCACCCTGTGGAGGAAGAAAGAAGCCCCGAGAGCCCGGATCATGCCTCGGAAAAGCTCCGACGCGGCCCCGGAGGGCACGCGCGCGGCCGTGCTCAGTCGCGGCTCGTCATCTCGAGGTCGCTGCCATCGGCGTTCATGCGGAACCAGGCCGAGTGGTAGTCGTTCTCGACCGAGAGCGCGATCTCGACCGGGCCGATCTGCCGGGCGAACGACTCGCTGTGCACGTCGTGGTCCGTCGTACGTCGCACCGAGACGATGGTGCGGTCGGCGTCGGGCAGCTCGGCGAGCACTCGAGCCTGATCGAGCGCCCGTTCGATCGACCGCCAATCGACGTCGGAGAGCAGGAACTGTTCATCGGCATCGTCGGGTTGAATGAGTGCGGGCCCGGAGTGCTTCACGACGCCGCGCCGGTAGCTCCAGTCGTCGGTCTCCTGCTCGCCGGGCACGACGGCCGCCTCGACGGTGATGAGGTCGTCGGACACCGTCGCATTCACGATGCTGCCGTGACCGATCGAGCGCTCGAGCTCGCCGATCGCTCGCTCGAGCGGTGCCCCCTCGCGCAGGTCGGCGTGCAGCTGCCCGGTCGTGCGCAGCGCGGCGACCGACTCGACGACCGCCCCCCGATACGGCAGCACTACGACGGCCGCGGCGACCAGAGCCGCGATGACGAACGCGGCGATGCGCAGGGGCCTGCCCGTGCGACCGATGCCGATGAGCGGCCGGCGGCGCCCACCGCCGGCAGTCGGCAGCCCCGGCTCCGGGACGAGCAGCGGCCCGGCATCGGAGGCATCAGGCACGACCGGTGACGCGTGCAGAGCATCGGCGATGGGCCTCGCACTGCCCGGAACCAGAGCCACATCGGGCCCGCCGTCGACGAGCAGCACCGCCTCATGCACCGACCCGGGCTGGAAGGCGGGGATCTCGGTGACCGCGACGATGCGCTTCATCGTCGTACGGAACGCGCTGCCCGAATGCGGCTGCACCGTGAGCTCGAGCTCGCACAGCGGCTGATCGTTGATCTGGGTGCCGGTCTGTCGCAGCACATCGACCCGCGCCGCCGCACCTCTGCCCGCTTCGATCGCGGCGTCGATCATCTGCGCCGAAGGCATCTGCACACCGCTCAGCGACCGGCCCACCAGCACGAGCACACCGCTGCTGATCGCAACCGGGAGCCCCACGGCGAACCCCCACGAACCCGCCCCCGGAGGCCCGATCAGAGCGGCGACCCCGCCGCCGAGCACGAATCCCAACCCGATGAAGAACAGCAGACGCAGCACCCCGCGAGTATACCGACCGCCCGGGCGTTCAGCGGTCTGCGCGTAGAATGGGCCGTATGAGTGTCCAGACGCCGGCCGATGTCGCCGCGCTCAGCTATGAACAGGCGCGCGACGAGCTGATCCAGGTGGTGAGCCGTCTCGAGCAGGGCGGCACCTCGCTCGAAGAATCGCTGCAGCTGTGGGAGCGCGGCGAGGCCCTCGCTGCCCGCTGCGAGGATTGGCTGATCGGCGCCCGCCGGCGCCTCGAAGCGGCACGGCAGGACGGTACCGGTGCAGAGACCGGCACCGCGTCCGGCTCCGAGAACGAGGTCTGATTTGGCGAAGCAGAAGCACCCGAACGTCGTCGCCGAACTCGGCCGCCCCGAGACGCCGGGCGAGACCGCCGCGCGCAAGGCCGAGAACAGCCGCCTGTACCGCGAACGCAAGACCGTCAACAACCTCGTGCTCTCGCTGCTCGTCACACTCGGCCTCGTCGCCGTCATCTTCCTGATGGTGCCGCGCGGCGTCGGCGGATTCGACGAGCACTCGATCGACGTCGCGGCACTCGCGGCCGATGCCGAGCCGGGTGCCGGGCGCGCCCTCGCCGCCCCCGACGTGCCCGAGGCGTGGAAGGCGAAGCAGGCCGTGCTGCGCGAGCGCGACGGCCTCGTGTCGTGGCGCATCAATTACACGACCGTCGACGAGCAGTCGGGCATCGAGTCCTACGCCGCCGTCGTGCAGGGCTTCCGGGCCGACAGCGCTCCCGTCGACGAGGCCTGGGTCGCCGAACAGCTCGAGCAGCAGAGCGCCACCGGCACCGAGCAGATCAGCGGCATCGACTGGACCGTATACGACCACACCGACCGCAGCGCGGACAACGCGAACATGCTGTTCGGCTTGGAAGGCGAGTGGAACGGCAGCACGATCCTCGTGTTCGGCACCGATTCGCCCGCGACCATCCGCGTGCTGGCGACGCAGGTCGCCGAATCGCTCGGCGCATAACCCCGCAGAAGGAGCAGCAATGACGACACCACGGGTCACTCCGCAGGAAGCCTGGAACGATCTCAAGGCCGGTAACGAGCGCTTCATGCGCGACGAACTGCGCCACCAGAACCAGGACACGGATCGACGTCATGAGCTCGCGACCGGCCAGGCGCCCAACGCTGCCTTCCTCGGCTGCGCGGACTCGCGCGTCGCCGCCGAGATGCTCTTCGACTGCGGCCTCGGCGATCTGTTCGTCGCCCGCAACATCGGCCAGGTCGCGAACATGAACATGGTCGCGACGCTCGAGTACGCGGTCGCCGTGCTCGGTTCGGCCGTGATCGTAGTGCTCGCGCACGACTCGTGCGGCGCCGTAGCGGCCGCGATCGACCAGACGACCGCCGACCCCGCGCACGTGACGGAGGCGATCCACGACGAGCTCGCGCTGATCCAGCCGGCAGTGCAGCAGGAATGGTTCAGCCAGCACCGCACCACTCCGTACGTCGATGCCGCCCAGATCGACGCGAACGCGGTCGGACGCCGTCACCTCGCCACCACGATCAATCAGCTGATCCGCTCCTCGCGGGTGCTCAGCGAAGCGGTCGCGGCGGGCACACTCGCCATCGTCGGATGCCAGTATCAGCTCGCCGACGGCCACGTCGCACCGGTGACCGCCGTCGGGCAGGTCGACATCCAGCCCGCCGAATTCGCCTGAGGTCCCGCGCCGAGACGCGCACCGCTCGCGAACGCATCGCTTACGAACGCATCACCCACGAACAAAGGATGACAGTGACAGACACCGAGTACCGCATCGAACACGACACCATGGGCGAGGTCCGCGTTCCGAAGAACGCCCTCTACGCCGCGCAGACCCAGCGCGCCGTCGACAACTTCCCGATCTCGGGCACTGGCCTCGAGCCCGCCCAGATCGTCGCGCTCGCCCGCATCAAGCGTGCGGCCGCCATCGCCAACAAGGGCCTCGGCATCATCGACGCGGGCATCGCCGACGCGATCGTCGCGGCAGCAGACGAGATCATCGGCGGCGACCACCACGACATGTTCCCGGTCGACACCTACCAGACCGGTTCGGGCACCTCGTCGAACATGAATATGAACGAGGTGCTCGCGACGCTCGCCACGAAGCACCTCGGCGGTCCCGTGCACCCGAACGACCACGTGAACGCCTCGCAGTCGTCGAACGATGTCTTCCCGACCTCCGTGCATATCGCGGTGACCGGCGCGCTCATCGAGCAGCTCAAGCCGGCTCTCGCCCACCTCGCCGAGGCGCTCGAGACGAAGGCCGAGCTCTGGAAGGACGCCGTGAAGTCGGGTCGCACCCACCTGATGGATGCGACCCCCGTGACCCTCGGCCAGGAGTTCGGCGGCTACGCCGCGCAGATCCGCTACGGCATCGAGCGCATCGATGCGGCCCTCCCCCGCGTCGCCGAGGTACCCCAGGGCGGCACCGCAGTCGGCACCGGCATCAACACGCCGCTCGGCTTCCCCGAGAAGGTCATCGCCGAGATCGCCGCGTCGAGCGGGCTGCCGATCACCGAGGCGCGCAACCATTTCGAGGCGCAGGCGAACCGCGACGGCCTCGTCGAGGCTTCGGGCGCGGTGCGCACCATCGCAGTCTCGCTCACGAAGATCGCCGAAGACATCCGCTGGATGGGTTCGGGCCCGAACACCGGCTTCGCAGAGCTCCACATCCCCGATCTGCAGCCGGGCTCGTCGATCATGCCCGGCAAAGTGAACCCGGTCGTGCCCGAGGCGACCCTCATGGTCTGCGCGCGCATCATCGGCAACGACGCGACCATCGCCTGGGGCGGCGCGCGCGGCAACTTCGAGCTCAACGTGATGATCCCCGTCATGGGCACTGCGCTGCTCGAATCGATCCGCCTGCTCGCGAACGTCTCGCGCGTCTTCGCCGACAAGACGATCGACGGCCTCGTGGCCAACGTCGAGCGCATGGCGACCCTCGCCGGCATGAGCCCCTCGACGGTCACCCCGCTCAACCGCCTCATCGGCTACGAGGCGGCCGCCAAGATCGCGAAGCATTCGGTCGCGAAGGGCATCACCGTGCGCGAGGCGACGATCGATCTCGGGTACGTGGAGCGCGGCGAGCTCACCGAGGCCGACCTCGACCAGGCGCTCGATCTGCTGTCGATGACGCACCCGGGCGTCGCCAAGTAGCACGGGCCGATCAGTCCCATCGGGGGCGGGGAGTCGTCGACTCTTCGCCCCCGCTGCATTTGCGGGGGCGTGCATCGCCAGGGATCGCGGCTCGTCGCACATCGCCGCGGCACGCGCCGTGCATCCCGATGCAGCACCGCGCGAACCCGATTCATGGGGGATGCTTACGGATTCGCGCGGTGCAGGTGGAAGAGGGGCGCCGGTCGGAGCTTCAGAAGTTCGGCCGGATACCCTCTCACCTCATGAGAGCGGTCGCAGCGGAAAAGGTGACGCGACGCACAGATTTTTGATTGAATGAACTCAGGTCGTTCCACGAGGGGCGTCGAATCGGAGGATACTGCGCGATGCCGCGTCACTTTTCTTCGGGTCGCGACTCTTGTCAAGTAACAGGGGGATGCTGGGAAGATTTTCGACCCGGCGCGAAACACTCGACCGACGGGGATACACATGCTGCTTGCGACCGGGGGAGGTCGTCGCTCGGATGATGGGGCGACGGACGCGCAACTGCTCACCCGTCTGCGCGCGGGCGATCGCGATGCCTACACACTGCTCTGGCAGCGCCACATCGCCCTCGCTCTCCATGTAGCCCGTTCATACGCTCCGGGCAGCGCCGAAGATCTCGCTTCGGAGTCGTTCCTCGCGGTGTACCGCCAGGTGGCCATCGAGCAGAAGGGGCCGGAGAGCGCGTTCCGCCCCTACCTCCTCACGACGATGCGCAATCTCGCGATCAAGTGGGGGCGCGCCGGCAAGCTCGTCGATACCGACCCCGACATCGACGGGGTCGACGATAGCGACCCGCTCTCGCAGTTGAGCGACGAGGCCGAGGCCGGCGAGATGCTCGCCGCCTTCAACGACCTGCCCGAGCGGTGGCAGCGGGTGCTCTGGCTCTCGGAGGTGGAGCAGGTGCCCCGCGCCGAGATCGCCGCCGAGTTCGGGATCAGCCGCAACGCCGTCTCGGCGCTCGCCAAGCGGGCGAAATCGGGGCTGCGCGTGCAGTGGTTGACGAAGCAACTGCCCCCGGGGCTACTGGCGGACTCCGCGCACCCCACCGGACTGATCCCTGCGTTCGTCGCCGAGAAGGGCACGTTGGCGGCGACCGACCGACGCAGCCTCGAGCACCACCTCGAAGCCTGCGCGCGCTGCGCCGGGCTGCACCAGGAGCTGCGCGCCCTCGACCGCCGCACCCGCAGCACGACCCTCGGCGTGGTCGGTTTCGCCGCACTCGCCGGCATCATCCCCGCGAGCGGCACCGCGGCCGGCACGGGCACTGCGGCGCTGCTGTTCGGAGGCGTCGCCCTCGGCACGACCGCCGCAGCGGGCATCGGCGCATTCGCCGTCGGCAGCATGCTGACCGCTGCGCTCGTGCTCGGAGGGGTTCCGCTCGGCACGGCGTCTACCGGCGCTCCGCAGGCCGACGGCCGGGGCACGACCACGACCTCGGGGCCCGCGTCGACGGATGACGGCACGCAGACCGGAGATGACCCGGCCGGGTCCGAGTCGACGGACACGGAGCCGGCTTCGGGCGAGCTCGTCCCCCCGCCGTCCGAGAGCCCGGAGAGTACGACGCCGCAGCTCGGCCGTGGCATCGACGACCCGGCAGTGCAGACCATCGATCTCGCCGATCCGTCGACGATCGAGGTGGGCCCGAAGCCGGCACCGCCCGAACCTTCCGTCCCGTCGGCGGGCCCGGGCACCGGCCCGGCGTCCGGCGGCAGTACCGCCCCGAGCCCGGGGCTCGATCCGATGCCGGCCGCCCCGTACTTCATCGCACCGGACATCACGGGCACGGCCGCGCCCGGCGATGAGGTCCGCCTCCGCCTCGCTGGCTCGGAGTACGTCGTGCCCGTCGCGGATGACGGCAGGTGGAGGTTCGCAGCCAGCTCGCTCGACATGCAGGACGAGGGGGCGTTCGCCTACGAGGTCTGGGTCGTGCGCGAGGGTGTGGCTTCCCCCGCGCAATCCGGAGAATTCGTGCTCTCGGCACCGCTCATCGAAGGCATCCCCGAGGGCGATGCGATTCTCCTGCCGGAGGCATCCACGACCGGCTACGTCATTCGGCTCACCGGGCCGCCGAACAGCACGGTCTTCGTCATCCACGCGATGTCCGGCTCGACTGCGCTCGTCCCGCTCGATCAGACGGGCACCGCCGTGCGCCGGATGCGCTTCTTCCAGACAGGTACGCAGATGTTCTTCTTCACCGCGTACAACGGTGCGAATGCCGGCCCCGTGGCTCTGAGGTCGCCGATCATCGACGACCCATCGGGAGGGTCGTTCGATCCCTGGGGAGCCGGAGGAGTGTCGGACGGCACCGTCTTCGACTTCGTCGACCCCTGATTCGACGCACGCGCGTCACCTTTGCCGGGTTGCAGACTCTTCACTCAGTAAGGGGAACGATCCACCCGCTGCGACGACGTCGCGCAGCGCGCACCACGAACCGAAAGAATCACTATGCACCAGAATGTTCAACGCCGCATGCGCATAGCGCGATCGGCGGTCGTCGCCGTACTCGTCGGCTTCGCCATGCTGCTCATGCCCGGCTTCATCGCCCCCTCGGCCGCGCACGCCGCGCCCGCACCCGCGCCCGACGGGCAGGTGTACGTCGGCGGAGCGCTCGGTTACGGCGGCACGAAACTGTTCCCCATCTACTACGACGGCGACACGAGCGGCGAACCCGACGCTTGGGCCTACTGCATCGAGCACGATATCGACGCACGCACCGGCGCATGGGGAACCGTTGTCGGCGCCGGCGACTTCCTCGGCGAGAACGGGTTCACCGACCCGGCAGTGCAGGGCAAGGTGTTCTGGATCCTCGCCAACAGCTATCCGGCAGTGCCGCTCGAGGCATTCGGCGCGGCCGCGGGCGTGGCCGGCATCTCCCAGAACGACGCCATCGAGGCCATCACCTATGCGGTCTGGCGCTACACCGAGTATCCCCCCGATGCCGACTACGGTCCGGATATCAACTGGCCGTTCGCGAGCGCCGACAGCCGTGCCGCCTACCGATGGCTCGTGAACAGCGCCGATGCCGCCGACACCTCGGCCCCGGCCGCACCGACTCCGGTCAGCGTTTCCGTCACCGCTCCGACCGCCGCGTTCACCGCCGGCGACCTCGTCGGCCCCTTCACCGTGGAGACGAGCGGCGAGACCGCTCAGGTCGTCACCGACCCGGCGCTCGCGCTCGTGGATATCGACGGAAACGCTATCGACGCGAGCGCCGTGGCCGACGGCCAGCAGGTCTACGTCGACACCCGGGGCACCGAGGCCGCCGGCGACGTCACCGTCTCGGCTTCGGTGATCGGCGCGACCCCGACCTACAAGATCATCTCGGTGCCGCGTGCTCCCGGCAGCGACGCCACGGCCGAGAGCCACGCCCAGACCATCGCGATCGTGACGGCCATCCCCGAGACCGCGGCGGCGAGCGCTACTGCGAGCTGGGCGGCCGTGCCCGTCGCGCCGGTTCCCGCGATCGGCACCACGCTGCTCGACGCCGCAGACGGCGACCACGTGCTCCCCGCTGCCGGCGGCACCGTCATCGACACCATCACCTACGAGAACCTCACCCCGGGCGCCCGGTACACCGTGACGGGCGAACTCATGAACCGTGCCGACGGCGCCCCCACCGGCATCACCGGCTCCACGACGTTCACTCCGTCCGAGGCGAACGGCACCGTCGAGGTGGAGTTCGTCGTGCCCGAGGGGTACGCCGGCTCAGCGCTCGTCGCGTTCGAGCGCCTCTATCTCGGTGCCGATACGTCGGGCGCGCCGGTCGCGGTGCACGAGGACATCACCGACGAGGCGCAGACCGTCTCGGTGCAGCCGGCGCCTGCGACCACGACACCGACCGAGCAGCCGAAACCGGCTGCACCGGCACCCGCGCCCGGCGCGAAGTCCGGTGCCCTCGCCCACACGGGCGGCGCATCGACGACCGGCATCGCCGCGGTCGCCGCGATCGGCATCGCCGCCGGGGCCGCGCTGCTGCTCGCACGGCGCCGCTCGCAGGCGCGCGAGCGCTGATCGCGGGCTCGTACGAATCGAGGGCCGGGGTACCGCGTGATGCGGCCCCGGCCCTCGTCATACCTCTTTCGAAGCTCTACCCCGTGCCCGGTTCGCTACGCTGGTGCGCATGATGCCCGGCAGTTCACCCCGCACCGGCCTCCGCGCGCTCTCGGCGGCGGCCCAGGCCGGCGTCGCCCGGCGCCTCGGCCGCGAGGCCTGGCTGAAGCGCGTCGAAGCGCCCATGTGGGAGCTCTCGGATATGCAGCCGGTCACAGCGGCCTGGTGGCGCGAGCGACGACGGGTGCCGGGGCGGTTCTTCCACCTCGCGCTCGGCGACTCAACCGCTCAGGGCATCGGCGCCAGCACTCCGGGGCGCAGCTACCTCGGCCAGTTGACCGACCGCATCGAGTCCGAGATCGGCGAGAGCGTGCACGTCACGAATCTCGCAGTTTCGGGCGCGACGAGCTCCCTGTGCGCCAGGGATCAGCTCCCCCGCTCCGTCAATCCGCTCACGAAGCACCCCGACCTCGTCACGGTCGCCATCGGCGCGAACGACATCGCCGATTGGGATCCGGTGGCGTACCACCGCAATCTCAGCACCATCCTCGACGCACTGCCGTCGCACACGATCGTGGGCGAGGTGCCCTGCTTCCATCTGCCGTGGACCGACCGGCGGGTGCGCGAGGCGAACCGCATCCTGCATGCGGTCGCCGAGGCCCGAGGCCTCGGGATCGCGCCCGTTTACGAGGCCACCCGTCGCCGCGGCGTGCGGGGCGTGCTCACCGAGTTCGCGGGCGACGCCTTCCACCCCAACGACCGCGGTTACGAGGTCTGGGCCGACGCGTTCTGGCCGCTGGTGCGCGAGCGCGTCATCGCCGCGGGGTGGCCGCGCCCCCGGGCGACGGCGAAGCCTCCGGAGGTCGAGCCGGCGCAGACGTCCGGGCCGACGGACGACGGGTCGCGTTCAGCCGTCTGATCCCGCCGAGTTCCCGAGCCCGGCCGAGTCCCGGGCCAACCCCGGCCTCCGGGCAGGGAGCACCTCTACGACGACGTGGGGGTCGGGATCGCCATTCGATCCCGACCCCCGCGTACCTGCGCCGGCCGAAGCCGACGTCAGATATCGATGCCCGAGCGCCTACTCGCCCGCAATGGCCTTCCGACCCCGGCGCATCAGCATGAGCAGCGCTCCGACGCCGAGCAGCACCGCGCCGCCGATAGCGTACGGCGCGATCCCTGCAGCACCCGTCGCGGCGAGCCCCGGAGCCTTCGCACCGGAGCCGGCACCAGCGGCGTCACCGGCAGCACCGGCAGCACCGGCAGCACCGGCGACATCGTTCGCCCCGTTCGCCGAGCCGCCGCCATCGGCAGCGCCCGCGGCCGCACCCGAGGCGGCCGAGCCCGAGCTGCCGGAGCCTTCGACGCCGGCACCGCCCGCGCCGGCCTCGCCCGTGCCCGCAGCGGCGGTCACGGTCAGCGGCACCGCGATCTCGGCGCCGTTCGGCAGCATCGCGACGACCTGGTGCTCGCCCACGGCGGTGTCGGCCGGGATCTCGATCTGCTGCGCGAAGGCACCGTCTGCTGCAGCCTTCGCGGTGCCGAGCGGCACGGGCTCCGAGCGGAGCTCGAGCGCGATCTCGGTCTCGGGAGCGAACCCGGTGCCCGAGAGCGTCAGCGACCCGCCCTGCTCGACCGTCGCCGCGTCGAGCGCGATCGCGGGCGCCTCGGGCACCTCCATGCCGGCCTCGGTGACCCACTTCTCGCCCGTCGCGTACTTCGTGACGGTGAACTCGTCGAACAGCTCGCCGACCTCGGGCACAGCGCGCTCCCGGTATTCGGGGCGCGTCCCCTCGCCGCCCGTCTCGGTACCGGGCACGAGCGCGTAGCTGACTGCGCCCGAGGGCTTCTCGGCGAGGTACGAGCGGTACACCAGCTGGTCGCCGCTCACGTCGATCACCTGGTACGTGGTGACGTTCTCGCCGCGCAGCACCTGCGTCGCGCCGTTGTTCGTCCACACGTTGTTCGCCTCGCTCGCGAGGTCGTAGTGCTTCGCGCCCGAGTTCGAGACCGCGTAGACCGGCCCGGTGGTGAGGCCCGAGGTGCCCGTCTGGTCGGCGTTGTTCGCGCCGCGCGCGTAGACGTGGTCGTGCCCCATGAGCACGAGGTCGATATCGTTCTTCTCGAACACCGGCACCCAGAAGTCGCGCAGCAGCGGCTCATCGCGGCCCGACGAGCCCGAGTAGACCGGCTGGTGGAAGGTGACGACGTTCCATTTCGAGGGGCTGTTCTGCAGCACGAAGTCGAGCCAGGCCGCCTGGTACTCGGTCCACAGCTCCTTCACCTGCGAGCTCGGGCACTCGGCGCCCATGCAGCCGGGCAGGCCGGCGGGCGTGAGGAAGGTCGTGTCCCGGGTCGCGTTCAGCGTGATGAAGCGCACATCCTGGTAGTCGGCGTAGTAGACCGTCTCGGCCGCGAACTCGGCCCAGTGCGCGAAGTACGCGGCGTACTGCTGAGCCTCCGGGCTGTCGCCCTGAGCGCGCGCGGCGAGCTCGCCGATGGTCTCGAGGCCGGGCTGGTTCAGCGGGTATTCGAAGTGCGCCTTCCACGACGCGAGCAGCTTGTCGCCGGTGTACTCGTGGTTGCCGGGGGCCGCCATGACGTTGGTGCTCGTCGCCGATCGCTCCATGCCCGCGAACCAGTTGTTCCACTCGGTGTCGTTGCCGCCCGTGTTGATGAGGTCGCCCGCATGCACCGAGCCGATCGAAGCGGTCGCCCGCGCCTCGGCCTGCTGCACGACGCTCGGCCAGGTGGTGTCGAGACCGATCTGCGCGTCTCCGTAGTACACGAACTGGAAGTCGGTGGCGCCCGGGTCTGCGGTGGTGAACTCGAACCATTCGCTCCAGCTTCCCGGCAGGCCGACGCGGTACTGGTACGCGGTCGCGGGGGCGAGGCCCGTGACGGTGGCCGAGAAGTGCTGGTTCGGGTTGCCGTTCACGGTGCCGACCGAGACCGCATCGGTGACGACGGCCTCGCCGCCCGCGGCGGGCACGATCTCGACCTGGCCGGCGTTGTGCGACGCATCGCCCGCGAGCCACGAGAACGACTGCGAGGTCTCGGGCGTCTCGGTCGGGGTCAGGATGACGCGGGTCGGTGCCGCCTCGACGACCTCGCCCGGGGCAGCGGCAGCGGTGAGGGTGAGCGACGACATCTCGAAGTACGCGTCGGATGAGGTCTCGCGGTCCTGGTAGAGCGCGACCGCGATCGTGTTCTCGCCATCGCGCAGCAGCTCGCCGGGCGCCGAGAAGGTGCTGGTGAGCGGATCGCCGTTGCTCGAACCCGCGTACTCGAGATTGGTCGTGCCGGTGATCCGCGCGTCCTCGTAGCTCGCGACCTGCTCGCCGTTGATCCACACGACGAGTGCGTCGTCGTACGAGACGGTGCTCGAGAGCGAGGCGACCTGCTCGGCGACGCCCGCGTCGAGACTGAAGTCGGTACGGAAGAAGTAGGTCGGGATCGTCGGAGCCGCGGCGCCGTCGATGTAGTGCTCGAGCTTCGTGGTCGGGGTGAACGGGCCGACCGGTGCGAGCTGGTTCTTCTTGACCCCGAAGCCGCCGGGCGCGGTCTTCCAGGCGCTGTCGTCGAACTCCGGCGCCGTCCAGGCGCGCAGATTCTCGGCGCCGTTCGCGGGGTCGGTGTTGTCGTCGAGGTAGTTCCAGGTCGACCCAGCGGTGACGAGCGGTGCCGACGGAACTTCGGGGCCCGCGGGCGCATCGGCCGCATCGGGGGCGGCGAGCGCGGCGGTCGGCACGAGCGTGCCGCCGAGCATCGCGGCCACGACGAGCGCGAGGGCGCTTCGTCGGAGCCGGCGTTCCAGGGGAGGGTGAGTCAATGTTCTTCCTTCGAGTGGAGTTCGACTGTTCGGTTCTCGCCCCGCTCAGCGCGCAGGGCCTCGTCTACTCCAGCAGTCCGAGGTGGCCGCCAGACCCCGCCCCGGTGTCCGCCGCGTGACCTCCGGGTGTCCCCGCGGTGACCGCGCGAGTCCCCTCCTCCGCAGGGCGATGCCGGGCCGATTCCGGGCGAAATCATCCAGGGATCGCCCCTTCCGCGCACGGCCGCAACGATCGGCGGCATGCTCGAGAGGTATGCCCGTTCCCGAACGCATCCGTCGAGTCGAAGCGGCGCTGCGCAGCACCCGTGATCTCGAAGACGATGGTGTCTCTCCGTGCGCGGCGCCTACTCCTCGAGCAGATCCGTGACGAGGGCCGCGATCTCGCTGCGCTCGGAGCGGGTCAGCGTCACGTGCCCGAAGAGGCGATGCCCCTTGAGCTTCTCGATGACGACCGCGATGCCGTCGTAGCGGCCGACGCGCAGGTTGTCGCGCTGGGCGACATCGTGCGTCAGCACCACGCGCGAGTTCTGCCCGATGCGCGACAGCATGGTCAGCAGCACGCCGCGCTCGAGCGACTGCGCCTCGTCGACGATAACGAACGCGTCGTGCAGCGAGCGCCCGCGGATGTGCGTGAGCGGCAGCACTTCGATGAGCCCGCGCGCCATGACCTCGTCGAGCACGTTCTCCGAGACGATCGAGCCGAGCGTGTCGAACACCGCCTGCGCCCACGGCCCCATCTTCTCCTCGCGGTCGCCGGGCAGGTAGCCGAGCTCCTGCCCGCCCACGGCGTACAGCGGGCGGAACACCATGATCTTGCGGTGCTGCCGCCGCTCGAGCACCGCCTCGAGGCCTGCGGCGAGCGCGAGCGCCGACTTGCCGGTGCCGGCACGGCCGCCGAGCGACACGATGCCGACCTCGGAGTCGAGCAGGAGGTCGATGGCGAGGCGCTGCTCGGCGCTGCGGCCGGTGACGCCGAAGATCTCGCGGTCGCCGCGCACGAGGTGCAGGGATCGCGGCCCGTCGACCCGACCGAGCGCCGAACCGCGCGGCGAGGTGAGCACGAGCCCGGTGCCGAGCGGGAGGCCGTCGATGGCGCCGACGTCGTCGAGGCGGTCGTCGTTCCAGAGATCCTGCATCTGCTGCTCGTCGATGTCGACCGCGGCGGTGCCGGTGTAGGCGTCGTCCTGCGCGAGCTCGGCGCGGTACTCCTCGGCGCCGAGGCCGAGGGCCGCGGCCTTGAGACGCATCGGCATGTCCTTCGAGACGACCGTGACGTCGTGCCCCTCGTTCGCGAGGTTCTGCGCGACCGCGAGGATGCGGGTGTCGTTGTCGCCGAGGCGCATCCCGTTCGGGATGACCTCGAGGTTCGAGTGGTTGAGCTCGACGCGCAGCGTGCCGCCGGCGTCGCCGAGCGGCACGGGATGGTCGAGGCGGTGGTGCTGATCCCTGATCTTGTCGAGGATGCGCAGCGCCCGCCGGGCGAAGAAGCCGATCTCGACGTCGTGGCGCTTCTTCTCGAGCTCCATCACGACCACGATCGGGATGATGACGGAGTGCTCGGCGAAGCGGAACAACGCCGCCGGGTCGCTCAGCAGAACGGAGGTGTCGAGCACGTACGTGCGCAGCCGCTGGGCTGCGATGTTCGGCACCGCGGGGGTTTCAGGATTGAGCAACTCGGTCACGTTATCTCCTTCGTCCGGTAACCCACACGCTACGCCGCGGCGCGCGAGCCCGCAGAACCGACACGCATACCGCCGGGTGAAGGTTCATGAACATCGGATGGCGCTCGGAGAACGGCGAGTGTCGGGAGCATGCGCGCATGCCAGTAGAATTGCTCCCGGACCGGACACGGCAGGAGGTGCGCACCATGCGATTGCTCTGCCTCACGGACCAGGACCCGGCCGAGGCGCTGCCCGCGCTGGGGCTTCTCGCGCACGAGCTGCAGACGTCGCCGCTGCTGCTGCGCGTTCCACCGACGCTAACCGAGCGCTTCGATGCGGTGCTCGTCGACGGCACCCGCAATGCGCGCGGCGCGCGCGAGGCCTGCCTCTCGCTCGCGGGCGATCGCCTGCCGCGCGTCATCGTGCTGCCCGAGTCGGCGCTCGCCGCGCTCACCCCCGACTGGGGCGTCTCCGAACTGCTGCTGCCGACGGCGAGCCCGGCCGAGGTCGACCTGCGGTTGCGGCTGCTCGGCTCCCCCGCGCTCTCGGCCGGCGGGGGCGCCGTCGATACGGTCGCCGCCGAGGGCGTCATCATCGACGAGGCGAACTTCATCGCCCGCGTGCACGGCCGCCCGCTCGATCTCACCTACAAGGAGTTCGAGCTGCTGCACTTCCTCGTCGGGCACCCGGGACGCGTGTTCACGCGGGAGCAGCTGCTCAGCGGCGTGTGGGGCACGGACTATTTCGGCGGCACGCGCACCGTGGACGTGCATGTGCGGCGGCTCCGGGCGAAACTGGGCGAGCACGAGGGCCTCATCAGCACGGTGCGGGGCGTCGGCTACGGCTTCGCCCGCGAGCGCACCGACGCCGATTCCGTCGATGAGGTCGCTCCGGGCGGTGAAGCGGAGGAATGAGCATGACCGAGGACTTGCGGATCGACACCGGTGCCGGAAGCGATGCCATCGCCCAGGTGCGACGCATCGCCGCTGCCGCCGAACTCGCGGACGGGCGGCCGCCGGTGTCGGATCAGGCCCTGATCGCGATCGCCCAGGGCGGGCGGGAGCTGCTGCTCTTCTCCCCCGCCGCGGATGCGACCGCGGCGCCCGTCGCGTTCGGTGTCGTCGGCGAGGGCGAACTCGACCTCGTCGTCGAGCCGCACAGCCGCGGGCGCGGCATCGGCACGGCGGCGCTCGAAGCGCTGCTCGCACGCGCCGCCGGTGCGGTCGCGGACTCCCCTGCGGATACGGCTCCGCTGCTGGCCTGGTCGCACGGGGAGAACCCGGCCGCCGACGCGCTGCTGGCGCGGGCGGGGTTCGCGCCCGCGCGATCCCTGTATCTCATGTCGCTCGACCCGTCGCGCCTCCCCGATGCCGACCGGGGGCCCTCCGCGGTGCCGCTGCCCGACGGGTTCGCGCTGCGCAGCTACGGCGCGGGCGGCGACCCCGCGGCCGACGACCGCGAATGGGTGCGCGTCAACGCCGCGGCATTCGCGACCCACCCCGAGCAGGGGCGCATCACCGAGGCCGACTTCGCGCTCATGCGCGACGAGCCCTGGTTCGACCCGGCCGACCTGCTGCTGCTCGCGGCCCCCGCCGACCCTGCGGTCCCGGCGGCCCCGGCGCGACTCGCGGGCTACACCTGGGTGAAGACCGTGCCCGGCGAGACCGCCGACGCCGCTCCTGCCGTCGAGCTGTACGCCATCGGGGTCGACCCCGCGTACTCCGGCACCGGCCTCGGTCGCGCACTGCTCGACGTCACGCTCGCGCGCATGGCGCAGCACCGGCCCTCGAGCGTCGAGCTGTACGTCGACGGCGAGAACGAACGCGCGGTCGGCATGTACGAACGCGCCGCGTTCACCATCGCTTCACGCAGCCGGCAGTGGGCGCTGCAGACGCCGGCGCAGTAGGGCATCCGCCCCCATCTCGCGCGCCGGGCGATCTCCCGGCCGTCGCAGTGTTCCGCGCGCGGTGCACGTGCTGCCAGAATAGGTGCTATGAGCGAAGAGACGCGCGAGCCCATCACTGCCGAGACCACGGCGGAGAACGATCTGCCGATCGACCGCTACATCGATCGGGAGCTGAGCTGGCTCGCGTTCAACCAGCGGGTCCTCGAGCTGGCCGAGGATCCGACGATCCCGCTGCTCGAACGCGCGAACTTCCTCGCCATCTTCGCCTCGAACCTCGACGAGTTCTTCATGGTGCGCGTCGCGGGCCTGAAGCGCCGCATCGTGACCGGTCTCGCCGTGCCCACGAACGTCGGCCGCGCCCCGGTCGACGTGCTCGCCGATATCAATGCGAAGGCGTACGAGCTGCAGCTGCGCCACGCGCGCTGCTTCGCCGAGCAGGTCAAGCCCGCGCTCGCCGAGGAGGGGGTGCGCATCATCGTCGACTGGGCCCAGCTCGACGACGCCGACCGGGCGCACCTCACCGACTACTACGAGCGCCACATCTACCCGGTGCTCATGCCGCTCGCGGTCGACCCCGCCCACCCCTTCCCCTACATCTCGGGGCGCGCGCTCAACCTCTCCATCCGCGTGCGCAACCCCCGCACCGACAAGATCGAGTTCGCCCGCCTCAAGGTGCCGCAGATGATTCCGCGCTACGTGCGGGTCGACCGCCGCGAATCGCTCGACGATGTGCGGTTCATCCCGCTCGAGGCGCTCATCGCGAACCAGCTCGACGGCCTCTTCCCCGGCATGGAGGTCATCGATCACCACGTCTTCCGCGTCACCCGCAACGAGGATATGGAGATCGAGGAGGACGAGACCGAGAACCTCATCCAGGCGCTCGAGAAGGAGCTGCTGCGACGCCGCTTCGGCCCGCCCATCCGCCTCGAGATCTCGGACGACATGGATGCGGCGACGCTCGAACTGCTCGTGCGCGAGTTCGACATCGACGAGCAGCAGGTCTACACGCTGCCGGCGCCGCTCGACCTCAGCGGCCTCTTCGCCCTCTCGGGCCTGCGCCGCTCCGATCTGCGCTTCCAGCCGCACATCCCGGTGACGGCTCCGCAGTTCCGCACCGGGTCGCCGAGCGACAAGCCCGACACGCTCGGCGCCATCGCCCGCCGCGAGGTGCTCGTGCACCACCCGTACGAGTCGTTCGCGACCAGCGTGCAGGCGTTCGTCGAGCAGGCCGCGACCGACCCCGACGTGCTCGCCATCAAGCAGACCCTCTACCGCACCTCGGGCGACAGCCCCATCGTCGCCTCGCTCATCAAGGCGGCCGAGGCCGGCAAGCAGGTGCTCGCGCTCGTCGAGGTGAAGGCCCGCTTCGACGAGGAGGCCAACATCACGTGGGCGCGCAAGCTCGAGCAGGCGGGAGTGCACGTCGTCTACGGGCTCGTCGGGCTCAAGACCCACTGCAAGCTCGTGCACGTCATCCGGGAGGAGCAGGGGCGCCTCGCGCACTACTGCCACATCGGCACCGGCAACTACAACCCGAAGACGAGCCGCATCTACGAGGACTTCGGCCTGTTCACCTCCTCGCCCGAGGTCGGCCGCGACGTGACCAAGCTCTTCAACGTGCTCTCGGGCTACGCGATCGAGACGAACTACGATCGGCTGCTCGTCGCCCCGGAGGGGCTGCGCAAGGGCCTGCTCGAACGCATCGCGCGCGAGGCCGAGCACGCCCGCGCCGGCCGCCCGAGCGGCATCAAGCTGAAGGCCAACTCGATGGTCGACGAGGAGATCATCGACGCGCTCTACCTGGCGAGCCGCGCCGGCGTGCCGGTGCAGGTGTGGATCCGGGGCATCTGCTCGATCCGCGCCGGAGTGCCCGGCCTCTCCGAGAACATCGAGGTGCGCTCGGTGCTCGGCCGCTACCTCGAGCACTCGCGCATCTACGCCTTCGAGAACGACGGCGACCGCGAGGTCTACATCGGCAGCGCCGACCTCATGCACCGCAACCTCGACCGCCGCATCGAAGTGCTGGCGCGCATCGTCGACCGCGAGCATCTCTCGCGCATCGACCGGTTCTTCGAGTTCGGGTTCAGCGACGAGGTCTCGGCCTGGCGCATGCTGCCCGACGGCAGCTGGGACCGTCGCACGCTCGATGCCGACGGCGATCCGCTGCCCGACCTGCAGGATCTCGTGATGACCGACCGTACCGAAGCGCGGGCGAGGCGGTCGCGGTGAGCCGCAACGTGCTCGCCGCGGGCACGGTGTGCTGGCGGCGGGTGCCGACCGGCGACGGCGGCAGCACCGTCATGGTGCTGCTGATCCATCGCACCAAGCAGCGCGACGTGAGCTTCCCGAAGGGCAAGCTCGACCCCGGCGAGAGCATGCCGCAGGCTGCCGCGCGCGAGACCCTCGAGGAGACCGGGCTCGACATCGCCCTCGGCGCGAACCTCGGCACGGTGCACTACCAGCTGCCCGGCGGAGGCGAGAAGACGGTGCAGTACTGGGCCGCCGAGGTCGACGAGGCGACCGTGCACGCCTCCACCTTCCTGCCGAACCGGGAGGTCGAGGCGATCGAGTGGGTGCCCCTCTCCCGCGCACGCAAGCGGCTGAGCTACGCGGCCGACCGCGACATCCTCGACGTGTTCCGACAACTCGTCGAACGCGATGCGGCCGAGACGTTCTCGGTCATCCTGCTGCGGCACGCGAAGGCCGAGCCCCGCAGCGAGCGGTACCCCGAGGATCGCCTGCGGCCGCTCTCTGACGCGGGCGAAGATCAGGCCGAGCTGCTCGTCGCGACGCTCGCGGCGTTCCAGCCCGCGCGCGTGCTCTCGTCGACCGCCGAGCGCTGCCTGCGCACGGTCGCACCGATCGCGAAGCACCTCGGCAAGAAGGTCAAAGCGCGTGAGGGACTGAGCCAGGATGCCTGGGACGCGGGCGAGACCTTCGAGCTGCGCCGCATCCTCGGCAAGGTCGTGCTCAAGGGCAAGAGCACCATCGTGTGCACGCACCGCCCGGTGCTGCCCGACGCCGTGCGCGAACTGGCGCTCGCGACGAGCAGCCTGCCGGGCGATTACCTGCGCCGCGCCGCCGAACTGCCACCCGGCGGGTTCTCGGTGCTGCACTTCTCGCGCCACCACCCGGGCGCGGGCGTGCTCGGCGTCGAGACGTACCCGCTCAAGGTCTGAGGCCGCTCGCTCCGCTCGCCTCGCTCGCCCGTGCCCGGCCCGGCCCCGCCCCGCCGAATGCGGGAAAAGGTGCAGAATGGATGCCGGATTACGCACCAGATCGGGCATTCGCGCGACTGCCCCGCGCCTGGCCCGCGCCTCCCCGCGCCGCGCGAGAACGAAAAGACCGAGCCGCAGAACGCCTCTCGGCGGAAGGCCGCTCGAAGCGGCAAAAATTGGAGCCCGGGGTTACTGCGGCCCGGCAGCGCCCAGTTTAGCGCAGCGCTCTGCACGCGAAAGCCGGTTCGCCGGCCGGGTGCGGCGTGTTCGCGGCCGGCCGAAACCGGTCAGGCCAGCGTGCCGTCGCGCCAGCGGCGGGCGCCTACGTTGAGTTCGGTCGCGAGGGTCGAATACCGCAGCGCGCGTTTCGTCAGCAGGGCGGCGTGATCGTCGTCGTGCGCATCCCGCGCGTCGGCGAGATCGGCGGCGCCGAGCGACATGACCCGGCAATAGCTCGCGGCGCGCTCGAGCGCGCCCCCGAGGTCGCCCGAGAACACCCCGCGCAGAATCGTGTCGCAGAGCTCGGCGATCGAGTTCGGCGTGACGGGCTCGGCTGCGCCCGCGACGATGGGGTCGATCGTGGCGGCCGCTCCGACGCCTCTGCGGAACAGGTCCGCCGCGCCGTCCGGGTCTGCGGCGACGACCCGGCGCAGCAGGTAGAGGCGCCACAGCGCCCCCGCGAGCGAGTGCATACCCTCGCGGGCCCAGAGCTCGGCGATGTCGTCGATGCCCGCGCCCGATGCGAGGCCGACGACGCGTTCGACGACCTCGGGGTCGGCGACGCCGCGCACGCGGTCGAGCAGCGCCCACGAGGTCTCGCGGGCGAGCTTCTGCGCCGCCGCGGGGCCGTCGTCCCCGATGATCCAGTCGAAGCTGCTGCTCGGCTGCGTCACGGGGCGCTGATGCTCTCGGGCCACGGGTCTCCTTTTCATCGTCAGGGATCGCCGCCCGCGCTTCCCGCGGTCGGCCGATCGACCCTGCGAGTCTACGCCCGAGCCGGGCGCTGCGCGCCCGATTCGCGGACCGCGAACGGCGGAGTCATCGCTCTGACCGGGTTCGCTCCCTGTTCGCGTCGAAGCCCGACTCGCTGCTCGCCTCGGGCGATGAGCGCGGCGCCCCCGTCGCGCGAGAGCCGCGCCGCCCGCATCCCGAGGTTCGAGGTGCACGAGGCACCGCCGTGGTCGATTCGAAAGGGTCTGCTGCAGCATTGAGCGCGACACGTACCTCGGCCTTCATGCGGCCGGGCTACTCCGGGCGGGCCTGCTCACAGTATTCCGCGGCTCCGCGGCTCCGGCAGGAGACAGTCGCGATGGTCGATTCGCGAATTGGGCGTGTCGTCAAGACGCGTCTGGCTGCGGGAGTGCTGTGTCGAACACCCGGTCGGAATGGGTCCAGAGGAGTGCGCCAGCGGCGTTGCTGATAACGGTTCGTTGGACGTTTGAGAGGCGAGCGGCGAGGAGCGCACCGTGATCGGGGGAATGAACCTGGTCGCCGGTTCCGAAGAGTATGGCGACAGGGGATGTGATCGTGGCCAGATCGATGGGCCAGCGTGTCATTGCCATGATCGTGTCAGCGACGTATCCGCTACCGTCTCTCGCGAAACCCTCCGCGAGTGACGATTGATAACGGGCGTCGAAGGCAGGCGCGGTAAAGACGGCACGGTCTTGCGCGTCGGACCCCTCAAGGACCATGTCGCGCATGGCATGCGGCGTGAGGGAGTGCAGGAGGTCCCGGGCTTCTTCTGGGTTGTTCTGCGCGAGATCGGGCAAAGCGCGCGCACTCTCGGGAAGCAGCGCTCGCACTGACGGGTTGGCCACTTCGTCTGCTGGTGAGGCCAGCACGAGTTTCTGTACCCACCCCTGGGCTGCTGCGGCCAGACCGAACAATGCGCCCTGCGAGTTCGCAACCACAGGAAGGCTGGGGTCGGCGACGCCGAGCACCGCGGCGGCGAACGCGCGATAGTCATCTGCTGTGGACGCGGGGGTGCGGGTGGGATCCGGGTCTGAGCCGCCCATGCCTGGACGATCCATCGTGATCAGTCGGATCCCTCGGGTCTGAAGCGAATCCTCACCGAAAATCATGGACTTGCCGGTTCCGGCCCCTGCGATGAAAAGAATCGGTGTCCCGTCTGCCGGACCATGGACGAGACCAGTCAGCGATCTGCCTGACGGGCGGCTGACGGAGAAAACTGATGGCATTGCCCAATTCTAAGCCGATCGCACTTCCGCATCGTTCGTCAATATGTAGACCGAATCGGCCTGGACCGAACACCTCGGAGCCAGGAGGTGGCGGGCGGCTACCGCGTCCCCGGCGGCCGCGATGGCGGCCGGGGCCACTGAGTCGAATGCTGTTGGGGCGGCACCCGGTGCGGATAGATCAAGTCTGGGAACGGCCGAGGTCGCGCTGTAGCGCGACGGCACGAATTGGCGAAGCGATGCTTCGCCAACTTTCGTGCCCCCAGTAGGGATCGAACCTACGACCTGCGGATTATAAGGTCGCACCTCAGCAACGTCTCCTATGTCGATTTCTCCGCCCGAAACCGGTCCTTGAGCAAGAATGCCATTGGCCATTGAAGCGCTCACAATGGCATAACTAAGCACAAGCACTCTCATAAAAAGCTTCCGTCCAACAACTACCAGAGAATGTCAAGAGAAGGGGGGAATCCAAGCACTCAAGTGCTTGGATTCCCCCCTTCTCTTCGTTGTTATGGAGGAGTTTCGTTGTCAACTTGGGACCTTGTACTTGAGCGATTTAGAACCTATCAAGAGGCTTCCGGACTGAGCACACGCACTATAGAAGGACGGGAGGCGACACTACGCGCGCTTAGCAAGCACTCGAATCGGATACCTGAGGAACTTGAATTCGACGACCTAACAAGGTTTCTTACGCGGCCCCACGCTTACACCGGGGAGCAGCTCTCACCCGGAACTAAACAGGTGGAGCGAAGCTATCTCCAAATATGGAGCAAATGGGCAGCCGAAGAAGGAGTAATACCGGTTGACATTGCGAGACGGCTACCGAAAGTCCGTGTGCCCCGCCGACGGGCGCGTCCGATCGGCCAAGCTCATATTGACGCAATGCTCGAGCTCGACACGCTCTGGCAAACCACACTCGACCTCATAGCGGTAGCCGCCAACACGGGGCTTCGTGTTGCCGAGATTGTCCGAATACACGGCACTCATTACGACTCACGCTCTGCCGTGCTAAAGGTCGTGCGTAAGGGAGGGCTCGTCCAATACATCTACTGCAATCAAGCAGTCGTTGAGATTGCCGAAAGGCTGCCGTCCGATGGCTGGTGGTTCCCGTCGCCGTACAAAAACCACCTGTTTCCTGACGGCGATGGCCACCTCCTTCCAAAGAGCGCTTCAGCCAGAATGACAGCCGTGCTCCGACGAATCGGAGTCGAAGATCCACGAGTCACTGGCCATAGCCTCAGGCACTTCTACTGCTGTCTCCAGATCAGACTCGGAGTGCCAATCCACATCGTTCAGGAGCTCATGGGCCACGCTTCTCTCAATACCACCCAGAACTACATCAAGGTCACCGAGGAAGAACTTGAAGCTGCTGTCGCCGGTATGCCGTACATCCCTTCAAGCATCAGCTCGATGAACCCTGGTACGTTCCCGTTCGATCGGGCAAGCCGTCGCCCCCACGTCTCCCCTAAGCAGTTACGAGCCGCAAGTTAGTTAGACGTTCTACGTCAGGGCCGCGCCCACTTTCCTTGACGCAACATAAGTATCCAATGTGACCGGAGTGTCCTCTCATGTTCCTGAACATAGGAGGACGCTCCTTCACATGCCTATGGTGACTCTTTCACCAGTATTAACTTCTCCAAGACTCCCCGGTGTAGTCATCAAGAAGGCAGTCACAGATTGCCCAGACCCTAGCGAATCCGAGTTTGAGTCCCAATCGTCACCCAAAGAAACCTCCACAACTTCATGCCCACGCACCCAGACGATATCCATCTTTTCCATTGATAGTTCGTCACTTAGTCGTACGGTTCGTGCAGGATCAACGGTTACCCAAATGCCGATACCAGCCTTAGGCTGAGGCATTGATTTAACGGTCGATGACCCCCCTGCTGGTAGAGTGGCTCGCTCAACTGAGATGCCTGTGCTGCCGATGGAAACATAGACCTCAGGTTCGGCAGGACGATAACACGCTTGAAGTGGGAGCATCAGCAAAACAGATAAAAGAATAGTTCCGAACCTACGCTGTCTGCTGGAAACCCGTATGGACTCAGGAGAGTTCACCACCCGTTCCCCTACTCTTTTTTGATGGATTTGGCCCAACTATCGATTATCCGAAATCCAATTTTCAATCAGGATACCTCCCAAGGTCGACCGCTTCGCGGCCGACCTTTTTGCTTTTCAAGCTTTTCTTCGTGTGAAGCCTTCGGCATCATACGCGCGACCAACCTCCGGCAACCCAGTCAGTGCGCCGCTGCGCGGCTCCCTTTGTCGCGGCGTGCTCGCGTGTCCTGACGGCCACGCGCGTCCGCCGCTGTGGGTGGCCTGCCGGCTGTTCTCGCTGTTCGGTGCAAGCACCTTCACACGAAGAAAAACGTGATGGAGGGATTTCCAGACCAGCGCAGTCTTGCGCTTCTAGAAGCAGGAGAGGAACTCAGCATCATGTCTCAGATCACTGTCTACACGAAGCCCGGATGCGTGCAATGCACCGCCACGTACCGGGCGCTCGACTCCAAGGGAATTGCATACGACGTTGTCGATGTCTCGACAAACGAGGAAGCGCTCGAGCTAGTCAAGGCTCTTGGCTACCTCACCGCGCCCGTCGTCACCACGCCCACTGACCACTGGGGTGGCTTCCGACCCGACAAGCTCAGCACGCTCCACGACGTTTCGGGACAGTGAGTAATGGCACAGTTTCGTTTCGCTCTTGCAGGGCTCGCGCTCATCGTCGGCGCGGCCGCCATCATCGCCACTCAAGACGTCTTCGAGGATCCGAGCGTGACGCAGCTCGCAGATCAGACAGGAGCTGTAGTCGTGTCTCGCGTAATCGATGGGGACACCTTTGTTGCCACCGCTGCAGGTGCAGAAGTTCGAGTGCGGATCATCGGCATCAATACCCCTGAACTTGGACGCAACGGCTCTGTCGACGAATGCTATGCCGTTGAAGCACGCACTCTGCTCGAGGAGATGATCGGCGGCCAGGCTGTAACTCTCTCAAACGACCCTACACAGAGCGGCTCCGACCGTTACGGCAGGCTCCTGCGCCACGTCGCTGTCGACGGCCACGATGTCGCCGTGGTCCTGCTATCTCAGGGCGCCGGCCGCGAGTACCGCTACGACCGAGACTACGTCGGCCGCACAGACCACATCAGAGCCGAAGCAAAAGCTCGCAGCTCCGAAGCCGGGCTCTGGTCCCAATGCCAGTGACCTCATCATCACGATCACAGAAAGCCCCACTCACCATGACTCGTCGCGACCTTGTCGGCCTTACTCTCGTCGGCTCCTTCTTCCTCTCCGCAGCCACCGTCGTCGCTGTCGGACTACTGCATTCCCACTGACCACCGGCCACCATCACTACGAAGAATCGAGGAACACATGCCCCGCACAGACTGGGTCGAGCTCCGCACCACTCACCTCTCAACCGTCTGGGAGCCCGCGCTCGCGCGGTTCGAGCTCCTGCGAACAGACCGCCAAGACGCCGAATGGCTCAACCTCGCCACCGGGGCCAGAGTTGCGCTCGTACAGAACGGCGGCTGGCGGCAAGCCGAGAACCGAGAAAGCGGGCCGCGCGCGTACCGCCTCTTCCACATGCTCCAGACGCCGATGGCCCACGACATTTCTGACGTGCTCCCCCACTCGGTTCGCGAATTCGACAACGCAGCGACGGGCGCCGACACCTACCAGCATGCACGGACCCGATGCATCGAACTCATACGTGAACAGCTCAGCCTCTGACTCATTCGCAATTCTCGCTACAGAAAGGCCCACGAATGCCTGAGAACATCACCCCCTACGACGCCGGCTGGCGACTCGAGCCCAAGGTATGGGTACGCGATGGCAACACCGGACGTGAAGATCCCCGTCCTGCAGTCTCCGACGACTACGGCCGCGTCGACTTCGAAGACGACGAAGGTCACAGCGTCTTCACCGTGCACTTCACCAAGACCGAAGCCGGCTACATCCTCCGTGTCGACGAGCACCAGGACGTAGTCCTCGGTATTGAAACGAGCACGCAACGCCAAGTCCGGGAGACTGCCATGATGCAGCTCGACGCCGACCTGCGCGTCATCGCCCAGAAGCATGCCTCGTCGCTCGACTTCACTAATGATGGTGACCCTGAGTCCTTCGGACTCGGGCACTACGTCTTCGAGAACCGTGCAGCGAATCACCGCCTCGCCCTCACCGAGGAGTACGACGGTACAGACTGGAGCGACGATGAACGCGTCCCTTCCGCCTGGACCTACGACATCTACGCTCTCGCCGACGACCGCGATAGTAGGCCAGAATGGCAGCTCGTTACCGAGGGACGTATCGAAGCTGAACGCGTCACCGAGCTCACTACAATCGTCTCCGAGTGGGCGAACGAGCGGGCTCGGGAGCACAACACGCATGAGGCGATGCGAAGCTCTCAACCGCAGACGCCGAGCCATCCTCAGGGCCCACGATTAGCTATGTAAGTCGGCATCATAAAAGTGCGCCCTCTACCGGTTGGTAGAGGGCGCACTTTTATGGGCCCGGTCAGTACGTGTTCTCGGTCGCGTATTCGTCCGGACGTAGTCCCGGGTCAGCTAGCAGCTCGATCATCATGCGTGAGGTCGACTCTCGGTTGTCGATCCACCATTTTGCGGGGCCGATCTTGCGGGCCGCGTCAAGCACTTGCTCCTCGAATTGCTCTTCACTCATGTCGCCTTCCTGCACGAGATCGGTATACGCGTCCCGGAGGAGTTTGAAGCGTTCCTCGGTCCCCCACGACACCTGCTTCTCGCTGCCCTGGAGAATCGGGAGATTCGATCGCTGCTGATCTTCCGCCGCCTCCTGCTTGAGTGCGTCGCGTTCGGCCTGTCGCTCCTTCGAGACTTTTCGGTCCGACGTTCGTTTGAAGCATTCGAAGCACGGCTTCGAGCTCCACCAATCTGCTTTTCCGGCTCGTTGCCCCGCGGGGACATTGGATAGGTCGCGGTCTTCCTCGTGACCGCACTTGTGCTGAATCGTGAATGTCGTCGGGATACTCATTCTTGTTCCTTTTCTGTGTCGCACGTAGGCGACCGTCGTTGGCACTTGTCGTCGTTACTTGGGGACGGATATGGGATCAGGGAGGTGGACATCGCGAGCGACGGACAGCCTCCAGCGACACGAGCACCGGCGACGACCGCGACATCCGGACTCGTACTGCCTGCGTCATGCCGCACCCGTCGCGACCTGGCCCTGTCGCGACATGTCCGGCCGGTACAGTCGCGCCTCGAGCTTGCCGATGAGGAGGTACTCTGTCGCGTCCACCGGCTGTCCCGGTGTCGCATAGGAGAGCGTCTTGGTGTCGCTGTCGTATGTCGCGACACCGTTGCTCGACCCCAGATCCTCTATGGTCCATATGTCGCGTCTGCGATCATGTCGCAGACGCGCATGCGTACGCGACAGGGTTCGCGCCGGGTCCGGCAGTTTCACGGGTGTCGCTCCGTTTGTCGCTTCGGGATGTCGTCCGACCACGACGTCGCCGCCGGGCAGAACGATGTGTTCCCCGGTTGCGAGCTCCAATGTCCACGGCGACTGTGTCGCCGACGCCGCGACATAGACGATGGTCGCCTCAAGCGACTCGTCCGGTTCCGGTTCCAGTTCAGTCTCTGGAGGAGGCGGCGCGACATGCGACACCGGCGGCGACACCACTGTCGGCGCGACTTGGAACTCCTGAGGGCCCGCCAGCGCAGTGCCGGCGACCGTCGTGTGGAGGGGCTGTTCGATCGGTGCCGGCGCGACTAGCCACGGTTCGACGTTTTTCTTCCGTCGACGTCGTTTCGATCCACGCTTCGTTCGAACAGGAGCCGGCGCTTCATCCGCCGGGGATTGCCGGGCGGGCGCGGGCGCGGGGCCGCCGCCGCCGAGCAGGCGGCTCAGCGAGAGCCCGCAGTTCAGGCACAGTGGGTCAGTTGCTCCGGCAGCCACCTCGTTGCCGAAGAGGCAGAACGGGCAGGTCAACCGCTTCGCACCGGTTATTGGGTTCGGAGAATCAGTCACGCCTCACGAACCAGGACCACGCGCACAACGAGCGGAAAGTCTGTCCGATATCCAGTAGAGGCGGCGACACGTGAGCACGTTCCGCTGCCGCGATGTCGCGACACGACTTCGGGCCACGACACTGGCGCATCGCCTGTCCCAACGCTCGCTACGAACCAGTCGCGATCCGTGAAGACACGAATGTCGCTCTGACTGCAGACACGATGTCGCACCCGCTGTCGCGGCATCACCTCGATACCGAATGTCCCCCGACGCTCATGACGTGTCTTCTGTATGTCTCCCATCCCGGGTCATGTCGCGTTAACACAGGACACGATGTCGCCCCTGATTGGTCGTCTCCGCAGTGCCCCGGTGCGCTGTAGTCGGTGTCAGTGCTGTCGCGTCGCGACGCGGCTTAGCGGCTCTGTCGCCTAAACCAGTTGAATCGTCTACCGCGCTTGCGCTCCTGCGGAAGGTGATTGTCCGCTACAGGTAGTACTACTGCCTCAGGCAGAGATAAAGCACCTTGCTGAAGTCGCATACCGCTCAGTTCGCCTCTCCGTTCAGGATCAGGAACCGCTTCATAAACAATTCCAAGGTCATCGAGAAGGGAGATATCGAGCCTCCAACTGAGCTGGCTGCGACGCCGCCAATCGATAAAGGCCTGATCGATATGATCCATGAGTTCCTGCGCTGACCAATTGTTCACGCGCGCCAAAACAAAGGTCGCAATGTCTTCCTTCCCACGAAGACTGGCATGCCCAAAATGCGTCGCAGTGTGGCAATCCGTACACAACAGGATGAGGCGACGCAGCGTCTGAATAGCTTGTTCTTCGTCATAGTCCCAGCGCTCGTGGGCTTCGAGCCATCTCTTGGCCTCCTTGTCACGTCGACTTCCACAGATCTCGCACTGGTGTCCGGCACGGTCACTCATCATGCGACGAATTCGGTTCCAGTCTCGTTTCGAGACGCACGAACGCACATTCGTAAACCAGCAGCTCTGCGGCACCAAATCAACATATAGGCCACCGCCGAACGACCGGTCCTCGCTGGCTGCCGCGCTGGGGAGGGGTGGGAGGTGCCACGGGAGGAGAGCTCCAATCGTTGCCTCAGTGGCATACCAGCGTCGGGCTACAGGGTCCCAACGAGCCCCTGCAGCTTTCGCGACATCTTTCTCGTCAAACGACACTTCGAGCCAGTACTTCACGATCACAGCCTACGGCTGTCGACGATCTTCGATCGTGCATAAATCACCCACCGGTCGAAAGCCCTCATTCTTCGGACTTTCTCCCTACACGACTGGCATTCGAGGTTTTCCGCGTCCCGCGTTCCGTGACACCGACTGCGCAGCCCCGCCCTTCTGTGATGTGAATGGGCGCCGATTGCCCACCACGACCGAAGGAGAAATGGTGCTGAAACCGAAGCAGATCACAGCTTGGCGGCTCGCCCTGCGCATCGAGCGGCAGCTCGGGTACATGCGGTCATACGGCCGTTTCGCCGCCTACGGAGTGGTCGAGGAAATCACTGATGGACTTCGCAGGACCGACCTGACACGAGACGAGCACCAGCGACTTGCCGATCAGTGGACGGACCTGAACAAGCGCGCACGCAACCGGCATTGGTTCGATCTGAGGGGCTTGCCTGACCCGTTCGTTCGCAACTACCAGATCATCCGTGAAGCCGATCTTCGATGAAGTCAAGGAGTCAGAAGCAGTTCGAGGCGGTTCTACGCCGTGGTCGCGGTATCGCTCACCCCGCGAAGCCTGCAGAGCAAGAGATCGGCTGGCACGTTACTTGCGAACGTCCGGGTTGCAGCAAGACGTTCTTCACTCCGACGAGGCAGCGACGGTACTGCAGCGCTCAGTGCCGGCGACTCGTTGAGCAGGCGCGGGCCGCACTGAATGATCGTCTCGAGCAACTCCTGCTGCTGACGTGTGCCGCGGAAGACTGCAATTCAAAGTTCCGGGCATTCACTGTCGAGCATCGCTTCTGCTCTTCAGCCTGCCGGAAACGCGCGCATCGCGCAGCGTCGGATCTCTCGTCGACGCACTGTGCATGGTGCGACAACGTGCTCCCTGAGGGCGCGACACGGCGACGGGTCTACTGTGGCGATTCGTGCCGTAGCCGTGCGGTTCGGAGCCGCAAATGTTAGCTGTCATCGTCGCCCTTCTTCCGTGCACGACGTTCATGAACCGCGAGCCGGCACCAGGTGACCAGGTCCCGCGCCTTCGGTCCGTATTCGATAATCGCGGTGACGATGTCGATCCAATCTATGAAGTCCAGTCCAAACATTTCGGCCTTCTCTCCTGTCGCAATAGAGGGGTGTTTCCCTCTGAATGCGCGGTGCGAGGCAAGGACCGAAGCGGACATGCTCCGCGAACAACGGCAAAGCAGGCCACGAGAACGGTGGATCCTCAATTGGGCCGTGAAGAATGGGAGCAGAAATGCTGACGGTGACGTTGATCGGCGCAACCCGGAATGCGTGGGGTTATCTCATGGGTACTGTCGCGACCGAGCACACGCTCGACCGGGCGGAAGGCAAGGCCGCCTATTACATGGCGAACGGCACCCCGCCCGGCATGTGGGCCGGCGCCGGCCTCACCGGCCTCGGTCTGGCCTCGAACGACTCTGTTGAGGAAGAGCAGCTCAGTGCGCTCTTCGGTGAAGGCGTCCACCCCATCACCGGCGCTTCGATCGGAAGAAAGTTCGCTACCCCGCGCACGATCGAGGAACGAGTCGTCACCCGTATTGCGGAAGCAGCGGCCGATCCGGCAAACCAGAAACTCTCCTCTGCAGAGTTCCAGCAGCTCGGCGACCGGATCCGGCAAGAAGTCCTCGATACCCCGGAGAAGCAGAGTGTATCTGGGTTCGAGTTCGTCTTCAGCCCCCCGAAAAGCGTGAGCGCCTGGTGGGCGCTCGCCGATCCCGAACTCAAGGACGAGATACGGCAAGCCCACCATGCCGCGATCCAAGCCACGATCAACAAACTCGAGCATGACATCATCCGCACGCGTACCGGCGTCGACGGAGTCGCGCAGACTCACGTCCGCGGTATCACTGCCGCTCTATTCGACCATTGGGACTCCCGCGACGGCGACCCCCAGCTGCACACCCACATGCTCGTCTCGAACCGTGTCCAAGGCGAAGACGGCCGCTGGCGCACGATCGACTCCCGCGGCAGCCTCTTCCCCGGAGCGTCCACCGCGAGCGAGTTCTACGACGGCGTACTCATGGACGAGCTCAGCGCCCGGTTCGGCCTCGAATGGACCGTCGACCAGGTGCTCGAAGCTCCGCAGCGGTACCGTGACTGGCTTGCCAAGCTCCAGCGTGCCGATTCCCCTGCATCCCGGCAGCAATTTGCGCTCGACCAAGGAGTGAGTGCGGGGTCCGTGAAGTGGCAGATCGCTGGTGTTCCTGCGGCGCTGAACCGTGAGTACTCCACCAGGTCTCGGGCGATCCAGCGAGAGAAGGATCGGCAGATCCAGGAATATGTGAAAGCGGCCGGCAAGCAGCCCTCCGCCCGCGAGATCATCAAGATCAGACAGCGCGCAACCCTTTGCACTCGGCAAGCGAAAAAGCACCGCACGCTGCGCGAGCTCACACAGTCTTGGCGCGATCGCGCACGGCAGCATATCGGCGACTCGTTCCTGTTCGCCGACCGTCTCCACGACGCCGGCGCGGCTCGTAAGAACGACCTCCCCTTATGGTCATTCCGCCACGATGACGTTGACCATGAAGCAGCACAGCAAGCCGCCGCATTCGTACTCCATACGCTTTCCGAGTCGCGGTCGACCTGGGGGAAACGGAACGCCGAAACCGCAGCGCTACGCGCGATCGCAGGATGGAGGTTCCGATCCCCTGAAGACCGTGACCTCGCAGTGCAGCACGTGGTCGACCAGGTCCTCGCCCAGGCGGTCCCGCTGACCCCCAAGAACCCGTTGCATACGCCGCGGCGGTTTCGCACCGTCGACGGTGGAAGCCAGTTCCATCCGCAGGTGCGCGACCTCTATACGACACGTGAAGTCTGGGATGCGGAAGAACGGTTGCTCGAGGCCGGCCGCGCCACTACCGGGGCCCGCGTCGACCCCGCTCTCGTTGACGAGCTCCTCCTTGCTCCGACTGGCGCAGAACAGCGCATCCTCTCCTCGGACCAGGCCGCGGCCGTCGAGAATCTCGTGCTCAGCGGCCGCGCTGTCGACGTACTCGTGGGCCCCGCCGGCGCAGGCAAGACCACCAGCCTCGAGAAGCTTCGCGAGATCTGGGAGCGGCAGCACGGTAGCGGCAGTGTCCGTGGCCTCGCCCCGACTGCCCGCGCTGCCGAAGTGCTCGCGGATTCACTCGGCATCCAAACCGAGAACACCGCCAAGTGGCTCCACGAAACGTCGCAAGGCACTGATGTGAAGGACGGCTTCGATTACCGACTCAAGGCCGGCGACTTGATGATCGTCGACGAAGCGTCCATCGCCGGCACCATCGCCCTCGATCGACTCCACGACCAAGCCCAGCAGGCCGGAGCGAAGTTACTCCTCGTGGGTGACTGGGCGCAGCTTGCCGCCGTCGACGCCGGCGGTGCTTTCGGACTCCTCGCGAACGACCGGGCAGACGTCGCAGAGCTCGTCAACCTGCACCGGTTCAAGGCTGACTGGGAAGGGGACGCGTCCAAGCTCCTCCGCCTCGGAAAGACCGCCGGCCTCGATCCCTACCTCGAGCACGGCCGCATCACGTGGGGGCTCGATGAGAGCATCGTCATGCAAGCCGTCGATGCATGGAAACAGGACGAAGCGACACGGGGCGCCGATGGCGACACGCTCACGTCGCTCCTCATCGCTCCCACGAATGATGTCGTCGAACGTCTCAACGACATTGCTCGCGACTGGCGCATCGAGCAAGGACACGTCGATGCGACACGAGAAGCGACAATCGCCTCCGGCGTGGCGTCCCCAGGCGACCGGATCGTGACTAGGCAGAACGCTCGCGCGCTGCGAACTGACCACGACCGCTGGGTCAAAAACAACGACGAATGGATCGTCACCCACGTCGACGCGGCGACAGGCGACATTGTCGCTTCATCCGGCGACGAACAGGTGACGCTGCCAGCGTCTTTCTGTCGTGACCATGTGCAGTTGGCGTACGCGACAACCGCACACCGGTCACAGGGCCGTACAGTCGACACCGCTCACGCAATCATAGATTCGTCCGCGTCGCGCGAGACATTCTATGTCGCCATGACGCGCGGCAAACTCTCGAACCGCGCCTATGTCGTGATCGACGAAGGAGACCAGCTCGGCGACAGCGCGGCGACAGGAATGTCGCGCACCTGGCAAGAAACGCTCGACCACGTCGTACTGAACCGAGGCGGCGACATCGCCGCGCACGACACCCTCCACGATGAAGCAGGGCGGATCGGCTCGCTCCGCCAACTCGTCGCCGAATATCACACCATCACCGCTGACCAACTCGAGCGTGAATATCTCCCGACTCTGCAACAGCTCGGACTGGTCGAAGCAGATGCACCGGAATCGCCCTACCTGGGACCAGTGCTGGCGAATCTACGCCGTGTCGAATTGGCCGGAAAAGACATCCCGGAGACCGTCTCAGATCTATTGGGCGACCGCGAAACTGGCAGCGCCCGAGATGTGCTCGCCGTTCTCCACTACCGCCTGGCCGCGCACCTGGAGAGCACTGCGTCTACATCCTCGGCCGATGAGCCATTGCTAGCCGGACTCATCGAACGTTCCCCGAACTTCACCGACTCTGACACGATGCGGGCGCTGCGGGACCGCGAAACAGCAATCCAGCTACGTGCCGAGTTCGTTCTCGATCAAGCCGTCGCGGCAGGCGCACCGTGGGTCGAAGAGCTCGGTCCAGTACACCCTGGCGACGAAGCTGAGTGGCGTAAACGGGGAGTTGTGGTTGCCTGCTACCGAGATCTCTATGGTGTCGATTCCGATGAGGCGCTCGGCCGGAGTCACGAGAACGCACGCAACCGCGAACGCGGTCGACAGATCGCCGCGGCCGCGCTCCGCACCCAACCGGCCGTGGAGTACACCACCGTGCACACGGTGCCCCAGTACGAACAGATCGCCCCGCAGCAGGGGCCGCGTCTCAGCTAGACGATTACATCCCGTAGCTGGGACCGTGGTGGCCAGGGCCCATCGGGCCCTGGCCACCCTGCGCGTGCGGCCACGAACCATCCCAGGGGTTCTTGGCACTGTGCGGAGTGGAGCGTACGTCCGATGTCCACCGCAGGGGTGTCTCCGGGACGGCCAGCCGAGACGCGGTCGCCTCGTTTGCGGTGTCCCAGCCCCCCGCCTTGTTGCTGCGTTCGGTCAGTGTCACGAGATTCAGGTGCTCGTCCGACACGTACGCTGCGGGGACGCCGCGGTGGTTCTTGCTCACGCTCACAACGCCGGCGTCGGCGAGCTCCTGGAGGGCGCGCTCAGCGGCCGGCCGCGTGACCTCGTATCGAGTCGTCACCGTTCCGATCGTCACAACTGGCTGGGCCGTCAGATCACGTCTGACGCGCTCCACCGTGGATCCTGCGCGGGGAGCCGCTGAGATCCCCTGCTTGGAGCGCCAGGCGTGATGACGCTCCGCCAAGATCGCGTCCAGCTCGTCCGCTCGTTCCTTCAACTGGATGACGTTCGCGGCGGCTCGCACCGCTGACGCCCCGAACTCACGCACCCACAGATCCAGTTGCGGGGGGTTCTCCCGGAACGCGGTCAGTCCGGCGATGTAGTGGTCCTTCGCCGTGGAGAACACCGTGCTGATGGGCAGTACGGCCCGGTCTGTGATGCCATCTCGTTTCAGAATCGTGTGGATGAGGGCGCGGCCAGTGCGCCCGTTCCCATCGACGAACGGGTGGATCGTTTCGAACTGGGCGTGCGCGATCGCCGCTTTCAGGAGCGGCGGGTGCTCGCTCTCGTTCACGTACACGAGCAGATCCTCCAAGAGCGGGATGACCTGGTCCTCGGGCGGAGGCACGAACGATGCCGTCAGCGGCGAGTAGCCGCCGCCGATCCAGTTCTGCTGGTCACGAAACCCGGGGGCAAGGTCCGGGGCGATCGTTCGCTGCAGCTCCACCAAGTCCTCGAGCTCCAGATTCCACTTCTGAGCCACAACGTCGATCGCGTACTCCATCGCACGCAAGTTCCGCAGCACCGCGACCGCGTTCTCTTTGCCCCGCCCCAGCACATCGGCCACCGCAAGCTTCTTTGCCGAAATCACGTGCCCCTCGATGAGCGACGAAGCAATGCTCTCAGAACGCAAGAGGAGGTGGTTCAGGTACAGCCCGGATTCACCGACGATTCCGTCAGCCCGGGAGACCGCGCTTTGCGCGTCAGCGATCGCGGAGAAGGCTGCGACACTGACCGATGGACCCTGCTTCCCCAGGAGGCCCGGGACGAACGCACGGTACGTTCCCCCGGCCTGGTCGCGCCGAGACAGACCGAACGTCGACGCCGGCTCCCAGTACCGCTCCACAAAGCTACTCATGCATGCAACTTTAGACCTCTAAAGTTGCATCGCGGGGAAATTGACGCAATGTTAGCAGGGATCCCCACCGTGCACTCGGTATACCACCTAGCCTCATCAGGCATCCACTCGCTGGTTTTCGACTCCGGACCGACCAACGGTGCTTCGACGCCACTCTCCAGAAACCCAGGACCCCATGCATGACTCGAATCCACTTGAGCGCAAGCTCTCATGTCAGTAGTCGTCTACTTCCGTAGTGTTCCAGGAACCCGGTCTGGAGTCGTTAACCGGTTGGTCACGCCCGTCAACGACCATGAAAGCATGGATGCTTCGATCACCCTCGGCCTTCAACCCCCGGGCACTCTAGCTGTCTTCATGACAACAAACGGCGCCCCGCCGGCGGGGGTGCTGCGGCAGCAGAGTGAGCCGTGTTTCCCGCGCCCAGGGCGGCGGGCACGCGTCATTTTCTTCATCGCAATCGTCCTCCTCACCGCGACGGGCGCAATCACATTGGGAATGACGGGGGAACCTTCAGCGATGTGGGCGGCTCTCCTGATTCCAGTACTACTGGGCTTGCCAGCGACATTTCTCTGGCCTGCCTTCCGCGCGGCTCGGGATCGATCGAGCTGCCACTCCGCCTCAGGCATTGTCATCGCAACGGATCACGCTGGGATGGTTCACGGTGAGGACGCCCAGCAGCGCGCGCTGATCCACATCGAACACGATGGCAGCGTGCGCTGGCTCGCTGCAACACAGCACGGCCTCCGCCTCGCAGAGGGCGATAAGGTATTCGTCAGCTGGGCGTCAGCTCGGTCAGAGAGCTGCTATGTACACGGAACTCTTGCCGGTCCGCCGAGGGAGTAGAGCTCATGGGAATGGCAGCCGACCTCGCATCTGGGAATATCTGAGATCGATCACCGGCGAAATCCTAGCGAACGAGCTCCACGTGTCTGGGACATGGTAGATCGTCTCACCATCGTCCAGGAACACATCAACGTAGTCGTCTTCATATGAGGCCTCTTCCAGCTCATCCCCCGGCAGACCATAGTAGGCGCTGGCGAATGCCACGCCCTCTCCGCTGAGTAGGTCAGTGCTGAGCACGCCGTCCGCGGCCGTGAGCACGAAGGTGCCGGGTGTGAGCGTCCTCGAGTGCAACGCGGCCAGATGGCTGGTCAAAACCTTGTCGCGCATAAGACCCGATTGGGCGCACCATGCCAGGAACATGCCGATGTGAGTAGCAGCGGCTGAGGCTGGAAGTTCCGCGGGAAACTCGCCGCCCGCATGCCAGTCAGCCTTATCAAACACCGTCACCCAAAGCTCCATTCTCAGCGTTCCGGCCCGCTCTCAGCATAAGCTCCGCGAGCCTACCTCCGGAATAGCAGTCACGTGGTGTTCATCTCGCATTACTCACATGCTGGGCGTTGGCGGCGGAGTCGCAGGAGCCTGCTGGGCGCGATGAGTGGCTTGTGCCTGCTGCTCTGGCGCGGCAGCTGATGCTTCACGCTCAAGTTCGCCGAGAACTTCAGCCAACCGGGCTTGCTTCTCACTGAGCTCCGACTGCCTCGGCCACGGCTCCTGCTCCAACTCGCGAAGTTCTGCCACCTCTCGCCTCGCGGATTCGAGCTGGCCCGAATGCTCCGTGATCGTGTCCGGCAGCGACCGTGCTCGCGATTCAAACCCTTGCGATAGCGCAGAGAGTTCGCCGCTCATTGCTCGCGACCACAGCATCTTGTACTGCATCGCCTGGATCGTGGGCCCGGGCACGAACTCGAGCCATGGATCGTTCTTGTCGAGCGCGTTCCAGCGCAGCTTCGCATCCCAGTCCAGCCCCGCCACAGAGACGGTCATCTTCAGTGGTGCAGGGTAGCTGGCGTTGTGCGTGCCGAAGTAGCCGATGTTCTCTCGGGCGCGCGACAGCGTCGACCGGAATGCTTCGCCGAATTCCTTCCGTTCCCGGAAGGTGGGCGAGTCCGCCCACGACGTCGACTTCACGCTCCCGACGAAGAGGTCGCCGCGACTGTCGACTACCTTCGGCGCCAGCTTCTCCAGCACCCTCATGTCGTGCTCGGTAACGCCAGCCCCTTGTTCGAGCGCCATTCTGCGCGCTTCGATCGACCCGATCTTCCGCTGATGGCCGCGTAACTGCCGCGAAAGCTTCTGCGTCTCGTTTCGCAGGTTCGCGACCTCGAGGATGCGCATGTCGCCTGCGGTGACGGCCTGCATTTCCGCGAACTGCAGAGCCATTTCTGTCGAGTTGTCGACCTCCCGGACATCGAGACGCCCGGACAGCACCTGCTCGATGAACGCCGCCTTGCGTGCGAGGGTGCCCCACATGTACGAGTCGAACGAGCCCTCGGTGGCGTACCGGAATAGATGCACCTCGGCGTTCTGGTTTCCTTGCCGGATCTCTCGTCCTTCGCGCTGCGTCACGTCCGCAGGGCGCCAGGGTGCGTCGACGTGGTGGAGTGCGATCGCGCGCGCCTGCACGTTCGTGCCGACCCCCATCTTCTCCGTAGACCCCACGAGCACCTGTACTCGACCGTCACGGCACTGCTGGAACAACTCTGCCTTCGCTTGGTCGTTCCCCGCTTCGTGGATGAATCGGACCTGCGCGGCCGGCATGCCGCGCTGCACGAGTTCCTCTCGCAGATAGTCGTATGCGTTCCAACGACCATCAGATGACGGAGTGCCCAGATCGGCAAACACGATCTGGAATGCGCCCTTGGTAGCGGATACTTCGCCCCATTCGTCGAGGTATTCGCGATCGCGGTTTTCATCCCAAATCTCGTACACTTTCGCAGCGACAGCGTCGAGCTTCGTGAGCTCATGGCTTTCAGGCCCGGGCAGCCCCATCAGGCGTGCGTCGAGGGCGATCGCGCGCCCGTTCGACGTGATCTTCAGCATATTGTCGTCCTCGGGCTGCACGCTCCCGTCTCGGACTGCCTTACCGCGCTCCATCAGGTCGGCCATGCCGGCCTCCTGCGCAGCCGTCGCCGGCACGACCACCATCTCTGGCGCACGGACCCCCTCGGAGTTCACCACGAGCTCCGGCACCGGCAACCCGAGGTCGGCCTGTGTTTTCACGTCACCCGGCACATGCCACAACCGCAAGAGTTCAGGCACGTTCCGGAACTTCGCGGTGCGGGTCTTCACCTGGAAACCGGAGCCCTCCACGACGGCCTCCACTGCCGTCACTTGCTCCGTGAACTGGCGCGCCCAATCATCAGCCGTCAGAATTTCGGCTTCCTTGAGCAGGTCCGGTCGCAGATAGCGCATCATCACATACATCTCGATCATCGAGTTCGGCAGCGGCGTCGCAGTCGCAAGCGTCGCCACTCGGGATTGGCCGCGATGCTCGCGGTGGTACCAGAGCTTCATATCGAGGTCGGTCGCACGCTGCGAACCGCCGTCCTTCGAGAGATCTGCGACCTTCGTCTGCACTGCCAGGTTCTTGAACAGGTGCGCTTCGTCGACGCACAAGTAGTCGATGCCCGTGTCCTCCCAGTAGACGCCCTCGTCGTGCTTGAGGTCGAGCATCTCCTGCAGCTTCTCTTCCTGCCGGGCGAGCTCCGTCTCGAGCTTCTTCACGGACCGCTCAGACAGCGATGAAGCGAGCTTCTGCTGATGCACCAGCTGCAGCTCCTCGAGCCGCTGAGTCGCATATGCCGCACGAGACTCGCCGAGGCCGATTTTCCCGAACGCGGCATGGGTCAGAATCACGGCATCCCAGTCGCCCGTACGTGCCCGCGCCGCAAACAGCGCTCGTCCGTCACGGCTCCCCGACGTCGCGATGTCGCCGCTGCCCGCAGACAGCACTTTCGCGCGCGGGTAGATCTGTTTGAACTCGCGGGTGAACTGCTCCAACATCTGGTTGGGAACGATGATCGCCGGCTTCTGTGCCATCCCGAGCCGCTTCAGTTCCATCACCCCGAGCACCATCTCAGCGGTCTTGCCCGCGCCGACTTCGTGGAACAGGCCCGCGGCCGGCTCCGCCAGCATGCGGGCGACTGCTGCATGTTGATGCGGCCGCGGCGTGAACGTTGCAGCCTTCCCCGGGAACGTGAGTTGCGCGTTGTCGTACGACCGCAGCACGATCCCGTTGTAGAGATCGTTGTACCGCTCTTGCAGGCGCTCCACCCGTTCCGCGTCGCTCCACAACCAGTCCTGGAAAGCGTCGTGCAACTCGGTCGCGCGCTCCTGTAGTGCTTCCGTGCCGGCCTGATCTACCAGGTAGGGGCCGTCCGCATCGGGCTTATAGCGAATCTCCAGCCGGTCGCCGTTGAGCACACGAGAGACGACCTTCTGTGCGCTCCACGACACATGGTCACCCTGCACCGACCAGCGTGCCTCCGAAGACGGTGCTGCCTTCCCCACAATGCTGAACTTGTACTCCCCGTCGATACGTTCGATCGCTTTGACTTCCTTCTTCAGAGCATGCTCGAGGAAAGCTGACACGTCATCGACGGGAACCCATGAAGCGCCGAGCTTCACGTCAATCTCAGCCGGGCCGACCTCCTCGGGAATCACCTGTTCGAGAGCGTCCAAGTGGCGCTGGAATGTCGCGTCGCCGGCCGCAAGCTCACGCACCTGGCGACGCTTCGCCCGAACGTTGCCGGACAAGAATTCTTCCGCCGGAATGTAGCTCTGTTCATCGTCCGGGCTGAGGAACACGAGATCGCCGAGCCGTGCCGGAACCGACGCTTCGTCGACGTCCAGGAGTTCCGCAACGAGTGGAACATCGACGAAGCCGACACGATCGAGCGACACCCGGATCGCATCCTCAGGACTCTCCACGCGATCGACCACGGATGTAACGCCGACGACGCGCTCCCGGAATATCGTCGCTTTGCGCGCTTCACCGGTGTCCTCGTTGTAGCGTTCGAGCGCAACAACGGTCGCATAGTGCGGGTCCTGGCGCAGCGCCCGGATCGCTGCCGGGTAGCGGCGCGTGATGAGCGCGTCTTTCCCGGGACGCTCTTTCACGGTCACGGATACGCGACCGAGAGGCCCGAATGCGGCTACGTACCGGTCGTACACGTCGTTGAGTTCGGTTCGCAGTTCGCCGATCGCTGTCGTGTCGTCGCTCGTCGCGGCCTCCGCTTCGAGCAGCTGCACTGCAGCATCGCGCAAACGCACCAGGTGCGTCAGCTCCCGCACCGCGTTCTTCGGCACTTGCACCGGTTCCGGCCCGTCCATGCCCACCTGCACGAGCGAGCCTGACTCGTCGACGCTGATGTGGCCCACAATCGAGTCAGGGTCCTGCACGACGCGCGCGACCGGCCGGTCGGTGACGATCTGCCCTGCAGCATTCCACGTCCGGCCTTCCGCGATCGCTTCATCGGCGATCCGGTCCAGCGCGGCCGCAAGCTCCGGACCCACCACTTCCGCAGACGGGTCCGCCGCCGTCACCGTGAGCTCCGGGCCGTATTGGCCGAGCCGTGTCCCGGTCTCGCCGAGCACCATTTCCGGGTGGTCAGCGAAGTATGCGTTCAAGGACGCTGTGCCGGCTGCGCCGTCGACGGGTACCGTGCCGAGCCATGTCGGCGGCTCCTCGGGAGCCGGCCCTGTGCGTCGGCGCAGCACGAGCACGTCGACCAGCGCGTCAGTGCCGGCGATCTCGCCATGCGCCCCCTTCGGCATGCGCACCGCGCCCAGGAGCTCGCCGTGTTTCGCGATTTCGCGGCGTGCCCGCTCCGCCTTCGCGTCGAGAGTCCACCGCGAGGTCATCACCGCCACGATGCCGCCGGGTTTCGTCTGCCGGAGCGCCTTCACGATGAAATGGTTGTGAAGGCTCAACCCTTCGGGGTTGTAGGCCGGATCGTACAGGCGGGTCTGTGAGAACGGCACGTTACCGATCGCCCCGTCGTAGCCGTCGTGATCGAGCATAGTTTCCGCGAACGACTCATTCTTGATCGTCGCGGCCGGATGCAGCATCTGGGCGATGCCGGCAGTGGTCGGGTCGAGCTCGACACCGGTCACCGTTTGGCCGGCCCGGGCCTGCCCAATGAAGTTTCCGGTGCCGCAGCCAGGCTCGAGCAGGTGTGCGTCTGCCGGCATGCCGAGGCGGTCGAGCATCGCCCACATCGCGGCGACGTACACCGGATGGGTGTAGTGCGCGTTCAGGACGGTCCGGCGCGCGGCCGCCCACTCGCGATCGGTCCAGAGGTCTTGCAGCGCTTCACGGTCGGCCGCGTACTTGTTCGACTTCGGGTCGAACAGCTCCGGAGATGCACCCCAGCCGGGGAACTTCTGCAGCTCGGCGCGCTCTACCTCTGAGGGTTCTCGTCCTTCTCGAACAAGCCGCTCGAGAGTACGGACCGCAGCGACTCCGCCGCCCACTCGGGACTCATGCCCGGCTCCGCTTCGAGCATCGACACGACGTTCAGCAGCATCACCGCTTGTGCCACCGTCAACTGCTTCTCGAACCCGTGACGCTGCGCCGTTTCCAGTGCCCACGCGATCAGCTTGCGCTGCAGCTCGGGCACCGCCCAGAGTTGAGCGTCCTCCGCCGACGGAAGTTCGAGCGTCTGGTCCTCCCGCACGTCCCGATCCGTCTCCTCCGCGTCGAGCTCCTGCTGAAGCTCCTGCAGCACCGGCAGCTGCATGGCTGCTTTCACCACGATGCGCCGGCTGTACAGAAACCGGAGCACCTGCATCCCCGTTGGGACCGCCGTCACGTCGCTCAGGTCGTACCCGAGACGGTCCAACCAGGTCAGGCTCGCCTCGTAGCTCTCCCGTTCCCGAAGCTCGCGCAGCACCATCAGATCGTTCGTCACCTGACCAACCCGCCGCAAATAGTCCTCCGTGCCCGGCCAGGAGCTCTGGAGATGGGTCAGGGTTTCGTGGTCGCTCATGTGGTTCCGCCTTCGTCGTCTCGAATTCGCCCCATAGGTCGAACGCTAACTGCGTATCAGGAATCGATCGTTTCGTACTCCTACGAGCCATTCTGGTCCCCACTTCCGACGTAGCTGAAGGCGATACCTCCAGATGAGTGGGAACGCGCACCTCACACGCGACAGGCGCAAGCTACAGATAATGCCGAAGATCCGCCGACCGATGCTCTTCCGGCCCTTTACGGTGCCGATCCTGCACGACCAGAATCGCCTGCTGATTGGCCACCCACCGGTCGAGTCGGCGCCACGACCGCGAAGAATCGAGCAGATGATGCAGCAGGTCATGGCACGTCCTACACAGCGGCCATAGATCTTCGTGGTCCTCATCGCCGAGACGCGCGTAGGAAGAATGATGCATGTCATCGCGGGACACTCGCCAGTCCCGTCCACATCCCCCCAGACACATAATCCGGGCCGGCCTGATGCGCTCGAGCTCCTCTTCAGCCCACCGCACCCGGCGGCGATACCAGGCTGGAGATGCGATATAGGTGGCGTAGAACTCTCGGGCGCGATTGCGGCCCTCTGATTTCCTCGCCCACGGGCTCAGCTCACGCACGATGACGAGTCCACTGCTGCAACTGGTCCGCGAACGGCGACTGCTCCCGCAACTGTGTTGCCACCACCTGCGCGTCTGCTTTGCAGCGGTCGTATGCGGGGTTCTTGGTGAACGGCTGCAGCTTGGGAACAAGGGGCTTCAGGTTTCGGTAGAACAGGAGCCCGTACCCGCCTTCCATCTCGCGAATTTCCTGGGGCTCCAGCACCAGCCGTTTCTCCTCACTCACCTGGATCGAGGCGGGACCGCCTCCCCACGAATGCGATTCACGTTTCACCCAGAGTTCGCCGATCAGTCTGGAGAGTCGGGCGAGTTCTTCTTCGTCACTTCCGCCGGGGAGCACGATCTTGGCAACGGCCGCGTCCCACATGGTTTTCGCGTTCTCGGAGCCCCATTGGGAGAGCTGTTCCTTGGACTGGAACACAGCCACCACGATGCGGCCGCGGCCGCCACCTGCGGTGATGAGTTCGTACAGGCCGGGGTACTCGAAGTTCCCCAGCTCATCGAGTATGTAGCTGACGGGTGGATCTACGCGGCCTCCCGGAGAAGCGTCCGCGATGCCCTTGCTCACATAGTCGAGTTCCGCGAACAGGCCATCGATGATGCGTGTGTATCCTCCCGATGCCTGCTTGTCGCCGACGAAGTACGCCGTTTGCTTTTCGAGCACGAATGCCACGGGGTCGAACTGGTTTCCATCCTGTGGAAGTAGCCACTTTCGGCCGGCCCGGGACTCCAGAAACGCGAGGGACGTGGGGAGCGTTCCCCACGTTGAGGCCCGTTGTTCCGGGGGCGTGTTGATCGCTGTCTCCAACAGACGAGCGTACTCAGGCATGCCGTCAGGGTGCTCCCTGATTGCCGCCACGGCCTCAGTCGCCCGGGACGGCGAGGTCACCCAGTCCCATACTCGGTCCACGCCCACACCGGCGCATGCCGCCCCGTGGAAGAGAGCACCGGCGAGCTGCTGACCGATCGTGTCCCAGTGTCCACCATTCGAGGTGGAGCCCGAGAACGCATCGCCCGGGACATACCCCTTCACTCGACGCAGCAGCACCTCCTCGTCGGTACAGCCCGGAATGGGGTCCCAACGAAGCACGTTCTCGAACCCGTCACCGCCAGGAACTCCCGGGGCGAGGATCCAGGTCTTCGAGCCCATCCGCTCACGCTCGCGCATCGTCCATTGAGCATTGTCGAGCTTCGAGGACGTATTGATGAGCGCGCCTGGTGCCGAGAGAATCCAGTTCAGTATCAGGAAGAACCCCTTCCCTGACCGAGACGGACCAATCACGATAGTCGGATCCTCGATCCTGATCCACAGGTCGATGCCCCAGAAGGACCCGACTCGATAGCCACAATCGGACGGCCGCAAGTGAGTAGCTTCGATCATGGGGCGCAGATTTGGTCCACGTTTCTCCACGAGCTGTTTCGTGGCGAGCTCGCGAGCTACATCCTTGAGCGACGCAAGCCCCACTTTGCGTTGCGGATCCTTCTTATGGCGCCGCCAGGTCACTACCCACACGGTCGCGAGTGCTGTAGCCGCCCCGAACACCGCGCACAGAAGCGCCCAATGGACAATCCCTGGAACATTAGCCCCAGTCACTGTTGTCGGGTCAAGTTTCCCCCACAGTCCGAGCACGGCTCCGAGAGAGAGACGATCCTCCCCGCCGAACCGGCCCGGGGCCGTCATCGCGAGTACAGCCAGCTGCGGAAGCAGCAGCATCGACATGCAGAGCACGATGACCAACGCAATAGCAGCTTGCCACGGCAAAGTACTCCAGGACCACTTGGGGTGCATGAAACGTTCCTTACTAGTCGTCGATTCCGGGGACCATACGGTTTACGGACTCGGCCATGAGTGCGCCCGCGCGTGCGGTGAACGAGAATTCATCTCGTACCGGGCGCGCCTGCCGGCCCAGCTGATCAGTCGCATACCCGCTGAAGTCGTTGACGAACGGAGCTGCGAGCCTCAGGAACTCTCCCAACTCCCCCAGGTGCAGCGTGCGTTCTAAGTACCTGCCAGTGGCTTTCAGGCTGCGATATGCAGGAGAGGGCACACGCAGCGGCATTCCCTCGCAGAGTCGCCGTGACGGTTCGGCCCAGGCCAGGAACACCCCGACACGATCAGCGGCGCCCAAACCTCCACCCAGCTGAGGTTCGGTGAGCCTGGCGGCCACAAGGTTCGTCACGTCGAGGTAGAGCCCCCAAGCGTCTTCGAATAACGGATCCTCTGGTCCAGGGGCCGTCCCAAGTCCATGCTTAAAGTCCCGATATAGCTCGCTTACACCGCTCATGCGGCTACCGCCTCCTTCTTGCGCTCCCGCATCTGCCTGTCCGTGTCGAACAGGTCTCGTTCCCACTGCGTCGACAACGGGTTCCCGTCGACGACATAGGAGCCAGATTTCATCTTCACCAGGAACTCGCCACGGCGAAGCGAACCGATCGCGTCCGCCTCAGCCCGGGTGAACATCTGTCTCGCCACCGCATCCTTCAAGGTCTCTTCGTTCTGGTAGAAACTCACCCGGTTCGCGTATCCGCGAAGCAGGGACTTCGCGAGCTCCCGCTCCTGCGACCCCTCTGCACCGACCGCGTCAAAGTCGCCGCCCTCGTGCACGATAAGAACCATCGCGACTCCGTACTCACCGGAGAGTTTCAGCTGCGCGCGGTGCTCTTCGAGCGCCGCTTTCGTGCGCATGTCCGCCCACCCTTCCTCACGAATGAGGAAGTACCGGCGTCCGGCGCTCTTGTTGGAGATCGTGTTCTGCACCCACGCATTCGTGACCGCCTGCGTAACGCCCAAGGCTTGGTCACCGCGTTGCGCGATCGCGAAAGTGTCGATCACCGTATACGGGGAGTCAGGATCGAGTCGCACCGATGAGTCAGTGTCGAACATGCCCCCGAGGTCTCCATGCACCAGACGGCGCAGACCATCGATCAAGTCGCGTGCATCGCCGCGCTCGAAGTATCCGTTGCCGTACTCCAACAGTGCCGGGGACCCGATCTTCTCCCAGACCGCCCGGATCGTCGGTCGGTCGTTCGTCTCCGACACGACCTCGTCGACGGCCCAATCCAGAATCGTCGACTCACGCGCAGTGATCGGACGCTCGCCTGGCGTGAGAAGACCCGCAATCTTCTGCAGTACCGCTGTACGTCCCGCTTTCGAACGGGCACGGTAGTCATGGTCGCTCTCATCAGCACGCTGCTCCGGAGCATCCAGCGCATTCAACCTGATCTGGCTCCCGAAAACGCCCATCTTGAACGTTGCGCCACCGATCTCCTCAGCGACGACGCCGTGTTCCCCCTTCGAGTCCGACGTGTTGATCGCGAGCCTTCCAAACTCCACAAGCAGTGTCACCAACCGCTTGATGAAGAACGATTTACCCTGCCGCAGCGACCCCTGAATCAGCATGTTCGGGGACGAAACAAGCCCACGCAAATACAGCTCCCACGGGTCAAGCGTGAATGCGCGCCCACTGTTCTTGTCTATCCCGATGACCGGCCCGGCAGCATCGTGCACATCCGCAGCCGCGAAGGTGTTTGCCGCCGCCAACTGGTACCCCGTTGCACGATGCCACGGGCGCCGAATCGGAAACGTCCAGAACCCGGGCTGGAACTGCATCGGAGCAAGGATCGGAAGCTTCTCAACTTCCTCCTTGACTACCTGGTCGTCGTCTCGCAACGCGTCCGCGTAGATCCTCTTGAGCCGTTTGCGTTCCTGCCGAGAAAGCCCCGACTGCTCCAGCGTAAGGAGTTTCTTCGCCATCCTTCGTCCTCCTACTTCATCCCGAGGCCGCACGGAAATGCGACATTCATGAGCGCTTCCGCCTGCTGCCACGGCATCGACCTTGGCTCCAAACCGGTCGCCGAGCACGCGTTCCGAATCGAGGCAGATTCCTGCTCCAGCACTTCGGGATCTGTCGCCGTAACGGTCAGGAATGCGGAGAAACGCACCTCGCCCTGGCCTGCAGTAAGGTCCGCCTCCTGCTGCTCGAGCGCATGCCAGTCAGCGACGTCGGCCGCGGTCTGCGGCTTCCCCGATTTTTCTCGGATGCCCTGGTTCGTGATCCACGTACGCTTCTGCTCCTCGATCTTCTTCATCGCCTCGCCGATCTGCACCGGAGTGCCCACGAGCATGAACGTTTGCCGTACCGGCTTCCCCGACTGCTGCTTCGCGAACACCAGACGAGACATGAACCCGGGGAACGTCTCATACCGGGGCCACTCCTGAATCCAGTACGTGCGATGCCACCCGGAATCGGTCTCCACACTGGTCCGGTTGTCGTTCATCACCATCGGTGCCGCCGACTGCGGGTCCACACCTTCCCATTCCGTCCCCAGACGTGCGTCCACCCCTGATTGCGATGCGGGGTCGATCAAGGACCGTCCCCAGGCACCCCACTCGCGCGCATTCATCCACATTGTCCGCGTGAACCCCGCGTTGTGGAGCGCCTCTTCAGTCGTTGACATCTCGAGCTCCGCGAGCTTCAGCATGCCTGCCTTCTCGCTGCGCTCGCCCTTGACCAGAGCGCGAGCTTCTCCTGACAGGTTGAACGTGATCGCGATCATCGACGTATGACGCACCACCGCTTCCGCTGCGTGGTCGAGCGACTGCGCATAGGACTCTGAGGCTCCACCGTCACGACCCTGCCGATGTTCCGCAAAGTATCGCTGTTCGGCAGCGACCGTCCCCGGACGCACCTGCTCCAGGAGGGTGATGCGTTTGATGTGTTCCTTCTGAGTGAACGATCCCAGCACTTTCGACCATTCGAAGATGAGCCCGTCTCGGTCGTTCTCCGACAACGTCGACGGGGTATCTTTCTGAGGCATCCCCATGCCGAGTGTTGCCACAACGCAGCACACGGTCGCGGTCGCCGCGCGCGCATCCCACACCACGACTGCACCCGAATCCGTCTCGAACAGATGCAGCCGGCCTTCCCGACCCGGAAGATCCAATGCCGACACGGGCGTGACTTTCTTCTTCTCCGGTCGCGCCCGGTACTTGTTCGCGCCTACTGCTTTGCGCATCATTCCTCCTGCTTCACGAAGCACATGCGTCACGAGCGACTGCCCATGCCTGCGCACCATCCCGAGCGCCGCAAGCGGTCCGGAGAACGGGACCACTGATAGGAGACCCAGGAATCCCTCGCCCATCACCGCGATTGCGCCGACACCGACGGCGATCGACAATGCCGTGAACCCAGGTCCGTCAATTCCTCCGACCACGCCTTGAGATGGCAAACGGGCAAACTTCACCCGGTTCTCGCTCATCGTTTCGGTTCCTTGGGCACCTGCGGGGAACGTGGAGCAGCGAGCGGCCGAGGAGCAGAGCTCGGCGGCTTCGCTCCACTTTCAGGCATCCTCCCGGACGAGGCCGGCCCGGCCCCGGGACGAGCCGGCTTCGGCGCCTGACTCTCCGCCTTCGGTTGAGTCGCGGCAGGGGTCGAACCGTTCCCGTTTCTTTGGCCTCCGCTACCTGCCGCCCGTCCACCGGGGGCCTTACTCGCCCCGCGCCCGATCGTGTGGCCGGCCTTCGCCCCCGCGCGGCCGAGCACACTCGTGGTTTGTTGAGCCTTCTGCGTCGCCATGCTTCCTGCGCGCTGGCCGATCTGATCGCCCCCGCTGCCGCCATCCATGAACTGGAAGAATCCATACACTGCGATGGGCATGAAGGCTGCCATGATGAACCCGATCCCCAGTGTGAGCCCTTTGAACGACCAGACCGTTTCGACTTCCCGAAACCCGGCCATCGTGAGAATCAGCACACCGTAAATCAGTGGTTTCGCGAGAGCCATTGCCGTTACTGCGCTCACCCACCGTTTCGACCACACGTCGTCGAGGCCCTTCGCCGGCATCAGGACAAACGCGAGTGGCGCGAACGTGATCAGGATCATCAGCGCAAAGTCCCGAAACGCCATCGCGACCGCGATCAAGACCATCCCTATCGCCATCAGAACGATGACCACCATCATCCGCCCAATCGGCGGTGACACCATCGCGCCGACTACCCCAAGTTTCATGTCTCCCTCGAACAGCGCCTCGATGAGAGCAGCGAACCCGTCCTCTCCCACCAGGCGAGTCAACAGACCTCCGGTGAACTCATCGATCACGCGGAGCCCTTCACCGACGATGAAGAATGCGAAGTAGAACGCTGGCAGCGACAGCGCCGTACTGATCAGACTTCGCTTGATCAGTTCCGGTCTCTGCATCACTGCACCCGCGGCTATGCCGACGATAAAGGTGATGAACATGACGAAGATGCTCATCCCCAGCCAGAGGCCGGCTTCACTCGTGACAGCGGACCACAGTGAATCGCCTGGACGGAGTCCTTCATCCTCCAGAACGGCCTCGGCGAGCCAGTTGATGACGTCCACCATCCAGTTCGCTTGCGATTCAGTCGCCGCACAAAGGATGTCGGCGAAACCGCAATCGAAATCGACCTTCGGGGACTCCGCCCAGGCAATCATCTAGGCGATCCCCAGGTCGAAACCGACGAGGAACTGCCAGATTCCCGACGCGCTGCCCAACGCGGCAACGCCCAGTGCCAGCCACATGATTGCCTTGGATGCGGCCTGCTGAATGCCCTGATTACCGAACCCCTTAAACGCGAGTCCGACCGCGCACCCGATCAGAGCGAGGAACGTAACGATCAGGCCGAGGCCGAGCGCCCACGAGACAATCTGGATGATCGCCGATGAACCCGGCGCACTGAAATCCGGCTGAATATCCGGCATGCTGTTTCCTTCCGTAAGGGACGTTGCGTCACCTGACAGAAGCGACACACCGCGCACACCGGACACAAAGAACCGGGGGTAGCCGGCTTTGGCCGGCTACCCCCGGAATTCTCTGTTCTAAGGACTTCCGATGTACGGATACGGGTTGATATCCGGATTGTAGTTGCGGTTCGTCGACGCGAGCGTGAAGTGCGTATGGGGGCCGTTGGTACACCCGCTCATCCCGGACAGCGCGACTGTCTGCCCCGCCCGAACCGCCATCCCTTCAGCAACCCCCACTGAGGCCGGCGAACCCGGCGCGACGTGGTTGTGAGAACTGAACATGGTGAGCCCCTGGTACTCGTGCCGAATGATGACCGTCGAGTTGTCGCCCCGCCACCAGCCCGGGTTCGCCATACACACGCCGGGAATGCCGCCTCCGTCGCTTCCGGCTTTCATCACCACGCCGTCGTATGGCGAATACAGTGCGCCGCCCGTCGCTGAGACGAGGTCGATACTGAAGCCGTCATGAAACCCTTGGGAGATTCCTCTCATGTGCGAAGGCCAAGCCCACCCGTTTGGACCAACGGGCCCATCATCTCCCGACGGAGGGCCGAGCACGAGTCCATCTTCTTCACCTGTCACCGCAGCGAGTATCGACGCGAGCCCGGCGCCGGCGCCAGCTGCTGCGAGCACAGCGCCCGCACCCGCCGCACCCACAAACTTCAGCACTTGGCGACGGTTAACGAGCGCTGTGGCAACCGCCCCTGCTACCGGCGCGGCCATATCGCGGGGAAGTCCGTATCAAGCGTGTACGCGACACCGCACAATCCACCGTCCTCAGGCGCATCGCACCAGATCGCGAAATGTGCGGGCCGCTTCGAAGACGCGGCCGCGGTGCCCACCTGAGCATTCTCCACCTCAGACATCACCCACCAGTGCGTCAGCGTCGCCCCGGGAGTATCCGGCGTCATGTCCGTCGCCTCCTTGAACCGCGGAAGCAGATCGGGATCAATCTCGGCTATCTCGTCCTCGCCAAGAACGATTTCCGGATGCGCCTTCCAGAAATGGTCAGGAAGCAGCGCCATGTTGTCATAGAAAGAACCACTCGCAAGTTCCCACCACGGATAACGCTCCGGATTGTCAAGCGTAGCCATCTGATCCGTCAGTGCTAGCAGCGCCGTGTCGGGAGCCCAGTAATAACGCTTCGTTTCCTCGAACGGAGCCGACTCCACGACTGTGTGAATCTGACCCTCCGCGCCGATGTAGTCCGGCGAAGGATGCGTCATCCGCGCAATCGCCTCGTCCACGAACTCTTGCCGCGACAGCTTCGAGAAATCAACAGAGAATGCCACTGCCGCAGCCCCTGCAGCGGCCTCGCGCGGATCCGTCGTGACCGGCATCACCGCCATCCCGTTCCCGTCATATTCGATCCCGAAAGCCTTCGTCCCGTTCTCATCCGCGCCAGGGTCCGAGCTTTCCTCCTCGGACTGCTGCACAGGAGCCGTACCTTCTGCGACGATGCCGGAATCACCCTTTGCGAACAGCATTCGGCCCAGTCCAAATACAGCGGCGAGCACAATCAGCGCCAGCACGACCATCAGGATCATGAACTTTGCGCGGCGACCTGCCGGCTGCGACCTCCACCAAGTCATCACGAGCTTCCTTCCTCTTCGGTTCCGTTCGAATGTGTCTGACGCAACGTATCGATAGCGTCGGACACTGTGGTTTCCCACATGGCTGCACGCACGCTGCTGAGATCTGCCCAGGACTGCACCTGGGCGGGAAAGTGCTCGGCAGAGTTGCAACCCGTCATCGCTGCCCAAAATCTGAGACGCGTCAATGCCAACTGCTGCTGATAGTGATAGTCCAGTGGCGCCGACGGCGGCGGGCCTAACGCTTCATTGAACTGCTGCTGGTTCCGGTACTGGAACAGCGCCAGGAGCTCCTGCACGAGCGCCTCGTGCTCGTACCAGCACGGCGGAACATACGCGTCCGAAAGCCCGTACCGGCGCACCAATTCTGGCACCCACTCAACGAGCACTTCCAGCGTCTCCGCCTGCTCCTCGATGTCCAACCGCCACCAGTTGATCGGCAACGCCGGCGGCGATGGAACAGCAGATGCCGGCGCCACTGGTTCCTCCGGCCGTGCCCCGCGTTCACGCACCACGGCGTACCCCGGACCGCCACTGACGAAGCAATGACGTTCCCTTCGTCACTTTCGTCCCCGGTTGGCGTCGCAGAAGCGCCCGCACCCGCAACGACACCTCCGCGCTATCCCCTGTGCGCATCGACTCGAGAAGTTCCTCAACCAGAACGTCGTCAGCACTGATGTGGAGTTCCGACATCTTCGGAGCTTCCACAACCCAGAGGACTGCCAAAGCCAGAAGTGCAGCGAGGGAGAACAAGGAGATCGCCGAGAAGACTGCATCTCGGACCACGACTATCCCGACGATCACAACGACTGTTGCGGCCACCCACCCAAGTACTGCCGGCACTCCCACGCCCGTGTCCCAGCGCAGTTCGAGAACGTGGTCGGTCCTCGTCGATCTCACTCGGAGCGTTGCCCGCCTGGCGCGAAACGCTCCATCTAGCAGCTCTAACTGCTCGTTCAAATACTCGGCATGCCGCTGCGCGTCAGCCGCCTTCTTCTGTTCCCGCTCCAGTCGTTCCTCACGGCTGCGCTGCTCCTCACGGCGCTGGAGCGACCGCGCAATCTGCCGATATGCCGAATTCATCCTCATGCCCAACGAACCAGCGACCCGCGCAGACCGCTTCGCGGGAAAGCGTGCTCATGCACGCCTGGACGAACCCGGCACAAGTGCCGGGCCCATTTTCGGGCTACGCCCCGTTTTTCTTGCCGTGAAGCCTGCGGCAGTCTACGGCGGCCACCGCTCCACACAACCGCCCGCACACCCCATGCTGGGGCGCGCTTGACACGGGATGCTCGCCCGTCGCAGCAATGCTGCGCCGTGCAGGCATCCCGCTGCGGATTGTGCTCCACGGCATCCGCAACGACAGGCACTACGTGCCTTCACGGCAAGAAAACGTGAGGGGAGGGATTGGAGAACCACGATGCAAGACCAGATCGAACCCGGAGCAGCAGCCGTCCTCATCGGCGCGCTCTGGCTCATCGCCGGCTACCGCCTCTGGATCGCACCCCGCAGAAAGGACACCAACTCATGAGCGGCATCACCCAGCCTCAGGCCCAGGAACTCACGGCACTCGCCGAGCAGTACACGCAGCAGTTCAACAGCGACCAGGTCGCCAGCAGCATGCGCGAGACCCCCGTCAGATACCTCGGCACCATCACCGTCGGGCAGCTCATCACGAACCTCCGGGATCTCGCAGCAGCATACGGCACCGGCAGCGTCCACACGGGCACCGCGGCCGCCTGGATCGCCTACGCCCGCGCAACCCTCGCCCGTCTCCAGGGAAAGTGACCCCATGAGCCAGCAGATGTTCGCAATCGACGACCTGCTCCACGAAGCAGACGTAGCAGCGGCGCCCCAATGGCACGGGGCGCCGCTGCGCTACCACGAGAACTACTACACCCCCGCAGAACTCGATGCCGCATTCGAACGCTGGATCTTCGAGAACGGCCACTTCGGATGCATCCCCGACAGCCACATGTGGCACCGCGATCCACACCGCGACGGCTTCGAGTTCGAACCGAAACCGTACACCGTCAACCATCAATGCGCACTCTTCACCGCGGAAGCAGTCTGCAGCGACCAATACGAAGTCCAACGCAGCCACACCCACCCCGAAGGGGAACTCCCCGGCACGATGATGACGCAGATCATCTGCGAGCCCTGCAGCTGGAACCACATCAGCAGAAACGAATCCGCAGCGGTCGAAGCCTGGCACGACCACGCCCTCGCCAGCTGGCGCACACTCCCCGTCGTGCCACTCAAACTCGTTCAGGACCGCGAGACCAAGAAGGGAAGCCAGCGGTTCTCCGACTGGGTCGACGAACACTATCCGTTCGAGGCCAGGCAGGCCGGTCACCCGATCATCACTGAACGTACCGAGTACGGCACCCGCCACGTTCCCGGGCGCTCTCCGTGGGGAGGCTACGACCTCTCCCACACTGCCCTCCAATAGCAAGGGTGCGGGGCAGCGCTCAGCGCCGCCCCGCACATCTACAAAGCAAAAGCACCTTCGAAGGAGACCCCATGAGCGAGCCTCTGAAGTTTGATCTATCGGCACTCCGGCTCAGTAACGAACCCACCATCGCGATAAAGGTCGGATTGCAGCAGATCCTCCAGCATTCCTGGTGCGGCACGGTCGTCGTCCGCAGTCACCTCGCGCAGGATGGCCCCCTCGGCACGTGCCCTTCTTGCGACCGTCCGACCGATCCCTGGTGGCAGCAGCAGATCGATCCAGACGGCCTCGCCGGCCTAAATCTCATTGAGCCGCGCCGATGAAGCTCGCGATCGCCGACCCACCGTACTTCGGTCGCGCAAACCGCTGGTATGGGTCCGGCCGCGGGCACCGCGGCGGCGTCGGCCGCGCTGACGAGCATCTCCAGGCAGCCGAGTACGACCGGATCGAGACGCACCACGCACTGCTCCGCACGCTCGAGACCGATTACGACGGCTGGGCGTACGCCGGCGCACCCGACTACCTAGAAGCTCTTCGGCCAGCAATGCCGACCGACGTGCGCGTCATGATCTGGCATCGCGGCAACGCGCAACCATCGGGAGCGCGAATCCGCTCCTCATACGAGATTGTCCTGGTACGAATACCTGCGGGAAGGCGAGCCCACGGGACCGGCCTCGCTGTCGACGACGTGCTGCACGCCGGAGTAGAGAACAAGCGCGGCTTCGCTGGAGCAAAACCGGCAGCCTGGACGAGATGGGTCCTTGCAGCGCTCGGATACCAAGCCGGTCACGACGAACTCCACGACCTGTTCCCCGGCTCAAACGCCGTCACCGATGCATGCGATGGCCTCCTCCCGGAACCCTGGAACACCGGAATACAGTGAACGAGCCCGCCGACCAGTCCGATATATGCATGATGGGCTCTCCGCAAAATCGGATGGCCCATCAGAAATCCACACTCAGCTACAGGGTGAGCCTGAATCTTCGGTGGTCATCGATGACTGTCCGAGAAAGGCGTGCCACCAACGTAAGTAAGGCCCCCTCTGGCAACCATCAAGAACTGTGTGTACGGGCCACCTGCCGTACAAACGTACTCAACGCCAAGCTGAGTCAACGAAGCTTCGCCCCAATTCTGACTAGTGAACGTGCTGCCAGCCAAGAAGAGTTTTCTTATTGAGGACAGTACTCAAACTGAGATGAGTAGCGGGAACTCCACTGTCATGAACACACGTCTTCGAGTGCTTGGAACTAGTTGAGGAATAGCGAGGCCGAAAGGACTGGTCGAACAGTTCGGGCGGTACGGCTCTGGACGCCTGCGTCTCCACGAATGAAGTCAGCGGGGTCCAGAGCCGCACCTTGGGGGATGCCGCCGAGGTGATGCCGTGTGTGGTAGTCATGACCCTTGCGGGCATCAAGGGGATCCTGGCGGCGGCCGCCACCCGACCGATTGTCCGGAACTATGGGGCACGATTCCCAGGGGGGGAAGAGGGAGGTGCAGAGTTCAAGGATTACGGCGCTATTAGGGAGCTATGAGTGGCGGCCTGTCACCCGCACTGGTAACAGCACGGGTGGTCAAGTCTTGGACACAATTACTAAAGATTCTGTGTTCAAGAAGTCAGTGGTCAAAATCATTGATGTTGTGAGCGGGCATGAGGGCACTTCCCAGTGACTCAGGCCACATACGAGACAGTGCTCGGTGTTAGGAAACGCTCAGGGTCTGGGCCGATCTGGTTTCGGGATTCCCTGGCCCCAACTGAGAACCACATTAGGTCTCGGTCGGGACCAGGGAATCTCCGAGGCTACCTACCCTTGAGCGATGTCGCCGGTTGCAGTGTTCTCGCTACGGCGTTTGCGGAGCAGGAATACTGCGCCGCCAACGAGGAGGAGTCCTGCACCGAGGAGAGCCGCACCGCCGAGGAACTGCCCGCCGGTGATCGCAAGGCCCGGCACTGGGGGTGGCGTGGTGAAGGTGTTGGTTACCCTTACTACGTTCTTCACCCCGGTGAGGTTCGCGACGATGCCGTCGCTATCCCCGCCTGCGGTCGTGTCATCACTGTCCGAGACCGTGACCTTTGCGCCGTTTGGCACGTTGGTCTCTGCGACCTGGCAAGTCACCCCTGCCGGAACCGTGATCGTCCGTGACTGGCCGTCCTTCAGACTGAAGGATGCATCAGCCGCGGGCAGCACGTAGTCGCCATCCACGGCCTCACCGTTCTCACCCGTGCCGGGAATGGTGCAGGCGAGAGTGAAGTCGTACGCACCACCGGTACCGGGGCCCTCGACCTTCTTCGACACCGTCAGTTCCGCGTTCTCGAACGTGTTCACCGCCGAGATCGTGAGCGCCTGCAGGTCCTCGGGAGTACCGCTGGTGACGGCGACCGAGTTCTCCCACGAGTCGAAATCGATCTCGGACTGAGCTGCACCACCGGTGACGGTCTCCTCGCCGAAGCAGCGAGCCCCGAGCGGCAGGAGACGAGGCTCGTCGTTGTCGCCGACGAGGACCTTCGTCTGTCCACCCTTGATCTTCACCACGCCGGAGTAGACATCAGAGCGCACGGTCTCGCCTGCGTCGTTCACTTCTTCGACCTGGCAGGTGACGAGGATCTCGAACATGCGATCCTGTGCGGCCTCGACCGCGATGTCGTCGCCCGCGAGAGCCTTTGACACCTCGATTGTGCCGGCGGAGTAGTAGTTCGTCAGCGACGCGGTCACCGTGCCGGATTCTCCTGTCGACGGGTTCCACGGGATCGTGACAACCACCGGATCAGGCAGCGCGTCCGGGTCTGCGTTCCCAGCCACGGTCTCGGTGACGGTGCACTCGGCGCCGGCTGGGATCGGCTCCAGCGCATCTGAGGTGACCGAGGACCCGCCGTTCACCTGCAAGGTGACGTCCTGTTCGAACACGCGCTCACCGTCGACCATGCAGACCACATTGAAGGTCAGCTCGTCCGACGCCGCGAACTCCTCAACTCCGACGCCTTCGAGCAGCTTGTTGATGATCAGGCCACCAGTGTGCTGTACGAGGCCTGCATCGATCGACAGATCGTCGGTATCGGCTGCGAGCTCGAATTCGTCGCTCTCTCCCGTCGCGGGGTCCGCGTTCGAGTCGATCTCGGTGTCGCCGCCGGCATGCTTCTCAGTGAAGGTGTATCCGGTGAGGCCCGACGCGTCGAACACGACTCGATAGCTGCCAGAAGCGAGCTCCTCGAAGAGGTACATGCCATCGGCATCTGTCGTGGTCGATAGGTCGACCGTGTTCCCATCGGCATCGGTACCGAGCAGACGAACCGGAATGTCCGAGATACCCGGCTCACCGTCGTCCTGTAAACCGTTGCCATTCAGGTCGTCCCAGACACGGTCACCGACGGAGGAAGAGACGACGTTCACGACGCGCGCAGCGGGTCCAACCCCCTGGGAAACACCGTCTACGCGGCCCGAGGTGATATTGCGGTATACGTCGCCTGCGGCATTGCCGACCGGTGTCATGTTGATCGCGACTGCGAAGTCGTGATCCGGGGTGAATGCTCCAGCACGCTGGAACCGGAGCCCTGTGACCTCCTCGTTCGTCTGCGGGCAATTCGCAGCCGTCCCGTCACCGGAGATCACCGCACCGGCCACCGCGTCACACCACACCGTCGCCCCATCCGTCGCGTTCGACGGGTCAGAAGGGTCCGAGTTCAGCGACGCTGCCGTAGCACTGGTGTAGAGAATCACGATGTCGTCACCCGCTGTGGGGGCCGCGGAGTCGAACACGAGCGTGCCATCGAAATCATTGCCGTTCAGCCCGTTCGCGGGCAACACGTCGATGACGTCTACGTTCTCTACGTTCGACGGCGCGTCGATGTTCGCGAACTGCACCGTCCAGCGCAGAGTACGCGGGTTCGTCACCCAGTCCTGGTTCAACTCGATGACCGGCTTATCAACTGTCTTGGAGATCTTGATTCCCGTCGGCACCACCAGCTGCATCTGACGATCATCGGAACGTACGGATGCGTCGCTCTGGTCGGCCGGCGAGGACACCAACACGTCGTTCGTGTAGACGCCGTTGCCGGCGACGTCGAGGATCTCGGCGGTGACCACGATCGGTTCAATGGGCTGTCCGACCGGAAGGGCGCCGAGGTTCCAACGCACATACTGACGATCGTCGGCGCAGTCGAGTTCAGCATTGGCGGGTGCACCGTACTGTACGAGCTCTGGACTCAATGCGGCATCGCCTTGGGTTGCACTCTGGAACACCTGATACTTCGGCAGGCAATCCTCAACGATCACCTCGGCAGTGCTGCCCTCAACAGGGACAGACGTTGACAAGGAGGGGTTGAGGCGGTATCGCACAGTGGTACCGGATGTGTACTGCGGGACCGCGGTGTCTACGAACTCGCCTGTGGTCGGGTTCTCGACGTACTTCTTTACACGGACGATCGCCTCGCCCAGAATGAGGCGATCACCGAGCCCGCCCTTGTGAGTCTCGGGGTCGTAGCTCGGGACGCGGTCGGCGCGGTTCGGAGCCTCAGTGACTTCCTCGGCCGTCATGACCCCGTTCGCATACATCTGCGAGGCCCAGTTGCCGATGGGCGACGTGTCCTCGGAATCGAGAACTACCTGTCCGATCGCGAAGTCGGCGGTGATCCCGGCGAAGGTCGTCCCCTCGGGGTAGGCGGTGTGGAAGCTCACACGGACGCGGTTGACCCCGGCCCAGATGGTGCGCCCCTGGTCGTCGGTGGAGACGCTCGCGCCAGCAACCTCGCCGGGGTCGGTCACCCAGGTGCCGCTCGAGCAATCGCTGTCGGCACCGGCGCCAGCCGGGCCGCTGCTGTACTCGATCCGGAGGTCCTGCACGCCGGAAGTCGGGGTACCGATACTCGAAGCGGGATGGTTTGTGTTCCCTTCTCGGTATCGCGCTACGAACACAGGTTCGCCGTTGCTCGGATACATCCCGGTGTTAAAGCCATGCCAGTCCGGGTGCGCAGCGAGTGCGAGCCGCGAGGGATCCCACACGTCGCACGACACCATCGTGCGCGAGAACTGTTCACCGGTGCCAGCAGCCCCTTCGTTGCCGGTCAACAGCACGCTTTGCACCGATTGACCCGGCATTACCACGGTGTTGCCGTCTTTCCACTTACCAGAGCCCGGAAGTCCCTCAAAGAAGTAGCTGCCGGTGTAGTCCAGCGCCGAGGTGTTCCCGTCAGTCCCGAAGATCCCTGTGAAGGCTTTGTCGAAGCTGCCATTGAGCTGGATGCGGACATTCGCGTCGCGGTCGTTGTTGCTCGGGTCGTCCACGTTCGGGGTGCCGTCGATCCCATTCATCTGAACATTGACGTACTCGTTGTGCGTGTCAAGCGCGTACACACCCTCGGTATCACCGCCACCGAAGTCAAGCACCGCATCCTGCGGCACCTGAACGCGCAGTTCGAACGACACCACGAAGCCAAGGTTCGCCGGGAGAGCGTTCCCGCTACCGGTCGTGGTCGGTACGGTAGCCGCGCTCGTGTCAACATCCGTGATCGTGATAGTAACGTTTTCGCCCGGCGTACCACTTGGACAGTTGATGCTGCCCGTATCTCGTACCGAGTTCGATTCGGTCGCGTACTCGCCCAGCCCGATCCTGCTGTACGGCAGGCTGGAACGGAAGCCCGAACCCTGAGTGATAAGGCCGCAGTCTTTCATGCTGGGCGCGTAGGCGTCGCGTGCGGCGGCCTCAGAGCCCGCGGCAGTAACCATTTGACTCCAGACGGTCGCGCCGAAGAAGGAGGCCGGGTCAAGGTTCTCCTCGAAGGAGATCGGACTGGAAAGCGGGGTCGTCCCCTTGCCACTGGCAGGCACGGTGACGCTCACCGGGTACGCAATCACCCGGCACGTCCGAGAATCGTCGCGCTCACACGGCTCGGAGTTCTGAAACAGCGGGCCTTGGTTCGGCTGGCTCGCGGCGACGCGCTTCGACAGGTCGAACTGCGCCTTCGCGGAGACGGTTGCCGGAACGGTCTCGATCTGCGTAGCCTCAGCCTGCTCGCTGATCACCTCAAACGAGATCGGGTCCATCTCGGTGCCGTTCGGGACCTCCGGCCGAACCTGTGTGAGGAACGAATAATCCAGCGATGTCCCCATAGTTACGTCGTCCAACGCGCAGATGACGATCTGTTCGGGGAGCGATTCCCACGAAGTCGCAGTGAGCGGCACGTCCGGATCAGGAAGCGACTCCGGGGTCACCGACGAACCGGGACCGCAGTAGGGCGGCAGGCTTACGAGCTCCTGCCCCTTCGGGATCGTGATGGTGATCGTCGGGTTTGTGTGGTCCTCGCCCTCGTATCGGATACCAAGGCTGGTGGTGATCGTATCGTTCGTGCGCACGATGTCGTTATCGGGCCCGGAGTCGTTGCCGGCGTCGTCGTTGTCTTGGAACGGCTCAGTCCCGGTCTGTTGCGAGACTGTCAGGCTCAGCGTGCCCTCACCTGCTGCGAACGGCGTGATTACAGGCGCGTCTTCGGCAGACGGCGCGGGCACCTCAGAGGTATCTACATCCTGGGTGCTCTCACCTGCATCTTCCGGCTCGTCCAGTGCCTCTGAGGTCGCCGGGGATTCATCGGCTGGTACTTCGGATTCCTCAGCCCAAGAAGCGGTCGCAGGAGTAAGAGTGAATGCGAGAGCCAACGCGAGCGCCGAGGCAATGAGCTTTCCCCCCTCCCTCCGGAATTGGGATCGTCTCACGGGGCGGATGCCCGGTGATGGGTCGCTGATATGCAATGTGTCTCCTCTTGTCTCAATACAACAACAGGGTTCTGCGGTAGATCGCTCCCCCGCTAGGGGCGGACCTGTCGCAGGATCCACGCACTCCCCCAAAGCACGCAGATACGCATCCCTTCATACATAAAGACCATGCAGTGGCGTGGAGTGTTACAGGGTTCCGAAGATCCACCTGAAACCCTTGTCTGCGCGTGACGCACTTCATTGTGCGAGGGAGGCTCATTATCTGGTCCTCTGGCTTAGTCCCGAAGCTTCCAGTTCGGCGTTGTGTCGTCAGGAGATATCGTCGGGTCTGCTTTCGGTAGCCGTGACGCTTTCGGATCAGGAAGGTCCCTGATGAGGTTCGGCCGGGTCTCAGGATCAGTGTCCTCTGTGAGATCCGTTTCGGCTTTCAGAGTGTGGGAACTTGTTGGTTCCGTCCCTACGGTCGGAGCGGCGGGAGTTCCAATAGCGTCCTTCGGGAACAACGAGAAGGCGCCCGCTACGACGAACGCGACACCCGCGGCAAGACCAAGCCAACCGACGACCCGGCTCCCGCTGCTGGCTCCCACCGTCTGTGCTGCGTCCGCAGATGATTTCGTGGGGCTGGTCGCGGATGCTGCCGACGCATCACCACCAGAGATGGCCGCTGTTCCGGCGATCCCGCTGCCGGCGATAATTGGGCCGGCGCAGGCACGCAGCTGTTGCCCGAGATCACGCAACCTCGACACTTGGGCCTTGCACTCCGAACATTCCGGCAGATGCTGCTCCACCCGTGCGGTGTCACGCATCCCAAGTTCGCCGCGCACGTGCTCCCCGAGGAGGCGGGCAGTATCCACACAGCCGGGTCCCGGACTCTCGACGTACTGCTGCAAGTAGGCTGCGGCGAGCTTTTTCCTCGCCCGATGTGCGACCACCCGCACCGCGCCCGCCTGCATCCCCAGATACTCGGATGCGGCCTCCGCAGTGATCCCCTCGACATCCAACAGCCACAGTACCCGGCGAGCATCTTCTGAGAGTGTGGCGAAGGCGCGACCGATCTGGTCACGTTCTCCGAATGACGCGACGACTGGCTCTGCTGCTTCATCGAAGAGTTCCGTGAGGACATCCGGGGCAATCGTGACAGTGCCGGCGTCGATCTGGAAGGTGCGGGTTGCCTCGCTGCGAAGCGAGATCAGCAAGTAGCCGAGCACCGACTCCGTCGGCCCTTTTCCGTTCGCCAATGCACGCAGCACCCGAGTGAATGTTTCAGATACCAGGTCCTCGGCCTTGCCACGATCCCGTGTCATCAGGAGGGCCTGCGCGAGCGCGGGCCCGCGATGCCGCTCATACAGCTCTCCAAACGCCGCGCGACCAGAGGCAGTACCGGCCCCGGCACGAACGAGATCGCACAGCATTCGATCATCCAGTGCTTGCACGTCAGTGCCAGATAGAGAAGTTGGAACCGGGACACGCAATGCAGCATCGCTCATCGTTCCCACACCTCCCTAGCTCCTCCGGCACACCCATCATGGCTGCTACATTTACCAGCAACTCCCCCAGATACAGCGGGTTCTGTCCCGAATAATATCCCAAATACTGATGACTCGGACCTAATATCTTAATAGGATGCTGATCACCCCTTGATTGCAACGCCCAGAAGGCTGTGCCGGAAAGAAAATAAGACCACGGCCGTCAAAAGCCCTGCAGCGGCGACTTGAAACGAGACGCTGTCGTGCTCTTGGACTCGAGCCTCGTTCAGAAATTAGTCATGAGTTTTCCTGCCGAGTTGGAGCGTATTCATGGGCCCGAAACGGGAAACGAGGCACTTCGCCGGGATCGCCGCCGTGGCGCAAATGCGTATCGCCCCTCAGTAGGCAATCGTCTTCCTCAAGAGAGTGAGCTGCGCCCCTTGCCCGTGCTCTTGTCGCGCCCATGGGCTAGTTCTCCGACTAGGTGATCCCGCGATCGGCTGCGCACACTTTCACACTTCTCGCGCCGAGCTGCGCTCTTCGGTGAGTCACGCCCGCTCCGTTCACCCTCAGCTCGATTGCTGAATGGGTTCGCTCATCTGAGACGCCTGCAGAATGCAGAGTGCCCTACGCACGCTTGAAGCGTGCGTAGGGCACTTATTTGTCGAGGCCGAGCCGGGGAGATTAGGCTTCGTCGACGTCTACGCTCTCAGGGCCTGCGAGCTTGCGGCGACGCATTGCGTACACCGTAGCTGCCGCACCGCCTGCGAGCAGTGCTGCGCCGGCCAGGCCGAACATTGCGAGACTCGGTCCACCCGTGGTGGCGAGCTTCTCGATGACCGGCGGCACCGGGATGAAGGGCTTCTCCTTCACCTCGAAGTTCTCCGACGGCTCACCGCACTTGCCGACATGAACGGCGGTCTTCTCGCCGTCCTCGATCAGCCACAGGGTCTCGACGTAGCCGCCGAGGCCGACGTGCTTCTCCGTCGTGGTGACCTTCTTCGACTCGTACCGGCCAGGCTTGTCGACCTTCACGCCAGTAGCGTCCTCGAAGTCCTTGATCTCAGTTTCGGGCGAGCACACGAGCTTGTCGCCCTCGCGCTCGTACGCCTTGAACGTGACCTCGTACTCGACGCGCTCCGAGATGGGGCCCTCCACGATGGCGGTGTCCCAAATGTCATCACCGACGACAACGCTCGACTGCGCTTCGGTCCTCACCTTGGGGTAGTCGACGACGGTCTTCTCGTTTTCGATACCGCACTTGCCCTCGTGGATGAGCACCTCCTCACCCTCGGGCGGAGTGACGTAGTAGCGCTCGACCCAGTAGCCCGTGCCGACGCTGTTCGCGAGCACGGCAGGCGAATCGACATTCCCGGTCTGGGTGACCTCCACACGATCCGTGGTCGCTACCGGCTGCGCCAGGCAGACAGCAGCGGGGTCCGTGAGTTCTTCCTCGGTCCAGAGGACGGGCTCGCCGGCTTCATCGAGCACCTTCTCCCAGTTCGAGTCGTACTTCGGCTCGCCGGCCTTCGGCTGGAGGTAGTAGGTGAAGTCGATCTCGTTCTTCGCGTTGTCGACAATCGAGCCCTCTACGAGCGCAGTGTCGTGAATGTCGCCCTTGTATGCGCCGTCCGGCTGAGCCTGAGTCGAGACCTCGGGGCGAGTAATCTCGGCGGTCTCGGACGGTACACCGAAGTCGTCGCAGTATTCCTTCGCCTTGCCCACAGCGTTCTCAGCTTGGTCCTCGTCGAGGAGACACCACTGCACGGTGACGTACTTGTCATCGCTCGTGTACGGAATCTGCACCGCCTCCGACGTGAAGGTCTCGTCGGGACTGTCGATGTTCATCATCGTGGTGGTGAGTACTTCGGCGTCGGCCGGAGCCGTGGCCTGCTGCTCCGGCTTCTCATCGAGCGTGTACACGGTACCGCGGAGCGTGAACGGGGTACGTCCGCCGTCGGTCTGCAGCCATCCGCCCTTGTTCAGGTATACGGAGACATCATCGGTGAAGGTGCCACCGATCGTGACCGAGTCCGTGGACAGCTGAGTCGTGAAGCTGATGTCCGACGGGGTGATCTGCCCCTCGGAGACCTTGCCGAACCCGTCCGTGAAGTAGTAGTTCTCCGGAAGCGACGGGTGCCCGCCAGGAGGATTCGTGATCGACGAAAGCTGCTCATCGTATTCGATGGACCAGACCCACGAGTAATAGCCTGCTTCCTTCGACACGCCCTCAACCGTGGGCGCGTACGTGCCAGGCCCCGTCACTGTGTCCGTCGTGATCTCGGCAGTCGCAGCGATCGGTGCGTTCTTCGGCGGTTCCGCTGATGGGTTATCTGCCGGATCGCTCAGGAACGGGCCGTACAGCGTCCCCTTCGCCGTGATCGGAGCGAAGATCGTCGCACCGTCACGGACACCGATACGCCACGGGTTGGAGCCGTCAGCAACATCGAAGGTCACAGTGTCCGAGAAGCTCTCGCCTTCCTGGACGAACTTCGACGGTGTCTCCGTCGTGAGCGAGGGCGACCAGATGGTGTCCGGGTCGATATAGACGGCGCTGTAGTCGCCAGACACCGGCGTCACACCTCCACCTGCCACAAGGCCCTGCCCCAGGCCACCGGGAGTGCCGTAGTAGACCTCGGAGCTTTCGACGGTGTACTGATACTTCCCGGTGACCGTGATCGTGTAGTACCGATCCCACCCCGCGTCGTCATAGGGAGCTTGACCGACAAACGGGATATCGAGCACACCCGTCGTGCCACCGGGGAACTCGATCCGATTCGTACCGGTCTGAGTGAAGATCGCGTTCTCAATCGTCAGCTCAGTAGTTCCCGGATCCGCCGTCACGTAACCCGCGTAGGGGCCGGTATGAGTGATGCGAGGATCGCTCGGCGCTCCAATCGCTGCACCCGCGTTCATGGCTTCCGCGATCATCGCATTCGCGAACGCGACGACATCGGGGCCGACGCCGGCCTGCATGTAGGCGAGGGCCTGCTGGTAGCCGGCGGATGCGCCACCGGAGCGCAGCTGCCAGAGCGCGATCTGCACCGCGGCGGCCTGATGGTTGTCAGCCGTCGCGCCATAGTGGCTGAGTACGTAGTTGTAGTACTTCAGCATGTCGCCCGAGAGTTCAGGCGCAGAAATACCGGTGAAGGTCTGGCCGTTCACCATGTATGAGCCGACCGAGTATGCCGGGAGCGCGGATGTTGCTCCGAGCGCGGGATTGTTCCCCATGACGGTCGCCTTGCCGAGCTCCGCGCAGTAGACGATGTAGCCGTCAGCGTGCAGGAAGTTACCGGCTCCGGTATCACCGCCGAACCAGACACCCGCCCCCAAACTGACTGCCGATGCGGGTGCGGCGGTAAGCATGGAGGTGCCGAATGCGCTGCCAGTGCCGAGCAGGAGGCCCGCTACGAGCAGTGCCCCGCTTGCGCGTCTGATACCGCGCTTTCTTCTTTCGCGCCGATTCAGACGCTGTGTTTCTTTCAATGACATGAAAGGCCTTTCTTGTCGTAGATGCGATAGGTTCGCCATCCACCGGCAAGAAGCAACCTCACGCGCAGTTCGCAATAGGCACAGGAAGGGAAAAGCCCCGGCTTCACAAAGTTTTCGTGAAGCCAGGGCTTATCTCACCACTCGTCCTCTCCGCCAGATCCGGGAGGTGCGTAGGTGGGGCAACCGTTTCCGGAGCCCCCGGTCGGGTACCAACCCGGAGGGGGCGGGAGGCATCCACCGCCGCCGGGGACGTAGCCGGGATCGTAGCCCCCGCCACCGCCCGCGGGGGGCGCGGTGCCTCCGCCGCCGGCGGGAGGCACGTATCCTCCCCCACCGCCACCGCCGGTCCAGCCTGTGTCGACCCAGCCACCGCCGCCGCCAGCCCAGCCCGTGTCGACCCAGCCACCCGTGCCCGGATCGACGTAGCCGCCGGTACCTGCCGCGGCAGCCGCCGCCGCTGCCTCTGCCGCGGCAGCCTGCGCCACCGCTTCGGTTTCAGCAGCCTTCGCTGCCGTGCCCGCATCGGCGTACGCCTTGAGCTTGACCGACAGCATCGTCACGAGCGCCGCATCTGAAATCTCAACGGGCTTCTTTGTGCTCGTGCTGGCGGTGAGGATCAGCGCATCAGGCGAGATCTCCGTGATCTTTGCCGTGTCAGCCGCGGCTTTCGCCGCGCTCGTCACAGCAGCATGCGTATCGGGCACCGACTGAGTCACCGCGGTCACTGCGGCGACCTGCTTCGGAGCATTCGCGCTCGCATCCCGCACCGATTCCAATGCACCGGCCACCGCATCCGCAACAATCCCGCGGCGGTCCTCGACGTCATCGAGCTCGGCTTGCGCGGCCGCGGTCGCCTGCTCGGCCACTTTGAGTTCCTGCTTTGCTGCTTCGAGTCGCTCAGGCGAGTACTCCCCGACCTTCACACGTTCGACGTCCGCAGCTTCCCACGTCACCACATCACCGAGCACGACCGTGTCAGTGCCAGTCCACTGCGACACTTTCACCCCGGCAGACTTCAGAGCCTTAGTCGCCTGATCTGCGAGCGCCTGGTCTTCCTCTGACATTGCATCCTTCGGCAGCTTCTCAGCAACCGACTCCCCTGCAGTCTTCAGCGCCTTCGCTTGCTCCGCGGTGAATATCGGATCGGCCGTTTCGCCGAGCTGCTTGAGGCGATCGGCCACCCCCTTCGCTTCTGCGAGCTCTTTAACGCTCAGCACAGATGCGAGGTCGGTACCCAGCTGAAGTTCTGCAGCCTCTGTCCGCTGCTCGTTCACCTCGTCAACGACGGCCGCGTACTCGGCGCGTTGCTGCTCCTGATGGATCAGCGCGCCAGCCGTGATGCCCACCGCTGCTAGCGCTGCGACCAAGACCGCGCCGCCGATCAGCAGCGCCTTCCGCCTGGGCTTTCTCGTCGGGGTCCGGGCGGCGCCTGCAGCGCCGTCATCATCAGTCATGTTTTCCATGATTGCCTTTCGTTTCGGTCCCCTTCGTCACCCCCGACATTGAGGGTAGAGGAGACCACTGACGTTCGAGAACTCGAACTAAGGGACGGGGATGCCTGCGAGCAGAATCCCAATCGGGATCCCAGCTGCGACGGCGAGTGGCAGGTACAACTGCCTTATAAAGAGCCGTGCAAATCCTGACGAACGCCGCACTGGGTGGCCGCACTCAAGCGTCCACGGCCGGTCATTTTCCACGCCGGGCAATGGGGGCTCGGTACTCGGATTCATATCCACGGATCCTGCTCCTGATTCGCTCGACTGAGAGTGCGGTGGTTTGTGTGACTAGCACGCTGAGAAGGCCGCCGAGGCCCATCGCGAAAGTACTGCCCCGCATCCGTGACCAAAAGTCTGTGGCCGTGGACAGATCCTTCGCGATACCATCGACGACCTCGATGTGGATCGCCGAGTAGTTCAACCAGCCATACATGAGTGCCGCTGCGGAGAGTATCCCTATCAGGGCATTGACCCCACGCCATCGCGGCTCTCTCCCCTGACGAAGCCAGTGCCCGAAGTACGCAAAGAACGAGAGTGCCGGTAAGACCAACCCCGCGGAGATTTCGTGTAGCAATCCCCACAGAGTCCGGGCAGGAAGAATACATTCGGTGTTTTCGATCGAAAACTCCGCCTTCTGAGCCTCGAAGTCGAAATCGAGATCCGGGACCGGGGCGCAACGCGCCCCGCCGCCCTGATCCAAGTAGTAGTGCAGCTGGACCCTGCTTCCAGATTCCGTTGGCTCTGTGACCGTGGACACAGAATCCACCGGAATACGAACCCAGGGCTGTAACGGAGCGAACGCGGTCGCGACCACGGACACGAGAAACGCGACGGAGAGGGCAAAAGAGATCCACTTGGCACGCCACAGAAGTGCATGAGAGGGCGAGGACAGCATTCATGTATTACATCCCCAACCATGGAGCCGCAGCAATTCCGAGCCAGGCACCGATCGCAAGGAAAGCGATGCCTCCTGCGATATCGGTGAGTGCCGAATCAATCGCGCGCCTTTTGCAGACGCGACAGCTCTTGCCACGGCGCTCTTCTCCCGGATGACTTGCTGGTGACTTCATCGAGGTCACTGGAGTACCCCGCGTTCCGCACTGTTCGGACTCACACATTCGCCACCGCCGAAACCCCGGCTGGTTCTGACGTATCACCCTGCTCGAGCAGCCCCTCGTCTTCCATTCGTTTCAGGAACCTCTGCCCTGTTTTCGGGGTTTTCCCGCCAAGCCAGTCCCCTACGACCTTGCCTGTAGGCCGCTTCCCCTCACGAACGACGTAGTCGAGTACAAGCTCACGCACTTCGTCGTCACCGGCCTCCATGAGGTCCGGGTTCACCAGACGCAAGGGAGCCGGCGCCGTCGGCTCTTGCCGGACTGGTTCGGCACTGTACGCTGCAGCGCTTGGGGTCGAGACCTTATTCGGCGGCTCGGGTGCCGGAGCTTGGCGGCGGGGCGCGAACTCAGCTCGGTCTCGCAGCGCCTGCAGTTTCGCGCGTTCCTTCTCGTCAGGGATCAGCATCATCACGAGATGCGTGATCGCCAGCAGCGCCGCGGGCGGCGTCGACGCGAGAATCGCTGCAGCCCACGGGCTGGTCACGGTCATGTCTGCCGCACGCCACGCATGCGTAGCGTTTGCCACGATTGAAACCCCAGAGAGCAGAATGAACGTAGTGTAAGCAAGCCAGCGTCCGCTCACACCGCGCATCCTGAACTGAGCAGCAGCGATCATCGTTGCCACCGTCCCCACGTCCACAAGTACTGGGAACAGTTCAGGAAGCGGCAGTCCGTTCACGCGGGCAACATCAATGAGAGTCGCGTACGAGATCGCCATTGCCGAGACGCCCACGATCGCCAGAGGGATCCCGAGCGAGGCGACCATGGCCCAAGTGCGTGTGGGTTTCTTAGCCATGAGTTATCCAATCCGACAGCATCCGCGACCCGGTTTCACCGGCTCGGAACTCGTTCTTGAAGTGCGTGAGCGCGCGTGCATGCGATGCAGAGCTTGATACCCGGAAATCAGGATCGAGCAGGAACTGGCCCATCAAGCTCGTGGACGCAGCTCGAGGCCGCGAACCGCGCGCAATCTTCATGACCGCGATGACTTGCTCGAGCGTCAGAGTCGGGCACATCCTGTGCGCCGCACGGCGCTCGTCCGTCTCGTACGAGAGCCGCTGAGGAGGGTTGACCGCAGTCCACATGAGCAGTTCCCGGATCGCTACATGATGCTTCTCAGGCGTCACCTGCGCGACCAGCGCGAACGTCAAGTCAACTACTTCCTGGATCGGTGTGTGCGGCGACTCGTCGTCTTCGATCGGCATCGGGATCATTTCGGCAGCCTCGATCGGCACGCCGCGGGTCCCCCACTGCTCCTGCCCCCAACGGACAGCGCACGCCCACAGGTATGCCCACGGGTTCTCCGCGGTCGCCGCGTACCGTGCCGGCCCAGCCTCACCGTCTTGCCGAGTGGCGAGCAGCTGCTCGACGATCATGTTCACGACCTCGTCGCGTTCGAGGTCATATCCCCAACCGCGGGCCGCACCCTTCAGGCCAGGGGCGAAGAACTCGGTCAGCTGCTCGATAAACGCGAAGCCCTCTGCTGTGCTGAGGAACTGCCCGCCCTGATCGGCGAGCTCAGTGAGGGTTGCTCGTTGACGCCACAGGTCAAAGCGTTCCACGCTAGCCATTGTCGGCCTCCAGTTCCAGGTCTCGGATGGTTTCTTCGGACAGCATGCGGGTCACTTCCCCACCGAGCCGTGCCAGGTTCTGGGACGGGTCGCCCCCGAGTCGACATTCGATGGCGACTACACGGGAAAGGCCGTGTGTGAGCGCGATACGTATCGCACGCAGCTGCTCGCCCGCGACTTGGTTAGCTCGCGCGGCCGACATCAGGTCCAGTCCGAGTTCCCCGCCCAGCCGCTCTTGCAGCAACGTGGTCTCCGACAAGGTCTTGTCGAGCCGCTTCTCCAGCAGCAGCCGCTGCGTCTCAGCAGGATCCTGCTGCGAACGGGAGGCGCGCTCCTGCAGTTGCAGCAGTGACTTGTGCACCGCATCCACCGATGCTCCAGGCCGCTGCAGCTTCTTCAGCCCCTTCTCGGCAGCTTCCCGAAGCTCCTCCGGAGCAGTCTCAGACTGAGCCACCTGTCGGATGTCGGTGATCTTGTTGATCGTGTCCAGCGAGATCCCCGTCACCTGCTTCGCCGATTGCGGAAGGGAAAGAACTTCCGCATTTTCCCGGTTATTGGAATTTCCAATAACCGGGATCTCGTGCCCTCGCACCTGAGTCTGGGCTTGTTTCGCCTTGGCCCGCGATTTGAATGCCGGCTCGTATATCTTGGTCCACGCTTCTTCAATTTCGAGAGGTGTCAGCTGGAGGCGGACGCGGTTCGCTTCGGCTTCGAGCAACGCCCGGTCCTCCGGCGTGACGTCGTGGAGGATGAGGGCGGAGATATGCTCCCACCCGGCCTGACGTGCCGCTTCGAGGCGATGCCGACCATCGATGAGTACCAGGTCTGCGTCGACCACGATGGGCTGCAGTTGCAGCTGGCCACCGAGCGAATCGAACGACTCCCGAACCGCCTTCACGTGCGCGTCGTTGAGTTTGCGCTGACGCTCACGAACAACCACATCAGCGACGGGCACTGGCTTCCAATCCTGGCGAACATCGCCACGGATCAATCCCTCGGTCATGCTTTCACTCCATTTCGGTCAAGTTCGCGGCTTACCTCTGCAGGCACTCTGTCTCGCGTCCAGATGAGGTCTTTCGCTTCGCTGTGCACGGCGCACAGGTGCTGCCGCTGCGGGTTTGTCCGGCAGCTGCACAACGAAGCACGCTCAGCATGATCAGGGCAGTAGCTCCGCAGCATCGGCAACAGCACCAGCGCCCAGCCGCTCTCCACCAAACGCGCAAGCTCTCGGACCTGGTCTTCCCACCCCGCATCAGCAGGCACAGGCCATACGGTTTCGACGGCCCAGCAGCTCGGCTTCCAGCGCCCTTTCGGCGTCGCAAGCTCGCAGCGGATGCCGACGATTTCTCGCTTCACTACGCGGCCCATCAGCGTCCACCTCCAAACGACAGTTCGGTCTCGAGCTCGCTGTACACGGCGTCGACTGTGCGGCGCGGCACCCCGCAGTTGACGCAATGCGATCTGGCGATTTCTCCCCACGATTCGGGGCCCCACCAGTGGTTCCCGACCTGGCAGTCGTCGGCCGTTGACCGAGTCTCCTCACCGCCCTGTCGTGGGCGAGGCGCCAGGTAGGGCTCGAGGGCGGCCTGCCAGCGTTCCGGCGCCTGCACGATCGACTTCGCGCAGTACGCCGGCGGGTACTTCACTCCGCCGGCTTGCCGGTTCGCGCCGAGGATCTCACGGCAAGCCCGCACCAGGTCGAGGCTCTCGATTGGCACTCGTCCCCGAAGCTCGCGAGCAAGCGCCGCTACTGAAAGCGAGGGGTGAATCTCTGCGAGTTCCGCGTCGAGTTCCGCAACGTCGATGCCGACTGTGGCCGGCGCATCTTCGCGCGCACGCTCGGTGCTGGAGGGATGGGAAGGATTGGATTTATTAATCCCATCCAATCCCATCCTTTTCTCTTCCTTAAAGGACTGCGGATTTTCCGCCGTGTGCGGATTATCCGCATACGGAATCTCGTCCACTGCGGATTTTCCGCAGTCCGGCTGATCTGGGGTTTTAGAAACCACTGCGGATTTTCCGCACACGGGATCTTCGACCGCTGCCAGGTAGTCCTCGTACGGCTCATCCAGCTCAATTACCGCGTCTTCCAGCCGTACCGAGGAGTCCGGTTCAGGGTCCTGGAGGAACAGCCGGAACCGGCGCTGTCCGCCGCGGTGCCGACCGTCACGGTCGACGTGATTGTGCGGAAAACGGTCGCGCACTTCGACGATGAAGCCGCACTCGATCAGCGTTCTCTTCGCCGACTGCCAGGCATCCTTCCCCAGACCGAGCATTCTCTGCGAGTCAGTCTGCGTTGGCATCTTCGCGGGATCATGCGAGAGCAGGAAGAGCAGGATCGACAGCGGATTGCCTGCGAGTCGCTGATCTCTCACCCACCAGTTTCGGTGCTGCCCGAACTGCTCCTCGAAGCTGAGCCTGGGGCGGACGATAATCGGTTCACTCATGAAGCACGCTCCCGGAGCACTGCGGCAAGTTCGCTTGCGAGCCTCTCGTCGACTGGCTGAAGGAACCCGTTCTGACTCGTAATGAAGGCACAGTGCGTATCCCGCTCTGGGCGGCCGAGCATCAAGTGATGCAGCTCTTGCCGTGCTGTAGCCACTAGGGATGCGAACCGCGAGCGGTCACCCTCGGTCTCAGCCGTCCGCATCTGACGCACTAAAGCGGCCAGAAGGTCGAAGAAGTCGGGTGTGGGAGAATTGATGGTCTCGTGGGCTGTGGGTTCGCTTCCAGGCTTTGCCACTGCGCGCGAGGCCGTGTCATAGTAGTGAGACACGTAGATGTTCCTTTCGGGATATCGCCGAGCCCCTGGAGTTGCCGCTCTGGGGGTTCGTTTCGTTTCAGACCTGTTCGCGCTCGAATGCACTGAGGATCAGGTTGTAGTCGTCAATCTGCATCGGTGTTACGCCCCGCAAGCGGCGTTGCACCCACTGGTACGACTTGCCGATTCTGCGGGCAATCCACGACGCATCGCGTTCTTCCTTTTTCAGAATCTCCTGAAGCTCGAGGCGAGCATCATCGTTTGATTTAGGCATGTTCACACAGTAACACAGAATCTATGTTTCATTGATTTTTAGCAATTACACGTTCGAATTGTGGATTTTGTGGCATTACAACGTCGCCACGATCTAACATGACTACATGGGCGAATTGCAGATTGAACACAACCCTTACGATCAAGTCTCGTTGCGGGTAAATCACTTGCTGTTTATTAATCGTCTTTCTCAAAAGCAAGCAGCAATGAGACTCGGCATGAAGCCCGCTGCCCTGAGCCAGAAGATGAATGGCGGAACGCGTTGGAACATCGAGGAGATCGTCGCATTGATCGATGCTTTCGAGGTTTCCTTCGATTACCTCATTGGCCGACTCCCCATTGAGACCGCAGAGCCAGTGAAACCGAAAACCCCCGCCGAAGCGGGGGTTGAGGCAGAGAAAGTCAGTGCCCCCAGTAGGGATCGAACCTACGACCTGCGGATTAAAAGTCCGTAGCTCTACCGCTGAGCTATAGGGGCAACGCCCTCCAGCTTAGAGCATGCCGGCCTCCCGGAGCGCCAAGCCCGCCGCACCGTCCGAGTCGCTACGCGACGTGCACCCAGGGCCGCAGCGCCGGGTCGGGCTCGGCCTCGCGCAGCACCTCGCGCGTGGTCGGCGCGATCTCCCCCTCGCCGAAGAGCAGGAACCGCAGCAGGTGCTTCACGGGGCTGCCCTCGGTCCACCGGAAGTACACGTGCGGCGTGCAACCGTACTCCCGGCGCAGATGCAGCGCCACTGCGGCGAGCGCGTTCGGCACCGTGCTGCCGCGCACGGTGAGCACGCGATACCCGTGGCGCGTGGTGCCGTGCACCTGCAGATCGTCCTCGAAGTCCGAGCTGTCCGAGATCTCGACCTCGATGAAGAGCACGGAGGTATCGGGCCCGTTCACGGCGCCCCGCTCCCCCAGCGCACGCAGGCCGTGGGCGACGCGCGCATGGCGCAGCTTGCGCGCATACTTCTCGGCGGTGAGGTCGCTCGGCTCGTGGGCGATGAGCCGCACCGTGCCGCCGGGCTCGGCACCGGCACTCGCACCCGCCCCGGCACCCGTCCCCGCACTCGCCGCGGCGCACGCATCGACGTACTCGACCGCGGCTTCGTCGAGGTGCACCGCGGTCGCCCGCAGCTCGGTCGCTCGGGCGATGCGCGACACGAAGCTCACGGCGACGATGCCGGCGATGAACCAGGCCGCGATCTTGATGCCGTCGGGCCGTTCGATGATGTTCGCGACGGTCGTGTAGAGGAAGACGGCGCTGACGATGCCGAACCCGATCGTGGCGGGCCGCTGGCGGCGGCTGCGCGCGGAGAGCGTGACGGCGATCGCCGCCGAGGTGATGAGCACGAGCACGCCGGTCGCATATGCGCTGCCCTGTGCGTCGACGCTCGCGCCGAACACGACGGTGATGAAGAACGCGATCGCGGTGAAGACGAGCGCGAGCGGCCGGGTCGCCCGCGCCCATGACGGCGCCATGCCGTAGTGCGGCAGGTACCGAGGTACGAGGTTGAGCAGACCGGCCATGGCCGAGGCGCCCGCGAACCAGAGGATCGCGATCGTGAGCAGATCGTAGACGGTGCCGAATCCATTGCCGAGGTACTCGTGGGCGAGATAGGCGAGCGCGCGCCCGTTCGCGGCGCCGTCGGGCTCGAACTCCTGCGCAGGGATGAGCGCGATCGTGGTGATGGAGGAGGCGATGAGGAAGCCGCTCATGATGAGCGCCGACGTGGTGAGCAGCCGCTTCGCACCGCGGATGCGCCCGGCCGGATGCTGCTCGGTGTCGTCGGCCTCGCCGCGTATCTGCGGCATGACCGCGACGCCGGTCTCGAAGCCCGAGAGGCCGAGCGCGAGCTTCGGGAACACGATCAGGGCGATAGCGACGGCGAAGATCGGGTTTCCGTGCTGCGTGGTGAGCACCCTCCACCACTCGCCGAGCACGACGGGGTGCAGAGCGAGCTGCGCCAGGGCGACCGCCACGACGACGAGGTTCACGGCGAGGAAGCCGGCGACGAGCACGGTCGCGATCCGGATGGCCTCGCGGAAGCCCCGCAGGAACACGATGCCGAGGCCGGCGAGCAGCGCGATCGTGATGACGACCTCCTGCCCGTGCAGCGCGGCCGGGGCGAAAGGGTTCTCGACGAGGTGCGCCGTCGCGTCGGCGGCCGACAGCGTCATCGTGATCATGAAGTCGGTCGCGGCGAAGCCGAGCAGCACGAGGATGGCGAGCTTGCCGCTCCAGCGCGGCAGATGCTCGGCGAGCATCGAGATGGAGCCGGTGCCGTGCGGGCTCTCCTCGGCGACCCGGCGGTACACGGGAAGCGCCGCGGCGAGGGTGACGAGCACGAGCACGACGGTCGCGAGCGGGGCGATGGCGCCCGCGGCGAGCGCCGCAATGGCGGGCTGGTAGCCGAGAGTCGAGAAGTAGTCGAGGCCGGTGAGGCACATGACGCGCAGCCAGTGCTGGCGGCTCTGCGATTCGGGCCGCCCGTGGGGGCCGGGGTGGCGCCCCGGGGCCTCGGTGGTCTCGGCGAGCAGCCATCGCGCGAGCCCGGGGCGCAGGCGACCCCGCCCCGCTACCGGTTCTGCCGCGACGGCTTCGAGCGATGAGCCCGAATCAGCACTGCTGTTCACGGCGCCACACTACGCCCGGGCGCGAGCGGCGGGCCTGGGAGTTGCTTGTGAACCCGAGCTGTCTGCCGCGGACGGCATCGATCCCTGCCCCCACGAAGCAGCAGGGACAGGGATCGACAACGCCGAACGCGCGGTGACGCGGGGCTAAGGCGGGTCTCCGTCGCCTATCCGAAGCGACCAGCGCGCTCGCTCGGCGACGGCAGACATTTCTGGCTGCCGTGCGAGGGCGCCGCGACCGTCTCGGTCGCGGGTCTCCGTCGCCTATCCGAAGCGACCGGAGACATAGTCCTCGGTCGCCTGCACGGCCGGGGCCGAGAAGATCTTCTTGGTGTCGTCGTACTCGATGAGCTTGCCGGGCTTGCCGGTGCCGGCGATGTTGAAGAAAGCGGTGCGGTCGGAGACGCGCGAGGCCTGCTGCATGTTGTGGGTCACGATGACGATCGTGTACTGCTGCTTCAGCTCGTCGATGAGATCCTCGATCGCGAGAGTCGAGATCGGGTCGAGGGCCGAGCACGGCTCGTCCATCAGCAGCACCTCGGGCGACACGGCGATCGCGCGGGCGATGCAGAGTCGCTGCTGCTGGCCGCCGGAGAGGCCTGCGCCGGGCTTGTCGAGGCGGTCCTTGACCTCGTTCCAGAGGTTCGCACCCTGCAGCGAGCGCTCGACGAGGTCGTCGGCGTCGCCCTTCGAGATGCGGCGGTTGTTGAGGCGCACACCGGCGAGCACGTTCTCGCGGATCGACATCGTCGGGAAGGGGTTCGGCCGCTGGAACACCATGCCGACCTGGCGGCGCACGAGCACCGGGTCGACGCCGGTGCCGTAGAGGTCTTCGCCGTCGAGCAGCACTTCGCCTTCGACGTAGGCGCCGGGGATGGCCTCGTGCATCCGGTTCAGCGTGCGCAGGAAGGTCGACTTGCCGCAGCCCGAGGGGCCAATGAAGGCGGTGACGCTGCGCGGCTCGATGTCGATCGAGACGCCTTCGACGGCGAGGAACTTCGAGTAGTAGACGTTGAGGTCGGAAACCTCGATGCGCTTCGACATGCAGTGATTCTTTCTGTGGAGTCTGGGAGATCGTGCGGAGACGGCGGGCGGGGCCTGCCGCGACTACCGGGTCTTCGGGGCGAACACCCGGGCCACGATGCGCGCGACCAGGTTGAGAGCCATCACGATGAGAATGAGGAGCAGGGCCGCGGCCCAGGCGCGCTCGAGGAACGCGAAGGCGGGGTTGCCTTGGTTCGCGAACTGCGTGTACACGTACACGGGCAGCGACTGCATGCGGTCGGCGAACAGGTTGTAGTTCATCGACGCGGTGAACCCGGCGGTGATGAGCAGCGGCGCGGTCTCGCCGATGACGCGGGCGATGGCGAGCATGATGCCGGTCGTGATGCCGGCGATCGAGGTGGGCAGCACGATCTTCATGATGGTGCGCCACTTCGGCACGCCGAGCGCGTACGACGCCTCGCGCAGTTCGTTCGGCACGAGCCGCAGCATCTCTTCGCTCGAGCGCACGACGACAGGGATCATCAGCACCGAGAGCGACACCGCGCCGACGATGCCCATGCGCACGCCGGGCCCGAGGAACACGGCGAAGACGGCGTAGGCGAAGAGGCCCGCGACGATCGACGGGATGCCGGTCATGACGTCGACGAGGAATGTGATGGTCTTCGCGAGGCGCCCGCGGCCGTACTCGACCAGATAGATCGAGGTCATGAGACCGAGCGGCACCGAGATGATGGTGGCGGCGAGGGTGATGAGCAGCGTACCGACCATGGCGTGGAGCGCGCCGCCGCCCTCGCCGGTGACGTTGCGCATCGACGAGTTGAAGAATTCGGCGTCGAAGCGGGCAGCGCCGTTGCCGATCACCGTGATGGCGACCGAGATGAGCGGCACCATGGCGAGCAGGAAGGCGCCCGCCACGAGACCGGTGACGAAGCGGTCGAGCGCCTGACGGCTGCCCTCGACCGAGAAGGAGAGCACCGTGATGACGACGAGGTAGCCGATGGCGCCGATGAGCACGGCGCCGACGAGCGAGAACTCGCCGCCCGACGCTAGTGCGAGCAGGGCGAAGAGCGCGATCGAGGCGGCGAAGCTCGCCGCGAGCACGACCCACGGAATACGGCGCGAGAGCCGGTTGCCTGCGAGCGTGGAGCCGGCGCTGACCGGGCGGATGGTGAGGGCCACTGGGCGACTTCCCTTTTCTGTGCGTTGCGTCTGCTGCAGCATCAGTTCGCCCCTGAGAACTCGGCGCGACGGCTGATGATCCAGCGGGCGAGCGCGTTCACGAGGAAGGTCACGATGAACAGGATGAGACCGGTTGCGATGAGCACGTTGATGTTCTCGCCGTAGGCCTCGGGGAACGAGAGCGCGATGTTCGCGGCGATGGTCGAGGGGTTCTCGGCGGCGAGCAGCTTGAAGCTGACGATGCCCGTCGCCGAGAGCACCATGGCGACGGCCATGGTCTCGCCGAGCGCGCGGCCGAGGCCGAGCATCGCGGCCGAGATGATGCCCGGGCGCCCGAACGGGAGCACGGCCATCCGGATCATTTCCCACCGCGTCGCGCCGAGGGCGAGCGCGGCCTCCTCGTGCAGCGGCGGGGCCTGCAGGAAGATCTCGCGGCAGATCGCGGTCATGATCGGGAGGATCATCACGGCGAGCACGAGGGCGGCGGTGAGGATGGTGCGGCCGGTGCCCGAGACGACGCCGCTGAAGAGCGGGATCCACCCGAGGTTCGCGTTGAGCCAGGCGTACACCGGCTGCGCGGCCGGGGCGAGCACGCCGATGCCCCAGAGGCCGTAGACCACGCTGGGCACGGCCGCGAGCAGGTCGACGACGTAGCCGAGCATGCTGGCGAGCTTGCGGGGCGCGTAGTGCGAGATGAAGAGGGCGATGCCGATCGACAGCGGCAGCGCGAAGAGCAGGGCGAGGGCCGCGGCCCAGACCGTGCCGAAGACGAGGGGGCCGACGTAGGCCCAGAAGTTCGTGGTGAGCAGTGACGCGTTCTCGCCGGTCGCGGTGAACGCCGGCATGCTGCGGACGATGAGGAAGATCGCGACGGCGGCGAGGGTGACGAGGATCATGCTGCCGGCGAAGGTCGCCGAGCGGGAGAACACACGATCGCCGATGCTCAGCACGGGCTTCGGCGTGGTCGCGGGTGAAGTCACGAGGTGCGTTCCTTACAGACTAGGGGCGTCGAACGGAGTGGTGCGGGGCGCACGGCGGCGGGCCGGGCGACCGGCAGGAGCGGGGCACCGCGCCGAATCAGGGGCTGACCCTGTTCTGCGACGATACCCCGCTCCGGTGCGGTTACTTGATCGCGTCGATCGCGACCTGCGCCTGTGCGCGCAGATCGTCCGAGATCGGGGCGCTGCCCGCTGCCTCTGCGGCGACGTCCTGGCCCTCGGCGCTCACGATGTAGCCGAAGTACTCTTTGACGAGCTCGGCGCTCGCGGCATCGGTGTACTCCTCGCAGCCGACGAGGTAGCTGACGAGCACGATCGGGTAGACGCCGGCCTCGGTCGAGGTGCGGTCGAGCTCGATCGCGAGGTCGTGCTCGGTGCGGTCGGCCTCGAGGGTCGACGCGTCGACGATCGCCGATGCGGCCTCGGGAGTGTACTCGACGAACTCCTCGCCGACCTTGATCTTGACGGTGCCGAGGTCGCCGGCCTTCGAGGCGTCGGCGTAGCCGATGGTGCCGACGCCGTTGCTGACGGCCTCGACGACGCCCGAGGTGCCCTGCGCGCCCTCGCCGCCGAGCTCGGTCGGCCACTCCTCGATCGCACCCGAGGTCCACGCCTCGGGAGCTGCGGCCTCGAGGTACTCGGTGAAGTTGCCGGTGGTGCCCGACTTGTCGGAGCGGTGCACGGCCGAGATCGCGGTGTCCGGGAGGGTCGCGTCGGGGTTGAGCGCGGCGATCGCGGGGTCGTTCCAGGTGGTGATCTTGCCCGAGAAGATGCCGGCGACGGTCGCGGCATCCATGTTCAGGCTGTCGACGCCGTCGACGTTGAAGACGATGGCGATCGGCGAGATGTATGCAGGAATCTCGACGACGTCGCCGGTGGCGCAGCCGTCGAAGGGGCCGGCCGCGATCTCGTCGGTCTTGAATGCGCGGTCCGAGCCGGCGAATGCGGCGGCGCCCTGCTGGAAGGTCTCGCGACCCGCACCCGAACCGGTGGGGTCGTAGTTGATGGTGACATCGGCGTTGGCGGTCTGGAAACCGGCGATCCATGCCTCCTGGGCTGCACCCTGCGAAGAGGCGCCCGAGCCGGAGAGCTCGCCCGAGAGGCCGCTCGAGGCGGCGGCACCCTCGGTCGCTGCTTCATTCGCGGCGCAGGAGGTGAGGGCGAGGATGGCGATACCGCCGATAGCGGCGGTCTTGAGCACGGGGGAGAACTTCACTTCTGGTCGTATCCATTTCTCGATGTGATCCGGGGGCCGAGCATGCGAGGCCCGACATGCAGCTACGCTACGGACCCCGGGTAACCGGCGGTCTGCGCGGTGGTGAACGGAAGGTGAACGAAGACCAACGGTCTCTCGCCGCCCTGCAGGGATCGCCCCTCCTCCTCCGCGGCTGGCGCCCGGGGCGCTTATAGGATGATCCGTATGACGAAGCGGCGCGTACTCCACACGGCAACGGCGACCGGAGCGGCTCTACTGCTCGTTCTGGGCTTCGCGGGCTGCGCGCCCGAGGAGCCCGCCCCGGCCCCCGAGAAGCCGGTGGCGACTGAGACGCCGACGCCCGAACCGACCCCGGAACCGCAGCCGGGCGTGGGCCCCGCCTGCCCGACCGAGCACTGCGTATCGGTGGCGGTCGCGGGCGATCTGCTCTTCCACGAGGGCCTCTGGACCCCGTTCGCGATCCCGACCAACGAGGCGGGCAAGAACTTCGACTTCGTGCCGCTCTTCGAGGGAGCGAAGCCCTACCTCGATCGCAGCGATCTCGCCGTCTGCCAGATGGAGACGCCGCTCTCGGCCCCCGGCGGCCCGTACCAGGGCTACCCGAACTTCAATACGCCGCCCGAGGTCGCGGATGCGGCGAAGGCCGTCGGCTTCGATGTGTGCACGACCGCTTCGAACCACAGCGTCGACATGGGCACGGAGGGCCTCGTGCGCACGCTCGACACGCTCGATGCCGCGGGTCTCGCGCACACCGGCACGTACCGGGCCGAGGGCGAGCGCGATGTGCCGCTGATCGTGGAGGCGAACGGCGTGAAGATCGCGATCATCACGAACACCTTCTCGGTGAACGGCAACTTCAACGAGTTCTGGTGGCAGGTCGACTACCGCGAGGAGGAGCCGCGCACCGACCCGGAGCGCGCGATCGCGAAGGCGCAGAAGGCGCGCGAGATGGGGGCCGAGCTCGTCATCGGCGTGCAGCACATCGGCGAGGAGTACTGGAGCCAGCCGACGGGCGGCCAGGTCGAACTGGCGCATCAGCTCGTCGACAGCGGTCAGTTCGACTTCGTGTACGGCCACCACCCGCACGCCATCCAGCCGCTCGAGAACTACAACGGCAAGTGGATCCTCTACAGCACCGGCAACTTCATCAGCGAGAGCGCCCCGCCCGAGAACCGCGTGAACAACGAGTTCCTGCTCAGCCGCGTGCAGTTCGCGAAGCAGCCAGACGGCAGCTGGACGACGAACGACGTCGCGTGGACAGCGGCGACGAACATGCAGAACGGCGGCTACAAGTGGTGCTCGGTCGCCTCGGACATGCCGCAGGGCGTGTGCCAGTCGGAGGGCTTCGACGCCGACGTGCGCGAGCGCACCCGAGCCACCGTCGACTCGATGGCGGCTGCGACCGCCGGCGCCCACGAGTGGCTGATCACGCAGGAGTAGCCCCGCGCTGCGATCCCTGCCGCTACTGCAGCGCCGAAGTGAGCCTCGCGAGCCCGTCGAGCAGCTGCCAGCGCAGCGGCTGCTGCTGCCACTCCTCCATGGTGAGCTCGCGCGAGTTCGCACGGTAGTAGTCGTTCACCCCGTCGAGGTCGTTCACGAAGCTCTCGCCGTGCACGACCATCGAGATCTCCATGTTGAGGCCGAACGAGCGCTGGTCCATGTTCGACGAGCCGACGACGGCGACGGAGTCGTCGATGGTGAAGTGCTTGGAGTGCAGGATGTAGGGCGGCCGGAACATCCAGATGCGCACCCCGGCGCGCAGCAGCTCCTCGTAGTACGAGCGCTGGGCATGGTAGACGACGGCCTGGTCGCCGATCTCGGAGACGAAGAGCTCGACCGCGACGCCGCGGGCCGTCGCGGCGCGCAGCGCGTTCATGATCGACCCGTCGGGCACGAAGTAGGGGCTGGTGATGCTGATGCGGTGCCGGGCCGCGTAGAGCAGCGCGACGAATACCTGGAGGTTGTTCTCGCCCGCGTATCCGGGGCCGCTCGGCACGATCTGGCAATCCAGCACGCCGGGTTTCGACGCGGCGAAGTCGCCCTCGGCGAGGTGGTCGAGATATTCGCCGGTCTCGAGGAACCAGTCGCCCTGGAAGACGGCTTCGAGTCCGAGCACGATCGGCCCCTCGACGCGCACCATGAGGTCGCGCCAGTGGAGGCCGCGGCGGATGTTCGACCGCTTGTTGTAGTTGGAGTCGATGAGGTTCTGCGAGCCCATGAAACCGACGCGGCCGTCGACGACGAGCAGCTTGCGGTGATTGCGCAGGTCGGGGCGCTGGTATTCGCCGCGCCAGGGGCGCACGGGCAGCATGTAGTCCCATTCGGCGCCGAGATCGGTGAGGCTCTTGCGCGTGCGTTTCGCCCCGGGGTTGCGCACGGCCGAGATGTGATCGAGCAGCACGCGCACCTTGACGCCGCGCGCGACGGCGGCCCGCATGGCGCGGAAGACGATGTCGGTGGTCGAGTCGTGCACGAGGATGTAGAACTCGACGTGCACGTACTGCTCGGCGCGGTCGATGGCGGCCGCCATCTGCGCGAACGACTCCTCGTACTCGATGCAGATGCGGGCGGTGTTGCCCATCAGCAGGGGCTGCGCGCCGAGCGAGCGGCCGAGGCGCACCGCGTTCTCGACGCCGGACGAGAGTTCTTCGACGTCGGCGACGAGGCTCTCCTCCTCGCGCGAGGCGAGGTCGGCGACGATCTGGTTGATGCCCTCCTGCTTGCGCTCGCGCTCCTTCGGCAGACGCTTCGAGCCGATGATGAGGAAGAGCAGCATGCCGGGCACGGGCACCAGGATGATGAGCATCAGCCAGGCCATGCCCGAGGTCGGGCGGCGGTTGCGCGGTACGACGAAGAGGGCGGTGATGCGGATCAGGTTGTCGACGACGAGGACCGTGATGGTCCAGGCATAGGCCCAGCTGAAACCGGTCCATTCGATGGTCATCGCACCTCCATTGCAGTATCGGACCGCACAGCGGTTCGCTCTACTGTATCGGGAGCACGACCCCGCGAGAATCGCCCGTGGCCTCTGCGAGGCCTGCAGCGCTCGCGGCGAGATCTACTCGCGCGGGGGCAGGCCCGCCTTCGCCCGCTCCTCGTTCTCGATCTGCTGCGATACGCGGCGTTCGGTGCGGTCGGCGCGCAGAATCCAGCGCAGCACGAAGAAGAAGAAGAGACCGATCAGCACGGTCGGCGTGAGCGACCAGACCGCGTTGAGCCACCAGTTATCCATAATGCCCGATTCTATCGCCCGTTCCCGCAGGGATCCTGGGCCTCCGCGGGACGGGCCCCGTCCCGCCCGGAGGCAGAGCCGAGTAGCGGGGTGCCGGGCCCGACCGGGACGCATCAAGGTTGGCGTGGCGTGCCGAAGGCACGACAGCGCCGGGATCCCTTGCCCTAGTCCCGGGCGGGCTCGGCACCCCGCCGCGCACCTTCTACTTGACGAGCGGGAAGAGGATCGTCTCGCGGATGCCCAGTCCCGTCAGCGCCATGAGGAGCCGGTCCATGCCCATGCCCATACCGCCGGTCGGGGGCATGCCGTGCTCGAGGGCGCGCAGGAACTCCTCGTCGATCGGCATCGCCTCGTCGTCGCCGCGGGCGCCTTCGGCGGCCTGCTGCACGAAGCGCTCGCGCTGCACGACGGGGTCGATGAGCTCGGAGTACCCCGTGGCGAGCTCGAAGCCGCGCACGTAGAGATCCCATTTCTCGACCACGCCGGGAATGCTGCGGTGGTGACGGGTGAGCGGGCTCGTCTCGACCGGGAAGTCCATGACGAAGGTCGGGCGGGTGAGGCCGCCCTTCACGAAGTGCTCCCACAATTCCTCGACGAGCTTGCCGTGGTTCGGCAGGTGCACCTCGACGCCTTCGGCGTCGGCGATGGCCTGGAGCTCGGCGACGCCGGTCTCCGGGGCGATCTCGCGGCCCGCCGCCTCCGAGAGGGTGCCGTACATCGAGATGCGGTCCCAGTCGCCGCCGAGGTCGAAGAGCGTGCCGTCGGCCCACTGCACGACGGCGGTGCCGGCGCGCTCGGTGCCGGCGTTGACGGCGATCGCGGCATGCTGGATGAGGTCCTGCGTCAGGTCGGCGATGCCGTGGTAGTCGGTGTAGGCCTGGTACGACTCGAGCATCGCGAATTCGGGGCTGTGGGTCGAGTCGGCGCCCTCGTTGCGGAAGTTGCGGTTGATCTCGAAGACGCGCTCGAGCCCGCCGACGGCGGCGCGCTTGAGGTAGAGCTCGGGTGCGATGCGCAGGAAGAGCTCGGTGTCGAAGGCGTTCGAGTGCGTCTCGAAGGGACGGGCCGAAGCGCCGCCGTGCATGGTCTGCAGCATCGGGGTCTCGACCTCGATGAAGCCGCGCTCGGCGAACGTCTGCCGCAGGCTCGCCATGGTGCGGGCGCGGGTGACCACGTTGATGCGGGCCTGCTCGCGCTGGATGAGGTCGAGATAGCGCTGGCGCACGCGCGTCTCCTCGTTCAGCTCGGCATACATGTTCGGCAGGGGCATCAGGGCCTTGGCCGCGATCGACCACTCGCTCACCATGATGGAGAGCTCGCCGCGGCGGCTCGAGATGACCTCGCCGCTCACGAAGAGGTGGTCGCCGAGGTCGGTGAGCTCCTTGTACGCGGCGAGCGACTCCTCGCCGACGCCGGCGAGGCTCACCATGGCCTGGATACGGGTGCCGTCGCCCGCCTGCAGCGAGGCGAAGCAGAGCTTGCCCGTGTTGCGCTGGAAGACGATGCGGCCGGCGACGCCGACGGTCTCGCCCGAGGCGGAGTCGGGGGTCTCTTCGAGGTGGCCCCACTGCGCGCGGACCTCGCCGATGGTGGCGGTGACGGGCACGGCGACCGGGTAGGCGCCCGCCGCGAGGTCACCGGCGGCGAGCTCGTTCAGCCGGGCGCGCTTGTCGAGCCGCACCTGCTTCTGCTCGAAGATCTCCGCCTGTTCGAGGCGCTCTGCTTCGTGGTCGGCAGTGTTCTCGGCGGGTGCGGCTGCAGGCTGCTCACTCATCGCGGCGGGTTCCTCCGTGTGTTTCGACGTACCGGGCAAGTCTACCCGGCCGTGCATCGCGAGATGCGCCGTGGAGTCGTACGCACCACTGCGCAAGCCCGGGTGGTGCATGCGGCTCCACGAAACGCTCAGAGCACCGACGCGCTGGGCGGATCCCCCGGAGTCTCGGCCCGGCGCAGCTGCTCGTCGACCGCGGCGCGCACGATGCCGCCGATCAGCCGGGCCGGGTCGTCGATGCCGAGCGGGACGAGGCCCGCGACGGCGCTCCGCACGACCGCGGCCGAGAACTCGGCGGCGGCTTCGACGGCTTCGGCGTACGCCGGGCGGTCGGCTTCTGCGACGACGACGGGTTCGGCGCCCATCTCGACGGCGAGCGCCTGGCCGATGGGCAGCACCGGGGCGGGGGCGGTGACGGCGACGGTGGCCTCGGCGAGCCGCGTCAGGTCGAGGCTCGTGCCGGTGAACACGAGCGCGGGGTGCAGCGCGAGCGGGATCACGCCCGCGGCGAGCGCGGGGGCGAACACGCCGTAGCCGTGGGCGGGCGAGGTATGGATGACGAGCTGGCCCGGCTGCCAGGCACCGGTCGCGGTGAGACCGGCGATGAGCTCGGGCAGCTGGTCGCCGGGCACCGCGAAGAGCACGAGCTCCGAGCGCCGCACGATGTCGGGCACCTCGAGCACGGGAACGTCGGGCAGCATGGCATCGGCTCGTTCGCGACTGGCTTCGCTGATCGCGCTGATGCCGGTGATGGCGTGGCCGGCTCCCGCGAGCGCGCGGCCGAGCACGGGGCCGACGCGGCCGGCTCCGATGATGCCGATGCCGAGGCGCGATGCCTCCGCCCCGATCATGCGCCCCGCCGCTGCCGGGCTCGAGCGACATCGGCGCCCTGCACGGCGAGCACCTCGGCGGCGAGCGCGTCGAAGGTCGCGCGGCCGGCGGCGAGGTCGAGGCCCCGCATCTCCATGCGCACCGGCCCGAGCACGGTGTGCGCCTGCACCGAGGCGAGCCCGAGCATGCGGTGCACGAGCGGACGGCGCAGCTGCACCGATTGGGCGCGCACGACGGGCATGATCGACAGGGATCGCGTCAGGGCGCCCCGCCGCACGCGGAGCGTCGAATGCGGTGCACCGCGGTCGACGAGCGCGATCCCTGCACGTCGTCTGCCCCAGAGCAGCACCCAGGCGGAGCGGCGGCCGGCCCCGAGGTAGTCGGCGCCGTCGCCCGCGAGCCCCGCGGAGATGCCGCCCGCGGCTCCCGGCAGCAGGGTCTCGATGACGCGCAGCACGTCGTCTTCGCGCCCCACGGGCAGCACCACGTTCTGCGACTGGTTCTGCCCGGCCTCGGCGGCGGAGTGGCCCGCGACGGTGATGCGCACGCGCCACCAGCCGAGCGGCCGCCACAGGAGCGGCTGCCGCGCCTCGACCGCGTGAATGCGGCCGAAGGGGATGGTCTCGGTCGCCGTGGCGGTGAGGCCCGCCCCGATGCGCACGGCTTCGCCGTCGCGCGACAGGGTGAAGCGGAAGCCCTTGTTGAACTGCGAGATCATCACGCCGACGAGCACGAGCACGAGCGGCACGGCGCTGAAGAGCACGGCCGCGCTCATCGCCGCGACGAAGTCGGGGCCGTCGAGCAGCAGCCCGATCGCTCCGCTCGCGGCGAAGACCACGACGAGCAGGATGCCGAGCACCGCGATGACGCCCTCCCACGCGAGCGCGATGCTGGCGGTGAGGCGGCCGACCGGCACGCGCACGAGGGTGCGCTCGGCGAGCGCGGCGGGGTCGACGTCTTCGTCGATGAAGTCGGTCACGCGCTCGTCGAGCCGCTGCACCGCGGAGGCACCCGCGGTCGCAGGGTCTTGCGGGACGCCCGCGGGCTGCGGCGCGGCGGCGCCTCCCCCAGCGCTGCGGATCGCCGGAGAGACGTCGCCGCGCATGATCGCGGCGCGCCTGATGATCTGCTCGCGCACGGTCTTCGCGTCGCGGTGCCCGAGGTAGGCAAGCGCGACCTTGCCTCCCTGACCGGCCGTGACCACCTCGATCTTGGTGAGCCCGAGCACGCGGGCGGGCAGCGAGCGCTGCAGGTTGACGCTCTGGATGCGTTCGAGCGGAGCGCGACGGTGGTTGCGGAAGACCACGCCGCTGCGCGCCTCGACCGCGTCGTCGGTCACGCGGTAGGTCGCGAAGCGCCACGAGAGCCAGGCGAGCAGCACGATGACGGCGAGCAGCGCGACGAGGCCGCCGATCACTGCGAGGAGCAGACCCCGGTCGACGAGGAATTCGATCAGTGCGAGGATATCGCCGCCGCGTTCGCCCGACCCGGCCCGGTCGCCGAGCACCCGGTCGGTGACGAAGAGCTCGACGAAGCGGTCGCGGAAATTCGCGACCACGATACCGATGACAACGACGAGCACGATGCCGCCGCGCAAGAGCGGAGACAGCGGGTGCAGGCGGCGCCAGCCGTCGGCATCGGCGGTGCCGGGGAGCAGCGCGCCGGTCTGCGCTCCCCCGTCGTGCGGCAGGTCTTCGGGCGTCACAGGCCCGACCTGCGCGATTCGGCGAGGTGCACGAGGCGATCGCGCAGCTCCTCCGCGTCCTCCAGTGCGAGACCGGGCAGCTGCACGCCCGTGGCCGCAGAGGCCGTGACGAACTTGAGCGTCGCGAGGCCGAGCGCGCGCAGCACGGGGCCTCGCGTCACGTCGACGAGCTGCAGTCGGCCGTAGGGCACCGCCACGACGCGCTCGAACATGATGCCTCGGCGGAAGAGGAGGTCGTCCTCTCTGAGGATGTAGCCGATGGCCCGCACCCGCCGGAAGGCGAGGAGCGCGCTGACCAGGCTGATCGCGGCGACCGCTGCCACCGCGATGAGCACGATGAGGGGCACCGCGCCCGGTGCCGGCACGGTCAGCAGGACGACGAGCCCGGCGACGACGATGAGCACCCACAGCAGATTGCCCGCGAGGTCAGCCCAGGCGTACTTCGGGGACACCCGCTGCCAGGGCCCCTCGGCATGCGGCACGGCCGGCCGATCGGTCTGCGTCTGTCGCTGCTCATCCACCGTTCAATCATATGAGGTTCGCATTTTCAGGAGGCGCCAAGAAAGCTCTGAGCTTTGCATCCATTGACAGCGCATAGGCCGCTATTCGTAGGCTGATCGGCCAGGCATCGCGAACGTCGACCGGTCCGGGCGCAATGCCATACTAGGCGCTTGGGGATTCGACCGGAAGACGATTGGATATCGCCATGCCGCTCACGGCCCGCAACCCGGGACTCGCACCCGTCCTCGTACCGGTACCGCCGCTGCCGGAGCCGCAGGCTCCGCCGCGAGCACGCAGCGCAGCGCGCTCCGGGCGCCCGCGGCACCTGCACGCCGTGGAAGCGGCGAGCCGCCCGGTCCCGCCACCCGGCACGGACGCCGAGATGCCGCCGCCGGCCGAGGCCGCAGTGCAGAGGCTCGCCCTGTTCGCGTTCGAGGCAGTCGAGGGCTCTCGCGCGATCGCGGGGCTCGGGCGCCTCATCTCGCCCGAGGTCATCGCCGAACTGCGTCTGCAGCGCCGAGCGCGCACCGAGCAGCGCAGCCTTCACGGCGATACGCGCCGCATCGTGCCGACGCCCGGGCCCGCGCACCTCAGCCGCACCGCCGACCGGGTCGTCGACGGCGTCGTGGTGCTCCGGGCGGTGCCGCGGTCGATCGCCGTGGCGTTCCGGTTCGAATGGACGGCGGAGCGCTGGCAGGCGACGCAGTTGACCGTGCTGTGACGGCGCCGCAGCCGCGCGCCGGGGTCACTCGGCGGCGGCCGAGCCCTCCGCCCGCAGCTTCGACACCTCGTACAGCGCGACGCTCGCCGCGATGCCCGCGTTCAGCGACTCGGTCGCAGCGGAGATCGGGATCGAGACGATCGCGTCGCAGGTCTCGGTGACGAGCCGCGAGAGGCCCTTGCCCTCGCTGCCGATCACGAGCACGAGCGGCCGATCCGCGAGCTCGAGGCCGGGCAGCTCGACATCGCCGCCGCCGTCGAGGCCGACGACGAAGACGCCCTGCTTCTTGAATTCCTTGATCGTCTGCGTCAGGTTCGACGCCATGGCGACTGGAATACGCGCCGCGGCGCCCGCGGAGGTCTTCCACGCCGCCGAGTTGAGGCCGGCGGAGCGGCGCTGCGGAATCACGACTCCCTGACCGCCGAACGCCGCGACCGAACGGATGATCGCGCCGAGATTGCGCGGATCGGTGACGCCGTCGAGCGCGACGATCAGCGGCGTACGGTCGCTGTCGATAATGCCGTCGAGCATCTCCATCGGGTGCGCGTACTCCATCGGAGGCACCTTCAGCACGACGCCCTGATGCACGGTGTCACGCTCCGTCATGCGATCCATTTCGGGGCGCATGACCTCGAGCACGGCGACGCCGCGATTCGTCGCGAGACGCAGGATCTCGCGTACGCGGTCGTCGACCTCGATGCGCGCGGCGACGTACAGCGCCGTCGCCGGGATCTTGGTGCGCAGCGCCTCGAGCACCGCGTTGCGGCCGGTGACGAGCTCGCTGTCGTCGCTCTTCTTCGCGGGGCGCGAGGAGCGCGAGCCGTCGCCGCGCCCGCGCGGATCGAGGCCGTGGCGGGTGCGCGCCGCCTCGTGGCGCTCGCGCGCCTTCTTCGCTTTGTAGGCCGCGTGGTACTCGCGGTCCTCAGCCTTCGGAGTCGGCCCGCGGCCCTCGAGCGCCTGGCGGCCCTGGCCGCCCGACCCGACGGCCTTGCCGAGACCCTTCTTGCGCACGGCTCCGGTGCGGCTCTTCTTATTGGTCATGTCAGGCTCCAGCGGGTTCCGTTCGGGGTGTCTTCGAGTGCGATGCCCGCGGCGTGCAGGCGGTCGCGGATCGCGTCGCTCGTGGCGAAGTCCTTGTTCGCGCGGGCGTCGCGGCGATCCGCGATGAGCGCCTGCACCAGCGAGTCGAGCGCCGTGCTGCCGGCGGCGTCGGTCGCGGCGCCCTGCTGCCAGGCGCCGTCGTTCGGGTTGAGTCCGAGCACATCGAGCATCGCGATGACCCGGCCCGCGCAATCGGTTACGGCAGCCGCGTCGCCGGCATCGAGGGCGGTGTTGCCGGCGCGCACGGTGTCGTGCAGCACGGCGAGGGCCTGCGGGATGCCGAAATCGTCGAGCATCGCTGCGACGAACGCTTCCGGAAGCTTTCGGGATGCGTCGTCCGCCGCTGCGGTGTGCTCCGCCGCCCGCGCGAGGAAGCCCTCGATGCGTTCGAAAGCGCTCGCGGCTTCGGCGAGCGAGTTCTCCGAGAACTCGAGCACCGAGCGGTAGTGGGCCGAACCCAGGAAGTAGCGGAGCACGATGGGGCGGGCGGCGGCGAGCAGATCGGCTGCGAACAGCGAGTTGCCGAGCGACTTCGACATCTTCTGGCCGCCGGTGTTCACGAGGCCGTTGTGGATCCAGTGCCGGGCGAAGACGTGACCCGCCGCGCTCGACTGGGCGAGCTCGTTCTCGTGGTGCGGGAAGCGCAGGTCGAGCCCGCCGCCGTGGATGTCGAACTCCTCGCCGAGGTAGCGGGTGGCCATGGCCGAGCACTCGATGTGCCAGCCCGGGCGCCCCCGGCCCCACGGCGACGGCCACGATGCAGAGAACGGCTCGTGATCGCGGTGCGCCTTCCACAGCGCGAAGTCGCGCGGGTCGCGCTTGCCGACCGGCTCCGAATCCGCCGCGTCCTCCATCTGGTCGCGGCTCTGGTGCGTGAGTGCGCCGTAGTCGGGCCAGGAGGCCGTGTCGAAGTACACGCTCGCCGACCCGTCGGCCGCCTGGTAGGCGTGGCCGCGCTCGATGAGCCGTTCGATGAGCGCGATCATCTCGGCGATGTTCGCCGTGGCTCGCGGCTCGTACGTAGGCGGCAGCACGCCGATGGCGGTGTACGCCCCGGCGAACAGCTGCTCGACGCGGTAGGCGAGGGCCCACCACTCCTCGGTCGATCCCTCGCCCTGCGCGATGCGGGCGTTATCGAGGATCTTGTCGTCGATATCGGTGACGTTGCGGATCAGCGAGACGTCGAGCCCCTGGGCCGCGAACCAGCGGCGCATCTGGTCGTAGACGAGGGCGCTGCGCAGATGGCCGATGTGCGGGGCCGACTGCACGGTCGGGCCGCACACGTACATGCCGATGCGACCCGCCTCGCGCGGCTGCAGGTCGACGACCTCTCGCAGTCGCGAATCGTAGATGCGTTGTTTCACGCTACAACCCTACCGTTGCAGCGGTCGGGTGGGCGGTCAGTCGATCGAACCGCGGAGGAAGTACTTCATCTGCTTCGCGACGCTGACCGCGTGATCGCCGAAGCGCTCGTGGTAGCGGCTCGCGAGCGTCGCATCGACGGCACCGGTCGGGTTGTCGATCACCTTGTCGCTCAGCACCTTCTCGAACACCTTCGCATGCAGCTCGTCGAGGCTGTCGTCGAGGTCGCGCACCTCGTCGATCACGTGCTCCTCCTGTGTGCGCAGCAGCTCGACGATCTTCTGCGCCATCTCGACGTCGAGCGCGCCCATGCGCACGAAGGTCTTCTTCAACCCCTTCGGGATGGCGCTCTCGGGGTACCGGTAGCGCGCCAGCTGGGCGATGTGCTGGGCCAGGTCGGCCATGCGTTCGAGCGAGCCGCTCATGCGCAGCGCGCCGACCATCAGACGCAGGTCGGATGCGACGGGCTGCTGCAGCGCGAGGATGTCGATCGTCTGCCGGTCGAGCTCGTCCGTGAGGCGCTCGATCTCGTCGCCCGAGTCGATCACGGTTTCGGCCAGCGCCGCATCCGAGTTGCTGAACGCCGCGGTGGCGTTCTCGATCGACTGCTCGACGAGCTCGGCGATCTCGACGAGTCGGTTCTGCACGTCGCGCAGCTCCTGCTGAAAGACCTCACGCATGTCTTCTGTTGTCTCCTCGGTTGAAGGGTCGCGCTACCGGTCGGCACGCGCACTCGACAAGTCTGACTCGAACAGGTGAATCCCAGCGCACCGGATGGTGAACAGCAGTTGAACTCGCGGCCTTCGCCTCATCGGCACGGCCTACGATAGCAAGCATGACACCGACCGGGCTCGTACTGACCTCCGTCGCGCTCGGCATCCTCATCGGGTCAGCCGCGGCCATCGCCATCATCGGCGCGCGAAGCGCCGGGCGACGCCGGGCGGCGGCGATGCGCCCCGAACTACCGCCCATCGCGACCACGTTGCTCGATGAGATCGAGACTTTCGCGGTCATCCTCGATGCCTCCCTCACCCCGGTCTACGCGAACCCGACGGCGCGCTACGAGCGCTTCATCAGCGGCGAAGAGCTCTCGGACCCGGACTTCCTGCGCCGCGCCCGCCGCGTCATGATGACGGGCGTGCCCGACACGCGCGAACCCGACCCCGCGGTCCCCGGCGATGCGATCCGCGTGCACATCGTCCGCATCCAGGCCCGCTTCCTCGTCGTACTCGCGGAGGATCTGGGCGAAGAGCAGCGCCTGAATTCGATGCGGCGCGACTTCATCGCGAACGTCAGCCATGAGCTGAAGACCCCGATCGCCGCGATCGGCCTGCTGGCCGAGGCGGTGCAGGAGGCGGCTGAGGAGCCCGAGACGGTGCGCCGGTTCGCGAAGACGCTCGTGAAGGAGTCGCGCCGGCTCGGCGAGCTCTCGCGCGGCATCATCCAGCTCTCGGAGGCGCAGTCGTCGCTGAGGCCCGAGGATCGCCAGTCGGTGTCGCTGCCCGATCTCGTGCGCCGAGAGGTCGAGGCGCACCGCGTCTACGCTTCGCAGAACGGGGTCGAGCTCGTCGTGACCGGCGACAACGGCCTGGACGCCGTCATCGAGGGGCGCGAATCGTCGCTCGGCGCAGCGGTTTCGAACCTCTTGAGCAACGCCATCCGCCACTCCCCGACCGGCGGGAGGGTCGGCGTCGGCATGGAGGTCAAGCAGACGAAGTTCGTCGTGACCATCACCGATCAGGGCGAAGGGATCGCCCCCGAGCACATCGGCCGCATCTTCGAACGCTTCTACCGCGTCGACGGCGCGCGCACGCGCGGCGACGGCGGCACGGGCCTCGGCCTCAGCATCGCCCGTCATTCGATGCGCGCCCACGGCGGCGACATCGACGTGTGGTCGCAGCCGGGCATCGGCTCGAGCTTCAGCCTCACCTTCCCGCGGCACGACACCGTCGAGAAGACCCGCAGCAAGAAGCGGATGAAGAAGGTGCGCGAGTTCCTGAGCTCGACGCCCGCGGCCTCGCCGGCACCCGGCGAGGCCGCACCGACCTCGCGCGCCTCGGCCTCGAGCGCATCCACCGAATCGAAGGGAGCGCAGTAGTGGCGCACCACATCCTGCTCGTCGAAGACGAGGAATCGATCTCGCAGCCCCTCGCCTTCCTGCTCGAACGCGAAGGCTACCGGGTAACGGTCTCGGGCGACGGGAGCTCCGCGCTCGACGCGTTCGCCTCGGCCACCCCCGACCTGGTCCTGCTCGATCTCATGCTCCCGGGCATCCCCGGCACCGAGGTGTGCCGCGCGATCCGCCTCACCTCGCAGATTCCGATCATCATGCTCAGCGCGAAGGACAGCGAGATCGATATCGTCGTCGGCCTCGAGCTCGGCGCCGACGACTACGTCACGAAGCCCTACGCCGCCCGCGAGCTGCTCGCGCGCATCCGCGCCGCCCTGCGCCGCACCGGCCACGACGAGAGCGCCCGCATCGCTCACGAGTCGCCGGTGCTCGACGAGCTCGGCATCGTGCTCGACCCCGAGCGCCACTCGGTCAGCGTGCGCGGTGAGGAGATCGCCATGCCGCTGCGCGAGTTCGAGCTGCTCGAGATGCTCATGCGCCATTCGGGGCGGGTACTCACGCGCGGCCAGCTCATCGACCGCGTCTGGGGCAGCAACTACTACGGCGACACCAAGACGCTCGACGTGCACATCAAGCGCATCCGCGCCCGCATCGAGACCGAGCCGGCGAAACCTCGCCTCATCTCGACCGTGCGCGGTGTCGGCTACCGCTTCGGCTAGCCGCTCGCTGCCCGCCTGCGCGGCCGCCGGCCGCTAGCATCGAGCACATGAACGGCGCACCGCAGGACTGGGAGGCGCAGGCCGCGGCCGATCCTCGCTCGCACCCGCAGCTGCTTTCGGACATCGCGGCGCGCAGGCCCGACCTGCGCGCCGCCGTCTCGGCGGATCCGAATGCGTTCCCCGAGCTGCTCGGCTGGATCGCGGTCGTGGGAGCCGGCGCCCCCGCCCCCGCCCCGCCCGCGCAGGCCTCCCCCGCCCCGGCACTGCGCGCGCGGCGCAGCGGTGCGGGGTGGTGGTTCGCCGGGTGCGGCTGCTTCGGGCTCCTCGCGCTCGTCGTAGGCGGGGCGCTGCTCGCGGGCGGAGCGCTGCTGGCCTCCGGCGACGGGTCCGACGCGCCGCAGCGGGGCACCGCTTCCGATGCCCCGGACTCGCAGATCATCGCAGAGCAGATGGCGCTCGCGGTCGCGGAGCGTCAGCGGTTCGCCGAGCTCGCCGCTCCGCTCGCCGGCAACCCGGTCGCCCCGCTCGTGACCGAGCGCGCGAGGTCGGAGCGTCTCGATCGCCGTATCTCGGAGGGCGCGGCGAACCGGTACGACGCCGAGCGCCTCGCGCAGGAGGCGCTGCAGCTGAGGGAAGCGCTCGAAACGCGCGTCGCGGACGCCGCGGCACGGCGCGGGAACGCGTCGGGCACGGTCAGCGAGGCGCTCGTGGACGAGGCGGGGGACGGCTTCATCGATATCGCATGGGATGCGGCGACCGCCTGCAGCGCGTCGGAGGACGCGGAGAGCACGACCGCGGGATGCACATCGGTCGATCCGCTCGGCGTGCACATTCTGCCCGAGGGCGAGCTCTTCGGCGACTGGGGCGTGCGCATCACCACGCTCCACGAGCTCGCGCACCTGTACCAGAACGCCGACCTCGAGGAGCGGATCGACCAGGAGCGGAGCGCCGCCATGGTGCTCAAGGAGCAGGGCCTCTTCGAGGGCAGCGGCGAGAAGATGTCCGACTGCTACGCGCTCACCTACACGGGCGGGTGGACGCTGGAGAACGAGCAGGGTTCGAGCGGGTACGGCTACGTCTGCGATGAGTCCGAGCGCCAGGCGATCCGTGAGTGGGCGGCGCTCATCGGCGCACCGATGCCCGCGACCTGATCGCCGGCCGCCCCCGCGCCCGTACGGCGGAGGCCCCCGGAACGACTCGCGTCGGTTCCGGGGGCCTCCGCCGTACGAACGGGAACTACTGGGCCGTGGTCGTGTCCTCGGCCTCGAGCGCCTCGGAGGTGTCCGTCGCGCCTTCGGCCGCGGCCTTCTCGGTGGCGCTATTGGCAGTCCGATCGTCGGCGTCCTGGCCGAAGCCGGCCGGCAGCACATAGTCGCGGTACTCGGCGAGCTCGCCGTCGAGCACGGGCACCTGGTGCGCGACCTCGCTGGCGCCGGAGACCTGGAAGCTCGCGGGGGCGGTGGCGCCCGGGGCGAGGCCCTTGACGGTCACGAGCACCGGAGCCTCTTCGCCCTCGGGATTGCCGAACTCGGCGATGCCCTCGGGAATGGTGAATTCAGCGGTCGCGTGCTGCGAGTTCTCGCCCTCGAAGTTGATGGTGAGGTCGACAGGGGCGCCCGAGTTGTTGACGCTCGAGAAGACGACATTGAAGTTCTCGCCGTTCTCGTCCTCGATCAGCAGCACGTTGCGCAGCTCGATCTCGCCCACGTTGACGTCGACGCCGTCGCTCGGGGCGTAGCTCACGAGAGTCGCCTGGGGCGCCATCATGGCACAGCCCGATGCACCGAGCAGAAGGCCCGCTGCAAGAGCGATGGAAGAGGCGATCCGATTCTTCAAGTGGTCCTCCGAGCGTCGGTATCTACACGCAGTGCGCCATACGGATAATGACGCGCAGTTCGGATCAATCATAGCGGCGCAGCGGGGCCGCCCGCCAATTCCGGCGGCGGCTATGGTATCCTAGTGGCTGGAAAACATAAAGGAGCGACTCGATGCAATTTGAGGTCGGAGAGACTGTTGTCTACCCCCACCACGGACCGTCCAAGATCATCGAGATCAAGAAGCGCAAGATCGGCGGCGAGGAAGTCACATTCCTCCGCCTGCACGCGAGCCAGCCGACTCCGGTCGACATCGAGATCCCCGCAGACAGCGTCGAGCTCGTCGGCATCCGCGATGTGATCGATCCCGAGGGTCTCGAGCGCGTCTTCGACGTGCTGCGTGCACCGTTCACCGAAGAGCCCAGCAACTGGTCGCGCCGGTTCAAGCTGAACAATGAGAAGCTCTCTTCGGGCGACATCATCAAGATCTCCGAGGTCGTTCGCGACCTGTGGCGCCGCAGCCAGGGCACCCGCTCGCTGTCGGCCGGCGAGAAGGGCCTCTTCGCGAAGGCCCGTCAGATCCTCGTCTCCGAGCTCGCGCTCGCCGAGAAGACCGATGAGGAGCAGGCGTCGAAGATCCTCGACGAGGTCCTCGCCTCCGAGGCGACGGTCTGAACGAATTCTGAGGGGCCCGTGGCGATCGCGGGCCATTGAACAGGGCGGGCATCCTCCGGGATGCCCGCCCTGTTCGCATTCCGATCCCGCCTGTGCTCCTCCGCGAGTACGCTGGGCCCATGGTCAACTCACCGCTCGAGAACGAACTCCACCCGACCGGCGCGCGGCCGCACGCCCGGGGCGCCCTGGGCGTCGTGATCGTCGCGGCGGGCCGGGGCGAACGGCTCGGCCTCGACGTCCCGAAGTCCTTCGTGCAGCTGCACGGGCGCCGCCTCCTCGAGTTCGGCGTCGCGACCGTGACCTCGCTGCCGCACGCCGGCCACCTGGTGATCGTCGTGCCCGAGGGCCGGGCCGCCGAGACGCTCGCCCTCGTCGATCAGGTGCTGCCTCCGACCTCGGCGTGGGAGGCGACGGTCGCCGTCGGCGGCCGCGAACGTCACGAATCCGTCAGGTTCGGTCTCGACGCGCTCCCCGACTCCGTCGAAACGGTCCTCGTGCACGACGCCGCGCGCCCGTTCGCGAGCGCCGAGCTCTTCGAACGGGTGCTGGCCGAGGTGCTGCGCACGGGCGACGCCGTCATCCCGGCGATCCCTGTCGTGGACACCCTGAAGCGCATCGACGGCGACGGCGTGGTGCACGAGACCGTCGACCGGGCACCGCTCGCGGCCGTGCAGACGCCGCAGGGCTTCGTGCGCGAGCAACTGGCGGCGGCGCACGCGACCGCTCAGCTGCAGGGCGGGGCCGGGCTGCTGCCCACCGACGACGCCGACCTCGTGCAGCGCGCGGGCGGCACCGTGCGTACGGTCGCAGGCGAGCAGCGGGCGCACAAGCTCACGACGCGGGCCGACCTCGCCGTACTCGAGGCGCTCTACGCGCAGGGCGTCGCGGAAGCGCTGGAGCTGCGGTGATCAGGGTCGGCACCGGGGTCGACGTGCACGCCTTCGACCCGGCGGCCCCGCTGCGCCTCGCCGGCCTCGACTGGCCCGGCGAGACCGGCCTCTCGGGGCACAGCGACGGCGACGTCGTCTGCCACGCGATCGTCGATGCGCTGCTGTCGGCCGCGGGCCTCGGCGATATCGGGTCGCTCGTCGGCGTCGACGCACCCGAGACCGCGGACGCCGACAGCACGGGCTTTCTGCTCCGCGCTGCCGAGGAGCTCGCGGCCGCGGGCTGGCTGCCGGTGAACGTGTCGGTGCAGATCATCGGCAACCGCCCGAAGTTCGCGCCGCGGCGCGCCGAGGCGCAGGAGACGATGTCGCTGCTGCTCGGCGCGCCGGTGTCGCTCGCCGCGACGACGAGCGACGGCCTCGGCCTGACCGGCCGCGGAGAGGGCATCGCCGCGATCGCCACCGCCCTGATCGAACGGGTCTGATCGAGCGGAGCTGAGCCGCTCCCCCGCGGCTCAGTCTGCTGCGAGCGCCACCACCGGCGAGACGCGGATCGCGCGACGGGCCGGGGCCGCGGCCGCCAGCATCGCGAGCAGCACGCCGAACACCACGACGCCCGCGATGACGATCCACGGCATCGTCGGCAGTGCGAGGCCCACCTGCGAGCCGAGCATCGACTGCGCCGCGACCCACCCGTAGAAGGTGCCGAGCACGAGCCCCGCGCCGAGGGCGGCCAGCGTCATCTGCGCGCTCTCGGTGAGCACCATGCGCCGCACCTGGGATCCCGTGAAGCCGAGGGTGCGCAGCAGGCCGAGCTCCCGGGTGCGCTGCAGCACGCTGAGCGAGAGGGTGTTCACGAGGCCGACGGCGGCGATGACCGCCGAGAAGCCGACGAGCCCGGTGAACACGCCGGTCGTGATGGCGAGCGTGCTGTCGAGGCTCGCGGCCAGCTCAGGGTCGTTCGCGAACGCTTCGAGAGTCATCGAGCGGTAGCTCTCGAGCGCGACGGCGAACATGACGACCAGGGTGACGCCGATGACGAGGCCGATCGTGGATCGGGCGCTGCGTTCGGGGAAGCGCACGGTGTTCGCCGCCGCGATGCGGCCGGTGATGCTGCGGCCGGTCAGGCGGCCGGCGAGGCGCAGCAGGGGCGGCATGACGAAGTGCGCGCCGACGGCGATGCCGGTGAACGAGAAGAGACCGCCGAAGAACGAGACGAGCAGCGCGAGCGGCGTGACGAAGCTGAGCAGCAGGCCGAACGCGATCAGCGCCGCACCGCCGATGAGCAGCATGAGGGCGAATACGGTGCGGCCGGTGCGCTTGCGGGAGGCCTCGGGGGTCAGTTCGACGGCCGCCCCCGTCGCCGCGATGGGCGAGATGCCGGCGACGCGTCGGGTGCCGGCCCACGCGGCGAGCCAGGTGGTCGCTGCGACGACCGCGGCGGCGGCGAGCGCGAGCGGGTCGAGCAGCGGGTAGTCGCGCCCTTCGGGCAGCCAGCCGAGCGACGGGCCGATCCCGACGGTGACGGCGCAGAGCGCGATGGCGAGCAGCAGCCCGAGGATCGCGCCGACCGCGCCCATGAAGAGACCCTCGCCGGCGGTCTTCGCGCGCACCCGCGCGGAGGTCGATCCGATGAGCCGCAAGAGCGCGATGGTGCGCGTGCGCCCGGCGATCACCGTGGCGAAGGTGTTGGCGGTGACGATCGCGCCGACGTAGAGCGCGATGACGATGAAGATGAACGACACGATGAGCAGCATCACGCGGAAGGTGCCGGCCTCTGCGACGAGCTCCGGGTCGAGCGCGGCGGTGAGAATGCCGGTGAAGATGATGAGCGTCGCGGCGAACAGGGCGCTCAGGGCCGAGACGGTGACGGTCGCGAGGTGCTCGCGGATGACGGAGGTCATGCCGCGACCCCCTCGAGATGCAGCATGGTCTCGGAGATCTGCTCGGCCGACATGGCTCCGTGGTCGGCGACGATGCGGCCGTCGGCGAGGAAGAGGATGCGGTCGGCGTGGCTCGCTGCGATGGGGTCGTGGGTCACCATGGCGATGCTCTGCCCCTCGGAGTCGGCGGCCGCGCGCAGGAGGCGCAGCACATCGCGCCCGGTGCGCGAGTCGAGGGCGCCGGTCGGCTCGTCGGCGAAGATCACCTCGGGACGCGTGGCGAGGGCGCGCGCGATGGCGACGCGCTGCTGCTGGCCGCCCGAGAGCTCGTGGGGCCGATGGCCGGTGCGACCGTCGAGGCCGAGCCGACCGATCAGGGAGCCGATGCGCGCGCGCTCTTCGGAGTTCGGGGCGCGCCCGTCGAGTTCGAACGGGAGGCGGATGTTGCCGAGCACGTCGAGCGTCGGCACGAGGTTGAACGCCTGGAACACGAAGCCGATGCGGCGCCGGCGCAGACGGGTGAGGTCGGCGTCGCCGAGGCCCGTGATCTCGTCGTCGCCGAGCCACACGCGGCCGCTCGTCGGTGTGTCGAGGCCCGCCATCATGTGCATGAGGGTCGACTTGCCCGACCCCGACGGCCCCATGATCGCGGTGAAGCTGCCTCGCCTGATACCCATCGACACGTCGTCGAGGGCAGTCACGCGCTGCGCGGTCCCTCCGTACTGCTTGCCCAGGTTCGCGACGCGCGCGACCAGTCCCATTTCGCTCGGTTTCGTTTCCATGCTTCGAAACTATGCGGCGGGAGCGGGGCGGGGGATCGACCGGGAGTACCGATCGGGTCGTACCCCGGTACCGGTGTCCGGGCCGGTGCCGGCGCCGGTTCCGGCAAGACGGCTCAGCGGATGCAGAGCAGCAGCGCGGCGACTGCGATGAACAGCGCACCGAAGATCGAGCCGAGCACCTGCTGCCCGCGCATCGTTCCGGCGAAGCGGCCGAAGGGTTTCGCGGCGGCAGCGAAGAAGAACCACATCACGCAGGTGTCGACGAGCACCGTCGTCGCCGCGATGATGAGGTACTGCGGCAGTTGCGGCTGGTCGAGGCGCACGAGCTGAGGAATGAATGCGAGGAAGAACACGATCGCCTTCGGGTTCAGCAGGTTCACCCAGATGCCCCGCATCACGAGGTCGCGACGGCGATCGCCGAAGCGCGAGGCCGGGCCCGCCGCCCCTTCCTCCTTCGCCCGAGGCCGCGAGAACAGCATGCGCAGGCCCAGGTAGGCGAGATAGGCGGCACCGGCGTAGCGGATGAGCGCGAAGAGCACGGGCGAACTCGCCACCAGCACCCCGAGACCGGCGGCCGCGATGACGATGTGCACGATGAGCGCGATCTGCTGGCCGATGATGCCCCAGAGCGATCGGCGCCAACCCCGCGTCAGCGAGATCGACATCGTATTGATGGCGCCCGCGCCGGGCGTGAAACTGATGACGACGGTGGCGGCGAGCAGCGACAGCCAGGCGGAGAACGGCACCCGAGCAGTCTACGGACGCGGGGCGTCCCCGGCGGCATCCGCCTCCGGTTCGGCAACGGCCCCCGGGTCGAAGATCGCCTCGATCGTCGTGCCGAAGACGGCCGCCAGTTTGAAGGCGAGCGGCAGCGACGGGTCGTACTTGCCGCTCTCAATGGCGATGATGGTCTGCCGGGAGACCCCGAGGCGCGCCCCGAGCTCCGCCTGCGACCACCGGCGCTCGGCGCGTCGGGCCCTGATGTCGTTGCGCATGATCCTTACCAGCTCAGCCGCTCAGCGGTACCGCGCGTTCGCGACGAGCGACCCGACCAACCAGCCCGCCATCATGACGGCGAACGCGATCATCCAGTTCAGATGCGGGCCGCCGAACGATTCGAGCAGACCGATGACGAGCAGCGTCGGCACTCCGACCGCGAAGGCGATGATGAACGATTCCGCGAGCTTGCGCTGTGCGAACTCGTCCGATTCCCGATAGTACGCGACGACCGCCCAGGCCATCACCGCGACGCTCGGCAGGGTGAGCAGCATCGGCTGCCAGGTGCCGATACCGGCGCCGCGCATGACGAGCGCTGCGGCGAGCGTGAGGGCGTACAGCACCATTCCCGCGGCGAAGCGCGCGTTGTAACGGGCCGATGGCGACATCGTGCGGCGAGGATCTCTGCGCATCGTCATCACGCCAGTGCGAGCATCAGCGTCGGTAGGCCGAGGAACAGCAGGTCGAGTCCCCAGTGCGCGAGCACGAGCGGCGCGATACGCTTCATCCAGACCATGAGCCCGCCGAGGATGAGGCCGGCGAAGAGGGTGGTGAGCACCTTCGCAGCGACATCGGCCGGCGAGGTCAGGGCGAAGCCGATGTGCTGGATGCCGAAGACGACGGCCACGATGATCAGCGCGAGCGCGGTTCCGATGCGGCCCGCGAGGCGCGGCTGGGCGTAGCCCCGGTAGACCGCTTCTTCAGCGAGGGCGATGCTGAGCGGTGCGACGATGACGGCGACGAGCCCGACCCAGAGCGGCACGCTCGGCGTAGCGCCCGTCGGCATGGGCGGGGCGCCGTGGTAGACGATGAGGTTCGCGACGAAGTTCGAGACGAGGAAACCGACGGTCAGGATGACGAGCATGAGCGCGCCCCAGGCCAGGTCGACCCAGCGCCAGGGGCGGAAGAGGTCGCGCAGACCGCGACCCTCGGCGCGCATCGCGAGCGCGACGGCGGCGAGCGCGGCGACATCGACGATGACGACGAGGGCGTTGGCGTAGATCAGGGAGGTACGTGCTGCGATCAGGATCAGCCCGAGCGCGAGGATGAGCACGGGGCGGATGGCGAGCACGCCGATGAGGCGGAGCGCCGGGGTCGGTACGGTGCCGGGCAGACCGGCGGGATGCTGGGTGCTGGTCGTCGTGGTCATGATCTGAATGTACAGCGACCTTGACATGGAAGTCAAGCACCCTTGACAGACTCGCGGCCGACACCCGCCCGCGCGCATCGCGCCACCCGACGCGCCTCCCGGCGGGAATAGATGCACATGCATACAGGTTGGAGCCATCATGAAAGCATTCGGATTCCTCTCATTCGGCCACTACGGCCCCGTTCCGGGGTCGCGCGTGCGCACTGCGGGCGACATGCTCAAGCAGACCATCGAGCTCGCGGAGGGAGCCGATGAGATCGGTGTGAACGGCGCCTTCGTGCGCGTGCACCACTTCGCTCGGCAGGCGGCATCGCCGATCCCTCTGCTCACCGCGATCGCCGCGCGCACGAAGCGCATCGAGGTCGGCACAGGCGTGATCGACATGCGCTACGAGAACCCGCTGTATCTGGCCGAGGAGCTCGCGGCGCTCGATCTCATCTCGGACCAGCGCATCGCGATCGGCATCAGCCGGGGGTCCCCGGAGACCGCCGTGCGCGGCTACGAGGCGTTCGGCTACACCGGCTCCGACGACCCGCGCGGCGCCGACATCGCCCGCGACAAGTTCGAACTGTTCCTGCAGGCGATCGACGGCGACGGACTCGTCGAGGCCGACCCGCAGATGGCGCCACCGGGCCGCCTCGCGATCGAGCCGCGCTCCCCCGGGCTGCGCGACCGCATCTGGTGGGGCGCCGGCTCGCGCACCTCGGCCGTCGACGTCGGGCGCATGGGGCTCAACATGATGAGCTCGACGCTGCTCACCGAGGCGACGGGCGAACCGTTCCATGTGCTGCAGCGGCAGCAGATCGAGCAGTTCCGCGAGGCGTACCGCGAGGCCGGCCACACCGGCGCGCCCCGCGTCTCGGTGAGCCGCAGCGTCTTCCCGCTCGTGAACGAGCAGGACGAGATGTACTTCGGCATCCGCGGGCGCGATGGGCAGGATCAGGTCGGCATCATCGACGGGCTGCGCTCGACGTTCGGCAAGACCTACGCCGATTCGCCCGACCGCCTTATCGAGCAGCTGCGCGCCGACGAGGCCGTGATGGCTGCCGACACGCTCATGCTGACCATCCCGAACCAGCTCGGTCCGGAGTACAATCTCCATGTGCTCGACTCGTTCGCGAAGCACGTCGCCCCCGCGCTCGGATGGCAGCCGAACACCGAGGGGCCGGTGCAGGGCGACGCGGTCTAGGGACAGCGTCTTATAGTCTTGACAGCCTATGAGCGCGACGCCGCAAACTCCCAGCATCCGCCACTATCAGGCTGACGATGCTATGACCACACTGAGGATTTTCACGACGGCGATCACAAGAATCGCTGCGGCTGACTACTCGCCAGAGCAAGTCCAGGCCTGGGCCCAACCGGGCCGGCGCGATGTTGCGAGGTGGAACCTCGCCATGCGCAAGCGGAATAGTTTTGTCGCCACTGCGAACGGTGAGGTCGTTGGGTTTTCCGATGTCGATGAGCGTGGATACATCGACATGATGTTTGTGGACCCCCAACACCAGAGACAAGGAGTCGCGCACGCGCTTCTCATGGAGGCGGAAAAGCAATCAAGAGAACTCCACGCGACGAGCCTTACCGCCGATGTCAGCATTACTGCTCGACCGTTCTTCGAGAGACATAGATTCTCTATCGAGCGCCGACAGGAGCCGGTCAAACTGGGAGTAAAGCTTGTCAACTATCGAATGCGCAAGTTGCTGGACGAAGAGCACATTTAGGTCCGAACCAGCTCGGTCCGGAGTACAACCTCCATGTGCTCGAGTCCTTTGCTACCCATGTGGCTCCTGCTCTGGGGTGGAAGCCCAGCACGGAGGGCCCTGTGCAGGGAGACGCAATCAGCGCCTGACTCATCGTGGCCAGCAATGTGCGTCAGACCTGTGCCCGTCATGAGCCGAGCTAGGGTTGTGGAGTGATCGCAGAAATCCGCGGCGAAGGGCCGCCGCTCATCGTCATCCACGGTTTCGGCGTAGACCACCGAATCATGCTCCCGTTGGAGGACATGCTCGGAGAACAGAACTGGCAACGGGTATACCTGGACCTGCCCTGGGCTGCGGCCGCCGAAGACACCGGAGTTGCATCGCCTCAGGAGCTCGCAGATTCTGTGCTCGAGGAAGTGAGTCAGATCCTTGGGGGCAGAAGTTTCGCGGTGATCGGCAATTCCTTTGGCGCCATGGTCGCTCGCCATGTTGCCCATACCCTCTCCGAACAGTGTGTCGGCCTAGCAACGCTTGCGGGTGCTTTCCAGATGGATCGAACTCAGCGCGTCCTCCCTCAGCACCAGGCGACTCAGTACGACGAAAAAGTCCTCGAACTGGCCGGAGAAGCACGCGAAGAATTCGCTGAAATGGCGGTGATTCACACAGCAGCGAACCTCGAAGCGTTCGAAAGATTCGTACTACCGGGCATACGCGAATCCAAACAAGAGGTACTGGATCGGATCGGTGAAAGATACAGCACCGCGTACACTCCCGAGATTGCCGCGGCGGGGACTTTCATGGCACCCTCCCTGCATGTATTTGGACGCCAGGATCAGGTAGTTGGGTTTGAGGACGGAACCTCCTTCCGCAACCACCATGTTCGGGGAACATTCACGGTTCTCGATGCAGCAGGCCACAATTTGCACCTTGAACAGCCGGAGATCGTTTCGGCACTGATCCGTGAGTGGCTCCATCGCGTGTCCGTTTTCTACGCATAGAAACACGCTCGCATTCGTTGCACCGCGTACCCCAACCAGCTCGGTTCGGAGTACAACCTCCATGTGCTCGAGTCGTTCGCGAAGCACGTCGCACCCGAGCTCGGGTGGCAGCAGAGTTCGGGTGCGGCCGGTGCCGCTTCTTGCAGGCTCATCTCAACGGGTGCCCATGAGACGCGGCGGAGTCCCCTCGAGTCGAGCGATCGAGATCTTCACCTCGGTGAGTTCGGCTGACAGTCCGTCGATCCGTGCGCCCTGCTCGGAGAAGCGGGCATCCATATGCGAGGCGACCTGTTCGAATCGCGCGTCCGTCCGCGCTTCGAGGCGACGCACCAGCGTCACTGACGTGCCGATCGTGACCACAGCGAACGTGGCCATCGCCACGATGATGCTGATGGTCTCCGGGCCCAAGTACGCACCTCCTGCGGCGGGTGCTTCTTCAAGCGACCGTGGAGCGGGGCCCGGTAGGGCTCGGGATAGCTTTGTCCGTCGAAGGTGCCCTTCTGGACGCGAGGTGCCGTTATTCCCCGCCCATCAGGGCACCGCGCGTGCGTAGGGGCACCGACGGCGACCGTAGGAGACGCGACGGAGGCTCCGGTGCGATTCGATGGGATACTGGGACGATGGATTCGCACGACCGGCAGACCGCTGACCTCCTGATTCGCCCGTGCCGCGGCGCGGACGAGTATCCGATGCTGGTGGAGATCTGGCGCAGCGCCGTGCGCGCGACCCACGACTTCCTCGACGAGGCCGACTTCGCACGCATCGAATCCCGTCTCGCCGCCGACTACTTCCCCGCGGTCGCGCTCACCGTCGCCGAGCGCGGCGCGGAGGTCGTGGGCTTCGCGGGAGTGGCCGAGGGCAACCTCGAGATGCTGTTCATCACTGACGAGGCCCGCGGCGCCGGCATCGGTTCGGCTCTGCTCGCCGAGGCGATCGCGCACTACGGCGTGAACACGGTCGACGTGAACGAGCAGAACCCGGCCGCTGTCGGCTTCTACACCAGTCGGGGCTTCGTGCAGGTCGGCCGCAGCGAACTCGACGGCGACGGCCGCCCGTACCCGCTGCTGCACCTCGCGCTGCGGTCGTAGTCGACTCGCGGCAGACCCGTCGCCGCCCTCAGACGCGATGACGGCGCCGACGCACGGACGCGATGATGAACGCCGCGATTCCGGCAGCGCCGAGCACCAGGAACAGCACGCCTGCGACTACGCCAGCGCCGCCGCCGCGCCAGCCCCACGCCCCGGGCGTCGCGATGCCGGCGATCACCGCGAGCACGCCCGTCACGACCATCGCGATGGCGATGAGCAGCACCGGGATGCGGGCTGCGGCCGATTCGCTGCCGCGCAGGTGCGCGATGCCCGTGCACACCGCCATCGCGCCGAAGGCGGCGCCCGTCGCCCCGAGCCAGCGGTTGCCGACCACGATCAGCAGCACCCCGGCCGCGATGAAGACCGCGCCGACGACGAGCAGCAGCACGCCGTCGCGGCGCTCCTTGCGGCGCCCCTCGCGCAGTGCGCGGGCGAAGGCCTCCGATTCCATGCTTCGAGCTTAAGCGACTCGTACGCCCGGCACGCCTACGATGAAGGCATGGCCACCCATTTCTACACCGCTTCGAGCCTCGACGGCTTCATCGCGACCCCCGACCATTCGCTCGACTGGCTCTTCGCGCAGGACTTCGATTTCGAGGGCCCCATGGCCTACCCCGCGTTCTCGGCGGGCATCGGCGCGCTCGTCATGGGCGCGTCGACCTACGAATGGCTGCTCGCCGCCGACGAGGGGTGGCAGTACGAGCAGCCCGCATGGGTGTTCACGCACCGCGACCTCCCCGTGATCGAGGGCGCCGACATCCGGTTCGTACAGGGCGATGTGCGCGAGATGCACTCCGCGGCGGCTCGGGCCGCCGATGGCAAGGACGTCTGGGTCATGGGCGGCGGCGATCTCGCCGGCCAGTTCGCCGATGCCGGCCTGCTCGACGAGGTGTGGGTGCAGTACGCCCCCGTCATGCTCGGAGAGGGCCGCCCGCTCTTCCCGCGCAGACTGCACCTCGAGCTGCTCGACACGGCCCGCAACCGCGACTTCGTGTGCGCCCGCTACGGAGTAATGCACGACTCCCCGCTCGGCTGACGGGCCGGGCGGCGCAGCACTCGAACCCGTGCCCGCCGGGCCTGCTACCGTGACGGCATGACCGATTCGCGCTCGCTCTCCCCCGAAGACCTCGCCCACCTGCGCCGCTGCGTCGAGCTCGCCCGCGAAGCGCTCGACGACGGCGACGAGCCGTTCGGCTCGATCCTCGTCGATGCCTCGGGCGCCGTGCGCTTCGAGGATCGCAACCGGGTCAAGGGCGGCGACCACACCCTGCACCCCGAGTTCGAGATCGCCCGCTGGGCGGCGAACCACCTGACGCCCGCGGAGCGCGCCGGCTCCACCGTCTACACCTCGGGCGAGCACTGCCCCATGTGCTCGGCCGCGCACGCGTGGGTCGGGCTCGCCGATATCGTGTACGCCTCGAGCACCGAGCAGCTCACCGCCTGGCTTGCCGAATGGGACGTGCCGGCCGGCCCCGTGAACCCGCTGCCCGTCGAGGCGGTCGCCCCGGGCATCGCGACCCGCGGCCCCGCACCCGAGCTCGCTGACGAGGTCAAGACGCTGCAGGCCCGCCTCCACGGAAGGTAGCGCGACGCCGCCCTTCGGAGCGGCTCCCCGGAGCATCTCCGCGGAGCTCGGCGGGGTCAGTCGGCGCCGCCGGCGCTCCCCCAGCGTTCGCGGTTGAGCTCGAGCGAACGCACGAGCAGCTCGCGCAGCACTTCGCGATCGATACCGGTCAGCCGCGTCAGGTACAGGCAGACGCGGCTCGCGCGATGCCTGCCGAGCCGCTCGAGCAGACCGGGCCAGCGTTCGGCGAAGCCCTCGATGAGATAGATCGTGTGCTTCGCCGAGCCCGTCGCGAAGCCGAGTTCGGGCGCGCGCCCGCCGTGACCGGTCGCGTAACGGTACTCGTACTCGCCGAAGCCGATGATGCGGCCGGCCCATACCACGGGCTCGGTGCCGCTCACCGCGCCGAGCAGCGCGACCAGTTCGGCGGCCTCATCGCGCCTCGGGCCCGAGACCCGGCCCAGCACCTCGGCGATGCTCTCGCCGGTCGGGCGCATCGCAGGCTGCTTCGTCACCATCCCGACCTCACCGTTGCCAGACCAGGTACGCCTCGCGCAGCGCCGGGTAGTACTGGTCGAACCCCGGCCGCTCGGTGCCCTCGGTCGCGGCGACGAGCAGATCGAGGTAGTACTCCCAACCGGGGCCGATCTCGCCGACCTGCGCGAGGTCGGCGTCAGAGAGATGGTGCATGAAGGTCAGCAGCGAGTCGTCCTCGCCGTCCTCCTCGACCCGCAGCTCGAGGTGCCAGCCCCCGACCTCCTCCTCGGCCTGCAGCACGAGCCGCGCCGGCGCCTCGCATGCGTCGATGCGCATACCGATGGCCGGCTCGTGATCCTCGAAGCGCATGCGCACCCGCACGGCGCCGCCCGGCCTCGCATCTCCCTCCCACGGCCCGAACCACTGCTCGGTGAGCTCGGACTCGGTGAGATGCGCCCAGGTCTCCTCGGCGGCCAGCGCCAGGGATCGCACCAGCACGAGCACCGGACCCCGCTCGCCCGTCACCACTCGGCCGCTGGCTTCGCCACTCATCTCGTCTCCTCCGTGCACGGGCTCGGCGCTCTCCGTGCCTCGCGGCACAGCCTACCGCGCACCGCCCCAGACGCGCACCGCCCGCGCAGCCCCGAAAGTTCGCCCTCCCGAACATCAATGCGCCCCCGCGGCGAGGTCGTGGACCGGCTTCTCCCTCGCCTCCGGAAGTTGCTACTGTGATGCCTCGTGCGAGGCGCGGCCGCGGATCATCGGCCGGGCGCCGCAGCGCGCGACCTGCGCGCACGGCCGCACGGATCAGGGAGCAGCGACATGACCGAGTACGACATCTCGTACCCGCACGAGTACGATCACAGCCACGCCGATGTCTCATCGGGCTGGCTGCGCGCGAGCGTCTTCGGCGCGATGGACGGCCTCGTCTCGAACGTCGGACTCATCGCCGGTATCGCAGCGGCGGGCGCCGCCCCCGGCATCGTGGCGATCACGGGCATCTCGGGCCTCATCGCCGGCGCGATCTCGATGGCGCTCGGCGAGTACACGTCGGTGCGCACCGCGAACGAGCAGTTCGACGCCGAGATGACGGCCGAGGTCCAGGCTCACACCCGGAACCCGCAGGGCGAGCAGGCCGAACTCGAGCGCCGCTTCCTGCGCTACGGCATGACCCCCGAGATCGCCCGCACCGCTGCTTCTCAGGTGCAGGAGAACCGCGACAGCGCCGTGCAGTTGCACCTGATGCAGGAGCTTGGTCTCAGCCCCGACGGGCACCCCTCGCCCTGGGTCGCGGCCTTCTCGTCGTTCCTGTCGTTCGCGGTAGGCGCTTTCATCCCGATCATCCCCTTCATCTTCGGCTTCGGCACGCTCGGCTGGGGTTTCGCATTCGGCGGTGCGGGCCTCCTCGTCGCCGGCGGCCTCGCGGCGCGCTTCGCGCGTCATAACTGGGTGAAGGGGGCGCTGCGGCAGCTCGTGTTCGGCGGTATCGCGGTCGCGGCGACCTACACGATCGGCATGCTGCTCGGGGTCTCGTCGCTCGGTTGATCGGCGGCGATCCCTGTCGAGTGCTGCTTGCGTCCGTGAGCTCAGTCGGATTCGAGAGCTCAGTCGGACATTCCGGCCCGAATCCATCCGATCGAGCTCCCATCTCCGAATGAAGCCACGGCGCTCGCGAATGCGCCACCGCATCGCACAGCTGCCGTACTCTGGAAGCATGCCGAGCGCCGAGTTCACCGAAGCCGTTCTCGGCATCGTCGCGCGCATCCCCGAGGGGCGTGTCATGACCTACGGCGATGTCGGCATCGCGATCGGCTCCGAGGCGCCGCGCGCCGTCGGCCGCGTACTGGCGCTCTACGGCCATGCCGTCGCCTGGTGGCGGGTCGTGCCGGCGAGCGGCCTCCCGCCGCAGGGGCACGCGCGCCCCGCCCTGCCGCACTACCTCGAGGAGGGAACGCCGCTTCGCGGATACGACGCCCGGCACCCCGAGGACTACCGGCTCGCGCTGTCGACCGCGCGGCTCCCCTACACCCACGAGATCTATTCGGAGGTCGCCCTGTGAGCGAGCATCGACCCTTGCGCCTCGGCTTCGCGCGCGGCATGGCCCCCGGCAAGTGGGCGAAGCGGTGGCAGCAGGCGGTCGGCGAGCCGCTCCAGCTCGTGCCCCTCGGGGTCACCTACGGCAGGGATCACCGGCCCATCGACGGCGGCCCCGTCGATGTCATGCTCGAGCGCACCCGCCCCGGCGACCTGCCCGAGGGCACGGCCTCACCCGAACCCACGCGGCACGCCGTGCGCCTGTACATCGAGGCGGTCGCGCTCGTCGTCGCGGCCGACCACGAGCTCGCCGGCGAGCCGGGCATCGATGCGGCCGATCTGGCCCTCGTGCGGCTCATGGACCATGGGGATCACCTGGAGCAGTGGCCGGCCGCCGAGCCCGCCGCGGACCCGTCGTGGAGGCCCCGTAACGCTGCAGCGGCACTCGCGGTCGTCGCGACGGGGGCCGGTGCCATTCTGCTGCCGCTGCCGCTCGCCCGGCAGCTCTCGTCGCGCAAAGAGCACGCCGTGCTGCCCGTGACCGGTGACACCGACCTCGAGGGCGGCGTCGTCTGGGCGAGCTGGGATCTGACGCGCGACGCATCGGACGTGCAGCAGCTCGCAGGAATCATGCGGGGCCGCACGGCCCGCAGCTCACGCACGGCCGCGTCCACGGGCGACGGCGGCAGCGACAGCGCTCCTGGCGTCGGCGAGGCCGCGGAGCAGCGTGCGAAGCGGAAGCCGCCCCGCCCCGCGACCGCGGCGAGCAAGAAGGCCGGGCCGAAGCCGGGCTCGCGCGGCGCGCAGCTCGCGGCGGCGAAAGCGAAGGCCGAGCGCAAGAAGGCCGAGAAGCGCCAGGCGGCCGGGCGCAAGAAGCGCTAGGCGCACCGCTCTCCGCTACAGCTGCGCGGCCGGCACGTCGAAGGTACCGCAGGCCGTCGGGCCCTGCTGGTAGCCGGTCTGGAACCAGCGCTGGCGCTGCTCGGAGGTGCCGTGGGTGAAGCGCTCGGGGTTGACGCCGACGCCTGCCGATTCCATGATGCGGTCGTCCCCGACGGCCGCCGCAGCGCTCATCGCATCGGCGATCTCCTGCTGCGTCACCGGCTGCAAATAGGGCACGCCCTGGCTGTCGGGCACCGTCGACGCGTTCTGCACCCAGGCGCCCGCGAAGCAGTCGGCCTGCAGCTCGAGCCGCACCGAGCCCGAGGTCGGGCCGGTGTCGCGGCCGACGCCCTGCAGGGAGCCGATCAGGTTCGACACGTGATGGCCCCACTCGTGCGCGAGCACGTACATCTCGGCGAGCGGGCCGCCCGAGGCGCCGTACTCCTGACTCAGCGTGTCGAAGAAGGCGACATCGACGTAGATGGCTTCTTCGGGCGGGCAGTAGAACGGGCCCGTCGCCGACGAAGCCGTACCGCACTGCGACTGCGTGCTGCCTTCGAAGAGCACGACATCGGCCGGGCTGCGATACCCGTCGATCTGGCCCGCCCAGTAGCGGTCGAGCGAGTCGCTCGTGCCGGCCATGCGGCACTCGGCGTCGCGGTTCGCATCGGCGCCGGTAGCGCAGTTCTCGAGGTCGCCCTGGTACTCCTGCGAGACCGCGCCCCCGCCGAACGCCTGCTCGGCGACGGGCGCGAAGCCCGTGAGGTCGACGCCGAGCAGCTGCGAGCCGAGCAGCAGGAGCAGCACGATGGCACCGCCGCCGCCCGCGATCATGCCGCCCTTCTTCATGCCCCCGCGCCGCTTCGTGACCTTGCTGGTATCGATGCGCGCGTTCTCGTTGAACGTCATGCTGGGCTCCTCATCGGGGTTGCTGTGCGGCTGTCGGGGCGGCGCTGCGTCGCATCTTCAGTGTATGGGCCGCCGGCCCCCTTCGCCGCGCCTTCCGCGCGACGCCGCGGTGACTATTCCGCGAAGCGGTCGGCGGACGATCACGAAGAACGCATCGCGTTCTGAGTATCGGCCGGTGGCGCTACTGCGCCAGCCGAACGAGCGAAGCGGTCGGCGGACGATCACGAAGAACGCATCGCGTTCTGAGTATCGGCCGGTGGCGCTACTGCGCCAGCCGAACGAGCGAAGCGGTCGGTTGCCCGGACCAGGGCGTCGACGATGCCGGGCTCGCTCGCGGCGTGGCCCGCGTCGGCGATCATCTCGAACGCGGCCTCGGGCCAGGCGCGGTGCAGGTCCCATGCGGTGCGGGGCGGGGTGCAGGTGTCGTAGCGGCCCTGCACGATCACGCCGGGCACGCCGCGCAGCTTCTCCCCCGCATCGCGGATGAGCTGCCCGTCTTCGAGCCAGCCGCCGTTCGTGAAGTAGTGGTTCTCGATGCGCGCGAACGCGACCGCAGAGGTCTCATCGGCGCGGGCGGCGGCGATGCTCTGCGCTTCGGGGATCAGCCGGATCGTCGAGTTCTCCCACACCGTCCACTCGACCGCCGCAGGCACGTGCACGGCGGGGTCGGCGTCGAAGAGGCGCCGGTGGTAGGCCCGCACGAGGTCGTCGCGCTCGGCCTCCGGGATGACGGAGAGGTAGTGCTCCCAGGCGTCCGGGTAGAGCTGCGAGGCGCCCTCCTGGTAGAACCAGTGGATCTCGGTCTCGCGCAGCGTGAAGATGCCGCGCAGCACGAGCTCGGTCACCCGCTCGGTGTGGGTCTGCGCGTAGGCGAGGGCGAGAGTCGAGCCCCATGAGCCGCCGAAGACCTGCCACCGGTCGATCTCGAGGTGCTCTCGCAGGCGCTCGATGTCGGCGACGAGGTGCCAGGTCGTGTTCGCGCTGAGGTCGGCTTCGGGGTCGCTCGCGTGCGGCAGGCTGCGGCCGCAGCCGCGCTGATCGAAGAGCACGATGCGGTACTTCTCGGGGTCGAAGTAGCGGCGGTGGTCTGCGCTGGCGCCGCCGCCGGGACCGCCGTGGAGGAACACGACGGGCTTGCCCTCGGGGTTGCCGCATTCCTCCCAGAAGATCTGCTGCCCGTCGCCGACGGGCAGTCGCCCGAATGCGTGGGGTTCGATCGGCGGGTACAGGGTGCGCAGTTCAGTCATGCTTCCACCTTAGGGCGACGAGCGGGAGGCGCGCAGGCGCCGGCGCCCGCCCCAGGGTATGTCTTCGGCCGAAGATATGGCCGATCCCTGGGGCGAATGGCAGATATACGGCAGAAACCTGATCAACGGGCGAGACGGACGTGGCCCGACAGGGATCGCCGGGCACGGCAGGGATCACCAGGGCCCTTCACGGGCCCCGGCGATCCACCTAGGCCTTCGCGGCGGCCTTGGCCTCGGCCTTCGCGCGGGCGCGCAGCTCCTTCTCGTGGATCGGCCAGAGACCGGCGGCCTTCTGCGCCTCGACGTAGTCGTGTGCCTCCTGCTGGCGCTCGGCTTCGATGCCGGTAGCGATCTCGGCGCGCAGCAGCTCGGGCGTCAGACCGAAGGCATCGACGAGGTCGAGCGCGTGCGGGCGCAGGCGCCCGATGAGGCGGTCGATGTAGGCGGTGACGGCCTCGGCGCGCTGGCCCGAGATGCGGCCAGCCGTGAGGTACCACGCCGCGTTCTGCTCGATGAGGCCGAGCCCGAACAGGTCGCGCAGCCAGGTGAGCACCTGGCGCGATCCCTCGTCGCGCAGCTCGCCGATGCCCTCGGTGAAGGCCTCCCACTGCAGCAGCTCGGCGTGCGCGCGCGCCGCCGCGATGAGCTTGTTCTGCTGCGCGTTGAACGCGTCCTCGGTGGCGATGGCGCGGGCACGCTTGTCGCTCTTGTCGATGCCCTTGGTGGCGTCGCGCAGCGCGACGGCGATCTCGGCGACCATCGTCTCGACGCGGTCGGTGAGCAGTTCGCGCTGAGCCTCGGGGGTGCGCATGCTCTCGACCGAGCGGGCGACGCGGCCGAGGTCGGCGATGCTCTGCCCCATCTGGCGCAGGCCGAAGCGGCTGACCCGGTCGCCGATCTGGCTCGCGGCGGCCTTCGCGAGCGCTGCGCGGTCGCCGCCAGCGAACTGCGCCGCGTAATCCGAGAGCAGGCGCTTGCCGACGAGCTGCAGCAGGATGTTGTTGTCGCCCTCGAAGGTAACGTAGATGTCGAGGTCGTGACGCAACCCGGTGAGGCGGTTCTTCGCCATGAATCCGGCGCCGCCGCAGGCCTCGCGCGCCTCCTGCAGCGTATCGAGCGCCGCCCAGGTCGACAGCGGCTTGAACGCCGCCGCGAGGGTCTCGAGGTCTTCGCGGTTCTCGTCGGTGTCGCGCGCCCCCGAGAAGACCTCGTCGAACACGGTGAGCAGGCGCTCGTCGGCGAAGGCCATGGCGTAGGTCTGGGCGATGCGCGGGATGAGGCGGCGCTGGTGGCGGCCGTAGTCGAGCAGCACGGTCTCGCGGCCCGAGGCGCCGGGGAACTGGCGGCGCTCGCTGCCGTACTTGACCGCGATCGCGAGGGCCGCCTGCATGGCGCGCACCGAGGCGCCGTCGAGCGAGACGCGCCCCTGCACGAGGGTGCCGATCATCGTGAAGAAGCGGCGGCCGGGGCTCTCGATGGCCGACGAGTAGGTGCCGTCGGCGGCGACGTCGCCGTAGCGGTTGAGCAGGTTCTCGCGCGGAATGCGCACGTGGGTGAAGTACAGCCGGCCGTTGTCGATGCCGTTGAGACCGCCCTTGACCCCGTCGTCCTCGCTGCCGATGCCCGGCAGCATCTCGCCCTCGCGCGTCCGGATCGGTACGAAGAAGGCGTGCACGCCGTGGTTGACGCCCTGCGTGATGAGCTGGGCGAAGACGACCGCCGCCTGGCCGTGCAGCGCGGCATTGCCGAGGAACTCCTTCCACGCCCCGGCGAAGGGGGTGTGGATCTCGAACTCCTCGGTGTCGGGGTCGTAGGTCGCGGTCGTGCCGATCGAGGCCACGTCGGAGCCGTGGCCGATCTCGGTCATCGCGAAGGCGCCGGGCAGTTCCAGGCTCATGATCTGCGGCAGCCACTTCTCGTGGTGCTGCCGCGTGCCGAGGTGCAGCACGGCGGCGCCGAAGAGGCCCCACTGCACACCGCTCTTGATCTGCATCGAGGGGTCGGCGAGCACGAGCTCCTGGAATGCGGCGATGTTGCCGCCGTGGTTGTCGCCGCCGCCGAGATCGCTCGGGAAGGCGCGCTGGATCGCTCCGGCGTCGACGAGCACCTGCAGCTGGCCGAGGGCGCGCTCGCGGAACTCGTCCATGGGGGTGCCCTGCGCGGTGTGCAGCCGGGGGTCGGCGGCGAGCGCGCGCGACTCGAGGCGCTCCTGCTTCCACTTGCCGAGCAGTGCATCGCCGACCTCGGCGACGTTCATGCGCGGTTCGGTGCGTGCGGTGTTCTCACTCATCGGTGCTCCTTCGATGCGGGGCCGTTCGGGGCCTCGGGGCGATGCTCGTGCGAAGGCCGGTCCGGGCGTGCCGGGCACGCTCGGCCTCCGCGTGGTACTCAGGCTACGGCCGCCCGCGCGCGGGTGCCACCGGTCGGGCACCGGCGCACAATCGGGCTCCGGCGCTTCCCGGAGGAGTTTGTGGCAACCCGCCAAAATTCAGTGTCGCGGATTGTCAGCCATCGACCGGAGGGATGAAGCGGATCACGGCGACCGGGTCGAATACCCGGTCGGCGGCGAGGATGGTGCCGATGAGCGAGATCACGGCATGGGCGAGCTGCATGAGGACCATGAGCACGGCGCTCATCACGACGAGCGGCATCAGTTCGAAGCTGCCGCCCGCGTCGATCGCGATCTGCCCGAAGACCGCAGCGGCGAGCAGACCGCCGAGGCCGATGATCATCGCGAGCGTCGCCGTCAGCATCCAGTTCGCCGCCCAGCGCGCGTTCTCCCGCACGACCGGCGACGGGTCGCGCCGCACGTTCGCCTGCTGCACGAGCAGCACGATGGGCGCCACGATCCACCCTGCCCACGGGATGAAGGCGAGGAAGCCGAGCGCCCAGAACTTTCGCCCCGACGGCCGCGGCGCCCACGTCGGGTACGGCGGCGGAGCCTGCCCGGGCACGAGCTGCGGAGGCTGCAGGCCCTGCGAGGGCTGCTGGTCTTCGGTCATGCGGTGTCCCTTCGCGCTTTGCCGCTACTGCCCGCCGGGGCGGAAATCGCCGAAGAAGTCGGGCTCGATGCCTGCCTCGGCGAACAGTTCGCGGGTGCGCTTCTGCCGGGTGCGCGGGATCAGCGTGATGACCCGCCCGTCGGCGCCCGCGCGGCCCGTGCGGCCGGCGCGGTGCAGATAGGCCTTGTAGTCGTCTGGCGGGTCGGCCTGCAGCACGAGGTCGACGCGGTCGACGTGGATGCCCCGGGCCGCGACATCGGTCGCGACGAGCACGCGCGCCCTGCCTTCGGAGAACTTCGCGAGGCTGCGTTCGCGCCGTGCCTGGCTCAGGTCGCCGTGCAGCGAGGTCGCTTTGATGCCCGCGTCCTGCAGCAGCTCGGAGACCTGCTCGGCGAAGGCCCGCGTGCGGCAGAACACCATGATGCGCCCGGGCTGCGAGGCGAGCTCGACGAGCGCCCGCTGCTTGTCCTCGCGCATCACGAGCAGCACGCGATGCTCGGTGCCGCCGGCGGCGGCCTCTTCGGCCTCGTGCGCGGCGGGGTCGCGCAGGAACTCGGCGACGAGCTCTGAGACGCCGCTGTCGAGCGTCGCCGAGAAGAGCAGCCGCTGGCCGCCGCGCTCGGTCTGCCGCAGAATGCGCTGCACGGGTTCGAGGAAGCCGAGTTCGCACATGTGGTCGGCCTCGTCGAGCACCGATACGAGTACCTCGCGCAGGTCGAGCTTGCGACGGTTCACGAGATCCTGCACCCGCCCGGGGGTGCCGATCACGATGTCGATGCCGCGCTCGAGGGCGTGCACCTGCGGGTCGATCGGCACGCCGCCGACGAGCTGCGCCGTGTAGAAGCCGACGGAGCGCGCGATCGGCTGCACCGTGCGGTCGATCTGCAGCGCCAGCTCGCGCGTCGGAGCGAGGATGAGCGCCTTCGGGTTACGGGCGGCTCGCGCAGGAGTGCGCGGGGCCCGCTCGCCGCGCGGTGTCTTCGGCTGGTGCTTCTGCGCCCGGGGATCGGCGGCGAACGCTCCCTCGGCCTTGAGCTTCAGCAGGCGCTCGACGAGCGCCGCGCCGAACGCGATCGTCTTGCCCGAGCCCGTGCGCGCGCGGCCGAGCACGTCGCGGCCCGCGACGGCGTCGGGGATGGTCGCGGCCTGGATCGGGAACGGTCGATCGGCGCCGAGCTCGCCGAGGGTGCGCACGATGTTGCCGCCGAGCCCGAGGTCCGCGAAGGTCATGCCGCGCACGTCGGCGGCCGTCGTGCGCTGCGCTTCGATCCGCTCGAGCCGGGGCTGCGCCTCTCGGCGCTGCGGGTCGCTCTGCTGCCGGCGCGATCGCCCGTCGATCGGGTCGGTCGACTGCGCCGCGCTGCGGTCGCGACCCCGGTCCCGATCGCGCGAACGCGGCGCGTCGGTACCGCGCGTCGCTTCCGTACCGTACTTGCGCCCTCTGAGGTTCTTGCCGCCCTTGCCGCCGCGTCGCGGGTCGTAATCGGCGGGCGCTTTGAACCCGCGATTCTTCTTCTGGGCCATGGTTACCGGCCTTCCTGGTCGCCGCGCGTGCCGTCCGCCTCGGAGTCCGCTGGGGCTCCGGAGGCGGAGCTTGCGCCGGTATCGGATTCGGACTCGACGCCCGCTTCGGCGTCGGTGTCGAGCAGCGCCTGGCGCATGAGTTCATCCCAGTCGGGTTCGGGCTCGTCTGCGACGGGCACGGGCGCTGCCGGTTGCGATTCGGCGTGCCCGGCGTGGCCCGACACCTCGGGGGCCGACATTCCGACCCGCATGAGCTCCTCGAGGATGCGGCGCTGCGTCTCCGGGTCGGCGGTCTGCGCAGGCGCGGGCAAGGCCTCTGACGCCGTCGGTGGTGCGCAGTCCCGCTCGGCCGCGCTTTCCGGTTCGGGGGTGAACTCGGGATTCGGAGCACCAGCGGACTCCGGATCGGGCTCACCGTCCGGCTCCGGCTCCGGCTCCGACTCAGACTCCGACTCAGACTCGTGCTCGTGCTCGCCGAACAGCTCCGCGAAGACATCTGGCTCAGGCTCAGGCTCAGGCTCAGCGACGATCTCGGGCGCGGCATCGATCTCGGGCGCGGCATCGATCTCGGGCTCAGCGGCCGCCACGGGCTCCCAGGCGGCCACGGGCTCGGCGTCGATCACCCACGGAGCGACCGCCATGGGGCGCCCGGCCGGCTCCGCAGCGGTGGGCGTCCCCGAACCGGGAGCTGCGAGCGCGGCGTCGGCATCGGCCCCCGTCAGCGCGGGCACGGGTCCGTCCGGGGCGGCTGCGCGAACCCGGCGATCGCGCCGGTTCTCACGGCCGCGTTCGACGACGTAGTACAGTGCGGGCAGCACGATGAGGGTGAGGACCGTCGACGAGAGCAGGCCGCCGATGACGACGACTGCGAGCGGCTGGGAGATGAACCCGCCCTTCCCGGTGATGCCGATGCCCATCGGGGTGAGGGCGAGGATCGTGGCGAGCGCGGTCATCACGATGGGGCGCAGACGCTGCATCGCGCCGTGCGTCACGGCATCGTGCAGAGAGTCGCCGCGCTCTCGGTACTGGTTCACCAGGTCGATGAGCACGATCGCGTTCGTCACGACGATGCCGACGAGCATGAGCACGCCGATGAGCGATGCGACGCCGAGCGGGATGCCGGTCGCGACGAGCAGCAGCAGCGCGCCCGTGGCCGCGAACGGCACCGAGACGAGCAGCAGCAGCGGCTGCAGCAGGCTGCGGAAGGTGGCGACCATCACGACGTAGACGATGAGGATCGCGGCCAGCAGCGCGAGCCCGAGCTGTTCGAACGCTTCGCTCTGCTGCGCCATAACGCCGCCGATGCTCGCGTTCGCGCCCTCGGGCAGCTGCACCGAGTCGAGCGCGGCGGTCACCTCGAGGCCGGCGGCGCCGAGGTCGTCGCTCTTCGGCAGCGCCGAGACGGTCACCACCCGGGCGCCGTCTTCGCTGCGCACGGTGACCGGGCCGTCGGCGACCTCGACCGCGGCGACCTGCGAGAGGGCGACCGGGCCGAGCGCGCTCTGGATGCCGAGGGCCGCGACTCCGGCCTGGTCGGTCGGTGGCACGCCGACCGCGAGGTAGACGGCCGTGCTGGTCTCGTCGACGACGATCTGGCCGATCTGCTGCGGCTGCATCTGCTGCGCGACCTGCATGGCGACCGCGGTCTCGGTCAACCCGAACTGGGCCGCGGCTGCGCGATCGACGGCGACCTTGAGGAACGGGCGCGACTGCGCGAGATCGCTCTCGACCTGTTCCAGCGACGGCTGCTCCGCGAGCGCCGCGACGACCGCGTCGCTCGCCTCTGCCAGGGTCGCCTGGTCGGGGGCCTCGACGGTGACGGCGATGCTGCTCGAGGCGGTGACGCCGCCGTCGGATTGGCCGAGCGAGAACTCGCCCGCGTCGTCGAGGGCGTCCACTGCGCCGCGGATCCGCTCCTGCAGCGCGGCCTGGTCGGCGTCGGCGTCGGTCGTGATCGAGTAGGTGACGGCGCCGTCGCCGCCCCCGCCGAAGATGGCGGCCATGCCGCCGCCGGCGCTGCCGATCGTGACCTGCACCGTCTCGATGCCGTCGACGCCGTTCAGGGCCTCCTCGACGCGTTCGGCCTGCGCGAGCTGCGCGTCGAGGCTCGTGCCGGGCGCGAGGGTCTGCACGAGGCCGACGGAGTTCTGACCCTGATCGCCCATGAAGCTGGTCTTCAGCAGCGGAGTCGCGGCGAGCGCGCCGGTGAGCCCTGCGACGATCACGGCGGCGCCGAGGGTGAGTGCGGGGCCGCGGCCCTTGAGCGTCCAGTCGATGACGGGGCGGTAGGCGCGCTGCAGCCAGGTGTCGCGCGGTTCGGGCCGCGGTGCGGCGGGCGTCGCGCCGCGGTGCGAGATGCGCAGGAACCAGTGCGCGAGCACTGGCACGATCGTGAGCGACACGAGCAGCGAGGCGATGAGCGCGATGGTGACGGTGAACGCGAAGGGGCGGAAGAGCTCGCCGACCATACCGTCGACGAACGCCATCGGCAGGAACACGGCGACGGTCGTAATGGTCGAGGCGGTGATGGCGCCGGCGACCTCGCGCACTGCCGTGACGATGGTACGGGCCCGTTCGTCGTCGGGCCGCTCGCCGAGATGCCGCTTGATGTTCTCGATGACCACGATGGAGTCGTCGACGACCCTGCCGATCGAGATCGTGAGCGCACCGAGGGTGAGCATGTTGAGCGTGTAATCGGCGAAGTTCAGGCCGATGAAGGTGAGCAGCACCGACATCGGGATCGAGATCGCCGTCACGAGGGTGGCCCGCACCGACAGCAGGAAGACGAGGATCACGAGCACCGCGAAGAGCAGGCCGAGCAGCCCTTCGGTGGTGAGCGTCTCGATCGACTGCTCGATGTAGGGCGCCTGGTCGAAGATGACGGTCAGCTGCGCGCCGCCGAGCTGCTCCTGCAGGCCGTCGAGCGAGCTCTGCACCGCGTGCGAGACGTCGACCGTGTTGGCCGCGGACATCTTGGTGACGGCGATCGTCAGGGCAGGGGCGCCGTCCACGCGCGAGATGCTCTCGACGGGGCCGGGTTCGAGTCGCACCTCGCCGACCTGGCCGATGGTGAGCGCGGTGCCGGGGATGGGCAGCGCCGCGACGTCTTCGACGCCCGTGAGCGCCGAGCCCGCTTCGATGGCGAGGGTGCGCTCGCCCTCGGTCACGGTGCCGGCGGCGACGAGCAGCCCGCTCTGCTGCAGCGTGTCGCCGAGTGTCTGCGGGGCGATGCCGTTCTCGGCGAGCACGTCGAGCCACGGCGCGATCGTGATGCGGTCGGGGCGGGCGCCGGTGAGCTGCGCGTCGCGCACGCCCTCGATGTCGCTGAGCTCGGGGATGGCGAGGCGCTCGATGGTCGCGGCCGCCTGCTCGGGCGTCTCGCCTTCGGCCGGCGCGACCGAGATCTGGATCACGGGGAAGTCGTCGATGCTGCCCGAGAGCACTTGCGAGTCGGCGGCCGCGGGCAGCAGCTCGGAGATGCGGCTGATCGCGCGCTCGACCTTCTGCTCGGTCGCGGTGATGTCGACGCCGTAGGTGAACTGCGCGACGACCATCGATGCCCCGGTGCTCGAGGTGGCGGTCGTGCTCTCGAGGCTCGGCACGGCCCGCAGCGCGGTCTCGATCGGGCCCGACACGTCGTTGTTCACCACCTCGGGCGACGCTCCCGGATACGAGGTGACGACGGCGATCGCCGGGAACTGCACCGACGGCATGAGCTCCTGCTTCAGCGACCCGACGCCGATGAGGCCGAACACCGCTGCGACGATCGTCACGAGCGCGATCAGGGCGCGGTTCTTGAGACTGACGACCGTGAGAAGATGCATGGCGTCCAGTATCCCATGCGGCATCGAGCAGCCTTCGGGTGGATAATGCAGGGATGCCCCTGATCGCGAACCGTCGTACTCTCGGAGCCACTACCCCGGCGGACTTCGAACGCCTCGCGTCGCTGCGCCGCATGCAGGGCGTGGCCGTCGCACTGCTGCTCGGCATGCTCGTCGTGTTCGTCGTCTCGTTCATGCTGCAGGAGCGGCTGCCGTGGCTCGGGTACGTGCGCGCCGCGAGCGAGGGCGGCATGGTCGGCGCGCTCGCCGACTGGTTCGCGGTCACGGCGCTGTTCCGCCACCCGCTCGGGCTGCCCATCCCCCACACGAATCTGATCGCGAATCGCAAGGACGACATCGGCGAGGGCCTCGGCTCGTTCATCGAGGAGAACTTTCTCGCTGACGACGTCGTGCACGACAAGCTCTCCGAGATCAGCGGGGCGCGCATGGCGGGCAACTGGCTCCAGGGATCGGGCCACGCGGAGCGCGTGGCCGAGATGATCTCGGATGCGGCGCTCGGGGCGCTGACGGTGCTCGACGACAACGATGTGCAGGAGCTCGTCGAGTCGCTCGTGCGGCGCCACGTCGTCGACCCGGAATGGGGGCCGCTCTTCGGCCGCGCGACGGCGTCGTTCGTCGCCGAGGGCCACCACGAGGCACTCGTCGAGATCGCGGCGCACCGCCTCGGCGAGTGGCTGGTAGCGCACCCCGACGCCTTCGACAGCGTGCTCTCGTCGCGCATGCCGACCTGGGTGCCGAGCATCGTCGACCGCTTCCTCGACCAGCGGCTGCACGCCGAGGCCGTGCGCTTCGCCGAAGCCGTGGCGACGGAGCCCGGGCATCCGGCGCGCGCCGCCATCACCCGCTTCCTCACCGATCTCGCGGAGGATCTGCAGCACCAGGAGCGCCTGCAGCAGCAGCTCGAGGAGTTCAAGCACGACGTCTTCGACAGCCCGCGCATCCGAGCGCTCGCGTCGGCGACCTGGGACACCGCGCGGGCGGCGCTCGTCGAGATGCTCGGCGATCCGGGGAGCGAGCTGCGCCTGCGCATGACCCGGGCGCTCGTCGATTTCGGTCAGCGTCTGCGCGACGACCCCACGCTGCAGTTCAAGATCGATGTCTGGGTGATGGAGGTCGTGGAGCACCTCGTGCGACGCTACCGCCACGACCTCGCGAACGTGGTGTCGGAGACCGTGCAGCGCTGGGACGCGCGCGAGGCGGCCGAGAAGATCGAGTTGCAGGTCGGTAAGGATCTGCAGTTCATCCGCATCAACGGCACCGTGATCGGCGCGCTCGCGGGGCTCGCGATCACCACGGTCGCGACGCTGGTGCTCGGCCCGCTCTCCGCGTAGCCCGTGCGGACGGCGCGGCGTCAGTCGGCGTAGCGCACGGGCAGCAGCATGTCCTGCGCCCGGTCGTCGCTCGCCGTGTGGTCGGCCCGCGTCGTGATGGCGCAGCGCGTCTCGCGGCAGTCGATGCCGTTGCTCGCGGCCGCCGGCACGGTCAGCTCGACTGCGAACGTCCCTGCCGAGGCGACGGAGTACCGGTGGGTCGCGAAGGCGCGCCAGGCCCAGTCGTCGGTGACCCAGGCGCTCGTGAGGTCCTCCGTCGCAGCGTTCCCCTCCTCCGCTCCCTCGGGGATGCCTCCGAGGCAGGGTCCCGGCTTCTGCGCGGGCGTGTCCGGGATCGCGCAGACCGAGACGTATATGCCGATGCCGGCATCGAAGCCGGATCCGGTGATGGCGAACGTATCGCCGGCGGCGACCGCGCCGAGATCGGCCGGTGCGCCGTCGGCGCTCTCGACGCGCAGCTCGCGCACTCGCCCGTCGTCGCCGGTCGCCTGCGACGACGAAACGAAGTCGGTCGGCACCTGCTGGCCCGAGCCGCCCGCGCTCGTGTGCGTGAGGATCGGCAGCAGCACGGCGATCACCACCGCCAGCACCATGACGGCCACTGCGAGCAGCGCGATGAGCGCGATGCGGGTCGCTCGACCGCGCCCAGACTCGGTGCTCATGCCCCAATAGTAATGTACGCGCGCGTCGGCGGTGCTTTCAGACTTCGCCCACAGCGCACAGAGCCCGAAACGGCGGTGGTGGAGTGCTCCATCATGCTAGAATCGCCCCTATACGTCTATTTCAGTTGAGTACCTGCCTCGCGAAGTCCAAAAACTCGCGGGGCCCGAATGTGTAAGGGGGTCACGCATGGGGCGCGGCCGTCAGAAGGCAAAGCACACCAAGGTTGCACGGGAGCTGAAGTACTTCAGCCCCGCGACGAACTATTCCGATCTCGAGCGCGAGCTCGCATCGGAGGCGCCGCAGCAACGTCCTGAAGAGGACCCTTGGGCGGAGTACGCGAGCAAGTACAACGCTGAGGACGACGACGAACGGTGAGCCCGGCTCCCCTCGGCTGACGGGCTCGCGCCCGCGCCGCTGAACCGTACGGGTGAGGCCCCCTTCGCGCGAAGGGGGCCTCACCCGTTCCCGGGACTACTTGCCCTGAGCTGCGACCGCGGCAGCGCCGGCTGCGGCGGCCTCGGGGTCGAGGTAGCGGCCCTTGCCTACGGCGGTGCCGTCTTCCGCGATGTCGTAGACGAGCGGCATGCCGGTCGGGATGTTCAGCGATGCGATGTCGGCGTCCGAGATGCCCTCGAGGTGCTTCACGAGCGCGCGCAGCGAGTTGCCGTGGGCCGTGACGAGCACGGTATTGCCCGCATTCAGATCGGGCACGATCGAGTTCTGCCAGTAGGGCAGCATGCGCTCGATGACGTCTTTCAGGCACTCGGTGCGCGGCTGCTCGCCGTCGATACCGGCGTAGCGCGGGTCGTTCGCCTGCGACCACTCGCTCGCGTCGTCGAGCACGGGCGGCGGGGTGTCGAACGAACGGCGCCATTCCATGAACTGCTCTTCGCCGTACTTCTGCAGCGTCTCGGTCTTATCGAGGCCCTGCAGCGCGCCGTAGTGGCGCTCGTTCAGGCGCCACGAGCGGCGCACCGGCACCCACAGCCGGTCGGCGCTCTCGAGCGCGAGGTTGGCCGTCTGAATGGCGCGGCTCAGCACCGAGGTGTGCAGCACATCGGGCAGCAGGCCCGATTCTGCGAGCAGCTCGCCCGCCCGGGCCGCTTCGCCGCGGCCCTGGTCGGTGAGCCTGACATCGACCCAGCCGGTGAAGAGGTTCTTCTGGTTCCACTCGCTCTGGCCGTGACGGAGAAGGATCAGCGTATTCGTCATACGCCCCAGTCTAGCGGCGGCGACTCGCCGGTTCAGAGCCGCTTGAGGCGCGGCACACGGCGGGTCGCACCCGCATCCGCCGGCACGATGACCTCCTGCGATGCGGCGAGCGTTTCGAGCACCGCGGCTGCGGGATCGGCGCCCGCGGCGCCTCCGCGCACCTCGAGCAGCGCATCCTCGGCGACCGACCGCTTCACCAGGGCGAGCGCGATCGGCCCCCACTCGTAGTGCAGTGCGGCACGGGTGATGCGCCCGACCGGGCGGGCATCCGGGTCTGCGGCCTTCCCGTCCGGGTAGACGAGCGCTCCTGGGACGGGCAGTTCGCCGGCCGAGCCGTCGAGGTGCAGCAGCACGAGCCGCCGCGGCGGGTGGCCGAGGTTGTGCACCTTCGCGACCGTCTCCTGGCCGCGGTAGCAGCCCTTCGTGAGGTGCACCGCGGTGCGCAACCAGTCGAACTCGTGCGGGATCGAACGCTCATCGACGTCGCCGTGCTGCGCCGGCCGCCAGGCGCGCACCTCGAGCGCATCGAGTGCGAGGAGGCCCGCGGCCTGCACGGTGCCGCTCGAGACGAGCGCGACGACGCTGTCGAGCTCGGTGCGGGCGAAGACGAACTGCGTCGCCGTCCAGTCTGCGCCGGCGTGCTCCGCGCTGTGCGCGTACTGCACACCGCCCGGTGCGACCGAGGCCCACGGGTCCCGCCAGGCGACGACCGGGCCGAGCCCGTTCAGGGCAGCTGCCGCGTCGCCCGCGAACGCGAGCACGGCGGCGTAGTCGGCCGACACGTCGGCGACCTCGACGCGCATCGCGAAGCGCATGCGGTTCAGGTAGGCGGCGAGCGCCTCGGCCGAGCCCTCATCGACGAGCAGCCAGCTCGTCTCGCCGTCGTCGACCATGCGGATGGCGTGCTGGATGCGCCCGTTCGGGTCGAGCAGCATCGTTTCGACGCCCTCGCCGGGAGCGAGCCGGGCGAGGCCCTGGCTCGTCATCGCATGCAGCCAGTTCAGCCGGTCCGCACCCGTGACGGTGACGATGCCGCGATGCGACAGGTCGACGATCGCCTCGCCCGCGGCGAGCGCCCGCTGCTCGCGCAACGGCGCGGCGTAGTGCATCGCGACGCCGTATCCGTCGGCCGCGACAGCGCCCGGCAGCTGGAGGAAGTTCAGCGCTGGCCCTTGAAGAGCTTGTAGATGACCGTTCCCGAGACCCAAGCGATCGCCAGCGATGCCAGGCCGAGAAGCCCGAGGAAGAAGAGTTCGAGAGCTAGGAGCATGGTTCGATCATAGCAGCGAGACGAGGGCGCTGATGAGGTCGATCACCGCGATGACGACGACCGATCCCGCGACGCTGAACGCCGTGCGCGTGATGAAGCCGACCTTCTGGGCGGTGCCGAGCTGCAGTGCGAAGGTGACGAGCGTCGCGATGCCGATCGCGAGCACGAGCCAGGGGAAGCGGCTCGTCTCGGGCACGAGCACGGTGATGAGCACGCCGAAGATCGCGGCGACGGCCCAGGCGATGATGAGCCGCGGCAGATGCCACGATTGCACATCGGTCATCTCGCGCGCGTGGGGGGCCGCGGCGCCGGCGGCGTCGGGGGCGCCGTGCGCGTCGGCGGGGCTCTGCTCGGTCACGGTCTCATCTTCGCACATCTGCAGGGATCGGCGATCCCTGCAGATGCGCGGCGCCCCGGCTCAGAACGCGGCGATGCCGGTGAGTTCGCGGCCGATGACCAGCTGGTGCACCTCGTCGGTGCCCTCGTAGGTGCGCACCGATTCGAGGTTCGCCATGTGGCGCATGACCGGGAAGTCGCTCGTGATGCCGTCGCCGCCGAGGATCGAGCGCGCGGTGCCCGCGATCTTGATGGCCTCGCGCACATTGTTGAGCTTGCCGACCGAGATCTGGCCGTGGCTCAGGCGCCCCGCATCCTTGAGGCGGCCGAGGTGCAGGGCGAGCAGCAGCCCCTTCTCGTACTCGACGAACATATCGGCGAGCTTCGCCTGCGTGATCTGCTTGCCGCCGATCGGCGCGCCGAACACCTCGCGGCTCTGCGAGCGCTCGACGGCGGCCTCGAGGCACGAACGGGCGGCTCCCATGACGCCCCAGACGATGCCGTAGCGGGCCTCGTTCAGGCACTGGAACGGCGAGGAGAGACCCTTCGAACCGGGCAGGATCGCGTCGGCGGGCAGGCGCACGTCGTCGAGCTCGATCTCGCACTGCAGCGAGGCGCGCATCGACAGCTTGTTCTCGATCGCGGTGGCGGTGAACCCCGGGGTGTCGGTCGGCACGACGAAGCCGCGCACGACGCCCTCCTCGTCCTTCGCCCAGATGACGCCGACCGCGGCGATCGAGGCGAGACCGATCCACCGCTTCTTGCCGTTCAGCACCCACTGGTCGCCCTCGCGCCGCGCGGTCGTGATCATCGTGTTGGGGTCCGAGCCGCCCTGCGGTTCGGTGAGGCCGAAGAAGCCGATCGCCTCGCCGCGGCCCATCGCGGGCAGCCAGCGCTGCTTCTGATCCTCCGAGCCGAACTTGGAGATGGCGCCCATGGCGAGCGAGCCCTGCACCGAGAGCGCGGTGCGGAAGCCGGAGTCGACGGCCTCGAACTCCATCGCGACGAGGCCGTACGCGACGGAGGAGGCGCCGCGCAGCCCGTATCCGTGCAGGTACATGCCGAAGGCGCCGAACTCGCCGACGGCGGGCAGCAGCTCGGTCGGCAGACGGCGCTCCTCGAACGCCTCGTCGATGATGGGGGCGATGCGGGTCGTCGCGAACTCGCGGGCGCGCAGCTGCCACTCGCGCTCCTCTTCAGTGACGAAGTCGGCGACGTCGAAGAGCTGGTCGATGGTGCTCATGGGGTCCTTTCGGTGTGGTTCGTGAGGCTGCGACCGCAGGGCTGGGCGGGCGGCGTCAGCGGGGCAGCCATGCGGCGCCCTGGTGCTCGCCGAGCGCCGGGGGCGGCGTGCCGTAGCGCGCGGGGGTGCGCGAGAGGTGGATGGGCAGCGCGACCGATCGCAGCTGCTGCGGCCGGCCCGCCTCGTCTGCGGCCGGGGTGGCGGCGACGACGTCGAGGCCGAGGGTTTCGGCGAGCTCGAAGGCCTGTCCGATCGTGTTCACGCGGCCGGCGGGGACGTTCGCGGCGGTGAACGCGTCGATCCATTCGGCGGCGGGGCGCGTGACGAGCCGGGCTTCGAGGGCGGGCTTCAGCTCGGCTCGGTGGGCCACGCGAGCCTCGTTCGTCGCGAAGCGGGCGTCGCGCGCGAGGCCCGGCTCGCCGAGCGTCTCGCACAGTCGCGCGAACTGTCCATCGGTGCCCACGGCGAGCGCGAGCGTCTGATCGGCGGTGCGGAAGGTCTCGTACGGCGCGATCGAGGGGTGCGCATTGCCGAGCCGCCCGGGCGACCGGCCCGTCTCGAGGGTGGAGGAGGCCTGGTTCGCGAGCGCCGACAGCAGCGACCCGAGCAGGGTGATGCGCACGTGCTGGCCGCGGCCCGCTGCATGCTCTGCGTCGCGAGCGCGCAGCGCGGCCTGGATGCCGACGACGGCGTTGAGCCCGGTGAGGATGTCGACGAGCGCCACACCGACCTTCAGCGGCTCGCCGCCTTCGGCATCGCTCGGTCCGGTGATGCTCATGAGCCCGCCGACGGCCTGCACGAGCAGGTCGTAGCCCGGCAGGTCGGCCCCGGCGCCGTCGCCGAAGCCCGAGATCGAGCAGTAGACGACTCCCGGGTTCGCGGCGGCCACGCGCTCGTAGTCGAGGTCGAAGCGGGCCATGGTGCCCGGCTTGAAATTCTCGATGACGACGTCGGCGGTGCGGGCGAGCTCGGTCGCGGTGCGGAGGCCCTCGGAGTCGCGCAGATCGCACACGACCGAGCGCTTGCCGCGGTTGACGCCCGCGTAGTAGGTGCTCTGGCCGATGGCGTTCACCGGAGGCGTCCACTGGCGGGTGCCGTCGCCCTCGGGGCTCTCGATCTTGATGACGTCCGCCCCGAGATCTGCGAGCATCATCGTGGCGTGCGGCCCCGCGAGCACTCGCGAGAAGTCGGCCACGCGAATGCCGGCGAGCGGTGCTTGCGCTTCTGCTTCCATGCCCTCAGCCTAGGGCGGCCGCAACACGCATCCATGGGCAGCATTGCACAGTCCTGAGGGATCGGGATATGCAAGAATCGCATCATGACCACGCTCTCCCAGCTGCTCGCCGCCCCCGGGCTCGGGCTCCGCCTCATCCAGGCCGGGCCAGACGACCCCGAGATCAGCTGGGTGTCGATCACCGAACTGCTCGCCCTCGGGCCGTACCTCGAGGGCGGAGAGGTGATCCTCACCACCGGTCTCTCGCTCGCGCACGACGACCGGCGCTGGCACGACTTCACGGCCGGGCTCAGCCGCGCCCGCATCGCCGCTATCGGCTTCGGCATCGGCATCGCGCACGACGCCGTGCCGCCCGCCCTCGTGCGCGCCGCCAGCACCTACCGCGTCGCGCTCTTCGAAGTGCCGCTGCCGACCCCGTTCATCGCGGTGAGCAAGGCCGTCGCCGAACTGCTGCGCTCGGACGAGCTGCGCGCCACCCGCAGCGCGCTCGGCGCCGCGCAGCGCATTCTCGACGCGTCGCGGGGCGAGCACGAACCCGCCGAGGTGCTCGCCACAATGGCGCAGGCCACCGGCCGGCACCTCGCACTCATCGGCACCGACGGCTCCCGCATCGCGAGCACCGGCCGGTATGCGGCCCTCGCGTCGAGCGGCGCCGTCGAACGCATCGACCTCGACGATGCGGGAACGCTGCAGCTCGCCGTCGCCGGTTCGGAGCCGCTGAGCCCCAGCGGCCGCTCGGTCATCGCGGCGGGCGCGATCGTACTCGGTATCGGGCTGCGCGGCGACCGCGCCGACGCCAATCGCGAGCGCGAACGCTGGGAGCGCCTGACCGCGGGGCTGCTCGACGGCAGCCAGTCGCCGGCTGCTGCTGCGGTGCTCTCCCCCGACTTCCGCCTACCGGCCCGAGTGCGGGCGGTCGCCGTGCAGGGCGCCGCCGAAGACGTGTCGGCCTGGCGCCGGCGGCCGCGCACCGGCGCCGACCGCCTCATTGCGCCCGACCCCGGGGCGCACCCCGACGCGAGCGGCCTCGCCCTCGCCTGGCAGCTGTGCGCCGATATCGACGACCGGCTGCAGCGCGCGATCGCGGCGACCGCCCACCACGGCCTCGACGCCGTCATCGGCCGGCCCGTGCCGCTCGAGGACGCCGCCATCAGCGCCCGCTCGGCGCGTGCCGGGCTGCGGTCGCTGTCGCTCACCGACCCGCTGTACGAGACGCCGCGCACGCCCGCCGCCGTCTGGGCCGACCGCGAGACCCCCGTGATCGAGGCCTTGCTCGAGCTTCCCGGCGCGGGCGAGCGGCTCGCCCTGCGCGTGCTCGGCGCGCTCTCGCGCGGGGCCGGCGATGGCGCTGAAACCGGCGGCGACCTGTCGACGGCCGACCGCGCAACGCTGCGCGACACCCTCGTCGCGCTCTTCACCGCCGACGGTCAGCGCGGGCCGACCGCGGCGGCGCTCGGCATTCACCGCAATACGCTGCGGGATCGCATCGCACGCATCGAGCGCATCACCGACCGTTCTCTCGCGAGCGCCGACGACCGCGCCGAGCTGTGGCTGGCGCTGCGGGTCGAGGAGCTGCGGTCGCCGGCCGTCGGGTGATGAGACCCCTCGGCCTCGGGCGCATTATTCGGCCGCTGCCTCGCTTTCGCGATGGGGTTCGTGCAGATCGCGCAGCGCGTCGTCGACCTTGTCATGCAAGAAGTCATCGACGAGCTTGTCGACACCGACGGCTTCGTTCGTGCCATCGAGGATCTCCACCCGGATACCGGTCTCAGATGCTCTCAGTTTCTTCTCCATAGCATCACCATAACCCCGTTTCGACTCGGGGCGGCGGGCTCGAGCTGGAATTTTACCGATCTGCAGCATTCGCCCTCTCGCAGCGCGGTGCGGCGCGACCGGCCCCGCGGAGAGGCCGTACGAACGGGCCCCGAACGGGCGGCGCGGGGCCGGGCGGGCCGTCAGTACAGCAGGAACTGAGCGGTGTCGGTGCCCGTGACCCCGCCCGCGGTGGCGACGAGGTGGTACGAGGCGCCGGCGGCCGGCACCTTCTCGCGCTCGATGCCGCAGGTCTCGGGGTCGGAGCGCTCGCGCACCCACGGCACCGTCTCGCTCGTGAGGGGCTTGCCCGGGTCGAGCACGACCGCGAGGCTCTTCGGGTTCTCCTGGCAGTCGACGGAGCGCCAGACCTCGTCTTCGCCGCTCGTGATGGCGAAGGTCATGCCGGCCGTGCCGAGGTCGGCCGAGCAGGGCTCGGTGCCGGTGTTCTCGACCGTGAGCGAGAGCTGCGGGTCCTCGCCCTCGGCGTACCCGGACTTGTCGGTCAGCGGCACGACTGCCAGCTGGGTCGGGGCGCAGGCGGCGACCTCGCCCTCGGGCGCCGGCGTCTCGCGCGGCAGGTCGGCCGGCACCTCCACCTGCGAGGCGTTGCGGGCGCCGCCGCTCGACCCGGGTTTCAGGAAGACCAGTACGACGACCGCGACGATCGCGATGAATCCGGCGAGCACGAGCAGGCGCCGTCTGAGGTACACGCCGCGCGCCTTCGGGCCGACGGGGTTGCGCAGCGCGCCCATCGTGCCCGATCGTTCTGATGCACGCTCGTGTCCCGCGTCCTCGGGGGCTCTCGGCGACTTCGACATGTCGCCAGCGTATCCGGCCCGCCTCGGTTACAGGTGCTTCAGCATGCGCGTGTTGCCGAGCGTGTTCGGCTTCACGCGGGCGAGGTCGAGGAACTCCGCGACGCCCTCGTCGTTCGAGCGCAGCAGCTCGGCGTAGACTTCGGCCGCGACGAGCTCGGCGTTCTCGCTCACGACGTCGAAGCCGTGCCGGCCGAAGAAGTCGGTCTCGAAGGTCAGGCAGAACAGCTGGGTGAGTCCGAGCGCGCGGGCGCGATCGGACAGCGCCTCGAGCAGCAGGTGACCGATGCCCCGCCCGAGGTACTGCTGCGAAACGCCGAGCGTGCGCACCTCGCCGAGCTGCTCCCACATGACGTGCACGGCGCCGTAGCCGATGATCTCTTCACCCTCCGGCGCATCGACGACCGCGACGAGGAACTCGGGCACGGCCGCGTAGAGGTCGACGAGGTCCTTGCCGAGCAGGATGCGCTTCGCGACGAGCGGCTCCATGAGCGCGACGATGCGGGGCACATCGCTGGTGCGCGCGCTGCGAATGCTGATGGGCTCGGTCGCGTTCATCCCTCCAGCATAGTGAGCGGTGCCGGTGCCGCGCGGCCCGGAACGGCGAGAACCCCGGAGGCCAGGGGCGCTCCGGGGTTCTCGGCTCGTCTCGCGCTGCGCTACTCGGCCGTGCCGGGCGTCGCGGCGGTCGAAGCCACGGCGGCGGCCGAGGAGGCCGAGGTCTTGCCGTGCTCCTTCTCACTCGCGCGCTCGGTCTCGAAGGTGAACGCCCCGTCGACGAAGTCGACCTTCACCAGGTCGCCGGCGAGCAGCTCGGCGCCGAGGATCTGCTCGGAGAGGCGGTCTTCGATCTCGCGCTGGAGCGCGCGGCGCAGCGGGCGGGCGCCGAGCGTCGGGTCGTAACCGACCTCGGCCAGGCGCTCGCGCGCGGCCTGCGCGACCTCGATATGCATGTCGCGATCGAGCAGGCGATCCTTCAGCTGCTTCACGAAGAGGTCGACGATCTGCAGCAGCTCGGCCTTCGTGAGCTGCGGGAACACAATCGTGTCGTCGACGCGGTTCAGGAACTCGGGTTTGAAGTGCTTCTTCAGCTCCTCGTTGACCTTGCCCTTCATCATGTCGTAGCCGATCTGGGTGTCGCCCTCGATCTGGAAGCCCACCGGGCCGCCCGCGATCGCCGACGAACCGAGGTTCGTGGTCATGATGATGACGGTGTTCTTGAAGTCGACGACGCGGCCCTGGCCGTCGGTCAGGCGACCCTCCTCGAGGATCTGCAGCAGCGAGTTGAAGATGTCGGGGTGAGCCTTCTCGATCTCGTCGAACAGCACGACCGAGAACGGCTTGCGGCGCACGCGCTCGGTGAGCTGGCCGCCCTCTTCGAAGCCGACGAACCCGGGAGGGGCGCCGAAGAGGCGCGACACGGTGTGCTTCTCGCCGTACTCCGACATGTCGAGCGAGATCAGCGCGTCCTCGTCGTCGAAGAGGAACTCGGCGAGCGCCTTCGCGAGTTCGGTCTTGCCGACGCCCGTGGGGCCGGCGAAGATGAACGAGCCCGAAGGGCGCTTCGGATCCTTGAGACCCGCGCGCTGGCGGCGGATCGTCTTCGCGAGAGCCGAGATGGCCTCGTTCTGGCCGATGACGCGCTGGTGCAGCGCCTCCTCCATGAAGCGGAGGCGCGAGGTCTCCTCTTCGGTGAGCTTGAAGACGGGGATGCCGGTCGCCTGGGCGAGCACCTCGGCGATCAGACCCTCATCGACCTCGGCGTGGGTGGCGACGTCGCCGGCGCGCCACTGCTTCTCGAGACGCAGGCGCTCGGCGATGAGCTTCTTCTCCTCGTCGCGCTTGCCGGCGGCCTTCTCGAAGTCCTGCTCCTCGATCGCATGCTCCTTATCGGCGCGCACGACCGCGATCTTCTCGTCGAATTCGCGCAGCTCGGGCGGCGATGAGAGGATCGACAGCCGCAGGCGCGCGCCGGCCTCGTCGATCAGGTCGATGGCCTTGTCGGGCAGGAAGCGATCCTGCACGTAGCGGTCGGCGAGATTCACCGCGGCGACGATCGCACCGTCGGTGATGGAGACCTTGTGGTGCGCCTCGTAGCGGTCGCGCAGGCCCTTCAGGATGTTGATCGAATGCGGCAGCGACGGCTCGTTCACCATGATCGGCTGGAAGCGGCGTTCGAGAGCCGCATCCTTCTCGAAGTGCTTGCGGAACTCGTCGAGCGTGGTCGCGCCGATGGTCTGCAGCTCGCCGCGGGCCAGCATGGGCTTCAGGATGTTCGCGGCGTCGATCGCGCCCTCGGCGGCACCCGCGCCGACGAGGGTGTGGATCTCGTCGATGAAGATGATGATGTCGCCGCGGTTGCGGATCTCCTTGGTGACCTTCTTCAGGCGCTCCTCGAAATCGCCGCGATAGCGGCTGCCCGCGATCATCGACGACAGGTCGAGCACGTAGACCTGCTTGTCCTTCAGCGTCTCGGGCACCTCGCCCTTGACGATGGCCTGAGCGAGGCCCTCGACGACGGCGGTCTTGCCGACGCCGGGCTCGCCGATCAGCACGGGATTGTTCTTGGTGCGGCGCGAGAGGATCTGCATGACCCGCTCGACCTCCTTCTCGCGCCCGATGACCGGGTCGAGCTTGCCCTCGCGGGCGGCCTGCGTGAGATTGCGGCCGAAGTTGTCGAGCACCTGCGAGCCCTTGGTCTCGCCCTGCTGCTCGGGGGCGCCGACGGTCGCGCTCTCCTTGCCGGCCTGGTAGCCCGACAGCAGCTGGATGACGGTCTGGCGCACGCGGTTCAGGTCGGCCCCGAGCTTCACGAGCACCTGGGCGGCGACGCCCTCGCCCTCGCGGATGAGGCCGAGCAGGATGTGCTCGGTGCCGATGTAGTTGTGGCCGAGCTGCAGGGCCTCGCGCAGGCTCAGCTCGAGCACCTTCTTCGCGCGGGGCGTGAAGGGGATGTGGCCGGCCGGCGGCTGCTGGCCGGTGCCGATGATGTCGGTCACCTGCGCGCGCACGGCGTCGAGCGAGATATCGAGCTGCTCGAGGGCCTTCGCTGCGACGCCCTCGCCCTCGTGGATGAGGCCGAGCAGGATGTGCTCGGTGCCGATGTAGTTGTGGTTGAGCATCTTCGCCTCTTCCTGGGCGAGGACGACCACACGGCGGGCGCGATCGGTGAATCTCTCGAACATCTCTTCTACCTCCTGGGGCCGGTGTCGCGTCGACGGGTCGACTCCGGCCGATGCATCAAGGCTACGGGCTGGCCCGGCGTCGCGGGGCCCTGTTCGCCGTCGGCGTTACCGGCCCTTGACAGGACGGGGTGCGATCCGTTAATTTATCGAAAAGCGATAACAACGATAATCGATAAGGAACGATCATGAACCGCGCAACCTCCCCCTACGTGCCGCCCCGCGGCGATCGATGGTCGCTCTGGGCGTTCATCGTCGCCGGCGCCGTCATCACCGTCTGGACCGCGGCGGCCGGTGCCGCCCGCATCATCGAGGTGCTCGGGCCGGGGCCCGTGCCGGTCGAGGTGCAATTCGCCGGAGCCCCGGCCGAGATCGCCACCGGCGCCGCGGGCAGCCTGCCCGTCGAGGTCGAATCGGCCGTCATCCGGGCGACCGAGCTGCCCGGCGTCTCCCTCGCCGCCGGAGTGGCGGGCCCGATCGTCACCGTGCTGACGACCGCGACGATCGCGATCTGCCTCGCGCTCCTGGCCTATTCGACCCTGAGCGGCCGCGTCTTCAGCCGGCGCAATACCCGCCTGGTGACGACCGCCGTGCTGACCGGGCTCATCGGCTTCTCGATCGCGAACCTGTGCAGCACGATGCTCGCGAACGGGGCGGTCGCCTGGGCGACGGATCGGCAGCTCGACAATCTCGTGTTCGCTTTCGAACCGGCGACCTACATCGCCGTCGCGTTCGCGGGCGGCCTCATCGCCGCGGTCTTCGCGATCGGCGAGCGGCTGCAGCGCGACACCGAGGGGCTGATCTGATGCCCCCCGAGGAGGCCCATGCGATCCGCTGCCGCCTCGACGCGCTGCTCGCGGCGCGAGGCATGACCCTCACCGAACTGAGCGAGCGCGTCGGCGTGAGCATCGTGAACCTCTCGGTGCTGAAGAACGACCGCGCGAAGGCGATCCGCTTCTCGACGCTCACCGCGATCTGCCGGGTGCTCGAGTGCGAGGTCGGCGAGCTGCTCGTCATCGCCGACGACCGCGGATGATCACGAACACCCCAGACGCCCCGGCTACGGTAGCGGTATGACGACTCACGCATCGCGCAGCAATTCGATCGTCGTGATCCGGCACGGCGAGACCGACTGGAACTCGGCCCGCCGTATCCAGGGGCGCACGGAGGTGCCGCTCAACGCAGTTGGCCGCGCGCAGGCCGCCGAAACGGCGGCCCTGCTCGTCGGCACCGGCCCGTGGAGCCGCGTCATCGCGTCGCCGCTCGGCCGCGCCGTCGAAACGGCGGTTATCGTCGCCGAAGCCCTCGGGCTCGACGCCCCCGCCATCGATGCGGGCGTACTCGAGCGCGACTTCGGCCCCGCCGAGGGGCTGCCGGTACCCGAGGCGCAGACCCGCTGGCCCGGCCTCGACGTGCCGGGCGCAGAATCGCTCGACGATCTCGCGCGCCGCGGCGCCGACGCCTTCGGGCGCGTTCTGCGCGAGCAGCCCGGTTCGATCGTCGTCGCCCACGGCGCCCTCATCCGCTCGGCGCTCGAGGAGCTCGCGGGCCACGAGATGCCGCGCGTGCTCAACGGCGAAGCCTGGCTGCTCGAAGCGGCGTCCGACGGGCCGGGAGCCGCAGGCCTCCCCCGGGTGCGCCGCCTCGGCGCACCGACGATCGCCGTGCCGAAGTAGGGACGAAGCCGAGCCTGGGCGCCGCCGAGGCGGCCGGGCTCAGGCCGCGCCGCTCGCGAGCGACCACGAAGCGGTGTCGAATGCCCGCAGCGTCCAGAACAGCTTCTCGGCCGCCTGCGGGGTCGGCCAGCTCGACACCTTCACGCCGACGACGCCGGTCGCGCGGTTCATATAGATCATCTGGCCGTGGATACCGAGCGCGAGCATGACGTCGCCGCTCTCGCCCGGGAACCAGAAGCCGTTGCGATACATGCCGCCCGGCATCATGGTCGGCTCCAGTGCCATCGCGAACGCCTCGCGCGAATCGACGCCGCCCGCGAAGGTGTCGTCGACCCACGATTCGGGAAGCACCCGGGTGCCGTCGAGCCCGACGCCGCCGTTCACGAACAGGTGGCCGAAACGGGCGAGGTCGCGCATCGCCGCCGAGACGCCGCCGTCGAACATGCCGCCGCCGACGCTGTCGACACCGACGTGGGCGTCGTACTCTGCCCCCATCGGCTTCCACAGCAGATCCGACATGACGTCGGCGGTGTGCCGGCCGGTCGCCCCCTCGATGACGAAGCCGAGCGCGTCGGTCTCGCACGACTTGTAGTCGAAGGCGCCGCCGTGCGGGCCGCTCTGACCGAGGGTCGCGAGGAACCCGAGCAGGCTGTCGGGCACGTGCGGGTGCCGCTTCGGCGCCCAGCCGATGGCCTCTTCGAGCAGCCGTACCTCGGCGTCGGCGTCGAGATACGCCTCCGAGAACTTCACCCCGGTGCGCATGTCGACGAGGTGGCGCACGATCGACCCCTCGTACCCCGACCCCGCGAGCTGCGGCACGTACCGCGTCGTGGGCGCATCGAGGTCGAGCTCGCCCGAGCTCGCGAGGATGCCGGCGGTCGTCGCGGTGAGCGACTTCGAGACCGACATGAGCAGATGCATGCCGCCGCGCGTGTAGTCGCCGTAGTACTGCTCGCCGACCATCTCGCCGCGGTGCAGCACCATCCAGCCGTCGCCCTCGGTCGTCGCCATGACGTCGGCGAACGAGGCCACGCGGTTCTCCCACGGGTGCGCGACCGTAAGGCTGCGCAGCTCGGCCTGCCGGTACCCGAAGTCGCTCGTCCGCTCGCCGCGCGCGATCTTGTGCACGGGCAGGAACGTCTCGATGTTCTGCATCGACCATCGCAGGTACGGGGCGAACTGCCACTGGTCGAGCGGCGGCGGGTACGCGACCCGCCCCGGGTCCCCGGTCGGCGCGCCGGGCACCATGATGGCGCCGGTCGGCGGGCTCGGGTCAGGGACGGGCACGGGCACGGCAGGCGCAACGGGCACGGCAGGGATCCCTGTGGCTGCCGGGATCGGTGCTGCGGGGGCCGCGGGCACCACGGGCGGCACGACCGGAATCGCGCCGGTCGCCGGCGGGTAGCCGTAATCGGCCGCCCCGGCTGCCGCTGCGGGCGTGATCGGATCGAAGTCAGCGGGCATTCTTCCAGTATCCCACCCCGCGGATTCGCCCCGCGTTCGCCCGGGAGGCGCCCGTCATCCCTTCGCCGAACCGTTCTTCGGCGATTCACCGCCCTGCTCGATGACGGTCGTTCGGTACATGCCCCGGATCGCGTCGATCAGATACTTCGCATGCAGGGTGAGCCCGCCGTGGTCGCCCTCGAGGTACCCCTTCGTCACGAGGATGCCGAGGTCCGACCCCTTCCAGCGGTAATCGCCCGCATTGTAGATGCGCAGGTAGAAGGCCTCGCGGTCGGTGCGCAGCGAATGCCAGTCGAGGCTCGGGTTGCTGTACACGAGCGAACCGTCCTGGGCGATGACGTAGCGGCCGGTGCGCGGCGCGACGTCGATGAGCTCGACCGAGTCGGAGGTGTGCTTGATCACCATGTGGCTCCACTCGTCCTCAGAGGCAAGCTCCTCCCACCGCTTGTTGATCTCGTCCATGTCGATCTCGAAGTCGATGCCCGAGTACTCGAGCAGGTGGAACGCGAACAGCGGCATGTCGGCGTAGGCGCCGGCGGTGACATTCGTGATCGCCGAGGCCCCGCTCACGCGCGGGTTCAGCTCGCCGAGATAGACGTCGCCCGTGTCGGTGTCGAGCAGCACATCGACCTCGAAGAAGCCGCGGTACCCCTCCTTGCCGAGCCGATCGCCGAGCGTGCGCACGAGCCTGATCGCCTCGTGGCGGCTCTCGTCGTCGAGCACGGTCGGGAACATCTCGTTGCCCGCCCAGCCGCCGCGGTACGGGGTGAGCTCGCGGTGCCCCGTGATCTCGGTCATGCACGGGCCGACGATGGTGCCGTGCCGGGTGAGCACCGCCTCGATCGCGATCGGCCGATGGTTGATGCGCTTCATCACCTTGATCTCGACGTCGGTCACCTCATCGGCGATCGCGGCGAACTCGGCCTCGCTCGTCACGAAGTACGTCGTCTTGCCCGAATCGCCGTAGGCGGTCTGGATCACCAGATCCTGCCCGAGCCCTGCCTCGTCGGCGACCGTGACGAGCTCGTCCCAGCCGGCGACCTGCGTCAGCGCGTTCGGCACGCTCGGCACGCCCACCGAGTCGGCGATCTGCGTGGTGACGATCTTCGAGTCGAGCCGCTCGCGCAGCGCATGGCTCGGCAGGATCAGCTCGTAGTCGAGCTCCTCGCAGATGCGCTCGGTCTCCTCGTCGAAGAAGACCATGACCACCTTCGGGCGCACCCCGGGCGGGGTACGGCTCTCGATGTGGGCGCGCACTTCGTGGTTGCGCAGCAGCCAGTTGTTGATGTCTTCGCCGCTCTGGAAGTCGACGTGCGGCTTGTGCGCCGGCGTGAAGACGCGCGGGTGATTGCCGTCCCAGCTGTCGTAGTAGGCGATGTACGAGAAGCCGCGCACCCACCGGTCGAGACCGAGCAGGTTGAAGGCCGTCGCGCCGATGAAGAACACCGGCGTCTCGCTCGTACGGAAGTAATGCCTGATCTCGGAGATGTTCTTGAGCTTGGTCCAGCCGCTGCGACCGATCGAGATCGGCCCCGGAGCGGTCTGGCGCTTCGAGCGGCGGCGCTTCTTGCGTTCGAGCGGAGGGGCGTCCGTTCCGGTGCCCGTCAGGGAACCGCCTTTCGCAGCGCCGCCCTTGAGCGCACCGCCCTTGAGGCCGGGCGCCGGGGCCGTCTGCGCGGCTCCCGCCGCCGGGGGCAGCATCGCCCCGCCCTTCGCGGTCGACTGGCTCTTCGACGCGGCCGGCACGGCAGGCGCTGCCGCGGTCGTCGGGGCCGCGGCCCCGGCCGGCTTCGCGACGGTCTTCTTCGCCGCGGGTTTCGCGGTGGTCTTCTTCGCGACGGGCTTCGCGGTGGTCTTCGCGGCCGCGGGCTTCGCGGTGGTCTTCGCGGCCGCGGGCTTCGCGGCGGGCTTCGCGGCCGCGGGCTTCGCGGCGGGCTTCCGGACGGCAACGGTCTTCTTCGCCACGGGTTTCGCAGCGGGCTTCACCGCCCCGGCGGCCGGGGGCGCTGCGCCCGCGGAGGCGTCGGCCCCCGCTGCTGCGGTTCGAGGGGTCTGTGGAGTAGCTTCACGCGCCATTGCGTTTCCTTCCATCGAAGACGGTGCACGCATCCTCCCACGCAACTCCCACCGGAGCAAAACCGGAGGTGCGCGACCCCGGAACCGAAACGTGGAGCCGTACGCACCAACCGCGCACTAGCGGTGGTGCATACGGCTCCACGGGAGAGGGGCGCTCCGGCAGATCACGCCCGAGCGCGCATGGGCGCCTGCGGCTACTGCGCCGGCGCGGCGGGGGCGGTCGGCTCGATCGGCTCGATGACGACCGCAGTGCCGTAGGCGCAGAACTCGGTGAAGTTGCCGATGGCTCCCGAGTCGAAGCGCATACCGATCACGGCGTTCGCCCCGCGCTGCTGCGCCTCGGTCCACATGCGCTGCATGACCTCCCACCGCGACTCGTAGATGACCTGCGTGTACTCGGTCATCTCGCCGCCGCCGAGCGAGCGGAAACCTGCGGTGAAGTTCTGGCCGAAGTTCGCCGAGCGAACGGTGAGGCCCATTACTTCTCCGAAGACCTGCGTCACCCGGTAGCCGGGTACATCGTTGGTCGTGACTACGAACATCTGCGCCTCCAGGGTGCATCGGGGTGGGTGAACTGCGGTCGGGTTCGCACAGCCGCATCCAGAATAATGCGGTGCGCCGCAGGAATACCGCGCAGAGGCACGGCGTTGCTGCAGTTATGGCCGAGCCCCGCACCTCCCCCGCCTCGATCGACCGTGTACTCTCCGAGGTCGACGCCCGCGTGCGGCAGCAGCATCGGGTCTCGCTCGAGCCCGGCGAGGTCCTCGCCATCCGCAGCGGCGAAGCGACGCTCGTCTACGTGATCGACGGCGGGCTCTGCACCGCCGCCCAGGGCGCCGCCGCCGGCGGTCCGATCGGGCTCGCGGCGGGCGACGCCCGCCTCTTCACCGGGCGCGACGCGCACTCGCTGATCTCGGGCGGCGCCTTCGTGCTCGTCTCGACCTTCGACTTCTCAGCCTCCGGGGCGGGCGTGCTCGAGCTGCTGCCCGGCACCGTGACCGCGATCGATCTGCGCCGCAGTGCGCCGGCGGTCGCCGCTCTCGCGGCGCAGCTCGGGCGCGAGCGCAGCAGCGCCGAACCGGCGCCGATGCTGTGCGACGAGATGCCGGGCAGCACGCTCATCTGCGAGATGATGGCGAAGACCGTGCTCGTCTCCGTGATCCAGAGCTGGGTCGTCGGCGGCTGCGCTCCGCTCGGCTGGCCCTCGCGCACCGACGATCCGCATCTCGATCGGGTGGTCGAGGCCATGCACGCCGAGCCCGGGCGCGACTGGACGGTCGAAGATCTCGCCCGCACCGGGGCGATGTCGAGGTCGGTGTTCGCCGAGCGGTTCCGCGCAGCCATGGGCACCTCCCCCGCCGAGTACCTCGCCGGTGTGCGCATCCGCCAGGCGCAGCAGCTGCTGGCCCGAGGCCTCGGCGTCTCCGAAGTGTCGCGCGCGATCGGCTACGGCTCCGATGACGGGTTCAGCCGCGCGTTCCGCCGACGGGTCGGCACGAGCCCGTCGACGTGGCGCACGGCGCTACGCGCTCCGGCGTCCTGACCGGCCCGCGAGGCCGAACAGCGCTCCCCCGACGCCGAGCAGCGCGGCTCCGACGACGAACACCGGCACGATGCCGATGGCGTCGACGATGGCGCCGCCGACGCCCGCCGCGAGCATGATACCGGCCTGGAAACCGAGCACGATGAGGCTGCCGCCCGCTTCGAGCAGGTCGGGCATGCGGCCTCCCACCCACGTGTTGGCGACGAGCAGCCACGAGGCGAAGAAAAAGCCCCACACGAACACTGCGGCGCCCGTCGCCCCGAGCGAACCGGCGCTGGCGATGACGAGCAGCAGGAAGGCCGCGATGGTCATCGGGGTGAGCACCGCGAGCACGCGGTACGCGCGGTCGACGAAGGCGCCGAAGACGAGGTTGCCGATGAGGCCGCCGACGCCGAAGAGCGCGAGCAGCACGACGATCGTGTCGGGCCCGACGGTGCCGCCGCCCGCCTCGACGCGTTCGAGGGCGAGGCGCACGTACGTGTAGGCGAGGAAGTGGCCGGTGACGACGAAGACGTTCGCGACGACGCCGAGCGCGATGCCGGGCCGGCGCAGCGCACCGATCAGCACGGCGATCGACGCGGCCCGTTCTGCGGGCACCGAGGGCAGCAGCCAGCGCAGTCCGAAGGCGAGCACCGCGCTGAGCGCGGCCGCGACCACGAAGACGCCGCGCCAGCCGATCGCGTCGCCGAGCATCACACCGAGGGGCACCCCGGCGACGGTGGCGAGCGATACCCCCGCCGAGTTGAACATGACGGCGCGGCCGAGACGTTCGGGGCCGGCGATCGCAGCGGCGACCGAGATCGACATCGCCCAGAAGCCGGAGATGGCGGCGCCGAGCAGGAAGCGCGAAGCGAGCACGAGCACGAGGCCCGGCGCGAACGCGACCACGAGATTCGACACGGCGGCCGCGATCGACAGCCAGACGAGCAGCGATCGCCGGTTCAGGCGCGGAAACAGCAGGCCGACCGTCGGCGCGGCGATCAGCCCGCCGAGCGCGGTCACGGCGACCATCTGGCCGGCCTGGCCCGAACTCACGCCGAGGCCGTCGGCGATGCGGGTGAGCATGCCGCTCGGCAGGAACTCGGCGGTGACGAGGAAGAAGCTCATGAGCATCATCGTGATCAGCGCGCCGTAGTTCATGCGGCCCTGCGAGCCGGGTCGCCGCGCACGGCGGCCCGCGGACGCGGCGCCCGGGGAGTTCTCTGCGGGCACGAGTGGAATGGAGGCTGTTGCGGTCATGGATCCATCATTTCGGCCGAGCGGTCGGGCCGCCCGACCGCACGTCCACGAACCCCGACCGATCGTCCGGAACCCGCCCGGGACGCCCGACGGCTACTGGAAAACAGTCAGTCCGTAGATCAGGAAGATCGCGAGATGGGCGGCCCCGTGGATCGCGGTCACCCGGCGGCCCATGAAGCTCACGGCGGTGAGCAGCAGCGTCGCGCCGAGCAGCACGAGGTTCGTGGGGCTCTCGAAGAGCAGCACGTGCTGGTCGGTGAGGAGGCCGATCACGAGCACCGCGGGCACGGTGAGCCCGACCGTCGAGACGAGGGCGCCGTGGCAGAGGTTGCTCACGCGCTGCATCTCGCCGCCGGCCGCCGCGCGCACCGTCGTGATGGTCTCGGGAAGGAAGACGATCATCGCGATGAGCAGGCCGGTGAGCGCGACCGGTGCGCCGACGCGGTCGAGTCCGTCGTCGAGCAGCGTCGCGAGGTCGTGCGAGAGCAGCACGATCGGCAGCATGAGCGCGACGAGCAGGGCGGTGCGGGCGGTCGCCTCGGCGCGCAGCCCGAATCGGGGCTCTTCGGCCGAGGGCACCGCGTCGGTGGCAGGCCCGGGCACCGACAGAGGGCCCTCGACCTCCTGGAAATCGGCCTTCTGCGCCCCCATCTGCCGCACGAGGAAGAATGCGTAGAAGCCGAAGGTCACCACTACGATCGGCACGGTCTGCGCCGGCGAGTAGGCGCCTTTCGCACCGACGGTGCCGGGGAGCGCGAACGCGACCGCGATGAGCACGACGAGGATGGCGAGATAAGCGGTGACGCCGGCGTTGTTGGGCCGCAGCTCCGCCCCGCGCGCACGCAGCCGGCGACTGAGCCCTGCGACGAGCAGCGCGACGCCGACGACGAGGTTCATGATGATCATCGAGACCGCCATGATCGAATCGCGCGCGATCGTCGTGTGATCGCCGGGGCCGAGCATCACGGCCGAGATGAGGATCACCTCGATCATGACGATCGAGAGCGTCAGCACGAGCGTGCCGTACGGGTCGCCGAGCCGTTTCGCGAGGTGCTCGGCCTCGCCGACGACGCCGAAGGCGCTGGCGACGATGACCGCGATGATCGCGGCGAGCGCGCCCCAGAGCACGACGGCGGACGGCGCGTCGTGCAGCACCGGGCGCACGAGAGCGAGTACGAGGCACGAGCCCCAGGCCAGGGCGAGGCGCATGAGAGCGGAGGGAGTGAGGACTGCGCGGAGCACGGGGATCTCACCGTTCTGCGGGGCCGTCCCCGGCACGGGCGTTCGCCCTTCGGGTCGTCCCGGGGCGGCTTTCCGTGGATCTTAGGGGAATTGAACCCCTGACCTCGTCATTGCGAACGACGCGCTCTACCAACTGAGCTAAAGACCCTGACCGGATCACTTTAGCAGATCCGAGCGCCCGCTTCGAACACGGTGCGGCCCGTCGCGCGGCGGTGTCAGCCCGCGTTGCGGCGTCGGCGGAACACCGCGTCGAGATCGAGGCTGCCCTCGCTCGTGTCGCCGATGACGCCCATCGCCTGCAGGCGCGCGGCCCGGGCGTTCGATTCGGCGCGGCGCTGCACGGTCGCCTCGAGCGCGGCCTCGTCGGCGCGGCGCTGATCGGCCTGCGCCGCGGCCTCCGCCGTGCGGCGGGCTTCGGCGGCCAGGCGCTCGGCATCCTGCGCCAGCGGCCCCGTCGTTCCGCCCGCGGCGACGGCACCGCGGGCGCGCTCGACCTGCGCGCGGGCCTCGCGCAGCAGGATCGAGTCGGTCTGGTTCTCCATCGGCACATTCGTCTGCCCGGCACGTGCTCGGGCGAGGGCGCGGGCCCGCGAGATGCGGGCGGCGGCGACCTGCTGGGCGGCGGCGTGCGCCGCTGCCGCGGCATCCTCGCTCACCGTTTCGGGCTCCGCCGGCTCCGCGATCGGCTCCGCTGCCGCGACGGGGGGCTCGACGTTCTCGGCGGCGATCGGATGCACCTTGGCGCGGCCCGGTGCGAGCAGCACGAGCACGCCGGCACCGATCGCACCGAGCAGCGAGGCGCCGAGCAGCAGCAGCGTGCCGCTGCCCGCGAGCGCGAGCCCTGCGCCGACGCACACGCCGGCGATGCCGAGCACCGTCGCGAGCGCGGCGATGGCGCGCGCGCGGCGCACGACGGGGCGGCGCAGCTTCGCGGCCCGCTGCATCGCCTGGTGCTTGCGCTGCGACTGCTGGGCGAGAATCTCGGCGCGCACCTGCTCGGCGCGCTCCGATGCGAGCTGCGCCTCGCGCTCCGCATCCTGCCTGCGCTGCGCCGTGCGCAGCAGTTTCTCCTGGGCGAGCGCTTCGCGGGCGGTCGCTTCGACGCGCACCTCCTGCGGCACCTCCGAGGTCTCGGCGAGCACTCGCAGCGTGCGCTGCAGCCGGAGCGCGTTGCGTTCGGCGGCCTTGAACTCGCGGCGTCTGAGCCATGCCGGCACCAGTACGGCGGCCCAGAGCAGCGCCGCCACCACGAAGATCACGCCACCACCCAATCCGCCGCCACTCATGCCGTAAACTGTACGGCCCCCGCGCGCGCCGTGTTCCCCGGCGCGCCGCGAAGCGGTCAAGATCGGTGCGCGAGCCTCCCGAGCATCCCGCCGTCCGTCTCGTCGCGGGTCACCGCGAAGCAGTCGTGATCGCGCCATGCGCCGTCGATGTGGATGTAGGCGTGGCGCCGCCCCTCGAAGCGCAGCCCGAGCTTCTCGACGACCCGGCGCGAGGCGTCGTTCTCGGGCCTCAGGCAGATTTCGATGCGGTGCAGGCCGAGGTGCGAGAACGCGTGGTCGATGGCGAGCGCGACGGCCGTGGGCGTGATGCCCCGCCCCGCGACGCTCTGCGCCACCCAGTAGCCGATCTGCGCCGAGCACAGCGCCCCGCCGCTGATCTCGGAGATGCTCAGCTGCCCGACGACCGCGTCGTCGTACGTCATGACGAGCGGTACGCCGCGGCCGGTGCGCAGCTGCTTGCGCATGGCACGGATGGTGGGGCGCATCGACACCGAGCCGGGCTCGATGCCGCGGCCCGACGGGTGCGTCGCCTCCCACCGCACGAGCCACTCGCGGTTCTCGCGCAGCAGTCGTTCGAGCGCGGCCGCATCCGAGACCCGGATGAGGCGCAGGCCGATACGGCCCTCGCGCATCGGCGGGGGCGGTTCGAGCGGGCGCGGGGGCGTCACGATCGGTGCTGCGGCTCCGGGGCCTCGGCCGCGCGGCGGGCGCGCAGGCGTTCGGCGAAATCGAGCACCCAGTCGCCGACCTCGTCGCCGATCTCGGGATGATCGACGCCGAGCAGCACGTTCGCCTTGATCCAGTCGGCGCGGTCGCCCGTGTCGTAGCGTCGGCCGCGGAAGACGACGCCGTAGACGGGGCCATCGCCCTTGCCCTCGGCGAGGTGGTTGAGCGCGTCGGTGAGCTGGATCTCGCCGCCACGCCCCGGCCCGAGGCCGTCGAGGATGTCGAAGATCTCGGGGCGCAGCACGTAGCGGCCGATCACCGCGAGGTTCGAGGGCGCGTCGGCCGCGGCCGGCTTCTCGACGAGGCCGGTCACCCGCACCACGTCGGGGTCGTCGGTCCTCTCGACCGCGGCGCAGCCGTAGAGGTGGATGGCGCTCTGCGGCACCTCCATGAGCGCGATCACGGTCGCGCCGCGCGCATCGTGCTCGGCGATCATCCGGTCGATCAGCGGGTCGCGGGCGTCGATGAGATCGTCACCGAGCAGCACCGCGAACGACTCGTCGCCGACGTGCTGCCGTGCGCGCCCGACCGCGTGGCCGAGGCCGAGCGGCTGCCCCTGGCGCAGGAAGTGCACGTCGGCGAGCTCGCTCGCCTCGTGCACCTTGTTGAGCTTCGCCTCGTCGCCCTTGTTCGCGAGCGTCGATTCGAGCTCGGGCACGCTGTCGAAGTGGTTCGAGAGGTTGCCCTTGTTGCGCCCGGTGATGACGAGCACGTCGCGCAGGCCCGCCGAAACGGCCTCCTCGACGACGTACTGGATCGCCGGCTTGTCGACGATCGGCAGCATCTCCTTCGGCATCGCCTTCGTCGCGGGCAGGAAGCGCGTGCCGAGACCAGCGGCCGGGATGACGGCCTTCGTGACATTCGTCGATGCTGCATTCTGAGACATGTAACCTCCGGAATCTCGCGGGCTGATACCCACACCATATTCCATAGGAATGACATGGCTCGCGAACGGGCTGCCCGGCGGCCTATCCTGAGGCATATGGAGGCACCGGAACCCGCCGCACCGCCCGAACCGTCGTTCGTCGCCGAGAAGCGCCGCATCCGCGGCGAGGTGCGACGGCGCCGGCGATCCCTGTCGCCCGAGCAGCGGCTCGCGGCGGCCGCCGGGCTCGCGGAGCACCTCGCGCGGCTCGTGCGCGAGACGGGGGCGCGGTCGCTGTCGTGCTATCTCGCGATGCCGGGCGAGCCCGACACCGCCGCGTTCCTCGAATGGGCGACGGGCACGGGCCTCGATGTACTGCTGCCGAAGTCGCTCGAGGGCCACCGGCTCGGCTGGATCAGGCCCGACGGCCGCGGCACCGTCGTCGGCGCCCACGGCATCAGCGAACCGATCGGCGAACTGCTGCCGGGCACGGCGGTCGGCGATGTCGACCTCATGCTCATCCCGGCCTCGGCGGTCGATCTGCGCGGCATGCGCATGGGGTGGGGCCTCGGCTACTACGACCGCTGCATCGCGTCGCTCGAGCGGCGGCCCCCGATATTCGCGATCGTGCACGACGACGAGGTGCTGCCCGAGATCCCTGCGGAGCCCCACGATTCTCCCGTCGACGGCGCGGTCACCCCGAGCCGGGTCATCCGCTTCGCCCCGCGGGGGTAAGATCTGAGATCGTGCCTACCTATGCCTATCGCTGCGCCGATTGCGACCATGCCTTCGACATCTACCAGTCGTTCTCGGACGACGCGCTGACGATCTGCCCCGAGTGCGGCGGCACGCTGCGCAAGGTGTTCGGCTCGCTCGGCGTCACCTTCAACGGGTCGGGCTTCTACCGCACCGATTCGCGGGCCGGGTCGGGGTCGGGCTCCGGGTCGGGGTCGGGCTCCGGTGGTTCGGGCTCGTCGTCCTCGAGCGCATCCGGCCAGGGATCATCGAGCTCATCGTCGGGCTCGTCTTCGGGCTCGTCATCGTCGAGCTCCGCTTCCTCGGGCCCGTCGAGCTCAGCCTCCTAGCGAGCTGCTTCCCCGGCGCCACTCCGCCCGTGCCACTTCCCCGCGCCATTCCCCGCGCGAGTGTATACCTCCAGAGCGAGCGTGCAGCGCGATCACGGCATTCCGGGTGCACGCTCGCACTGCACCTGCACACTCGCGCCGTCAGGGATCGCCGCGCCCGCCGCTACCCCCAGTGCGGCGGGCGGTCGCGCTTGAGCCGCGCCTCGTTCTCGCCGGCCGCGCGCTGCGCCGACGGCTCGCCCCAGCCCTCGGGGGCGTCTTCTGCCGCGCGCGAGTTCAACGGATGCCGCGACGGCGACGGGTCGACACCCGCAGCGGCGGGCCTCGTCGCACGGCGATGAGACCCGCGGCGCCGCGCAGACCGCTCCTCGGTTTGCGCGGCAGGCTGAGGCTCGGGCGCTGACCCCGCTTCACTCACCCGAGGTCACGACCTCGGGTTCGCACCCGATGATGCGCGCGATACGATGGGCGACCTCGTCGGGGTCGGCGAACAGATCGAAGCTGTGCACGCGGTAGTAGTGCCAGCCGAGACGGCGCAGCACCGCCGGCCGCAGCCGCAGCGAGTCGCGCAGGCTGTCGCCCTCACCGAGGTCGATCTCGACGGCGATGGCGCGCTCGCCGAACGACGCCGCGAGCGGGATCACTCCGCGATAGTCGAGCGTGACCTCGAGGCCGAGGTGCTCGAGCCGGTCGGCGAGCTCGCCGATCATCGGGTCGCGCTCCGCCGGCAGCGACAGGGGCTCGGGCTCCGGGTGCTCGAAGGCGAGCAGCTCGGCGAGCTCGATGACGCCGTGCTTGATGCGGTTCGCGTCGAGGTCTTCGGGCTTGAAGCAGCTGACGATGGTCATGGCGCGGCGGGCGCGGGTGATGGCGACCGCGAGCAGGCGCTCACCGCCGGGCCGGCCCAGCGCACCGAAGTTCGAGAGCACACGGCCGTGCGGGGTGCGGCCGTAGCCGATCGAGAAGATGACGCGGTCGCGACTCTGCGCGGTCGCCTGCTCGAGGGTGAGCACCGCGAACGGTTCGGCGCGGGCGCCGAGCAGGAAGTCGCGGTACTGCGGGAACTTCGAGAACGCCTGCAGCACGGCCTGGTAGACGCGCACGGAGTGGCGCGCGCTCGCAGTGATGACCATGAGCGACTCGCCAGCGCGCTCGCTCGCGTGCTCGAGCACGAGCTGCACGACGCGGTCGACCTCGGCGTCGGTGCTCTCGACCGCGCCCGACTGCTGGTCGGGCAGGCCCTGACCGCCCGGCACGAACTCGTAGGTGAGGCTCGAGTGGCCGAGGAAGCTGCCGGCCCACGGCAGCGACTGGATGGCGCCGTCGTAGAAGCGGGTATTGACGAGATCGGTGAGGTCTTCGCCGCCGGCGCGGTAGCTGCGGGTGAGCGAGAGCGTCGGCAGCACGGCCTCGAGCTGCGCGAAGGTCGACGCTGCGTGCATCGCTTCGACGTCTTCGTTCTCGCTCGGGCCGGTGTCGCCGACCGAGACCGCGAAGGGCGCGGGGCTCTGCGTCACCGTGTCGCCGAACGCGACGACCTGCGATGCGCGACGCAGCGCGCCGAGGTTCTCGACGAGGGTCGTGGCGCCGGCGTCGACGATGAGCGCGGTGTCGAAGCGCAGCGAATCGGGCAGCTGCGGCACCTCGTAGGGCGACATCATCCACACGGGCGCGAGCGAGCCGAGCAGGTTCGGGGCGCGCTGGGCGAGGGAGCCGATCGAGGCGTAGCCGCCGCGCAGCACCTCGCGCAGGGCGAGGGCTTCCTGACGGTAGTCGAGCACGGCGACGCGCCAGGCGTCGGCGAGGGTCGCGGCGAGGCCAGCGCCGTTCGCGCCGGCATGGGCGTCGTCGACGAGGCGGAAGTCGGCTTCGAGCCGTTCGAGCACGCTCGTGTTCGCGCTGAGCAGGGCCTGGTTGGTCTGCAGCATGCGTTCGAGCGCCGACTGCCACCAGGCGAGCTCGAGCTCGGCGGCAACGTCCTCGGCGGGGATGTGGCGCGACGACAGGTCGTCGAGCAGCGGTTCGAGGCCCTGGGCGCGCAACCGCTCGACGATCGCGGTGCGCTCCTGGATGTTCTGGAGCACCTCGGATTCGCGCGAGAGGTCGGCGATGCGGTTCGCGAGCGCGCCGAGCGAGAGGTTCTTCATGCGCTCGGATTCGTGCGCGGTGCCGAGCACCCGGTCGAGCTCGTCGAGATCCTGGTAGGCGGCCTGGAAGGCGACGACGACGTCGGAGATGCCGAGCGGCACCTCGGGGCGGGCGCCGGCGATGGCCGAGTAGCGCTGCCAGAGCACGCGCTGCTGCTGGATCTGCACGAGACGCGAATACATGTCGCCGACGGTGACACCGGGGCGCACGTACTCGCGCGCGAGCTTCTTCAGGCGGCGCTTGTTGGCCGAGGTCATCTCTTCGTTGCCGCGCGGGGCGTGGGCGGCGATGACTTCGGTGAGGGATCGGTCGTACACCTCGTGCGTGAAGCGGTCGAGGGTGTCGCGCACGCCCATGAGCAGGCGCAGGTAGATGCCGAGCTCGGCGATGGTGGCGTAGGGACGCATCGGGGTCTGGCCGATGACCTCGTTCGCCATCGAGATGAGACGGGGCAGCTGCGACTCGCCGAGGTCGACCGCGAGGCGGTACGCCGTGCGGGCCTCGTCGGTGCTCGCGAAGTCGACGCCGTACCACGGCGAATCCTCGGGGCCGTACTGGAACTGGCCGAGACGCGCGACCTCGGTCAGCGACTCGGCGACCGAGCTGCGGTCGAGGGTGAGCCGGCTGAGCGCTTCGTCGTCGAGGCGCACGGTGGTCGCAGGCGGCTGTTCGCCGAGCGAAAGCGTCGTGAGGCGGCGCAGCGCGTCGAGCGGCGACGCGCCGAAGCGCTCGTCGGGGGTCTCGAGCGCGGTCTGGTAGTCGAGCAGCACGCCGCGCAGGCGCACGAGCGCCTCGTCGACCTCGCGCATCTGCTCGGGGGCGGCGTTCTCGTTGCGGCTGATCGACTCGACGAGGTTGCGGCGCAGGCGGCTCGGAGTGACCGCCAGTCCGGGCAGGCCCGCCCGGGTGAGCCGGTGCGTGATGCCATCGAGCGTCGCACGGCGCGGCGAGACGACGAGCACGCGCTTACCCGCGCGCACGAGGTTGCCGATAGCGTTCACGACGGTCTGGGTGCCGCCGGTGCCGGGGAGCGTGCGCACCGCGATCGAGTGGCCGGCGTCGATCTGCGCGAGCACGTCGTCCTGTTCGGCGTCGGCGTCGTAGAGGCAGCGATCGGTGTCGGGCGCGCGCTCGTCGGCGGGCAGCGGGCTGGCCGGGCGGTACGCCTCGGCGAGGCGCTGCTTCGCGGGCTCGTTGCCGCACACGGCTTCGAGGATCGGCTGGTCGAGATCCCGGGCGTCGGCGACCATGCCCTGAGACACGTTGTGGAACGACGAGACCACGAGCCTCGGCTGCACCATGAAATCGGGGACGCCGGCGACCATCTGGCGCAGGCGGTCGATCACGGGCTGCGGCTTGAAGACTCCCTCGGACTGCGACAGCTCGATCAGCGATCGTGCATCGAGCGTGATGCCGAACTGCTCGCGCAGGGCGCGGATCAGTTCGGAGTTGACGACCGGGAACTGCTTCAGCTTGAGTTCGTAGTCGCGGCCGTAGCGGCGGATCGCGAGCGGGCGCAGCAGCACCGGCGCGCAGAAATCTTCGCCCTCGTACGACCACTTCGCGATGCCCACGCCGAGGTTGACGGTCTCGAGCCCGCGCACGGTGCGCATCTCGATCGCCTTGTCGGTGACCCGCCCGGCTGCGGCGCGCGCGTGGCGCAGCGCCAGGTCGTCGCGGATGAGGGCCGACAGCAGGATCTTGTTGCCGGTGATGAACTGGGGCAGCCCTCCGGGGTGCGTGGTCGAGAGCTCGATGCGGTTCGCGGGCCGATCGTCGAAGTGCAGGAGCGGGTTGCGGCCGCCGATGCCGGCGAGCTCGCGCCGCCACTTCGAGTGCTCGTCGGCGTAGGAGTCGACGAGCGAGACGGGGCCGGTGAGGTGCGCCGTGAGGTCTTCGGGAGGCGCCGCTTTCGGCGATGGATCGGGTGCGGTCGCGAGGGCGCCCTCGTTCCGAGGCTGCTCAGCCTCGGTCGCCGTCTGATCCGGCATTCCCTTGTCGCGACCATTGGCATTGTTCTGCCGTCGCCGATCTACGCTCCACACACGGCCACCATATGCGCAATGGCCGGGATTCAGCGCAACTCGCCCGGAGTTTCGTCGCGAGACTCGGGGAGTTCGAAGGTCACGCCTCGGCGATGTACACCTTGCGGATGTGATCCTCGACCGTCCATCGCGTCTGCGTGCCCGCGACGAGGCGCATCGTGTCGCCCGGGCCGACCTCGATCGCGGTGCCCGCGGCGACCGTGCCGTTATCGATCTCGGGGCCGCCGAGCAGCTCGATCGTCGCCCCGCCCGAGAGCACGACGAAGAACTCGTCGACCTCGGTGTCGGTCACGACGCCGCCGCGCAGCTCCCAGATACCGAGCGCGGCACCGGCGATGCCGCCGAGCTCGAGCGTGCCCTGGCGGGGCTCGCCCGACACCACGTCGGCAGCGGGTACGGCGTCGAGCGCGACCTCGGCCGCGATACCTCGTACGACATCGTTGCGCCCCTCGGGCAGCAGTGCACTCACAGCGATCTCCTCAGATCTGTCGGTTCGTTCCCGCGACACCTGCACGGTGGTCGGCGGCGGTTCGGGTCAGCGGCCCGGCGGCGGTTTCATGATGGCGCCCGTGGCGAGCCCCATCGCGACGCCCGCGGGCAGCCACAGCCAGAATTCGGTCAGCAGGCTGAGCACGAGACCGACGACGGCGCCCATGACGAGGCCGACGATGATCTGCTTGCGCCGGGCCTTCGGGTCGACCTTGTCGCCGCCCCGGGCATCGCGCCCGCCTTTGCGGTTCGTGCTCATGGCTCCAGCCTAGCGGGGCGCGGGGTCGTTCTGCGCGTCGGCGGCGAGGCCGGCTGCGAGGTCGTCGGCCTCCATCGCGCGCAGACGAGCGAGCGTCGCGTCGTCGGCGCCCGCGGCCAGCGCCCAGGGCACCAGGCGGCCCGTCGCCCGGGCGATCTTCGCGGGGCTGGGCGACGCCGAAGCTCCGGCCTCGCAGAGCAGCGCTTCGAGCACGTCGAGCAGTGCGGTATCTGCACCGGGCACGAGCTCGGCTTCCCATTCCCGCCAGGCGCGGTGCGCTCCGGTGCGCAGGTCGTGCGTGCGCACCCGGTCGTCGACGAGCTCGATCACGGCGGTCTCGGCTCCGCCGCGCGGGGGAACATCGGGAGTTCTGGGAGCACTGGGAGTACTAGGAGCACTGTGCAGCAGCACCACAGTGCGCTCGGTGCGCAGCTCGGCGAGCGGTGTCAGCTCGGGCTCGGCGCCGATGCGCCGGGCGACCTCGTCGCGCAGACCGGCCGGCATCTCGTCGGATTCGGGCCACTGGAATTCGTGGGCCCCGGTCCGGTTCTTGTGCTTCAGATGCCAGCCGGCATCGGGACCGCCTTCGCGGCGGCGCAGCGCGAGCCGGTGCTGCGCGAGGTCGCCGTGCTCGGTGTCGTAGTAGACGGCGCGCAGTGCGAAGGTGCGCGGCTCGGCGGCGGCGAAGCCAGCGGCGGCGAGCGCGGCGGCGTCGGGCAGTGCGAGCGCGGTCGGTACCTCGTACTTGCGTTCGATCTCGATGGACTCCGTCGGGCGCTCGTTCATGCCACCGATTCTACGGCGCACCCGGAGCTACACTGGCGTGGTGCAGCAGGAGGCGGATCTCGAGGCGGCGGCGGCCGAGGCGGGCGACGCGTGCCGCGAGGCGGCCGCGGCCCTGAGCGCTGCAGCGGTCGCCCCCGAGGCGCTCGCCGAGTATGTCGAGGCGCGGCGGGTGCTGCTCATTTCGCGCCCCGCTCGAATGGTGCCGCTCGGCGAAGTCTGGCGGTTGGGGTCACTGCTGCTCGGCACCGATGCGCGCCTCTACGCGCTGGGCCGCGCGACGCGGGCGGCGGAGCGGGGGCGCCCCAACTACCAGTCGGTCTCGCGCGAGGAGCGGCGCGAGATCGCGGCCGCGGCGCTGCGCGGCGGCTATGCGGCCGGCTCACCGGTCAATTACGATGCCCGGGAGCTGCCGCTCACCCCGGCCGGGGTCACCGGTCTCGCCTCCGCCGACCCGATCGGCGTCGCCCCGACCGGTGCCGGAGATGGCGCCGCAGCCGTCGTGCGGGTGCGGTGGCGCGCGGGCGCTCCGCTCGAGGGGGCGCCGTCGCTGCGCGCGTATCTGCGCGAACGGGTGTCGCTGATCGTGGCGCCGGAGTTCACCGACTGAGCTCGGAGGGGAAGAGCGGCAGCACCCGCCGGAAGCGCTGATTCGGGGGGAAGCAGCGCTGCCGACGGGCCCTGCCTGCACCGAGAGTAGATTCTCGGCGCAGGCCCCCGAACGGTTCTGCGCATATCGGGAGGGCGCTGCGGAAATCGCCAGAACAGTCCCTGATTGCGCAAGAATGACTCATTCTGCGCACGCATCGGAGCCCCGCTCGCGCACCATGGTGAGATTACGCATAGGAGGGGAACATCGCACGCATGGGAGAGATACAGAAGAGTCGGCGGAACGCGCATTTCCGCTACTTTCAGAACCGCGAGTACTGGCATCGCTCGTTCAAGCTGCACGGCGCAGGCGACCTCGCACCGGGCAGCCCGGTGAGCGAGTACCTCGCTGCCGCGAACTTCCAGGTCACGGGCTTCAGCGGGACGCAGGCGACCCGTATGCAGGTGGCGCAGCTCGCCGACATCACGATCGCGCACGCGCACGCACCATCGGGCACCGCCCTCTGGCCGCGAGATGAGATCTCGCGGCACCGAGCGGCGCTCGTGCTCAGCCCGAACGGCGACGTCTCGGTGTCGGGCGCGGGGGTGCTCACCCGCTCCCCCGGCATCGCGCTCATCCCGCCGGGCATCTCCGAGGTGGAGTTCGCTCTCGAGCAGTCGAGCAACGAGCTCGTCTTCATCGGCATGTCCGCGAGCCTCATCGCCGATATCCCGCTCCCCTCGACGACCGACGGCGAGCCGATCGACGCCGGAGTCGTCGACGGCGCGTTCCGCATGCTCACGGCCCTCGCGCAGTCCGCGCGCCGGGAGCCCACCGGCCCGCCCCTCAGGCACGCGGTCGCCGAGATGACGCGCTCCATCGTGCATCTGATGCGGCAGGGGTCGCCGTTGTCGCAGCCGCTCTTCGATCGGGCGACCGAAGCGATCCTGCTCGACATCAGCAACTCGAAGCTCAGCGCCGACACCCTGGCCCCGAGGCTCGGGGTCTCGGCGCGCAGCCTGCAGCTCGAGTTCCAGCGGCACGGCACGACGGTGCAGCGGCACGTACGCGGGTTGCGCGGCGCCGCGGCGACGCGGATGCGGCGCGAGAACGTCGAGATCGATGCGACGACGCTCGCGCAGACGTTCGGCTTCGGCTCGAAATCCGCGCTCTACCGGGCGCTCGCCGAGACCGCGGGCGGCAGCGCCTCCTCTCCGTAATCTTTCCTGATTGCACAAACGTATAAGGAGTTATACGTTCGTGTCATGACGGATGATCGAACGGCCAGAGCGAAGCTGCGCGACGCGGCGATCGAGATCGTCGCCGAGGGGCACTCGCGCGATCTCACCGCCCGCGGCGTCGCCGAGCGCGCCGGGCTCTCGGCCGGGCTCATCAGACACCACTTCGGGTCGATGGCAGCGCTGCTGACCGCTTGCGACGACCATGTGGCCGCGGCGATCAGGCGAATCAAGGAGAGCGCGATCCGCGAAACCCCCGGGTTCGATGCGCTCACGGCGATTCGTGCGAGCGGCGACCCGCACCTCATGGGGTATCTCTCGGCCCGCGTCGCCGACGACAGCCCGCTCATCGACCACCTGGTCGACCTCATCGTCGACGATGCTTCGGCCTATATGGCCGAGGGCACCGAGCTCGGCATCTTCACTCCGACCGCCGACGAGCGGGCCCGCGCGGCAGTGCTCACGGTGTTCGCGCTCGGATCCCTGTCGCTGCACCGCCACCTGAAGCGCCTCATGGGCGTCGACCTGCGCGCCGCCGACCTCACCGCCCAGCCCGGCTTCGCGCGCTACCTGCGCACGCAGATGGAGATCTTCGCCGGCGTCGCGACCCCCGACGCCGCGGCCCGGTACGGCGCCGCGCTCGATGAACTGCAGGAGGAACCATGAATCCGATCGAGACCGCAGGGCTCGCCAAGCGGTACGGCGCGTTCACAGCGCTGAACGACCTCGACCTCGAAGTACGCGCGGGTGAGGTCTTCGGCTTCCTCGGGCCGAACGGCGCGGGCAAATCGACGACGATCCGGTTGCTCATGGGCGAGCTGCGACCGACCGCCGGCACCGCCGCGGTGCTCGGCGCTCCGCCGCGCGACGTCGCGCACCGCAGGCGCCTCGGCTACCTCCCCGCCGACCTCGCGCTGTGGCCAGCGATGACCGGCCGCGAGACGCTGCGGTTCTTCGCGGAGCTGCACGGCGGTGTCGACCGGCGCCGCATCGACGGCCTCGCCGAGCGCCTCGACGCGAACCTCGACAAGCGCGTCGGCGAACTCTCGACCGGCAATCGTCAGAAGATCGGCCTCATCGCCGCGTTCATGCACGACCCCGAACTGCTCATCCTCGACGAGCCGAACGCCGGGCTCGACCCGCTCGTGCAGCACGAGTTCTGGGCGATGATGCGCGAGGCCGCCGCCGACGGCCGCACCGTGTTCCTGTCGAGCCACACGCTCGCCGAGGTCGAACGCGTCGCCGACCGCGTCGGCATCATCAGGCGCGGCTCCCTCGTCGCCGTCGAAGAGGTCGCGGCGATGCGCCGCAAACGGATGCGCCGCATCGAGATCGAGTTCGACGGGGCGCTCGCCGCCGACGATCTCGCCGGCATCGCGGGGGTGCGCGATCTCGAGGTGCTGTCCGACCGCGTCGAGCTGCACTTCGACGGCGACATGGCGCGGCTGCTCGAGGCCGTGACCGCTCGGGCCCGCCTGCGCGACATCCGCACGCAGGAGGCGGAGCTCGAGGACATCTTCCTCACCTACTACCAGGAGGGGTCATGACCGCCGCGGCGGCCCGGGCCGCGGTGCTGCGCCGGGGCCTCGTCTCGGGCTGGAAAGGGCTGCTCATCGCGACTGCCGCGGTCGCCGCGATGCTCGCGCTCGGCCTCGCCGTCTACCGCGACATCGATCTGACCCTCTACGAGCGGCTGCCCGAGGCGGTACGCGCACTCGCCGGCATCCCCGCGCACGCCGACGCGTCGCTCATCGCCTACAACGAGATGCTCGCCTCGATCGGCGCACTCGCCTTCGTCGGGGTCGCCATCTCGATCGGCGCGCGGGCCGTCGCCGGCGAGGAGGAGGCGCGCACGCTGCACCTCGCGCTCGCCCGGCCGATCTCGCGCACGGGCTACGTCGCCGGACGGGGCGCGGCGATGATCGCCCTGATCGTCGCCGGCGGGGCGCTGCTGTGGGCGGTCGCCGAGATCGCACCGCGGGTGCTCGGCGCCGAAACTGGCGACGCGCACCTCTTCGCCCTCGTGGCGCACCTCACGGCCGCCGCCGTCTTCCACGCGTCGCTCGCGTTCGCGATCGGGGCGGCGACGGGCCGCAGGGCCGCCGCGGGCGGGGTGGCCGCGGCCGTCATGGTGCTCGGTTGGCTCGGCGCCGGGCTGCTGCCGATGTGGCGCGAGGGGGCGGCCGACTGGATCCCGTGGTCTTGGTTCAACGGCGCGACGCCGCTCGTGAACGGTGTCGACGGCGCGCGTCTCGCACTGCTGCTGGGCGGAGCCCTCGTGCTGCTCGCCCTCGGCGCGCTCGCCTTCCGCGCGCGCGACCTGCGCCTCACCGCCGGCACCCCGTCGCTGCTGGAACGGCTGCGCGCCATGCCTCGGGTCGGCAGGGTGCTCGCCCCGACCGGGCGGGGCTCGTCGTTCTTCGGGCTGCGTCTCGCCGCCGAGCAGATGCTGCTCGCCTACGTCGTGTTCGTCGTCGGGCTGCTCATGGGGGTCTCGATGCCCCTGCTCTACCGCTCGCTGAGCCGCCTCATGGGCGACTTCGCGGCGACATTCCCGCAGACTCTCGCCGATCTCTTCGGCGGCGGCGACCTCGGCACGGCCGCCGGGTTTCTGCACCTCGAGATCTTCGGCATGGTCGCGCCTGCGGCGGTGATCCTCGTCGCGACGGTCGCCGCGTCGTCGGGCATCGGCGGCGAGGAGCGCGCGCGGCGCATGTCGCTGCTGCTCGCGCAGCCGATCTCGCGCTCACGCGTCTACGGCACCGTCGCGGCCGCCACGGCGGTCGCAGTGCTCGTCGTCGCCGTCGCGCTCTTCCTCGGCAGCTGGGCGGGCATCGCGATCGCCGGCATCGACGTCTCGATCGCGCACCTCGCCGGCGTCTGCGCATTGCTGACGCTCACCGGCTGGTGCTTCGGCGGGCTGGCGCTGCTCGTGACCGCCGCGACGGGGCGCGCTCCGCTCGCCGTCTGGGCGACGGCCGGTGCCGCGGTGGCGTCGTACTTCGGGTACACGCTGCTGCTCGCATCGGGCCACGGGGATGCGGCGTGGTGGTCGCCGATGCGCGCCTATCTGGCCGGGCCGCCCCTCGTGCACGGCATCGCCTGGTGGCAGCCGGTCTGGCTCGCCGTCGCGGCCGTCGCGCTCACCGTCGCAGGCCTGCCGCTCTTCTCGCGGCGCGACCTGCGCCTCTCGGGCGGGTAGGCCCGGCGGCGGCCGTTACGGTCGAGCGCCGCGCGGCGTCCAGCCCGATGGCAGCGGGCCGCCGATCGCGGCGCGCTCGCGATCGGCTTCGGCCGACCAGCCCTGCACGACGGGGCCCGGCGCGAACGCCCCGCGCGCGAGACGCAGCCCGACATCCGGGTGGCTCATGCCGGGAGCGCCGCCGCGGCGCGTCGACGCGCGCACGCTCCAGGCCTCGTCGGCGAATCCGCCACCGCGGAAGACGCGGTAGTCGCCGTACCGGGCGGGGTCGAGCAGATCCCAGCACCACTCCCACACGTTGCCGAGGGCGTCGAAGAGGCCGAAGCCGTTCGGGCGCTTCGCGCCGACGGGGTGCGGCGCATCGACGCCGTCGCGCGACGTCCAGGCCACGGTCTCGAGCGGCGCGTAGTGGGGGCCGCTCGTGCCGGCCCGGCAGGCGTACTCCCACTCGGCCTCGGTGGGCAGCCGGTAGCCGTCGGCGCCGACCCGCCAGCTCACGTCGTCACCGTCGAGAGCATACGCGGGCGCAAGCCCTTCGACGGCGGATGCGGCGTTGCAGAGCGCGATCGCATCGCGCCACGAGAGGTCTGCGAGCGGCACCTGCGGGTCGATCTCGGCGCTCGGTACCGGCCGCGCGGTCAACTGCGCGTACTGCTCGAGGGTGACGGGCACCCGCGCGATCTCGAACGGTTCCAGCCGCACGGTCCATCGACGCTTCCGCCGGGCATCGTGCAGCTCCACTTCGCCCGCGGGCAGGGAAACCAGGTCGATGGGCGGCACGTCCCCATCCTCGCACGGCAGCGCGGGCAACGGGCGGATGTTACGACAGCACGGATCAACGAAGCGCAGCTTCGGTTCCGCACGCGGTGCGGATAGTTCACAACTGGGAACCGCCGAGGTCGCGCTGCGGCGCGACGGCTCTGTTCTTCCGAAGCGATGCTCCGGAAGAACAGTGCCCCTGATAGGAATCGAACCTACGACACCTTCTTTAGGAGAGAAGTGCTCTATCCACTGAGCTACAGAGGCCTGGAGCGCGCACGCACCAAGAGTCGATTCTAGCAGCGCCGGGCCTCGGCGCGTTCACGCGGGTGACGAAAAACGGGCGGGGCCGAAGCCCCGCCCGTTCGAAGAGTCTGCGACTCAGAAGCGCACGACACCGCCGGGGGCGCCGTCGATGAACGCGCCCGCGACGACGGTCTGATTGCCGCCGTAGCCGCCGTGCACGGCCTGGCCGTTGCCGATGTAGACCGCCACGTGGCGACCCGGCCAGATGAGCACGTCGCCCGGGGCGTAGTCGCCGCTCGAGACGAGCGTGCCGCCGAGGGCGGTGTACTCGCCGATCTGGGTACCGAGGTCACCGGCGGGGATGCCGATAGCGCGCAGCGAGTTCTCGACGAGGGCGGTGCAATCCTGCATCACGCCGAGCTGCGCGAGGGCGGCCGAGACGATGCCCGAGGCGCCTGCGCCCGCGGGGATGTCGACGCCCGAGTAGGCCTTGTTCTCGGTCGATGCAGCAGCCTGCTTCTTCGCCTCTTCGGCCTTCGCCTCTTCTTCGGCCAGCTTGGCCTCGGCGGCGAGGATCGCGGCGTCTTCGACGCCTTCGAGGGCGATCGTCGGAACCTCTGCGACTGCGACGTCGGCGGTCTGCAGCGACTGCGCGGGAGCGGAGTAGCCGTCGATGAGCGAAGCGTCGCCCTCCGGTGCCGTCGCGTATGCGGGAAGCGCGAACGTGCCCATCATGCCGAAGCTGAGGGCCGCTGCGCCCGCCATCTGCGCGATACGCTTGCCGGTCGAGGAGGTTGCCTTGGGCGCCTCGCTGGTGAGCGCTAGTGCGGTGCTGGGGGTCTGAGCCACGAGTTTCATCTGCCTTACGTTGAACGAGCTTCGTTTCAGTGGTTGCGACCCTTCGGAAGCCGCGACCGTTCAAGGGTAACCGAAGATAACGGGAATGTCACGCTGAGGTCACGAAAGTCTCGACCTAGGTTGAAACTTGGCGTGATCTCCAGGTTTTCGGACGGTGCGATATCTCGACGCCGAACGATCTCGCGACCCCGGGAGCCGATTCGTGCGGACCGCGCCTCGCGGACGGGAACGGCCGCAGGGCGGCGGCGATCCGTGGAGAGTGCAGCACCCCGGGAATCGCCGCCGCATGAGCGATCAGTCGACGATCATCGTGATCAGATGACGCCCTGCTCGAGCATCGCCTGCGCGACCGTGACGAACGCGGCCGAGTTGGCGCCGAGCACGTAGTCGCCCGGGCGGCCGTACCGCTCCGAGGCGGCGTACGTCTGCGCGTGCACATCGCGCATGATGTCGTGCAGACGGTTCTCGCTCTTGTCGCGGCCCCACTGGGCGCGCGAGGCGTTCTGGCTCATTTCGAGCGCGGAGGTCGCTACGCCGCCCGCGTTCGCGGCCTTGCCCGGCGCGAAGAGCACCCCGGCGTCCTGGAAGAGCTCGACGGCCTCGGGGGTCGTCGGCATGTTCGCGCCCTCGGACACGGCGCGCACGCCGTTGGCGATGAGCGCGCGGGCCGCATCGGCGCCGAGCTCGTTCTGCGTCGCGCACGGGAAGGCGAGGTCGCCCCGCACATCCCACACCGAGCCGCCCTTGATGAAGCGGGCGCCCGGGCGCCGCTCGGCGTAGACGTGGATGCGGGCGCGCTCGACCTCCTTGATCTGCTTCAGCAGTTCGAGGTCGATGCCCTGCTCGTCGACGATGTATCCGCTCGAGTCGGATGCCGTGATCGCCTTGCCGCCGAGCTGCTCGATCTTCTCGATCGCGTAGGTCGCGACGTTGCCCGAGCCCGACACGATCGCGCGGCGCCCCTCGATGCCCTCGCCGGCGCGCAGCAGCATCTCCTCCGCGAAGAAGACCGCGCCGTAACCGGTCGCCTCGGTGCGCACTTCGGAGCCGCCCCAGCTGACGCCCTTGCCGGTGAGCACGCCCGATTCGTAGCGCTGCGTGATGCGGCGGTACTGGCCGAAGAGGTAGCCGATCTCGCGAGCGCCCACGCCGATATCGCCGGCGGGGATATCGGTGTCCTCGCCGATGTGGTGCACGAGCTCCATCATGAAGCTCTGGCAGAAGCGCATGACCTCGGCGTCGCTCTTGCCGGCCGGGTTGAAGTCGGCACCGCCCTTGCCGCCGCCGATGCGCTGCGAGGTGAGCGCGTTCTTGAAGATCTGCTCGAAGCCGAGAAACTTGATGACCGAGAGGTTGACGCTCGGGTGGAAGCGCAGACCGCCCTTGTACGGGCCGAGCGCCGAGTTGAACTGCACACGGAAGCCGCGGTTGACGCGCACGTGGTTCGAATCGTCGGTCCAAGGCACGCGGAAGACGAGCTGGCGCTCGGGCTCGACGAGACGGTCGAGGATGCCTGCCTCGATGTATTCGGGGTGCTCCGCGAACACCGGCGTGAGCGTGTCGAGCACCTCGTGCACGGCCTGCAGGAACTCGGATTCACCGACGCTGCGCTGGCTGACAGTTTCGGCTACGGCGCGCAGATGGGCTTCGGGGGTAGGCAGGGACAATGGGGGACTCCTTGGTCTATCAACTCCAGATCGATGTGGTTTCGCGACTACCCCGGGCAGGGGGGCGGCGTAGGTTCGGCCCTACGACGCAACGAAGATGTGTGCGGCCGTCTCGATGGGGACATCGAGCGCCTCACGCGATCCTTCGACCTCGACGTGCACGATGTCGTCGCGCCGGGTGAAGGAGGCTGTGGAACCGGGCATGATGCCGGCGGTGCTGAACTGCTCGAGCAGCGCGGGGTCGACCTGCAGCGGCTCGGCGAGGCGCTTGACGCGGGCCGTGACCGTGGCTCCGTGCTCGTGCAGCAGGTCGAGGACGCCCGTGACGCCCGTCTGGAACGAGCCGACGCGGGTGATGCCGAGCTCGTCGAGCCCCGGGATCGGGTTGCCGTACGGCGACTCGACGGGGTGGTCGAGGATGCCGAGGATCTTGCGCTCGACGCGCTCGCTCATGACGTGCTCCCACCGGCACGCCTCCTCGTGGACGTACGCCCACTCGAGGCCGATCACGTCCGAGAGCAGCCGTTCGGCGAGCCGGTGCTTGCGCATCACCTGCACGGCCTTGGCGCGACCCGCCTCTGTGAGTTCCAGCCGACGGTCGTCGGTGACGACGACGAGCCCGTCGCGCTGCATGCGGGCGACCGTCTGCGACACCGTCGGGCCCGAGTGGCTGAGGCGCTCCGAGATGCGTGCTCGCAGGGGCACGATGCCCTCTTCCTCGAGTTCGAGAATGGTGCGCAGGTACATTTCGGTGGTATCGATCAGGTCGACCATCTGCACCTCTGTTCCTCGGCTCTCGAGTTTCATCTTAGAGGAACCCGGCTGGGCGGCTGCTCGGGGCGGTGCATCGAGCCGGTAGAGTGGAGTGCCATGGCAGATATCTCCATCCCCCAGGCACTCCTCCCCGAAGACGGCCGCTTCGGCTGCGGCCCGTCGAAGGTGCGAGGCGAGCAGTTGGACCGCCTCGCCTCGCTGCAGCCGCGCGTGCTCGGCACCTCGCACCGCCAGGCGCCGGTGAAGGATCTGGTCGGGAGCGTGCGCGAAGGCCTGCTCGAACTGTTCCGGGCCCCCGAGGGCTACGAGATCCTGCTCGCCAACGGCGGCGCGACCACGTTCTGGGATTCGGCCGTGCACTCGCTCATCGCGCGCCGCAGCCAGCACCTGACCTTCGGCGAGTTCGGCGCGAAGTTCGCTTCGGCGGCTGGCGCGGCCCCCTTCCTCGAAGAGCCCGATATCCGTAACGCCGAGGCCGGTTCGCGCTCGGAGGCGGCGGCGCTCGAAGGCGTCGACGTGTACGCGTACCCGCAGAACGAGACCTCGACGGGCGTGATGGCCCCGGTGCAGCGGGTCTCGGGCGATGAGGGATCGCTGACCGTCATCGACGCGACGAGCGCCGCAGGCGGCATCGATTTCGATGCTTCGCAGGCCGACGTCTACTACTTCTCGCCGCAGAAGAACTTCGCCTCGGACGGCGGCCTCTGGTTCGCGCTCGTATCGCCCGCCGCGCTCGAGCGCATCGAGCGGGTCACCGCGTGCGACCGCTACATCCCATCGACGCTGAACCTCGCGGGCGCGGTCGAGAACTCGCGCAAGAACCAGACCCTCAATACTCCGGCGCTCGCGACGCTCGCGCTCATGGACGAGCAGGTGCGGTGGATCAACGGCGAGGGCGGCCTCGCCTGGGCCGACGCCCGCACCCGCGAATCGTCGCAGCTGCTCTACGACTGGGCCGAGCGCAGCGAGGTCGCGACCCCGTTCGTCGCGAAGGCCGAGCACCGCTCGCAGGTCGTCGTCACGATCGACTTCGACGACAGCGTCGACGCATCGGCGATCTCGAAGGCGCTGCGTGCGAACGGCATCGTCGACACGGAGCCGTACCGCAAGCTCGGCCGCAACCAGCTGCGCGTCGCGACGTTCACGGCGATCGACCCGGCCGATGCGCTCGCGCTCACGAGCTGCATCGACTACGTGCTCGAGCGCCTCTGACACCGAGGAGTCCTGCGAGCCGCTGCGCGGCCGCAGGATCTCCGTGCGCCTGGGGGCGCTACTCCTCTTCGTCGTCGGTGTCGTCGTCGTTCTCTTCGCCTTCGACGTCTTCGGTGAGGTCGAGCTCGTCGGGCTCGTCGAGATCTTCGTCCTCGTCGGAGGCGTCATCCTCGTCATCAGCGTCATCGTCGGCGAACTCGCCGCCCTCGCCCTCGAGGTCGACGCCATCGAGTTCGTCGTCGTAGTCGCTGAAGTCGTTCTCCATGAGGTCGTCTTCGCTGTCGTCCTCATCCGCGAGCTCGGCCGCGGCGGCCTCGGCATCGGCGGCCTCCTCGGCGGCCTGGCGGGCCTGCGCCTCGCGGTACTGGGCCAGGCGCACCGACCACGGCACCCAGTCGGGGGCGACGACCGAGCCGGGGCCGGGCAGCAGCTCGACCTCGAGCACGTTCACCGGCGATTCCTCATCGACGCGCGCGACGGCGGCCGCCCAGCGCCAGCCCGGGTAGCCGGGCAGCCGGCACTCGAAGAACAGCGTGAGCACGTGCTCTTCCTGCACCTCGTGGCCCGCGTCGGCCCCGATCGACGCGGGGTCGGTGATCTCGGCGAGGGCGGCTCGGGCCTGATCCCTGGCGGCGAGCAGCACCGGATCGGCGACGGTCTCGGCAACCTGGGCGGCTTGCTCGGCTTCAGCGCTCTCCGCTGCGTCCACGTTCTCCACGGCTTCAGCGTTCTCCACTGCCCCGTCCTTCCCGACCGGCTCAGACATCGAAATCATCCGCCACGCGCCGCAGCATCGTCGCGACCTTGCGCGCCTGCTGGCGCTCCGGGTACTGCCCGGCCTTCAAGCGCCCGCCCATACCGTCGAGCAGCTTCACCAGATCCTCGATGATGACCGCCATGTCGTCGGCCGACTTGCGCGACCGCTTCGCGAGACGCGGCGTCTCGAGCACGCGCACCGAGAGCGCCTGCGGCCCGCGGCGGCCGTCGGCGACGCTGTACTCGAGGCGGGTGCCCGCCTGCACATCGGCGCCCTCGGGCAGCACGGACGCGTGCAGGTACACCTGCTGCCCGTCATCGCCGTGGATGAACCCGAAGCCCTTGTCTTCGTCGTAGAACCTGACCTTGCCGTTCGGCATGCCTCGTTCCTCTCCTGCTCGATCGATGCGGGAGGCTCGCACCACCCCGATCGCCTGATCCTGGGCTGCGCCTGCCGCCGCCCGAAGTCTTCCGCGGCCGTGGCCGCTCGCTCTGCCAATCCTACCGATGAACGCCCCGATCCCGACTCCAAGCGTTCCCGCCCCGACATCGGCTAAAATAGGAGGGATGTCCAAAGAACGCAGCACCCCGCAGGAGCCTTCGGCGATCGAGCGGGCCCTCGCCTACGCCACGATCGCGATCATCGCGGCGGCACTGCTCTCGTTCTTCGCCACTCTCATCGTCGGCATGATCGACGGGGCCGCGCTCGCGGCCGGGTTCTGGCCGTTCGTCTACGGATTCTCGCTGATCGGCCTGCCGATCGGGTTCGTGCTGCTCATCACGCTGCTCATCCTGAGCCAGGCGCGCCGTCGCGCCGATTTCAAGCGGAACGCGCACAAGAACTGACCATGAGCGGCACTCTCGCGCTCTCGTCGGCCATTGCGGCTATGAGCCGCGATGCCCTCGCCGAACTGGTGGTGCGCCGACGGCCGCAAGCCGTCTCGGGCATCGTCGACCCCATCGGCCTCGCCGTCGAGCTGCTGCGGGCCGACTCGATCGAGCGCGCCCTGCGTCCCCTCGATCGCGGCTCGCTCGCCGCGATCGTCTCGCCCGAGCACGCGAGCGTGGAGCAGCTGTCGCTCCTGACCGCACTCGGACTGCTCGGCGTCGACGAGGGCCGCCCCGTCGCGCTCCCCGAAGCGGGTGCGGCACTCGCCGCGAGCCTCGACCGCGTCGGACTCACGGTCGACGAGCTGATCGACCCGGTCGACGCCGGGCCGCCGCAGCCCGCCGACACCGCCTCCTGGTACGTGCCGGCGCTCGCCTCGGTCGCTATCGCGGCCGAGACGCTGCGGGCGCTGCGCACCCGCCCGGGCAGTTTGAACCGCAGCGGTTCGGTGGCGGTCGCGACAGTGAAGGCGCTCGCAGACTCCACAGGGATCCCGGCGCACGAGATCTCCTGCGCGCTCGACGCGCTGATCGCCGGCGGCCTCCTCGCCCCGATGCCGCACGATGCGCTGCTCGCCTGGACCTCGGGCGCCGCCGAGTGGCTCGAGCTCCCCTCGCCCGAACGGTGGGCGCGGCTCGCCGGCGCCGTCGCCGCGGGCACCCCGGCCCCCCTGCGCGCACTGCTGCGCGAGGCGAGCGGTGCGACCGATACTGCTGATGCTGATGGTCTCGCGGCCGGCATCGACCTCGCCGCCGTACTCCGCGCGCTGCCGCAACGCTACCCGCTGCTCGCTGCTTCGACGGTCGCCGCGGTCGACCGCTACGCCGAGCTCGCGGCGCACCTCGGCCTCGCGGTCGGCGGCACGCTGAGCGAGGCCGGGCGAAGCCTGGTCACGCAGTCCGTCGACGATGCCGATGGGGCGCTCGCGATCGCGCGGCGCGACATGCCGGCCCCCGCGCCGGGCGTATACATCCAGCCCGATCTGAGCGTCATCGTGCCCGGTCCGCTCTCCCCCGCCGACGAAACCGCGCTCGTCACGTTCAGCCGCCCCGAGCAGACCGGCATCGCCTCGACGCGGCGCATCACCGAGGCGGCTCTGGCCGAGGCGTTCGAGCAGGGGCTCGGCGTCGGCGAGGCGCGCGCCATGCTCGAACGACTGTCGCTCACCGGCATTCCCCAGCCGCTCGAATACATGCTCGCCTCACTCGGCGAGCGCATCCGCAGCATCGTCGTGCACGAGCACGATGGCGACGAGGGGCGCACCCGCCTCGAGGTCTCGCGTGCCGAGCTGCGCGATACGCTGCTCGTCGACCGCGCGCTGCACCACCTGCAGCTCGCGCCGTCGGCGGGCGGCGATGCGCTCTACTCGAAGCTGCGCGCCGAGCACGTCGTCGCCGCGCTCGTCGATGCGCGGTACACCGCGTCGTACGCCGACCTTCCGGGCCGTGCCGCGCCGCGACTCGCCGTGCCCGCCGAGCCCCGCGCAGGCCTGCCTGCCGACCTCGTCGGGCTCGTCGACCGGGTGCACGCCGCGGCCGCGGCAGAGCCCGATGCGAGCGGTTTCACTCGGCGCCTCGAACTCGCGATCAAGGATCGCAGCACCGTGCGCGTCACGGCCTCGGCGCAGGGCCGCACCCACATCTTCACGCTGCTGCCGACCTCGCTCGATGCCGGCCGTTTGCGCGCTACCGACCCTGGGGCGGGTGTCGAGCGCACCCTGCCAGTGAGCACCATCACGGCCGTCGAATAGAGGGGCGGCGGTCAGATCACCCGGTCGTTACCCCCGTCGACGCTCAGGTGGGCGCCTGTCGTCGCCGGGAAACGTTCGCAGAAAGCAACGACGGCGTCAGCCACGGTCGCGCTACGAACCTCCGTGCGAAGCAGATTCCGGGTGCGGTACTCGTCGACGCTCAGGCCGTAGTTCGCGGCTCGCTCGCGCAGCAGCTCGTCGGTCCAGATCGCCGTATCGAACACAGCGTCGGGTTCCACCTGGTTGACGCGAATGCCATCCGCCGCCCATTCGAGCGCCGCGACTCGTGCGAGCTGCGCCGCAGCGGTCTTGCTCGCCGAATAGGCGGCGGCACCGGGCCCAGGGGCCGCGACATTCTTCGTCGAGATGAGCACCACACGGCCTCCGCGGGGCGAACGTGCAAGCAACGGGTGCGTCGCGCGGAAGATTCGTGCCACAGCCGTGGTATTGACTCGGAAAGCCCGGTCCCAGACCTCGTCGTCGAGATCTGCGATCGCTTCGCTCGGCGGGAAGATACCGGCCGCGACAACCAGCATGTCGACCCCACCGAAATCGCGTACCGCAGTGTCGATCGCGGCTTCGATCGCCTCGCTCGAAGCGACATCTCCGGTGATGCCCCGCCACTCTTCAGCGGCAAAGGCACTCTCGACGCCCGGGCTGAGATCGATACCCACGACCGCGGCGCCCTGGGCAAGCAGCTGCTCCGCGACCGAGCGGCCGATGCCCGATGCGGCACCGGTCACGATAGCAACTTCTCCGGCGAGCGGCTTCGCAGTGCGCCCCGCGAGCTTCGCCTGTTCGAGCGACCAATATTCGATGTCGAAGGTACTGCTCTCGTCGAGCGAGTTGTAGCGGCCGATGCGCTCGGCGGCATCGATGACATCCATTGTGTGCAGAGCGATGTCGTGGGTGATGCGCAGGTCGCGCGGAGTGCCGCCCGTGACCAGCATGCCGTACTCCGCGTCAAGCACCACTCGAGGAGAGGCCGGCAGTTCGGTGATCGGACCGGCGGCACGTGAGCGCTGCCGGTCCACGTACGCCCGGTACTCCGCAGCGAATGCAATCGCATCTCTCCCGATCATCGGCGAGCGCTTCGTGTAGATGACGTGTTCAGGAGTTGCGGTGCCTCGCGAGGTCAGATCGTCCAATCCCTCGCGCTGGGCGAACTCGAGCGCACGCGCCGAGGTCGACTGACGGACGAACTGCGGACGACCGGCGATGCGCGAGATCACCAGGCGCAGGTCAGCGAGGTCGATCAGCGCCCCCGTCCTGGCGGCGTCAGTACCGGGATTTCCCCAGTGTTCCGCGCTGAGCACGGACGCCGCAACGCCGACGAGCTCGCGGTGCCGATTGAGCGCCGCGTCGGCGTCGTCGTCGAAGGTGAACAACCCATGGTTGCGCAGTACTATCGCGTCGACCCCGCCGACATCGGTCCCGGCGAGCAGTCTCGCAAGGCCGAAGCCCGGCATGACATAGGGCAGCACGAGGACGCGTTCGCCCAGCACTTCGACGATCTCGGTGTCGCTCAGGCCACTGTTCGTGAGCGCGACGATAGCGTCGGCGTGCGAATGGAGCACGACCTTCGCCGGAAGGTACGAGTGGAGCAGCGCCTCGATCGACGCAGTCGGCGCCCGAGAATCGAGCGATGCCTGGCGCAGTTCGTTGACCATGTCCTCGTCGTCGAGCGATGACAGTTCGAGCAGGGCGGCAAGGCGATCCCGTCGCAGCGGCGCGAATCCGGGCGCTTCGATCGTGGCCAGGTCCCAACCGCTCCCCTTCACGAGCACGAGATCGACTTCGTCACCGGTGATATCGACGCCTGTGCTCTTGATCGAGGTGTTGCCTCCGCCGTGCAGCACGAACGATGGGTCTGAACCGATCTCGCGACTGACGCGTACGATCTGCGCGAGATCGCGCTCCTGCTGAGTCGTCATGCGTATTCCTCCCAGACTGCTGACATGGACGTGATGATGCGGTCGAAGCGCTCCGCCTGTTCTCGATATCTTGCCCGATCCGGGCCGGGCTCGACCACCAGTTCGGGGTCGGGCACCACCTTCCAGGCCGACATATCGACACCGATACCTGCGGCGGCGAGCGACGCGACACCGCGCGCTCCGAGCTCCGTGCCGAGCTGGCGCCGGATCGGGTGCCCGACGATATCGGCGAACATCTGCGCCCACTGCGGATTCTTCGCGCCGCCGCCGGCGAGCGTCCACGGCGCGTCGGACACCTCAGCTCCAGAAGCCATGACCTTCTCGAGCTGCACGCGATGATACTGCGTGATACCTTCCGCTACCGCCCGCGCGACATGCGGGAAACCGTGACTCCCCATCGCGCCGAGCAGCGCCCCGGATGCCCCGAGATGCTCCGGGGCTCCGTGGATGAAGGGCAGGAAGATGAGTCCGTCGGCCAGCGGCGGAATCTCCTGCGCGGCTTCGAGCAGATCCTTGGGGGTGAGGGGCCGCTCCGACCTGGCTCCCAGCAGCCTCGCCGCCCATTCGATGCTCACTGCCGAGGTCGGCGCGACCTCCATCGCGAGCATGAGGTCGCGATTCGGCAACAGCGCGTTGATGGTCACCCGAGGCGGTTCGTCGTCGGCGGGCACAACCACGGCGTTGATCGCCCAGGTGCCCATGATCACGGTGACATCGCCGAGCTCGGCAGCGCCTGCTCCGAGCGGACTCGCCACGCAATCCATACAGCCGGCGACCACGGGTACGTCTTCCGGCAGCCCCGTGAGCTGCGCCGTCGCCGCAGTCACCCGTCCGACGATCGCGTCCGAATCGTGCAGATCCGGGAGCAGCCGCATCAGGTCGGCGGGCAGCCCGAGCATTTCGAACACCGCCGGTTCGTACTCCCGGGTGCGAAGGTTCACGAGCCCGCAGCCCGAAGAATCGGAGAGGTCAGCGCTCGGAGCACCGGTAAGGCAGGTCGTCAACCAGTCCTTGCAGGTCAAGGCGCGATAGGAGCGCTGCAGCGTCTCCGGCTCGTGTTCGTGCAGCCAGCGCAGCAGCACCGCGGGCTGCGCTGCCCAGGGCATCGATCCGGTGAGCGAACGAGTGCGCTCGACTTGAACTGCCTCGAGGGCGCCGACGATCTCCTCCGCACGGCTATCCGTAGAGGCGAATGCGGTGCGCACTGGTCGCAACTCTTCGTCGACGAGGTACAGCCCGTTGCCGTGCCCCGTGCACCCGAGCGAGGCGATGCTCCAGCCATCACGCGCGAGACCATCGGTCAACTCTCGCAGCACTCCGCAGACGACATCCCACAGTGCCGCCATATCGATCTCCTGACGGTCTCGGGCGACCGCGACACGCGGATTCGGTGCCGCGACCGTCGCGATCTCGGAACCGCTCGCATCGAACGCCGCCGCTTTCGCTGATGTCGAGCCGACATCGATCCCGACGAAGCAGGTTTTCATCGTTCCCCCTGCTCCACGTGAGTTCCGGTTTCCGTCCGCCGAGACCGCCCCGGCCCTGCGCCACTGGCATCTCCAGCGAGTGCACGGGGAGCGAAACGACGGACCGCGGACCGATAGCGCGCGAGCTCCTCACTAGCGTACTTCCGTGACCATCCGGCATGCGCGACCAGGACCTCGACTGCCCGCGGAGCGCAGGCGAGTGCGACATCGCTACCCAGCGCGATGGTCGTGCGCCGCAGCAGTACGTCCTCGAGCGTCACTGCTCCTTCTTCGCGCACCGCGTAGACGAGCTCGGCGGCGATCGCTCCGCTTTCTTCATCGACGACCTCGCGCAGTTCGGCGTGCTGCTCGGCGATCGCTTCGATACGCCACGCGAACGTTCCATATACCGAGGCGAGACGCAGGGCAGACCGATCGGTCAGAACGCTGGTGGCAGCGAATTGCTGACGGAACTCCCGCACGCCCGCGGGCGGTGCGCCCGGGAACATGGCCGTTCGCGTTCCCGACCGGCGATGGCTCATGCCGAGGGCTGTCTCGATGTGACGCAGGGCCTCCTCGCCGAGGGCTCGATGGGTCGTGTACTTGCCGCCGATGACGCTCATCAGGCCCCGTGCTGTGCCGGTGTGCTCGACGATGTCGCTGTCGCGGGTCACCGACGACGGATCTGAGAGGTCCGCGACATAGGGCAGCGGGCGCACTCCGGAGTACGACCAGAGCACGTCATCGGCCGTCAATCCGGCCGAAGGCAGCAACCCGTTCACCGCGCGCAGCAGATACGCGATTTCGTCATCATTGATGACGATCTCATCGATCGACTCGTCGTAGGGCAGATCCGTGGTTCCGATCATGTACTTGCCGTCGTGCCAGGGCAGCACGAACATCGGGCGCTGGTCATCAGGCGATTCGAAGAATATGCAGGTGCGCGGAGCCCCGGAGAATGCGTCGACGATGAGATGGCTGCCCTTGGTCGGGCCGATACGGCGATCGTGCGCACCGTCGAGCTCGAGGACCTCATCGACCCAGGGTCCCGCCGAGTTGACGACGACACGGGCGCGGAGCTCGCGCTCGTCACCGGTTTCACGGTCGCGGTACACGACGCCGGCGATGCCGCTTCCGTTGTGCAGCATCGTGACGACGGGGGTATGCGTCAGGATCTGGGCCCCGTGCCGAGCGGAGTCGATCGCAAGTTCCATAGCGAAGCGCTCGGTCACGGGAACGTGCGCGTCCTGGAAGACGCCGCCCCATTTCACTCCGCCTTCGGCGACGGCAGGCCAGTTGCGTTGCAGCTGCTTCGAGAAGACGATGCGGTTCCACGGCAGTTTCTTGCGGAATGCAAGAATATCGTGCAGCATCAACCCGCACGACAGCATCCAACCGGGCCGAGATGCGCCGCGCGAGAACGGAATGAGCATCGGATACGGCCGCACCAGGTGCGGAGCGGAACGCAGCAGCACGTCGCGCTCGCGGATCGACTCGAGAACGAGCGGGACTTCGAACCGCTCGAGGTACTTGAGTCCGCCGTGGATGAGGCGGGTCGAGATCGCCGATGTGCGCGCCGCGATATCGTCGCGATCGATCATCACGACGCGCAGGCCGCGTCGTGCCGCCTCACGTGTGATGGCGAGGCCGTTGATCCCGGCGCCGATGACGACGACATCGGCCGTGCTGGGTTCGGCGTAGGTGCTGAGCGTTGACATGGATCGCCTTTCGGGCCGGCGAGCGCCCGTTCGCAGGCGCTCGCCGGACGGGATCAGTGGGTGAGGGTCTGGAAGAGCTCGTATGCCTCGGCGTCGGTCAGCCCATCGTGCACGACTGCTCGGACGGCGGTGAGCATCTCGGCCGGGTGCTCAGACTGGAAGACATTGCGGCCCATGTCGACGCCTGCAGCGCCCTGGTCGATCGCACGATACGCGACGCGCAGCGCCTCGCGCTCCTCGACCTTCTTGCCACCGGCGATGACGATCGGAACGGGGCATGCGCTCGTGACGGTCTCGAACCCGTCCTCCACGAAGTAGGTCTTCACGAAGCCTGCGCCGAGCTCCGCCATGATGCGGGTCGCGAGACGGAAGTAGCGCGCATCGCGCACCATGTCCTTCCCGACCGCAGTGACGCCGAGCACCGGGATGCCTGCCGCTTGCCCTTGGTCAACCAGCGTGGTCAGGTTGTGCACTGACTTGGTCTCGTTCTCGCTCCCGATGAAGACCTGCACGGCGAGCGCAGCTGCGTCAAGGCGCACTGCATCATCGATCGAGACAGCGATCTCCTCCTTCGAGAGGTCTCCCAAGACGCTCGGTCCGCCCGAGGCCCGCAGCACGATGCCTTTCCCGTTGTCGGCCGGAACCGTGGTGCGCAGCGCCCCCCGTGTGCACATCAGCGCGTCGGCCTGAGGCACCAGCGGCAGGATCGAGCGGTCGAGTCGCTCGAGGCCCGAGGTCGGCCCCTGGAAGTACCCATGATCGAATGCGAGCATGACGGTCTTGCCGTCCTTCGGGTCGAATACTCGTGACAGGCGCGCGCGCATGCCCCAGTCCTGCCCCGATAGTCCCTTCAAATGGAAATCGTTCCGTTCGGCAGGGGCGCCCAAGTAATCGGTGCCTTCACGGAGGTCGTCGAGATCAGCCATGTGTTTTCTCCTTCTGTTGTGCGTGGTGCGAGTTCTCTGAGGTCCCGGCAGCACCGGGGTCGTCGGTATCGTCGGAGTCGCCGGGCCCCGGCGCGAACGAGCGACGGAATCTGCGCAGCGTGCGCCGGCCGGTTCCCGTGGAAGCCGCAGCGACGACCACGACGAGCACGACCAGCACGCCCTTGAGCACGTTCTGAGCACCGACCGACCAGCCGACGAGATTCAGCAGGCCCGAGAGCAGCACGAAGAACATGGCACCGGTCCAGGTGCCGATGGCGATCGGTCGGCCGCCTGCGATCAGCGTGCCTCCGATGACGACCACTGCGATCGAGTCGAGCATGTACGAAGTTCCGAGAACGGTGCTGGGCGAGATGAAGGCTGCGAGCAGACCGCCGACGAGCCCGGCGAAGCCTGCGCAGATCAGGTAGGTGATCGCCGTGACCAACTTCACCGAGATCCCGGCGCGCTCCGCGGCCGGTGCGCTCTGGCCAACGGCTATCACCGAGATGCCGAAGCGCGTACGGCGCAGCACGAACCAGATGATGGCTGTGATGGCCGCCACGAGCAATGCGGTGACAGGGACGCCGAGCACTTTGGCGTTGACGAAGGCGCGGAGGGAGGGCGCTGCTCCTCCGCGTGCTGAGTCGGCGAGGAGCAGGGTGCCGCTCGTGACGATCAGGCTCGTGGCGAGGGTCGCGATGATGGGAGGAACTCGCAGCAGCAAAATCGCGGCGACGCTCACGAGGCCGGCGATGCAGCCAGAAATGATCGCGGCGAGCAGCCCGATGATCGGGCCGGCGTTCATGCCTACCGCGACGGAGACGTATGAAGCCATCGATATGACGGTGCCAACCGAGACATCGATATTGCCGGGGCCGAGCGTGATAACGAGCATCTGTCCGAGGGCGACGAGCACGAGGAACGGTGCGAGCGAGAGGGCTTGCACGAGCGGGTCGAAGGGAGCGCCGGGGCGCACGGAGATGATGATGCCCCATACGGCGATCACTCCGAGGAGAGACCATCCCCAGGCCGGCCAGACGAACCCGCGGCTTCGCGGGGAGGGCGCTGCGGCTTGTGCGTTCATCGTGCGAACCTCTCGGTGATGATGCGGCCGGCGAGTACGGCGAGCACGATCGCGCCCTGAGCCGCCGACTGCAGGCTGGAAGACAGATTGATGAGGCTCAGCAGCACCGTGATGAGGCCGAGCGTGATGGCTCCGAGGGTCGTGCCGATCGGCAGCGCCCGACCGCCCGAGAAGGTACCGCCGCCGAGGATCACTGCTGCGATCGTCATGAGCGTGTATTCCGTCGCCGCATTGATATCGCCCGACCAGGTCTGCGAAGCGAGGATGAGCCCGGCGAGCACCATGAACACGGCCGCGACCGAGTAGGCGAGCACGCGAGTGCCGACGAGCGAGGCCCCGGTCTTCTCGAGCGTCGCGGCCTGCGATCCGAGCGCTCTGATCCGCGCGCCGGACTTCGCGCGGCGTGTGACGTACCAGCCGAGCACGGTCGCGACTGCGATGAACACGAGAGGGGCGGGAATCCAGCTCGGACGCCAAGTCGACAGCGCCGACAGCCACTGGGGCGTTTCACCGCCGGGCGTCGGGCTGATCTGCAGGCCGACGCCGAGCCAGACGAAGGACAGCCCGAGCGTGACGATGATCGAGGGAACTCCGCGCCGCTGCACTGCGTATGCGATGACCGCATAGACTGCGATGATTCCGATGATGAGCCCAGCCGCGATCAGCGGGGTATCGATGAGCAGCTTGGCGACGATCACGGTTACGAGCCCGACGAGGTATCCGACGCTCAGATCGATGTCGCCGACCGCCATGATGATCATCTGGGCCTGCGATGCGAGTACGAGCGGCACTGATGACATGAGCATGAGTGTCAGGCCCGACACGCTGAGAATACCCGGCTGCAGGATCGCGGTGATGACGAAGATCGCGATCAGCGCGACAAGCGCGAGGAGCGCCGGCGAACCATTGAGTGCGCCGGCCCGGAAGCGCTGGGCCGATGAGGGTAGGGATGCAGTCGCGGTGCTCATCGGTTCTCCTTCGAATCGTGCTGGCCGAGGGCCCGCTGCACATCGGTGTGGTGTTCGGCGCCGAACGAGTCGGCGATGATTCGGTCTTCAGTGATCTCGCCGCCGCGCAGCTCGCTCACGGCCTCTCCGGAGCGGAATACGTAGACGCGGTCGCAGTGCGCCATCTCTCCGTTATCGGTGGAGTACCAGACGATCGAGCGGCCTCGCGAGGCTTCGATGCGCATCAACGCATAGAGCTCGTTCTTGGTCTTCACATCGACGCCCCGGAACGGATCGTCGAGGAGCACGAGAGGCGCATCAGTCGCGAAGGCCCGTGCGATGAGCACCTTCTGCTGATTGCCGCCGGACAGCGAGGTGATGGGGGCTTTCGCCCCGCCTTTCACTTTCAGGCGGTCGACCCAGTCCGCCGCAAGGTCCCGCTGTCTGGGCACCGAAATGATGCCGATTGTCGCCAACTGACGTGTGGCCGAAACGGTGAGGTTATCGGCTACCGTCCAGAGAGGGAAGATCCCGCTTGTCTGCCGGTCCCCAGGCACATAGGTGCGACGCTTGGCCGCTTCGACTCCGCGGCCGCCGTTCCAGAGCCGCTTCAAGAGCTCTTCCTGGCCGTGCCCGGCGAGACCAGCGAGGCCGACGATCTCGCCCGCACGCACCGAGAACGGCATTGCGTTGCCCGGTACCGTGGCGATGGTGCCTTCGTTCGAGTGCTCGAGGCTTTCCTCGACCTCTTCGATGCTCCGCATGATGGCGGTGTCGGCGTGCACGTCTCCGCCCATCGCCACGAGCAGGCGTTCTTCGGAGGTGTCGGATGCGTCGGAGACTTCGACGATACGTCCATCCTTCAGCACGGCGATGCGGTCGGCATTGGCGAGCACCTCTTGCATACGGTGCGAGATCAGCACCATTCCGATGCCCTGGGCTGCGAGCACGTGCAGCGCTTCGTACATCTGCTGCATCGCCTGCAGGCTGAGAGATTCCGTAGGCTCGTCGAGAATCAGCATCGACAGGTTCGGCGTGCACATTGCGCGCGCGATCTCGACCATCTGCCGCTGCGGCATCGGAAGGTCGCTCGTACGCTTCATGATGTCGATGCCGTGTCCCGGGAAAACGCGATCGAGCGTCTCAACGATCTCGTGCTCGGCTCGGCGACGCCAGCTCCATCCGGTCGAAGCGGGGGTCGAGAGCGCAATGTTCTCGGCGACCGTGAGGTCGGGGCAGAGCGCGAGCTCCTGATAGATCATGCGCACGCCGGCCGTCTCGGCCGCATTCTGATTCCAGGCACCGCCGGAATGCCACGCGATGGTGCCGGTGTCGGCGGCCTCCCGACCTGCGAGCAAGCGCATGAGCGTGCTCTTGCCTGCGCCGTTGTGGCCGACCAGCCCGAGAATCTCTCCGGAGACGACGGCGATATCGCCGCCCGCCAGGGCGACTGTGCTGCCATAGCGCTTGGAGACGCCTCGCGCTTCGAGTAAGGTGCGCCTGCCGTGGTTCGTTTCGGGCTCGCGCCCCAGCATCGAACTCGTCATCGAAATGTTCTTTCTCTCGGACTGGTCGGTCATGCGGCGGTTACGGGAGTGCAGGAACCTGGACGTCTTCGCCCTTGAGCAGAGCGGCGATGGCGGCATCGGTCGTCGCCTCATCCCATGCGTTCGCGGCGTACTCGTCGACGCTCAGCGCATCGACCCAGTAGTCGAGGTTGTCCTGGGTCACCTGCACGAGAGGCAGTACGACCTGATCGGGTACCTTATCGCCGCGCTCCTTCGCCAAAGCGACGTAGATTGCCGCGACTACCTGTCCGGGGTCGGTCAGTGCTGCGAACGAGCCGTTGTCGATGCCGCGTTCCTTCCAGAAGCTGAGCGACTTGCCATCGGTGTCGAAGACGACGACGGGGATGTCGCGACCTGCCGACTCGAAGGCCTGGACGACGCCCATGCCGCCGATGCAGCCGGGGACGGCCGCGATCTCGGGCATCGAACCGAGGATTGCGACGATCTCCTTCTGCGCGGTCGGCGAATCGCAGAAACCATTGACTTCGGCGACCACCTTCACGTCGGGGTAATCCGCAAGGATCTCCTGCTGACGGGCGTAGAAGGCCTCGTCCGGCTGAGAACCGATCACGCCGCGGTTGAGGATGATATTGCCCTTTCCGTCGATGGCATCGAGGGCGGGCTGGAGCGAATCTGCGCCCCACTGCGAGTAATCATTGCGAACGACCGTGCCGCAGCTCGTGTCCATGTCGGCGTCCAGGATGACGACATTGATACCTGCAGTGCATGCTTCTTCGACCACGGGGATCAGCGCCGTCGAAGAAGCCGGAATGACCATCAATACATCCGGGTTCTGCAGCATGAGACTGCGGATCTGCGACGCCTGCTCGGTCGCGCTGTTCTCGCCGGGCGCGTTGACGACCGAGAACTCCGAGACGACGCCGTCTTTCTTGAGCTGTTCAGCGGTCTTCTCGAACTTGTCGATGAGAGTGAGGCGCCATCCGTTGACGAAGCCGTTGGACAGGGCGATCTTGAGTCCTTCCGGCTCGCCGTCGGCAGTCTCGGAACCATCGCCCGAGCCACCTGCACAACCTGTCATGAGCAATGCTGCAGTCGTGAGCGCCGCCACGCCGCTGAGCACCCGTCGGGTGAATGTGAACTTCATTGTTTTGCCTCCTGGGCTCGCGCCTTCGCGGTCTGGGTCAGATCTTCCACGAACCGCGTCACTCGACTTTGAAGCGCACGCAGCCTTAAGATCCTTATAGTTACCAACTTGTCATGACGAGTTGGTAGTGATCAGATTATGGGCGGCGCACCCGGCTGTCAACTTTGCGAAGATAACGATTCCGCAATGTACGCTCGAGTTGGGTTGCCGCCCTGGCCAGTCATTGAACGAAGGAGCCACGTGCCGAACACTCCGACAGCGGCAGCGCTCGATCGCTCCGCAGCCACACCGCTCTGGCATCAGCTCTCGGTCGTGCTGCGCGAGACCATCAAGTCCGGCAACTTGCAACCGGACCAGGCGCTCCCCTCCGAGGCCGAACTCATCGATCGCTACGGCGTCTCTCGTACCGTCGTGCGCGAAGCGCTTGCCGACCTCGTTCGTGCCGGCCTCATTTACAAGGTGCGCGCTCGCGGTTCATTCGTCTCGCCCCAGCGCCCAGACCTCAAGTTCATCGGCTCCCTTATGGGTTCGTCGGCCGACCTCGCAGCTACCGGGAGGCTGATCACGACGAACGTCATCGAGTTCCGCGCTTCGACTGCGGATGCGGTCGAAGCCGAGGAGCTGAAGCTCGAAGCCGGCAGTCCGGTATGGCGGCTTCGCCGCCTGCGCTCGGTCGACTCGACCCCCTGGCTGTTGGTCGACACGGTGCTACCGCAAGCGCGCTTTCCCGGACTCAAACGCTCGAACCTCGAGAACCGCTCACTCTACGAGCACCTGCGCCGCCATATGGGCGTGCGACCCAGCGGCGCCGACCGCTGGATCGGTGCCGTACTGCCGAGCCAAGACGACGCCACACTGCTGCAGCTGCAGCCGAATGAGCCCGTACTCTCGATCGAGTCGGTCGTCTGGGACGAGCAGGGAGTGCCGTTCGAGCGCTATCACGCTCTGCACCGCAGCGGCGAGTCGCGCTTCTACGTCGGCATTCGCTGACAACGGCCGGCGCAGCCGAGCTGCGCCGGCGCCGCGAGCGCGCGAGCGGGTAGACTGGATCGCTATGACTCTCGGGCCCCTCATCGTCCAAAGCGACCACACGCTCCTGCTGGAGGTCGCGCACCCGGATGCCGAAGAGGCACGCCACGAGCTCGCGGTCTTCGCCGAGCTCGAGCGCGCACCCGAGCACATCCACACCTACCGCGTCACGCGCCTCGGTCTCTGGAACGCGCGCGCCGCGGGCCACACGGCAGAGGACATCCTCGACACCCTGAACCGCTACGCGAAGTTCCCGGTGCCGAGCGGCGTCGCGAGCGAGATCGCCGACACCATGCGCCGCTACGGCCGTCTCACCATCGAGCGGGCCGGCGCCGACGAGTTCGGCGGCGAGCACGAGGGCGCGCTCGTGCTCCGCAGCGACGAGCCCGCCATTCTGCGCGAGGTGTCGAGCGCGAAGAAGATCGCCCCGCTGCTGGGCAACAGGCTCGACGACCGCACCTTCCCGGTCGAGGCGTGGGCGCGCGGCGAGCTCAAGCAGCAGCTCGTGGCGCGCGGCTGGCCTGCGGAGGATCTCGCGGGCTACACACCCGGCGAGCCCTACGGCATCGAGCTCGTCGAGACCGACGAGTGGCATCTGCGCGACTACCAGGCGAAGGCCGTCGAGGCGTTTCAGCGCGGCGGATCGGGCGTCGTCGTGCTGCCGTGCGGAGCGGGCAAGACGATCGTCGGCGCGGCATCGATGGCGGCGCTCGGCGCGAAATCGCTCATCCTCGTGACGAACGCGGTCTCGGCCCGGCAGTGGCGCGACGAGCTGCTGCGCCGCACGAGCCTCACCGAAGACGAGATCGGCGAGTATTCGGGCCAGGTGAAAGAGGTGAAACCGGTCACGATCGCGACCTACCAGATCCTCACCAGCCGCCGGAAGGGCGAATACGCGCACCTGTCGCTCTTGAACGCCGAGGATTGGGGCGTCATCGTCTACGACGAGGTGCACCTGCTGCCCGCCCCGATCTTCAAGCTGACCGCCGACCTGCAGGCCCGCCGCCGTCTCGGTCTCACCGCGACGCTCGTGCGCGAAGACGGCCGCGAGGGCGATGTCTTCAGCCTCATCGGCCCGAAGCGCTACGACGCGGCGTGGAAGGACATCGAGGCGCAGGGCTTCATCGCGCCCGCCGCCTGCTTCGAGGTGCGCGTCGACCTTCCCGAGAGCGAACGCATGGATTATGCGGTCGCCGAAGACCAGGATCGCTACCGTATCGCGTCGTCGACGACGGTGAAGCAGCAGGTCGCCCAGCGCATCATCGCGAAGCATCCGGGCGAGCAGGTGCTCGTCATCGGCCAGTACATCGACCAGCTCGAGGCGATGTCGGAGGCGCTCGGCGCCCCGCTCATCACGGGGCAGACCCCGGTCGACGAGCGCGAGCGCCTCTTCCAGGCGTTCCGCACCGGTGAGGAGCGCATTCTCGTCGTCTCGAAGGTCGCGAACTTCTCGGTCGACCTGCCAGATGCGTCGGTCGCGATTCAGATCTCGGGGTCGTTCGGCTCGCGCCAGGAGGAGGCGCAGCGCCTCGGGAGGCTGCTGCGCCCGAAGTCGACCGATGTGACGGCCTCGTTCTACACGCTCATCGCGCGCGACACGGTCGACCAGGATTTCGCGCAGAACCGTCAGCGGTTCCTCGCCGAGCAGGGGTATGCGTACACGATCCTCGACACCGATGATCTGTAACAGGGTTCACCGCCGGGCCTGAGACCCTGCAGGTCGCGGCCCGGCGGTGAACGGAGCACTGACCGGATCGCCCTTTCGGCGGCGCGGCACTTGGGGAAACCGCGCGACGACCGTGCATCCGTGTGCTCTCTTCCGCGGCGCGGCTGAGGAAAATGGGGGCCTGAGCCGGCCGGGTTCGATCGGGCGTGACGAAGCGCGCCCGAAGCCTCGAATCATCCGTCCATGATGATGCCGCCCTTCGCGGATGCTGCGGTGCCGGGCTCGGGTCGTGCAGCGCGCGGCCGGCCTGCCTGCCAGACGTAGGCCGACAGCAGGGCGACCGCCGCCAGGGCCCCGACGGCCCACCACGGGAACCCCGGGATGTCGGGCCGGTGCTGGGCGCGCTCGATATCGGCGGCCGGCGTCGGGGTCACGCGCTCCCCTGTGACGATGATGCGCTGCGTGTTCAGGCCGAGCGGGGTGCAGGTGACGAGCGTCACCAGGTCCCGGTCGGCCTGCGCCCGGATCGATTCGGTGTCTTCGGGCTCGATGACCCGTGTCTCGATGACTCGGTAGGTGAGCACCTGATCGAGCACCGACACGGTGAAGGTGTCGCCGGCCTTCGCGTGGTTCAGGTCGGTGAAGAGCCTCGCAGAGGGCAGCCCCCGGTGCGCCGTGAGCACCGACCGGGTACCGATGCCGCCGACCGGGAGCGAGGTGCCCTCGAGGTGGCCGACGCCCGTGCCGAGGGTGTCGTCGCTCGTGCCGTGGTAGATCGGCAGATCGATGTCGAGGGAGTCGTAGCTGAGCCGCCCCATGAAGCCGGTGCCCGAGCTGTTCAGCAGTTCGTCGTAGGCGTCTTCGCCCATCGGCTGATCGCCGTCGCCGACGGGCACGCGCGAGTGCGCCGCGAACAGTGCGCCGCTGGCGAGCGAGTCGTTGTACTCGTGCGCCCGGCCGAGCTGGTCGGCCCGGAACTGCGCGTCGTTGTTCGGCGGCAGGTCGAGCTCGGCCTGCGAGATCTCGATGATGCGCGACTGGTCGAGCTGGGAGAACCAGGCGGCGGTCGACGGGTAGAGGAAGACGCAGAACCCGACGAGCATCACGAGCCCGGTGATGGCCTGCAGCCAGGGGAACCGCCAGGTGCCGGCCGACTGCTGCGGTGGCCGCGCGTCATGATGTTCGCGCGGAGCCAGTGTCGAAAGACTCATCTGCTGCTCCTCTCGGCTACCTCGTGCGCCTGTGCGGGAACGGTCTCGGGTGGCGAATCCTCCGATTCGCCACCCGAGTTCAGCGGGGTGAGCGGCACCCGGGCCGGATGCGACGGCTCACACCGCCGCTACCCGATCAGAGCGACCCCTTGCGGTGTCGACGCGACACCAGCAGCGTTCCGGCGCCGAGCGCGATGATCGCGATGCCGCCGATCGTCATGGCGAGGGTGCCGGTCGAACCGGTGAGCGGCAGCGCCGGGCCCGGCTTCTTGTTGTTCACGACGGTGAAGTTCGCCACGTTGACGGTGCCCGGCTCGATCGAGACGGGGTTCGTGATGGACGTACCGACGGTGTGGCCCGCGGGAATCACGGTCTCATATACGCAGTAGTCCTTGGACGGGTCGGTGAGTTCGCCGGCGTTCGAGTTCGCGACCCACAGGCCGAGCGGCGAGGCCGGGGTCACGCCCGTCCACTGCACGACGCCGTTGTCATCGGAGACGCCGGTGGCGACTGCGCCGCTGCCCGGAGCTTCTGCCGGGCAGCTCGCCCCCATCTCGAAGACCTGGAACTCGGCCCCCTCGAGCCCGCGAGCCGGGGTTGAGTTGTCGTTCTTCTGGATGTTCAGCTGCCCCCAGTAGGTGTGGGGGAAGTCTTCGCCGGGAACGACGGTCCCGTTGAAGCTGCTCTCGTAATCATCGTTCACGATGTGGCCCGACTCCGATACCGTCGTCACCTGGGTGACGAGCGTGATGGTGATGTCGCCGCCCTGGTTCGCGTCGAGCGCGGCGAGGCCGGTCGCACCGAAGCTCCAGGTCGTGGCCCCGGTCACGGTGTAGTCGTCGCCCTCGGTGAGCGTCTCACCGCCCACCTCGATGGTCGAGCTCGTGTAGGCCAGGCCCGCGGGCAGCGTGTCGGTCATCGAAGCGGTCGTGAACGTCTCGTCGTTGTTGAACGTCGGGATCGGCACGGTCAGCGTCCAGGTCACGTTGCTGCCGATGACCAGTGCGTCGGGCCGGTCGGAGATGACTTTGCTCGGAGCCTCGGAGAGCTGGTTCTTCGGGTCGGCGACGACGTCGTAGTTCCAACCGTCGCCGGATGCGCCGTTCGACGTCGGGATCGAGACGTAGAAGTTCGGCACCGGCGACACGATCGGGTGGTCACTGGGGCCGGTCTCCACGACGTAGTAGACGCCGACGCCCAGGTCGAAAATCGCCTGCCCGTCGACCGTCGACTCGACCTGCTGGGTGCCGGTCAAGCAGAGGGGATCGGCGGGCGCGGTCGGCGCGCTGTCGAACAGCTCGGGCAGCCCGTCCCAGTTGTCGGCATCCGTGAGGTCGAGCGCGACGCAGGCTCCCCCGACCGTATGACCGACCTGGGTGACGGTGAACTCCACGCCGTCGAGCAGGTCGGCGGGGTCGGGCGTCGGGGTATGCGCACCCGAGTACTTGTTGATCGTGAGGGTACCGGCCGTCGGCGCGCCCGGCTGGTCGGGCGCCGGCCCGGTGACGGCGTTCGCCGCGGTTCCCATCGCCACTGCCCCGGCGAAGACCAGGGCGAGGGCCCCGATCCCTGCAGCCGTGCGGTGGAGCACTGCACTCTTCCTACTCATGTCGTTCACTCTCTTCTGGATTCGTTCTCTGGCTCCGTCGCTGGAACCGAGCGGTACGGGTACGGGTCGTCTCGGGCGGCCGGGAGAGCGAGCGATACTCGCCTCGGGTCTCGACCGGCCGCGGTTCGCGGGGGAAATCTAGACGACCTCCTCGCGTCGACGGCGCAGCATGAGCACGCCTGCGGTGGCGAGGCCCGCGAGCATCACTCCGCCTCCCGCGAGCGCGTAGAAGTCGCTGCCGAGACCGCCGCTCATGGGCAGTGCGGGGCCAGGGATCGGGAGGTTCACCACGGCGTTGCCATCGAGCCCGGCGATCACGCCTTCGAGCGAGCCTTCGCCGATCGTGAAGGGGTGCGCCGTGGTGTCCGGGATGTAGCCCGCGGGCGCCTTCGTCTCTCTCAGCGTGTAGTCGCCCCAGAGGAGGTTGTCGACGGAGAACTTCCCGACGTCGGTATAGGTGCAGGTCGGCTCGGTCGTCGGTACGGCGCTGCCGGTGCAGGTCTCAGCCGACAACTGCATCGTGGAGAAGCCGGTCGGGCCGGTCAGCTCCCATTCGGAGCCGGCGAGCGCCGCACCGCCGCCGTCGACCTTCGACCACGCCACCGAGCCGAGTACGCGCTCGGTCCGGTTCGTCACGGTGATGGTGGCGAGGCCGCCGCTCGTCGCGATGACCGAGTCGCCGAGGCCCGGCGCCCCGTCCCACTGATAGGAGTGGTCGGTCACGACCGGCCAGTCGGCGCGGGTCTCGGATGTCACCGAGCAGGTCGAGCCGAGCAGCACCGTGTTCGATTCGTTCATCGTCCAGGTCTCGCCGGCCTTGATCGGACCCCAGGTACCGGTGGCGGTCTGCTCGCCCTCGAACGCGCAGGCCCAGCCGCCCGCATACGCGGCATCCGCGTCGGCGGTGCTGCCCTCGGGCACGACCTTGGTCACCTGGAAGCCGCCGTACAGGCGCTTCATCTGGTTCGTCACCGTGATCGAGCTCGGTGTCTGCTCGACGATGGTCACCGGCCCGGTGATCGTGGGGCTGTCCCACGCCCAACTGCCGTTCGGCAGCCCTCCGATCGGTGCATTCTCTGTAGCGGAGCATGTCGCCCCCGGCGGAATGGCCGTCGGTGCCGGGCTTCCCGTCGCCGGGGTCAGCGTCGCGGCGCCGGTGCCGGTGCGCGACCAGGTTCCCGAGGCCACGGTCTGGCTGTTCACCACGCAGGCATAAGTACCGGTGAAGGTCACACCGGAGGCTGCGCCCGCAGGGACCGTGGCGTCGAACGCCTTCACGATCGAGAGCGAGCCGCAGGTCGACGGCGGGGTGAACGGCTGCGGTGCCGCCCAGGTCTGCAATTGCAGGCCGCCGGTCCAGGCGCGAACATATGCAGTCGAACCGAACGTCGGTGGGCACCCCGGGGTGCCGAAGAGCTCGCTCGGAAGCAGGAAATCGAGGGATACCGTGTTCGGGCCGTACGTCGCTGCGTTCAGTATGGTGACGCAGTTGCTCCCGGACCAGCTGGTCGGGTAGTCCGCTTGAGAGGTATACGTGCAGATGATGGCCCGAGTATCTTGCCCTTTGCTGTTCACCCGGATTGCCGTGCCGCCCAGGCTCCGGTCCGGGCGCGGCACCTGGTCCGCAGCTGGCACATTGGCGGGCCCCCAGGATTCTCCGGCAACCGTATATTCGACTACCCAGCCGAACTCACCGTTCACGCCCGTTCGACTCCAGCTCGCGGTATATCGCCAATCCGCACCGTCCGGGTCGACACTGCTGGTGAAATTGTTGATCTCGGCCTGCGGAGAAGGCGGGCCACCGGTAGTCCAAGTGCTCGTCGGATCCGCGTCATCCGATCGACCGTACGAACCCTTCGCCAGCGTACCCGGAGGGGCCGCGAGCAGATTCGCCTCGGGCGCAGCGGTCCGTGCCGCGGGGCCGGCGGGCTCCGCCGGCGTCTCGGCGGCCGGCGGTTCGGCGGCCGGCTCGGGCGTCTCTTCCGCTGCCGGTGCGAGCACCAGCTGGCCGGTTTCACCCGCATCGGCGGCCGAAGCGATCTCGGTCCACGCGGCGTCATCGCCGACCGCGAGCCCCTCGGGGGCCGCGACAGCGCGCACCCGGTACGTCTCGCCCGCGGCGACGTCGTGCACGGCCCCAGGGTCGGAGTCGTCGACGAGCTGCTTCACGAGCATCGCGCCAGGAGCGGGGTCGAGGTCGAGCCCCGCGTATCCGGCCTGTCCGATGTTGTCGAGAGCGGTGAGCGTGAGCGCCCCTGCCCACTGGCTGTCGGCGCCGTCGTCGGCGACGGAGAGGTTCTTCACGCCCTGCATCTGCACTGTCGTTCCGGGGAGCGGTGTACCCGCCGCATCGATGACGGCGAATCGCAGGTACGGCGGAGCGTCGACGGCCGCTGCGGGATCGGCCGGGTCGGTGGCCTGAGCGCTGCCGGCCGCGGGGGGCCCGGCAGGCAGCGTCTCAGGGGCTGGAACGATCGCAGGGTCTGCGGCGGGCTCTGCGACGGCGGGAGGCTCGACCACCGGCGTATCCGCAGCCGGCGCTTCCACGACCGGAGCCTCGACCACGGGCGCTTCGACCACGGGGGCCTCGACGACCGGAGCCTCGGCGGCGACGGACTGTTCGACGACCGGCGCCTCCGCCGGAGCGGTTTCCTCGGCCAGCGACGGGCTGGCGATACCCATCACCGCGAGCGACGCGACCGCGACGCCCGCGATCGCCGCCAGCGGCTTCGAGCGCGACCACCGCCTCGCACTGTGCGCACGACGGCGCGCCGATCCCTGCTCTGAGTTCACCAGTCGACGCCCCATTACGTCCTCGCCCCCAACGAATTCGAGGGTGCCCTCCCGCACCGGGGAGACGCATCCGTGTATGCATACGAACGCTAAAGAAACTCACAGCTTTCGGGATCCGGGAGAAATACGTATCTTGACAGGATTCGAATAGCGAACGCCTCAGTGCAACCAATGCGCGACCAATACGCCCGCGAAGACGCACGTGCGCGCCACCGGGCCCTCTTCGGAGATTTCTGTGCTTAACTGGGCAGCCATTCGCAGCATAGGGGGGAGCGGGACTGAGGGGGTCTTGTGCCTATCGAGCAACCGTCGGAAGCACCGAACAGCGCGAGCTCTCGGCTGCCTGCAACGACGTCGCCCCTGACATCCGAGCTGCCGAACGGCCCGCTCGAGGCTCGCATCAGCCACATCGCCGACCTGCTCGCCCCGGAGGGCGTCTGCGTCGTACTCGTCGGCGCGCCCGGCAGCGGCAAGGCGTACATCGCCCAGGCCGCCGCCCAGCACTTCGAGAAGGCGATCAGCACCCGTCTCGAGTACGTGCTCATCGGCGCGACCGAAGATCCCATCCGACCCGGCGGAGCCGGCTTCACGGGGGTGCACGACGAACTCGAAGCACTGCTCGAGCGGTTCGAGCACCCGACCGGCGAGACCGGCATGCTCGCGATCGCCCTCAACATCGACCAGTACGACTACGAGAGCACGGTGCTGCTCGAGGGGCTCGCACGCGCACGACGGGTCAGGCTCATCTGCACGGCGCGGCGCATCGCCGGCGCCGCCGACCGGCTGGCGCGCAACCCCGAGGTGATCCAGCAGGCAGTCGCCCCGCTCACGCTCAAGGAGTCGCGGGCGCTGCTCATGCAGATCTTCGAGGTCCATGCGATCGCCCCCGACCTCCTGCGCCGCTGGCACGCGGCGACGAACGGCAACCAGCACGCCCTCATCACGCTCGCCGTCTCGGCTGAGCGCCGCGGTGCGGTGCAGCGGGCACGGCGCACGGCCTGGGTGCGGCCGGAGGACGACATCGCCCCGACCGATTTCATCGACCAGCTCGGCGCGCTCACCCCGATCGAGCGCGAGACCCTCGACTTCGTGGCGTATGCGAGCCCGGTGCACGAACCGGCGCTCTTCCGGCTGCTCGACTCGGCGACGGTCAACGCACTGCTCTCCCGCCACATCCTCACGGTGCACAGCGACGCGGCCGGACAGACATCGCTGCGGACCGAGATCCCGATCGTGGGCAACGCCCTGCGCGCGGGACTGTCGCCGCTACAGCGCGTCGCGATCGCCTCCCAATGCTTCGAGGCTCTGAATCAAGACCCGGCGGCCGCGCCGTTCGCCGACGGCACCTATCTGCGTCTCGTGAAGTTCGGCACCGACAGCGGCCGCCCGCTGCCCGTCGACCTGCTGTGGCATGCGCTGCGGCAGTCGGCGCGGCACGGCGACCTGCCCTTCACGCTCACGCTGGCGCTCGCCGCGATGACGCATCCCGAGGCGCGACCGTCGGCCGAGGCCATCATGCGGGCGACGAACCTCGCCTACTTCCTCGGCGACCGAGACGCCCTCGTCGACGCGGTCGAGGCGCTCAACGCCTTCATCGCCGATGACGACCGCTTCTCGCAGGTCCCGTTCGATACGCAGGCCGGGCTCATCGTCATGTCGGTGCGCTGCCACCCGACGTACCAGAGCGATCCCGCCGCTGCAGCCGAGCACTACGACATGTGGGCGGAGCGGTGGCGTGCGCAGGGCTTCGACCCGCAGTACGTCGTCCAGTCGGCCAAGATCCGCTCGCTCACCTTCGCCGGCAGGCTGCGCGAGGCGTTCGAACTCTGCGCGCCGACCCCTGGCGACCACACCCTCGGCAGCGACCGGCACGCCATCTCGGCCCATGCGTTCGAAGCCCTGCTGCGCGTGCAGCGCGGCGAGTTCCGCTCCGCGATCGCGCTCGCCGAGAACGCGCGCCAGATCATGCTGCTGAACGACCCCGAGCCCAGTACGTCGGGCGACGTCGAGAGCTTCGCGTACTTCCTCGCCCACTGGGCGCGGGGCACGATGCAGTCGACCGACCTCGCGCTGCGCGAGTACGCGACACCCCGCGATGACGTGCGCGCCCTGCGAACGCTCACGCGCACCGTCGAGCTGTCGATCACGCTCTTCGCCGCGCAGGAGGGCCGGTGGGTCGAGGCCGCAGAGCTCATCGGCCCCATCCTCGAGCAGCTGGAGACCGACGACCCGATGCGTCTCGCATCGCTCGCGCACGCGATCGCGGCGCTCACGTATGCGACGCTCGGCGAGCATCAGAAGGCGCAGCGATCGCTGCGCCTCGCCGCCACCCCGGCGCCCGGTCTCTCGCGCACACTGTTCGGCTTCGTCGGCATCCTCTCGCTGCGTGCCCGGCACTGGCTGCGCGACCCGTCCATCAGGAGCCACGCGACCGCGCTCACCGATTGGGCCGCGGAGCAGGACCTGCCGCTCATCGAGCTCGAGGCGATCGACATCTTCGCGCACGAGGCGGGCCCGGCGGCGCAGCGCTACCTGGCGCGCGCCGAAGCGCTCGCCGCGCGCATCGACCAGCCCATCGGCGAGGTGCTGCTCACCCACATCCGCACGCTCGTGGGCAGCAGCTCGAACGACCTCATTCCCGAGGAGCGCCTGCTCTCGGAGCTCGGGGTCTGGCTGCCGCTGCCGCCCGCGGGGTCGCTGACGAGCCGCGAGCGCGAGATCGCGCTGTTCACGGCCCTCGGCTACCCGTCGAAGCAGGTCGCCGAGCGCCTGCACCTGTCGCCGCGCACGGTCGAGACCCACCTCGCCCACGTCTACGCGAAGCTCGCGATCGGCAATCGCGAGGAGCTGCGCAGCTGGTTCGCGCGCTCGCGCGAGCACGGCGCCTGAGCGATCGCGCCATCGCGCACGACCGCATCCACTGTCAGCGACTTCATAGCAAATATTCAGAGACTGGAGTCATGACTACTCAGCACAAGGGACCCCGGATTCTCATCGTCGACGACGAGCCCAGCATCCGCGAGCTGCTCAGCACGAGCCTCCGATTTGCTGGATTCGGCGTGCGGGCCGTCGCCAACGGCGCGCAGACGATCTCGGCCGTTCTCGAAGAAGAACCCGACCTCATCGTTCTCGACGTGATGCTGCCCGACATGAACGGGTTCAGCGTCACCAAGCGCCTCCGGTCGGCCGGCTACACGGCCCCCATCATCTTCCTCACCGCGAAGGACGAGACCGAGGACAAGGTCGAGGGCCTCACCGTCGGCGGCGACGACTACGTCACGAAGCCGTTCAGCCTCGATGAGATCATCGCCCGCATCAAAGCGGTGCTGCGCCGCACCATCCAGGAGGACGAGGATTCGGTGCTCAGCATCGGTCCCATCACCATGGATCAGGACACGCACGAGGTGTCCGTCTCGGGCGCCGCGGTCGAGCTCTCCCCCACCGAGTTCAAGCTGCTGCGCTACCTCATGCAGAACGCGAACCGCGTGCTGTCGAAGGCGCAGATCCTCGACCACGTCTGGGAGTACGACTTCAACGGCGACGCCGGCATCGTCGAGTCGTACATCTCGTACCTGCGCCGCAAGCTCGATCCGCTGACCGAAGAGTCGCTGATCCAGACGAAGCGCGGCTTCGGCTACATGCTCAAGACCGAATCGAAGTAGGGTGTCTCGGGCAGGGGCATCGGCTGCGGGGCAGCAGGGGGCCGGGCCGGCATCCGGCCAGGGATCGCCGACGACCCCCTCGCCCGCCCCGCCCCGCAGGCATCAGCGCGCGCGCAACTGGAGCGACCGCTGGAACGACATCTCGCTGCGCGCGAAGATCACCGGCGTCACCGTCTTCATCCTCTTCCTCGGGCTGATCGTCGCGGGCGTCGGCACGCTGTCGGTGCTGCACCCGATGCTGAGCGCCAACCAGGCGAACCGCCTCGTGCAGCTGCGCACCGACCCGACGAACGCACTCGCCCGCGGTGCGAACACGAACGCGCTCGAGCGCGCCGACGTGCTCTACGCGAACCAGCAGTACTACGTCGGCCTGTTGAACACCGACGGCGATCTGCAGTACGACAACACGCTCGGCAGCGACGCTGCGGTGCCCCAGGTGCAGGGCCTCTCGATGGACCGGGTGCTCAGTCTCGACGACGCCGTCTTCGCCCTGCACAGCGCGCAGGGCGTCGAGTGGCGCGCCGTCGTCAGGCCCATCGCAGGCCCCGACGGCCAGCCGAGCGGCACCCTGCTCATCGCCGAATCGACCGCGGGCATCAACCAGATCATCGCGAACTACGTCACCGTGTTCACGGGCTTCGGCATCGCCGTCATCCTGCTCGGCGCGGCCCTCACGCGCCTGCTCATCACGACGACGCTGCTGCCGCTCGCCGAGGTCGAGAAGACGGCCCTCGAGATCTCCCGCGGCGACTACTCGAAGCGCATCATGGTGCCGAGCACGCACACCGAGGTCGGGCACCTCGGCGAATCGCTCAACGTCATGCTCGACCGGCTCGACGGGTCGCTCGAAGACCGGGCGCGCACCATCGAGCAGATGCGCCGCTTCATCGGCGACGCGAGCCACGAGCTGCGCACTCCCCTCGTGTCGGTGCGCGGCTACGCCGAGCTGTACCGCATGGGCGCGCTGCAAGACGACGAACACATCGGCCAGGCCATGGAGCGCATCGAGAAGGAGGCGATCCGCATGACCTCGCTCGTCGAGGATCTGCTCGCGCTCGCCCGCCTCGACGAGGGCCGCGCCCTCGAACGCACCGCCCTCGATCTGAACCGGCTCGCGCAGGACGCGGCGCTCGACGCCCGCGCGCAGGCGCCGGGACGCGAGGTCGCGGTGTCGCTCGATGACGCGTCGCCCGCCGTGCTCGGCGACGAGCACAAGGTGCGCCAGCTCATGACCAACCTCATCGGCAATGCCATGCGGCACACCGAGGAGGGCTCGCCGATCGAGATCGCCGTGTCGTCCGTGCCCGCCGACCCGGCCGACCCGGAAGCGACGGCCCCCGCCCCTCCGATGGCGCGCTTCGAGATCGTCGACCACGGCGAGGGCGTGCCCGAGCAGATCCGCGAGAAGATCTTCAACCGCTTCTGGCGCGCCGACAACTCGCGCAACCGCGAGACGGGCGGGTCGGGCCTCGGCCTCGCCATCGTGAAGTCGATCGTCGATGCCCACCACGGCACGGTCAGCGTGCACGAGACGCCTGGTGGCGGCGCGACGTTCCGCGTCGACCTGCCGGCGGCGGCAGCCTCGACCGAAACAGGCGTCATCGGTACCGGCGTATAGCTGACGCACCAGCGTATAGACGAGATACCGTGCTTCAGGTGCACGCTCGTTCGCGAGCTCTACGCTCGTTCAGCAGATGCGGGGCGGGTGGCGAGCAGGTGTACAGCGGTGGGGAGTCCCGCATTTGCGCTGCAAATGCAAGACTCCCCTGCCCCTCGCTACGCTCCGTGGGCCCGCCGTGTGCGGCGGGTGGTGAGTCCCGCATTTGCGCTGCAAATGCAAGACTCCCCACGTACCCGCTAGAGCACAGGTACCCTTGCTTCGTTTCCGACCTGGGGGAGTTCCCTGAGATAGCGCCACGTGGGGAGCCGTACCAGCTTAGCCGATGAGCGCGATTACTCCGAACCGGGGGCGCCGGCGGGCGGTTCGGGCGCCTCCCCGACAACTGGGACCGCGCCCGTCGCCGCCGCGGCCTCCGCGAACTGCGCCTCCGCCTGCTCCTCGGCGTCCTTACCCGCGAACTGCGCCTGGTAGAGGGCGAAGTACGCGCCCTTACGTGCCAGCAGCTCGTCGTGCGAGCCCTGCTCGACGATGCGCCCGCTCTCCATCATGAGGATCATGTCGGCATCGCGGATCGTCGAGAGACGGTGCGCGATCACGAACGACGTGCGGTCGGCGCGCAACGCGCGCATCGCCTGCTGCACGAGCACCTCGGTGCGCGTATCGACCGACGAGGTCGCCTCGTCGAGGATGAGCAGCGACGGGTTCGCGATGAACGCGCGGGCGATGGTGAGCAGCTGGCGTTCGCCGGCCGACAGCGACGAGGCGTTCTCCTCGATGACGGTGTCGTAGCCGTCGGGCAGCTGACGCACGAAGCGGTCGACCATCGTCGCCTGCGCCGCCGCGACGATCTCATCATCGCTCGCGTCGAGCCGACCGTAGCGGATGTTCTCGCGGATGGTCCCGTCGAACAGCCACGCATCCTGCAGCACCATGCCGACGTGGCCGCGCAGCTCGGCGCGCGACAGCTGCGTGATATCGACGCCGTCGAGCAAGATGCGACCGCGGTTCAGCTCGTAGAACCGCATGATGAGGTTCACGAGCGTCGTCTTGCCGGCGCCCGTCGGGCCGACGATCGCGACGGTGTGCCCCGGGTCGGCCTCGAGCGACAGGTCCTCGATGAGCGTGGTCTCCGGGTCGTAGCTGAAGTGCACGTTCTCGAACTCGACCCGGCCCTCCGTGCGCTCGGGCAGCGAGGCGTTCGCCGTGTCGGGCTCCTGCTCCTCGGCATCGAGCAGTTCGAACGAGCGCTCGGCCGAGGCGACGCCCGACTGCAGCATGTTCGCCATGCCCGCCATCTGGCCGATCGGCTGCGAGAACTCGCGCGAGTACTGGATGAACGCGGTGACATCGCCCAGCGTCATCTGCCCGGCGGTCACCCTCAGGGCGCCGACGACGGCGATGAGCACGTAGCTCAGGTACTGCACGAACTGCATCGCCGGCATAATGGTGCCCGACAGCGCCTGCGCTTTGAAGGTCGCCTGGAAGAGCTCCTCGTTGCGGCGGTCGAACTCCTCGGTCATCTCGGCATCGCGGTTGAAGATGCGCACCAGCTCGTGACCGGTGAACGACTCCTCGATGTGGCCGTTCAGGTCGCCGGTGTGCTTCCACTGCGCCACGAAGAGCTTCTGCGCGCGCACGCCGACGACTCCGGCGATGATGCCCGACAGCGGCAGCGCGATGAGCGCGATCAGCGCGAGCTGCCACGACACGGCGAACATCATGATCGCGATGCCGATGACGGTGAGCGCCGACTGCACGAGCTGCGAGAGCGCCTGCTGCAGCGCCTGCTGGATGTTGTCGACGTCGTTGGTTACGCGCGAGAGCACGTCGCCGCGCTGGCGGCTGTCGAAGTAGCTGAGCGGCAACCGGTTGATCTTGGCCTCGATGTCGGCGCGCAGACGGTAGACGACGCGCATGACGAGCTTGTTGAGGATGTACCCGTTCCACCACATCAGGAACGAGGCGACCAGGTAGAGCGCGAGCACGATCAGGATGAGGCGCGCGAGAGTCTCGAAGTCGATGCCCTCGCCGGGCACGACGTTCGCGCCCGAGAGCATGTCGGCGAACTGGCCCTTGCCCTCGGCGCGGGCGCCCTCGATGATCTGCTCGATCGGCACGCCCTTCGGCAGATTCTTGCCGATGATGCCGTCGAAGATGACGTCCATCGCCTGACCGAGCACCTTCGGGGCGATCACGGTCAGTACGACCGAGGCCACCACCAGCACCACGACGAAGGCGAACAACCATTTCTCGGGCGCGAGCAGGCCGACGAGGCGCTTCGCCGACGGCCAGAAGTGCTTGGCCTTCTTCGCGGGCGCGCCGCCGAACATGTCGTCGCCGTCGGGCTGGTAGTCGTCGGGCAGCTCGAACTCCTCGGTCGGAGCCGAGTTCTTCGCGTTTTTCTTACGGGCCATCAGGCTGCACCTGCCTCTTCGAGCTGCGAGCGCACGATCTCGCCGTAGACTTCGCTGCTCTCGAGCAGCTCTTGGTGGGTGCCGCGGGCGACGATCTCGCCGCCCTCGACGACGAGGATCTGGTCGGCCGCGGTAATGGTCGAGACGCGCTGCGCGACGATAATGGTCGTGGCGCCGGCGGTCGCATCGGGCAGCGCCTCGCGCAGGCGGGCGTCGGTCGCGACGTCGAGCGCCGAGAACGAGTCGTCGAAGAGGTAGACCCGCGGCCGCGCGACGAGCGTGCGCGCGATCGAGAGCCGCTGGCGCTGACCGCCCGAGACGCTCGTGCCGCCCTGCGACACCGGCGCCTCGAGCTGGAGCTCCTTCTCGCGCACGAAGTCGGCGCCCTGGGCGACGCGCAGCGCCTCCCACAGCTCCTCGTCGCTCGCGTCGCTGCGGCCGAAGCGCAGGTTCGAAGCGATGGTGCCCGAGAACAGGTACGGCTGCTGCGGCACGAGGTTCGCGGTCGCCGCGAGCTGCTCGCGGGTCAGCTGCGACACCGGCGAGCCGTCGATGGTGATGCCGCCCTGCTGCGGGTCGTAGAGCCGCAGCAGCAGGCCGAGCAGCACGGTCTTGCCGGCGCCGGTCGAACCGATGATCGCGGTCGTCTTGCCGGGCTCGGCGACGAAGCTCACGTTCTTGATCACGGGCTCCTCGGCGCCCGGGAACCCGAAGGTGACGCCGTCGAACTCGACGCGGCCCGCCTCGGGGGTCGCGACGACCGGCTGCGCGGGGAACTGCTGCGACGACTCGGTGTCGAGCAGCTCGCGGATGCGCTCGGCGCACACGACGGCACGCGGGATCATCATCGTCATGAAGACGCCCATCATGACCGCCATGAGGATCTGCAGCAGGTACTGCAGGAAGGCGGTCAGCGAGCCGACCTCGATCTGCCCTGCCTCGACGCGGTGCCCGCCGAACCACAGCACGGCGGCCGTTGCGATGTGCAGCACCATCATGATGACGGGGAACATGAGCACGAAGATGTTGCCGACCTTCACCGATACGTCGGTGATCTCGCGGTTCGCGAGACCGTAGCGTTCGGCTTCGAAGCGCTCGCGCACGAAAGCGCGCACGACGCGGATGCCCATGATCTGCTCGCGGAGCACCCCGTTGATGGCGTCGACCTTGCTCTGCATGACGCGGAACAGGGGCAGCAGCAGCCAGACGAGGAAGCTCACGATCACGGCGAGCACCGCGACCGAGACCCACACGAGCCATGACATGCCCGCGTCCTCCTGCAGCGCCATGATGATGCCGCCGATCGCCATGATCGGGGCCGAGATCATGAAGTTGAAGGTCATGAGCACGAGCATCTGGATCTGCTGCACGTCGTTCGTGCCGCGGGTGATGAGCGTGCCGGCGCCGAACTTGGTCGCCTCGAGCGTCGAGAGCGAGTCGACCTTGCGGTAGACCTCTCGGCGCAGATCCCTGCCGATGCCCATCGATGCACGGGCACCGCAGTACACGGCGAGCACGGCCGAGACGACCTGGCCGAGCGAGACGAGCAGCATGAAGCCGCCCGTGCGCCAGATGAAGCCGGTGTCACCGAGCGCGATGCCCTTGTCGATGATGTCGGCGTTCATGCTGGGCAGCGTCAACGCGGCGATGGTCGCGAGCAACTGCAGTACGATCACCGCGGCGATGTAGCCGGGGTAGCGGCGCGCATGCCGCAGAGTCAAAGTGATGAGGGCCACGCGGGCTCCTTTCCTCAAGCCGGAAAACTGTAGCAGATCGGGCGGGCCTGCGCGAGCCCCGAGCCGACGACCCCGGAGAACACCAGGGGCGGAGCCACCCGAAGGTGACCCCGCCCCTGAGAATTCGCGAAACGCGAAGAGAACTTAGACGAGCTTGACGCCCGCGCCCGCCTCTTCGAGCTTGGCCTTGGCGGCCTCAGCGTCGTCCTTGTTCGCGCCCTCGAGCACGTTCTTGGGGGCTTCCTCGACGAGAGCCTTCGCCTCGCCCAGGCCGAGACCGGTCAGCTCGCGCACAGCCTTGATGACCTGGATCTTCTTGTCGCCGACGGTGTCGAGGACGACGTCGAACTCGTCCTTCTCCTCGGCAGCAGCGGCCTCGCCGCCGGCAGCCGGAGCAGCAGCAACTGCGACGGGAGCAGCAGCCGAGACGTCGAAGGTCTCCTCGAATGCCTTGACGAACTCCGAGAGCTCGATGAGGGTGAGCTCCTTGAACTGCTCGAGCAGCTCTTCAGTCGAAAGCTTAGCCATGATGTATCTCCTTGATGTATGCCTGTCGGCCAGCGGCCGTCAGGCGGGTCCTATTGTGTGCGGATCGGCGAAAGCCGAGCCTTACGCGTCCTGCTTCTCCTGCAGCGCGCCGAAGCCGCGAGCGGCCTTGGCGGGCAGGGCGGCGAACAGCTGTGCAGCGCCGACCAGAGCAGCCTGCATTGCGCCTGCGGCCTTGGCCAGCAGCACCTCGCGGCTCTCGAGATCGGCAAGCTTGCCTACCTCTGCAGCGGTCAGGGCGTTGCCATCGAAGTAGCCCGCCTTCACCACCAGAAGAGGGTTTGCCTTGGCGAAGTCACGCAGAGCCTTGGCGACCGCGACGGTGTCACCGTGCACGAAGGCGAGAGCCGAAGGGCCGGCGAGCTCGTCATCGAATGCGGTGATCCCGGCGTTGTTGGCCGCAATCTTGGTCAGCGTGTTCTTCGCCACAGCGTACGTCGCGTGCTCGCGGATGCTGTTGCGGAGATCCCGCAGCTGAGCAACCGTGAGACCGCGGTACTCAGTCAGCAGAACGGCGCTCGACTCTTCAAACTTCTTCTGAAGATCGGCAACCGTAGCGTCCTTCGTAGCCATGGCGCTCCCTATGTTGTCGTACCCGCGCGACGGATGCCGCTCGGGGGCCGTGCCGCTCGGAGCGAGTCTCGAAAACGAGAAAAGCTCCGGCGCGCACGCACGGAGCTTCGTTCGAGATAGGGATCGGAATCCGCACTCAAGGAAATTCGTACCTGCGCTGGTCTTCGTCGAAGCGCTTCCACTGCGACGAACGTTCCGGGATCCTTGCGGACCCTACCGGCGGTCTTGGGCCGTCGATAACTGTACCACAGGGACCCCGGAGCGCTCAAGCGCGGGCGCGCCACCTCAAGCCACGGGCTTGAGCATGTAGCCCGCGCCCGGCACGTCGCTTCGCTCCATGCTCCCTGGGCTGCCGCCGTGGGCGGCACCGCGGGCTGCGCGGAAGCGATGCTTCCGCGATCCTCAAGCCACGGGCTTGAGCATGTAGCCCGCGCCCCTCACCGTGTGGAGCATCGGCTCGCGGTCGACGTCGATCTTCTTGCGCAGGTAGGACACGTAGAGCTCGACGACGGTCGATTTGCCCGAGAAGTCGTAGGCCCATACGCGGTCGAGGATCTGCGCCTTCGAGAGCACGCGCCCCGGGTTGCGCATGAGGTAGCGCAGCAGTTCGTACTCGGTGTTCGTCACGGTGATCTGCTCGCCGTCGCGCTCGACCTCGTAGCTGTCCTCGTTGAGAGTGAGGCCGCCGACGCGCAGCACCGGGTCGGGCTGCAGCGCCGCCGTCATGCGCGAACGGCGCACGAGGCCGCGCAGGCGCGCAGTCAGCTCTTCGAGGCTGAAGGGCTTCACGACGTAGTCGTCGCCGCCGGCGGTCAGCCCCTTGACCCGATCCTCGACCGAATCGAGTGCGGTCAGGAACAGCACGGGGAAGACCGCGCCTTCGCTGCGCACGCGCGACAGCAGCTGCATCCCGTCCATGTCGGGGAGCATGATGTCGAACACGGCGACGTCGGGCGCGTCTTCGCGGATGCGCTCGAGGGCCTCGGCCCCGCTCGATGCGGTCTCGACGCTCCAGCCCTCGTAGAGGAGGGCCATGGAGACGAGCTGGGTGATCGACTCCTCATCATCGACGATGAGCGCACGCCCCCGCTCCTGGTCTCCTCGCACCATATCTTGCTCCCTCATGTAGGCCCCCACTGTCATTGCAGGTGAAACATTTCCGCTTCACCAGTGCGATCTATCGATTGGACTCGATAACGGCCAACCAAATCATTAATGGTCGCTACTTCACCATACTCGCGCATGCAGTGCGGATTCCGGGAATTCCTGTGCCGCAACCGGCATTACTGTGCGAGCTCTCAGTTTTACAGGCGTAAGAAAAACGAGAGCGAACCGTAACCTACGGCTGTTGCGCTGTCCATAGACAACGCGGTACTGGTAAAGATTGGCTCGAAACCGCGAAACGTGGTCTGCGGCACCGGCCGCTCCGCGCCGGCGTGCGAGACTGGAGAGGTGCACACGACCGTTCCCGCCCATCTGAGCCGAATGGTGACCGACGGCAGCGATCGCAATGCATGGTTCACCGCCCGTTCGCGCGGCATCACCGCGACCGACGTCGCCAAGCTCTCGACCCCCCGTTCGATCGAGGCCGCGGCGCAGGCGAAGCTGTACGGCAGCCGGTTCACGGGCAACGCCTACACCGAGCACGGCAAGGCCCGCGAACCGGTCATCGCGGCGTGGGTGCAGCAGGAGCACGGCATCGCCCCGAGCCAGGCGCTCTTCCACGCCGAGCTCGACCGCCGGCATCTCGCGACCCCCGACGGGGTGGTGCTGCGCGGCGACGGCCGCGTCGAGCTCGCCGAGATCAAGACGACGAACAAGGAGTGGCGCACCATCCCCCGCCACTACCTGCGGCAGGTCTGGTGGCAGCAGTACGTGCTCGGGGCCGAGCGCACGCTCATGGTGTGGGAGCGGCACGAGAACTTCGTTCCGGTCGGCGACCCGCAGTTCACCTGGGTCGACCGCGACGAGTCCGAGATCGAGCGCCTCGTGAACCTGGCGTCTCAGCTCATCGACGTGCTCATCGACCGCACGACCTGACCGTTCACGAACATGCCGGTCGAGTGCTCGTAGCCGCGCTCGACGAGCTCTTGCAGCGCGTCGTTCACGAGGGCCGCGCCCGGCACGTCGTGCATCGTGGTGCGCTCGGAGCCGACGTAGAGATCGATGTGGCCCGAGCCGAACACGCGCTGCACGGGGCCCCGGCGGGTGCGCACCTCGCGCACGCGCGAGAACGGCAGCTCTGCGCGGTGCCGCACGAAGACTCCGTGGCGGAAGATGACGCGGCGGTTCGTGACCGTGATGCGCCGCGTCGACCAGGCGAGCACGGGCGCGATGCCGAGGACGAGGGCGAGCGCGACCGCACCGCCGGCGGCCGCGAGGTTCTTCCACCCCTCGGCGAACGAGCCGACCCAGTAGCCGGCGGCACCCGCGATCGCGATGAGCGCGACCACGGGCAGCACGAGCACGCGGCCGTGGCGGCGCATGCGCAGCACGACCGATTCGGGCTCCAGCGGTTCGAAGGGCGCCGCCCCCGGGTGCCGCGGCGTCGCCCCCGTCGCCGAACCCGGAAGCGCGCCGGTCACCGTGCCGGGGAGCGCGGTGGTCGCCGCGCTCCCGAGCAGGGCGTCGAAGTCTGAGCGGTGCGGCATGACCCCTATTCTGCCGCGCCCGGCTGCGACTCGTCTGCGGGTGCGGCAAGGACGGCGGGTACGGCCTCGTCGGCTTCGTCGGCGCCGGGCGTCTCGGACGCCTCTGCCGCGACGACCGAGCGCGCCTGCGCCGTCGTGGAGGCCGCGCGCTGCGAAGCGCGGCCCGCGGCCGCCCCCGCCGCACCGCCGGTGACTGCGCCGTTGAGCATGCCGACGAGGTCGATGCCGACCGTATCCTTCGCCATCTCGAGCAGTCCCTTGATGTTGCCCATCGCGTCGCCGGCGACCTTCGAGGTGCCGTCTGCCGAGACGACCGTCATGTTGTCGATCGCGCCGATCGCCTGCGCGTACTCGTTCGCGATCGAGGGCAGCAGGTGGATGAGCTCCTGCGCCAGCACCGCCTGCGACTGCGTCTCGAGCGCGCGGGCGCGGGCATCGATCGCCGCCGCTTCTGCCGTACCCTTCGCCTCGATCGCGGCGCCCTCGGCGCGACCCTCGGCGGCGACCGCCTCGGAAGCCGCGATACGCGCGGCGCGGTTCGCAACGCCCTCGCGCTCGATCGCCTGCGAGCGGCCCTCGGCGGCGGAGATCGCGGCGGCCGCGTCGGCCTTCGCGAGCGCCTCGACCCGGTAGGCCTCGGCCTCGGCGACGGCGCGCACGTCGGCGTTCAGCTTCTCGGTGCGCAGCGCGACCTCCTTCTGCGCGGTGATCTGCTGCTGTTCGACGATGGCCTGCTGCTGGATCGCCTGCTCGAGCGGCTCGGCGGCCGACGCCTGCGCCGTCGCCTTGTCGGTCTCGACCTGCACGGCGGCCTGGCGCAGCTTCAGCTCGCGGTTGCGGTCGACGAGCACCTGCTCGGCGGCGATCTTCGCCTCCTGCGATGCCTGGTAGGCCTCGGTCTCGGCGATGTCGGCGGCCTGGCGCACCTTCGCGGCCTCCGGGCGGCCGATGTTGGCGATGTAGTCGGCGCCGTCGCGGATCTCCTGGATCTGCAGCGTATCGACGACGAGGCCCTGCTTCGTGAGCGCTTCTTCGGCGGCCTCGAGCACGCTCTGGGCGACGACGGCGCGGTCGCGGATGATCTGCAGCACCGTCAGGCCGCCGATGATCGAACGCAGCGAACCCGACAGCACCTCCTGCGTCGACTCGTCGATCTCGTCGGAGTTCGAGAGGAAGCGCTGAGCGGCCGCGCGGATCATCTCCTGCGTACCGCCGACCTTCACGACCGCGACGGCCTGCGCCTGGATGGTGATGCCGTCGGTCGTCTGCGCCTCGGTCGTGATGGCGAGGCGGCGCGAGCGCAGCGAGATCGTGAACGACTTCTGCACGAACGGCACGACGAACACGCCACCGCCGGTGACGACCTTCTGGCCTGAGAGATCGCGCGAGACCTTGCCGTCGGCCGACCGCACTTCCTTGCCTTTGCCGCCCGTCACGATGATGGCCTCGTCGGGCTTCGCGATGCGGTAGCGCTTGATGATCACGAGCGCGATCAGCACGAGCGCGATGACGGCGCCGAAGGTGCCGACGAGGGCCGGCGTTACGAGAAACATGGATGCTCCGTTCGAGGGGTGGGGTCGGTGGGAGGGGTTCAGGAGTCGAGCGGTTCGACCCGCACTGAGGTCGAGGTGACGGTCTGCACGACGCGCACGGCAGTTCCGCGAGCGATCGGACCGTCGGCGTATGCCGCGAGCGAGATGCGCTCGCCGTTGCGCACGACCGCGACCTCGCCGAGGCCGGTCTCGGGGATGGCGAGCACGACCGAGCCGGTCGAGCCGATGAGGTCGTCGCCGCTCACTGCGCTGTTCGATTCGGCGCCGCGGATCAGCCGGGACAGCCACCACGCGCCGGCCCCGCCGAGCAGGCCGGCGACGGCGCCGAGCACCGAGGCGACGGGGGTGCTCAGGCCCGCGCCGACGCAGGCGAAGGCGGCGAAGCCGAAGATGGCGGTGAATGCGGCGATGGTGGTGAGACTGAGCGGGCCGTCGCCGAAGTCGAGGGCGTCGAAGATGCCGTCGAGCAGCAGCGAGATGAGCAGCAGCACCGCGCCGGCGACGCCGATGATGAGGAAGATGCCGCCCGCGACGAGCGAGCCGTCGAGCAGGCGCTCGATCCAGTTCGCCATGTCGTGCATGCCGGGCCTCCTCGGGTCGCCGGGGCCGCATCCGTTGTCGAACCCGCGTGGACTCCAGTCTAGTAACCCCGTTCCCCGCCCCGCACGAGGGCGCCGGCTGTGCAGGGGCTATGCCGTCGGCGGCGCGAGCCTCGGCACGGCGGCGAGCAGCTCGCGCGTGTAGGGCTCGCGCGGGCTGGCGAAGAGCTCGGGCCCGCCGAGCTCGACGGGCGAGCCGCCGCGCATGACGAGCACGCGGTCGCAGAGCTCGTGCACGAGGGCGAGGTCGTGCGACACGAACACGAGCGCGAGGCCGAGGTCGCGGCGCAGGGACTGCAGTAGGTCGACGACCTCGGCCTGCACCGACACGTCGAGGGCACTGGTGGGTTCGTCGGCGACGAGCACGCGCGGCGATGCGGCGAGCGCGCGGGCGATCGCAACGCGCTGGCGCTGGCCGCCCGAGAGCTCGTGCGGGTACCGGGCGGCGTGTTCGGGGTCGAGGCGCACGAGCGCGAGCAGTTCGGCGACGCGGGCGCGGGTCTCGGCGGCGCCCGGCCGGCGGCGCCCGGCGCGTCGGGCGGGGTCGCGCTCGATCGCTTCGGCGATGCTGCGCCCGATGGTCATGCGCGGGTCGAGCGAGGAGTACGGGTCTTGCGGCACGAGCTGCACGGCGCGTCTGAGCGCGGCGCCCCGGCGGTGGGGCAGTTCGGCGCCGTCGAGGGCGATGAGGCCTGCGGCGGGGCGCAGCTGGCCCACGACGGCGCGCGCGATGGTCGTCTTGCCCGAGCCCGACTCGCCCACGATGCCGAGCGCCGCGCCGCGGGCGAGCGCGAACGAGACGCCGGTGGCGGCGACCGATCGCCCGTAGCGCACCTCGAGCGCGGCGACTGCGAGCACCGGTGGTTCGGGCGGCGAGGAGGCCGGCGGCGAGGCGATCGCCACCGGCGCCTCGGTCTCATGACCGGCAGCGGCAGGGATCGCCGGCAGCGTCGGCAGCGCCGCGAGCAGGCCCTGCGTGTACGCCTCGGCGGGGCGCTGCACGATCTGGGCGGCCGTGCCGGTCTCGACGATGCGGCCGCCGCGCATCACGGCGATGCGCTCGCACACCTCGGCGACGACCGCGATGTCGTGCGACACGAACACGAGCGTGAGGCCGCGCTCGCGCCGCAGCCGGGCGAGCAGCGCGAGCACCTGGCGCTGCACCGTCACGTCGAGCGCTGTGGTCGGCTCATCGCACAGCAGCACGTCGGGGTCGCCGGCGAGCGCCATCGCGATCACGATGCGCTGCCGCTGACCGCCCGAGAGCTGGTGCGGGTACGCGCGGGCGATGCGCTCGGCCTCCCCGGAGTCGGCCGACCCGGCGTCGGCCGCCCCGCTACCGGCCGCCCCGAGGCCGACATCGTGCAGCAGCGCCAATACTTCGGCGTGCCCGCGCGATCCGCTCTGCCCGACCCGCCCGCCGGCGCGCAGCGCCTCGCGCACTTGGCTGCCGACGCGGGTCAGCGGGTCGAGAGCGGTGAGGGGGTCCTGGAAGACCATACCGACGCGGCCTCCGGCACGGGCCGCGCCGCCGGCGATGCGGGTGCCGTTCGGCATCATGCCGAGCAGCGCCCGCAGCGTGAGGCTCTTGCCCGAGCCCGATTCGCCGACGATGCCGAGGGCCTCCCCCGGCCGCGCCGCGAGATCGATGCCCGCGACGAGCGGTGGCGCGGGCTCCCCCGCAGGGGCGGCAGCAGCATCGATGCGCAGCCCGGCCACGCGCACCTCGCCCGGCTCGAGCTCGGCGGTGCCCGCCGACTCGGAAGCGCTCGTCGCCGCGGCGGGCGCTGCGGCGCGATCCCTGGCCCGGAGCCCGAGCCGAGACCGCCCGTGCTCGCGACCGGCATCGCCCCGCGAGCCGCCCCCGATGCGCAGCGCGTCGCCGACCCCGTCGCCGAGCATCGAGAACGCGATACCGGTGATGACGACGGCGAGGCCGGGCATCGCCGAGATCCACCAGTGCGTCTCGATGAAGAGCTGGCCGTCGGCGATCATGGTGCCCCAGTCGGGAGTGGGGCGGGGCACGCCGAGGCCGAGGTAGCCCAGGGTGACGATCGCGACCATGATGAGCACGATCTCGGTCGCGAGCAGCACGATCGCCTGCGGCAGGATGTTCGGCAGCACGTGCCGCACGAGCACCCGCGCATGCGAAAGCCCGCTGCCGCGCGCGGCCCGCACCCATTCGGCGTCGCGCAGCGCGGCGGTCATGGCGCCGAGCACGCGGGCGTAGCCGACCCAGCCGATGAGGGCGAAGGCGAACACGATACCGGTCTCGCCGGCGCCGACCGCGAACACGATCGCGATGATCAGCACGTAGAACGGGAAGGCGATGCAGGTGTCGGTGATGCGCGCGAAGCCCCAGCCGACCGCGCCGCGCAGGCGGGTGCCGAAGTAGCCGGAGACGAGACCGACGGTCACGCCGACGACGAAGGGGGTCACGGCAGAGACCCACGCGATGCGCAGGTCGGTGCGGGCGGCGTAGAGCACACGCGAGAAGATGTCGCGACCGAGCTGGTCGGTGCCGAAGAGGTGCGCGAACGACGGCGGCTGGAGCCCGTCGACGAGCGACTGCGCCGTGGGCCCGGCGGGCGCGATGAGGGGCGCGCAGACGGCCGCGAGCAGGATGAGCGCGGTGAGCACGGCCCCCGCGATGAGCGTGGGCGAGACGCGACCGGGCAGGATGCGGCGGCGCGGGATGCGGCGCATCACCGGGCCACCCGCAGTCGGGGGTCGAGCAGCGCCGACAGCACGCCGGCGAGCGTCGTCACGAGCACGACGGCGACCGCGCAGGTGAGCGCGATGCCCTGCACGACCGGGAAGTCGCGGTTCGAGATCGAGGTGAACAGCAGTGTGCCGATGCCGTTGATGGCGAACACCTTCTCGACCACGAGGGTGCCGCCGATGAGGTAGGCGGTGTTGACGCTGAGCAGGGTGAGGGTGGGCAGGGCGGCGCCGCGCAGCACGTGGCCGAGCACGATGCGGCGCTCGGGGATGCGGGCGGCGCGCAGCGTAGTCACGAAGTCGGCGCCGAGCGCCTCGATGAGCTGGGTGCGCAGCGAGCGGATGAGCGGCGGCGACATGCCGAGCGCGACCGAGAGGGCGGGCAGGAAGAGACTGTACACGGGTTCGCCGGGGCCGGTGCCGATATCGCCGACGGGGAACCAGCCGAGCTGCACCGCGAACACGATGATGAGCAGCAGGCCGATCCAGAAGAGGGGCATCCCCATGCCGATGGTGGGCAGCACGCGCACGACGTGGTCGACCCAGCCGTCTTTGCCGCGGGCGGCGGCGAGCGCGAGCGGCAGCGCGATGGCGACGGCGAGCAGCACGGCGAAGACGACGATGCCGAGGCTGATGGGCGCCTTCGCGAAGATCATGTCGCGGGTCGAGTCGCCCGTGACGAGCGAGTCGCCGGTGTCGAAGTGCGTGACGATGCGCGTCGCGAAGGCGGCGAACTGCTGCCAGAGCGGGTCGTCGAGGCCGAGCTCGCCCCGCAGTTTCGCGATCGAGGCGGGGTCGGCGCGTTCGCCGAGGATCATGACCGCCGGGTCGCCGGGCACGAGCCGCAGCAGGAAGAAGACGGCGACGACGACCCCGACCATGACGGGCACTACGCGCGCGAGCAGCAGCCCGGTCGCACGCAGTGCCCGCAGCACGGTGCTCAGGGCGCTACTTCGAGGCCAGCCACGCATCCTGGAATCGTACCGAACCGTTCGGCAGTACCGTGAAGCCCTGCACTTCGGCCGTGGTGGCCTTCAGGTTCGCTGGGAACTGGAGGGGGATGTAGGGCACCTGCTCGGCGAGGATCTTCTGGATCTCGAAGTAGATGGCCTGGCGGTCGTCGCCCTCGGGCGTCGTCTGGCCCTCGTGCATGAGCTCGGTCACGCGGTCGTTCGTGTAGTGCGTCCAGTACGACTTGCTGAAGCCCTCGGGGTCGGCCTGGAAGGTGATGAAGCCGTTGGGGTCGGGCGCATCGAGCTGGCCGTTGTTGACCATGAAGTCGTAGTCGTAGGCTTTGAAGCGTTCGCGGAAGGCCGCGATGTCGAGCTCTTCGATCTGCACGGTGATGCCGATCTGCGACAGCGACTCCTGCACGATCTCCGCGATCTGGGCGCGCTGCGAATTGCCGCTCGGAATCATGAGGGTCACGTCGAAGCCGTCGGCGTAGCCCGACTGCGCGAGCTCCTTCTTGGCCGAGTCGATGTGGTAGTCGAGGGCGTAGCCCTCGTCATCGGCGGAGTACTCGACGTTCGATGGGATGAGCGCGTTCGCGACCTCGGCGGTGCCGAACGACGTCGCGGCGGTGATGCCCTCGCGGTCGACGGCGTGCGCGATGGCGCGGCGCACGTGCTCGTCGGCGAACTCGGGGCGCTGGGTGTTGAAGAAGATCTGGTCGGTCGACCAACCGGGGGTCTGCGAGAGCACGGTGGCGTCGTCGGAGTCGACCTCGGCGGCGTTCGCGGCGGGCACGGTGTCGATGGCGTCGAGCTGGCCGGCGCCGAGCTGCTGGCGCAGCTGGGTGTCGTCGGCGACGAACTTGTAGACGAGCTCGTCGATGTAGGGCTTGCCCTCCTGCCAGTAGTGCCCGTTCTTCACGAAGGTCAGGTCGCCCGTCTTGTCCCACTCCGACACGACGAAGGGGCCGGTGCCGACGGGGTTCTGGAAGAACTCCTCTTCGCTCGCGCCGCCGAAGTCGGCGGGGAAGATGCCGTTCGAGAAGCTCGACAGCTCCGACAGGAACGGCGTGTAGGGCGAGTCGAGCACGATGGTGACCTCGCGCTCGCCGGTCTGGGCGACCGAGGCGATAGGGGCCGAGAAGGCGAGCGGGCCGCCGACCTCGAGGTGGCGGTTCAGCGAGAAGACGACGTCGGCGGGGGTGACATCGGCGCCGTTCGAGAATTTCAGGCCGTCGCGCAGCGTGAACACGTATGCGGTGCCCGCCTCTTTCTCGGTGACGTCGGCGAGCCAGGGGCCGATCTCGCCGTTCTCGTCGAACGCGACGAGCGGTTCGAAGATCTTGTCGATCGCGAAGGCGTTGTTCGCGGTGATCTGCTGGTTGAGGTCGAGGTCGTTCACCGCGGCGGTGCGCCCGAAGACGAGGGTGCCGCCGCTGACGGGGTCGCCGGTCGGGGCGGGCTCTGCGGCGGTGCCGCCCGAGCATGCGCTGAGCACGAGCGCTGCCGAGAGCGCGGCGGCCGCGAACGCGAAGCGCCGGGTGGTGGGTCGGGTGATCATCGCTGATCCTTTCGGGTGGGGTCGGTCTGGTCGAAGGCGATGGTGCGGCCGCCGAGCACGACGGCGACGATGCGGTCGGGGTCGGTGAGCACGCCCGGTTCGCGGGGGTCGCGGTCGAAGACGACGGCATCGGCGACGGCGCCCGGGGCGATGGTTCCGGGGGCTCCGACGGGCGGGGCGGCGGCTCCAGGGATCGCCGAGCCCGCTTCCGAGCCCCCGTGTTCGACGCGGGCGAGCAGCTCGGCGCCGCCCCGGGTCGCAGCGAGGAGCGCCTCGGCGGGGGTGAGGCCCGCGCCGATCAGCGCTGCGATCTCGTGCGCGCCCGAGCCGTGCTGCTCGGGGGTTCCGGAGTCGGTGCCGACGGCGAGCGCGAGCCCGGCATCGCGGGCGCGCAGCACGGCGCGGGGGTGCTGGGCGACGGCCTCGTCGACGCGGCGGCGGAAGGCCTCGGGCAGCGATCCCTGTCGAATCATCTGCTGCACCTGCCGGTAGATGCGCAGCGTCGGCACGAGCACGAGGCCGCGGTCGGCCGCGCGCCGGGCCTGCGCATCGGTGAGGAAGATGCCGTGCTCGATGCTCGCGGCGCCCGCCTCGATGGCGTCGTCGATCGCGGCGCCGCCCCAGGCGTGCACCATGACCCCGGCGCCCGAGGCCGTGGCCAGGCGCACGGCGCCCCGCACCTCGTCGGGCGCGAAGACCGGTTCGAGGCCGGCGCCGGCGGGCGAGGCGACCGAGGCGGTGGCGACGAGCTTCACCCACTGCGCGCCTTCGGCGAGCACCTGCTCGACGGCGCGGTCGAGCCCGCCCGCGGCGTCGGCCTCGGCGCGGCCCAGCATGCGCACGGAGCACTGCACGCGCGGCAGCGTGCCGCAATCGGTGCCGCGCACGTCGCCGGGCACGAGGCCGCCGGCGTCGCGCACCGAGGTGAAGCCCGCGGCGAGGTTGCGGGCGAGCGCCGCTGCGGTCTCGTCGCGGGTCTCGGCCTCGCCGAGCCGCGCGCGGTCGGACTCGTCGAACGCGTGCCAGGCGAGGTGCGCGTGCGCGTCGACGAAACCGGGGGTGACCCAGAGGGGCGATCCCTGGCGATCGGAATCAGCGCCCGTGCCGGCCTCGAACAGGCCGTCGGCCCAGCTCAGCCGCTGCGGGGCCCCGAAGCCGCCCTGCGCATCGAGCACGCGGGCGCGCGCGATCGCCCCCGATCGCTCCGCTGTTCCCGTCGCCATGCGCGCCCCGCCTCCCTGTGCGGTCTCGGTTCGAGACCCGTCCCAGCACCGCGTACTGGTCTAGAGCTTCAGGTTAACTCGCCCGAAACCAATGGACCACTTCTGGAGTGGGACGCTGAACCACCTTCCCTGAGGCCCGACGGAGGCTCGGCGCCCGCACCCCGGGTAGAATGCCGGGGTGACTACCTCCGCTGAGACCGCCCCCGCCGCGCGTTCGACCGTCGTTCTGCAGACCGTGCGCGGCCTGTTCCACCTCGTCGCCGTCGCCAGCGTGACCGCCTGGGGCGCACTCGCCTGGTCGTTCCCCTTCCCGGGCGTGCTGACCGGACTCGGGTTCCTCGTGCTCTCGGTCGTCGTGTGGGCGCTCTTCCTCTCGCCCCGACCGGTGCTGCCCACCGACCGCTTCGGCCAGGCGCTCATCGAACTGCTGCTGCTCGCAGCCGCGGTCGCCGCCCTGCTCGACTTCGGTCTGCTCTGGGTCTGGCCCGCGCTCTTCGGCGCCGCGGGCGCCGTGATCGGCTACATCGTCTCGACCCGCACTCACTGACCCCTGCGGGCGCTCGGCGCTCCCCGGAATACGCCCGGCGTCCCCGCGGTTGCACGGGGCATGAACATTCCCCAGGCGATCGCCGGCGCCGCGCCCGATCAGCTCCTCCTCGGCCTCGACACCTTCGGCGACGTCGGCAGCACGGCATCGGGCGAACGCATCAGCCACGCCCAGACCCTGCGCGACGTCGTCGAGCAGGCCGCCCTCGCCGACCGGCTCGGCGTCGACGCCATCACGCTCGGCGAGCACCACCGCGACGACTTCGCGCTCAGCTCGCCCGAGATCGCGCTCGCGGCGATCGCCGGCCGCACCGAGCGCATCCTGCTCGGCACCGGCGTCACCGTGCTCTCGAGCGACGACCCCGTGCGCGTCTACGAGCGCTTCGCCACCCTCGACGCCGTCTCGAACGGCCGCGCCGAGGTCATCCTCGGCCGTGGCTCGTTCACCGAATCGTTTCCGCTCTTCGGATACGACCTGAACGACTACGAAGAACTCTTCTCGGAGAAGCTCGCGCTGTTCGCCGAGCTCAAGAAGGAGGGCGCGGTGACCTGGTCGGGCACGCACCGCACCCCGCTCACCGGCCAGCACGTGTACCCGAAGACCGAGCAGCCGAATGGCGTCAGCGCATGGGTCGGCGTCGGCGGCAGCCCGCAGTCGGTGCTGCGCTCCGTGCGCACGGGCATTCCGATGATGCTCGCGATCATCGGCGGCGACCCCGCACGCTTCGCGCCGTTCGCGCAGCTGTACCGCGAGTCGCAGCAGAAGCTCGGCGTCGCGCCGATGCCGCTCGGCGTGCACTCCCCCGGCCACCTCGCCGCGACCGACGACGAGGCCCGCGAGCAGCTGTGGCCGCACTTCGCCGAGAACCGCAATCGCATCGGCGCCGAGCGCGGCTGGCCCGCGACCTCGCGCCACGAATTCGACCGCGAGGCCGACTCCGGCTCGCTCTACGTCGGCTCGCCCGAGACGGTCGCGCAGAAGATCGCGCGCACCGTGCGCACGCTCGGCGCCGACCGCTTCGACCTCAAGTACGCGAACGGCGCGATGCCGCACGCGCAGCTCATGCAGAGCATCGAGCTCTACGCGACCGAGGTGATGCCCCGGGTACGGGAGCTGCTCGCGGGCTGAGCGCACGGCCCGCGGCGCCGTGCCCGCGTGCCCGCTACGCCGTGCCCGCTACGCCGCGAGCTTCAGCGCGAGGGCGACGGCGCCGTGCACGGGGTCGCGGTCGAGCACGCGGATGTCGCTGAAGCCCCGCGCCTCGAGCCGCTCGCGCACCGCCCGCTGCAGCTGCGGCTGGTGCACGAGCTGGCCGCCCGCGAGCACGACCGGGCCGGTGATGCCGAGGCGGCCGCCGGCGCTCGTGATGAAGAACACGAGATGGTCGGCGGCGCCCGACACGATCGCCAGCGCCGCCGGGTCGCCGTCGTGGGCGAGCTCGAACACGACGCGGGCGCGCGCGGCCCAGAAGCGGCGCTCGGGGTTCAGCGTGAAGTGGTCGAGGAGGCCTTCGGGGCCCTGCAGGCCGCAGTCGGCGGCGAGCTGCTGCGAGAGGTGGTCGGCGGGCTTGCCGAGGTCGATGCGTTCGAGCGCGTGGCGCATGGCCATGCGGGTCACCCAGTACCCGCTGCCCTCGTCGCCGAGCAGATAGCCCCAGCCGCCCGCGCGGGCGTTGCCACCGCGCTCGTCGCGCGCCCAGGCCGCCGACCCGGTGCCCGAGATGACGGCGACGCCCGACTCGAGCCCCGCGGTCGCGAGCAGCAGCTCGGAGTCGTGCACGACCTCGACGGGCACGCCCGGGCGGTTGATCGCCACGAGTTCGCGGAAGCGCTGGGCCGCGGGAGGCGAATCGGCGCCCGCGACGCCCGCCACGATCGCCGCGATGGGCGTCTGGCCGATCTGCGCGAAGACGCTGCGCAGCTGCTTCGCCGCCTCCTCGAGTCCGACCGAGGCCGGGTTCGCGCTGCCCGCGAGCACCTCGGCGACGGTGTGCTCGCCGTCCGAGAGCACCGCGTGGGTCTTCGAACCCCCGACGTCGAGGCCGAGCACGAGGCGCGGCGATGTCACGACTGCGCCCCCGCACCGGTGCCCGCGGGCTCGGCCGGCCACTTGCCGCCGTTCTCCCAGTACATCGAGATGTCGTCGAGCGGGCGGCCCTTGGTCTCGGGCGCGAACTTCAGCACGAAGAGGAAGGCGAGGATGGCGAAGCCGCCGAGGATGGCGAAGACGCCCGCGCCGCCGGTCGCCTTGAGCAGCGGCAGGAACGCCACGCCGACGATGAAGTTCGCGACGAGGTCGCTCGTGAGCATGGTGCTCGAGCCGAGGCCGCGCAGGTGCGACGGGAAGGTCTCGCCGGCGTAGACCCATACGAGGGCGCCGAAGCCGAAGGTGAAGCCGACGTTGAAGAGCACGAGGCCGAGGAAGCCGAGGGCGACGAAGCCTCCGTCGAGGCGCACGTCGGTGGGATCCTGCCCGCTCGCGCCGAAGAGGAAGGTGATGACCATGACGGCGCCCGCGGTGACCATGATGCCGATGCCGATGAGCAGCACCGGGCGGCGACCCATACGGTCGACGAGGCTCATCGACACGAACACGGCGATGAGGCCGATGAACTGCACGAGGGCGGGCAGACCGAAGATGGCCATGTGGTCGTCGGGCGAGAAGCCCATCGCCTTGATGATCTGCGGGCTGTAGTAGACGATCGCGTTGATGCCGGTGATCTGCACGAAGAAGCCGAGCAGCACGACGAAGAAGGTGGCGCGCAGGTACGGCATGCGCGCCATCTCCTTGAGGCCCTGCAGGGCCGAGGGGCGCCCGCGGCCGTCGGCGAGCTCGGCCTCGAGGGCGGCGAGCTCGGTATGGGCGTCGGCCTCGGGGTCGATCTGGCCGAGCACGCGCACGGCATCGTCGCGGCGGCCCTGCATCATGTACCAGCGCGGCGTATCGGGCGAGCGCAGCAGCATGAGGGTGATGATGATGCCGGGCACTGCGGCGGCACCGAGCATGACGCGCCAGTTGCCGCTCGGGGCGAGCGCCCAGGCGAGCAGGTACCCGAGGATGATGCCGAACACGGTCGCGACCTGGTACATCACGAGCAGCGCGCCGCGGATCCTGGTCGGCGACGATTCGGCGACGTACATCGGCACGACGACGATGGAGATGCCGATCGAGAGGCCGAGCAGCACGCGGGCCACGGCGAGCGACGGCACATCCCACGCCAGGCCCGAGAAGAGCGAGAAGAGGGTGAAGGTGCCGGCGACGAGCACCATCATGCGCTTGCGGCCGTAGTGGTTCGCCAGCGTTCCGCCGATGATCGCGCCGAGGATCTCGCCGAAGATCACGTACGAGGTGAGGAGGCCCTTCTCCGCCTCGGAGGTGATGCCGAAATCGGCCGAGATGAAGTCGAGCGCACCGCCGATGTTCGACGAGTCGTACCCGTAGATGATGCCGACCGCCGCAGCGGCGATGGCCACGAGGATCGCTCCCCGCGACGAGTTCTTGAGGTCGTGCAGAATGCCCACGCTGGCACCTTTCGTCATGTGCAGATCTTCTGAGCCGGGCCCGACCCCTATAGGACTAGACCAATTCGATGTGCCTAAGATAGGCATAGACCAATCTTCATGTCAAGCAGTTTGCCTACCGACCTCCCCCGCAGTATCCACCCGTCGGCAGTTCTCGGGGAACAGGAAGTGCGAGATTGCAACCGAAGGGGGACTCCATGGCCAGCACACCGAAGTACTACACGCAGAAGCTCCGCATTCTCGAGCTCATCGAGCACGCGCACGTCGGCGACCCGCTGCCGACCGAGCGCGAGCTCGCCGAGCGCTTCGGCACCTCGCGCACGACGATACGCCAGGCGCTCACCGAGCTCGTCATGGAGGGCCGCATCGAGCGCACGCAGGGCCGGGGCACCTTCGTCGCCGCCCCTCCCATCATCACGGTGCGCCAGCTCACCTCGTTCAGCGAAGATCTCGACGGATCGCGCCTCGACAGCGACGTGCTCGACATCGGCGAGGAGCCCGCCACGGCCGAGGTCGCCGAGGCGCTCGGCGTCGAGGTCGGCGACGCCGTCACCCGGGTCGACCGGGTGCGACGACGCGACGGCGCCCCGCTCGCTCGCGAGACTGCGCACCTGCCCGGCACGTACCGCGGCATCACCGCCGAACTCACCGAGCGCGGCTCGCTCTACCGCACGCTGCGCGAGGCGTACGGCATCTCGCTCGCCTCGGTCGACGACGAGATCGGCACCGAGCTCGCGAACCCGAGCGAGGCCGCCCTGCTCGGCATCGAGATCGGTCAGCCGCTGCTCGTGGTGCACCGCACGGCGCGCGCTGGCGACGGCCGGCCGGTCGAGTACACGCGCTCGGCGTTCCGGGGCGACCGCTTCCGGTTCCGCGCGAGCACCGCGCGGGCGTAGCGGTCGGGGCCCGCCCCCGCGCCTGCCAGCGGGGCCTGGGCAACGGTGCCCGCGGCGTCCTCCTGCGTGAGCGGTGCCCTTGTGCACGAGCGGTGCCCTTGGACACGGCTCATACGGGCACCGCTCGAGCGCAAGGGCACCTTTGGCGCCTCTGGCGCCTCTGGTGCCTCTGGTGCCTCTGGCGCCGAGGCGCGGGCGCAGCGGCCTGGCCTCCCCCTCGACTTACCCCTCCGCCTGCGACTCCGACAGCCAGCGGCCGCGGTGCAGCACGTCGAGCACCGCGAGCTCACCGGCGGCACGACCGGGCGCGCCGCCGAGCACGACCGCGTCGGCGATGAGGCCGGACGCGAGGTCGCCGACCCCGTCCCAGCCCATGGCGCGTGCGGGCGCCGTCGCGGTCAGGCGTGCGGCGGCGACGAGCGCGGCGGGGTCGAGCGCGGCGCCCGGTCCCTCTGCCCCCCGCAGCGCGCGGCCGCGGAAGAGCGCGTCCATCGTCGCGGTACTGCCGGCGATCGTATCCTTGCCCGTGAGGCGGGCGACGCCGTTCGCGACGGTCACGTCGAGCGCGCCGAGCCGGTACTCGCCGTCGGCGCACGCTGCGGCGTCCATGGCGTCGGTGACGTAGAGCGTGCGCTCGGGGCCGGCAGCGGCCTCGATGCCGGTCGTGAGCGCCGGGTGCAGGTGGGTGCCGTCGGCGATGACTTCGAGGAAGACCCGGGGGTCTTCGAGCAGCGCGAGCGACGGCCCGGGCTCGCGGTGGTGCAGCGGACGCATGGCGTTGCAGAGGTGGGTGGCGACGGTCGCGCCGGCGTCGATCGCGCGACGGGTCGTGTCGTAGTCGGCGTCGGTGTGGCCGACGGCGACGCGCACCCCGGCCGCGACGAAGCGGCGCACGGCGTCGAGCGCGCCGGGGAGCTCGGGGGCGAGGGTGACCATGGCGAGCGCTCCCCCGGCGGCCTCGATCACGCGGTCGATCTCGTCGGCCTCGGGCGCGCGCAGCTGGGTCGTGTCGTGGGCGCCGGCGCGGGCGGGGCTCAGCCACGGCCCTTCGAGGTGGATGCCGCGGATGTGCTCGGGGGCGAGCTCGGCGAGCATGCCCACGCCCCGAAGGAGGCCCTCGGGCGAGGCGGTGACGAGGCTCGCCATCGATGTCGTCGTGCCGTGCGCGAGGTGGGCGGCGCGCGCGGTGAGCGCCGAGGCGCGGAGCCCGTCGGTGTACCCGCCGCCCCCGCCGCCGTGCACGTGGATGTCGACGAACCCGGGCACGAGCACGACATCGCCGAGGTCGCGCCTGAGGCCGGCGCCCGCCGGCACCTGGGCGGGTTCGCCCTCGCCGACGGCGACGATGCGGTCGCCCGCGATCTCGATCCACCCGGGCGAGAGCACCCGGGCGGAGGTCACGACGCGGGCCGCGGTGACGAGCACGGGTCAGCCCGCCTGCGTCGGCTGATTCGCTTCGATGTACTCGTAGTAGTCGGCGAGCTCGAGCTTCGAGGCCGCCGCGCGGTCGAGCACGACGATGGCGTCGCGGTGCAGCTGCAGCGCGCTGGCGGGGCAGATCGCGGCGAGGGGGCCCTCGATCATGTGCGCGACGGCGTCGGCCTTGCCCGCGCCCTGGGCGACGAGCAGCGCCTTACGCGAGTCGAGGATGGTGCCGAGTCCCTGCGTGACGCAGTGCACGGGCACCTCGTCGGCCGAGGCGAAGAAGCGCGCGTTGGCCTCGCGGGTGCGCGGGTCGAGCGTCTTGATGCGGGTGCGCGACGAGAGCGACGAGGTCGGCTCGTTGAAGCCGATGTGACCGTTCGCACCGATGCCGAGCAGCTGCAGGTCGATGCCACCGGCGTCGACGATGGTTCGGTCGTACGCCTCGCATGCTGCGGCCAGGTCGGCGGCGAGCCCGTCGGGCACGTGCACGCGGGCGGGGTCGAGGGCGAGGGGCTTCGTGACGGTCGTGTCGATGACCGTGTGGTAGCTCTCGGGGTGGTCGAGGGCGATGCCGACGTACTCGTCGAGCGCGAAGGCCGAAACGCCGGTCGTGTCGAGCTCGCCCGATTCGACGAGCGCGGCGAGCTCCGCATAGGTGCCGAGGGGCGACGACCCGGTGGCGACACCGAGCACTGCGGCACGGCCCTCCGCACGGCGCTGCGCGATCTCGTCGGCGATGATGCCGGCAGCGAACTGCGCGACGTGGGCTGAGGTATCGGTGATCACAACTCTCATAGGAACGCCTAGTTTATCTCCAAAGTCGCGGGTGGTCGCGGGCGGGTCGGCAGGCGCGCGGCACGGTGCTCCCCCGGCCGCCGCGAGGCGGTGCCGCGCTGCGCCGGTTAGCGTAACACGCCGTGTCACGATTGCATCACAACGCCGGAGAATCATGCAATCGGGTTGCGAATATTTAGTTCGTAAGTTTTACTAACTTTCATGAACGTCGCAAAGCCGCGTCCTCAGGGCGCATCCGGTGCAGCCGCTCGCAAGCCGAAGACCCGGCGCACGAGCCCCCTGCGCGTCGGCCTGCGCGCAACGCTCGGCGACTCGAAGCTGCACAACCGCACGCTCGTGCTGCAGACCCTCTTCCGCACCGGCCCGCTGAGCCGCGCCGACATCGCGCGCAGCACCGGCCTCACGAAGGTCACCATCTCGGGCCTCGTCGCCGAGCTCATCGACGCCGGCCTCGCCCGCGAGCTCGGCCAGCAAGAGACCCAGCGCCCCGGCAAGCCCGCCATCCTCGTCGACCTCGCCCGCGAGGCCTACGCCGTCGTCTGCCTCGACCTCAGCGACCACCGCGTCTTCCGCGGCGCCGTGCTGCGCCTCGACGGCGAGGTGCTGGTGCGTCGCGAGGCGCCGCTGAACGAGGCCGTCGGCGACGCCGCGCTCGAGCTCGCCACTACCCTCGCGCGCTCGCTGCAGGGGCTCTCCGAGCTGCCGCTGCTCGGCATCGGCATCGGCACCCCCGGCCTCGTCGACGACGAGGGCGTCGTGCGCGTCGCCCCGAACCTCGGTTGGCAGAACCTGCCCCTCGGCAGCATCGTCGAAGACCTGACCGGGCTGCCCACCTCGGTCGGCAACGACGCGAACATCTCGGCCCTCGCCGAGTACGCCTCGGGCGAGTCGAGCGACGACTTCATCCTCATCACCATCGGCCACGGCGTCGGCTCGGGCCTCATCATCGCGGGCGGCCTCGTCGCCGGCCACCGCTTCGCCGCGGGCGAGATCGGCCAGGTCATGGTCGGCACCGACCTCGGCATCGACGCCACCTACTCGCGCGAGCAGGTGCTCGAGCACTGGCTCTCGGCCCCGCAGCTGAACGCCGCGCTCGCAGCCGCCACCGCGCAGGCGGGCCCCGACGCCGCCGAGGCGCGCGACCGGGTGCTGCGCGAGGCGGGCAGCCGCCTCGGCGTCGCCCTCACCCCCGTCGTCGGCGTGCTCAACCTCGCCGAGATCGTGCTCGCCGGCCCGCCCGAGCTCGTCGAGGGGCCGCTCGCCGAGGCGACGCTCGGCATCCTCGGCCGCCGCACCATGCCCGACACGCACGACGACCTCGTGCTGCGCACGAGCCCCTACGACTCGCTCGTACTGCGCGGCGCGCTCGCGATCGTGCTCCAAGAACAGCTGGGAGTCGCCTAAGACTCCCGGTCCCATCGGCGGGCGGATCCGCAGACTCCGTCTTCCACCCCAGCGCCGCCCGGCAGACGCCGGAACGCACATCGAAAGGAAACCCACCATGAAGAGAAAGTTCCAGGGCCTCGCCGCAGCGGCAATGGCATCTGCTCTGCTGCTGACCGGTTGCAGCGCCGGAGGATCGCAGGGCGGCGATGCCGGCGGCGACTCGATCACGCTGTGGCTCGCCGGCAGCGACACCCCCGATGAGCTGCGCGACTACCTGAAGACCGAGTTCCAGGAGCAGACGGGCGCGACGCTCAAGATCGAGGAGCAGGGCTGGGGCGACCTCGTCACCAAGCTCACGACCGCGCTGCCCGACCCGAAGAACACCCCCGACGTGACCGAGATCGGCAACACCCAGTCGCCGACCTTCACCAACGTCGGCGCCTTCCTCGACGTCAGCGACATGTACGACGAGCTCGGCGGCGACGATCTGCTGCCCTCGTTCGTCGAGGTCGGCGAGGTCGACGGCAAGCAGTACGCCCTCCCCTACTACTTCGGCTCGCGGTACATGTTCATCCGCAAGGACGTGTGGGACGCGGCGGGCGTGGCCCAGCCGACGACGCTCGACGAGTTCAACACCGCCGTCACCGCGATCACCGAGGCGAACCCGAAGGGCATCGCGAACTTCTCGGGCTTCTACCTGGGCGGCCAGGATTGGCGCGACGGCATCTCGTGGATCTTCGCGAACGGCGGCGAGATCGCCGAGCTGCAGGATGGCGAGTGGGTCGCGACCCTCGATTCGCCCGAGGCGCTGAAGGGCCTCGAGCAGCTGCAGCAGATCTACCGCACCGCCTCCAACGCGCCGAACGATGCGAAGGATGCGAACCAGTACCAGTTCCTGAACGACTCCGATCAGGTCAAGGACGAAGAGGGCGCCGTCACCGAAGACATCTCGCTGGCTGCGGCGACCATCATGGCGCCGGGCTGGGCCCACTGGTCGATCGGCGACCTCGTCGAGGGCGAGGACGGCGAGCCCGCGCGCGAGTGGAACGACGATGTGTTCGGCACCTTCGCGCTGCCGGGCAACGACGGCAAGCCGGCCCCGGTCTTCGCGGGCGGTTCGAACCTCGGCATCTCGGCGAAGTCCGAGCACCCCGAGCTCGCGAAGGATCTGCTGCGCATCATCTACTCGGAGGAGTACCAGACGATGCTCGGCGAGAACGGCCTCGGCCCCGCGAACCAGAAGTACGCGTCGTCGCTCGGCGACGACCAGTTCGCGCAGGCGCTCATCGAGTCGGCGTCGAACTCGAAGCTGACCCCGGCCGCACCCGGCTGGGCCGCGGTCGAGGCGAAGAACATCATGGAGGAGTTCTTCTCGCAGATCCGCGACGCGGATGACCTCGAGCAGCTGGCGAAGGATACGAACGCCAAGCTCGACCCCATCCTCAACCAGAAGTAGGCGGCGTTTGGGCCCCGACCGCCGCAGTGCGTGCGGGGTCGGGGCCCGATCCCTCTCCGCTTCACCCACCACCCCAGATCTCGAAAGGCCGGCGATGAGCACCCGCACCGCGCAAGCCGAACCCGTCGCCCCGAGGCGACGCAGATTCCGCATCACGCCCTACGCCCTGCTGCTGCCCGCGACGCTGATCGTGCTGCTCGCGCTCGGCTACCCGATCGTGTGGCAGCTCATCACCTCGATGCAGCACTTCGGCCTCTCGCAGCAGTTCGGCCAGCCGCCCGAGTGGGTGTGGTTCGCGAACTACATCGAGCTGTTCTCGCAGCCGCAGACGTGGCTCGTCGTGCTCAGGTCGGTGCTCTTCTGCCTCATCACCGCGGGCGTCACGATGGTCATCGGCGTCGGCCTCGCGCTGCTCATGCAGGCGGTGTCGAAGACGGTGCGCATCATCATGCAGATCGCGCTGCTGCTCGCCTGGGCGACCCCGGTGGTCGCCGCGATGACGATCTGGAACTGGATCTTCGACTGGCGCCGCGGCCTCGTGAACTGGGTGCTCGTGAATCTCGGGCTGCCGGTGCAGGGCCACAACTGGCTGCAGGATCCGCTGAGCTTCTTCGGCGTCGCCCTCATCATCGTGGTGTGGATGAGCGTGCCCTTCGTGGCGTTCTCGATCTACGCGGCGCTGACGCAGGTGCCGGGCGAGGTGCTCGAGGCCGCCCAGGTCGACGGAGCCACGGGCTGGCAGCGGCTGCGCGGCATCACGCTGCCGCTCATCAAGCCGGTGCTCGGCATCGTGATGCTGCTGCAGATCATCTGGAACCTGCGGGTGTTCACCCAGGTGAAGCTGCTGCAGGATCGCGGATCGATCGCCAGCCAGACCGACGTGCTCGGCACGTACATCTATCAGCTCGGCGTCGGCTCGAGCGACTTCGCCATGGCGAGCGCCATGTCGATCTTCGTGCTGCTGCTCACCATCGCGCTGAGCTGGGCGTACGTGCGCAACCTGCTGAAAGAGGATGAGGAATCATGACCAGGCCGGCCCCATACACCGCCCCGCTCGAGGTGGTCGCCCGTCGCGGGCGCGCCACCCCCAAGCGCGTCTCCCGATTCGTGTTCGGCATCATCGGCGTCGTCGTCGCCCTGATCTGGGTGTTCCCCGTCTACTGGATGCTGAACTCGTCGCTGCTGCCGAACGTGGTGCTCGAGAAGTCGACGCCGACGCTCCTGCCCATCGGCGGCTCGTTCAAGAACTTCGCCGCGATCTTCGAGAGCGGCACCTTCCTCCCCGCGCTCGGCGTGAGCCTCGCCGTCGCGGGCATCGCGGTGACCTGCTGCCTGCTGTTCGCGTTCCTCGCGGCGCTCGCCATCAGCCGCTTCCGCTTCACGGGCCGCCGCAGCTTCGTACTCGCGGTGCTGTTCATCCAGATGCTGCCCGCCGAGGGCATGTTCATCGCCCAGTACAAGCTGATGGGGTCGATCGGCCTCTTGAACTCGATCCTCGGCGTGAGCATCATCTACATCGCCGCGGTCGTGCCGTTCACGATCTGGATGCTGCGCGGCTTCGTCGCGGGCGTGCCGGCCGAGCTCGAGGAGGCCGCGATGGTCGACGGGCTGAGCCGCACGCAGGCGTTCATGCGCATCACCTTCCCGCTGCTGGCCCCGGGGCTCATCGCGAGCGGGGTCTTCGCCTTCCTCCAGGCGTGGAACGAGTTCACCGTCGCCCTCGTGATTCTGCAGGATTCCGCGGTGCAGACGCTGCCGCTGTGGCTGCGCGGCTTCATCCAGCAGTCGGCGTCGCGCGCGATCGACTGGGGCGAGGTCATGGCGGCGTCGACGCTCGTCGCCGTGCCGGTCATCATCTTCTTCATGATCGTGCAGGGCCGCATGACGAGCGGTCTCGTGAGCGGGGCGGTGAAGGGATGAGCGCGGCAGGGATCGGCTGTGCGGATGCCGCCGACGCGGCGCTCACCGCCGACATCCGCGCGACGCTCATGCCGGGCTTCGAAGGCTTCACGGCCCCGGCCTGGCTGCTCGGGCTGCTCGGCGACGGGCTGCTCTCGGCCTGCGTGTACGGCACCAATATCAGGGATCGCGCCCAGCTCGAGGCCCTCGGCCGGCAGCTGCGCGACGCGGCGCCGCAGTCGCTGCTCGCGATCGATGAGGAGGGCGGCGAGGTCACACGGCTCGATTATCTCGAGGGATCGCGCTACCCGGGCGCCGCGGTGCTCGGGCGCATCGACGACCTCGACTACACGGCCGAGATCGGGCGTCGCGTCGGCGCCGATATTCTCGCGGCCGGGTTCAACCTGGCGCTCGCGCCCGACGCCGATGTGAACAGCAACCCCGAGAACCCCGTGATCGGCACGCGCAGCTTCGCGGCCGACGCCGAGACGGCGGCGCGGCACACGGCGGCATGGATCGCGGGCCTGCAATCGACGGGCGCCGTGGCGTGCCCGAAGCACTTCCCGGGGCACGGCGACACGGCGCAGGATTCGCATCTCGCGCTGCCCGTCGTCGATGCGCCGATCGAGACGCTCAAGGCGCGCGACCTGCCGCCGTTCCGGGCCGCCATCGGGGCGGGCGCCCAGACGATCATGACGTCGCACATCCTGCTGCCGCAGCTCGACCCGATCGCACCCGCGACGCTCAGCCGCCCGATTCTGCAGGGGCTCCTGCGCGAGCAGCTCGGTTTCACCGGCGTCATCGTGTCGGATGCCCTCGACATGGCCGGCGCGAGCGGCGAGATCGGCATCCCCGAGGCCGCGGTGCGCGCCCTCGCGGCCGGCTGCGACCTGCTCTGCCTCGGCGTCGGCGCGACCGGTGAATCGGTCGCCGAGCTCGAGGCGCATGTTGCGTCCGCAGTGCACGACGGGCGCCTCGACCGCGCGCGGGTGCACGAGGCCGCCGAGCGGGTGCGGGCGCTGAGCCGCGCGGTGCCGAGCAGCGCCGCGTCGATCAACGCAGCACCGAGCGGCCTGCCCTCCGCCGCCGAGATCGCGCGCGTCGCCGAGAGCTTCGCGGGCGCCGGGGAGGCGCGGGCGTGGGTCGCGAGCCACCCGGAAGCCTGGGTGCTGCGCTTCGACACCGACGCCAACATGGCGGTCGGGTGCGCGCCGTGGGGGCCGTTCGCGGCGGCCGCCGCGCCGCTGCCCGGCAGCGAGGCCGACGTCGCGGCGTTCGCACGCCGGTCGCAGCTCATCGTCGATGCGGCGAGCGCACCGATCTGGCCGATCGACGAACTGCGCCGCGGCGGGGCGATCGCGATCGGTCGCGATCTGCACCGGCACGAGTTCGCGCGGGCGCGCATCGACGAGCTGCGCGAGCTCGGGGTGCCCGTGCTCTGCGTCGAGACGGGGTGGCCCGATGCGCGCAGCGGCTACGCCGATCTCGCGAGCTACGGGTCGACCCGGCTCGTCGGCACGGCGCTCATCGAGCTGTTCGAGACGGCGGCGCGCGCCGACGAAGGAGCCCGGTCATGAGCCCGCGCCCCCTCATCGGCATCGATATCGGCGGCACGAAGACCGAGGCGGTCGCGCTCGACCGCGATTCGCGCATCGAGGCCACGGTGCGCCTCGCGACGGTGCCGGGGCCCGAGGCGGTGCTCGGCACGGCGGAGCGCGCGGTGCGCGAGCTGCGCGAGCGGACGGGCCGCGACGACTACGCGGCGATCGGCATCGGCCTGCCGGGCCAGCTCGATCGTGCGTCGGGCGAGATCCGCAACGCCTACAACATGGGCATCGAACGGCTCGCGATCGGCCCGCTGCTCGCCGAGCGCACCGGCATCGACACGCAGATCGACAACGATGTCACGGCGGCCACGATCGGTGCGGTGCACCTGATGGGGCTGCCGGGCGATGTGGCGTATCTGAATCTCGGCACGGGCCTCGCTTCGGGGGCGGTGGTCGCGGGCGCTCCGGTGCGCGGGGCGCACGGGGTATCGGGCGAGATCGGGCATCTGCCGATCTCGCGGCTCGACCGGCCGTGCCCGTGCGGGCAGACGGGGTGCCTCGAGACGCAGACGAGCGGGGCGGCGCTGAAGCGGTTCTGGCCGGTCGGCGGCGACGACCCGGGCCCGGCGCTGCTCGCGGCGATCGGGCGGGGCGATGAGACGGCGCAGCGCGAGTTCGGGTATCTCGTCGAGGGTGCGGCGAGCGCCGTGCGTCTGCTGGCGCTCACCTTCGACCCGGATTCCGTGGTGATCGGCGGCGGGCTGCGGCTGCTCGGCGGGCCGCTCATCGGCGGCATCCGCGGGCACCTGCGGCGTTGGGCCGACGAGTCTCCGTTCATCAGCGGGCTCGGGCTCGACGAGCGCGTGAAGGTGCTGCCCGAGGGCTCGCCCGCCGCCGCGGTCGGCGCCGCGCTCTCCGCCCTGCACTAGACGCGGCGCGCTCCGAATCGCCGGGCCGGGCGGGGTGCTCCGCTTCGGCGCCGGCTGCACCGCCCGCGGCAGCACCCGGGCCTGCGCTTCACCGTCGATCAGGCGGGTCGGCGCGGCATCGAGCGCCGACCCGCGCCGCCCCCGCAACCGGCCGGTCACCTGTGAGATGCCGTCATGCCCCGACATCGCACTTGCACATCCGACCCCACCCGATAGCCTTGCTCTATGAATACTCTGCGTCTCGAAGAACTGTCGGCCGCGACGATCGTCGCAGTGAATCAGCTGGGTCTGAAGCCGGGCCAGGAGCAGTTCATCACCCCGGTGTCGTACGCAGCGGCCGCAGCGGTGACTCCGGCGCACTCGGCCTGGCAGCGCGTGGTGCTGAACGACGACCGCGTGGTCGCGTTCGTGCACGGCAACTTCGACCCCGACGCTCCGCAGGAGGAGTTCCGGGCGGCGCTCTGGCGCATCAACGTCGACGCCGAGGCCCAGGGCATGGGCGTCGGCACCTTCGCGGTGAACGCGCTCATCGAAGAGGCCCGCCGCCGCGGTGTCGGCCGCCTGACGGTGCTGTGGGAGCGCGGCGAAGAGGGCCCCGAGGAGTTCTTCCTGCACATGGGATTCAAGCCGTCGGGCGAGACACCGTACGGCGAGATCATCGGCGCGATCGACCTCTAAGGAGTGCAGGGCTCGCTCGCGGCCGGCGCGCGAGGAGTCCTCGCAGCGGTCGGCTCGTCGGTCATCTTCGCCGGCGTCTTCTTCATCACCCCGATGCTCGTCCCGACGAGCGCGGAAGGCCTGTGGGCGATCCGGTGCCTGCTCACGATTCCGCTCGTGCTGCTCGTGCTGCTCGCGGGGCGGCAGCGCGAACTCATCGTGGGCATCTGGCATCGCATTCTGGCGCGGCCGCTCATCATCCTCCCGTTGATCGCGTCGGCGCTGCTTCTGGCGCTGCAGCTGTGGATCTTCGGCTGGGCGCCCCTGCACGGCCGCGGCCTGCAAGTGGCGCTGGGCTACTTCCTGCTGCCGCTCACGCTCATCGTCGTGGGGCGGCTGCTCTACAGGGATCGCCTCACGTGGTGGCAGTGGGCCGCCGCCGGCATCGCGGCCGTGGGCGTGGTCTTCGAGCTGTTCCGCGTCGGCGGGGTCTCGTGGGAGACGCTCGTGGTGTGCGTCGGGTACCCGATCTACTTCGTGCTGCGGCGCCAGCTCGGCACGGGGCATCTGGGCGGCATGTTCTGGGACCTCGTGATCGTGCTGCCGGCGCTGCTCTTCTTCGTCGTACGCGAGATCGTGGCGACGCCCGCGCTGAGCGAGAATCCGCTGCTGTGGTGGCTCGGCCCGCTGTACGGCCTCACGACCGGTCTGGCGCTCATCCTCTACCTCACGGCGTCCAAGCTGCTGTCGCTCAGCCTCTTCGGGCTGCTCAGCTATCTCGAGCCGGCGCTGCTCATGGTGGCGTCGCTGCTCAACGGCGAGCGCATCTCGGCGGGCGAGTTCGTGATGTACGGGGCGATCTGGCTCGCGGTGCTCGTGATCACCGCCGGGGGCGCGGTGCAGCTGCTGCGTTCGCGCGGTGGCCGGGCGGGGTAGAGTGCATCGCATGGACGACGCGACTCCCGCCGGCGAGCACCTCGATGCTGCCGGGACCCCCGAGGCTCACGCTCACGAGCACGGCTACATCGAGCACAAGGATCAGCTGCTCAAGCGGCTGCGTCGCGCCGAGGGCCAGGTGCGCGGCGTGCACCGCATGATCGAGGAGGATGCGTACTGCATCGACATCATCACGCAGGTCTCCGCGGCGACGAAGGCGCTGGAGCGGGCGGCCCTCGAGCTGCTCGACGACCACCTGCGGCACTGCGTCGCCGAGGCCGCGGGCGAGGGCGGCGAGGTGGCGGCGGCGAAGCTCAAGGAGGCGTCTGACGCGATCGCGCGCCTCGTGCGGTGATGAACATCTGACCTCTGCACATGTCAATTCGATGGTAAACTGACACTTGCAGCAGTCAGGTGTTCGGAGGTCGATCGTGGTTCAACGCACTTCCCCGGCCCGAAAGCGGTCGCTCGAGGCATTCGGCAGGCATCTGCATGATTGGCGCAAGCTCCACGGGCTCAGCGCGTCAGAGCTCGCGAGGCGGGCGCACGTCTCCCGCGATACGCTGCGGGCGATCGAGCAGGGGTCGGGTACGACGCAGCTCGACTCCGTGCTGGCAGTGGCGTCGGCCCTCGGAATCATCGACACGCTCGTTGCGGCGGCCGACCCGCTCAGCACCGATGCCGGGCGCGCGCTCGCGCTGGAGCAAGCAGGCGCGAGATGAAGCTCCACGATTCGCTCTCCGTGTACGTCGAGCTCGACGGTCGCACGATGCGAGCGGGCGAGCTCGGCGCCTCGTTTCTCGGCGGGCGGCAGATCGGCGGCAGCTGGTTCCGATACGAGCAGGGCTATGTCGACTCCGTCGATGCGTACCCGCTCTCCCCCGATCTCGAGTTCGCGCAGGGCACGATTCGCACCGGCGCCGACCGCAGCCTGTTCCTCGCGTTCCAAGACCTGACCCCCGATGACTGGGGCCGTATGGTCATCGACGCGAAGCTGTCGAACGACCGTGCTGCGGGTCTCGGAGCACCGAGTACGATCGGCGAATTCGACTACCTGTCGTTCTCCGGCGATGCGGCACGACTGGGGGCGATACGCTTCCAACCCGCCGGAGGCGGAGAGTGGGTGGCCGACGCACCGGTGCCGCGGCTCGAAGATCACGGACTCGACGCGTTTACGAACGCGGCGGCCCGTTTCGAGGAGCACGAGGCCGATGAGGCGGATCTCGAACTTCTCGGCGCCCCGGGCACTTCGGCCGGTGGTGCACGTCCGAAGGTCGCAGCGATGGTCGGCGGGAAGCTCAAGATGCTCAAGCTTCCGTCGGAGCGCGACCACGGCCGCGACGGCGAGGCCTGGGAATTCGCGGCCATCGAACTCGCTCAGCGAGCCGGGATCTCGGTGCAATCGGGGAGGCTCCTGCGCAGCAGCGGGGGCAGCTCGACTCTCGTCGTGGACAGGTTCGATCGCCGGGAGAACGGCGGCCGCATCGGTTTCATCTCCGCTCGCACCGCGATGGGCCTCGCCGAGCACGGTCACGACAGCACCACTTATGAGGATCTTGCCGACACCGTCGACCATCTCTCGGGCGGCGACCGACGGCAGCTGCGCGATCTCTTCAAGCGGATCGCCCTGACCGTGCTCATCAACAACGTCGATGACCATTGGAAAAACCATGGCTTCTTGCGCGACCGGGGTCGCTGGGGGTTGAGCCCGGCGTTCGACATCAACCCGTCGCGCAGCGTCGGGGCGGTCACGTCTCGCGCGATCTCGCCGAAGGACGACCCGCGGCGACGGGATATCAGGCACCTCACCGAGTCGCGAAGCGTCTATTCGCTCTCCGCGAGCGATGCCGGTCGCGCCCTCGGCGAGGTGCTCGACGCGGTGCGCAGCTGGCCGGAGGTCGCGCGCGCTGCAGGCATTCCCGACTCCGAGATCACCCACATGGCTCGCGCGTTTTCGCCCGAGCAGCAGGAGCACGCATTGCGCGAGATCACGATGCTTAGCGGCGGCGGTCCGTCGACGACCATCTCGATAGCGGCCCCGAGCAGATCGGTTGCTGCACCGGCCGAAGGCTCGAACGCTCCGCAGGCCGGCGCAGTCTGGGTGCGCGGCCACATGCGAGGGGGCGCATGGGTCGAGGGGTTCTGGCGCGCCGGCGCCCACTGAGCTGCGACCTCTCAGTGCCGGGGCCCCGACATCGAAGTGTGCTGAAAGGCCTCGAGGGGCGAGAGATCGGGCGATCCGACAGGGATCAGCTCGACCTCTCGCCCCTCGACGGGGTCGGGGGGGGGGGGGGGGGGGGGGGGGGGGGGGGGNNTCCCCCCCTCCCCCCTCGACGGGGTCGCGCCCGGGCCAGTGCGGCCCGGGCGCTCGGCACCCGCTACACGCGGCGGCGCAGCGTACGGGCCGCGAGCACGGCGCCCGCCGCGATAAGCAGCGCTGCTCCGACGCCGATCGGCGCGAGGGTCGCGCTGCCGGTCTGCGGCAGCGCCGACTTCGAGGCGGGCGTCTTGCCCGGCGTCTTGCCGTCGGGCTTCGTCGGGTCGACCGGCTTCGGCGGCACGACCGCCGCGCGCACCGTGACGGCGGCGACGCGCTCGAGGCCGTCCTGCCCCGCCGTCAGCGTGAGCTCCGCATCGGCGATACCCTCAGGCACCGTCCAGGTCGCGGCGATGCTGCCGTCCGCGTCGACGAGCGTCTCGAAGGGGGCGCCGACCGTGACGCCGTCGGCATCGGTGAAGGTCAGCGCGACCGGCGAGCCGGCCGGGTTCCACCCGCTGCCCGAAATGGAGACGGTGCCGCTCGGGTCGACTTCGGGTTCGGCGATCGCGACGGTCGGCGACGGCACCATGCGCACCGCAGACGAGGCGAGCCCGATGTGCGTCAGGGTCGAGTGGTGGAAGGTCGGCAGCATCGTGATGCCGACGGCGCGCACCGTGAACGAGTCGCCCGGGCCGGCCGGCTCCGTCTGCTCGTTGATGACGACCGATGCGAGGCTCGGCATGAGCCCGTCGAAGGCGCTCGTGATGTCGAGGTAGAGTTCGGCGACGACCGCATCGACCTCGGCGATGATCTGCGCTTCGACGTCGACGAGCTGCTCCATGAGCGGCGCGACCACGCCCTGCACGAGCGGCGGCAGCACGGTCGGCACGGCGGCGTTCAGGCTGTAGACCAGGCCGCTGACGATGATGCAGTTGAAGCCGCTGCAGGCGCCGGGCACCGTCGCAACATTCGATGCGAACGCACTCGTGCCGTCGGCGAAGGCGTCCAGGCTTCCCGAGCCGGTCAGCGTGCCCGCTGCGACGATGTTGCCGTTGAGCGCGGGCGTCAGCGGAGTATCCGCGCGCAGCGCGATATCGGCGCTCAGCGCGATCGGCGTCGCGTGGATCGCGGCGACCACCCCGTCGGCGAACATCGGCGTCGTCTTGCCGAGCGCGTTCGCGACCGCGGCCGAGATCGCGGCCATGTTCGCCTCGGTGAAGACGACGGTGTTCGGGGCGAGGCCTTCGAGACTGCCGCCGAAGAGCACGCTCAGGTCGAGCGAGATCTCGCCGGTCGCGATGTCGACGACGGCGAGCCCGTCATCGCTGACGACGACCCCGCCGGTCGCGGCCATGACGTCGGCGACGACGGTGTCGAAGTTCGGCGCGGTCACCTGCAGGGATGCGGCGCCCGGCTCGACGGTGCCGACGCTCTGCACGGGGATGTTCGGGATCGTGCCCGCCGGCAGGTTCACGACGCCGCCGGGCGCGACGAGCTCGATCGCCTCGGCGACGAGCGCGCTCGCGGCCTGCATCGATCCGTCGACGAGCACCGGCAGACCGGTGAGCGCCGGGCTCGTGAGTTCGAGGGTCATGCCGTCGATGCCGTAGGCGCTGCTCGCCGCTGCATACGCGTCTTTCGCGGCGAGGCTCGAGAGCTCGCCGATCTGCAGGTCGATCTGGCTGAGCAGGTGGCGGGTCACCGGGGTGACGCCGAGCGAGTCGAAGGCCGACGCGAGGTTCACGGTGGTCGTGCCGCCGCCGGTCGCGTCGGGGCCGCCCCCGACGGCGCCGCTGAGCGCAATGCTCGGGTCGCGGTCCGAGGCCTCGGCGATCCCTGAGATGCTGTTCTGCCCGATGTCGAGCAGCCCGTGCCCGGTCGATGCGTCGTAGACCAGCGGCACGCCGCCCCACGACCCCTCGTGCAGCGCGACCCGGTCGGTCAGCGCTGCGAACGCCGCGTGGTCGAACTGCGCCTGGTCGCTCGGCGTACCCGGGGCTGCGGCTCGCGCCGCCGCGAACTCTGCCCCGCCGAGCTCGACGCCGCTCACCGACACGAATTCGGCCGATGCCGACGCCGTCTCGCCCGGCATGGCAGTCGCCGGCAGCGCCGCGCCGAGGCACAGGAGCGCCCCGACCGTCAGCGATGCCGCACCCGACACCAGTACTCGTTTCGGTCGCGGGCGCACGCGCGCTCCCGGTTGCTTCATTGCATCTCCCCCAAGAATTTCTGTGAATGTTCCAGGGAGACCCTACGAAACTTGGACGCCGTTTGGGTTTCTTTGCGCATTTCAGTCGCAGCGTGCACGATCTGGCGCCATGCCCGCCGAGAATGCGCCTCGAGGGGCGAGAGATCGGGCGATCCGACAGGGATCAGCGCAATCTCTCGCCCCTCGATGGGATCTCGGCCCGGGTCAGTGCGTCACGTGCATTCAGCGCCCGCTACGCGCGTCGGCGCCGCCGCGTGCGGGCCGCGAGCACGGCGCCCGCAGCGACGAGCAGCCCGCCGAGGCCGAGCAGCGCGCCGAGCGCCCCGGACCCAGTGCTCGCGAGCCCGGGCTCGTGCCCGGCCGCAGTGCCCGCAGTGCCCGCAGTGCCCGAGGCGTCCGAGGCGCCTGCAGCACCGGTCGCGCCCGTGTCGGCGCCGCCACCCGCGGCACCGGCATCGGCATGCGCACCCGCGGCACCGGCTGCTCCCCCGGCCCCACCGGAACCGGCGCCCCCTGCACCGGCTCCGGCAGTACCTCCGTCGCCATCGAGCTGCACGGCATCGGCGGTCGACGGCGCGACGAGACCGTCGCGATAGCCGTCGTAGCTCGCGACGACCTCGGTGATGCCCGCGGGCGCTTCGACCGAGGCGGCGCCGCCCGTGAGCGCGACGGTCTCGCTCCACGCGCCATCGGCGGCGAGCGCAGCACCGGCACCAGCCGCCGTGAACGTCACGGTGCCGGCCACGTCTCCCCCGTCGTCGGCGGTGACCGTCGTGGTGACGGTGCGGCCGTCGACGGCGCTCGTCGCGGTCGACGCGACGGCCTCGACCGCGCGCCACCCGTGCATGGCGTCGAGCACCTGCTGCGTGACGCTCACGAAGGCGCCGTGGCGGGGGCTCTTCGGCAGGCCGCCGTCGTGGGCGACCCAGTCGGCGCGCTGCGAGACGCGGTCGGTCTCGGTGCTCGAGGCGATCGCGTCTCCGGTGGTGACGAAGGCGCGGTAGCCGCCGGCGCTGTAGTTGTCGACGAGGAAGACGTAGCCGTCGCCCGACGGGTTGCTCGGGTCGCCCGCGTTGAGACGGATGATCTCGGGGCCTTCGCCGGCGTGCCCGGTGATCGGGGTAGTCATGGCGGTGTCGGTGAGCTGCCAGGTCGAGGCGGGGTCGCCGTTCCAGTCTGATGCCGTCGTGGGCGCGGTGAGCACCTGCGACTTCTCGAGGAAGATGTCCTTGCCGCGCTCGAGGCCGTCGGCCCCGCCGCCGTCTTCGTTCTTGGTGAAGCGATAGTAGGTGTCGCCGATCTTCTGCACGGTCGAGTCGATGCGGGCGTAGCCGGTGTTCTGCCATTCCTCCGGTTCGGTGAAGGTGACGAAGTCGCGGGTGAGCACGGTGAACATGCGCGCGTGCAGCTGACCGCCGGTGTGGGCCTCGTCGTCGTAGAGGCGCGACGCGAAGAACACGACGTACGACTGCAGTTCGTCGTCCCAGTTCGCTTCGGGCGCCCAGGTCATGCCGGCCTTCGGCTGGTTGACGACGATGCCGCCGTTCTCGTCGCCGTTGGTGCGGGTCCAGGTGACGAGGTCGGTCGACTCCCACACGTTCATCTTGAGGCTGCCCTCGCTCTGGGCGGGGCCCCAGCCGGTGCCGCAGCCGATGCAGAGGTCGGTGGCGATCATGTAGTACTTGTCGCCGTCGTGCGAGCGCAGAATGTAGGGGTCGCGGTGCCCGGTGGTGTCGGCGGAGTTGTCGACGACGGGCTGCCCGTCGTTCACCTCGGTGAAGGTGAAGAAGTCGTTGCCGGTCGTGGCGGCCGCGTAGATGCGCTCGTCGCTGTCCGACTTGAAGTAGGCGCTCGCGTAGCCGGCGTCAGGGGCGGTGCGCCCGAGCTCGGCGATGGTCACGGTGTAGCTGCGGGTGTCGGTCTGCGCGCCGAGCACGGCGGTGGCGGTGAGCACGACCTCGCGATCCCCCGCCCCGTATGCGGGCCGGGTGACGATGCCGCCGCCCGCGTAGGGGTCTGCCGAGCCCACGGCGGGCGCCGCGTAGTCGGGGTCGGTGGGGGTGACGAGCGCCGGGTCCGACGACTCCCAGGTGATGGTCGCGCCTTCGACCGCGCCGACGGTGGCGAGCGGCAGGTGCTCGCCGGTGCGGGGCTGCAGCGCGATGGCGTCGAGGTCGCTGGTGACGCGCGGCGCGAGCACGGTCGCATCGAGGGCGACGGGCGCTGCGCTCTCGGGGGTCGCGGTGAGGGTGACGACGGTGTCCGTGAGGATCGCCAAGCGTTCGACCGCGCCCGTGTTCGAGACGATGTCGGGGTGCGAGGTGCTCCACGTGAGCGGGACGCCGTTGACCTGGGCGGGGAGCGTCAGGTCGGTGGTGACGCGGTCGAGCGACGGGTTCTGACCGAGCACGAGGGTCGCGAGGTCGTGGCGCATGAGCGCCTCGGAGCTGGCGGTTTTCTCGGCGGCGGTCGGCTGGGCGGCGACGACCTCGTCGGGAGTGAGCGCCGCATCCCACAGCTTGAGGTCGGTGACGTCGGAGCGCAGCAGCGCGTCGCCCTCGTAGAGGGAGCGGCCGAGGTAGCCGAGCACGTCGCCGCTCGGGATGATCTGGGCGAGGCTCGCGCCGTGCTGCACGGTCGAGATCTGTTCGCCATCGCGGTAGAGGGTGAGCGTGTCGCCCGAGCCGACGAGGGTGAGGGTGCTGAAGCCCGCGGCGGGGCCGCCGCCCGCGGGCAGGCGGGTCTCGCCGTTGCCGTCGCCGGTCTTGACGCGGATGCCGGCGAGCGCCTCGCCGTTGTAGCCGCCTTGCGAACTGACGGGGTTCACGAAGACGTGGTTGCCAAGACGCGTCGTGTTCCACGGGCCGACGCCGTCGCCGATAACCCAGCCGAACTGGTTCTGGGCGGCGGTGCCCGACACCGTCATCTCGACGGTGAACTCGTTGTCGTCGCCGGTGATGGCACCCGACGGCAGGGTCGCGTAGCCGTCGCCCCGCATGCGCAGCACCGCATCGTCGCCCGCGGCGATGACGCTCGTCTCGTCGATGCCCGAGAGCGCCGCATCGCGGCCGTTGCCGGACACGTCGACGAGCGCGCCGCCCGCGACCGACATGTCGTAGTGCGCGGTCGGCTGCGGCGCGTCGGCGGCGAAGGCCGCCGGGGCCGCCACCACGCCGAACGGCAGTGCGAGGGCGCAGGCGAGGGTCAGCCCGAAGGCGCGCCCGCGCGCTCGGGGCATGGTCGAATGACGTGGGCTCATCGTCGAGGCCTTTCTGGTGTGGCGGTCAGCAGGTCAAGCGGTCGGCGGTGCGAACAGTCGGCGGATCGGGGCGCCGGCGGGTCAGAAGCCCTGGGCGAGCTTGTGGTAGGCCTGGTTCCAGCGCAGTTCGCGCTCGAATCCGCGGGTCGTCGTCTCGCCGTCGATGACGAGCAGCTCGACCTCGGCGAGGCGTGCGAACTCGGCGACCGCTTCGATACCGACGGCGGTGAGCATAGCGGTGTGGTGCGCGCCGCCGGCGGCGAGCCAGCACTCCGACGAGGTCGCGAAGTCGGGCGCGGGGCGCCAGACGGCACGGCCGACGGGCAGCTTCGGCAGGTCGGGCGAGGTCACGTTCTCGACGACGTTCGCGACGAGCCTGAAACGGTCGCGCACGTCGGCGAGCGACACGACGACGGCGGGCCCGGGGTCGGCGGTGAAGACGAGACGCACCGGGTCGTCCTTGCCGCCGATGCCGAGCGGATGGATCTCGAGACGCGGCTTCGCCGTGGTGAGGCTCGGCGACACCTCGAGCATGTGGGCGCCGAGGATGAGCTCGTTGCCGGGGGTGAGGTCGTAGGTGTAATCCTCCATGAGGCTCACGCCGCCGGGAAGACCGGCGCTCATCACATTGCCGACGCGGGTGAGCAGCGCGGTCTTCCAGTCGCCCTCGGCGCCGAAGCCGTAGCCCTCGGCCTGCAGCCGCTGCACGGCGAGGCCGGGCAGCTGCTTGAGGTCGCCGAGGTCTTCGAAGTTGGTGGTGAAGGCGCCGAAGCCGCCCGCTTCGAGGAAGCCGCGCAGCCCGACCTCGATGGCGGCGGCGTCGCGCAGCGACTGGTGGCGTTCGGCGCCCGGCTTCAGCTCGTCGGCGACGTCGTAGAGCTCGACGTATTGGGCGACGAGGGCGTCGATCTCGGCGTCGGAGGCTGCGGCGACTGCCGCGGCGAGCTCGTTCACCCCCCAGGTGTTCACCTGCACGCCAAAGATGCGCTCGGCCTCGGTCTTGTCGCCCTCGGTCACGGCGACGCCGCGCATGTTGTCGCCGAAGCGTGCGAGCTTCAGCGAGCGGGCCTCGGCGAGGCCGGCGGCGGCGCGCTGCCAGGTCTCGACGCGGGCGAGCACGCGTTCGTCGCTGACGTGGCCCGAGACGGTGGTGCGGGGCACGCCGAGGCGGGTCTGGATGTACCCGAACTCGCGGTCGCCGTGCGCGGCCTGGTTGAGGTTCATGAAGTCGAAGTCGATGTCGTTCCACGGCAGCTCGACGTTCGCCTGGGTGTGCAGGTGCAGCAGCGGCTTCTGCAGGGCGTCGAGCCCGCGGATCCACATCTTGGCGGGGCTGAAGGTGTGCATCCAGGCAATGACGCCGACGACGCGGTCATCGGCGTTGGCCTCGAGCATGAGGCGCAGGATCGCGTCGCGATCGGTGAGCACCGGCTTCCACACGACCTGCACGGGCAGCCCCGAGAGGCCGTCGACGACCTGCTGCGACTGCTCGGCGACCTGGCGCAGCGTCTCCTCGCCGTAGAGCAGCTGGCTGCCGGTGACGAACCACACCTCGCGGGCATCGAACGAGGTGGTGAGCGGGGTCGTGGGCGGGGTGCGGTTCATGCTGCATCCTTTCGGGGGCCGGCGCCGAGGGTCTTCCCGGCGTCGGGGGCGTGCGGTGGTGCGGTGGGTGATTCGGGTGGTTCGGGGGAATCGGCGACGCGCCGTGCGGCCTCGGCCGCGCGCGGAGCGGCGAGGCCCGCTTCGTAGCGCGCGAGGAAGCCGCGGTAGCCCGCGGCGCCCGCGGGGTCGGGGTCGAGCGTCGTCTGCGGGAGCCCGGCGAAGACGCGGGCCTCGAGGTAGTCGGCGAGCGACGTCGCCGCGAGGGCATCGGCAGCAGCGTGCGCGCGGTAGGCGGCGAGCACCGCCATGCCCCAGGCGCCGCCCTCCGAGGCGGTGCCTGCGACAGTCACGGAGGTGCCGAGCGCGTCGGCGAGCAGCTGCTGCACCACGCCCGCCGTCTTGAAGACGCCGCCGTGGGCGACCATGCGGTCGATCTCGACGCGCTCGGCGTCGAGGGCGCGCATGCCGAGGCTGAGGGTGCCGAAAACGCTGTAGACCTGCGCGCGCATGAACGAGGCGAGCGTGAAGTCGGCGTCGGGCGCACGGGTGACGAGCGGCGCCCCGGTGTCGAGGCCGGCGATGGGCTCGCCCGAGAGCTGGTTGTAGGCGAGCACTCCCCCGGCGTCGGCGGGGCCGGTCTCGGCGGCGCCGAGCAGCGCGGCGAAGACGCGGTCGCTGTCGACGCCGGCACCCGTGCCGCCGTCCGCGCCGACGCCGAGCGCGTCGGCGAACTGGGCGAAGAGCCGCGCCCATGCCGAGAGCTCGCTCGCGCCGTTGTTGCAGTGCACCATGGCCACGGCGTCGCCCGCGGGGGTGGTGACGAGGTCGAGGTCGGGGTGAATCGCTTCGAGCTCGTGCTCGAGCACGACCATCGCGAAGACGCTCGTGCCGACGCTGATGTTGCCGCTGCGGCGCGCGACGGCGTTCGTCGCGACCATGCCGGTGCCGGCGTCGCCCTCGGGCGGTGCGGCGGGGGCGCCGGCGGCGAGGCCGCCGGTCGGGTCGAGCAGCAGGCTGCCGGCCTCGGTGAGCGTGCCGGCGTCGGCGCCCGCGGCGAGCACGCGCGGCATATGGGCGCCGAGGCCCGCGAGGTGCGGGTGGCCGGTCTCGGCCGCGAACTCGGCAAACGCGGCGAGGCGCGGCGCATCCCAGTCGCATGCGGCCGAGTCGATCGGGAACATGCCTGCGGCGTCGCCGACGCCGAGCACGCGCTCGCCGGTGAGCTGCCAGTGCACGTAGCCCGCGAGGGTCGTGAGGAAGCTCACGTCGGCGGTGTGGGGCTCGCGGTCGAGCATGGCCTGGCCGAGGTGGGCGACCGACCAGCGCAGCGGGATGTTGCGGTCGAGCAGTTCGGTGAGCCGCGAGGCTGCGGGCCCGGTATTGGTGTTGCGCCAGGTGCGGAACGGCACGAGCGGCTCGCCCGCGGCGTCGAAGGCGAGGTAGCCGTGCATCATGGCGCTGACGCCGAACGAGGCGACGCGAGCGAGGGCGACGCCGTGCTCCGTCTGCACGGCCCGCGCGAGGCTCGCGTAAGCATCGGCGATGCCGCCCCAGACGTCCTCCAGCGCGTACGTCCACAGCCCGTCTTCGAGGCGGTTCTCCCAGTCGTGCGCGCCGGTGGCGAGCACCGCGTGGGTCGCGGGGTCGATGAGGCAGGCCTTGATCCGGGTCGAACCGAGCTCGATGCCGAGCGCGGCGCGGCCGGCCGAGATCACCGACGCGGCCGAGTCGGCGGCGGGCTCGCTCGATGATCCCTGGTGAGACATGCCCGTCATCGCCGCTCGTCGCCCGACTGGCCGTACACGTTCTGGTAGCGGTCGTAGAGGCGGTCGATGTACTGCTGTTCGATGGGCACGAGGGGGCCGGCGAGGCGCGCGTGGTGCACGGTGCGGGCGACGTCTTCGACCATCACGGCGGCCTTGACGGCGTCTGCGGCCGAGACCCCGATGGTGAAGGGGCCGTGGTTCTGCATGAGCACGGCGCGCGAGCGGTGGCCGGTGAGGGTCTCGACGATGCCGCGGCCGATCGAGTCGTCGCCGATGATGGCGAAGGGGCCGATCGGAATGGGCCCGCCGAACTCGTCGGCCATGGCCGTGATGACGCACGGGATCTCCTCGCCGCGCGCCGCCCAGCCGACGGCGTAGGTCGAGTGGGTGTGCACGACTCCGCCGACCTCGGGCATATGCCGGTAGACGTATGCGTGCGCGGCGGTGTCGCTCGAGGGGCTGCGCTCGGAGCCGGGGGCCCCGGGTACGGGCTCGCCGTCGAGGGTGCAGAGGATCATGTTCTCGGGGGCGAGGTCGTCGTACGAGACGCCCGAGGGTTTGATGACGAAGAGGTCGGCGCCGGGCACGCGGCCCGACACGTTGCCGCCCGTCCACACGACGAGGCCGTTGCGCGTGAGCTCGCCGTGCAGGCGCGCGACGTCTTCGCGCGCGGCCGCGATGGCGGCCTCGATCTCGGGGGCGAAGGCGGAGGCGGCAGGGGCTGCGGTGCTCTGGGGGCTGGTCACAGTGCTACTCCTTGGATCGGGTGACGAGGCGCTGCAGCAGCACGAAGGCGAGCAGGATGCCGCCGGTGATGATGGTGGTCATCTCGGGGCGGATGCCGCCGTCGCGGGTGATGAGCACGGTCATGAGGCCGAGCACGAGGGCTCCGACGACCGATCCGAGCACGTAGCCGAAGCCGCCGGTGAGCAGCGTGCCGCCGATGACCGCGGCCGCGATCGCGTCGAGCTCCCAGCCGATGCCGGTGATGTTCTGCGCGGTGCCGAGGCGGGCCGTGTAGACGAGGGCGGCGACGCCGGCGAGGGTGCCGCTGATGACGTAGACGAGCAGCGTGGTGCGCTCGACGGGCAGGCCCATGAGCTTCGCCGACGGGGCCGACCCGCCGATGGCGTACACGGTGCGGCCGGTGCGGGTGCGGTGCAGCACGAACCAGGCGACGGCGACGATGAGCAGCGCGATGACGACGCCGGGGGTGATGACGAGGTCGTTGACCTTGGGGCCGTCGATCACCTTCCACTGCGTGTTGAGCCAGGTGAGCGCGGTCGCCGAGTCGGGCACCCGCTCGGGCTCGGTGCTCAGGAGCGACGCGAGGCCGCGGCCGAGGAACATCATCGCGAGCGTCGCGATGAACGGCTGCACGTTGAAGTAGCGGATGAGGATGCCCGAGACGAGGCCGAGCACGCTGCCGATGCCGATCATCACGACGATGACGACGAGGGGCGGCCAGCCGGCCTTCGCGAGCATGACGCCGGCGACGCTCGACAGCGCTACGATCGCGCCGACCGAGAGATCGATGCCGCCGGTGATGATCACGAAGGTGAGGGCGACCGCGAGGATGATGAGGTGGGCGTTGTTGATGAGCAGGTTCGACAGCGTGCTGAACTGGAAGATGCGGCCGTAGGCGACTTCGCCGAAGATGAGCAGCGCGAGGCACAGCACGATGGCGGCGATGGTCGGGAAGATCGCGAGGTTGGTGGTGGCGGCCCGGGTGAGCTTCTGCCACAGCTGCACGATCGTGCCGGGGGTCTGGGTCTGCGCGTCGCCCTGCGGGCGTGCGGCGGTTCGGGTGAGAGTCATACCATTGCTCCCTTGCGCTCGGCGTCGAGCTTGATCATGGCCGTCTGCGGCAGCTTCGTCGGCGGAGCGCCGCCCGTGCGTCTGCGAATGAACCAGGTGCGCACGCGCTCCGACTGCAGCAGGCACAGCACGAGGATGACGACGGCTTTGAAGGCGGGCGTCGCCGACGACGAGACGCCGAGGAAGAGGATGGTCTTGTTGAGCGTCGCGATGAGCAGTGCACCGACAGTGGCGCCGGTGAGCGAGAACTTGCCGCCCATGAGCGAGGTGCCGCCGATGACGACTGCGAGGATCGCGTCCATCTCGAGCTGGTAGCCGGTGCGCGACACGTCGACGGTCATCACGGTCGCGACGGAGAACATGCCGGCGATGCCGGCGAGCAGGCCGCTCGCGATGTAGACCGTCATGAGGATGCCGCGGGGGCGCACGCCCGCCATGCGGCTCGCCTTCGGGTTGATGCCGATCGATTCGACCATCAGGCCGAGGGCGCTGCGGCGCACGATGAGGCCGACGGCGACGACGATGAGGATCGCGAGGATGAAGACGACGGGGGTGCCGAAGACGTAGCCGTTGGCCATCCATTTGAAGGTGTCGTTGGTGGCGGTCGTGTTCTGGCCACCGGTGATGACCTTGGCGAGGCCGCGGCCCGCGAGCATGAGGATCAGGGTGCTGATGAACGGCTGCAGCCCGATGACCGAGACGAGGATGCCGTTGATCGCGCCCATCGCGGCGCTGATCGCGAGGGTGAGCACGATGGCGGTGAAGGCGGCTCCGGGGGTGGGGCCCGCGCTCTTCAGGAACTCCATCGAGACGGCGCCCGCGACGGCCATGACCGAGCCGACGGAGAGGTCGATGCCGGCGGTCGCGATGACGAGGGCCATGCCGATCGAGATCATGAGGATGGGTGCGCTCGCGCGCAGGATGTCGATGAGGTTGCCGACGAGGTGCCCGTTCGTCGGGTTGACCGAGATGGCGAGGTAGGCCGGGTCTTTCAGCAGGTTGAGGGCGAGCAGCAGCACGATGGCCGCGGCGCCCCAGAAGAGCGGGGAGCGCACGAGGCGCTTCATGAGACCGTCGTTCGCGGTGCGGCTGGTCATCGCGTCTCCTCTCGCGTTGCGGTGGCGTCGCCGGTGACCCCGGCGGTTTCGAGTTCGGGGTGCGCGTCGGGGTCGACCGACTCCGACGCGATGATGTCGACGATGTGCTGCGGGGTGACGCCTGCGCCGCCGGCGAGCTCGCCGACCTTCGCGTGGTCTTTCAGCACGACGATGCGTTCGCTCAGACGCACGACCTCGGTGAGTTCGGACGAGATGAAGACGACCGAGACGCCGCCCTCGGCGAGCTCGGCGACGGCCTCCTGGATCTCGGCCTTCGCACCGACGTCGATGCCGCGGGTGGGCTCGTCGAGGATGAGCAGCTCGGGGTCGGTGGCGAGCCAACGGCCGAGCAGCACCTTCTGCTGGTTGCCGCCCGACAGGTTCTTGATGAGGCGCTCGGGGTCGGCCGGGCGCACGCCCAGCTGCTCGATGTACTTGGCGACGAGCTCGTCCTGCTCCTTGCGGCGGATGGGCCGGGCCCAGCCGCGCCGGGCCTGGAGGCCGAGGATGAGGTTCTCGCGCACCGTGAGCTCGCCGACGATGCCCTCGTCGCGGCGGTTCTCGGTCGAGTAGGCGATGCGCTTCGCGAGCCCTGCCGCCGGGGTGCGCAGGTCGACCTTCTTGCCCTGCTTCTCGAGGGTGCCGGCGTCGGGGCGGTCGGCGCCGTAGAGCAGGCGCGCGAGCTCGGTGCGGCCCGAGCCGAGGAGGCCGGCGACGCCGACGACCTCGCCCGGGTAGATGTCGAGGTCGGTGGGGGCGAGCGCGCCGCGGCGGCCGAGCCCCTTCGCCTGTACGAGCGGCGCTTCGCTCGCATGGTCGCGCGCGGCGCTGCGGCGGTTGCCGCCGAGCTCGGCGAGCGCGTTCAGGTCTTTGCCGATCATCTCGGCGATGAGGGCGTGCCGGTCGAGCTCGCTCGTGAGGTGCTCGCCCACGAACTCGCCGTTGCGCAGCACGGTCATGCGGTCGCTGATCTCGTAGATCTGGTCGAGGAAGTGCGAGACGAAGAGGATGGCGACGCCCGATTCGCGCAGCTGCCGCATGACGGCGAAGAGCTGTTCGACCTCGTTGGCGTCGAGGCTCGAGGTGGGCTCGTCGAGGATGAGCACGCGGGCGTCGATGACCATGGCGCGGCAGATGGCGACGAGCTGCTGCAGCGCGATCGAGAGGGTGGAGAGCTGCTTGCGGGTGTCGAGGTGGCCGAGACCGAACCGTTCGAGCTTCTGGCGGGCGGCCGAATGGGTGGCCTTCCAGTTGATGCCGAAGGGGCCGCGCACCTCGTGCCCGAGCATGACGTTCTCGCCGATGCTGAGGTTCGTGACGAGGTTGACCTCCTGGTAAACGGTCGCGATGCCGGCGCTCTGCGCATCGGCGGTGCCGTCGAAGCGCTGCTCGCGCCCCTCGACCTCGATGGTGCCGGAGGTGATCTTGTAGACGCCCGTGAGCGCTTTGATGAGCGTCGACTTGCCGGCGCCGTTCTCGCCCATGAGGGCGTGGACTTCGCCCGGGAAGAGTCTCAGCGAGACCTCGTCGAGGGCTTTGACTCCGGGAAACTCCACCGTGATGCCGTGCATGTGAACGGTGGGCGTGTCGAGTGCGGGCATTGCAGATGCACCCCTTCAGCGTGAGAGAGCGAGAGTGGGGCCGGGGCGGAAGGTCGACCCGGTGGGGCGGGCGCTGGGCGCCCGCCCCGGGGAGCGGCGGTGGGCCGGGGCTCAGTACTGGCGGTCGGCCAGCACGGCCTGGGCGGCCTCGGGCGAGTCGAACGCCTCGCTCGGCACCATGATGTACGAGTCGACCTTCTCGCCGTCGAGCGTCTTGCGCACGGCGTCGATGGCGGTCTCGCCGAACAGCGGGTTGTACTCGTGCACGAAGCTGAGCTTGCCGGCGGCGAGCGCCTCGAGCGCGGGCTTGGTGCCGTCGATGGTCGCGATCTTCACGTCCTCGCCCGGCGTGAGGCCGGCCTCTTCGACGGCCTGCACGGCGCCGAGACCCATCTCGTCGTTCTGCGCGAAGATGAGCTGCACGTCGTTGTTGTTCGACTTCAGCAGGGTCTCGGTGACGCTCTTGCCCTCGCTGGTCGACCAGTTCGCGGTCTGCGCGGCGACCTTGTTCAGGCTCGACCCCTCGACGGCCGCGTCCCAGCCCTTGTTGCGCTCGTTCACGACGCCGACGCCTGCGGGGCCCTCGAGCACGATGTAGTTGGCGCCCTCGGGAAACTCGGCGACGGCCCAGTCGCCGACGGCCTCGGCGACGGTCGCGTTGTCGGGGGCGATGCGGGTGACGTAGAGGTCGGTGTTGTCGGGCTCGATGCCGCGGTCGAGCAGCAGCACGGGGATCTCGGCCTCCTGCGCGCGCTCGAGCGGATCCTCCCAGCCGGTGGCCTCGGTGGCCGACAGCAGGATGACGTCGACGCCCTCATCGACGAACGAGGTGAACGCATCGATCTGCGACTTCTGGTCGAGGTTCGTGGCGGGCGCGTACTTGAGGTTGAAGCCCTCCTCCTCGGTGAAGGTGTCGCGGATGTTCTTCTCGTTCGCCTCGCGCCAGCCGCCCTCGGGGCCGACCGCGACGAAGCCGACGGTAACGGTCTCGCCGCTCGCGCCCGAGTCGCCCGATGCCGAGTCCCCGCCGCCCGAGCAGGCTGCGAGGCCGAACGTCATCGCGCCCGCCATGATCATGCCGGCCATGCCGAGCATGCGCTTCTTCAGTGCCATGTGTTTCTCCTCTTCGAGATTCGGTGGGGTGTCCCGGCGACTCCGCCGTTCACGGGCCGCTCCCCTATAGTTCGGCCGTTCTCACCAATTGTGCGCGCTCACAATTGGGATTGACAAGGCCTGCTACCTTTCGTTACCAATCTGTTACCGCGAACATTGAGCCCGGTGCGCGAGCGCCTCGATTCGGCCCGGATCAGACTGGAATCCCCGAGCCCTGCGACCCCCGCGCACCCGAATTTCGGCTCTCACCCGTCGTTCGGAGCAGAACCGGGGTTTTCATCCGAGATATGGGTGAGAGCCGAAATATGGGCGCGGCAGAGTTCAGTTCATGGGCAGCGTCAGGCGCGGGGAGCGGTCGCCGATCGGCGCACCACGAGCTGCGGGCTGATGTGCGTGCTGGTCGCGTTCGTGCCGCCGTCGATCGCCTCGACGAGCAGTTGCACGGCGAGCTGCCCGAGCGCGACGAAGTCCTGCCTGATCGTGGTGAGCGGCGGCAGGTAGTGGCTCGAGTCGGGCACGTCGTCGAAGCCGACGATGCTCATCTCCCCCGGCACCGAGACGCCGCGGTCGGCGAGCCCGTGGATGACGCCGAGCGCCATCTGGTCGTTCGCGACGAAGATCGCGGTGCAGCTGTCGACGTCGAGCTCCTGGGCGAAGCGGTAGCCGTAGTCGGCCGTCCAGTCGCCCTCGCCGTAGACCTCGGGAGCGTGGCCGGCGGCCGCGAGGGTCTCGCGCCAGGCCCGGTCGCGCTCGCGCGCATCGAACCAGTCTGAGGGGCCGCCGAGGTGCGCGATGCGCGTGTGCCCGAGCTCGATCAAGTGCGAGACGGCGAGCACCGCGCCCGCGTACTGGTCGACGGACGCTGTCACCGCGTCGGGCACGGCCGCCGGCATGAGCATGATCTTCGGCACGGAGACCTGCTGGGCGCGCAGCGTCTCGAGCGACGACTCCCGCGGTGCGATGACGCACAGGCCGTCGATGTCTTGCGAGAGGAGGCCCTGCAGCGCGGCCTCCATGCTGAGGCTGCCCTCGTCGCTCGTGGTGAACGAGCCGACGGTGTAGCCGGCGTCGTGGGCGGCCGCCTCGAAGGCGTGCAGCATGCTGTTCGGGCCGAACTCGACGGGGTTGTCGACGAGCACGCCGAGTCGCATCGCGCGGCGCATGGCGAGCGCCCGTGCGGTCGCGCTGCGCTGGTAGCCGAGCTCGGCGATCGCGTCGTCGACCTTCTTGCGCGTCGTGTCCCGAATGTTCGGGTGCCCGTTGAGCACCCGCGACACGGTCATGTGCGAGACTCCCGCGAGCTTCGCCACATCGTAGATGTTGGCGCGGCCAGCGCCGGTTGTCGCCGGGTAGGTCATCTCCACCACCTTCCGTTCGCCGGGCACGCTCCGACCCCTCCATTGGGGGCCGGGCGTACCCGGCCTATGCCATCAGACGATAGCGCAATCCACTACTGGCCCTGGGCCGCACGGCGCCGGCGCGTGAGCACTGCCGCCCCTGCGAGGGCGAGCGCGAGCGCTGCGCCGAAGGCCCATCCGATGCCGTTCTGACCGGTGCGCGCGAGGTCGCCACCGGTCGGCGACTGGCCATCGGCAGCACCGGCGGCACCGGCGCCGTTCGCTCCGGATCCGGCGCCATCGGCACCCGAACTCCCCGAAGCCGCGGCACCGTTCGCACCGGCGCCATCGGCTCCAGAACCACCGGCACCGGCATCGGCCGAGGCGCCATCAGCCCCGGCACCGGCACCGTTGGCGCCCGAATCGCCGGCCCCCGCCTCGCCCACGACGACGCGCAGCGTCACCGCCGGGTTCGCGACCTCTTCGGCCGCCTCCATGTCGAGCACGGGCATGCCTTCGATGTCGAAGTGCACGCGGCGCACGAACATGTCGCGCCCCGAGAGGCCGTTGTGGTCGGTGCGGGCGTGGAAGACGTAGATGAGGTTGCCGTCTTCATCTTCCGACCACATGCCGTGGCCGGTGCCGAGCTGCCACTCCCCCTCGAACAGGCCCGACTTCTGCAGCGGAGCGTTGAGCTTCTGCCACGAGGCCGGGTCGGTGAGATCGCTGCCGCTCGCATCGGCGATCGCGAGGCCCGTCGTGTAGGTGTCGCCGACGCTCGAGCCCGAGTAGATCATGTAGAGCTTGCCGTCGCGCTCGTGCACGTTCGGCCCCTCGGCGCAGGTGTTGTCCCACCCGTACTCGGGCGCGATGATGCGCACGGGTTCGCTGGTGAGCACTGCGGGCTGCGCGGGGTCGACCTTCGCGATGAACGTCACGCACACCTGCTGCCAGGCGTAGTAGGCCTGGCCTGCGGCGTCGGTGAAGTACGTCATGTCGAGCGAGATGCCCGACACGGCGTTGAGAGCGGAGCCGTCGGCGCGCACCACGGGCTCGGGCAGCGACCAGTTGACGGGGTCTGCCGGGTCGAGATGCTCGCCGGTCTCGGTCTGGCCGAGCTGCATGATCGACGCACGGCCGGTCATCATGTCGGGGCCGTTGCCGTAGCAGGGCATGAAGAGGATCGAGAGCTTGCCGTCGATCTCATGGAACTCGGGCGCCCAGAAGCACCCGGTCATGATGTTGCCGTTGGCGTCGGCGTCGCCGCGGTCGAGCAGGTGGATCTCTGCGCCGCCCGCCTCGTCCGAGAGCCCTGCGATGGTATCGGCGATGCGGATCGGCATGAACGCCGCGCCCTGCTGGTGGATGTTGTCGCCGTAGATGTCGTTGGTGGCGATCATCAGGTAGCGGTCCTCGCCGTTGTAGTCGAAGCGGTAGACCGAGGGGTCGGCGCGCTCATCGGCGAACGGGGTCGCGTACGAGGTCTGCTTGATGGTGCTGGTGGCCTCGTACGTGCCGGGGGTCGTGAGATCGACGCCGTCGAGGTTCCAGCCGTTGACCGGCAGCGATCGGGTCGAACCGTCGGAGTAGGCGAGTTCGGCCGATGCGGGCAGCGTCGCGGCCAGCGTCGCGGCGTCGGTCTCGCCGGCTTCAACGGCGACGTCGTCGAACGGGGCGACGCCGGTGTTCACGAGGCGTCCGTAGCGCTGCTCGAGCGCGGCGGCGGCCTCGGCCGTGACGGTGAGCTGGGTGCCGCCGGCGAAGTCGTCGATGCCGGCTTCGGCGTCGACCGCGATGACGGTGGTGCCGGTGGTGCGGCCGGCGGCCGAGGCGCCGTCGGCGACCCCCGCGGTGGCCGCGGCGACGATGTCGGCGACGTCCTGGTGCCGCTCAGCGCCCGAGGCGGTGGTCCACGAGACGCGGTAGGTCTCGGCGGCGGTGTCGTAGACGGCCGTGGGGCGGGTGACGCCGTCGGTCTCGTCGAGCTGCAGCAGGCCGACCTCGGTGTACTCGCGCAGGTCGTTCGTGGTCGCGATGAGCGCGCTCGTGGTCTCGGTGCCGTCGGCTCCGCCGCCACGAGCGAGGCGGGTGGCGATGACGGCGTAGCTGCCGTCGGCGAGCTGGAACACCGACGGATCCTTCAGGCTGCGCATGATGGCGTGGTCGGGCCCGGTCTCGGGCACCTCCTCCGAGGTCTTCGCGAAGAAGACGCCGTAGTTCTCGTTCAGCGGCGCCCACGCCCCGGTCTCGGCATCGTTCAGCGCGAGATGCATGCTGAGCGCGATATCGGCATTGTTCGCGGTCTGCTCGGAGGTCGGAGTGCGATGGTACGCGAGCAGCTCGGAGGTCTCGGCGACGGGGCGCAGGTCGATCGTGAAGCTCTTCTCGACCGTGAGCGACGCGTCGTTCTCGGCGGCGAGCTGCACGGTGACGGTCACGGGTGCATCGCTGCCGTCGGTACGGCGCAGCACGCCGTCCGTGTACTCGGCGCCGGTCGTGCCGGTTACGGTGAGCGCGAGGCCCGCCGGGGCCGCGGGGAGGGCTGCGCCGTCGGCGAGCAGCTGCGGTACGACGTAGCGGTCGGCGATCTGCTGCAGGCGCTCCTGATCGGTGAGTTCGGAGGGCAGCACGTGCACGGTCGTGGTGCGGGTCGCGGTGATACCGCGCATGGACGCGGTGGCAGTGAGCTCGACGTCGACCGGGTCTTCGCCGCGGGCGGGCTGGGTCACGGTGCCGTCGACGGCGACGACGTCGGGGTTGCTCGACTCCCAGGTGACGGTGCCGCCGGCGGTGGGCAGGCCGACGCGGTCGCGCGCGACATCGCCCGCGGGCAGTTCGAGCCCATCGAGCAGGGCCTCGGCGCGGGCGGCGATCTGCGTTTCGTTGATGGTCGCATCGGCGAGGTTCGCCGCCTCGACCTCCGAAGCATCGAGCGCGCGGTCGTAGACGCGGAACGCGGCGACCTCGCCCGCGAAGAGCGGGTCGGGCCACGGCGAGCGGCCGATCGTGTTGAGCGACTGATCGGCGATCGACGCCGGCGTGAGCGCGGTGCTCGTGGTGCCGGCGAGGGCGCCGTCGACGTAGAACGAGAGGGTGCCCGCGGCGCCGTCGAGCACGCTCGTCAGCGAGTACCAGCGGTCGGCGTCGAGGTTCGTCGCGGCGCGGGCGTTCGTCTCGCCGGGGTTCGACGAGGCCGTGATGGCGGTGCGCGGGGCGTCCTTCACTGTCGCGAAGAAGTACTGTGTGCTCTGGTCGTTGCCGAAGTTCCAGAGGAAGTTGTAGTCGCGCTTCATCGCGGCGTCGATCTTCACCTCGGTGGTGACGGTCGCAGACGTCTGGCCGGCGAGCAGGTTCTCGGGCAGACGCACCCAGTTGCCGGAGCCGTTCTTCGCCCCGCCCGAGAAGCGCAGCGAGGTGCCGGTCCAGAGAGCGTCGTCGGCGTTCTCGACAGTCGCGGCGGTCGTGTCGCCGGCGCTGGCGGGGGCGGCGAGGTCGGCCACGGAGCTGCCCGCGGTCTGAGTGAAGAGGTACTCGGCGATCGGGCCGGGCGCTTCGGCGAACGCGGGGCTCGCGGGCGGCGCGATCGTGAGGGCGATCGCGCCCGCTGCGGCGAGCGCGAAGGCGCGCGTGACGGCGGCCTTCCCTGGTCGGCGGCGCGCTCGGGGCAGCGCCGGTGTACGTGTGTCCATCATCTTCTGGGCCTCCTTGCCCGGGGCGTGCGAGGCGGTGATGCCTCCCCGCACGCGGGTGTGTGTCGTGATTACGATTTCGGCCCCCGTCCTGCTGCGAGCCTGCGGGGCTGCGCAGCAGGACGGGGTGACCGGCGGCTGCTACTCCGCCGTGTCGACCGAGGGGGTCTGGCCGTCACGCTGCGCGGCGGCGCGCCGGCGGGCGACGAGCAGCAGCGCGAAGGCGACGAGCACGACGAGCGCCGCGCCGCCGGCGAGCGGCCAGAGGCTCGAGCCGCCGGTCGACGCGAGGTGATGCGCATCGCCCGAGGCGGTCGCCTGCGCGCCGTCGGCTGCGGCCTCACCGCCGCGGGTATCGGCGGTGCTGCCACTCCCATCGGCAGCACCGGCATGGGCGGATCCGCCGCTGGTGTCGGCGGCCCCGCCGTCGGCACCGGCGGTGCCGCCCTCGGCATCCGCGTCCTCGCCCGCGGCATCGGCCTCGCCGGAGGCCTCCGCATCGGATTCGTTCGACGCGTCGCCGACGGTGACGGTCGCGGTGACGGGGTGGCGCGAGTCGTCTTGCGCGACGCCCGAGACGGTGAAGACTCCGGCGGCCGCATAGGCGTCTGCCGGCACCTCGTCCCAGACCACAGCGGCGTCGACGGTCTCGTCGGTGCCGGTGGTGAGGGCGACGGTTTCGGGCAGCACCGGGGCGACGCCGATCGCGGTCGAGACTTCGACGGGGGCCGCCGAGACGATCGCGACGTCCGGTGCGAAGGCCGCGAGCACGCCCTCGTACTGCGCACGGGTGACGGGCACGATGGTGCCGTGGCGCGGCTTGCCGCCGTCGGAGTTGACGGGCAGCTGCGCTGCCGGCAGCTCGTCGCCGATCACCTGCCACTGCGATGCGTCGGTGATGTCGGTCGTCGCCATGGGCACGTAGTGGTTCGGGCCGCCGTGGTAGTTCGGCTGGTCGGCGAAGAGGTAGTACTCGTAGCCGTTGACGTCGCCGGGGTTCGCGGGGAAGAGCGAGGGGCCTTCGCCCGCCGAGAAGGTGCCGCCGTAGCCGTTGGGCTGGCCGTTGCCGATCTGCGTGCCGTCCTCGACCCACTCGTCGTCGGCGCCGGTGGTGGCCGGGTAGCTGCCCGCGACGGTCGCGAGCAGGTCGTTCGAGTGCTCCTGTCGCAGCGTCATCGACTTCTCGTCTTTGTAGACGCGATAGTAGGCGTCGCCGTGCTTCGCGACGGTCACGTCGATCGAACCGGCGCCGGCCTGGCCTCGGCGGTCGACATCGATCCACACCTCGGGCTCCGAGAACTCGACGAAGTCGGGGGTGGTGGCGACCATCATGCGGTTGTAGTTCGGCGTGGTGCCGTGCGCTGCCTGGTCGTCGGAGTCATAGAGGTTCGACGCCCAGTAGACGACGTAGAGGCCGAGCTCGTCGTCCCAGTACGCCTCGGGCGCCCAGGTGTTGCCCGCGTAACCGGTGCTGACCTCGATGTGGCGCTGGTCAGACCAGTTCACGAGGTCGGTCGACTCCCACACCTCGATCGCGAGCGAGCCGTGGGTCTGGGCTCCCGTGAAGCCGCCGGCGCGACCGTCGATCTTGAGGTCGGTGGCGATCATGTAGAAGGTGTCGCCGTCGGGCGAACGCAGAATGAACGGGTCGCGCAGGCCCTGTTCGCCGAGGGTGGAGGTGAAGAGCGGTTCGCCGCCGTTCAGCGTGTTCCAGTCGAGCGCGTCGTTGCCCTTGGAGGCGGCGAGGCTGATCTTCTCGCCGCCGACGCCTTCGCCGGTGAAGAAGGCCCAGACATAGGCCTCGTCGTCGCCGGCCTCGGCGGGCAACGGCTGCACGAGGGTGTCGAACTCGCGGGTGACTCTCGCGTCGCCGTTCGCGACGGTCGCTCGCAGGAGCAGCTCGGTCGCGGCATCGCCTGCGGCGGGCCGGTCGACCTGCACGGTGAACGATTCGGCACTCACGCCGTCGGCGATGACCGCCTGTTCGGCGCCGGCGAGCAGCTCCCAGGTCACGGTCGATCCCTGGGCGCCGGCGCGCTGCAGCGAGAAGTCGCCGCGCACTTCGGCGGGCACGCTGAGCGCCTGCGCGTCGCGTTCGGCCGAGCTCTCGGGAGTGACGGCGGCGACGGTCACGTCGACCGACGCCTGCACGGCGGCGTCTCCGGCGGCCGACGCGGTGATGGTCGCGGTGCCCGGGGCGACGGCGAGCAGCGCCCCGGTGTCGCTGACTTCTGCGACGGCGGCATCCGTCGATTCCCAGACGACGTCGCTCTCGGCGCCGGCGGGGGTGACGGTGGCGGTGAGCCGAGTGGTCTCGCCTTCCCAGGCCGCGAGCGTCGCGCCGCTCTCGCCCTGCTCGATACCGGTGCCGGTGATGGCCACCGCTTCGGGCGAGGGGGCGCCGAGCTGCGCCGCGGTGAGCGCGGCCGGTGTGATGGTCACGTTGTCGATGAGGCCCGAGAAGTATTCGCCGCCGCCCCAATTGGCCTTGCCGAGCTGCAGCACTCCCCCGGTGTCGCCGAGAATCTCGGAGAGGGCCGGGCCCTGCTCCTTCTTGTCGACGAGCTGCGCGTCGACGTAGAGACGGGCGGTGCTGCCGTCGAGCACGATGTCGACGTGCTGCCAGGCGCCAGCGGTGCGGGTGGCGCTGAGATTGCCGGTCGCGTCGCGCGACCCGGTGTTGGCGTAGCGCTCGACCGAGAGCTTCGCGGCGGTGTCGAGGGTGCCGAGGTAGGTCTCCTTGCCGAAGACCGGGGCCGCCGCGGTGCGGGCGGCGTAGACCGCCCAACCGGTGTTGCCCGACGTGTCGGGCAGGCTGTCGTACGAGATGGTGGCAGCGTCGAGCCCCGCGAGCGGCGAGGCGCCGGAACCGTTGGTGACATCGAGCCAGAAGTTCTTGCCCAGGCGGGCGGCGGTGCCTTGGCCGTCGGCGCCCGGCTCGAGCACCTCGGTGCCGTTGACGGTCGCGATGGCGCCGGCTCCCGCGTAGGCCCCGTCGACTGCCGGGGCGTCGAAATCGAATGAGGCGACCGGTTCGGGCGCCTCGGGTGCGGCCTGCGCCGCGTCGGGCGCGAAGCCCAGCGGTGCCCCGATCAGCAGGCAGGCGGCCGCGGTGGCCCCGGCGCAGCTCCTCGACCAGAATCGGGCTCTCGAATTGCGTTGTTTCACTCCGTGTCCCCTTCGACAGTGTTTCCCACAAGTGCGTGCGGCAGCGATTTCGACAGTGCGTTGCGGCGATGCCGTCGTGGGCCGGTTCGTGCCCCGATGGTGCCGCGGGTGGCGCAGCCCACTCACATGATTGTGAGCGATAACAGGACGACGCCTCTCCCATGTTAGCGAGAACAGCCCGCGTGCGCCAGGGTCACTTCCACCTGACCGAGCACTGCATGGCAATTGCAGCCCAACCCGCCGCCCCTCGAAACAGAAGAGGACGCCATCCAAATGCGCGTCCCAATAATGGACGCTCGGGAGCACTAGGTGCATCCGGCAATGTCTCATTTTTCGAACATCATCACGATGTTTCAATTTCTTAACATCGAGCGCGCTTCGGATGCCCCGACGGACCACTCGCTGTGCCGTTTGCCGCATGGATCTGGCTGCCCATTCTTGGCACGAGTGTCCATACGCGACCCCGACGGGTTGCGCTTTGACACTCGAATGACGACCAGCGCCGCCAAAGGCAAGGCGACCCGGCATCATCCAAAAGGTGTAGGTGCAGTTCACCCCTGCTCGCGATGCCGAGAAAGGCGTTGCTTGGTGAAGTTGATGTCATGGCAGTTTCTCGCTCACGCAGCCCCCTTTCCGACCGTTTGACCTCGCGCGGTGGCGCATGGATATCGCTCGGCCTCGTGCTCCTCGTCATGGTGGCACTCTTCGGCGCATTCGGGTCTGCCGAGGCTCCGGCGCGCAACGATCAGGCGCCGGCTGATTCGGAATCGGCGCGCACGAGCGAGCTGCTGCAGCAGTTTCCGAACGCCGACCGCCAATCCGTGATGGTCGTGGCGGCCCGGGGCGACGGCGCGAAGCTCACGCACGCCGACGTGGCCGAGCTCGAGGGGCTGCTCCCGGTGCTCGACGAGCACGCCGACGCCGACGCAACCGGCCCGATCATGAGCGATGACGGCGAGGCGGCGGTGCTCATCACCCCGATGCGCGTGGGCGAGACGAACTCCGACACGGCGGCGCTCATCACTGAGCTGCGTGCCGACATCGTCGACCACGCGCCGGTGGGCCTCACTTTGCAGGTGACGGGCGGCCCCGCGTTCGGCGCCGATGTGGCAGGCGCGTTCGCGGGCGCCGACTTCACGCTGCTGCTCGTCACGATTCTGATCGTCGCAGTGCTGCTCATCGTCACCTACCGCTCCCCCGTGCTGTGGCTGCTGCCGCTCGCCGCGGTCGGGCTCGCCGACGGCCTCGCGGGCCGCATGACCGCGGCGGCGGGCGCGGCGTGGAACCTGCAGTTCGATGCGGGCATCATCAGCGTGCTCGTATTCGGAGCGGGCACCAACTACGCCCTGCTGCTCATCTCGCGGTACCGGGAGGAGCTGCACCTGACCGACGACCACCGCCGGGCGCTCAGCACGGCCTGGCGCAAGACCGCGCCCGCGATTCTCGCCTCGAACGTCACGGTCGTGCTCGCGCTGCTCACCCTCGTGCTCGCGGTCATCCCCGGTACGCACGGCCTCGGCATCGCCTCGGCGATCGGGCTCGTCATCGCTCTCGCCGCCGTGCTCCTCCTGCTGCCGCCGCTCCTCGCGGTGTGCGGGCGCCGGGTGTTCTGGCCGTTCGTGCCGCGCCCTGACACCGACACGAAGCGCAACGCGAAGCGGCACGGCGGCGTCTGGCGCGCGATCGCCTCCCGCGTGACTCGGCGCCCGGCACTGAGCCTCGCCGCGGGCCTCGCCCTGCTCGCTGTGATGGCGACGGGACTCTTCGGCACCTCGGTCGGGCTCGATCAGCTCGAGAAGTTTCGGGTGCAGTCCGAGTCGGCAGCAGGGCTCGAGGTGCTCTCGGATCACTTCCCGCCCGGCGAGGCACAGCCGATCTTCGTCGTCGCGAACAGCGCCGAAGCCGACCCCGTGATCGAGGCTGCGGCGAGCGTCAAGGGCGTCGTGCGCGCGCACCCGGTCGGTGCCACCGACGACGGTGCGCTCACGAAGATCATGGTGACGAGCGACTACGCGCCGAGCACCGCCGAGAGCCTCGACCAGATCACCGAGCTGCGGGGCGCCGTGCACGAAGTGACGGGCGCCGACGCGGTCGTGGGCGGCGCGGTCGCCACCGACCTCGACGCCCGAGCGGGCAATCAGCACGACCTCTGGCTCATCGCACCGCTGGTGCTCGCGGTCAGCTTCCTCGTGCTGCTGGTGCTGCTGCGGTCGGTCGTCGCGCCGGTGCTGCTGCTCGCGGTGAACCTCGCGAGCGCGGTCGCCGCGATCGGGGCGGGCGCCTGGCTGAGCCGGGTGCTGTTCGGGCAGCACGCGCTCGATCTGCAGGTGCCGTTGCTCGCCTTCCTCTTCCTCGTCGCGCTCGGCATCGACTATACGATCTTCCTGGTGCACCGCGCCCGCAGCGAGGCAGCCCGGCACGGCACCCGATATGGCATCGTCGAGGCGGTCGCGCACACCGGCGGCGTGATCACGAGCGCGGGCATCGTGCTCGCGGGGGTGTTCGCCGCGCTCGGCGTGCTGCCGCTCGTAACGCTCGGGCAGCTCGGCCTGATCGTCGGGGTCGGAGTGATCGTCGACACGCTCGTGGTGCGCACGGTGATCGTGCCCGCGATCTTCGCGCTCGTCGGTGACCGCATCTGGTGGCCAGGGCGGCCGCGTTCCGAGAGACTTGACGCATGAATCTCGTGAACGCACCTCTGGCGCGCACCGGCTCGGCGGCCCCGGCGAGCGCCACGGTGCGGGCGATGGAGGTCGGCCGGCACCTCATCGCGGTCGTGCTCACACTGATCGGCGTCATCCGCGCGATCGGCGACGGCACCTCGGCAGTGGCTGCGGTTATCGCAGGCGTCGCGATCCTCGCCTGGCACACCGCCGGCACCGTTCTTCCGGTGCGCACGAGTTCGCGGCAGCCGGCCGTGTGGTGGCTCGTCGGGTTCGCACTCGTGTGGGTCGCTGCGACCGCCGTATCGGCCGAGTTCGTGTGGGTCGCGTTTCTGCTGTGGCTGCTCGCAGGCCACCTGCTGCCTGTACCGTGGGGGCTGCTGTACTCGGCTCTGGTGCTCGTGGTGGTAGTGGTCGCCCCGATTCTGCATCACGGTGCGACGAGCTACGCGAACGTATTCGGGCCGCTCATCGGCGGAGTCTTCGCGTTCGGCATCTCGCGCGGCTACCTGCAGCTGCTGCGCGATGCGGCGGAGCGCGAGCGCCTCGTGACCTCGCTCACGCGGGCGCAGGCCGAGATGGCGGGGCTGCAAGACGAGCTCGCGCTCGTACAACGCGAGTCGGGCGCGGTCGCCGAGCGCACCCGCATCTCGCGCGACATCCACGACACGGTCGCGCAGGCGCTCTCCTCGATCCGTCTGCTCGCGCACGCTGGCGCGGCGCGCACCGGTGATGCCGATGCGGCGCGCACGCTCGGACAGGTCGAGGCGCTCGCGGGCGACAGCCTCGCAGATGTGCGCCGCATCGTCGCCGCTCTCGTACCCGCCGAGCTCGAAGACAATGCCCTCGCAGCGGCACTGGGGCGTATGCTCGACCGCGCGCACGACGAGGCGGGTCTGCGCACCGAGCTGCACGTCGACGCGGGCCTGCCGATCCTGCCCAGCGATATCGAAGTCGCCCTCTTGCGCACCGCCCAATCGGCCCTCGCGAATGCGCGCCTGCACGCGGGGGCGAACCGGGTGGTGATGAGCCTCATCGACTCCGGCAGCACGGTGCGCCTCGACGTCTTCGACGACGGTGTCGGCTTCGACGCGGCGGCCTGGGAGCGGGCGGCGGAGCCCGGTTCGGGGTCGTCGAGCTACGGTCTGCGGTTCATGCGTGCACGGCTCAGGGAGCTCGGCGGCGGCCTCGATATCGAGAGCGCCCCGGGCGAGGGCACCGCGATCTCGGTGCACCTGCCGATCCATCGGGAGCCGGGGCGCACCGCCGGTTCCGAGACCGTTCCGGAGGAGACGCCGTGACCACGACCGTGCTGCTCGTCGATGACCATCCTGTCGTGCGCAGCGGGCTGCGTGCCGTGCTCGACGGCGGCACCGTGCGGATCGTGGGCGAGGCCGCGACGGGCGAGGAGGCTATCGCCCTCGCAGAACACGTGCATCCCGATGTCGTGCTCTGCGATCTGCGTCTCGGGGCAGGGATCGACGGCATCCAGACCACGGCCGCGCTGCGGCGCATCGACCCCGCGCCCGCCGTGCTGATGCTCACCACCTACGACCGCGACGCCGAGATTCTCGGCGCGCTCGAGGCGGGTGCCGCGGGCTACCTGCTCAAGGATGTCGCGCCCGAGACGATCATCGACGGCATTCTTCGTGCGGCCCGCGGCGACATGGTGCTTGCCCCTGAGCTCGCGAATCGCGTGCTCAAGGGCATGCGCAACCCGCTGCCCCGCCTCACCGACCGGGAGCTCGAGGTATTGCGACTCATGGCGACGGGCGCGGCGAACAGGGATATCGCCCGCGCCCTGTTCGTCACGGAGGCGACGGTGAAGAGTCACATCGCCCATATCTTCACGAAGCTCGATGTCGACAGCCGATCGCGCGCGACGCACCTCGCACGCGAGACCGGTCTCATTTAGAACGAACGGGCGGCGTACATGATGCCGCCGATTCTGCCGACGGTGAACACGACGGTCCGCGGCACGCACCGGGCGCCCGCGCACGGAGTGTGCGGCCCCGCGATCTCGGGGGCTCGCCTGCGGGCGGCGCGCTGACGCAGTGGGCGTCGTCGCACTGGATCTTCCTGGTGAACGTGCCGCTCGGGGCGCTCAAGACACGCGGCGATTTCAGCGGAGCCTATACCTATCGGCGGTCGCGACGATCTCACTCGGCCAGTTCGTAATCCAAGAGCGGCACCGGGAGAAAGTACGCCGCGCGGCTTTGATCGTTCTCGGGCTATTCTCGTTCTCGACGTTCTCGTGAGGCAATATCACGGCCACGATGGTCGCCATCGGAGAGTTCACAATCATCTTCGTGCTGCCGCCATACCTCATCAACGCGCTCGGCGTCGACGTGAGGCCCGCACTTCGACGAGCATTCACGCGTTCGCGTACCCCTGCGGGTTGCTCTGCTGCCAGGCCCAGGCATCGCGGCAGGCGTCGTCGAGCGAGCGCGTCGTGCGCCAGCCCCACTCGCTGAGCGCCAGCGACGGGTCGGCGATGACGCTCGCCACGTCGCCCGCACGGCGCGGCTCGATCGAGAACGGCACTTCGCGACCCGAGGCGCGCTCGAACGCGCGCACCACCTCGAGCACGCTCGACCCCTCGCCCGAACCGAGATTCACCGACCGCACTCCCGGCTTCGCGTGCTCGAGTGCGACGACGTGGCCCTCCGCGAGATCCATGACGTGAATGTAGTCGCGCACGCCCGTGCCGTCGGGGGTCGGGTAGTCGTCACCGAAGACGCTGAGCCGCTCGCGCCGACCGACCGCGACCTGCGCCACGAACGGCATCAGGTTGTTCGGAATACCGTCGGGGTCTTCACCGATGCGGCCCGACGGGTGCGCCCCGACCGGGTTGAAGTAGCGCAGATTCACCGCGGCCAGCTCGGGCCAGGCGTGCGCGGCATCGGCGATGATCTGCTCGATCATCGCCTTCGACCAGCCGTACGGGTTCGTGAGCCCGACGCCCACCTGGTGCGTCTCAGCGATGCGGTCGGTCAGCGGGTCGCCGTACACGGTGGCGGAGGAGCTGAATACGAGACGGGTCACGCCGCGCTCGCGCATGAGGTCGAGCAGCGTGAGCGTCGAGTCGATATTGGTGCGGTAGTACCGGGTCGGCTGGGCGACCGATTCCCCCACCGCTTTGAGCCCGGCGAAGTGGATGACCGCGTCGAACTCGACGCCTTCAAGGCTCTGGCGGGTCGCCACGGCGTCGGTGAGATCGGCCTCCACGAAATCGACCGTCTTGCCCGTCAGCTCTTCGACGCGGTGCAGCGACTCTCGACTCGAGTTCGAGAGGTCATCGAGCGCGACGACCTCGTTGCCCGACTCGAGCAGAGCCAGAGCCGTGTGGCTCCCGATGTATCCGGCTCCCCCGGTCAGCAATACTCGCATGCAGTTCATCGTAGTTGAGCCCGCCTGACCAGCATGTGCGAACCTCTTGCGGCTTCACCCGTAGCGCGGGACCATGAGGGTATGAGCGAGAACACCTACACCCTGTTCGCCACCTTCCGCGTGAGCTCGTCGCACCCGGTCGTCTTCGACGGCCACGATGTGCCCGAGACGGTGCAAGAGCTCGAAGACGTCGTCGGCCTCATCGGCGACGAAGACGTCACCGTGCGCGGCTGGTACGACGTCAGCGGGATGCGCGCCGACGCCGACATCATGGTCTGCCTGCAGGGATCGGCCGCCGAGGATGTGCAGTGGTCGCTGCGCGAACTGCGACGCACGACGCTGCTGCGCTCGCTCATTCGCACCTGGGGCACCATCTACCTCGAAGACGACGAGCAAGCGCCGCCGCTCGGCGACGAGGCGCAGTCGTGGGTCGCGCTGCGGCCATCGGGGCCGCTGGAGTACCCGGACGTGCGCGAGGCCGATTCGATCACCGAACTCATCGGTGCACTCAATGATGACGAAACGACAGGCGGCCGCCATGCGGGCAAGCGCCGCGCTGCGGCGTACGTGGGGCGCCTCATCGAAGCGTTCGAGCTCGTCGAGGTGCTGCAGTAGTCGCCGAGTGCTCCCGTACCTTCATCCACAGGCCTAGTACTGCCCGGTTCACGAGCGAGTTATCCACAATGAGGCGTCCGCCGAGGCTGAATGTGCCCGGTATCGCTAGCGTCGCTTGTAGTTCCGTCACACGACGCCGAGAATGGAGGCATGTACGTGAGCCCGGAGATGATCAGCACTCTCGCTGGCCTTGTCGCAATAGGCGCGGCAATACTCGGCGGTGTTTTCGGCATGCTCCACTACTTGGAGAAGCGTCTCAATCAGCACTTCGCAGGCATCGATCGACGCTTCGAGGAAGTAGATCGACGCTTCGACGACGTAGATCGCCGCTTCGAAGAAGTAGATCGACGCTTCGAAGAAGTAGATCGGCGATTCGACGTCGTTGACCGACGTTTCGACGAAGTCGACCGGCGTTTCGACGAAGTCGACCGTCGTATCGGCCTACTCGAGGATGGGTCCAGCACCATGGCCGGTGAACTCACCGAGGTCAAGATCGCGATCGCCCGATTCGAAGGCCCGGCGCCGCGCCTGATCAGCGCACGCTGACGCGCGAGTTCTGCAGCGCGCGTCGCAGTGCGAGGGCGGTCCACACCATTGTGGCGCCGAGCAGCACCATGATGAGCCCGCCGATGACGGCGACGAACGCGAGTGCGACGTCGGGCCAGATGAGGGCGACGACGCCCGCCAGCATGATGACGATCGCGGGGCCGAGCGCTGCGGCGCCTCCGCCGGCGCGTATGCCCAGCGTCAGCCAGAGCGCGCCGATCAGAATCACCGAGACGCCGACGAAGGTGACGAGCACGTTCACGGTGAACTGCGAGAACAGCATCGCGAGCACACCGACAACGATCAGCACGATGCCGGCACCGATCGTCGCGCCCGACGAACGCCGCCGCACGAGCAGCGCGAGCCCGTTCGCGACCATCGCCGAACCGAACAGCACGACGAGCACCCACGACGCAGCGATGAACGGCCACAGCAGCAGGCCGAGCGCGGCCGCCAGCACGACGATGCCGACGACGAGCGGGATCCACCACGGAAACTTGCGCGCCGGCCCCGATGTTTCAGGAACGATCTCCCAGGTCATGATGCTCCCGTCGAAGGCTCGGCCTAGAGGCCCGAGTAGGCGTGCAGGCCCTTGAAGAAGACATTGACGATCGTGTAGTTGAACAGGATCGCGCCGTACGCGATGAGGTTCAGCCACGCCGACCGGGTGCCGCGCCAGCCGCGCGTCGCACGCGCGTGGATGTAGCCGGCGTAGAGCACCCAGATCACGAAGGTCCAGACCTCCTTGACGTCCCAGCCCCAGTAGCGGCTCCATGCGGCCTCGGCCCAGATCGAACCGGCGATGAGCGTGAACGTCCAGAACACGAAGCCGATGATCGCAAGACGGTAGGCGAGGTCTTCGAGCCGCACCGCGGTCGGCAGCGTCGAGATGAAGCGCAGCGAGCTCTCGCCGCTCTTCGCCGCATCCCACTTCGCGCGCACCAGCTGCAGAATCGACAGACCGAACGAGAGCGTCAGGAAGCCGACCGCGAGCACCGCGACGAGAATGTGGATGACGAGCCAGTACGAGTCGAGAGCCGGCGGCAGCGGCACGATCGCGACGTAGAAGTTGAGCTTCGTGATGCCGAGGAACAGCACCGTCAGGCCGGTGACGAGGGCGCCGAGGAAGCGGACGTCGACGATGAACTGGGTCACGATGAAGATGAGCATGATCGCGCAGGTCGCGGTGAGCGCGAACTCGTACATGTTCGCCCACGGCACGCGCTCGGCGCCGATGCCGCGCATTGCGGTCGCGGCGAGGTGCAGCACGAAGCCGAGCACTGTGAGCGAGAAGCCGATCTTCAGCGAGCGCGAACGCTTCGCCGGGGCCTCGGTCGCCGTGCGGGTGAGGGTGGCGACACCGCCGCTGCCGGCGGCCTCGGCGCGCTCTTGCGAGGCGGCCGATGCTTGGCGCAGAGCGACATCGCCGCTGCGGTTCGCCAGGTCGACGACGTAGAAGACGAACGCGATCGCGTACACGATCATCGCCGAATAGAGCGCGATCGTCGAATAGGTTTCCAGCTCACTCACCACAATCGTTCAGAGTATCCGGTCACTCCGTGAATTCGCTTGAGAACTGCGGCGCCCGTGCCCCGTATGCGGTGCGGGTTCGCCGGCCGATCGCGGTGAACTCACAGCCATGCCATATGATCGGCACAATAACGTTGGATGCAGTACACCCTTCGTCGTCGGTGACCGGGTGCAGGGGGAAACATGACCAGCGAGCGCCGCACTTCGAGCTCTGCCGTACCGCGCACCGGCATCTGGCACGAGACCGGGGCGCTGCTCGCCGGCTCGATGCGACTCGTGCGCGCCGGCGGCGCGAAACTGCTCGCCCTGCTGCTCGCGAGCCAGCTCATCATCGTCGCCGTCGCGCTGCCCGTCATCGGCTGGCTCTTCCGCGAAGCGCTGCGCGCCGTCGGCATGCACGGCCTCGACATGGGGCAGCTGCAGCTCGGCCGCGGCTTCCCTCTCACCGTCGCCCTCATCATCGCGATCATCACGATCGCGTTCTGGCTGATCGCCCTGCAGTTCACCGCGCTCGTCGTGCTGCTGCGCTGGCCGAAACTCGGCGGCCGCGCATACCTGCGCGAGCTCGGCCGGGTCGCGCGCAAGCTCGTGCACCCCGGGGCGGCACCGCTCGTCTTCTACCTCTTCCTGCTCGTACCGCTCACCGGATTCGGGTTCACCTCGGTGTTCACCCGCGGCATCGCCATCCCCTCGTTCGTGTCGGGCGAGCTCGAGAAGAGCACCGTCACCGCGATCGTCTACTCGGGGGTTCTGCTGCTGCTCGCGCTGCTGAACATTCGCCTGGCGCCCACCGTCCCCGTGTTCGTGCTCACGACGGGCGGCAAGCTCGCGCGCAGCTCGTGGCGCCTCACGCGCGGCCTGCGCTCGAGTATGCCGATGGTGCTGGCCGTCGTCGCCGTGGTCGCGACCGGCGGGTTCGCGGGCGGCCTCCTCACCGTTGCCGCGGTCGTGCCGACCGCGATCTCGGATGCCGTCGCGCCCGACGCCTCGTACGTCGTGGCCGCCTACTCGCTCGGCATCGCCCAGGCCGTAGGCTTCATGCTCAGCGGCATCGTCACGGCGCTCGTCGCCGGAGTGCTCATCACCCTCGCGCTGCGGGGCGCCGAGCGACTGCCCGCGGGCGTCGCCCTCGTCTCCTCGTCCGCCGGTTCCACGGCCGGATCACCCGACGGTGCGCTTCCTGCCGCATCGCCCCCGTTGCAACCTCGCTACGGTGCGCTGCGCTCCCGCTCGGGAGCCTTCACCGCGATCGGGCTCGTCGCCGTCGCAGCGGTGACCGGCACGCTCGGCATCGGCACGATGCAGCAGCTCTCGAACAGCCCCGAGACTCTCGTGCTCGCGCACCGCGGCTTCACCGACGGCGGGGTCGAGAACACCATCAGCGGGCTCGAGGCCGCCCATGCCGCCGGCGCCGACCTCGTCGAGATGGACGTCATGCAGACCCAAGACGGCGAGTTCGTCGCGATGCACGATGCGAGCCTGTCGCGCCTCGCCGGGAAGGACGTGGCCGTCAAGGATCTGACCCTCGACGAGCTCACCGCCATCACGGTGCACGACCGCTTCGGCCACGAAGACCGCATCCCGTCGTTCGCCGAGTACGTCGAGCGGGCCGCCGCCCTCGAGATGCCGCTGCTCGTCGAGATCAAGCTGAGCGGCGCCGAGACACCCGACCACGTCGACCGGCTCGTCGCAGAACTCGAGACGCTGGGGGCGCTCGACCAGAACATCTACCACTCGCTCGACGCCCCGAGCGTCGAGCGACTGAAGCACCTGCGCCCCGACACGACCGTCGGCTACACCATGGCGTTCGCCGCCGTCGACGTGCCCGACACCCCCGCCGACTTCATCGTCGTCGAGGAGTGGACCGCGACCGAGAAGATGCAGCGGGCAGCGATCGCATCGGGCTACGGGTTCATGGCCTGGACCGTGAACGACGAGAACGGCATGCGCGAGCACCTGCGCCGGGGCACCGACGGCATCATCAGCGACCACCCCGACGAGGTGCTCGCACTGCGCGACGAGATGCAGCAGCAGACCGGTCTCATGCCGGTGCTCGCAGACGCGCTCAGCCGATTCGTGACGATCATCTGAGCGCGCCCGCGGGCCTCCGCGGTCAATGCACGAGCACCTCAGCCTCGAGGCGGGCGTACCCGACCTCCATGCCGTCGAGCATGCCGGTCGAGAGGATCATCTCGCGGGTCTCGGCATCCGGGTACGTGATCAGGAGCGTGATGAGTGTGCCGCCTTCGACGGCGGTCAGCGTGAGCTCGTTGCGGGTCACCGCGCTGTTCGCGCCTTCGGGGTCGACGGGCGAGACCATCGTCTCGGTCGTGACGGCGCGCACCGGCCGCTGCCCCTCGAGGAACTCGCCGATGAAGCCGAAGCGCTCGCCGCTCTCGACGTTCTGCCACTCGTAGCGGAAGCGCTGGCCGGGTTCGGTCGCGACTTCGCACACCGGCATCTCCCACCCGTCGGGGCCGAGCATCCAGCGACGCAGCAGGTCGGCGTCATGGTGGGCACGCCACACCTGCTCGACGTCGCCGCGCACGACGCGGCTCGTGCGCGCCTGCGTCTCGCCGATGCGCTGCAGTTTCGTCGGCAGGTCGGCGGCGAACGATGCGAGATCTGCGAGCACATCGTCGATCTGCCCCATGGCCTGACGGGTGCCCTCTTCCATGCCCATCTCGCGCAGCTGCTCCAGTTCGTCGAGCGAACCGTAGTAGGTCTTCGTCGTCACCCGTGAACCCAGCGCCGTCTGCTGAAATTCGAACACCATGCGCAGGCTCGGCAGGTCTTCGTTGGGCGAACCATCATCGAGGGCGAATCCGTCGCGCACTTCGAACGAGCGGCCGGCGTCGACGGCCACCCACTTCCAGTAGCCGCCGAAGCGGTCGCCCTCGGGCCCGGTCATGTAGTAGTTGCTCAGGCCTCCGACGGCAGCGTCGTGACGCGCGAAGGTCGCCGGGTACCCGGGCGGGCCCCAGAAGCGCTCGATCTGGCGCGGGTCGACGTAGGCATCCCAGAGCCTCTCGACCGGGGCGGTGAAGTCGGCGACGATGGTGGTCGTCAGCGCCTCGGGGTCGGTGGTGAATGCGGTGATCGGCATGATGTTTTCCTCCTCGTTGATCAGCGGCGCTCGACTGCGGAGCGCCGCTCTTGCCCGTCGTCTTCGGCGAGCAGCGCATCGAGCTGGGCGATGCGGCCTCGCCAGAGCTGTTCGAAATGAGCCAGAAGCGCTTGCGCCCGGCGAATGGTCTCGGGGTTGCCTCGCACGATGCGCTCCCTCCCCCGCGGAACTTTGGCGACGAGGTCTGCGGCCTCGAGCACCGCGACGTGCTTCTGCACAGCCGCGAAGCTCATGTCGTAGTCGCGGGCGAGCTCGGAGACCGAGGCCTCGCCGACGAGCGTGCGGCGCACGATATCGCGCCGCGTCGCGTCGGCCAGGGCCCGGAAGATACGATCTACCCGGTCGTCGTCAAGATCAATTTGTGCAACCATTTGGTTGTACGTTACGTCCGCCGAAAGCCGTTGTCAACCCCCGAGCGGCAAACCGCTCGGGACAGCCCGGCCCGTTACTCGGCGACGCTGCGGCGCTTCTCGCGCCACGAAGAGAACGCGCGCCACATCTCGATCAGGATCGGGATCCCCGGAATCAGTACGAGCACGATGATGAAGATCTCGCTGTACTTCTGCACGAACGGAATCTGCCCGAGGAAGTAGCCGAGCAGCGTCACGCCGACCGCCCACAGCAGCGCGCCGACCGCGTTGTAGACGACGAAGCGGCGATAGGTCATGTGGCCGATACCGGCCGCCGCCGGCACGAAGCCGCGGATGATGGGCAGGAACCGCGCGATGATGATCGCCTTCGGGCCGTGCTTCTCGAAGAACGCGTGCGTGCGCTCGACGTTCTCGGGGTTGAAGAGCTTGCTCTTCGGCCGGTTGAAGATGGCCGGGCCGATCTTGCGGCCGAGCATGAATCCGAGCTGGTCGCCCGCGAAGGCGAACACGAACAGCACCGCGCAGGTGATCCAGATCGGGATATCGATGATGGGCACCCCGCCCGGGCCCGTCGCGCTGAAGAGCCCGACCGTGAAGAGCAGCGAGTCGCCGGGCAGAAACGCGAGCACGACGACACCGGTCTCGAGAAAGACGAACACGCACGCGAGGATCAGTGCGAACCAGCCGCCGGCCTGCAGCAGGGTCTCGGGGTCGAGCCAGTCGATGCCGAGCAGTGCGGGCACGAGAAGGGGGGTCATCACCCCGTCAAGATACCAGGCGGGCCAGTGAGAAACCCCGGGCATGGTGGTTGAACTCACCGGCGCAACGAAGGGATGTGCGCGATGACCGAACCGCAAACCTGAACCATGATCGGTGCTGTCATTGCGATCATGATCCGCACCATCACGGTGATTCTCCGCACGGTGTACATACAGTTCGCGACCACGCTCCAGCAATCGAAGTCGCTCGGGCACGAGCTGCGGGCCGACGTCCGCTGTCACGAGCGTGCGCATCGAAGGCACGAGCATTCGTACTGACCTGCACGCCGAGATCCCGAACGTACGACCCGAGTTACCGGCAGACATCGGAAACGTGCGCACCCAGATCATCCACCTCGACCGCGACGTGCAGGCGATCACCAAGCGCATCTTCCCCACCGATCAGGCCTGAATACGACGAAGCGCTCCATCGGGACGGCGCACCCGAAAAGGGGTGGGCCCGCAGCCGGAAGTAGGGAATACTCCGACTGCGGGCCCGAGGTGCTATCCGTTCGACTTACTCAGTCTTGAAACTGCGTCGCCGCGCGGATAGCGCCATCACTCCGCCGGCTGCTGCGAGGAGCAGGGCACCGGCGATCCCCAGGGGGAGTAAGGGAGCGCCGCCGGTGGCGACGAGGTTCGGCTTCTTGGGGGATGCCGGAGCCAGGTCGCGGGTGATGGTGTTCGTGAGTTCGACCTCGACGACGGTGCCGTCGCCGATGGTGAACGTGTCGGTGCTGAACGCGGGCTGCTGCCAGGCCCCGCCTTCAATCTTCGTGGGTGTGACCTCGGTCAACGTGACCTCGGCGCCGTAGGGCAGCCCCTCGACACTGATGGTCTCGCCGTACGCGGCCACCGTGAGCGAACCCACACCGGCTTCGAAGCCGTCGCCAGCGGGGTAGGTGAAGCGCACCTCGAACTCGGTACCGTCGGCCACCAGGCTCGCACCGCTCCCGGCGATCTGCTTCGTGACCGCGAAACCGCCGCTGTTGAGCGAGAGCTCGTTCGTCGCGAGCAGCTCGACCGTCACATCCTTCTCGATGGTGAAGGTGCTCGGGCCGTCGAGCTCGACGGGCTGCCAGGTACCGCCTGTGACCTTCTCGGGCGCCACCTCGGTCACGGTGACGACCGCACCGGCGGGGATGTCACTGACGGTCGCGGGGTCGCTGCCCGCGGTCACATTGATGGTGCCTTCGCCGGCGTCGAAGGTGTCGCCGGCCGGGTAGGCGTACTCGAAGGTGTACTCCTGCCCGTCGGGTACGAGGTGGAGGGCGTCGCCCGTGACCGTCTTGGCGAGGCTGAACGCGCCCACATCGCGGCTGATCGTGTTGGTCAGCGTCACTTCGGCCGTGGTGCCGTCACCGATGGTGAAGGTCTGCGGGTCGAAGATGTGGCCTTCCCAGGTGCCGCCGGGTACCGGGGCCGGGTCGATCTCGGCGAGCGTCACCTCGGCGCCGTACGGGAGGGGGCCGCTCGCGACGGGCTCGCCGTCCGCCGAGATCGTCACTGTGCCGGAACCGGCTTCGAAGCCGATGCCTGCCGGGTAGCCGTACTCGACGGTGAACGTCGTCGACGGGTCCACCAGCTCCGCGCCCGTGCCTTCGAGAACCTTACGGATCTGGAAGTCGCCGTTGCCGAGCAGGATCGGGTTGTCGAGGTCGATCGTCACACTCTGGTTCTGGATGATCGTGAACGTCGACTGCGAGAACACCGGGTCGAGCCACTCGCCGCCGGTCACCGGATCCGGTGCGGCCTCGGTCAGCGTGATCTCGACGCCCGCGGGCAGGCCTTCTACGATGACGGGATCGCCGCCGGCGACCCCGGTCACGGTGCCGGTGTCGGCCTCGTAGCCGGGGCCTGCCGGGTGCGACCAGGCGACCCGGAATTCAGTGCCCTCGGGCACGAGCCCTGAGCCGTCGCCGGAGAGGGTTTTCTGGATGCTGAACGCGCCCAGATCCTTCGTGATCCGGTTGGTCACCTCGACCACTGCTTCGGCGTCGACCCCGACGGTCAGGGTCTGCGGGCTGATCACCGGCGCATCCCAGGTCGCGCCCGGAATCGCGTTCGGCATGACCTCGGAGAAGGTGAGCTTCGCACCCACCGGCAGTTCACCGCTCGTGACGAGCGTGCCGTCTGCGGGCAGCGTGAGGGTACCCGAGCCCGCGGCCCAGGTGCTCGAAGCCGGGTAGCTGTAGTTCACGGTGTAGCCGTCGACGCCGTCGAGGTTCGCGCCGTCGGGGTTCTCGACGGTCTTCTTCGCCTGGAAAGTCGTCTTGTCGAGCATGGCCTCGTTGGTGAGCGTGAAGTACGAGACCTTCGCCAAGTTCTTGTTGGCGGCGGAGAAGGTGATCTCGATACTGTCGGTCGGTTCCGCACCCTCGAGGGGTTCGCCGTTCGCGTTGGTCGCGATGAACTTCGGCGTGCCCCAGGTCACGTTCGCGGGATCCGTCGGCTGCACCTCGGTAATGACGAGGCGGGTGTCCTTGAAGAACTCCTCACTGAAGAAGGTCTCGCCTACGCGAATCTTCGTCGAACCGGGCGTGCCGGGGTAGTTCGCGTCCGTCGTATCGTAGGCCGTCCAGTTCAGGGTGAACTCGGGAGTCGGGTTGAACGCGGCGTCACCGGCGAGCGCCTTGGTGACGGCGAACTTGCCGAAGTTCTTCCCGACGACGGTGCCCGAACCGGAGTAGCGGGTCGCGCTGCCCTCGACGATACGCTTCTTCTGCCCCTCGACGGTGTACTCCGCTTGGTTCCGGTAGGTCTTCGCCTTGCCCTCGTCGAGCACCTTCACAAGCCACTCCACATGGTAGACCGAACCGGTAAGGCCGCGGTCGCCCGCGTTCGGCTGGTCATCGGGCAAGCCTTCGCGCGTCGTAAACGAGACGGTCAGCTTGTCGGCAGAGACCGTTACGAGGTCGTCGGGAATCTTGTGCCACACGAGGTCTTCGCGGTTGGTCTGCGGGCTGCGCCGCACGCTGCCCGCCTCATATACCACAGGATCACCGATGAGCTCGAACGCCGAGGTGTCGAGCAGGTCGGTGACCTCGACGTTCAGACCGACCGGCATACCGTCCCCGCGCGCCGAGCCGTTGACGCTATCGTCGACCGCCACCGTCCATTCGATCTGGTCAGTGAGGTTGTCGTACCAGCCGCCCTTCCATTGCCAGGAGCCCTCGTAGTCGCAGTCCTCGATGCAGACGACCGGGTTCGGCGTCACCGTCACCGGAGGTGCCGTCACATTGCCGAAGTCGAAAGTGCGCTCGACCTCCTCGGTGTTGTAGATGTTCACGTTCACGAGGAATGTGAAGGTGCCGCTGATCTCGACCGGATGACTCGCAACGTAGTCATCATCGATCGTGCACACCACCTGCTGCGCTGAGACAATGCATTCGCCTGCCACTTCACCGTCGGAATCGATCGCGGGGAACCGGTCGGCGTGCCCACGCAGTTCCTCCGGCAGCTCCACCGTGGCCGTGAGCGGCGTCGACGGGTTATCCGCCACGCTCCAAGCGACGTTGATCTCCTGACGGCTGCCGCCCGGGAACTCGTCGTTCACGAAATCCACACTGTCGATGGTCGCCGCGGTAGCGGCGAGCGCAGCTGATTGCGGCAGGACGACGAGGGTGGCCACCAACGCGAGGAAGGCGAGTATGGCGCCTTCGAAGCGCACGCGTCTCGACCTCGAGTCGTGGTCCCCCTTTCGCAGCGCAAAGGTACTCATGCAGTCTCCTCGATTCTTCACACGGATAGAGGAAGGTCCGGTTTCGGAGCATTCCCGACCATTCGGGCGTTGAAATTGAGAGCTCACATAAGACGAATGGCCTCTTTTATTATGCATATAATGAAACGGAAAGCAAAATAAAAGAGGCCTCATGAGTTAGGCGAAACCTTCAATCTGGAGGCATGGCAAAGCACATCCCGGGGGAGCATTGGGTCGAGTACGCACGCGACATCGGCACGCGATTGCAGCGCAGGCGCATCGAGCTCGGTGTGAGCCAGGAGCGTCTCGCGGCATCCGCAGGGATCACGCGCTACACGTACCAGAAGCTCGAGAAGGGCGAATCCGCTCCCGGCACCCCCGCGAACCCGAGTCTGCGCACCATCATGGCGGTAGCGCAGCAGCTCGGCTGCACACTCGACGAGCTGCTCCCGGAACCGTGGCCGGATCTCGGTCTCTTCGACGACTGACCCTGCGCCTCCGGATGTCCGGGGTCCGGCCTAGCCTGTGAATGCCGTGCCGCAGTCATCGTATACGGAGGGCCCGTGTTCCGAACAAGCTGGCAGAGCAGCCCCTGCCCCGAGTGGTGCGTCATCGACCACGACGAGGCCGATCACCCCGACGACCGCGCCCATCGCGACGCCGGCATCGCGATCCCTGCGGTGTTCCGCCACCGCGATTTCCACGAGGGCCGACTCGTCGAGCGCATCCACGAAGGCAGCCTGACCCTCGGCCGTTGGCAGCGAGACGGCGAAGATCGGGTCTGGTACTTCATCGGCGACGACGCGGGCCTCGAGATCGAGATCAGCGCGGAGAGCTTCGCACGCCTCACCGACGAGATGGTCCATCTCCGCGAGGGCGGCCCCTGAGACGCCCGTCGACCCGCTGGCCGCGGGCCGGCGGGCACCCCGCTAGATACCGGCCCGGCGCTCGGCCATCTCCACGACGTTCGTCATGAGCAGCGCCACGGTCATCGGGCCGACCCCGCCGGGGTTCGGCGAGACCCAGCCCGCGACCTCGGCGACGGCCGGGTCGACATCGCCGAACACGCGATCCTGACCGCCGTCGGAACCCTCTTCGCGGCTCACGCCCACGTCGAGCACCGCGGCGCCCGGCTTCACGTCTTCGGCGCGGATCATGTGCTTCACGCCCGCAGCCGCGACGATGACATCAGCCTGGCGCAGGTAGTACGGCATATCAACCGTGCCCGTATGCGTCAGCGTCACGGTCGCGTTGAACTCGCGGCGCGTGAGCAGCAGCCCCATTGAGCGCCCGATCGTCACGCCGCGGCCGACGACCACGACGTGCTTGCCTGCGAGATCGTAGCCGTTGCGGGTCAAGAGCTCGATCACGCCCCGCGGCGTGCACGGCAGCGGGGTGTCGATCGGGCCGTTCACGTTCAGCACGAGACGGCCGAGATTCGTCGGGTGCAGCCCGTCGGCATCCTTCGCCGGGTCGATGCGCTCGAGAATCGCATCGGTGTCGAGATGCTTCGGCAACGGCAGCTGCACGATGTAGCCGTGGCACTCGGGGTCGGCGTTCAGCTCGTCGATGAGCGCCTCGACGTCGGCCTGCGTGGCGTCTGCCGGCAGCTCGCGCTGCATCGAGTTCATACCGATCGCCTGCGACTGCCGGTGCTTCATGCCGACGTACAGCTGCGAGGCCGGGTCGGCGCCCACGAGCACGGTCGCGATGCCGGGCACGACGCCCCGCTCGGCGAGCGCTGCGACACGCTCGGTCAGTTCCGCCTTGATCGCCGCGGAGGCGGCGCGGCCGTCGAGTTTCTGCGCAGTCATCTCGCGTGCTCCGTTCACCAGTTCTCGAGGCCGGGGTACAGCGGGAACGCCTCGGCGAGCGCCTCGACGCGGCCGCGCAGCGCGTCCGAGTCGGCCTCGCCCTGCAGCGTCAGCGCGATGATGTCCGAGACCTCGGCGAACTCGGCGTCGCCGAAGCCGCGGGTCGCGAGCGCCGGGGTGCCGATGCGCAGGCCCGAGGTGACCATCGGCGGGCGCGGGTCGAACGGCACCGAGTTGCGGTTCACCGTGATGCCGACGGCGTGCAGCGCGTCTTCCGCCTGCTGACCGTCGAGCGCGGAGTTACGCAGATCGGCGAGCACGAGATGCACATCGGTGCCGCCCGTGAGCACGTCGACGCCGGCGGCCTTCGACGCATCGGAGGTGAGCGCCGCGGCGAGCAGCTTCGCTCCCGAGAGGGTGCGCACCTGGCGCTCCGTGAACTCATCGGTCGCGGCGAGCTTGAACGCGGTCGCCTTCGCGGCGATCACGTGCATGAGGGGGCCGCCCTGCTGGCCGGGGAACACGTTCGAATTGAGCTTCTTCGAGATCTCGGCCTCGTTCGTGAGGATGAAGCCCGAGCGCGGGCCGCCGATGGTCTTGTGCACGGTCGACGAGACGACGTGGGCGTAGGGCACGGGGTTCGGGTGCAGGCCCGCCGCGACGAGGCCCGCGAAGTGCGCCATGTCGACCCACAGGGTCGCGCCGACCTCGTCGGCGATCTCGCGGAACGCCGCGAAGTCGAGCGTGCGCGGGTACGCCGACCAGCCGGCGATGATGACCTTCGGCCGATGCTCGCGGGCCTTCGCGCGCACGACATCCATGTCGACGAGCATCGTCTCAGGGTCGACGCCGTACGAGGCGACGGTGTAGAGCTTGCCCGAGAAGTTCAGCTTCATCCCGTGAGTGAGGTGGCCGCCGTGCGAGAGCTCGAGGCCGAGAATGGTGTCGCCGGGCTCGGCGATCGCCGACAGCACGGCCGCGTTGGCCGAGGCGCCCGAGTGGGGCTGCACGTTCGCGAACTTCGCGCCGAAGAGCGCCTTGGCGCGATCCCTGGCGAGATCTTCGGCGATGTCGACGAACTCGCAGCCGCCGTAGTAGCGGCGGCCCGGGTAGCCCTCGGCATACTTGTTCGTGAGCACCGAGCCCTGGGCCTCGAGCACCGCGCGCGGCACGAAGTTCTCGCTCGCGATCATCTCGAGCGTGCTGCGCTGACGGCCGAGCTCCTGCTCGAGCACCGCGGCGATCTCGGGGTCGACGGCCGCGAGCGGCTCGTTGAAGAAGGCGGACTGCTGGGACATACGGACTCCTCGTTCCTCCTGCGCACGCAGGTCTGTTCCTGCGGCCCAGGCGAGCGGCCTATGTTCGAATCGTCGCTCCCCGATGGTCGCCCATCTGCACGCCAGTCACGACGCCCACCAGCCTAGCAAGCCCCGCCTGCGAGGCGCACGGATTTTCTCCGCACCGTCCGTCAGCGGGCCTCGGCCGGGGCCCCGAACTCGGCGGCGAGCGCCCCGAGCGCCGACTCGCCCACCAGAGCACCGCCGATGAGCGGCACGAGTACGCGCGGGGCGCGGGGCAGCTCGCGGGCGAGGCGATCGAGCTGCTCGTTCTCGAGCGCGCGGCGAGCAGCGAGCAGGGGGCCGGCGTCGTCGGGCGAGACGCGGTTCACGACGAGGGCGGCGAGGTCGACGCCGATGCCGTCGAGCGCGGCCGCGAGTTCGAGGGTCTCAGAGACGGGCATGGGTTCGGCGATGCTGACGATGACGAAGCCGGTGAGCGACGCGTCCTCGATCGTGGTGCGCAGTCTCGCGAACCGTTCGCGGCGCGCGATGAGCACGCGCCTGAGTTCGGCGTCGGCGCTCTCGTCGGGGGTGCGCTGGCGGCTACTCGCGAGACCGCGCATTGCCGAGGCGTAGCGCTCGGAGCGGTCGCGATTCGACAGGAGCGTCTCCGTCCATCCCGTGAGCTGTTCGGGCAGGCGCATGAGCCGGAGGGTGTGCCCCGACGGGGCGGTGTCGAACACGACAAGGTCGTAGCCCTCGAGCCCGAGCGCGACCGCGTCGGCGACGCGTTCGAGCACGGCGGCCTCGTGGCTGCCGGGTGCTTCGCGGGCGAGCGCGAGGTGGCGTTCGGCGTGCGCGTGCATGCGCTCGGGCAGCATGCGGCGCATGGTCTCGGCGACCGCCCGCAGGTGCGCGTCGACGGTGCGCTGCGGGTCGATCTCGATGCCGTCGACGCGGCCGCCGCCCTCCGTGGTCGCGAGTCGCGCCGGCGAGTCGCCGACCCGACACCCCCAGAGGTGGCCGAGATTGTGCGCCGGGTCGGTCGACACGACGAGCACCCGGGAGCCCTCGCGGGCGCGGGCGAGCGCGACCGCCGACGACACCGAGGTCTTGCCGACCCCGCCCTTGCCGCCGACGAAGAGCACGCGGCGCGCGCGCACGGTCTCGAGGAGCGTGGCGTCTAGCAGCATGACACGTGATCCAAAGGGCTTCGGGGCATGCCCATGCGGCGATGCCACTGATGGAAGTCGTCGTAGAGGCTCGGCATGAGCTCGACCGTGTAGTACGCGGCCGGGTCGGGCACGCCGAGCGCCTCGCCGAGCACGGCGAGGGTGAAGAAGTCGTCCTCGTCGCGCTTGTCGCGCGCGATCGCCTGCCGGTAGGGGCCCGCATAGTACTCCTGCAGGCCGTCGCGCAGCGCGGCCCAGCGCCGGGAGAGTTCGCTCCCCCGGCGCCGGGTGCCGCGCCCGCCATCGTGGTGCGGCGGGCGCGGTGCGCTTGCCATGCGTCAGACCTCTTCGCGTACGGCCTCGAGCTTCACGTCGGCGTCGAACGCCTCGGGCGGCTCGTTCGCCGCGCGGCGCATCGCGAGCACCGCCTCGACGGCGACCCAGATGCTCGCCACGATGATGATGGCGTCGAGCACGAAGAGCAGCCAGTCGGGGTTCTCGGGGTTCGCGAACGACGCGAGCTGGTCGATCGCGGCCCAGAACGAGGTGACGAACACGAACACGAGCGGCACGAGCGCCGGCAGCGGGCTGCGGCGCTTGCGGATGAGGATCACCGCGATGATCGACAGCGTGAGCGATGCCATGAGCTGGTTCGTCGTGCCGAACAGCGGCCAGATGCGCAGGCCGCCGTCGCCGCCGAGGCCCTGGGAAAAGGTGAGGCCGAGACCGACGATCACGACGATGAGGGTGGCCGGCACCTTCGTGATGCGCACCTTCATGGTCTCGCCGATCTCCTGCACCACGAAGCGGAGCAGACGCATGCCGGTGTCCATGGTCGTCGCCGCGAACAGCACCGCCATCGTCGCGAGCACGGTCGCGCTGAGCGATGCGGGCAGGCCGATGCCGTCTTGCATGAGCATGCCGCCGCCCTCGACGAAGGCGTTCACGCCGCCCGCGCCGAACGCGTTGTAGACCTCGTCCCACTCGGCCACGGTGCGGAAGCCGGCGATGACGGCGAGGATCGTGCCGAGCGAGAGCAGGCCCTCGCCGACGGCGCCGAAGTAGCCGACGAAACGCGCATCGGTCTCTTTATCGAGCTGCTTCGAGCTCGTGCCCGACGACACCATGCCGTGGAAGCCCGAGATCGCGCCGCACGCGATCGTGACGAAGAGCAGCGGCACCATGCTCGGGGTGCCGTCGGGCACCGCGTTGTTGATCATGGGCGCCACGATGGTGTGCGAGTTGCCCACGAACAGCGAGCCGATGAGCACCGCGCCGTAGAGCAGTGCGAGACCGACGAACAGCTGCACGCCGTTGATGTAGTCGCGCGGCTGCAGCAGCACCCACACCGGCAGCAGCGAGGCGATCGCGCCGTAGACGAACAGCGCGACGATCCAGAACGTCGCCGGGCTCATGCCGAGCACCGACTCGGGCAGCACGACCGGCACCTGGTCGCCGAGCACGATGAGCGCGTACAGCGCCGTCACGCCGACGATGGTGACCGGGATGAGCGGCCAGCGCAGACGGTACACGGCCACGCCGACGAGCAGCGCGACGATGATCGCGCCCCAGGTCGGGATGACCGCGGTCGGGGTGCTGATGAGCAGGTTCTTGATGACGACCGCGAACGCGGCGATCACCATGAGCAGCAGCAGGAAGATCACGACGAGGAACAGGTTCGCGCCGCGCTTGCCGATGTACCGCTCGGACAGTGCGCCGATCGAGCGCCCCTTGTTGCGGGCCGAGGCCCAGAGCGCGCCGAAGTCGTGCATGCCGGCGAAGAACACCGTGCCGATCGTCACCCAGAGGAAGGCCGGCAGCCAGCCCCAGATGACGGCGATCGCGGGGCCCACGATCGGTGCGGCTCCCGCGACCGAGGTGAAGTGGTGGCCCCACAGGATGAACTTGTTGGTAGGTACGTAGTCGACGCCGTCGTTGAGCTCGTGCGCCGGGGTTTCGAAATCGTCGTCCAACCGGTAGACGCGTTTCGCCAGATACTTCGAATAGACGAGGTATCCGAACACGAAGATCGCGAGACCGATGAACATGAGAATGACGGGACTCATAGAACTGTTCTTCCTCTCATTGGCCGCGCGTCTCTGCGAGGCCTCCGTCGGGCGGGTGAAGTCGGGTCACACCTTGAGAGGCGCGTGCCGCGACGGTGCGGCCCGTACCTCTCCCCTCGAAGCTACCAACAACGCCGAGGCGATAGCCAGCAACCGGTCGTCGTCGCATTCGGGCCCTCGATCCCGCTCCCGCAGCGTCTCGCTTCGAGTCTCAGGAGCTCGAGGGTTCAGACGCCAGCTCCATGAGGGTCGGCCACTGGTCGCTCGCATAGGTCTTCGGCAGGCTCACGCCGGTGCGCTCGACGTCGAACCAGTCGAAGATGCCGCCGCGGCTCTGCCAGTAGTCGCCGCTCGAGAGGAAGAGCGCCAGGGTCGCCTCAGGGATGGCGGGCTGGTCGGTGTCGAGGTCGAACTCGGGGTCTGCCGTTTCGTCGCCCGGCGCTGGAGTATCGGGCCGCGCCGCCGTCATCGAGAGGCGGTAGCCCCGCTCGTTCTCGAACTCGTAGCGCACCGACTCGACCTCGCCGTTCTCGTCTTCCCAGAAGATGCCGGGCTCGCCGGGCCTCGCCGTGTAGGTGGGGCCGTCGTCGATCTCGCGCAGCATCCACCCCTGCTGTTCGGCGGACTTGCGCGCGGACTTCGCGACCGACTCGGGGTCGCCCGCCAGAGCCCGACCCCAGACGACGTCGACCTGGTAGTTGAAGGTGTCGGAGTAGCTGTACTCGTCGTAGTCGATGCCGGCGCCGCCGAGCACCCGCCAGCCGGTGGGCGAGATCTCGGTGCGCAGCGGCGCGAGCGCCTCCTGCGCCTCGCGCCATTGCGCCTCGTGTCGGTCGCGCTGCTGGTCGAGCGAAAGCCCCGCCACCTCGATCTCCTTCTGACCGCCGAAGTCGCGCTCGCCGTTCATCGAGACGTAATCGGCCGCGACCGCCCCGCCGATCAGCATCGCGGGCACGACGCACACCGCGATGAGCGCTGCGATGTTGCTGCGGCGAGCGCGATGCGCGGCCGCAGGCGCGGGCTCGGCGTCGGGAGCAGCGATCCCTGCAGCGCCGAACTGCTGCGGTACGGCCGCTTCTACCGCGCCCGCCAGCGCCGGCGGTGCGGGGCGCAGCACGAACACCAGCACGAGCGCCGCGAGGTAGGCACCCACCCACACGATGAACGAGATGCCGAGCAGCGTCTCCTCGGCGCGCTGCGACACGAAGCCGAACGTCGCGCGCACGACCGATTCGATCGGCGCCGCGTCCGTAGCGCCGGGCATCGAGAGGCAGATCATCACGAGGCCCCAGCAACTCGTGACGATCGTGACGCCGACGGAGACCGGGATGCTGCGGAACCCGCGATGCTTCAGCACGAAGCGGGGCACGGCGCCGAGCAGCCCGACCCCCGGCACGATCAGGGGCGAGAAGAGTACCGCGAAGAGCGACTCCCAGCCGCCGACGCCCGCGAATGAGCGGAACAGGAACGCGGCCGGGAAGATGAACCACGACACCCACAGCCACGACCTCCAGAGCACCCCGACGCCCTTGGCCTTGGGCTTCTTCGCGCGTTTTCGCGGCGGCGCCCATTCGGGGGCCGCCATCGGTGCTGCAGGTGTCGCCATGGTTCGACTGTAATCGCAGAGGCCGCGTCTCACCCGACGCGCCGCGATCTACTAGCCTTGTGCCTCGTGAGCACGATCGAGACGACCAACACCTGCGCCCAATGGGTTCTGACCCTCTCATGCATCGACGGGCCGGGTATCGTGCACGCCATCAGCGGCGCGATCGTCGAGGCCGGCGGCAACATCGCCGAGAGCCAGCAGTTCTCGAGCCAGGACACCGCGAGCTTCTTCATGCGCCTGCAGATCGAGGCGCTCACCGACATCGGCACCTTCGACGAGCGCTTCACCGCCGCCCTCGCCCCGGTCACCGAACGCTACGGCATGACCTGGCGCCTCGACCGCGTCGGCCGCCCGGTGCGCACCCTCATTCTCGCTTCGACCGCCACGCACTGCGTCAACGACCTGCTCTACCGCCAGCGCGCCGGCCAACTGCCGATCGAGGTGCCGCTCGTGCTGTCGAACCACGAGACCGTGCGCGACCTCGCCGCGTTCTACGACGTGCCGTTCGAGCACCGCGCCATCGCCGAGCCGGCCGACAAGGCCGCCTTCGAGGCCCGCGTGCTCGAGGCGATCGACGAGCACGACATCGAGCTCGTCGTGCTCGCCCGCTACATGCAGATCCTCTCGCCCGGGCTGTGCGCGGCGCTCGAGGGCCGGGCCATCAACATCCACCACTCCTTCCTGCCCGGTTTCAAGGGCGCCAACCCCTACAAGCAGGCGCACGAGCGCGGCGTCAAGCTCATCGGCGCGACGGCGCATTTCGTCACCACCGACCTCGACGAGGGCCCGATCATCGAGCAGGACGTCGTGCGCGTCGACCACTCGTACTCGCCCCGCCAGCTCGTGCAGCTGGGGCAGGACGAGGAGGCGCGGGTGCTGCGCCGCGCGGTGAACTGGTTCGCCGAGAACCGCATCCTCGCCGACGGTCACCGCACCATCATCTTCAAGTAGCGGGGCGCCGCCCGCCGGTCGGTCAGCGCAGGTGCTCGACGTCGCCCGCCGCGACCGTGAGCTCGCCGCCCGTCGGCAGGTCGACCACGAGCGAACCGTCTGGGGCGAGGGATCGCGCCCGCCCGTCGACGACCTCGCCGGCCGGCAAGTGCACCCGCACTTCGGCTCCGAGCGTCACCGAGGTGCGTGCGACCCGCGAGCGCACGGCGCCCGGGTTCGTGCCCGCGAGCTCGATGAGCCGCAGCAGATCGGTCGCGTAGTCGGCGAGCACGTCGTCGAGCAGGCGCTGCCCGGCCGCATCGTGCAGCGACTCGGCGCCGTCGACGTCGGCGCCGGCCGCGAGCAGCGACGTGGCGCGTTCGGTCGGCAGCTCCCATTCGGGCAGCAGCAGGTTGACACCGGTGCCGACGACGATCGCCCCGTCGGGCAGCATCTCGCAGAGGATGCCGACGAGCTTCAACCCCGGCCGCCCCGCCATCGCATCGTCTTCATCGCGCACGTGCACGTCATTCGGCCACTTCAGCCCGACCCGCATCCCGTCGCCGAAATACGGTTGCAGCGCAGCCGTCATCGCGGCCCCCGCGATGAGCGGCAGCCAGCCGGGGCCGAGGCCCGATCCCTGGCCCGCACCGTGGCCCTGCCCGAACCCGCGCACGAGCAGCGATGCCGCGACCGCCATGTCGGGCGGCGTCACCCATCCGCGCCCGAGGCGGCCGCGGCCCGCCGTCTGCTCGGTCGTCGCGAGCAGCGTGCCGTGCGGCAGTGGCTCGGCGCCCCCCGCCCGATCGAGCGCGAGATCGCGCAGCTCGGCGTTCGTCGAAGGCGAGCTCTCGCGCCAGATCACCTGCGGCAGCACATCCCGGGTACGCGGCAACTCCATGCCCACACGTTATCGCCCACGGAGCGCCTTCGTAGGCTTTCGACTAAGGATTTCGGGATCAGTTGGAGAAGTTGTTGCGCGTCAGGCATACGGCCCGCGCTAGGCTTGGCTGCGTGACTGGAGACAACGCCCCGCTTGCAACCACTGCGAGCCGTATCGCCGACCACCGCCGCAAGTACCAGGAGGCCGTGGGCGACCGCGATGCCGCCGCCGCGGCCAAGCAGCACGCGCGCGGCAAGATGACCGCACGCGAGCGCATCGCCCAGCTGCTCGACCCGGGCTCGTTCGTCGAGTTCGACAAGTACGTGAAGCACCGCACCCACGGCTTCGGCATGGAGAACAGCCGCCCCTTCGGCGACTCCGTCGTCACCGGCGCCGGCATGATCCACGGCCGGCAGGTCGTCGTCTACTCGCAGGACTTCACCACCTTCGGCGGTTCGCTCGGCGAGGTCGCCGGCGAGAAGATCGTCAAGGCGATGGAGTTCGCGCTGAAGACCGGCGCGCCCTGCATCGGCATCCTCGACTCGGGCGGAGCGCGCATCCAGGAGGGCGTCGTCTCGCTCTCGAAGTACGCGAACATCTTCCGTCTCAACACGGCGTGCTCGGGCGTCATCCCCCAGATCTCGATCGTCATGGGCCCGTCGGCCGGCGGCGCCGTGTACTCCCCCGCCCTCACCGACTTCGTCATCATGGTCGACAAGACGAGCCACATGTTCGTCACCGGCCCCGACGTCATCAAGACCGTCACCGGCGAAGACGTCGGCTTCGAAGAGCTCGGCGGCGCGCTCACCCACAACAAGACGAGCGGCGTCTCGCACTACCTCGCGAGCGACGAGCACGACGCCCTCGACTACGCCCGCGCGCTCATCAGCTACCTGCCCGACAACAATCTGGCAGAGGCCCCGATCTACGACACCGACACGGCGCTCGAGATCACCGCGGCCGACCGCGCGCTCAACAGCATCATCCCCGACAGCCCGAACCAGCCCTACGACATGCAGGTGGTCATCGAGGCGATTCTCGACGGCGGCGACTTCCTCGAAGTGCAGCCCCTGTTCGCCCCCAACATCCTCATCGGCTTCGGCCGCGTCGAGGGCCGCACCGTCGGCATCGTCGCGAATCAGCCCGCGCAGATGGCGGGCACCCTGAACATCGATGCGAGCGAGAAGGCCGCACGCTTCGTGCGCTTCTGCGACGCGTTCTCGATCCCGATCCTCACCCTCGTCGATGTGCCCGGCTACCTGCCCGGCACCGACCAGGAGCTGCAGGGCGTCATCCGCCGCGGCGCGAAGCTGCTCTTCGCCTACGCCGAAGCGACCGTGCCGCTCGTCACCATCATCACCCGCAAGGCCTACGGCGGCGCGTACATCGTGATGGGCTCGAAGCAGATGGGCGCCGACTTCAACATCGCATGGCCCACCGCCGAGATCGCCGTCATGGGCGGCTCGGGCGCCGTCAACATCCTCTACCGCAAGGAGCTGGCCGCGGCCGCCGAGCGCGGCGAGGACGTCGAGGCGCTGCGCGCCGAGCTCACCGCGAAGTACGCCGCCGACGTCACCTCCCCCTTCCTGGCCGCCGAGCGCGGCGAGCTCGACAACGTGCTCGAGCCCGCCGGCACCCGCCTCGCCGTGATCAAGGCCCTGCGCGGCCTGCGCGGCAAGCGCGACGAGCTGCCGGCGAAGAAGCACGGCAACATCCCGCTGTAAGGAGGCAGAGACGATGGACACCCCACTGCCGCCCGACGCGGCGGCCCGTGATGCCGCACGGCGCGAGGAGCAGGGCGACGCCGACGCCGCGCTCAGCGGCGACGACATCCGCTTCGTCACCCGCCAGGTGCGCCCCGAAGAGCGCGCCGCCGTCATCGCCGTGCTCACCCGCGTGCGCACGGAGGAGACCGACCGCGTCAAGCGCGTCGCACGCCGCGACCGCGAACCGTGGTCGCGCTCGCAGCGCGTACCCGAGGGCATTCACGAACTGCTCGTCGAGGGCTGACAGTCGGATTCGCTAGGCTGGCGGGCATGACCCGCAGCATCGACGACGTGCAGCGAGACCTGCGCGAGCTGCTGCGCGACCCGCGCCCCTACGACATCGAACCGCAGGGGCCGCTCGCCGACCGACCGGCCCGGCACTCGTCGGTGCTCATCCTCTTCGGGGCGCTCGACCGCACGATCGCGCAGCCCTCGGGCCGGCTCGCGGATCCAGAGGCGACCTCCGCATCCGCGGCGCCCCGGGCGCCCGACCTCCCCGTGCCCGCCGAACTCGACGTGCTGCTCACCCGCCGCGCCGACGGCATGCGCCACCACCCCGGCCAGATCGCCTTCCCCGGCGGCGGCGCCGAACCCGCAGACGACTCCCCCGACCGCACCGCGCTGCGCGAGGCGCAGGAGGAGACCGGCCTCGACCCCGACGGCGTCGAGGTGCTCGGCAGGCTGCCGGAAGTGCTGATCCCTGTCAGCAACAACCTCGTCACCCCCGTCGTCGGCTGGTGGCGCTCGCCCAGCGAGGTCGCCGCCGACCACTCGGAATCGGTCGACGTCTTCCGCACCCCCGTCGCCGAACTGCTCGACCCCGCCAGCCGCGGGTCGTCAGTGCTCAGGCGCGGCGGCTACACCCACCGCGGCCCTGCCTTCGCGCTGCACGAACGCTTCGGCGGCCGCGTGCTGTGGGGCTTCACGGGCATACTGCTCGCGACCATGTTCGACCGGCTCGGCTGGTCGGTGCCGTGGGATGCGGGGCGCGAATTCGAGGTGCTGCCGTAGCGGCAGACGGTGCCGCTGTCGGGTCTGCCGGGTCTGCCGGTGCCGCCGGCGGCTATCATCGTGGGCATGGACGACCGCGGCCCCGTATTCGACGGCGTGAAGATCGGCCGCCCCGCGACGGGCGCGCTCATCGACGCCGGATACACGACGCTCGACACCCTGCCCGACGACCTCGCCGAACTGCTGCCGCTGCACGGCTTCGGCCCGAGCGCGCTCGGGCGCCTCGCGGAGGAGCGGGAGCGCCGCTCAGCGGCGGAGTAGCGCCAGCGCGGTCCGGGCTCACCCCTCGACGCTGGTGAGGGCGCGATGCGTGGTGACCGCTTGCTGGTCGCTCAGCGACGACACGTAGTCGAGAATCGCCCGCGCACGCCCCTGACGGCGCAGGCCCGCATCGCTCGTGTCGCCCATGATGATCTCGGGGCGGCTGCGGAAGAGCGCGAAACCGGCATCGGTCGCCTCGTCGACCCACTCGAGCAAGCGCCGCGGTGCCCGACCGGCATCGTCGGCATCGCTCAACCACTCGTCGAAGCCGAGCACGAGCTCCTCGACCACGCGCCCCATGCCGCGCTGCGACTGCCCCAGTTCGGGCCGCTCGAGCACGAAATGCGCGTGCACGAACTTCAGCACCATCACCTCGTGCCACGCCCGCCGGTCGAGATGCACGTAGCCGCCGCGCACGTGCGGGTGCTCCTCGACCACGATCGACGTGCGCAGGTGCTCGATCCAGCTGCGGGTGAACGTCGACACGGCCCGCTCGCTCTCGATACCGCCGTCGTACGGTGCGGCGAGCAGCGACTCGTCGATGTCGGTGCTCACCCGGTGCACCGCCTCCTGGAAGGCATCGCGGTCGGCGATCCACGCATCCTTGCGCTGCAGCCGCCGCCACAAGAGCTCGAGCGACCGGCCCGGCCGGCGCCACGCCCCCGCGAGCTCACCCAGCGGCTCGGCCGCGAGCTCGCCCGAATCCCTCAGCCAGGCCCGGAACTCGGCCGAGATCGCCGCCTGCTGCAGCACCCCGGCCCGCGCGAAATCGTCGAGATCGTGCACGGCGTACGCGATGTCATCGGCGAGATCCATGACCGCGCACTCGATGGTCTGGAAACCGCGGCCCACCGTCGGGAAAGCGGCGAGCGCCTGATCCATCTCGGCGACATCGAGCGAGTACACCGAGAACTTCTCGGCACCCTCGGCCTCGGCGCGACCGACCCCGCGCGGGCGCTCGCTCTCGGACACCCGCCCGCTCGCCTCGCCGAGCCAATCGGCGCGCGTCCACGGATACTTCAGCGTCGCGGCCCGCGTCGCCGCCGTCAGATTCAGGCCCGGGAAATCGCGGCCGAGCGTGTCGAGCTGCGTCAGAATGCGGAAGCTCTGCGCGTTGCCCTCGAACCCCTCGGCGAGGCCGAGCCGCTCGCGCGCCACCCGATCGAGCACGCGCTCCCCCAGATGCCCGAACGGCGGATGCCCCAGATCGTGCGCGTGCGCCGCCGCCTGCGCGACGACCGTATCGCACCCGCCGAGACGCGCAACGACCGCGCCCACCGCGTCATCCTCGGCGCGCTGCCCGCGTTCGAAGGCCTCGTGCCGGGCCTCTCGGCCGGCCAGCTGCGCCGCGATGACGCGCGCCACCGCGCTCACCTTGAGCGAGTGAGTGAGGCGGTTGTGCATCACCGGGCCGACGCCCGACTGCGGCACCACCTGCGTCACATCGGAGAGCCTCGCGAAGAACGACGAGAAGCGGATGCGCTCGAGGTCGACCCGGTACTCCTGCGCCTCGCGCACCCCCGCGATCTCGGCCGCGTCGATGTGCGGGCCCGTCTCGTCGTCAATGCCCGCCGCGGCGTCGCTGCCGGCGCTGCCGTCGAGACCCGCCGAACGATGCTGCGACGAGACGTGCTCGACGTAACGGCGGGTCTCGCGGTGCGTGGGAGTCGCGGTACTCGCTTCGGTGCTCGCTTCGGTGCTCGCGTTGCCTGCGTTCATGCTTCTACTCTATTGATGCGCCGCCACCCCTCCGCGCCGCCGCTCGCGTCTCGCACTGTCTCGTGTCGCAGGCCCGCCATAGACTGCCAGCATGAGCAATGCAGCATCCGACGCGGGCAACCGCACGCGCGCCAGCAACCTCCCCGCCCTCGAGCGCGCGAGCGGCAAGAGCTGGGCCGAATGGGTCGACCTCTTCGAAGCCGCGAACGCGAAGACCCTCGAACACCCCGAGATCGCCCGCATCGCCCGGGCCGCGATGCCCGACTCGCTGCAGAACCCCGACTGGTGGGCGCAGGGCGCAGCCATCGCCTACGAGCACCACGCCGGCATGCGGGTGCCCGGCCAGTCGTCGACCGGCACCTTCCGCGTGAGCGTCAGCCGCACCCTGCCCCTCGACCGCGACGCCGCGATCGAGGCCTGGGGCGCCGCCCACGGCGCCCTCTCCGAACACCTCGGGCACGCCTCGGGCGAACCGCGGTTCTCGCGCACGGAGAAGCGCAGCTTCCGCCGCTTCGACCTCGACGGCGCGGGCCGCGTCGAGATCTCGGCAACCCCGAAAGGGGACGACCGCACCATCCTCGCGGTGAACCACACCGAACTCGCCGACGGCGACCTCATCGAGACCTGGCGCGCGCACTGGAAGACGCTGCTCGCCGAGCTCTGAGCCGGGCCGGCGCGCTACAGGCCTATCGAACTTCTGGCGGGCGCGCTCGGCGATCCCTGGCGATGCCCGTTCTTATGAAACTCAGCGGGCTTCAGGCTGGCTCCGGGCTTCTTCATCGGTTGCCCTGCGAGAGTGAACGTGCGCGTTCGCCTCACGAGCGCACAGTTCATGCGAAACGGCCGGAGAGGGGGAGGCAGTGCAGAGATCGCAGAAGATTCTCATCGGCGTCGGAACCGGCGTGCTCGCGGTCACCGTCGTCGCCGCCACGATCGGCCCGATCGTCTACCGCGACTTCATCGCCCCGCCCGCCGCGCACGCCCCCACGCTCGGCTCGAACTCGGACCTGCTCGGCGAGGCACCGCAGTCACCCGACTCCACCGATGCGATGTCGCCCTCGGGAGCGCCGCTCGACGCCGCCGCGCTCGCCGGTGCGTGGACCATCGGCAGCGGATCGGAGGCCGGGTACCGCGTCGACGAAGTGCTCAACGGCGCGGGCGTCACCGTGACCGGACGCACCCCCGATGTCTCCGGCACCCTCACCATCAACCCCACCGGCACCGCGCTCGAGGCAGCCGCGCTCACCGTCGACGTCGCCTCGATCGAGACCGGCAGCTCGTCGCGCGACGCCTACTTCCGCGACCGCGCCCTGCGCGCCGACGAGTACCCGACCGCCACCTTCGTGCTGACGTCGCCCGTCGCGTTCGGTGAGCTGCCCGCCTCGGGCGCGACAGCCGAAGCACAGGCCACCGGCGACCTCACCATCGCCGGCGTCACGCACTCGGTCACCGCCGACGTGTCGGTGCGCAGCGACGGGAAGACCGCGCAGATCGCGGGGACCATCCCCGTCGCGTTCGCCGACTTCGGGGTCGACGCGCCGTCGCTCGGGTTCGTGAAGGTCGAACCGACAGGGTATGTGGAGTTTCAGCTGACCGCGACGCGGTAGGCATGTCGGGCCTTCGGCCGCGGGTGCGGGTGCGGGTGGGGCTTGGGGCCGTGCGGCTTCGGGTGCGGCTTCGGGTGCGGCTGCGGGTGCGGCTGCGGGTGCGGCTGCGGCTGCGGGTGCGGGTGCGGGTGCGGGAAATAGTGCGGAATCGGTGCCGAATTGTGCATCAGATCGGGCATTCGCGCTTGGCGACCTTCCTCCACAGGCCGCCGAATAGGGCGAAAGCGCAGAAGTTATTCATTTCGCTCGAGTACCGGGTGCGTGAGCCGGCCGGCCCGGCCAAGCTGGCCGCATGGCCCGGCATCTCGACCCTCTGCCTCGTACGCTCGGGGCCGCATTCACCGCCGCCGAGGCACGGGCGCTCGGCCTCGGATCGCGGAGGCTGAACGCGGTCGACGTCGTGCGTCTCGCACCCGGCTACTATGCGCGCGCTCCGCTGCCGCTCTGGCCCGGTGATGCCGCGACCGGGCATCCGGCCGAACGGTGGCGCCAGTACCAGCGCGCAGTCGCGAAGCTCATCGGGCCCTTACTGCCGGGCGGAGTGTTCTTTGCCGGGCGCACTGCGGCCGCGATCCATCGGCTCCCCGTTCCGGCGCCCCGTGCACTACCGCAGGCCGGGCCCGCCGGGCGCGAGCCCGCAGTCGTCGCGAACCTCGCGCTCGCCCTCGGCGGCATCGACCTCGGCTGCCATACCCGCGCGAAGCGCCTCGACTCGCGGGGCTTCGCGATGCAGGTCGTCCAGGCGGCGCACGTCACCGTCGTCGCTCGCGGCGCACTGCGCGTGACCGACCCCGCGTCGACCTGAGCGATGCTCGCCCCGAAGCTCGGTCGCGGCGACGCGGTCGCCCTCGGCGATGCCGTCATTCGCGAAGCGCGCATCCCCGGCACCGCACGGCTCGAGCGGCCGCCGCACGCCGAGATAGCGGAGCTCGAACGCCTGGCCGCGATGCCTCGCCGCCCGGGCGGGCCCGCGCTGCGGCAGATGCTGGCCCTGCTCTCACCGCACTCGGCGTCGCCGCCGGAAAGCCTCATACGGCTCCTGCTGCTCGATTGGGGCCTGCCGGAACCGCGGCTCGACTACGACGTGACGAGCCCGAGCGGCCGCCTGCTGGGCGCCAGCGAGTTCGCGTACCCCGAGTACCGTTTCGCCATCGAGTACGAGGGCGATCATCACCGGGTCGAAGCGCGGCAGTGGAATCGAGATATCGAGAAGTACCACGACTACCGCGAGCACGGGTGGGAAGTGTTCCGCGTGACGAGCGAGCTGCTCTATATCCGGCGCGCTGAGCTGCGTGAACGGTTGCTCAGTCGGTTCCGCAGCTTCGGATGGAGCGGGTGATGCGATCGGCCTTGAGACCGTGGTAGAGGACGCCGCCAACGGCTTCGGGGCGCAGGGTCGCTCTTGCACCGTTACCGCCGGCCAGCACTTCAGCGCAGAACGATCTCGTCGCTCACCGGAAACCCGGCCGACGGGCCTGGAAGCGTTCGCACGCCGTGTCGTGCATCCCCGACGTCGAGCGCCCGAGCCCCACGGTCGGGCGTATTCGGGTCGGCGGTGATCCCTGGTGAGCACCCCGTGTGCACCCCGTGTGCACGAAATTGTGCTGAATCCGAGCCGGATTGCGCACCTAATCGGGCACCGGAGCGGATTGGGCCGGGGGAAGGCGCGGTCGGCCCGAAGACGGGCGGGCCGGCGGCAAGCAGGAAACCCTTCAGCCCTCGGCGAGCTCCTGGGCCGCCCGCGGGAGCTTGCGCACCCGCGCCCGCTTGCGCCGCTTCTCGGGAATCATGCCGCGCATCTCCTCGAGCTTGCCGAAGCACAGCAGCCGGTCTTCGGGCTCGAGCACGACGTGCTTGCGCGGATTCGGGATGACCTGCACGCCGCGGTGCAGCGTGAGCACGGTGATGTCGCGATCCCACAGCCCCAGGTCGCCGAGCGCCTTGCCGACGTGCTCGGAGCCCGCATGCATCGTCAGTTCGGCCACGCCGTACCCGGTCGACACCGATAGCCGCTGGCGCACGTCGATCTCGGGGAAGTTCACCTGGTTCGAGATGTAGTCGATGATCGCGCCCGCGACATCGAGCCCGGTCGCCGCCTCGATGCCCTGCAGGCCGGGCGACGAGTTGACCTCCATCACGAGCGGGCCCTCGTCGCCCTCGAGCATGTCGACGCCCGCGACGCGCAGGCCCATGATCTGCGCCGCGCGCACCGCGGTCTGCTCGTACACCGGGTCGAGCTGCACGGCCTCGACGGTGCCGCCGCGGTGCACGTTCGAACGGAACTCGTCGCCTGACGCGATGCGCCGCATCGCCGCCACCACGCGGTCGCCCACGACGAGCGCGCGCACGTCGCGCCCGCGGCTCTCGGCGACGAAGCGCTGGATGAGCACGTTCTGCCGCGTCGAGTGCAGCGTCTCGATGATCGCCTCGGCGACCTTCACCTGCGGCGCGAGGATGACGCCGATGCCCTGCGTGCCCTCGAGCAGCTTGATGACGACGGGCGCCCCGCCGACGCTCTCGATCGCGGGCCTGACGTCGGCGCGGTTGCGCACGAACGCGGTCGCCGGCATGTCGATGCTGTGGCGCGAGAGGATCTGGATGGCGCGCAGCTTGTCGCGGGCGTTCGAGATGCCGTTAGCCGTGTTCGGCGTGTACACGTCCATCTGCTCGAACTGGCGCACCACGGCCGTGCCGAAGTAGGTGATGGAGTTGCCGATGCGCGGCAGAATCGCGTCGTAATCGCTCAACTGCTTGCCGCGGTAGGCGAGATCGGGCTCCTCGCCCGCGAGGTCGATCGAGAAGCGGAGGGTGTTGAGCACGCGGGCCTTATGGCCGCGGTCGAGGGCGGCCGTCATGAGGCGCTGCGTGGAGTACGCCTGTGGGGCGCGCGAGAGAATCGCGAGTTTCACGTGGGATACCTGCCAAGATAGGTGCATGACTGTGTCACACCATTCAAGCACTCTCACGGGGTGGCGTGAATGGGTGCGTCTCCCGGGTCTCGGCGTGCCGTGGATCAAGGCAAAGATCGACACGGGTGCGCAGACCTCTGCGCTGCACGCGACCGACATCGCGGAGTTCGAGCGCGACGGCGCGTCGTGGGTGCGATTCACGGTGCATCCCTGGCAGGAGTCGGAGGCCGACGCGACGGTCGTCGAGCTGCCCGTGCACGATCGGCGCGTCGTGCGCAGCTCGTCGGGGCACGCGCAGGAGCGCCCGGTGGTGCTCGCCGACGTGCAGCTCGCGGGCCGCGAGGTGCACGCCGAGCTCACGCTCACCGATCGCGACGAGATGGTGTTCCGCATGCTCATCGGGCGCGAGCTCTTGCGGCAGGGCTTCATCGTCGATTCGGCGGCGTCGTTCGCGGGCGGCAAACCCCCGCGCGGGGTACGCCGGCGCAATCGCGGGCAGGGCTGACGCGTTCACTGCCGACGCGGGCCGGTCCGCGGCGGCGCGAGCCCTCGCCGGGCGACGATTGAGGTGTTCAACGAAGTGTGACGCCGTCTTACTCCCCCGCTCGCGGAGCGGGCAGCCCCGCGAGAGCATGGGGGAATGAGCGACCACGACGACTGTCTCGACCCGAGCGGGGTGCCCTTCGACGACCTCGACCCGGCTCTGCTGCGCACCCGGCGCACGAGCCTCAAGTGGACGCGCTTCGCCGCCGACGTGCTGCCGCTCTTCGTCGCCGAGATGGATTTCGCGGTCGCCCCCGTGATCAGGCGCACGCTCGTCGAGCGCATCGAGGCCTCGGACACCGGCTATCTCGACGGCCCCGGCCCGCTCGCCGCGGCGTTCGCCGATTTCTGCAGGGATCGCTGGGCGTGGACCGTGCCGCACGACCATGTGCACCTCGCGACCGACGTCGCCACCGGCGTCGTCGAGGCGCTGCGCGTGCTGCGGCCGGAGGGCGGCCGCATCGCGGTGCCCGTGCCGACCTACCCCGGATTCTTCGAGATGCTCGAAGAAGTGCCGTTCGACGTGGTCGAGGTGCCGCTGCGCGAGGATGCGGCGGTGGGGAATGATGCGGGGGCCGGACCTGCTGCGGTCGCCGCGGGGCTCCCCGCGGGCGCCATCGCCCCGGCCCGACTCGACCTCGCCGCGCTCGAGCGCGAGTTCGCGGGCTCCGGCCTCGGCACCGGCCTCGCCTCCGGCACCGGCTCCGGATCCGGCTCCGGTGCCGGCATCGACGCGCTGATCCTGTGCAACCCCCACAACCCGCACGGCACCGTGCACACCCGCGACGAACTCGCCGAGCTCGCCCGCCTCGCCGCCCGCTACGACGTGCTCGTCGTCTCCGACGAGATCCACGCACCCCTCACCCATGCGGGCGAGACGTTCGTACCGTTCGCCCCCATCGCCGCCGCCGCAGGCGCGCTCTCGGTGACCGTGACGTCGGCGAGCAAGGGGTGGAACCTCGCGGGCGGCAAGTGCTCGGTCATCGTCGCCGCCGATGAGCGCGCGAACGAGGGGCTGAAGCGGCTGCCGCCCGAGACCGTGACCCGCGCGAGCATCCTCGGCCTGCACGCGAACGTCTCGGCGTTCGCCGACGGCCGCGACTGGCTCGACCGCGCCATCGCGCAGATCGAGCGGAACGACGCCCTGCTCGGCGAGCTCGTCGCCGAGCATCTGCCCGGCGTGCGGCGCACGAAGCCGGCGGCGGGCTACCTCGCCTGGCTCGACTTCCGCGGCACGGCGCTCGGCGAGCGCGCGTACGAGCGCATCCTCGACGAGGGCCGCGTCGCGTTCGGCGACGGCCTGCATTTCGGCGGCGAGGGCGCCGGGCACGTACGCGTCAACCTCGCCTGCGCGCCCGCGACCCTGCGCGAGGCGGTGCGCCGCGTCGCCGCGGTGCTGCGGGCCGCCGAGGGCGCCCCGCCGGCGCAGGCCCCGCCGGCATCGACGCAGACATCGACCCCCGTTTCCCCAGTCCCACCGACCATCGACTCGCAGGAGAACCCGGCATGACCGCGGACGCCATCGATCCCATCTACGACTGGGACGGCTTCGACTTCGACACCCGCCAGGTGCACGCCGGCGAGTACCCCGACAAGAACCACGGGCTGCGCGTGCCGCCCCTCGCGCTCTCGGCGGGCTACCTCTTCGACGACTTCGACGATCAGGTGAACCGCTTCAACGGCAGCATCCACTGGCAGCCCGAGGAGGCCGGGTTCGCCGAGGAGCACGGCGCCGAAGCGTTCTCGCCGAGCGAGAAATCGCCGATCTACTCCCGCCAGGGCAACCCCACCAACTGGGTCGCCGAAGACCGCCTCGCCTCGCTCGAGGGCGGCGAGGTCTCGGTCGCGGTCTCGAGCGGGCAGGCCGCCATCTCTGCCGCGCTCTTCACGCTCGCCCGCAGCGGCGACCATATCGTCTCGACCGGTTCGATCTACGGCGGCACCCGCATCCTCTTCGGCCGCAGCTTCGCCCGCTTCGGCATCGAGACCGATTATGTGTGGGATGCCGATGACGACGAAGCATGGGAGCGGGCCATCCGCCCGAACACGAAGGCGATCTTCACCGAGACCATCCCGAACCCCCGCAACGACATCACCGACCTGCGCCGCATCGCTGAGGTCGCGGCGCGGTACCACCTGCCGGTCGTCGTCGACAACACCGTCGGCACGCCGGCGCTGATCCGCCCGTTCGAGCACGGCTGCAACATCGTCGTGCACTCGACGACCAAGTTCCTCACCGGCCACGGGGCTGCGGTCGGCGGCGCCGTCGTCGACGGCGGCAACTTCGACTGGGCCGCAGCCGAGGCGGCCGGGCGCTCGTTCCCGCTCATCACGCAGTCGAGCCGCGCGGGCGTCGCCCCGATGCTCGAACGCTTCGGCCGCGCCGCCTACGCCCGCGCCGTGCGCGAGTCGGTCGTGAACGACATCGGCCCGTCGCTGTCGCCCTTCAACGGGTTTCTGCTGCACCAGGGCATGGAGACGCTGTCGCTGCGCGTGGAGCGGCACGTCGCCTCGTCGATCGCGATCGCCGCGTGGCTCGAGACGCAGCCCGAGGTCGAATCGGTCGACTACGCCGGCCTGCCCTCGAGCCCGCTCCACGATCTCGCCGTGCGCGACTACGGCGCCGACGCCGCGGGCTACGGCAAGACCGGCTCGGTGTTCGGCGTGACCGTGCGCGGCGGCATCGACGGGGCGCGCGCCTTCGTGAACGGGCTGCGCATCTTCTCGCGCATGACAGGGATCGGCGACACCCGCTCGATGGTGCTGCACCCCGGCACGTCGACGCACGCCTCGTTCAGCCCCGAGCTCAACGAGAAGCTCGGCATCACGCCGGGCCTCTTGCGCCTCTCGATCGGGCTCGAATCGGCCGATGACCTCATGCGCGACCTGCGCTGGGGCCTCGACCGGGTCGCCGAGCTCGGCGCCTGAGCCGGGCTCGGCGGCCGGCACGGCCGGCCGTTCCGAACCGATGGGGCTGCCCGCCGGGGTCAGCCCTCGCCGAGCTGAGCCGCCATGCTGCGCGCCGCCTCGACCGCGTCGGCGGCCGCGGCGTACTGGTGCGCATCGGCCGGGAACGCGCCCGAACGCACCTCGGCGACATAGGCGGCGATCGCGGCGGTCATGTCGTCGCCGACGGTGCCGAAGCGCTTCACGAACTTCGCGCCCTTGCCCTCGGTGAGACCGACGAGGTCGTGCAGCACGAGCACCTGGCCGTCGGTCGGGCCGGCGCCGATGCCGATGATCGGGATGTCGAGCACGTCGCTCAGCACCGCCGTGATCTCGGCGGGTACGGCCTCGACGACGATGCAGAACGCCCCCGCCTCCTGCACCGCGAGCGCCTCGCGCACGATGCGTTCGGCGCTGGCGACCGTACGGCCCTGGGCGCGCAGCCCGCCGAGCGCGGTCGCGGTCTGCGGCGTGAGGCCGACGTGGCCGACGACCGGGATGCCGGCCGCGACGATCGCGCGGATCCGGCTGAGCTGCGGCGCCCCGCCGCCCTCGATCTTGATGCTGTCGGCCCCCGCCTCCTTCGCGAAGCGCATCGCGGTCGCGACGGCCTGGGCATCCGACTGCTCGGTCGACCCGAACGGCACGTCGCACACGATGAAGGCGCTCTCGATGCCGCGGTGCACGGCGCGCGCGAGCACGAGCATCTCGTCGACGGTGACCTCGACGGTCGACGAGTAGCCGAGCACGACCTGCGCGCCCGAGTCGCCGACGAGCACCATGTCGACGCCCGCGCGCTCGGCCATGCGCGCGCCCGGGTAGTCGTAGGCGGTGACCATCGCGATGGGCTCGCGGTCGGCCTTCTTCTGCATCAGATTCGGAATGGTGATCTTCGCCATGGCTTCAGTCTCCAACGTTCAGCATGTGATTGTCGATGAGGCGCACTTCGCCGACCCGCGCCGCGATCGCGCACAGCACGGGGCCGTCGGGGGCGGTAGCCGCCTCGAAACTCTTCGGGTCGACGAACGCGACGTAGTCGACGCCCAGCCCGGCCTCTGCGAGCCCGGCCTCGAGCTCGGCGCCGAGGGCCGCGAGGTCGCGCTCGCCCCCCGCGACCCGACGGGCCGCGGTATCGAGGGCGCCGGGGATCGCCAGCGCCTTCCGCCGCGCCGCCTGATCGAGGCGGACGTTGCGGCTCGAACGGGCCAGCCCGTCGTCGTCGCGCGACGTCGGGCAGCCCACGATGGTCACGGGCAGCCCGAGGTCGGCGGCCATGCGCTCGACGACGGCGAGCTGCTGGGCGTCTTTGCGCCCGAAGTACGCCCGGTCGGGCAGCGCCGCGATGAGCAGCTTCGAGACGACGGTCGCGACGCCGTCGAAGTGCGCGCCGCCGCGCGCCGCCCCCTCGAGCGTCTCGGCGACGGTACCGCGCACGCTCACGGTCGTCGCGAAGCCCGCCGGGTAGAGCTCGTCGGCGGTCGGCGCGAAGATCACGTCGGCGCCGGCGCTCGCGGCGAGCGCGGCGTCGTCGGCCTCCTGACGCGGGTACGCGTCGAGGTCTGCGGCCTCGTCGAACTGCTTCGGGTTCACGAAGATCGACACCACGACGACGACGTTCTCGGCGCGCGCCGCGCGGATGAGCGTGAGATGCCCCTCGTGCAGCGCGCCCATCGTCGGCACGAGGCCGACCTGCGGCGCCTCGCCCGCGGGCTCGCCGGGTGCCCCGTGGTGCGGACGGCATGCGTCGCGCAGCTCGCGGATGGTCGCTCGCAGCTCGGCGACCGTGCGTACGATCTTCATCGGGCTCCCTCTCGGGCGAGCTGTCGCGTCGCCTCGGCAAGCGTATCGAAGAGTGCGAGCCGGTCGGGCATCCGCTCGGCGACCGCCGCGCGCTGGCGCGCGACCGTCGACTCGTCGCCGCGGGCGATCGGCCCGGTCAGCACGTCGGCGGCGCCGCGCTCGGCCCAGTTCTCGACGGTCTCGCGCACGAGCGGCACGAGCGCCGCCCGCGGCACCCCGGCCGTCTCGGCGAGCTGGCCGGCGAAGTGCTCGACCGCGAGCAAGAAGTTCGAGGCGACCGACGCGGCCGCGTGATAGGCGGCGCGGTCTGCGTCGGCGATGCGGAACGTCTCGAGCCCGAGCAGCCGTGCGAGCGCCTCGGCTGCGGCGAGCGCGTGGTCCGTCGAGCCGTCGACCGCGGCGTGGGCGCCGGCGAACGAGGTGCCCGGCCCCGTGACGGTGAGGAGCGGATGCACGGCGAACGCCTCGTGCGGTGCGAGCGCGCCGATGCCCGTCGCCCCCGACAGGTGCCCCACGAGGGGGCCCGGCACGATCGCACGGGCGGCGCGCTCGATCTCGGCGTCGGGCACCGCGAGCAGCACGACATCGACGACGTCGGCGCGTGCGGAGCCAGCGGTCCCGGTCCCGGTCCCGGTCTCGGTCTCGGTCTCGGTCTCGGTCTGCACAGGCTCGGTGCCGGTGCGCGCAGCGATCCCTGGCGAGACCGCGCCGACGCCCGGGCCTGCGACCGTGCCGTCGGCGCCGCGACCCGCGAGCGGCAGCAGGTCGACCCCCGAACGCCCTGAAAGCGCCGCCTCGAGCGCGGTCGCCATGCGGCCGCGGCCCACGATCTGTACCCTCATACCTGCGCTTCTCCTGGCTTCTGCATGGCCCGGCCGCGAACGCGCGCCGCGGCCGATGCCCCGACCGACCCCGGCTACAGCTCCAGGCCGTACAGGTTCGGTTCGGGCACGAGCACGACGCCGAACTCCTGCTGCACGCGCTGCACCACGAAGCGGCCGAGCTCGGCCACCTGCGCGGCCGTCGCGCCGCCGCGGTTCGTGAGCGCGAGCGTGTGCTTGGACGAGATAGCGGCGCCCGAGCCGGGCAGGCGGAAGCCGCGGGGCACTCCCGCGCGCTCGATCAGCCACGCCGCCGACAGCTTCACCCGCGTCTCGCGCGCCGCTTCGGGCACGCGCAGCGGCTGCCCCGCGGCGAGCTCCTCGAAGGTGGTGACCGCAGCGGCCGGTTCGACATCGTCGATCGGGAAGCGCGGGGCGTCCTCGGGCAGCGTGCGCGCGAACCCCGACGACACGATCGGGTTCGTGAAGAACGAGCCCGAGCTCCACGTGTCGTGGTCGTCGGCGTCGAGCACCATGCCCTTCGAGGCGCGCAGGCGCAGCACCTCGCGGCGCACATCGGCGACCGGCACGCGCGCGCCCAGCTCGACGCCGAGCGCCTTCGCGAGCTGCGCGTACGCGATCGGGGCCGAGAGCGCCCCGGCTTCGGCGCCGGTGCGGTCGGCGCCCGCGCCCGCGCCGCCTGCTTCGTCGGCGCCGTGGCGCCCGCGGCGGCGACCGACCGGAGCACCCGGGGCACCCTGGCCGCCGTCGACGAGTACCAGGTCGACCGAGAGCACCACGCCCTCGAGGCCCTGCTTGATGACCGAATCGCGATAGCCGAGCTCGAGCTCGGCCGCCGTCATCGTGATCGCCTCGCCGGTGCCGGCGTCGAGAAACTCGATCGAGTGCAGCACGTCCGACAGCTCGGCGCCGTACGCTCCGATGTTCTGCACCGGAGCCGCCCCCGCGAGCCCCGGAATGCCCGAGAGCGCTTCGAGGCCCACGAGCCCGCGCTCGACGCACTCCGCGACGAGCGCATCCCAGTCGTGCCCGGCCTGGACGCGCAGCCGCAGCGTGCCCGGCAAGAGCGCCGGGTCGTCGACCGCCTCGATGCCCGAGGTGCGCACCAGCAGCACCGTGCCCGGGAAGCCCTCGTCCGAGACGACCGTGTTCGACCCGCCGCCGAGCAGCAGCCACGGCTCGTCGATGCGCCACAGCTCGGTCGCGTGCGCGATCAGCTCATCGCGCGTGCGGGCGACGAGCAGTCGATCGGCCGGGCCGCCTACGCGCATCGTCGTGAGGTCGGCGAGGCGCGCGGTGCTCTCGAGGGCGCCGGCGGCCGCTGCGTCGAAGGCGTCTGCGGAGGTCACGCGAACGCCGCCACCAACTGCGCCTTGCCGAGTACCGTGGAGCCGTCGAAGACGGCCTTCAGATCGATGCGCGCCGTGCGCGCATCGGCGTCGAGCGCGCCGACCGTCGCCGTGATCGTGACCGCTGCGCCGTCGGCTGCGTCGACGGGCACGGGGCGCGTGAAGCGCGACTGGTAGTCCTTGACCCAGCCCGCGGCGCCGAGCCAGTCGGTCGCGACCGAGCCGGCGGCGCCCATCGTGAGCATGCCGTGCGCGAGCACGCCGGGCAGGCCGACCGACTGGGCGACGTCGTCGCGGTAGTGGATGGGGTTGAAGTCGCCCGAGGCGCCCGCGTAGCGCACGAGGCGGTCGCGGGTGAAGACGAGCTCGCGCTCGGCGACGACGTCGCCGACGCTCAGGGCTGCGAAATCCGGTGCTGCAGTCATGTCTGTCTCCCGATCCCTATTCCTCGCCGCGGACCACGAGGGTCGAGATCGCGGTCACCACGTGCGCACCCGACGCGTCGACGACCTCGCTCGAGGCGGTCACCATCGAGTGGCCGCCGAGCTGCTTCACCGCCGCGATCGTGAGCGTCGCGGTGAGCTCGTCGCCCGCGACGATGGGGCGCGTGTACGTGAAGCGCTGGTCGCCGTGCACGACGCGGGTGAAGTCGACGTCGGCCTCGGGGTCTGCGAGCAGCTGGGCCAGCGTCGCCTCCTGCACCGTGACCGCGAAGGTCGGCGGAGCGATGACGTCGGCGAAGCCCGCGGCGCGCGCGGCCTCGGGGTCGAGGTGCAGCGGCGACTCGCTGAGCACGGCGCGCGCGAACTCGCGCACCTTCTCGCGGCCGACAAGATACGGGGCGGTCGGCGGGTATACCCGGCCTTGGATCTCTGGATTCACCACGCATCCAGTCTAACGGGGCGCGCCCGGGGGCCGTGCTGAGGGCGCCGCACGGGGCCTCGCAGCGTGGCGTCGCAGCGAGACCTCTCAGCAGGGCCTCATGGGTCGGCGATCCCTGTCGCGCCGCGAACGACGCTCCGTAGTGGACTCCGGCAACGATTTCTCGAAAGGTTTGTGACGTATATCCAAGGCGAGCGACCCGACCTGGAATAGGCTGGTTCTCATGTCGCGTATTCGTAAAGTGCTCATCGCCAACCGTGGCGAGATCGCCGTCCGCATCATCCGCGCCGCCGCAGACAGCGGTATCGCCTCGGTCGCCGTCTACGCCGACCAGGATCGGGATGCTCTGCACGCCCGCCTGGCCGACGAGGCGTACGCCCTGAACGGCACCACGAGCGCCGAGACCTACCTCGTCGTCGAGAAGATCCTCGGCGTCGCCCGCCGCTCGGGCGCCGACGCAGTGCACCCGGGCTACGGCTTCCTCGCCGAGAACGCCGACTTCGCCCGCGCCGTCATCGCCGCGGGTCTCACCTGGATCGGCCCCTCGCCCGAGGCGATCGAGCAGCTCGGCGACAAGGTGTCGGCGCGCCACGTCGCAGAGAAGGTCGGCGCCCCGCTCGCCGCGGGCACCAGCGACCCCGTGCAGAACGCGGACGAAGTGCTCGCGTTCGCCGACGAGGTCGGCCTGCCCATCGCCATCAAGGCGGCGTTCGGCGGCGGCGGCCGCGGCCTCAAGGTCGCCTACGAGCGCGACGAGGTCGCCGAGCTCTTCGAGTCGGCCACCCGCGAGGCCGTCGCGGCGTTCGGCCGCGGCGAGTGCTTCGTCGAGAAGTACCTCGACAAGCCCCGCCACGTCGAGACGCAGTGCCTCGCCGACGCCCACGGCAACGTCGTCGTCGTCTCGACGCGCGACTGCTCGCTGCAGCGCCGCCACCAGAAGCTCGTCGAAGAGGCGCCTGCGCCCTTCCTCACCGACGAGCAGATCGAGCGCCTCTACTCGTCGTCGAAGGCCATCCTGAAAGAGGTCGGCTACGTCGGCGCCGGCACCTGCGAGTTCCTCGTCGCCCGCGACGGCACCGTTTCGTTCCTCGAAGTGAACACGCGCCTGCAGGTCGAGCACTGCGTCTCCGAAGAGGTCACCGGCATCGACCTGGTGCGCGAGCAGTTCCGCATCGCCGAGGGCGGCGTCATCGATTACGCCGACCCCGTCGCGCACGGCCACTCGTTCGAGTTCCGCCTCAACGGCGAAGACCCCGGCAACGGGTTCCTCCCGGCCCCCGGCCCCGTCACCGTGTTCCGCCCCTCGCTCGGCCCCGGCGTGCGCGTCGACACCGGCGTCGTCTCGGGCGACGTCGTCTCGGGCGCATTCGATTCGATGCTCGGCAAGCTCATCGTCACGGGCGCCACCCGCGAGGAGGCGCTCGAGCGCGCCCGCCGCGCCCTCGACGAGTTCGAGATCCAGGGGCTGCCCACCGTGCTGCCCTTCCACCGCAAGATCGTCAGGGATCCCGCCTTCGTCGCCGCCGAAGGCCGCTTCGGCGTCTACACCCTGTGGATCGAAAGCGAGTTCGTGAACGACATCGACGCCTGGGAGGGCGAGGTGCCCCCGCTCTTGCAGGACGCCAAGCGTCAGACCGTCGTCGTCGAGGCCGACGGCCGCCGCATCGAGGTCGTCATGCCCGCGACGCTGCTGCCGCTCGTCGACCAGGAGGTCACCCGCGGCCCCGCCCCGAAGCGCGCGAAGGGCGCCGGCGTCGCGGCCGCGGCCGGCGACTCGGTCACCACGCCGATGCAGGCGACTGTCGTGAAGCTCGCCGTCGCCGAGGGCGACACGGTCGCCGAGGGCGACCTCGTCGTCGTGCTCGAGGCGATGAAGATGGAGCAGTCCATCTACGCGCACCGCAGCGGCGTCGTGCAGTCCATCGACGCGCCGGTCGGCCAGACCGTGCCGAACGGGCACGTGCTGCTCAGCATCGTCGACCCGGAGTAAGAAACCGAGGCGCGCCCAGGGCGATCCCTGACGAGATGCCCTGCCCGCGCAGCACCCGCGCCGGGCAGGGGCGTCGATCGTTTTCGGGGCGAACGGAATACCCGGGACCGGACCCCGGTTGCACTTCGCATGGCTGCCCTGAAACTGTCCCTGCTCGATCTCGCGACAGTGGAGGCCGGCGGCACCATACGCGACGCTTTCACGCACTCGCTCGCTGTCGCCCGTCTCGCCGAACAGGTCGGATACGAGCGCATCTGGTACGCCGAGCACCACAACATGCCCTCGATCGCGTCGAGCGCGACCTCGGTGCTCATCGCCCATATCGCGGCGCACACCGAGACGATCGGCCTCGGCGCCGGCGGCGTCATGCTGCCGAACCACTCCCCGCTCGTCATCGCCGAGCAGTTCGGCACGCTCGCCGAATTGCACCCCGGCCGCATCCACCTCGGACTCGGGCGCGCGCCCGGCACCGACGGGGCGACGTTCCGCGCGCTGCGCCGCACGATGGAGGCCGCCGACAGCTTCCCGAGCGACGTCATCGAGCTGCAGCGCTACCTCTCGGACGATCTGCCCCGAACTGCCGTGAACGCCTACCCGGGGCACGGCACCCGCGTGCCCCTCACCATTCTCGGGTCGAGCCTCTTCGGCGCCTCGCTCGCTGCCCAGCTCGGCCTGCCCTACTCGTTCGCCTCGCACTTCGCGCCGCAGCAGCTCACCTCGGCCGTCGCCTATTACCGCAGCCACTACGTGCCGAGCGAGGCGCACCCCGAGCCCTACGTGAGCGCCGGGGTGAACGTCGTCGCGGCCGCCGACGACGCCGCCGCCGAGGCCCTCTTCGCCCGCAGCGAGCTGGCCCGCGTGCGCTCGTTCCTGTCGCGCGGCCGTGAGCGCGAACTCACCGACGACGAGGCTTCGGCGCTGTTCGATACGCCCGCCGGCCGCGATATCCGCGGCATGCTGCGGTTCACGGCGATGGGGTCGCCCGAGCGCGTGCGCACCGAGCTCGCGGAATTCGCCGCGCACGCCGACGCCGACGAGCTCGTCACGGTGCACGTCGCGCCAACGCGGGTCGAGCAGCTGGAGTCGGTGCGGCTGACGCTCGCCGGGTGAGCGGGGACCTTGTAGCCGCGCGGTTGGCCCTCCGCCCGTGCCTTCGCGCCGAGCTTCCGCGCCGAGCCTTCGCACCGAGCTTCCGCGCCGAGTGCGGGGAAAAGTGCAGAATGCGGGCGGGATTACGCACATATTCGGGCATTCGCGGGTGCGTCGACAGGGATCGGCCGGCGAGGTCAGGGCCGGGCCGGCGACGTCAGGGCCAGGCGACGTCAGGGCCAGGCCAGGTCAGGTCAGGTCAGGTCAGGCGGATCGTCGTGAGGCAGGTCGGGTCGCCGGCACCCGTCGTCACGGTCGTGCGCCCGGCCTCGGTGCCGGCGGCCGACTCGGCCGTGATCTCGACCTCGAGCTCGCGGTCGGCCGGCAGCCACACGCCGACGAAGCCGTTGTCGGCGGTGCGGGTCCGGCGGTCGACGATGAGCTCGCCGGTCGCGGCGTCGGTGATGCGCAGCCCGACCTCGGCCGAGCGCATCTCGCCGACGCACGTCGTCAGGCTGTGGAAGGTGCAGGGGTGGGTCTGATCCCTGTAGGGGGCGATCGAGAGATAGAACTCGCCCGCTTCGAGCGGCAGCACGAGCTCGTCGGGCTGGTCGGGCTGCACGCGCAGTGCATCGGGCAGCACCGAGACGATGAGATCGTCGGGGCGCTCGGCGAGGGGCAGCGCGTCGAGCGCGTCGACGATGCCTCGGGGGTCGTCGCCTGAAAGCCCGAGCTGCTGCAGCGCGTCGGCCGGCGACGGCAGCGCGCCCGCGGGCGCAGCAGGGCCGTCAGAGTTCTCGGGGCCGTCAGCACCCGCTGCCCCTCCGGTCCCGGCGGCGCAGCCCGAGAGCAGCAGCGCGGCGGCGACGATCAGCGGCGCGAACCTGACTCCGATACCCATACCGGGTATCCTGGCACATGCTGCCTGGGATGTCCCGCAGACGTTCCGGGGGCACGGAGCCGCACCCGCACGCGACACCCCGCAGGCCGCGCCGCGCGGCATGATTCCGCGCTATGGTGGGCGGCAATCACAGCCGGTTCGAGAAGGAGCAGACCGTGACCCGTATTCGCGAAGAGGATCGCCAGCGCATTCTCAAGATCGCCTCGTTCGTCGGCGGAGCGCTCATGATCGTGATCATCGTGTGGATCGATGTCGCGACCGGCCTCTGGCAGAACCTCGTCATCCTCTCGGGGCTCGCCGCGGGCTTCGTGTCGTTCTTCCTCACCACGCTCGTGCTCCGCTCGCTCGTCGCGCGGGCGACCGCGAAGCGCTGGGCGCCGGTGAACCGCATCGCGATCGTCGAATTTCTGCACGCCATCGCCGACGACGACCGCAGCGAGATCGCGCACGGGGTGATCGTGCCGCGGCGGCTCCCCGAGGCCGTCGCCGGACAGGCGTCGCCCGAGTTCGCCGCCGAACTGCACGCCCTGCGCGAAACCGTCGCGACCGAGCGCAGATCGCTCTCGGAGGCGCTCAGCCGCTGGGCCGAATTTCTCACCACCACCGGCGACAACGAGGACGTGCTGCAGCACGTCGCCCGCATCGCGTTCCAGCTCGACCGGGTGCGCGATGCTGCGCTCGAGCTCGAGGCACGGCCTTCCGACGCGGCCGAACGGGCGCTGGGAGCCGAGATCGCCGACTGCAACGAGCACTTCGCGCTGCTCGTCGCCGAGCTGCAGGCGAGGCTCGAGGCCGACAACGCGCTCGAACTCGGCAGGCGGCAGCGCGCGGGTGCAGGGGCGGCATGACCGCTGCGACCGGGCGGCAGCAGCAGCGCGGCAGCAGCGCAGCAGCAGCGCAGCAGCAGCGCGGCAGCAGCGCGGCTGCCGCTGCGGCTGCCGCTGCGCACCCGTGACACGACCGAGCCGCGACACCGGCGCCGCACGTGATAGGCGGGCGCGGTTTCAAGTGATAGCTTGAAACGACCCGGCTGTCCCCGGGGAGGGATGAGGAACCGGCTATGGCTGCACTCGCCGCGCTCGATGATCTGATCGCACAGGCCGAGGCCTGGGCAGAGCTCGACATCGACCCGCAGACCCGCAGCGCCGCGCTGAACCTCGTGGCGCTCGCCCGCACCGGCTCCGAGAGCTCGATCGACGAGCTGCGCGATGCCTTCTCGGGCCGCCTCGCCTTCGGCACCGCCGGTCTGCGCGGCAAGATCGGCCCGGGCCCCCGCCGCATGAACCGGGTCGTCGTCTCGCAGACGAGCGCGGGCTTCGCCGCCTACCTGCACGATCGTGCCGCAGCCGGAGCCTGTGCGACGCCGCCGTCGGTCGTCATCGGCTACGACGGCCGCGTCAACTCCGACGTCTTCGCACGCGACGCCGCCGAGGTCATGGCCGCCGCGGGCATCGCCGTGACGCTGCTGCCCGTCGCCGGCCCGACCCCACTCACCGCATTCGCCGTGCGCGAGCTCGGCGTCTCGGCCGGCATCATGGTCACCGCGAGCCACAACCCGCCGCAGGACAACGGCTACAAGGTCTACCTGGGCGACGCCGACGCGGGCTCGCAGATCGTGCCGCCGGTCGATGCCGAGATCGCGGCCTGCATCGAGCGCGCCGCCGCGGCCGGGCCCGTCGCCGAACTGCCGCGCTCGAACGCCTATCGCACGGCGGGCGGCGAAGTCGCCGACCGCTACGTGGCGCTCACCGCTGCGGCCGTGCTGGCGGGCCTGCCGCAGGAGCCGGCAGCGCCCGGCACCGCGATCGGCTTCACCGAGGACCTCGAGATCGTCTACACCGCGATGCACGGCGTCGGCGCCGATATCGCCCGCCGCGTCTTCACCGCGACCGGGCTGCCCGCGGTGCATCCGGTCGCCGAACAAGATCGGCCCGACAGTGCTTTCCCGACCGTCGCGTTCCCGAATCCGGAGGAGCACGGCGCCCTCGATCTGGCGTTCCGCGACGCGGAGGCGCTCGGCGCCGAACTCATCGTCGCTCACGACCCCGACGCCGACCGGCTCGCGATCGCGGCTCCGGCGCCCGGTACGAGCCCCGGCGATGCCGGCGGCTACCGCCGCCTGAGCGGCAACGAACTCGGTCTGCTGCTCGGCTGGCGCGCCGCCGAACGCGAACGGGTACGTGCCGAGCTCGCGGGCGTCGAGCCGCGCGGCGCGCTCGCCTGCACCATCGTCTCGTCGCCCGCGCTGCGCGTCGTCGCCGACGCCTACGGCCTCGATTACGCCGAGACGCTTTCGGGGTTCAAATGGGTGTCGCGGGTGCCCGACCTCATCTTCGGGTTCGAGGAGGCCATCGGCTACCTCACGCACCCCGCGGTCGTACGCGATAAAGACGGTATCTCGGCGAGCGCCGATGCCATCGCGATGGCGCGCGAGTGCAAGGCGACGGGCCGCACGCTGTGGGACCTGCTCGACGAGGCGAGCGAACGATTCGGCCACTTCGCGAGCACGCAGGTCACGCTGCGCCTCGAGTCGATGGCCGCGGCGAGCGCGCTGTCGAAGCGGGTGCGGCAGAGCCCGCCGAGCGCATTCGCGGGCGTCGCGGTCGAGCAGGTGCGTGATCTGCTCGAGCCGGGCCTTGCCGAGGTGCCCGCCGACGTACTGCGATTCGACCTGGTCGACGGCTCGCGCATCATGATGCGGCCGAGCGGCACCGAGCCGAAGCTGAAGGTGTATCTCGACACGTTCAGCGACACGGGCACGGCGGCCGAGCGGCGCGCCGCGGCCGAGGCGGCCCTTTCGCGCGTAGAGGCTGCGGTGCGGGCGCTGTTCGAGGGTCTGCAGGGAGACGCGTAACCGTGCCGGCCCGCTGGGATGAGACGCGTACCGCCGCCTGGTTGCGCGTGCCCGGCGCCGATGACCACAAATACCGTCGCGGAGTGCTCGGCGCCCGCACCGGCTCTGCCGCATACCCCGGGGCCGCCGTACTCGGCGTCGCCGCGGCCTGGCGGGCCGGCATCGGCATGGTGCGCTACGTGCCGCCGGTCGAAGTGCGTCGGGCCGATCACGGCCTGCCCTCCCCCGCCGCCGCCGTACTCGCCGCGCACCCCGAGACTGTCTTCGGTGAGGGGAGCGGGCGGCCCTGCGACGCGTGGCTGATCGGCTCGGGCACCGACGCGGCGACGCGGCCGGACGCCGAAACGTCCGAGCTGCGCGCGATGCTCACGGGCGATGCACCGGTGGTGGTCGACGCGGGGGCGCTGGGGCTCACGGCCGAGATCGCGCGCTCGGGAGAGGCGCTCGCGCCCGCGGTGCTCACCCCGCACTTCGGAGAGTTCACCGGGCTCTGGGTCGCTGCAGGCCTCGGGGAGACGCCCGATGCCGGGTCGCAGCGCTCACGGGCGGCGGGCGTCGCCCGGCTCGCCGAGGCGCTCGGTGCGACGGTGCTGCTGAAGGGATCGGTGACGATCACTGCTGCTCCCGGCGCCGCCCCCGTGCTCGTGGGGCCTGCGACCGCGTGGCTCGCGACGGCCGGCACGGGCGACGTGCTCGCGGGAACGCTGGGCGCGCTCGTGGCCGCGCATGCCGATGCGGTGCGGCAGGACCCGGCGCTGCTCGCCGAGCTCGGCGCCGCGGCCGCCCACCTGCACGATGCCGCCGCCCGCATCGCGAGCGGCGGCATCGATGATGCGGCGGAGGGCCGACCGATCACGGCGCTCGATGCGGCGCATGCGCTGCCTGCGGCGTTCGCGCGGCTGCGGGCAGGCGAGCTCAGCGGGCCGTCTCGACCAGCAGGCCGGTGAGTTCAGCCGGCCGATGAGTTCAGCGAGCCGGCTCGATCAGCCCGCCGATGAATTCAGCGCGCGCAGGCGCAGCGGTCGGCCTGGGGCACGCCCGCGAGCGCGTCTTCGATATGCTCGCCGCACCCCTGCCAGGTCGGCTTGCTGCAGTTTTCACAGGTCACGCGTGCGCACACAGTAGTTCTCCTTCGGAACACGGTCAGATGGGCACCATCGTAGCGTTCGCGGCCGTGCGCGAACTGGCACGGCAAGGATCGGCAAGGCCCCGGCCCCGGCCCCGGCCCCGGCCCCGGCGACGATGCACCCGGACGAGCGGTGGCCCCCGGCGCGCAAGCGCCGGGGGGCACCATCGATCCCTGNCCGGACGGTCGGGGTCCCCCGGCGCACAGGCGCTGTGGGCCACCGTCGATCCCTGCGGTCCCTGGGACCGCTGCGGGTTATGCGCGGCGTCGGCGCATCAGCCAGAGCACCGCACCGGCTGCGATGAGCAACGCACCGCCGCCCGCGAGGCCCGCGAGCTGCCCACCGGTGACCGCGAGGGGCACCGGTGCCGCCGCCGAGTACCAGGACTCGTCGTCGTCGGTCACGCCCTGCTGCGACGGGGTCTCGCCGGTCGCCACGGCCGTGTTGTGGTACTGGCCGAGCTTCGCGACTCCGTGAGCGGTGAAGGTCACCGACTCGCCGGGCAGCAGCACGCCGTCGAAGCCGGCCGGGGGTGCGATGGCGCCCTCCATGTCGTCATCGACCCGCACATCGGTGAGCGTCGTCGCGCCGGTGTTCGTCACGACGTAGCTCCACTCGACCTTGTCGCCCACGGTGAGCTGCGCGCCCGGCGCCTTGTCGTACTCGACCCCGTTGGTCTTCTTGACCAGCGAGATCGACGACGCGGCGCTGAAGCACGCTTCGGCAGTCGCCTCGTTCGAGGGCACTGTCGCGTCGCCCGGGGTGGTCGCCTGGGCGTTCGCGGTGTTCACCGCGCACCCCGCGTCGACCTGCGCCTGGGTCAGGCCCGAGTCGGCGGTCGCCTGCACCTGCTCGCCCGGAGCGAGCACGAACGGCTCGGCCGGCCACTCGCCCCACGCGATCTCGCCGAGGCCGGCGAGATCGTCGTGCAGCTCGATGCCCGTGAGCGTCACATTGCCGGTGTTGACGAGCGTGAAGCTCCAGCGCACCGTCTCTCCCGCCGCGGCGTCGCCCGTCAGCTCGCCGCTCTTCAGCAGCTGCAGCGAACCGCCCTCGGGCAGGGTCACCGTGGCGTCGGCGGGGTCGTCGACGGGGGTCTCGTTGGGGTCGAGGCCCTGCGCGGTCGCCGTGTTGGTCACGTAGCCGCGGTCGATATCCTGCTGCGTCAGCTGGTACCGGGCCGTCGCGGGAGCGCTGGCGCCCGCTTCGAGCTCGCCGGCTGCGCCCGGCCACTGGATCTCGAGGTCGACGACCCCGTCGAGGTGGTCGATCAGCTCGACCGCCGTCAGCGGGTTCTCGCCCGAGTTCGTGATCGTGAACGACCAGTCGACCCACTCGCCCGCGCGCGCTTCGCCCGCGAGCTTCCCGGTCTTCTCGAGATCGATATCCGAGACGCGGGTGATGTAGCCGAAGTCGACGAGGGTGCGCTGCTCGGCCTTCGCGAGCACGATGGGCCCCGAGTCGCTGTTCAGATCGCCGTCGAGGTCGTACGTGTTGACAACGACCATGTTCGCGGCGAACCCGAGCGATGCGGGGTCGACGACGGTGCGGTACTCGCCCGAGTGCAGCTGGTCGAAGAGGTACGAGCCGTCGGCCGCGGTCTGCGCCGTGCCGATCACGGCGCCCGAGGCGTCGAGCAGCTGGACGGTGCCGCCCGGGATGAGGGGCTCGCCCGCGTCGCGCACGCCGTCGGCGTTGAGGTCTTCCCAGACCACGCCGCTGATCGACGAGCCCACTACGCTCACCTCGGCCGGGTTCGAACGGCCGAGTTCGCCGTTGTGGCCGAGCCAGCCGTTGATCGTGTTGACGTAGCGGTCGCCCGAGCGCTGCCCGGCGACATCCATCGTGACGAGCAGGCCGCCGGTGCCGGCGGCGCCGCTCACGAAGTCGTGCACGACCACGCGCAGCGCGGTGATGCCGTCGATCGATGCGAGGTCGACGCCGGTCGCGTCGACCCAGCCGATCGAGTCATCGTTCGCGGCTGCCTGATACACGTCTGCCGCGGGGGCCGTCGTGTACTGCAGCGTGCCGTAGCCGTCGGCCGCCGGGTTGCCGGCGCCGTCGGTCACGACCGCCGACGCGAGTTTCGCGGTGCCCGAGAAGCTCGTGCCGCGCGCGTCGCCGTTGTAGGGCAGCACGTCGACGAAGTGGCTCTCGCCCTGCGAGGCGGTCTGGAAGTTGAACCAGCGGCCCTCCCACGATACCTGCGGGTCGCCGACCTCGATCTGCTCCTCGCCGACGACGACCTTCTCCTCGGTGATGACCTCGGCCTGGTAGACCGTGACGGTGTTCGTCGCGGTGCGCGCCCGCTCGGGCTGCAGCGTGCCCTCCGCGCTCACGACCGCCGTGTTCACCAGGCGGCTGTCGGCGGGCGCCTGCACCGAGGTGGTGGCGGTGTAGGTGATCTCGGGCAGCGTGTCGCCGGTGCGCACGACGCCGTCGTAGGTGAAGGTCAGTACGAGGCCCGATTCGGCGCTGCCGCTGCGGGTCACCTGCCACGGGGCCTGGAGCGAGCTCGTGTCGACCGACACGAGGCCGGCCGGCAGCGTGTCGACCACTTGGAGCTGGCGCACCTCGACGTCCTCGATCGCGCCGAGCGCGCGCTGCACGGTGGGCGTGAGCGTGTAGGCGAGCTGCGAGCCGCTCACGATCGAGCTGCGGTCGGAGCTCTTCGCGAGGCCCAGACGGTACGAGCCGATGTTCACGTACTGCGTGACGGCGGGGGTCTGCGTCGCGCCCTGCCAGTCGGTGAACGACCAGCGGGCGTGATCCTGCACGCTCGCGCCGAGCGGGGCCACGATCTTCAGCGGCACCGCGACGGTGAAGTAGCCGTTCTGCGCGACCCAGGCGCCCGCGGTGTAGGCGATGCGCACACCGCTCACGCCGGCGACGCCGCCGGCTGCGGCGATCGAGTCGACCCAGGTGTTGTTCTCGGGGTTCGCGGTGTCGGTGCCCGAGGTGTACTGCAGCGTGTAGTTCGCTGCATCCGTCGGGGCGGTTCCGTTGTTCGAGCCGACGTAGATGCTCGCGCCGTCGACGATCTGCTGCTCGGCCGGGTTCCAGAAATCGTACGCGACGAGGTTCGTCGCGGGCGTCGCCTGGCCGGTCGCGTTGTCGACCGCGGGGCGCAGCGAGGTGCGCGAGGCGACGACGCTGCCCAGCGAGATCTCTTTCTGGCTGACGTTCTGGAACGGCTGGCCCTTGCGGTAGGGGTCGGCGGTGATCGAGAAATCGCCCTGCTGGTCGGTGTAGAGCCAGATGGACTTGTCGCGCGAGATGTTGCCGTGCGCCGGCGGTCGGTTCACCGTGCCCTCGGCGGTGTTGCCTGCGGGCTCCTCGGCGACGGGCCCGCCGGTCGTGCTCGTCCATCCGTCGCCCGCGGCGACGGTGTTCTTCAGCTTGATCGCGCCGACGGTGTCGACGGGCACTTCGGCGTCGCGCACCCAGAAGCGCACGGTCGCCGAGGCCGTCGGGGCCTGGGCGAAGCCGTCGTAGGTCAGGGTCAGGCTGTTGCCCGACTGCTCGATGCCGACGCTCGCGTTCGCCTCGGAGACCGACACGACCTGCGCGACGAACTCTGCGTCGGCGAAACCGTTCGGGGCTTCGAGCGCGAAGCTGTCGGTGATGGTGAAGGGCTGCGCGAGCTGGGTGTCGATCGCGCCGATCTTGCCGGCCGCGTCCGTCACTGTGATCGGGAAGTCGATGTAGCGGGCGGGCACGGCGCCTGCGCCGTCGCCGAAGTCGAAGGTCGACTTCTTGTTGTTGTCGGCGCGGGTCTTCACGATGTCGGCGCGGGGTGCGCCGCGCACCTCGATCGGGCCGGTCGTCGCGGTCACCTGCGTCTCCGCGACCGATGCGGTGAGCTCCGGCTCGTAGACGCTGCCGTTCAGCACCGCGCCCGACGGAATCGCCTTGAGCACGCCGAAGCCGACGACGCTCGGGTTGCCCGTGCCGCTCCCGATGCTCACGGTCGCGGTGAGGGTGCGGCCGTCGGGCGACAGCGTGTAGCTCGCCTGGTAGGCGCTGCTCGAGCTGTCGAGCGAGCCGAGCGACTGCGGGTCCCAGCTCCAGCCCTCGGGCAGAGTCTGCTCGAACACGCCGCCGGTGAGGTCGGTCGCGTTCAGGTCCCAGCGGAACCCGACGACGTCATTGTTCGCGACGACGCCGTTGTTCGCGCCGTCATCGAACTCGTTCGGCACCTGGGCGCCGTCGTAGACGGTGGAGAGGGTGATCGAGTTGATCGTGTTGCCGTCGCCCTCAGCGGCGTAGGCGACGCTCGACGTCGCGACCGCTCCGGTGGCCGCGAGTGCGAACCCGACCACTCCGGCGATCGCGCGCTTCAGCTTCAATCGCCACCTCGCGCCGCGAGGCGACTCGTTCCGCAGTTCCATCACTACCCTCTTCCCCAGGTCTGCTCCGCAGCGCCAGATCGCGCTGCACCGACCCGGCTTCTACCCCGCGATGTGTTCAGGGGGGAACTTCAGGGCAGAAGCCGGGCACTCTCTAACACGGCGGAATTCGCGTTTCGTGACGCTCGGTTGACAAGATCTGAAAAAAATTTCCGGTCGATGTGTAACTTTCAGGAAAATTGCGCATACTGGAGCGGGGGAACTCGACGGGAACAGCCCGTTGCGGTGCATCAGTCGCGCACGACGCGCATGCGCATTCGGACGATGCGCGTGCGTTTTTCTCGGGGAGACCATCTTGGAACGCAGCGAGTCCGGAGCCGATGAAGAGCTCCTCCGCGCCAGCCGCGAAGGCGATACCGCCGCATTCTCCAAGCTCTGGGAGATGCACCGCGGGGCAGGGATCGTTGCCGCCCGCAGTCTCGCCCCCGGCCTCGAGGCCGAGGACGTGGTCTCGGAGGCCTATCTGAAGATCTTCACGCTGGTGCGCAACGGCCGCGGGCCGCAGGGCGCGTTCCGCCCTTACCTGTACCAGGTCATCAAGACGGTCGCCGCCGACCGCCTGCGCTCGCCCGAGCGCATGCACGCCGACATCGAGAGCGTGCCCGAGCTGCACGAGGCGGGCCCGTGGGAGGACAACGCGTTCGACCTCAACGCCGTCGCCGAGGCCTGGGAGACGCTGTCGCCGCGCTGGCAGGCGGCGCTCTGGTACACCGAAGTGGAGCAGCTGCCGCCCCGTGAGGCTGCCAAGCACCTCGGGCTCTCGGCGAACAGCACATCGGCGCTCGCGGCGCGAGCCCGGTCGGCGCTGCAGTCGGCCTGGGTCGAGGCGCACGCGAACCGCGAGGTCGCTGCCGCGGAGTGCCGCACGACGATCGAACGCCTGCAGCGCTACCAGCGCGGCACGCTCACCGCGCGGGCGGGCCGCGAGGTCGCCGCGCACCTCGAGCACTGCGAGCAGTGCGCGCAGATCGCCGCCGAGTTCGGCACCCTGAACCGTCGCATCGGCCTCGTGCTCGCGGGCATCGTGCTCGGCATGGGAGGAGCCGCCGCGCTGCTGCAGACGCTGCAGCCGACGGCCGCGATGGCCGCCGCGCTGCCGGCGATCCCGGGCGCAGGGACCGGCACGGCTGGCTCGACCGGAACGGCGGGTTCTGCCGGCACGGCCTCAGCAGGCTCGGTATCCGCGGGCGCGACGGCAGCGGGCACGACCGCAGCGGGCACCGTCGGCGCGGGCATCGGGCTCGGCGGCATCTCGCTCGTGGCGGCAGGGATCGCGGTCGCCGCAGCGGTAGTCACGGCGTCGGTCTGGCTGTCCAGCCCGCCGTCGTCGGAGATAATCGCCCAGCCGCCCGCGGCCTCCTCCGCCGACGAGCCCGCGAACGGCGCCGCCTCCGATACCGACGACGAAGACGGCCAGCAGGATATCGGGTCCGAGCAGGAGCGCGAGACGCGCGTCGTACCCGATGCCGCACCCGTGGGCGACGCCGGTGGTCCCGGAAAGGCGGTCGTCGACGCAGCGGCGGGCGCCGCCGACCCGTCGACCGCCGCTCCCCCGGAGCCGCCGGCGCCCGAAGATTCCGGAGGCTCCGGGGACTCCGAAGGCTCAGGGGAGACCGAGCAGCCGGTCGTCGTCCCGCCGGTCGATCCGCCGACCCCCTGGGTCGATCCGATGCTCACCACCGGGTTCGTCTGCCGCACGGATTTCGAGTTCTGGGGCATCGCGAATGCCTATGGAGCGATCGAGATGCGCGCGACATCGCCGGGCCGCGAACCGGTCGAACTGGTGCACCCGGACTTCGACCCCGCGAGCCCCGCGTCCCTGTTCGTGGACGGCGTCTACATCGACCCGCGGGGCAATGCGTTCACCACCGGCTTCATGACGCTGACCGATCCGAGCTGGCTGACCTACTGGCAGCTCCCCGCGCTGGCACCGCTCGATCAGTGGGGCGCGGCCGCGGTGGGCACGGACTACGCGACAGCCGTCATCGAGGCCCGCCTCGTCACGCCGGGCGGCGCGGTCTCCCCCTGGGAGACGATCAAGACCGCCGGCAGCGCGACGCCGAACTGCTGATCCGGAGCGTCGGCGCCCCCGGAACGGCAGCGGAGATCAGTCCCGCTCCGCCCCGTCGGGTTTCGCGCCGTCGACGCCCTCCCGCAGCGGGGCGGACGCATCGGACGTTCCGAGGTCGGCCTCGCGCACCCCGAGCGCGCGGTCGAGGCCGCACGCGATCCACGACGAGGTGAGCAGCAGGGCGCGGCAGATCAGGTTGAACCAGATCAGCAGACCGACCACCACTGCGAAGGTCGCGAGCAGGGGGTTGCTCGTCGCCCCGCCGAGCAGCGCCGTGCCGCCGAGCTTGAGCCCGAGCAGGGCGAGCCCGCCGACCAGGCATCCCATGAGCAGCCTCCGCCACGGCACCTCGATCTCGGCGAGGTAGCGGTGCATGATCGCGAGCAGCAGCGTGTCGAAGGCGACCATGACGGCATAGCGCACGAGCCGGCCGAGCGTGCCGAGCAGCCAGTTGTCGGGGCTCGCACCGAGCCAGTCGAGAATGACCGACATGAGCGTCGTGCTCGCCACCGTGAGCGCCGCCGAGGTCAGGATCAGCAGGAAGAAGACGACCGCGAGCACGAGATCGCGCAGCTTCAACAGCAGCGCGTTGCTGTACTGCTTCACCTCGAGCCCGAAGATGAGCCGCAGCGAGCGCCGTGTGCCGGTGAACCAGTTCACGGCGACCCACAGCAGCGAGGCGCCGGCGACGGCGCTCGTCCAGTCGAGCGTGCGCGCCTGCAGCAGCAGGGCCGGGTCGACCGCGCCCGGTTGGCCGTCGAGGGACAGCAGCCCCGGCACGAAGCCGTTGATCTGCGTGACGAGCGTGTCGAAGAGCTCGTCGTGCGAACGCAGCAGGATGCCGAAGATGCCGAAGCCCAGCCAGAGCGCGGCGAACACCGCGAAGAGCGCCTGATAGCTCATGCCGCCGGTGAGCACGCTGCCGCCGACGTCGGTGAAGCGCGAGAAGGTGCGCCAGGCGCGGGTGCGCTGCACCCACGCCCAGAAGCCCTTGCCGCGTTCGACGGTCTCGGAGACGAGCGACGCCCCGGAAGCGGCCTCGGCATCTCGCCGGGGGGCTTCAGGGGGCGTCATCACGGGCAGAGCCTATCGCACTCGCCGCAGCGGGCGTGAGGGCCTTGACTCAGTCGGTCTTGCCGGTGCGGATCGCAGCCTTCACCTCGGCGATCGCCTTGGTGACCTGGATGCCGCGCGGGCAGGCGTCGGTGCAGTTGAAGGTCGTGCGGCAGCGCCACACGCCTTCTTTGTCGTTGAGGATGTCGAGGCGCACCTGCGCGTTGTCGTCGCGCGAGTCGAAGATGAAGCGGTGCGCGTTCACGATGGCGGCCGGGCCGAAGTACTGGCCGTCGGTCCAGAAGACCGGGCAGCTCGTCGTGCACGCGGCGCACAGGATGCACTTGGTGGTGTCATCGAAGCGCTCGCGATCCTCGGCCGACTGGAGGCGCTCCTTACCGGGCGTCGCCGGTGCCGAGTTCGGCATCAGGAACGGGTTGACGGCGCGGAACGCGTCGAAGAACGGCTCCATGTCGACGATGAGGTCCTTCTCGAGGGGCAGGCCCTTGAGCGCCTCGACGTAGATCGGCTTCGAGATGTCGAGGTCCTTGATCAGGGTCTTGCAGGCGAGGCGGTTCTTACCATTGATGCGCATCGCGTCGGAGCCGCAGATGCCGTGCGCGCACGAGCGGCGGAACGACAGCGAGCCGTCGACCTCCCACTTGATGCGGTGCAGCGCATCGAGCACGCGGTCCGTCGGGTACATCTCGACGTCGAAGTCCTCCCAGTACGCCTCGCGCCCCGATTCGGGGATGTAGCGGCGGACCAGGAAGGTGACGGTGAACGGCTGGGGCGCGTCGGGAGCGGCCTTCGGTGCGGGTGCGGTGGCGTGACTCATGGCTCAGTACTTCCTCTCCAGCGGCGGGTAGCGCAACTCGCCCTGCTCGTTCTTCGTGAACGTGACCGGTTTCCAGTCCAGACGGATGTGATCCTCGGGGTCCGGTGAATGCGGGTCGCCGACGAGGTACGCCATGGTGTGCTTCATATAGTTCTCGTCGTCGCGCTTCGGGTAGTCGTCGCGCATGTGGCCGCCGCGGCTCTCCTTGCGGTTGCGCGCGGTGTACGCGAGCACCTCGGCGAGGTCGAGCAGGAAGCCGAGCTCGATCGCCTCGAGCAGGTCGGTGTTGAATCGCTTGCCGCGATCCTGCACGCCGACGTTCATGTAGCGCACGCGCAGATCGTGGATGGTGCCGAGCACCTGGGTGAGCGACTCGTCGGTGCGGAACACCTGGGCGCCGCGGTCCATGTTCTCCTGCAGCTCGCGGCGCAGATCGGCGACGCGCTCGGTGCCGCCTCCGGTACGCAGCTGCTCGACCATCTCGCGCACCTCGCGGGCCGGGTCCTCGGGCAGCGGGGTGAACTCGGCGGTCTGCGAGTAGTCGGCCGCGGCGTTGCCCGCGCGCTTGCCGAACACGTTGATGTCGAGCAGCGAGTTCGTGCCGAGGCGGTTCGAGCCGTGCACCGAGACGCAGGCGCACTCGCCGGCGGCGTAGAGGCCGGGCACGACGGTCTCGTTGTCGCGCAGCACCTCGGCCTGCACGTTCGTGGGGATACCGCCCATCGCGTAGTGCGCGGTCGGGAAGACGGGCACCGGTTCGGTCACCGGGTCGACGCCCAGGTAGGTGCGGGCGAACTCGGTGATGTCGGGGAGCTTCGTCTCGAGCACCTCGGCGCCCAGGTGGGTGCAGTCGAGGAAGACGTAGTCCTTGTGCGGGCCGGCGCCGCGGCCGTCGAGCACCTCCTGCACCATCGAACGCGCCACGATGTCGCGCGGCGCGAGATCCTTGATGGTCGGGGCGTAGCGCTCCATGAAGCGCTCGCCCGAAGCGTTGCGCAGGATCGCGCCTTCGCCGCGCGCGCCCTCGGTGAGGAGGATGCCGAGACCCGCGAGGCCCGTCGGGTGGAACTGGTAGAACTCCATGTCCTCGAGCGGCAGGCCCTTGCGCCAGACGATGCCGACCCCGTCGCCCGTGAGGGTGTGCGCGTTCGAGGTGGTCTTGAAGATCTTGCCGAAGCCGCCGGTCGCGAAGACGAACGACTTCGCCTGGAAGACGTGCAGGTCGCCGGAGGCGAGGTCGTAGGCGACGACGCCCGAGGGGCGGCGGTCCGCGCCCTCGCCGGTCATGACGAGGTCGAGCACGTAGTACTCGTTGAAGAAGTTGATGCCGAGCTTGACGCAGTTCTGGTACAGCGTCTGCAGGATCATGTGGCCGGTGCGGTCGGCGGCGTAGCAGGCGCGGCGCACCGCCGCCTTGCCGTGGTCACGGGTGTGACCGCCGAAACGGCGCTGGTCGATCTTGCCCTCGGGGGTGCGGTTGAAGGGCAGGCCCATGTTCTCGAGGTCGATGACCGCGTCGATGGCCTCCTTCGCGAGGATCTCGGCCGCGTCCTGGTCGACGAGGTAGTCGCCGCCCTTGACGGTGTCGAAGGTGTGCCACTCCCAGTTGTCCTCTTCCACGTTGGCGAGCGCCGCGGCCATGCCGCCCTGCGCCGCACCCGTGTGCGAGCGGGTCGGGTAGAGCTTCGTGATGACGGCCGTCTTCGCCTTCGGCCCCGCCTCGATCGCCGCGCGCATCCCGGCACCGCCGGCGCCGATGATGACGACGTCGAACTGGTGGTAGGTGACGCCGTCCTTGACGGTAACTTCTTCGCCCTCGTGGGTGTTCGTAGTCACGTGCTTCCTATTCTTCGAAATCTGTGTTCACTGCGTGCGCCGCTCAGCCCGTGAGCGGGATGCCGGTCAGCTCGCCGGGCAGAAGGAGGCGACGAGCGAGGGGTCGGCTCCGGCAGGGCAGGGGTCGAGGGTGAACACCACGAGGGTGCCCAGCACGATCAGCAGCGCCACCGCGAGGAAGATCAGCACCTTGAGGGTCTTCGCGACGCCCGTGCGCGACACGTAGTCGTTGACGATGGTGCGCATGCCGTTGCCGCCGTGGATGAGCGCGAGCCAGAGCAGCAGCACATCCCACCACTGCCAGAAGGGCTTGGCCAGCTTGCCGCCGACGAAGCCGAAGTCGATCGCGTGCACGCCGCCGGGCGTCGCGATGAGGTTCGAGAAGAGGTGGCCGAAGACCAGCACGACGAGCAGAACGCCCGATACGCGCATGTAGATCCAGCCCCACTTCTCCCAGTTGGTGCGCTTCTTGGCCGGAGCCTGCGAACGAGGAGCTTCGATGGTCGATGTCATATCCCTGGTCTCCCCTCTCAGAACCCGAACACGTTCATCAGGTGGCGCGGCAGGAAGCCGGCCATGGTGATGACCCACAGTGCGATGACGATCCAGAACATGGCGCGCTGGTGGTGCGCGCCCTTGCGCCAGTAGTCGACGAGGATGATGCGGATGCCGTTGTAGGCGTGGAAGACGACGGCTCCCACGAGCACGGCCTCGCCGAGGCCCATGATCGGGGTCTTGTACACGCTCATGACGGCGTTGTACGCCTCGGGGCTGACCCGCACGAGGGCGGTGTCGAGCACGTGCACGAGGAGGAAGAAGAAGATCGCGACACCGGTGATGCGGTGCAGCACCCACGACCACATTCCTTCGTTGCCGCGGTAGAGCGTGCCGCCGGGCCGGCTCTTCCGCTTCGGCGCGGCTGCGGCCTCTGCCGTTTGGGCTGTCACGTGCGTCCTCCTTGGTCCTGCCGAGTCGGGGCCTGCCCGACGCTGCCGCCGCGGTTCCGTGGCCCGGGCACGTCGAGGCGCGCCGAACCGTAACTGAGAATCCGCTGCAGACCCATTATGGCACCATTCTCGCCCGGCTCCAGCACGGCACGGCTGCGCTCCGCACCCCCGCAACATCTGATGATTGCGATGCCGGCGGGCCGATGCCGGCCGCCCGGGCGCTGGCGCGATCGTTCCGCCCGATGTCCGCATCCAGCCGATCGCCCTCCTGCGCGCGATAGTCTGGTCGGCATGTGTTCAGCTATGCCTGTGCGAGACAGCGCGTTGGATCGACTCACGTGCGTGATCCCTGCCGGCGGCGTCGGCTCGAGGCTCTGGCCGCTCTCGCGCGCCAACGCCCCGAAGTTCCTGCTCGACCTCACGGGCTCGGGCGACTCCCTGCTCAGCGACACGTGGTCGCGGCTCGCCCCGATCGCGCCGCCCGAGCGCGTGCTCGTCGTGACCGGCAACGCGCACCGCGCTTCGGTCGTCGACCAGCTGCCCGAACTGCTGCCCGAGAACCTCATCACCGAGAGCGAGCCGAAGGATTCGTCGGCCGCGATCGGGCTCGCCGCGGCCATCCTCGAGCTGCGCGACTCCGATGCGATCCTCGGCTCGTTCGCGGCCGACCACGTCATCCGCGGCGATGTGCTCTTCCAGCGCGCCGTCGCCGCAGCTGCCCGCGCCGCGGCCCAGGGCTACATCGCGACGATCGGCATCCACCCGTCGAACCCTGCGACCGGCTTCGGCTACATCGCGTGCGGCGGCGCCCGCACCGACATCGCGCCGTTCGACCTCTACGACGTGACCGAGTTCGTGGAGAAGCCCGACGCCGTGCAGGCGCAGGCCTACCTCGATCACGGCGGCTATCTCTGGAACGCCGGCATGTTCATCGCGCGGGCGAGCGTGCTGCTCGATCAGATGGCCGAGCAGCAGCCCGAGATGGTCGCCTCGCTGCGAGAGATCGCCGCCGCGTGGGGCACGAAGCATGCCGCGGCGGTGCGCGAGCGCCTGTGGCCGACGCTGCCGAAGATCGCGATCGACTACACGGTCGCCGAGCCTGCGGCGGCGGCCGGCAATATGGTCTGCGTCGCCGCGCACTTCGATTGGGACGACGTGGGCGACTTCGCGTCGGTCGCGAACCTGCTCACCCGCGGCCGAGGCAGCGACCTCGCCGTACTCGGCGACGGGGCGCAGGTGCTCTCGGACGCGTCGAGCGGCATCGTCGTCTCGGACAGCGACCGGCTCGTCGCGCTCGTCGGCATGGACGACGTGGTCGTCGTCGACACGGCCGACGTGCTGCTCGTCACTTCGAAGAGCCGCGCTCAAGACGTGAAGAACCTGGTGAACCGCATCAAGGGGTCGGGCGGCCGCCACCTGCTGTAGCCGGCCGACCAGATTCGGGCGCGCGCCTGCTCTCGAACGCCCCTATTCGGGCACGACGAGCGAGAACGGGTAGCGCTCGGAGCGCGCGACCCGCACCCCGTCGCCGCCGACGCCGCCCGCGGCATCGGCGCCCGGGTAGCGCTGCCCCGTGTCGAAGTCGGGGTCGGTCGAGATGACGACGCGGCCGCCCGAGTTCACGAGGGTGACGTTCGGCACGTCGGCGAGGTCGGCGAGCATGGCGCGCTCGAGCGACGACACCAGCACGTCGGCGCACGCGACGCCCCAGAACGCGCCATCGACGACGAGCGGCACCGCCGAGGTCAGCGTGATCTCGTTCGAGCAGAGGTAGTCGACGAAGGGGCCTGCGACATGGCGCTCGCCCGTCTCCTGCGGCACCCGATACCACTCGAGGCGCACGAGGTCGATGGCGGCCTGGCCCGGCCCGAACGTCGAGGAGGCGAGCAGGCTGCGGTCTTCGCCCTGCCACCAGGCCAGCGGGTTGCCCTCGGACACGACCGCGTCGCTCGCGCAGTAGCCGGCGCCGTAGATGGGCCGTTCGGTGACCGACAGCACCTCGTGGGCACCGGGGCGGATGAGGGCTGCGAGCTGCGCGCCCGTCAGGCGGCCGGAGGCCACCGCGCCGCGCAGCTCGTCGACGAGCCGCGGGCGCCACGCTTCGAGCGGCGTGAAGACCCCGTCGAAGAACACGTCGACCTTCGAGAGCATCCCGCTCAGCGCTTCATCGCGGGTCTGGCACGTCAGCGTCATCAACTCCCCCTACCGGCTCTCGACCGCCGCCTCCGGCTGTCGACGTGCCTCAAGTGTGTCATGAAGATCGCTCCCCTGCGGAGCGGCGAGGAGCTCGGTGCGGAATCCGATGAGCCAGCGCATCGACCCGCGCACGCTCTCGCGCACCGAAGCGCGGGCCGCGGCGACATCCCCCGCGCGCGTCGCGGCGATCTGGGCGGCGAGCAGTTCGTGGGTGGCGCCGCGCGCCGCGTCGTCCAGATCCTGCAGCGCGAGCAGCGGCGTGAACTCCGTCTGCACGCGCACATGCTCGCGCGTGAGGCGCACCGACTGGCTGAGGGCGGCGAGCTCGAGCTGCACCTCGGTGATGCGTCGGCGCCAGGCGTCGCTTTCGAGACCGCGCGCGGCCTCGAGGATGCCCCGGACGATGTCGAGCTCGTCCTCCATCGCGCGCTGACAAGCGTATTCGGCGCACGCGGCAGAGACGACCTCGTAGTGCAGCCCGAGATCCGAGAGCTCGACGCGCGGGATCTCCATGAGGGCGCGCGCGTTCACCTCTTCGACGGCCATGCGGCTCGGCCGCACGAAGCTGCCGCCGTTGCGGCCGCGCTTGGTCTCGATGAGACCGCGGTGCCGCAGCGTGCCGAGCGCCTCGCGCACCGTCACGACGGCCACGCCCATGAGGCTCGAGAGCTCGTTCTCGCTCGGCAGCTTCTCGCCCTCGGTGAACGCGCCGACCGAGATCGCCTGCACCAGTCGCGATTCGACGAGCGCGGTGCGGCCCTCTTCGCCGATGGGGGCGAATGCCGCGGTGCGCAGGCGGCTCGGCGGAGACTGCGCGGCGATGGTGTTCATCGGAGTCTCCTTTCCGTGCGGCATGCGCCACGCCTCGATTCTGGCAGGTCCCGCCTTCGAAGCCACTGAATCCGATGCATCGATCGTAACCAAAACGTGATTCGGGAGCGCCCGTTTGCAATTATTACCTATAAAAACATATGTTATGGTTTCAAACATCGATTCGACAACGACGTTGAGGAGCGAGACATGTCTCACACTTCACCCGCCGACACCGGCGCGGATTTCGGCCACGGCATCGCCCGGCCTCGCAAGCACGAGGAGCACACCCACCTGCTCCCCACCGCCTCCACCGCGGTATCGGTGCAAGGTGTCACGAAGCAGTTCGGCTCGTTCACGGCGGTGAAGGATCTCGACATCGAGATCCGCGACGGCGAGTTCTTCTCCATGCTCGGCCCCTCGGGCTCGGGCAAGACCACGGTCCTGCGCATGATCGCCGGCTTCGAGAACGTCACCGCGGGCAAGATCGAGCTGCACGGCAACGACGTCACGAACGACGCCCCTTTCGACCGCGAGGTCAACACGGTCTTCCAGGACTACGCGCTCTTCCCGCACCTCACCATCGCCGAGAACGTCGCCTACGGCCTGAAGGTGCGCAAGGTCGCCAAGGCGGAGCGCGACCGCCTCGTCGCCGAAGCGCTCGAGCAGGTGCAGCTCGCCCACGTGGCCGACCGCCGCCCCTCGCAGCTCTCGGGCGGCCAGCGCCAGCGCATCGCCCTCGCCCGAGCCCTCATTCTGCGCCCCCGCGTGCTGCTGCTCGACGAGCCCCTCGGCGCCCTCGACAAGCAGCTGCGCGAGCAGATGCAGGTCGAGCTCAAGCAGATCCAGCGCGAAGTCGGCATCACCTTCATCTTCGTCACGCACGACCAGGAGGAGGCGCTCACGCTCTCCGACCGCGTCGCCGTCTTCAACAACGGCAAGATCGAGCAGGTCGGCAGCCCCCGCGAGGTCTACGAATTCCCGCAGACCGAGTTCGTCGCGAAGTTCCTCGGCGTCACGAACCTGCTCCCCGCCGAGCTCTCGCACGAGCTGCTCGGCTCGGCGCAGACCCACAGCCTGCGCCCGGAGCGCGTGCACCTCGTCGACCCGACGGCGCCCGAAGAGCTCGGCACCGTCACCCTCGGCGGCACCATCGCCGAGGCCGTGTACGCCGGCCCCAACACCCGCTACCTCATCGATACCGACGGCGGCGAGCGCATCATCGCCGAGAAGCACAACTCGCAGACCCCCTCCACTGTCGCTTCGGCGCAGCGGGGCGACCGGGTCGCGGTGCGCTTCCACAGGGATCACGCCACGCCGATCCCCGGCGCCGATGGCACGGGCGCCGAGCAGACCGGAGGATGAGAAGGCGAGACGGAGAGAAAAAGGGGANGCGCCGATGGCACGGGCGCCGAGCAGACCGCCGCCTGACCCCCCCCCCCCCCCAGACCCCGTACACCCACCACTACCCGGAAGCATCACCACCGCGGGCCCGGCCCGCACTCTCTCGCACAGCGGGACATCACACGAAGGAGTAATGATGAAACTCAAGAAACTGGCAGCACCGCTCGCCATGACCGCTGCGATCGGGCTCGCCCTCGTCGGCTGCGCCGGCGGCGGCGACACCGCAGGCGGCTCGGGCGAACTCAAGATCGACGTGCCCGATATCCCGATGATGGAGTCGCTCGGCGATGCCGAGAAGGAAGTCAACATCGTCGCCTGGTCGGGCTTCGTGGAGCCCGAATGGACCCAGCAGTTCGAAGAAGAGACCGGCTGCAAGGTCAACCGCAAGATCGCCGGCACCTCGGACGAGATGGTGCAGCTCATGCGCACCGGCAACTACGACCTCGTCTCGGCTTCGGGCGACGCGAGCCTGCGCCTCATCGTCGGCGGCGACGTGCAGCCCCTCAACCTCGACCTCATCCCGAACTTCGGCGACGACATCGTGGAGGGCATGAAGGGCCAGCTCTACGACACGCTCAACGGCCAGTCGTACGGCGTGCCCATCGGCCGCGGGGCGAACATCCTGCAGTACAACACCGATGTCGTGAAGGAAGCACCCACCAGCTGGGACATCACCTGGGAGAAGGACAGCCCCTACGCCGGCAAGATCATCGGCTACGATGCGCCGATCTACATCGCCGACGCGGCCGTCTACCTCATGGAGCACGAGCCCGACCTCGGCATCACCAACCCCTACGCGCTCGATCAGGATCAGCTCGATGCCGCAGTCGAGCTGCTGAAGCAGCAGAACGAGATCATCGGCGACTACTGGTCGGACCCGACCGCGCAGATCACCGCGTTCAACGGCGGCGACGTCGTCGCCGGCACCTCGTGGGAGGTGCTGAAGAAGCTGTCGGAGAACCCGTCGCTCGAGGGCACGCTGCCCGAAGAAGGCTCGACCGGCTGGTCGGATGCCTGGATGCTGGCAGCCGAATCCGACAACCCCAACTGCGGCTACCTGTGGATGGACTACACCTCGTCGCCCGAGGTGAACGGTGCGATCGCCATGAACTTCGGCATGGCCCCCGCGAACGCGGCATTCTGCGAGACCAGCGACGAGGCCCGCGAGCACTGCGACACCTTCAACGCGACCGATGAAGAGTACTTCTCGAAGGTATGGTTCTGGACCACCCCGATCGAGCAGTGCATCGACGGCCGCACCGACGTCACCTGCACCAACTTCCAGCAGTGGACCGACGCCTGGATGACCGTCAAGGGCTGATCCCCGGCATCCGCAGCACCCCGGTGGCGGGCGCATGCCCGCCACCGGCCCCACCCTCCCCGCTTCCCTCTCCTTTTCCATCGACAGCACGCTCACGTAAGGACTCGTCGTGTCGACTCCCAAAATCTTCGAGACCCGCCCCAAGCCGGTCTCCTCGGCCCTGCACCGGCATCCGAAAGGACGCCTCGCCGCGCTCCTGACGCTGCCGATGGTCTGGCTCGTCGGCGTCTACATCCTCGCCATCATCCTGATGCTCATCACGGCGTTCTGGGAGACCGACCCCTTCACGTCGAAGGTGAAGCCCGGCTTCACGCTCGAGCACTTCACCAGCATCGTCACGGTGCCCGCCTACCTCTCGGCCGCGCTGCGCACCCTCGGTATCGCCCTCGCGGTCACCGCGATCTGCGCGACCCTCGCCGTGCCGCTCGCCATCTACATGGCGAAGATCGCACGCCCCTGGCAGCGCGCCACCCTCGCCGTCATGGTCACCCTGCCGCTCTGGGCCGGCTACCTCGTCAAGATCCTCTCCGTGCGCATCGTCTTCTCGGACGGCGGCTTCATCAACTCGGTCTTCGGCCCTCTCGGCATCACGAGCCCCGGCTACGGCGTCTTCGTCACCATCGTCGCCCTCGTCTACCTCTGGTTCCCGTACATGGCTATCCCGGTATACACCGCCGTCAGCCAGGTCTCGAACAACCTCTTCGACGCCTCCGCCGACCTCGGCGCCCAGGGCGTGCGCACCATCTTCACCGTCGTGCTGCCGCTCTTGAAGCCCGCCCTCATCGCCGGGTCGATCTTCACCTTCTCGCTGAGCCTCGGCGACTACCTCGCCGCGAAGTTCGTCGGCGGCTCGACGCAGATGATCGGCACGATCATCGCATCGAACATCAACCTCAACCCACCCGTCGCCGCCGCCTTCTCGGTCGTGCCCATCGTCATCGTGGTGGTCTACCTGCTCGTCGTTCGCAAGAGCGGCGCCATCGAGAACATCTAGGAGGCCGCCATGCTGCGTCTCGGTCGAGGCACCAAGATCACGCTCTCGGTGATCACCGCCCTCATCATCATCTGCACGTACATCCCGCTGTTCGTGATCGTCATCAACTCGTTCAACGCGAACCGCGTCGCCGGCTGGCCCGTCGTCGACTTCTCGTTGGTCTGGTGGGAGAAGGCGCTCACGAACCCGGCGATGCACGCCGCCGTGCTGAACTCGGTCATCGTCGCTTCGGCGGCCACCGCCATCGCACTGCTGCTCGGCACGCTTTCGGCGTTCGCGCTGCAGCGCTTCAAGTTCTACGGCCGCGAGACCGTGAACCTCATCATCATCCTGCCGATCACCCTGCCGGGCGTCGTCACCGGTGTCGCCCTGTCGAACACCTTCTACCAGGTGCTCGACCCGATCGGCATCAAGGTCGGCTACATGGGCATGATCATCGCCCATGCCACCTTCTGCGTGGTCATGGTGTTCAACAACGTCATCGCGCGCCTGCGCCGCATGAACCCCAACCTCGAAGAGGCGTCGATGGATCTCGGCGCGGGCATCATGCAGACCTTCCGCCAGGTCACCTTCCCGCAGTTCCGCAGCGCGTTCATCGCCGGCGGCCTGCTCGCCTTCGCCCTGTCGTTCGACGAGGTCTACGTGACCATCTTCACCGCTCCCCCGGGCGTCGACACCCTGCCGCTGTGGTTCATGAACCAGATGGGCCGCCCCAACGAGGCGAACCAGGTGAACGTGGTCGCCACCGTCATCATCCTGATGTCGCTCATTCCGGTCTACTTCTCGCAGCGCGCGTCCGCGCAGGCGGCGAAGCAGCTGAAGTAGCAGGCCGGGGGCCGTCGGGGCTCGCCCCCCGCGCCGAGTTCGCGCACTGCTGCCGAGGTCGTACGTTATTCACACGAATGACGTACGACCTCGGCATTTCGATGCGAAGCCGGTGCTTCGGGGTGTGACCCGGGCGACTCAGCGCACCTGGATCGCGGCCGGCTGCACCTCGATCGCGATGCGGACGGTCTCGCCGAGGTCGTCGCCGTCGACTTCGAACACGCGCGGCTCGTCGAGCTCGACGACGAGCGACCGCGCCCTGCCGTGGGCCGTCGAGTCGGTGCTCTCGGCGTCGTCCTCGGGATCGCCGGCGCCGGGCAGCAGACGCTTCAGTCCGTTGTCCCAGGTGAGGTTGCGGAGCGTATCGAGCCACCCCGCGACGCCGTCGGAACGGAGCAGCAGCAGGTCGAGGCTGCCGTCGCGCGGGTCGGCGTCCGGGAGCAGGGTGATGCCGGCCTGGAGCGTACCGCAGTTGCCCACGATGAGCGTGTGCGCTTCGTCGCGGGCCGCCTCGCCGCCGTCGCGGGCGATGCCCAGGCCGATGACCTCGCTCGCCGAGACCGCCCGGCCGATCGACTCGACGTAGGCGAGCCAGCCCGCCTTGCTCTTGAGGCCGTCGTCGGTCTCGACGATCATGTGCGCATCGATGCCGAAGCCGGCCATCACCACGAATGCGTGCCGATCGGGGGCTGCTGAGCTCTCGACGGTCTCCGGGCCCGTGATCTCGACCCACCCGACATCGAGCGGCTGCGCGGTGGCGGTGAGCGCGCGGTCGAGGGCCGCCGCGATGTCGTTCAGCGGGATGTCGAGGTTGCGCGCGAGCAGGTTGCCGGTGCCGAGCGGGATGATGCCCATCTCGGCTCCGTTTCCCGAGCCCGCGCGCTCGGCGAGCCGTTCGGCGACCGCGCGCACCGTGCCATCGCCGCCGGCTGCGAGCACGAGTTCGGCGCCGGCGTCGAGCGCCCGCTGCGCCGCAGCGCTCCCCGGGTCGTCCTCCTGCGTCTCGAACCAGTCGACCCGGCCGATGCGCGCACCGTTCGCGCCGCCGCGCGCCGCATCGAAGGCCGCGTCGAGTTCGGCGCGCTCGACCTTGGTAGGGTTCCAGACCACTCCGATATGCGTGCCGTTCACTGTCGGGCTCCTCTCGACGGGCGCGGACTTCGCGCATGCGTCGAGTCTCGCACCCGATGGGCCCGCGCGCTCCGCGGCCGGCTTCGGAAACGCCGGGAAGTTCCTGGGAGCCGCCGGACGCGAGGCGGCTCCCGCCCCGAGCGCCGAGTTCCTTGCTCAAGGCCTGCGCTGGCCCCGACGGGTCAGCGGGTACGGCGGGCCCCGGTGCGGCGACGGGCATCGAGCAGCGCGGCGCCCGCGAGCAGCAGTACCAGCGCGCCGGCTGCGAGGGCGGTCAGCCCGCCGAGGCCGCCGCCGGTCGACGCGAGCGTCTGCGGGCTCGCGGTCGTGCTGACGGCGGCCGATCCTTCGCCGGCACCGGCAGTGCCGGCGCCAGCCGCACCGCCATCGGCAGCACCACCGGCACCGCCATCAGCGGCACCACCGGCACCGCCGTCGGTGCCGTCGCCCAGCGCCAGGTCGCAGTCGACCGTGCCCGCCCACAGCGAGTGCCCGCCGTTGTTGCCGTCGTCCGAGCGCACGACCTGCTTCTGCCCCTCGACGCAGCTCGAGTCGGGGGCGAGCGCGAAGCCCTCGAGGTTGAGGTTCTCGAGCCCGGTCGGGCGATTGAAGACCCGGTCGACCACGAAGTCGCCGCCCGAAGGCTTCATGAGCGTGACCGAACCGCCGACGCTGTCGTCGGCGACGGCCCAGAGACGGCCGTTGTCGCCGTCCCACTGCACCTCGGCGATGCGCGGCATGCCCGACTCGACGACGCCGACGCGGTCGGCGGTCGCACCGTCCTCGCCCAGGGCGTAGGCGTAGAGATTGCCGTTCTTCTCGAGCGCGAGGAAGAAGAGGCCGTCGCCGTGGTGCGGGTAGTCGGCGGGGTCGTAGCCCGCGCCCGTGCTCTCGTCGATGTAGCCCTGCGCGGTGAGGAATGCGTCGGGCACCCACGTGATGCCCTCGAAGCCGAGGTTCGCGTCGGCCTTCACTCCGGGGTCGATGACGCCCGCGAAGTCGGCCGTCACATCCCACTGCGCGGTCGGGTGCAGCACCGAGCCCGCCTCGTTCGGGTCGAAGCGCAGCACGCTGTCGAGGGCGACGTTCTTGTCGACGTTGTCGCGCTCGGTGGTGATGTAGAGCAGCCCGTCGGGGCCGACCGTGATGCCCTCGGTGTCGGGCTGGCTCGTGAGCGGGTCGGTCTGTCCCGGGAAGACGAGCGCCTTGCCCTCGGCCCAGCCGTTCGCGCGATCCTTCACCCAGAGGTCGCCCTGCTGCACGAGGCGGTACAGATGGTTCTTGTTCTTCACGGCCCACATGACGCCCGGCTCGTTCGGGTCGATGTCGAGGCCCGAGACGTCCTGCCCCGAGACAGCCGAGTCGAACTGGCACTGGTTGTCGGCGGTGCGCCAATCCCGGCTGCCGGGCCAGGCGATGCCTCCGGGCATCTCGGCGGCGAGGTCGGAGGCGGGCTCGGTCTGGCAGGGCACGTCGCTGTCGCCGCTCAGGTCGATGATGCGGCCGCTGCAGGCCTCGGCGTTCGACTCGCCCCAGCTGTTGCTCTCGGTGTGCAGCCAGGTGGCCGATCCGTCGCCGCAGCGGCTGAACGAGCCGGGCTGCGCGTCGTTCATGCCCCAGGTCGCCTGGTCGACGAGCGTGACCGCGTCGGGCAGGAAGAGGCGCACCGAGTCTCCGTCGGAGCTCAGGCCCTGATTCGACAGGAACATCTGGAAGCCGCCCGCGGGCACCACGGTGCTGCCGGCTTGCGGAATGATCGCGGCGGGTGCGCTGCCGCTGTCGGCCTGGAGCCAGTCGGCGACGTCGATGTCGGTGTCACCGCTGTTGAACAGCTCGAAGGCGTCTCGGTACGGGGCGACGTTCTCGGAGGTCACCTCGTTGATCGTGATCGCGGCGGCGTCGCCCGGACCCTCTTCCCCGGTGCCGCCCTCGGGGTTCAGCGCGCCGGGAGTCTTCGTCGCCTGCGCCGCGAAGTCGCCGGTGCCGTTCGGCACGCGGCCCCAGGTACTCAGGTGGTGGTCGCCCCACTCGAACGAGTCGAGCAGCGTCGTGCCGTCCGCGGCGAAGAGCTCGAGGCGATCGTTCTTCTTGAACTTGAAGACGTCGTCGCCCTCGAGCAGGGTGACGCCGCCCGCAGGGATCACCGTGCCCGCCGGGATCGCCTTCGTCGCGGCGTTCTCACGGTCGGTCACCGTGACGCCCGAGGCATCGACCGGCACCGCATCGAGATTGATGAGCTCGACCCAGTCGGGCCCCCCATCGGTCTCGATCTCATTGATCTTGAGGTTCGGGGCCGCCGGGGCGGCGTCGGGAGCCGCCAGCGCGGCGGTCGCGCCGGTGAGCGTGAGCGAGGCGACGCCGAGGGCGGCGGCGATCATCGTGAGCAGAGCAGGTCGAGGCACCACGGGCCTTTCGTTCTCGAAGCAGAATCGCTTCGATCACACCAGAGCCGCGTAGCCGGAGAACGTCGCCCGGGTAGCGGCGAGGTGAACAGCGCGGGGGCTCCCCCGAGAACGACGAAACCCCCGGAAGACCGGGGGTTTCACTCGTGACTCTCTGTAGCTGAGGCGGGGCTCGATCCCGCGACCTCACGATTATGAGTCGTGCGCTCTAACCAGCTGAGCTACTCAGCCAAACTGGCCCGCACGAGGCGGGCCAGAGAGTCAGAGCCCCGAGCCAGGATTGAACTGGCGACCCCTTCCTTACCATGGAAGTGCTCTACCACTGAGCTATCAGGGCGAAGTCGCCATCTCGGGCAGACCCGTTCGGCGACAACCGTTAAAGAATAACACCATTCCCGGCGCGATGCGAAATCGGGCGGGCATGCTGCGTCGCCCGTGCGTGTCGCATGCGTGGGCGCGACGATCCCTGGCGAATCGGAGCCCGTAGATGCCGCCGCGAACTAGACTCGAGGGGAGGGATCGAGCATCGCAGGGCACCCGCCCGCCGCTCTCCCCGAACCCGCCGAGCGCTCACCCCGCAGAGTGCCGGCCGAGAAGGAGAAGGTCGCGTGAACAGCCGCATCGTAGGCGTCGTCGGAGTGCTGCTCGCACTGTGGATGTCGATCGGCCGCTGGCCGTTCGGCATCATGGGGCCCCTCTCGCTCTGGTTCGTCGCGACCATCGGCTTCGCGTACGCGGCGCTGCAGATCTGGCTCGCGCACCGCCTCGTCGTGACGAAGCGCCTCGGCAAGCGGAACCGCCGCTCGGTGACCGTCACGCTCATCCTGTCATGGGCGTGCGCCATCGGATTCGGCTTCACGGCGCCCGAGAGCACCCCCGACGGGCTCGTGTCGCTGCTCGGGCACTGGAGCGGGTCGGCGTTCTCGTCGGAGATGTCGATCGCGCTCTGCAACCCGCTCGGCATCATCGCCTTCGTGCTCGTGATCTTCGCGATCGGCATCGCCTACGCCGACGTGCGCGAACGGGTCGAGGAGGACGAGTACCTCGATGACGCTCCGCAGATGGTGCGCCACCCGCTCGCGACCCCGCCGGCCGGCGAGTAGCGAGCGGCGCTGCTCCCAGCGCCGCGCTCGCCCAGCACGCTCCCCGAGGCGATCCCGCGGGGCGCGCCCCGGAAACGCAGAACGCCCGCGCCTTCCGAAGAGGGCGCGGACGTTCTCGCACGCAGTGGACCGCAGGGTCTACGAGTCAGACGACCTTGGTGACCTGATCGAAGCTGAGCTCGACCGGGGTCTCGCGCTCGAAGAGCGAGACGAGCACCGTGAGCTTGCCCGACGCGGGATTGATCTCGCTGATGGTGCCCGGGAGGCCCTCGAACGAGCCCGACTTGATCGTGATGGTCTCACCGATCTCGAAGTCGATCTCGACATTGCCCTGGGCGACTGCGGTCGCGGCGGCCTTGCCCTTCGCCGTTGCGGCGGGCTCGAGCTCGACGGTGCTCTTGAGCATCTCGAAGGCCTCGTTCAGGCGCAGCGGCACGGGGTTGTTCGCATTGCCGACGAAGCCGGTCACGCCGGGCGTGTGGCGCACGACGCCCCAGGTCATCTCGTTGAGGTTCATGCGCACGAGCACGTAGCCCGGGATGCGCACGCGGGTGACCATCTTGCGCTGGCCGTTCTTGACCTCCATGACCTCTTCCATGGGGACCTGGATCTCGTGGATGTCGTCGACAGCGCCCATGACCTCTCGGCGGTTCCAGAGGTTCGACTTCACCTTGCGCTCGTAGCCGGCATAGGTGTGGATCACGAACCACTTGCCCGGGCGGCGGCGCAGATCCTTCTTGAACGCCTTGTAGGGGTCTTCGGCCGCGGCGGCTTCGCCGTCGACAGCCTCTTCCTCAGACTCCTCGTCGACGATCGCGGAGGCGGCGGCAGCGGCCTCTGCGGCATCGTCGATCTCGAGGGCGTCGGTCACTGCGGCATCGGCGACGGGATCTTCCGACAGCACCATCGCGTCGAGTACCGCGTTGAGGTCGGCCTCGGGGTTGTTGGTGTTCTCGCTCGTCATTTCCATGCCTTACTTTGCTTGAGGATTCGGGGGTCTGTCGCTCGCGCTCGGCGGCGAATCAGCCGACCGGAGTGCCGAATGCGAAGAGGGTGAACCAGAGGAACGCCTGGTCGAGCAGCCACACGAGCAGCATCATGATCACGACGAACGCGAGCACGACGATGGTGTAGTTGATCAGCTCCTTGCGCGTCGGCGTGACGACCTTCTTGAGCTCCGCGATCACCTGCTGGATGAACAGGATAATGCGGCCGAAGAGACCGCGCTTGGCTGCGCGATCGGCCTTGGCACGCTCGACGAGACCGCCGCCGCTTTCCTCGACTTCTCCGCTGCTCATGCACGTCCTTTCATCACGCCGCCGATACCACTGGGTATCGAACGGCAACGTGGCAGGGCGGACAGGACTCGAACCTGCAACCTACGGTTTTGGAGACCGTTGCGCTACCAATTGCGCCACCACCCTATGGAGAACGAACTCCTCCAGAACCATCTCACACCATCGCAGCTGAAAAACTACTTCGGGCACAGAAAATTCTGGTGAAAGTCAATCACCTGAGAACACTCTACGCGATCCAGCCCGGGATGTCGAACCGCGCGCGTACGCCCGGGCGCGGTGCCCCGGGGCGGCCCGATCGATGCATCGGGCCGCCCCGCGGGTCACTCCCCGCTCGAACGGAGACAGCGACCGAGCGCGACGGCGCCGGCACCCGCCGCGAGCAGCAGCCCCGCGGCACCGGCGTACCCGGCGACCGCCTCGGCCGAGCCGCCCGTGGCGGCGAGGGGTGCCGAGCCGCCTGCGGCGCCCGCCGCACCGTCCGCACCGTCCGCACCGTCGGCACCGTCGGCACCGTGCGCACCGTCGACACCGTCGACACCGTCGGCACCGGAGCCGCCCTCGAGGTACGCCTCGAGCGCGGTCTCGAGCACGGCCGTGGCCTCATCGAGCTGCGCCTGCGACCGATTCAGCGCCTCGACGACCCCGGACGCCTCGGCGATCGCGTCGCGCAGGGCGTCGTCAGCCGCACCGTCGTCAGCGGCACCGCCGCCTGCGCCCTCTGCCCCCTCGAGCACGGCTTCGGCGCGCGCGATGGCATCGACCAGACCGGCGCGGTCTACCGCGACGAGCGCCCGCTCGAGCGCGACCGCCGCGGCCTCGGCATCGAGCGCCGCCGCATCGACCGCGTCCTGGGTCGCGGGTTCCGCCCCCACTATCCCTCGCGCATCCGCGACGAGCTGCTCGGCCGCTGCGGCATCGGCGATCGCGTAGCCGTAGTCGCCCTCCTCGGCGGGCGTCGTCGCGCCGAGCACCCGCTCGATCGTCGCCGCGAGCTCCTCGACGCGCGCGGCGACGGCGTCGAGTGCGGTGCGATCCAGCGCCCCTGCCACGAACTCGATGGCCCGCGCGGCGCTCTCGTTGCCGTACGAGTCGCGGGCGATGAGCGTCGCCTCGTACGCGCGGCCGTCGACGAGCGCCTGCTGCACGGTCCCGCCGACTCTGCCGCCCTCGCGCACCGCGAGCGGCACGTCGAGCACCGACGGGCGGGGCGCCACGACGTACTCCGCATAGAGGCGCTGCCCGGCAGGGATCAGCTCGACGACCGCACCGGTCTCCAGATCCCGCAGCTCGACCGTGTAGTCGTTGACGAACTGGTCGTCCCGGGCCTGCGGCAGCCGCAGCACCGGCCCGGCCACCGTCTGCCTCACGGTCGGCGCCGCATCGCCCCAGTCGGGAGCGACGGCGTTGCGGTTCGCGGCGGTGTACGTGAACCCGGCCTGCACGGCCTGCGGATCCTCGCCCCTGCCGATCACCCAGCTCGGCCCGGCGAGCGTGCCGGTCGAAGCGAACGGCGGCTGCTTCTGGAAGCTCCAGGCCCCGGTGTCGTCGTAGGTGCGGCCGGCGTCGGCCGCGTAGTTGATGCGATCGACCTCGACGCGGTCTCCGTACACCTCCACCACGACCGATTGCGCGGTCGGCACCGTGTGCTCCCTCGCGAGCCCGGCGCCGAACGCCTGGTACATGCTGTCGATCTCCTCGTACGACATCGAGCCCTCGTTGATCGAGGTGAACGACTCCTGGTGGATCGAGCGCTCATCGCTGATGTTCAGGTGCGAATGCCCCGAGAAGTAGACCACCTGCGGGAAGTCGGCGAGGTTGCTCCTGAGCCCCGCGTTCGACGCCTGGGCGCCATCCCACACCGTGTCGGGCAGCGGCCGGTGACCGAATACGAAGACCGGAGCGCCCGCGGTCGCGGGGTCGTTCGAGAGCTCGGTGAGCCTCGCGTAGAGCCAGCCCGCCTGCTGCGCGTTCCAGGCCTCGGTATTCACGACGAACGCGGGGAACCCGCCGATCTCGGCCTCGTAGTAGCCGGTATCGCCCGGAAACCACTCGTCGGGGTACTGTTCGGCCATGCGGGTCACGAGGTCGTCGTGATTGCCGAAGGTCATGAGCACGTCGGTGCCGACCATGCCGGTGCGCTCGAGATTCTGCTCGAGCATCGCGCGGGGGTAGCGGTGGTCGCTCGCGCTGTCGAAATCGTTGTCGTTGATCTGGTCGCCGTTCGACACGATCGCGTCGAGGACCGGTGCAACGCGCTGCAGCGTGTCGAAGTAGCTCTGCCACTTCACCACCTGGTCCTCGCTGTCCGAGGAGAGGTGGATGTCGCTCATCACCGCGAACTGCGCGAGCGGAGCCTCCTCGGTCTTGATCAGGATGCCCCGGATCACCGGCCGGCTCTCGCCGCGGTCGGTGAAGGCGACGGCGGTGAGATTCGCCGACTCCGAGACCGTGACGGGTGCCTCGTACAACGCGCTCGCGCGCGTCGGGAGCGTGCCGTCGAGCGTGTAGCGGATCTCGGCCCCCGCATCGGCCGCGAGCTCGACGACCTGGGCGCCCACGTAGCGGCCGCTCTCGATGCTCGCCGAGGGCGCGGCGCCCCCGCTCGCCGCGACGACCGCGGCTGACGGCACACCCGGCCCGGCTCCCTGCGCGACGATCAGTGCCGACGCCCCCAACACGACCGTCGCGATCCAACGCTTCCCCATGTACTGCTCCGATGCTCGATTCCGTGATGCTCGATAGAGGCGATTTCGCCCCGCATCAAAGTTGTCAATACAAGGTGACGGGAGCTCTGCCGCCGCGTAACGGCCCCGTGAACGCATTCGGCGAGAACTTCACCCGTGCTCCACTCGCACGCGCCGGGGGCAGGTGCCGTAGGCTTGCAGACGTGAGCAACATCTCCCGTTTGTCGAAGAAGATCGGCGCGATCGCCGAGTCCGCCACCCTCAAGGTCGATGCGAAGGCCAAGGCGCTGCAGGCCGAGGGCCGCGATGTGATCAGTTTCGCCGCCGGCGAGCCCGATTTCGCGACGCCGGCCCACATCATCGACGCCGCGCGCACCGCCCTCGACGACCCGAAGAACTTCCGCTACACCGCGGCGACGGGCCTGCCCGAGCTGCGCGAGGCGATCGCCGCGAAAACCGCGCGCGATTCGGGCTGGGACATCGAGCCGTCGCAGGTCGTCGTCACCAACGGCGGCAAGCAGGCCGTCTACCAGTCGTTCCAGGTGCTGCTCGATCCGGGCGACGAGGTGCTCGTACCCGCACCGTACTGGGTGACCTACCCCGAAGCGATCCGTCTCGCCGACGGCGAGCCCGTCGAGGTCTTCGCCGGCGCCGACCAGGGCTACAAGGTGACGGTCGAGCAGCTCGAGGCCGCCCGCACCGAGAGGACGAAGGCGCTGCTGTTCGTGTCGCCGTCGAACCCGACCGGCGCCGTGTACACGGCCGAGGAGACGCGGGCCATCGGCGAGTGGGCCGAGAGTCACGGCCTGTGGGTCGTCGCCGACGAGATCTACCAGAACCTCGTCTACAACGGCGGGCGCGCACTCTCGATCGTGGAGGCCGTGCCCGCGCTGCAGGATCGCGCGATCCTCGTGAACGGCGTCGCGAAGACCTACGCGATGACGGGCTGGCGCCTCGGCTGGATGGTCGGCCCGGCAGACATCATCAAGGGATCGGCCAACCTGCAGTCGCACCTGTGCTCGAACGTGAACAACATCGCGCAGCGCGCGGCGATCGCGGCGCTGAACGGCTCGCAGCAGGCGGCCGAGGACATGCGCGTCGCCTTCGAGCGCCGCCGCGGCCTGATCGTCGAGGCGCTCGGCCGCGTACCCGGGTTCCACTGCCCGATGCCCGAGGGCGCCTTCTACGCCTACGTCGACGCGACCGCCGCGCTCGGCAAGACCTACCGCGGCGTCACGCCGGCGAACACGCTCGAGCTCGCCGACCTCATCCTCACCGAGGCCGAGGTCGCGACGGTGCCCGGCGAGGGCTTCGGCCGCAGCGGCTACCTGCGCCTGAGCTACGCGCTCGGCGACGAGGCGATCGTCGAGGGTGTCGGCCGCATCGAGAAGCTGCTGTCGGAAGCGGAGTAGCCCGCAGACTACGCGCCGACCGCGAAGCCCACGCCGAGGTGCGCGAGCATCCCGAAGAGCACGCCCCACAGCACGATCGACACGATCTGCCACGCGATCACGGCGTTGCGCGAGGCGCCGAACCCGACCATCGCGGCCGAGGTGATCTGGCTCGGCAGCATCGTCTGGCCGAGCAGCGAGACCCCGGGAACGCCGAAGCGGTCGAACATGCGCTTGACCTTCGCCTTGCGCGGCGTCAGCGGTTCATCGGCGCTACCGCGCGATGCGCGCACCTTGCGCCTCGTCGCATCGGCGCCGAGCACGAACGCGAGCATCGAGGCGGCGTTGCCGATGACGGCGGCCGAGATCGCGGCGACCGGGTGCAGACCGATCGCGACGCCGATGGCCGAGCCGAAGTACGACTCGACGAACGGGATCGCCGCGATGAGCGCCACGGCGAGACCGCGCGACCATTCCGGAAAGCCGTTCGCGAATTCCTGCAGCTGTTCGATCATGCGCGCCCCCTGGGGTTCCGTGGTCGGTATCGGTATCGGTGACCGGGTACCTTCCACGTTAGAGATGCGGTGCTCTAGAGGCATCAGCCGTCGGAGTGAACGCCCTCAGCTTCGAGGCTGATAGCGCGCATGCTCCGCTCCCCTGCAGGGCGGAGCGCTCCGCCGAGCAGAGCACACGGCGCAGCGGAGCGCGGACACCCGTCAGAACGCGCGCAGCACTTGGTCGAGCACTTGTTCGACGGGCTGCTCGGGGCGAAACAGCAGCCAGTCGAGGCAGGCTCCCGCGATCGCGCCGAAGAACGCGGCTCCGGCGGTCTCGGTGATCTCGCCGTCGTCGCCGCGGGCGGCCTGCGCCTCGCGCAGCGCATCGCGGTACTTCACGACGACCGACGACCGGGCGTGCTCCATGATCTCGGCCCAGGCGCGATCGGTGCGGAACACCTCGGAGGCCATGAGCTTCGCGAGGTCGAGGTTGCCGCGCAGCCCTTCGAGCGTCGCCGCGGCGACCGCACGGGGCAGACCGGTCGCGTCGCCGTTCTCGACCGTTCGGGCGTGCGCCTCGTCGATGGTCGCGCCGAGCTTCTCGAAGCCGTCGCGCATCACCTCGGCGAACAGCGCATCCTTCGACGCGAAGTTGTAGTAGAGACTGCCCTTCGCGACGCCGGCCGTCTCGGCGATCAGATCCATCGATGCACCGCTGATGCCGTGCTGCGCGGCGACCTGCACCGCCGCATCGACGATGAGCTGCTTCGTTTTCCCGCGTGCCATGCTCTCAATCCTCTCGTATCCGGGCGGCGATCGTGAGATCGCCGCCCGGGGCTCCCGACTTAGATCGCCAGTTCAGGATGCAGACGACCGATCGTCCACACCTTCTGGCGCCGGGCGGCGATCGCGCTGATCGCGAGCGACCCGATGAGCACACCGACCATGACGAGCAGGGACCCCCAGAATCGACCGTCGATGCCGCCGCCGATGAGCTGGCGCAGACCGTCGACCACGTACGAGGCCGGCATGAACGGGTGCAGCGCCTGGAAGAACGCGGGCGTCGTCTCGACCGGGTAGGTGCCGCCCGACGACGACAGCATGAGCATCAGCAGCACGAGGCTCACGACGCGTCCGGTCGCGGTACCGAGCACGGCGATGAACATCTGCTGCAGCGCCAGGAACGCGAGCGTCACGAGGAGCATGAACGAGGCCATGCCGAACCAGTGCACGGGCTGCATGCCGATGCCGTAGACGAGCACGAGCATCATGACGACGACCTGGCCGAGTCCGATGAGCGCGGCCGGCCAGAAGCCGGTCAGCACCGAGCGCAGGCCCGACACGTTCGATGCGAAGGGGCGGCGCGGCATCGGCCGCAGGATGAGCCAGGTGATGAGCGCGCCGACGAACGATGCGAGCGCGATGAAGAACGGGGCGAAGCCCTCGCCGAAGCCCTGCACCTCGTTCTCGGTGACCTCGGTCAGCTCGATCGGAGCGGCCATGGTCTCGGCGATCTTCTCGGGCTGGCCCTTCGCGAAGGCCGGCGCCTCGGCGGCGCCCTCGGTGAGTTTGTCGGCGAAGGTCGCCGAGCCCGAGCTGACCTTCGAGGCGCCCTCGGCGAGCTCGCCCGACTTCTCGGAGGCCTGCTGCGCACCGTCGTTGAGCCGCGACGCCCCGTCGGCGAGCTGCGACGCCCCGGCCGCGAGCTGGTTCGCTCCGTCGGAGGCGGTCGCGATCCCTGCCGCGAGTTCACCCGATTTGCCGGCGATCGTCGAAGTTCCCCCCTTGAGCGCCACGAGACCCTGCTCGAGCTGCGTCGCGCCGGCCTGCGCCTCGTTCGCCTTGGCCGGAAGCACGGAGGCCTTGCCGCTCAGTTCGGTGAGTCCGCCGGTGAGGCCCTGGGAGCCGGCGCTGAGTTCATCGATGCCGCCGCTGAGCTGCTGACCGCCGGCGGCAAGGCCCGCGATCGAGGAGCCCTGCGTGGCGAGCGCCGCATCCAGCTCGGCGAGGGTCATCGTCGGGTTGGCGGCTGCGAGTGCGGCGACCGCATCCAGGCCGCCCGACAGCGTCTGCGCGCCGGCCTGTGCAGCGCCGACGCCCGCTTGGAGCTGCTGACTGCCGGCGAGGGCGGCATCGATTCCTCCGGAGAGCTGCGGTGCCTGCGCGGCGAGCTCGTCCATACCGGCGCGGAGCTGAGTCGAACCGGCCTGCGCTTCACCGAGCTTCGCGTCGAGCTCTCCCGCGCCTGCCGCGAGCTGCGCGCTGCCGCTGCTCGCCGCGCCGAGGCCGGTTGCGAGGCGGTTCGTGCCGTCGACGAGCTCGGGCGACCCCGCGACGATCTGGGCGGTGCCGTCGGCGAGCTCGCCGAGGCCCGCGCTGAGCTGGGTGGTGCCGTCGGCGACGGCCTTCGTGCCGTCTTCGAGGGTGCCGGCGGCGCTTGCCGCGTCGCGCGTACCGTCGCTCAGCTTCTCGACGCCGACCATGACCTGCTCGGCCGCGGTGCGGGTGGTGGTCTCGGCGACCGCGTCGCGCAACTGCACCATGGCCGTCTTGCCGAGGGTCGACGCGAGGAACGAGTTGTTGTCGTTGTAGACGACCTCGAGCTGGCCGGCCTTCGGGTCGTCCTGGAGCCCTGCGAGGGTCTGCGAGAAGTCGCGGGGAATCGTCACGGCGAAGTAGACGTCGCCGTCGGCGACCGCGGTCTGTGCGTCGGCGTCCGAGAGCGGCTTCCAGTCGAGGTCGCCGCCCTTCTGCAGCTCGGTGACGACGTCGTCGCCCGCGGCGAGTTCGGAACCGTCGGGCGCCTCGGCCGACTCGTCGAGGTTGACGATCGCGACGGGCAGTCGGTTCATGTTCTCGGTCGGCGCCCAGAACGCCCACAGGTAGAGGGCGCCGTAGATGAGCGGGATGACGAGGAGGACTGCGAGCGCGATCTTGGGCAGTACGCCCTGGCGGAAGCGCTTGAGCTCGGTGCTGCGCGTGAAGAGTGACATGTGCTTTCAGGTTTCTGCTGGTGACGTGCGGTGGCGCGAGGGGCGGGGCCGGCGATCGGGCCGCGGCCGCCCGTCGCCTAGAGTTCGATGACGGCCGGGTCGTGCTCGGCGAAGAGGCCGACGTCGCCCGGGTCGCTCGTCGCGAGCACGATCGGCATGCCGTTCGCGGCGAGGGCGTTCAGCCGGCCGGCGACGAGCGCGCGGTCGGAGGGATCGCGCAGCGCGTCGAAGTCGTCGACGACGAGCATCTCGGGGCCGTCGATGAGCGCGAGGGCGATGCGCACGAGCATCTGCTCATGCGCGTTCAGTTCGCGTACGAGGTCTTCGTGCGCGGGCAGCGGAGTCTCGCCGAAGGCGCCGCCGAGCAGGTCCGCCGCCAGCTCGTCGGTCATACGGGGCGTACGGCGGTACCAGGGCATGGCCCACGACAGGCGCTCGCGCAGCGTGGCGCCGAGCGTGACGGCGGGCTCGAGGGCGTCGATCTCGGCGAAGCCGACGATGCCGACGCGCTCGCGGATGCTCGAGAGCCCGGACTCGCCCAGGGTGCTCAGTGCGCCCTCGGTCAGGCGCATGCGGCCGGCGATGCTGAGCAGCAGCGAGGTGCGACCGGTGCCGGTGGTGCCGCGCACGACGGTGACGGGGCGCGCGCTGGTCGTGGAGAGCGGGCCGAAGACGGTGCCGCGCTTCGCGCTGACGCCGGCGCCCTGCAGGTCGAGGATCGGTGCGATTTCCGATGTGCTCACGTTGGTTCCTCACGGATGATTGCGTTTTCTTGAACTGACTAGTCAGTCTAAAACGAAGATGCGCGTGCGTCAAGAAGACACCCAGCCGGCGTTCAGCCTCGCCGGGCGCGACGGCTCCGGCCCCCGCCAGTCTCGCCCCCGGACGCCCACCGGATAGCTGACGCACCACTGGATAGGCGAATCACGGCGACCGAGCTATACGCTCGCGCTTCGGGTACCCGGCGAACGCAAGAACCGCGAAGGATCAGGGCCGGGCAGCGCGGTCAGGGCAGGCCGGGCGGGGCAGGGCCGGGCAGGGCAGGCAGGGCGGGGCAGGGCAGCGCGGTCAGGACGGGCCGGACGGGGCAGGCAGGGCCGGGCAGGCGGGACGCGCTCCCCCGGGCTCAGTGGGCGAAGCTCGTGCCCGCCGCCTCGCGCGGCAGCGGCGCCGAGAGCGCTTCGAGGAAGGCGACCTCTTCGCGGATCGCATCGAGGAGGTAGCCGGCGAGGTCACGGCTCAGCCCGAGGCGCACGACGATGCGCTGCACGACCAGCTCGGCCAGGTCGTCGGGCATCGGGTACGCGGGCACGAGCCAGCCCCGCATGCGCAGGCGGTCGGCGAGGTCGTACAGGTCCCAGTTCTTCGCGGGCCCCGGCTTCAGGCGCCAGGCGAACACCGGAATCGTATCGCCGCGGCTCACCAGTTCGAACGGCCCCATCTCGGCGATCGCGGCCGAGAGGTACTGGGCGACGTCGAGCGAATCCTGCTGCACCTGACGGTACCCCTCGCGACCGAGGCGCAAGAACTGGTAGTACTGCAGCAGCACCTGCGAGCCCGGTCGCGAGAAGTTCAGCGCGAGCGTCGGCATGTCGCCGCCGAGGTAGCTGACGTGGAAGATGAGGCTCTCGGGGCAGGCCACCTTGTCGCGCCACACGACCCAGCCGACGCCCGGGTAGACGAGCCCGTACTTGTGCCCCGAAGTGCTGATGGAGTTCACGCGGTCGACCCGGAAATCCCACTCGAGTTCGGGCTGGCAGAACGGGGCGACCATCGCGCCCGATGCGCCGTCGACGTGGATCCTGACGTCGACCCCGGTGGCCTTCTCGATCTCGTCGAGCTTCGCGGCGATCTCGCGCACCGGCTCGTAGAGTCCAGTGTAGGTCTGGCCGAGGATGGCCACGACGCCGATCGTGTTCTCGTCGACGTACCGCTCGAGCTCGAAGCCGTCGAGCACCAGATGCTCCTCGGTCACGGGGACGTAGCGCGGCTCGACCTCCCAGTAGTTGCAGAACTTCTCCCACACGACCTGCACCCCGGCCGACAGCACGAGGTTCGGGCGCTCGGTCGATGCGCCCGCCGCCCGCCGGGCCTCCTGCCAGCGGCGCTTCAGGGCGAGGCCGCCGAGCATGCACGCCTCGGAGGAGCCGATCGTCGAGGTGCCGATGGTGTCGCCCGTGTCGGGCACGTTCCAGAGGTCGGCGAGCATGCGCCAGCACCGGTCCTCGATGTCGGCGGTCGCCGGGTACTCGTCCTTGTCGATCATGTTCTTGTCGGCCGACTCGGCGTAGAGCTTCTGCGCGTTCTCGTCCATCCAGGTGGAGACGAAGGTGGCGAGGTTGAGGCGCGAGTTGCCGTCGAGCATCGCCGCGTCGTGCACGATCTGATAGGCGGTGTCGGGCGCCATCAGCCCGTCGGGCAGCTCGTACTTCGAGAGCGTCGTCGCCTCGCCGGGGCGCACGAACACGGGGCTGATATCGATCTGGGCGCCGACGCTCTGCTCTGAGCCGGGCCGAAACAGGTGAGGCATGGCCTCAGACTAGGCCATTTCATCGGAGTTGGGAACGGCCGGGAATACCCGGGGCAGGGGTTCCGTTATTTACATGCACACGCATATAATTGACGTACCGTCACAGAAAGTTGGAGCCATGGAATTCGGAATCTTCTCCGTCAGCGACGTCACCCGCGACCCGGTCAGCGGAGAGACCCCGAGCGAGGCCGAGCGCATCCAGGGCCTCGCCGAGATCGCCGTGCACGCCGAAGAGGTCGGGATGGACGTCTTCGCGATCGGCGAGCACCACAACCCGCCGTTCTTCTCGTCGAGCCCGACGACCTTCCTCGCCTACATCGCGGCGCTCACGAAGACGCTGAAGCTGTCGACGAGCACCACGCTCATCACCACGAACGACCCCGTGCGCATCGCCGAGGAGTACGCGATGCTGCAGCACCTCGCGAAGGGCCGCATGGACCTCATGCTCGGCCGCGGCAACACCGCGCCCGTGTACCCGTGGTTCGGCAAGGACATCCGCTCGTCGCTGCCGCTCGCGCTCGACAACTACAACCTGCTGCACCGCCTGTGGCGCGAGGACGTCGTCGACTACGACGGCAATTTCCGCACCCCGCTGCAAGGCTTCACGTCGACCCCGCGCCCGCTCGACGACGTGCCCCCGTTCGTGTGGCACGGTTCGATCCGCACCCCCGAGATCGCCGAGCAGGCGGCCTACTACGGCGACGGATTCTTCTCGAACCACATCTTCGCGCCGAGCGAGCACTCGCTGCGCCTCATCAACTTCTACCGCGAGCGCTTCGAGCACTACGGCCACGGTACGAAGGAGCAGGCGATCGTCGGCCTCGGCGGGCAGACTTTCATCGCCAAGAAGTCGCAGGACGCCCTCGACCAGTTCCGCCCCTACTTCAACGAGGCGCCGGTCTACGGGCACGGCCCCCGCATGGAGGATTTCATGCGGCAGACCCCGCTCTCGGTGGGCAGCCCGCAGGAGATCATCGACAAGACCCTCGGCTTCCGCGAGATCTTCGGCAATTACCAGCGCCAGATGTTCCTCATCGACCACGCGGGCCTGCCCACCAAGACCGTGCTCGAGCAGCTCGATCTGCTGGGCGAGCACGTGATCCCGGTGCTGCGCGAAGAGTATGCGAAGGATCGCGGCCCCGAGGTGCCCGAGTCGCCGTCGCATGCCGACCTCGTGCAGGCGAAGTACGGTGATGAGGCGCCGCGCCAGCCGAAGCCGAACGCCAATCGCGGCGATAATGTCACCGGCGGCTCCCCCTACCAGGATTCGCCCATGAAGCAGGGCGCGTCGTTCGGCCTCTGAGCCGACCCTGCCGCCCGCACCCGACCGCCCCACCTACGCCGAAGGACGCACCATGAGCCCCCGCACCGACATCCGCCTCGCGAACGAATCGTGGGAGGCCGTCATGTCGGCCCACGCGGGGCTCATGGCCCTCTTCGCTTCGGAGGGCATGTGGAGCGACGTGAACATGCGCGAGTACGATGTGCTCTACACGCTCGCGAAGAGCGGCGAGCCGCTGCGCATCTGCGAGGTGCAGAGCGGGGTGCTGCTCAGCCAGCCGGCGCTCTCGCGCATGATCGAGCGCCTCGCGCAGCGCGGCCTCGTCTCGCGCGAGACCGATGCGACCGACGGGCGCGCGGTGCGCGTCTCGCTCACCGAGGAGGGCGCGCGCGTGCAGCGCGAGGCCGGCCGGGCGCATGCCAAGAGCGTCGCCCGCGAGCTGACCGCGGCGCTGTCGATCGACGAGATCCGCGAGCTCGGGCGCCTCGCCCGGAAGCTCGCCGCGGGCGCCTCCCCCGCCGCAGACTGAGCGACGGCCGGTCAGGGATCCCTGACTCGGGCCGCCCGCACTCACCTTTCACCCCACGAACTCTCTCGAGGAGCACCTCATGAACGCCCCCTACGACGGCATCGACTTCGACGGCATCGACGGCATCGACTCCGGCGATGCCGGGCAGCCCCGCACCAAGCGGCTCGCGGTGGTGAGCGCCGGCACGAGCGACCCATCGACCACGACGATGCTCGCCAATCGCGTCGCCGACAAGGCCGCGTCGCTCGCCGCGAGCCAGGGCATCGCGCTCGAGATCCGCTTCGTCGACCTGCGCGCCATCGCCGACGACGTGATGACGGCGCTCGTGTCGCAGCACGTATCGCCCGAACTGCAGGCGGCGAGCGACATCATGCGCGACGCCGACGCGATCGTCGCCTCGACTCCCGTCTACAAGGCGGGCGCGAGCGGACTGTTCAGCGCCTTCTTCCAGGTGCTCGACAACGATCTGCTGATCGGGACTCCGGTCGCGCTGACGGCGACGGGCGGCAGCCCGCGCCACGCGCTCGTGGTCGACGACCAGCTGCGCGGCCTGTTCTCATACCTGCGCACCATCACCGTGCCGACGTCGCTGTTCGCCTCGCCGGAGGATTGGAACGATCGCGGGCTCGGCGGCCGCATCGAGCGCGTCGCGACGGAGCTGGTGGCGCTCGTCGCCGCCGGCTTCCGCGAGTCCGTGCGCGGCGACTCGTGGGGGTCGTACCAGCACTCGTACGGCAGCGCGGGCGGCACGGAGCTCGGCATCGACCTGAACAGCGACCTCATGCGCATGGCGACGGGCGGGCGAGCATAGCCGGAAGCGCCAGCTTTCGGCGCGAGCCCGCCGCGGCCACTGCCGCGGCCCACGGAGCAAAGCGCGGGGCGGCAGGTAAGCCTGTAGCACCGCCCGTCCGCATGTCTTCGGCTGAAGATACGGCCGATCCCTGGCGGAATGTCAGATCTCAGGCCGAAAGCACGTGGAAGGGCGACGGCCGCCTTCGAGAGGGCGACAGCAGAGCGGTTCGGGCGGCGAGCCGACAGGGATCACGCCCCCTAAGCCGCGTCGCCCACCGCGATCGCCGCGGCCTCGCCGACCTCGCTCTCGTGCGATCGGCCGATATGCGCGAGGCGGTGGCCCGACAGCGCGAGCACCACGATCGCGACGACGACCGAGGCGGCTCCGACCCCGTACGGCACGCCGGCGCCGAACGCGACGGCGATGGGCCCGGCGACAGCGGGGGCGACGGCACCGCCTATGAACCGCACGCCCGAGTAGGCCGACGAGGCGACGTTGCGGGGCAGGTCGGTCGCCTCCATCACGGCCTCGGTGAGCGCCGTGTTCATGACGCCGAGCAGGAGGCCGGCGGCGATGACGACCGCGATCAGGCCGGTCAGGTGCTCGACGAGCAGGCCGAGCAGCACGAGGCACACCGCGAGCCCCGAGAGCATCGCGAAGAGCACGGGTCGCAGCCCGAAGCGGCGCGTGAGCATCGGTGCGACCAGCACCGAGGTGATCGCGAGCGCGAGGCCCCAGCCGAAGAAGACGAGCCCGAGCTCGTGCGCGCCGAACTCCTGGCCGTGGGCCGCGGCGGCGGCCTCCATCGGGTAGGGGCTGTAGGCGAGCAGCACGAAGAAGCCGAAGTTGTAGAAGAGCGCGACCGCGGCGAGCGCGAGCAGGGCGGGGTGGCGCAGGGCCCGGAAACTGGCGGCGATCGAGACGCGCTGCGGCGCCGGCGCGCCCTGGGGCGTGCGCAGCATGGCGATGATCGCGATCATGGCGATGCCCATGAGCGCCGCGGTGCCGAAGAAGGGTCCGCGCCACGAGACGCTGCCGAGCAGACCGCCGAGCAGCGGGCCGGTCGCGAGGCCGACGCCGAGCGCGGCCTCGTAGAGCACGATGGCCTGGCGGGCCCCGCCCGATGCGGCGCCGACGATGGCGGCGAGCGCTGTCGAGATGAAGAGCGCGTTGCCGAGACCCCAGCCGGCGCGGAATCCGATGATCGCGTCGACCGAGCCCGAGGCCCCGGCGAGCGCCGCGAAGAGGACGACGAGCACGAGGCCCGCGATGAGCGTCTTCTTCACGCCGATGCGACCTGAGACCCAGCTCGTGAAGAACATGGCGATGCCGGTGATGAACAGGTAGCTGGTGAAGAGCCACATGGTCTGCCCCGGGGTGGCCTCGAGCTCCTTGCTGATGGCCGGCAGGATGGGGTCGACGAGCCCGATGCCCATGAACGAGACGGTGCAGGCGAATGCGATGGCCCACACGGCCAGGGGCTGGCGCAAGATCGAGGGCCGGTCGGCGGCTGCGGTCGGGGGTGCGGCGGTGGAAGACGTGGGAGGCTCCTTCGGGTCGTCGTGCTGCAGGGTTCTGGGTCGGCGGGCTCAGCCGTGCGGCTCGATGCGCTCGCTGAGCTGCTGCATGAGTTCGGCCGCGCGGGCGAGCGTGGCGCGGTCGAAGTCGGTGAGGTCGGCGAGGTGGGGGCGCACGCGCGACGCGGCGGATCGCCGGTAGTCGTCGAGCGCTTCGCGCCCGGCGGCGGTGATGCGCACGAGGGTGGCGCGCCCGTCGGCGGGGTCGGGGCGGCGCTCGACCCACCCCTCGCCTTCGAGGCGCTGGGCGAGGCCGGTCATCGAGGGCTGCGCGATGCGCTGCCGGTGCGCGAGCTCGCTGATGCGGGCGGGCCCGTCCGAGTCGAGCTCGACGAGCACCCGCCAGGCGATCGGCGAGTACGCGTTGCCGGGAATGCGCCCGACGATCTTCGAGAACCGGCCGGCGCTGCGCGTGAGCGCGAGGGCGATCGCATCGATATCCGATGAGGTTGCCGCATTCGTTCCGCTCATGTTCATGAATCCTAGCACCGATTACATCGTATCCCTATCTATTTTGTACGACGACGACTCTCTCACGGCGATTGCGCATTGACCCGGGGGCCGGAGCTTGCGATTCTGGGTTCCATCCGGCCGCCCGGCCGACCCGAGAGACCCGACCCCCAGGAGCCCGGCATGATCTTCGTCAATCTGACCACCACCGACCTCGAGCGCAGCAAGGGCTTCTACACGGCGCTCGGCTGCGAGATCAACCCGCTCTTCACCGACGAGAACGCGGCGTGCATCGTCTGGGACGAACGCACGTACTTCATGATCCTGACCCATGCCCACTTCTCGCAGTTCACCGACAAGCAGATCGTCGACCCGCGCACGAGCGCGCAGGTGATCGTCGCACTCACCCGCGACTCCCGCGCCCACGTCGATGCGACCGTCGAGGCCGGGCTCGCGGCCGGCGGCAGCGAGAACGGCGAGCCGCAGGATTACGGTTTCATGTACCAGCGCAGCATGGAAGACCCCGACGGCAACATCATCGAGTTCAACTTCATGGAGCCGCAGGCCGCCGAGCAGGGCCCCGAAGCGTATCTCGACGAACACGGCGCGGGCCCCGACGCGGTGCCCGAGGTGTAGCACCCGGCGAACGGCCCCGCGGCGCGATGCCCGCGGAGACGGCGCAGGCCCCGATCCCTGGCGAATATCGCTCGAGGGATCGGGGCCTGCAGCCGGTCGGCGGCTGGATCCGGATCAGTTGCCGGTGTAGTAGCCGTCGGCCACGTCGAGGGCCGCATCCATGATGTCGAGACCCTTGATGAGGTCTTCCTCGCTGATGACCAGCGGAGGTGCGACCTGCAGGCGGTTGAAGTGCACGAACGGCACGAGACCGGCCTGCTTGCAGGCGGCGACCACCGCGTTCATCGGCGCCGCTGCCTCGCCCGCCGCGTTGTACGGCACGAGGGGCTCGCGGGTCTCGCGGTCGACGACGAGCTCCATGGCCCAGAAGAGACCGCGACCGCGCACCTCGCCGATCGACTTGTGCTTCTCGGCAAGCTCCGCGAGGCGGGGGCCGACGACGCGCTCGCCGAGGTCGCGCACGCGCTCGAGGATGCCCTCCTCCTCGAAGATGTCGAACGTCGCGACGCCCGCGGCGCAGGCGAGCGGGTGCCCCGAGTAGGTCAGGCCGCCCGGGAAGGCGCGGTCGCCGAAGGTGTTGTGGATCGCCTCGGAGATGACGACGCCGCCGAGCGGCACGTAGCCCGAATTGACGCCCTTCGCGAAGGTCACGAGATCGGGGGTGACGTCGAAGGCCTGGTAGCCGAACCACTCGCCGATGCGGCCGAAGCCGACCATGACCTCGTCGCAGATCATCATGATGCCGTACTTGTCGCAGAGCGCGCGCACGCCGGCGAGGTAGCCGGGGGTCGGCACGAGCACGCCGTTGGTGCCGGTAACGGTCTCGAGGATGATCGCGGCGATGGTGTTCGAACCCTCGAGCTCGATCGTGTGCTCGAGGTGCGCGAGCGCGCGGTCGGTCTCCTGCTCGGGGGTCTCCGAGTAGAACTCCGAGCGGTACTGGTAGGGGCCGAAGAAGTGCACGACGTTCGCGTCGAGCACGCCGTTGTTCCAGCGGCGGGGGTCGCCGGTCATGGTGATGGCCGTCGCGGTCGAGCCGTGGTACGAGCGGTAGCGCGCGAGCACCTTCTGACGGCCGGTGTGATGGCGCGCCATGCGGATCGCGTATTCGTTGGCGTCGGCACCGCCGTTGGTGAAGAACACCGAGCGGGCGCCCTCGAAGGAGTGCTCGACGATGCGCTTGGCGAGCTCGCCGCGCACGTCGTTGGCGACGGCGGGCTGGATGGTCGCGAGGCGGCCCGCCTGCTCCTGGATCGCCTTGACGAGGCCCGGGTGCTGGTGGCCGAGGTTGAGGTTGACGAGCTGCGCCGAGAAATCGAGGAACTCGTTGCCGTCGTAATCCCAGAAACGGGCGCCCTCGCCCTTGGCGATCGGCAGCGGATCGATCTTGTTCTGCGCCGACCACGAGTGGAAGACGTACTGCTTGTCCTCGGCGCGCACCTTGCGCTGCGCCTCGGAATCGCCGAAGCTCTGCTCGGCACCGTTCAGGTCGATGAAGTCGGCCATGGTTGTTTCTCCTTAGAACTGTGAGCTGTCGCGGAAGCGCGGCGGAGTCGGGACCGATTCTTCGGCCCCGACTCCATTATCACCGCGCTTCGTGTATGCGGGGATCGCTAGTGGTTGCTCGGGAAGCCGAGGTCGACGCGCGACTGGTCGGCGTTCGGCCAGCGGGTGGTGACCACCTTGGAGCGGGTGTAGAAGTTGATCGACTCGGGGCCGTAGATGTGGGTGTCGCCGAAGAGCGAATCCTTCCAACCGCCGAACGAGAACGAACCGACCGGGACCGGGACCGGAACGTTGATGCCGACCATGCCGGCCTCGACCTCGAACTCGAACTGGCGGGCGGTCGCGCCGTCGCGGGTGAAGAGCGCGGTGCCGTTGCCGAACTGGTGCTCGTTGATGAGCTTCACGCCCTCCTCGTAGCTGTCGACGCGCACGATGGCGAGCACCGGGCCGAAGATCTCCTCGAGGTAGACCTTGCTGTCGGTCTTCACGTGGTCGATCAGGCTGACCCCGGTGAAGAAGCCGTCGCCCTCGAACTGCTGCTCGCGGCCGTCGACGAGCACCTCGCCGCCCTCGGCGGCAGCGCCGGCGACGTACGACTCGACGCGCTCCTTGGCCTCGCGGGTGACGAGCGGGCCCATCTCGGATGCGGGGTCGGTGCCGTCGCCGATCTTGAGCGCCGCGATGCGGGTCTTGAGCTCGGGGATCAGGCGATCGGCGATGTCGCCGACGGCGACGAGCACCGAGACGGCCATGCAGCGCTCGCCGGCCGAACCGTACGCGGCCGAGACGGCGGCGTCGGCGGTGACGGTGAGATCCGCGTCGGGCATGACGAGCATGTGGTTCTTCGCGCCGCCGAGGGCCTGCACCCGCTTGCCGTTGGCCGAGGCACGGGTGTAGATCGCGCGGGCGATCGGGGTCGAGCCCACGAACGAGACCGCCTTGACATCGGGGTTGTCGAGCAGCGCATCGACCGCGACCTTGTCGCCGTGCACGACGTTCAGCACACCGGCGGGGAGGCCGGCCTCGTGGAAGAGGTCGGCGATGAAGAGCGGGGCGGAGGGGTCGCGCTCGGACGGCTTCAGCACGACGGTGTTGCCGCAGGCGATGGCGTTGCAGACCATCCACAGCGGCACCATCGCCGGGAAGTTGAAGGGGGTGATGGCCGCGACGACGCCGACGGGCTGCTTTACCGAGTGCACGTCGATGCCGGTCGAGACCTGCTCATCGCGCTCGCCCTTGAGGAGGTGGAGGAGGCCAGCTGCGAACTCGACGTTCTCGAGACCGCGCGCGATCTCGCCGCCCGCGTCCGAGAGCACCTTGCCGTGCTCGCTCGTGATGAGCGCTGCGAGCTCGGGCGAACGCTGCTTGAGCAGCTGGCGCAGGTTGAAGAACACGTTGGCGCGCTTCGTCAGGCTGGTCGCGCGCCACGCCGGCAGCGCCGCCTTCGCGGTCGCGACGGCCTCGTCGACGGTTGCGACCGAAGCGATGCTCAGCTCGTGCTGGGCCTCGCCGGTCGCGGGGTTGTACACCGGCTGCAGACGCTCCGCCGCGTCCACCTTCTCGCCACCGATCAGGTGAGGAATGCGTGCCATCATGTTCCTTTCGATCAAGATGTCGGAGCCGACCGCTCCGTCTGGGATTCAGTATTTCAGCGGCTACCGGGCGAGGCCAGACGCACACCATCGCAATTGTGGCCGTTTGCCATACACTTTGTACGGGAGCGGGCGAGGCTCGCTCGAGCGACCGATGGAGGGCCCTGATGCAGAACCGGCTGCGCGTCGACGACGTGCTCTCGCTCCCCGAGCTCAGCGCGGGCGACCCGGAGCTCGTCGCCGGCAGCGCCGGCCTCGACCGCCCGGTGCGCTGGGCCCACGTCGTCGCGGGAATGAGCGCCTTCCCGCTGCTCGACGGCGGCGAGCTGCTGCTCGCCACCGGTGCCGGCTGGCCCACCGACGCGGCCTCGCTCGATGCCCTGACCGAGGAGTTCGTGGGGTCGGGGCCCGCGGGCCTCATCCTCGAGCTCGGCCAGTACTTCTCGGCGGCCCCGCGACAGCTCGTCGCGGCGTGCCGAGCGCACGCGATCCCGCTCATCGTGCTGCACCGGCCGGTGCGCTTCGTGCAGATCACGCAGCGCGTGCACCAGCGCGTGCTCGAGGCGCAGACCGAAGCGCTCGCGGCGCGCGCCGAGGTGCACGCGATGCTCACCGAGCTCGGGCTCAACCGCAGCCCGGTCGACTACGTGATCGAGCGACTGTCGAAGACGCTCGACGCGCCGGTCGTGCTCGAGGACTCATCGGGCCGGGTGGTCTCGTGGTCGGCCCGCGACGCCGACCCCGAGGTCGTGCTGGCTCCATGGGCAGCCGGGGCGCGCCCCGGTTTCGGGCCCCGCGAGGAGGCGCTGCCCGCGGGCTCGGCGAGCGTGCCGGTCGAGGCGCAGGGCAAGCGGTGGGGCCGCCTGTCGTCGCTGCCCGGGCCCGCGCACCCCGCCGGGCGGCGCACGGTGCTCGAGCTCGGGGCGTTCGCGCTCGCGCTCGGCCGGCTCGCCGATACCGAGGGCGACCAATGGCTGCGCCTCGGCTCGAAGCAGCTCTTCGACATCCTGCTGAGCGGCCGCTACCGGCGCGACAGCGAGCTGGCCGTGCAGCTCACGGCGGCGGGTCTGCCGATCGAGGGGCGCCGGCTCGTCGGGGCGACGCTGCGCGGAGCCGGCGATTTCGGGGCGCATTCGTCGCTCGAGCGGGCGGTGCTCGAGACCGCGCTCCGCCGGGCGGTGGCTCCCGAGGGCCGGGCGATCCTCATGCCCGATTCGAGCGACCCCGGCACGGGCGCGACCGTCGGCTTCGACCGCAGCCCGCCGCTCCTCGCGCTCCTCTCGTTCCCCGAGGGCGACCCTCGCGTCGCGCCCGCGCTCGGCTCGCACCCGACTCCCCCGCTCGCAGCCCGGCTCGCACGCGAGATCGACATGCTGCTGCCCTCGACGACACCTGCGCCGTGGCGGGCGCATCTCGCACTCGGGTCGATCGGCAGCGGCCTCCGGTCGCTGGTCGCATCGCTCGAACGCGTGCGCGCGGCGGGGATGCTCGACCCCTCGGCCACGGTCGGGCGGGTCACGGTGCAGCAGGCCGAGCAGCAGGCGCTCGCCTACCTCGTGCGCCGCATCTCGTCGATGCCCGACGTGCAGGAGTTCGCGCACGACGCCCTCGGCCCCCTGATCGAGCACGACGCGGCGGCGGGCCCGGGCCACAGCGGCGACCTGCTCGTCGTGCTGCGCGCCTACCTCGAGCAGCCGACGAACCGTTCGCTCGCGGCGCAGCGGGCGCGGCTCTCGCGATCCGTGTTCTATCAGCGCCTCGCGCTGATCGAGGATCTGCTGAGCGTCGACCTCGCCGACGGCACGGTCATCGCGACGCTCACCGTGGCCCTGCTCGCGCGCGGGTAGACCGTCGAGCATCCTGCGCGCGGTCGCAGGGTCTGCATGGCGTCCACGAGCCGATCGGTCAGCTCTGCCAGAGCTCCGGGTAGTCGTGCCCGAGCCCGATCACGAGGCGGCGCAGCGCCGGCAGCGAGAGCCCGATGACGCAGCTCGGCGCGCCCTCGATGCGCTCGATGAAGGCGCCCGCGAGCCCGTCGATCGCGAAGCCGCCCGCGAGCTCGAGCGGCTCTCCCGTCGCGACGTAGGCCTCGAGCTCGGCATCCGGGATATCGCTCGCGAGCGTCACCGTCGCGGTGTCGACGGAGCCGGCCGCGCCGCGCACCTCGCCGCCCGTGCAGTCGATCAGCCAGTGCCCCGAGTGCAGCACGCCGGTGCGGCCGCGATGCCGTTTCGAGCGCTCGAGCGCGACTTCGGGCAGGTGCGGCTTGCCGAGGATCTCGCCGTCGAGCAGGAACATGGAGTCGCCGCCGAGCACGAGCCCGTCGAGCTCGCCCGACCCCTCGGGGCCGTAGCGCCGCACCACGTCTTCGGCCTTCAACCGCCCCAGGTATTCGGTGAGCTCGGGCGCAGTCAGCGCGCGGCCGAGCTCGGTCTCGCGGGCGGCGACTGCGGCCTCCTCGTCGACCTCGGGGGCGAAGCAGACCGGTTCGATACCGGCGCCCCGCAGCACGGAGAGACGGGCGGGCGACGTCGAGGCGAGGATCAGGCGCATGCGTCGAGTCTAGGGCGGTCGACTGCCCCGTGCTCAGCGAGTCGTGGAGCCGTATGCACTGCCCGACCGTTCCCGGTGGTGCATCAGGCTCCACGGTTCGCGGCGGTGCAACCAGAGATCGGTGATCGCTACGGGGTGCGGCGGCGCAGGGTCGCGGCAGCGACCGCGAGCGAGGCGAGCGACACGCCGACGATCACGATGACCGGCTTCCAGAGACCCCACCCGTCATCGCCCGCCGTCACGGCGTTCACCGCGTCGACGGCGTAGCTCAGCGGCAGCCAGTCCGAGACGCGCTGCAGCGCCTCGGGCATCGCGTCGCGCGGCATGAGCAGGCCGCCGACGAGGATCTGCGGGAACACGACGATGGGCATGAACTGCACCGCCTGGAACTCGGTGCGCGCGAACGCGCTCGCGAGGAGACCGAGCGCCGTGCCGAGCAGGGCGTCGCAGACGGCGACGAGACCGAGCTGCCAGACCGGCCCGTCGATGCTCAGCCCGCACACGACGACCGCGTAGCCCACCGTCACGATCGCCTGCACGACGGCGATGAGCCCGAAGGCGAGGGCGTACCCGAGAATGAAGTCGGCCTTGCCGAGCGGGGTCGTCATGAGGCGTTCGAGGGTGCCCGAACGGCGCTCGCGCAGCGTCGTCACCGACGTCACGACGAACATCAGCACGAACGGGAAGAGCGCGAGGATCGGCCCGCCGATGCGATCGAACACGCCGGCCTGGTCGTCGAAGAGCCACGCGAAGAGGCCGACGAGCAGCGCGGGCACCACGAGCAGCAGCGCGATCGAGCGCGGGTCGTGCTGCAGCTGGCGCAGCACGCGCCCCGCGACGGCGAGGATGCGCCCCGGGTTCATGATGCGCCTCCGCCGTGGCGGCCGCGGCGCGGCGCATCCGGGGCACCGGGCGCCTGCGCTTCCGGGGACGCCGCGGGCGACGATCCCTGGACCTGCCCTGCCGGGAGGCCCTCGGCGTCGATGACCGCGAGGAACGCGGATTCGGGATCGCCCGCCCCGGTCGCGGCGAGCAGCTCGTCGGGGGTCGTGTCGGCGATGATCGCGCCGTCTCGCAGCAGCAGCAGTCGATCGCACCGGAGCGCCTCGTCCATGACGTGGCTGCTCACGATCAGGGCGGTGCCGGCGGCGGCGAGGCGCTCGAAGAGGCTCCACAGCTCGGCCCGCAGCACGGGGTCGAGGCCGACTGTCGGCTCGTCGAGCACGATCACCTCGGGGGCCCCGAGCAGGGCGGCGGCGAGCGACACCCGGTTGCGCTGCCCTCCGCTCAGGCTCTCGACCCGCTGCTTCGCCTCGGCGCGCAGGCCGACGAGCTCGAGCACGCGCTCGGCGTCGCCCCGGGGAGCCCCGAGCGCCCGCGCGAAGAAGCGCAGGTTCTGCATCACCGTGAGATCGTCGTACACCGACGCCGCCTGCGTCGCGTAGGCGACCCGCGAGCGCAGCGGCTTCGCGCCCGCGGCAAGGCCGAGCACGCGCACGTCGCCGTCGACCCCGGCCTGCGCGCCGACGATCGTGCGCAGCAGCGTCGACTTGCCGCAGCCCGAGGGCCCGAGCACGCCGGTGACTTCGCCCGCGCGAACCGTCAGGTCGAGGCCCTCGAACACGGCGCGGCGCCCGCGGCGCACGGCGACGCCCGCGAGCTCGACCGCCGATTTATTCATCATGGAATGAATTTAAATCGCGATGCCCCGGGTGTCAAGACTGCGGCGCCGGCCCGTGCAGTGATCGCTCAGTCGAAGAGGTACCGCTGCACCGTCGGGCCGACCCGAGCCACGAGCTCATCGATCGGGGCATCGGCGATCGGCTGCAGCCGCAGTACGTAGCGCGTCATGAGCAGCCCCGCGATCTGCGAGGCGACGAGCTCGGCCCGCAGCTGCGCGTCGGGACCTTCGAGATGCCGCGCGACCCGCGGCAGCAGCTCGCGCGCCAGGAACCCGGTGATGAGCGGAGCGCCCAGCTTGCCGCCGACGGCGGTGCGCAGCAGCATGACGCCGCGCTTTCTCACCGCGTCGTCCTCGAACGATTCGAGCACGTAGCGCACGATGCGCTCCCCCGCCCCGTCGCGCGGGCCCGCGAGAATCTGCGGCACCGCGATGTCGGGGCGCAGCGGCACCTCGGCCGCCTCGGCGAACAGGTCGGCCTTCGTGCCGAAGTAGTGGTGCACGAGCGCCGAATCGACGCCGGCGCGGGCCGCGATCGAACGGATCGTCGCCCCCTCGTAGCCGTGCTCGCCGAACTCCTCGGCGGCCGAAGCCAGAATGCGCCTCCGCGCGTCGGAGCGGCCCTTCGGCCGGCCCCGCCCTCTCGGATTCGTCATGATCACACCCTAGCGATGCGAGAATAGAACCCATGTCAGCACAGCGCAGCACCGCCCCTCTCGAGATCGGCTCGGAGATCGAACTCGACGTCACCGGCATGGCCCACGGCGGAGTGAGCGTCGCCCGCCACGACGGCCGAGTCGTCTTCGTCGCCGATGCCATTCCGGGCGAGCGCGTGCGCGCCCGGGTGACCGATGCGAAGAAGAAGTCGTTCGCCCGCGCGACGGTCACCGAGGTGCTCGACGCCTCTGCCGATCGCCGCGACCACGTCTGGGCCGAGGCCTCGGTCGAGCGCGACCCCGAAGAGCGCCCGGGCGGCGCCGAGTTCGGGCACATCGCCCTCGCCCGTCAGCGCGCGCTCAAGGCCGGCGTGCTCACCGACTCGATGCAGCGCTTCGGCGGCATCGAGTTCGCGGCGGAGGAGGGCGAAGAGCTCGCCGACGCCCTCGCCGAAATGGTCGAGCCCGTGCGCGGCGACGACGAGGCGAACGGCCTCGGCTACCGTACCCGCGTGCGCCTGCACGTCGACCCGGCCACCGGCCTCGTCGGCCCGTACGGGGCGCGCAGCCGGCGGGTCATCCCGGTCGAATCCCTGCCGCTCGCCACCGAGAACATCAACCGTATCGCCCCGCTCGGCGAGCCCATGCTCGACGTCGCGACCGTCGACCTCGTCGACCCGGCGGGCGACGACCCCCGCATGCTGCTCGGCATGATCGGCGCGAAGGATCGCGCCGGCGCCCGCGACACGGTGCAGGAGCTCGTCGAGGATCGCGGCTTCATCGCGCGCGCCGGCGGCTTCTGGCAGGTGCACCGCGGTGCGCCGACCGTGCTGTTCGACGCGGTGCGCGACGCGATCGGCGAGCTGATCGACGACGGGCTCTTCGACCCTGCGGCCGGCAATCTCGACCTCTATGGCGGCGCGGGCCTGCTCGCGGCGGCGATGGCGGAGGCCGCGGGCCCGGGCCTGAAGGTGACGACCGTCGAGTCCGACGAGGGCGCGACCGATGACGCCGCCGAGAACCTCTCGGAGCTCGTGGGGGCGCTCGCGCTGACCGCGAAGGTCGACCGGCATCTCGCCGATCTGCTGCAGGCCGCGGCCCCGGTCAGGGATCGCCTGCGCCGCGGCACCATCGTGCTCGACCCGCCCCGCTCGGGCGCCGGCGGCGACGTGATGGCGCAGCTCGCCGAGCTCTCGCCGACGAACGTCGTATACGTCGCCTGCGACCCCGTCGCGCTCGCCCGCGACACGAAGTCGCTGCGCGAGTCGGGCTACGAGCTGCAGACGCTGCGCGCATTCGACCTCTTCCCGCACACGCACCACTTCGAGTCGCTGGCGGTCTTCACTCGCGAATAGGCCCGGCAGCTCGGCGTCTCGGCGGCTCGGGCCGCGATTGCCCGGAAAAGTGCAGAATTCCGCGAGGATTGCGCACTTATTCGGGCAATCGCGGCCCGAGTGCTGGGCGTCGGGAGCGGGTGCAAGCCCGGAAGGCCCGGTAACCCGGAAGGCCCGGCCTGCTATTCGGCGACCGTGACCGTTCCCGTCATCTCGGGGTGGATCGAGCAATCGTACGGGTTCTCGCCGACCTCGCCGAAGACGTGCGTGTAGCTGCCCTCCGTCGTCAGCCCGCTCACGAAGCTGCCGTCCTCGGCGACGACGTCGTGCTCCATGGTGCCCTCGAAGACCCAGCGCACGGCCTGACCGGGCGCGATGGTCACCTCGGCGGGCACGAACTCGTTGTCGATCACGCGCACCGTGACGGCGGCCTTCACCTCGTCGTCGGAGGGCACGACCTCGGGCTTGCCCGCGGCGCAGCCGGCGAGCGCGAGCATCGCGCACAGGGCGACGATCGCGCCGAACGCCGCGAGCGCGCGGGCCGGCAGCAGGCGCCCCGCGAGAAGTTGCACGTGGAACATTCCTATGCGCCCGCTATACCCGATGCATCGCCCGCGCGGCATCGGTGATCGACCCGGTCATCGACGGGTAGACCGCGAACGCCGAGGCGACCTGGTCGACCGTGAGACGGTGCTCGACGGCGAGCGCGAGCGAGAAGATGAGCTCGCTGGCGCGGTGCGAGACGATGACGCCGCCGATGACGGTGCCCGAAGCCTTCCAGGCGAAGAGCTTCACGAAGCCCTCGGTGAGACCGATCATCTTGGCGCGCGGGTTGATGCTCAGCGGGATCGTGTGGGTGACGTGCTGGGCGAGGTCGGAGGCCTCGGCGAGGGTGCGCTCGTTCCAGCCGACGGTCGCGATCTCGGGGTAGGTGAAGACGTTCGCCGCCACGTTGCGCAGGTCGATGGGGCGCACGACGTCGCCGAGCGCGTGCATGATGGCGGTACGCCCCTGCATCGACGCGACCGACGCGAGCGGGAAGAAGTCGGTGCAGTCGCCCGCGGCGTAGATGTTGGGCACCGAGGTCGCCGCGACCTTGTTGACGCGGATATGGCCGCTGTCGGTGAGCTCGACGCCGGCCTCTTCGAGGCCGAGGCCGTCGGTGTTCGGCACGGAGCCGACGGCCATGAGGCAGTGCGAACCCTCGACGGTGCGCCCGTCGGCGAGCGTGACGAGCACGCCGTCGCCCTGGCGCACGACCGAGTCGGCGCGCGACTTCGACATCACGTTCATGCCGAGGCGAGTGAACTCGCGTTCGATGACGGCCGCCGCATCCGGGTCTTCTCCCGGGAGCACCTGCTCGCGGCTCGACACGAGAGTGACCTCGGCGCCGAGGGTGCGGTAGGCGTTCGCGAACTCGGCGCCGGTCACGCCCGAGCCGACGACGATGAGGTGCTCGGGGATCGCGGGCAGTTCGTAGAGCTGCTTCCAGGTGAGGATGCGTTCGCCGTCGGGCTTCGCCGAGTCGAGCTCGCGCGGGCTCGCACCCACGGCGACGACAATCGTATCGGCCTCGATACGGTCGAAGTCGGTGCCCTCGATGCCGGGAGCGGTCGATACGAGCACGGCGTTCGGGCCGTCGAGACGACCGTCGCCCTGCACCAGGCGCACTCCGGCGCCCTCGAGCGTGCGGTGCATATCGTCGGACTGCGCGCCCGCCATGGCGAGCAGCCGCTTGTTCACCGCGGCAAGGTTGACGGCGACCTGGGGGCGCACCGGCTTGCCGTCGCCGCCGGGCACGAACGCCTGCACGCCGAGCTTGCCCGAGTCGCGCACGGCCTGCGCGCCGCCCGCCGTCGCGATGAGGCTCTTCGACGGCACGACGTCGGTGAGCACCGCCGAACCGCCGACGCCGGTGCGTTCGACGAGGGTCACGTCCACTCCGAGCTGGGTCGCGGCGAGCGCCGCTTCGTACCCGCCCGGGCCACCGCCGAGAACGACGATCCGATGCTTACGCTCATACGCTTTCGCCATGCCTCACAGTCTAGTGACGATGGCAGGGCCGTTCGACCGATTGCGCGACTCGGGAGCCGGCCGTCACAGACCTGCGCGGCCGCGCGGTTCAGGCGGTGGCGTCGACCGGCGTCGCGGTCGCTCCGATCGCGAAGCGCCTGCGCGCGATCTTGCGGTCGACGCGGCTCCAGCACTCGCGCATCGCGGGCGACGGGTCGTCGCAGGCGAGCATCTGCACGGAGCGGTCGATGTCGGCTTCGGCCCACACCCACTCGTCGAGCCAGGCGGTGACCGCGCGTGCGAGCCCCTCCCCCGGTTCGAGACCGAACGGAACGCTGTTCACGGCGACGCCGGCGGGGGCCGCGAGCGGTTCGAGGGCGTCGGCGAGGCCGCTGCAGCTCTCGATGAGCACCTGGCCGTACGCGTCGGCGGGGAGGCCTGCGAGCCAGGCGCGGATCTCGGGGAGGTCGCGCACGGAGCCCACGGCGAGCACGAGGTCGCCCATGGGGGCGGCGTGTTCGAACTCGAAAGGCATCACGTCACCATATTAGGGCATCCTTACCAACATCGGCTGACCTTTCGGCAAATCATCAGACGTGGGGGTCGCCACCCGCCGGGGTTCCGCACGGCGTAACAGATGCAATAGGAGGTATTTCCCAGGTCATATGATCGGAGCCACAGGCCCCGCGCCCGGACAGACCGGCGACGACGAAGGACAGCGTTCAATGACGAGTATCGATTCCGAGCACTCCCTCTTCACCGGCCATGTGCCGCCGCTCGCGCCGCAGCCCGCGCCGAAGGCCGCCGCGGTCGGCGGCGCGCTCGAGCGCGACCCCGGCATGCCGACGAGCACCTGGCGCCTGCGCAGCGACGCGTGGGAGTACCTGCGCTTCGCGGTGAAGCGCATCGCGCTCGGCGGCGACTCCGACAGCGTGCTCGCGCACGACGGCGAGGCGTACCGCTCGCTGCGCGCGCTCGAGACGATCGAGATGTACTGGGCCGGCTTCGGTCAGCGCTACGTGCGCGGCATCCGCGAGCTGCTGGAAGACGGCGACTACCAGATCGCGCTCGAGCGCATCGGCCGCGTCGTGAACCGCATCCGGGGCGAAGCGATCGCCGAGGAGTCGCGCGAGGAGGTGCTCGACGAGGCCGAGCGCGCCGAGGCGATCGCCGATGTCGACACGCGGCCGCGCTTCGAGGTGCTCGTCGTCGATGAGACGACCGAGGCCGACCGCGACGCGCTGCACGCCGAGGGGCTGCGCCTGCGCGGCCAGGCCGACGCCTTCGTCTACGACTTCGTCGTCGTGCCTTCGGCGGAGGACGCGATCGCGGCGGTGCTCACGAACCCGAAGATCCTCGCCTGCATCGTGCGGCCGGGGTTCAGCGATCGCACGTCGCAGTCGCTGAGCCGCGACCTGCGCGAATCGATCGGGCTGGCGCAGCGATCCGCGCACTCGCACCCGACCTCGTCGCACAGCTCCCTCGCCGCCGTGCAGCGGGTGCTCGGCCTCGCCGACGCCCTCGCGACCCTGCGGCCCGAGCTCGACCTCTACCTCGTCGCCGGCGCCCACATCGAGGGGCTCGCGGGCGCCCTCACTCGCCGCTTCCGTCGCGTCTTCCGTCGCGAGGATCAGCTCGAACTGCACCTGACGCTGCTGCGCCGCGTTTCGCACCTCTACGACACCCCCTTCTTCTCGGCGATCCAGGACCACGCCCGCCGCCCGGTCGGCGTCTTCCACGCGCTGCCGGTCGCCCGCGGCGGCTCGGTCGTGAACTCCAAGTGGATCAAGGATCTCGCCGACTTCTACGGCCTCAACCTGCTGCTCGCCGAGACGAGCGCCACCTCGGGCGGCCTCGACTCGCTGCTCGCCCCCACCGGCGCCATCAAGAAGGCGCAGGATCTCGCGGCGCGCGCCTTCGGGGCGAAGCAGTCGTTCTTCGTCACGAACGGCACCTCGACCGCGAACAAGATCGTGCATCAGGCGCTCGTCGCGCCGGGCGACGTCGTGCTCGTCGACCGCAACTGCCACAAGTCGCACCATCACGCGATGATGCTGACGGGCGGGCGCCCGGCGTACCTCGAGGCCTACCCGCTCGACGACTACGCCTTCTACGGCGCGGTGCCGCTGCACCGCATCAAGCAGATGCTGCTCGACTACCGCGCGGCGGGCCGGCTCGACGAGGTGCGCCTCGTCACGCTCACCAACTGCACCTTCGACGGCATCGTCTACGACCCCGAACGGGTCATGGCCGAGTGCCTCGCGATCAAACCCGATCTCGTCTTCCTGTGGGACGAGGCCTGGTTCGCGTTCGCCGCCTTCCACCCGATCACCCGCCGCCGTACGGCGATGGCGTCTGCGAAGCACCTCGAGGCGCGTCTGAAGACCGCCGCGCACGCCGCGGCGTACCGCGAGCAGCAGCAGCGCCTCTACGGCGAGGACGGGACGCCCGCGAGCGACGAGGTGTGGCTCTCGGAACGGCTGATCCCGAGCCCCGAGGCCCGCATCAGGGTCTACGCGACGCACTCGACGCACAAGACGCTGACGGCGCTGCGCCAGGGATCGATGGTGCACGTCTACGACCAGGACTGGGTGCGCGATGCCGAGGAGGCGTTCCACGAGGCGTTCATGACCCACACGTCGACGTCGCCGAACTACCAGATCCTCGCCTCGCTCGACCTCGGGCGGCGCCAGGTCGAGCTCGAGGGCTTCGACCTCGTGCAGCAGCAGCTCGACCTCGCGACGAGCCTGTCGCAGGCGATCGCCCGGCACCCGCTGCTGCGCCGCACGTTCCGCGTACTGTCGGCGTCGGAGCTGATCCCTGCCGAGCACCGGGGCGAATCGCGCGCGATGCCGCTGCGCGACGGATTCGGCGCCATGTGGAAGGCGTGGGCCGCCGATGAGTTCGTCATCGATCCGAGCCGGGTCACCGTCGAGATCACCCGCACGGGCGTCGACGGCGACACGTTCAAGCACGAGCATCTGATGAACCGCTACGGCATCCAGGTGAACAAGACGAGCCGCAACACCGTACTGTTCATGACCAATATCGGGACGACGCGCAGCGCGATCGCCTATCTCATCGAGGTGCTGGTGAAGCTCGCGGAGCGCTTCGAGGAGGAGCAGGCGCAACTCGACCCGGAGCTCGTGGACGACGGCGCGCAGGAGATGCCGCCGATGCCCGACTTCAGCCGCTTCGCACCCGAGTACGCGTCGGGTGCCGGGCTGCCGGACGGCGACATCCGCCCCGCCTTCTTCCGCGGGCAGCGGCGCGGTTCGGTCGAGCACGTGAAGCTCGACGAGCTGCGCGAGCGGGTCGCGGCCGGCGACGCCCCCGTCTCGGGCGGCTTCGTCACGCCGTACCCGCCGGGCTTCCCCGTACTGGTGCCGGGGCAGGTCGTCACCGCCGAGGTGCTCGACTTCATGGCGGTGCTCGATACCCGCGAGATCCACGGCTACGACCCGCGTCGCGGCTACCGCATCCTCAAGGCCGAGAGGCCGCCGGCGGTTCAGCCGGAGGCCTCGCCCGAGACGCGGCCCGAAACGCGGCCCGAGGGATAACCGGTCCGGCCGGCGGTGCAGCGGGTGCTGTCGCCCGCGGCATCGCCCGCCGTATGCTGGGACGCATGACAGCTTCTGAGCAGGATCCGCAGTCCCTCGCCGCCGCAGCGGCCCGCGTGCTCGCGGAGCGCAGCGGCGTCGAACGGCACGACATCGCCCTGACCCTCGGCAGCGGCTGGGGCAAGGCCGCCGATGCGATCGGCGAGACCGTCTCGGTCGTGCCCGCCGCCGAAGTGCCCGGGTTCCACGCGTCGGGGGTGCCCGGACACTCGGGCACGCTGCGCTCGATCGCGCTGCCCGACGGGCGCCACGCGCTCGTCATCGGCGCCCGCACCCACTTCTACGAGGGCCGCGGGGTGCGCGCCGTCGTGCACGGCGTGCGCACGGCAGCAGCCGCGGGCGCCCGCACCATGGTGCTCACGAACGGCGCCGGCGGAGTGAACCCGGCCTACCGCCCGGGGCAGCCCGTGCTCATCGCCGACCACATCAATCTGACGGCGGCATCTCCCCTCGAGGGCGCCACCTTCGTCGACCTCACCGATCTCTACTCGGCCCGACTGCGCGGCGCCGCGCGCGAGATCGAGCCCGCGCTCGCCGAGGGCGTCTACGTGCAGTTCCCCGGGCCGCACTACGAGACGCCGGCCGAGGTGCGGTACGCAGGCATCATCGGCGGCGACATCGTCGGCATGTCGACGGCGCTCGAGGCGATCGCCGCGCGCGAAGCCGGCATGGAGATCATCGGGCTGTCGCTCATCACGAACCTCGCGGCCGGAATCCAGGAGACGCCGCTGAGCCACGCCGAAGTGATCGAGGCGGGGCGCGAGGCCGAGCCGCGCCTCGCGGAGCTGCTGCGCCGGCTCGTCGCACTGCTGTAGGCCGGCGCGGCGCGGGCCGCGCGGTCGCTGAGAGTAACGCGGCGTGCGGCGGAGCGCAACGGGCTGTTGCGCGCGGGATCCGGAGGCTTGGCTGGGAGGCGCACACCCCATCGCCACCCGTCTCAGGAGGAGCGCCATGACCCATCTCACCGGAAAACGCGTCGCACTGCTCGCCACCCACGGCTTCGAGGATTCGGAACTGACCGAGCCGCTGACCGCGCTGCGCGAGCACGGCGCGGACATCGATATCGTCTCGCCCCAGTCCGGCACGATCAGAGGCAAGCTCGGGCACGAGGTACCCGTGTCGTGCTCGAGCGCTGACGCTCGGGCCGCCGACTACGACGCCCTGGTGCTGCCCGGCGGCGTCGCGAACGGCGACAAGCTGCGCATGGATCAGGCCGCGGTCGCGCTCGTGCGGGAGTTCTTCGATCAGCACAAACCGGTCGGCGCGATCTGCCACGGCGGCTGGATCCTCGCGGACGCCGATGTGCTGCACGGCCGCACCGTGACCTCGTACCCGAGCCTCAGCACTGACCTGCGCAATGCCGGGGCGACGTGGGTCGACCGGGAGGTCGTGGTCGACCAGGGCCTGGTCACCAGCCGCACGCCAGAGGATCTGCCCGCGTTCAACGCGAAGCTCGTCGAGGAGATCGCCGAGGGTCCGCACTCCGGCCAGACCGCCTGAGAAGTTCCGCTGCCCGGGAGCCCGCGCTGCCGGCGGCCCCCGCAGGGGTGCTCGCGCGACCGCTACCGGCGCAGCGCCTCGGCGATCGGCGTCTCGCCGTCGTTGAAGCGGATCGTGCGGCGCACCGTGCCGTCGTCGGCGAGGGTCGCCGCGATCGTCTCGGCGACGTTCGCGCGCGACACGCTGCCCGGCTCCGCGGCCGCCGTGTCGATGCGGCCCGTCGGTGCTTCGAAGGTCAGCGTGCTCGGCCCGAGCACGGTCCAGTCGAGCGCGCCCGCGCGCAGGTACTCGTCGGCTGCGGCCTTCGCCGCGGCGTAGGCGAAGAACGCGTGGTCGGGGGCGACGCCGTGGTCGGGCGAGGAGCCGAAGTACGACACCATGATGTAGCGTCGCACCCCGGCCTGCTCGGCGGCGTCCATACTCCGCACGGCGGCCGCATGGTCGACGGCGCGGGTGCGCGCGGGGTCGCCGCCGCCGGCGCCCGCCGACCAGACGACCGCGTCGTGCCCCGAGATGAGCTCGGCGATCGCCGACGTGTCGAGATGCTCGACATCCGCGACGAGCGGGACGGCGCCGGTGCGCCGCACCTCCTCCGCGTGCTCGGGGTTGCGGATCACCGCCGTGACCTCGTCGCCGCGCTCCGTGAGCAGGGGCTCGAGGAGCAGTGCGATCCTGCCGTGTCCGCCGAAGAGAATGATGCGTGCCATATCTCCACCCTACGCACGGCGCTCGCGGGCACCAGCGGTTTCGCTGAGCGCGCAGCCTCACCGCGGCCAGCGCTGCGGCGACGCGGCGCCCCGTGGCTCGGGCTCAGCTCACGGAGTCGGGCAGCCCGAAGACGCGGTCGAACACCCAGGTGTAGGCGACGGTGAACACGAGGAAGAACACGAGGAGGCTGGTCTCGATGAGGGCCGCCGCGATCAGGTCGACGTGCAGCATGAGGGCGACGAGCGGAATCGTGAAAACGAGCACGCCGCCCTCGTAGCCGACCGCGTGCACGGCGCGGGCGAGGGCGCTGCGGCCCGTCACGCCGCGACGGCGCTCGAGCGCTTCGAACACGGTGTTCCAGATGTAGTTCCATCCGGTCGCGACGGTCGACAGCAGGATCGCGGTGACCGTCGAGTCGCCACCACCGTGGCCGAGCAGCCCGCTGAGCACCACGACGGTGAAGAGCACGCTGAGCCCCTCGTAGCCGGCGACGAAGACGACGCGCCGCAGCACGGGGCGACCGCGGAAGACGCGAATCCGGCCGCGGCGGCTTCGCGTCGATGGGGCGCCCGGGCGAGGCTCGTGCACCGCGCGCGTCGGCAGGTGGATGGGGGCGGTGGTGGGCGCATCGGCGCCCGAGGTGTGGCCTGGGGAGGTCACGGGTATCACTCCAACTCACACGCTGCAACGACGGCCGAGTCATCTTCAACCCGACACTCACTCAACCGAAACAGCGATAAAAATACAATATCACAGCGTTTTCAGTAGTGATATGTCAAGTACGCAACCGAAACAGTTGTTCTGCGAGAGACTATGTGCCGCAATAAGTGACGAAGCGCGGGGCGCCCGCGGGCGCGGGTTCGGCGAAGCGCTCGTACCCGGGCCGCGCCTCGTACGGCCGCATCATCGCGTCGAGCAGCTGTTCGAACGGCCCGAGGCCGCCCTCGGTCGCGGCGCCGAGGGCGTCGTCGACCACGCGGCCTCGCGGGATGTAGAGCGGATTCACCGCGTCCATCGCATCGCCATCGGGCCGGAGCGCGCGCCACCGGCCGTACCACTCGCCCGGCGCGGCTTCGCCCGGGTACAGCGCGAGGAGGGCCCCATCATCGCCCCGCGCGGCACCGGCGAGCGCCCGGAAGGCGTTCGTGTAATCGATGTGATGCTGCTGCAGCTCGGCGAGCAGGCCCGCGGCGATCTCGTGCAGCTCGGCCGACACCGCGGGGCCCGCGTGCGCGACGCCCAGCTTCGCGGCCATGCCGAGGCCCCAGGCGGCGGCGTAGAGCGCGTCGAAGCGGTCGAGCTCGCCGACCGCCAGTTCGATGGCCGTATCGCCGTCATCCGCGAGTTCCACGAGCAGCGTCTCGGCGAACCGAGTCAGGTTCCAGAGCGCGATCGCGGGCTGCTTGCCGTAGGCGTAGCGGCCCCGCCAGTCGATCGAACTGAAGGCCGCGGCCGGGTCGTAGGCGTCGATAAAGGCGCAGGGGCCGTAGTCGATGGTCTCGCCCGAGATCGTCATGTTGTCGGTGTTCATGACGCCGTGCACGAAGCCGACGAGCATCCACTGCGCCACGAGCCGGGCCTGCGCCTCGACGACGTGCCGCAGCAGGCGCAGTGCGGGCTGCGGGGCGCCGGCTGCTTCGGGGCAGTGGCGGTCGATGGCGAAGTCGATGAGGCGCGGCAGCACGTCGCCCTTCTCGAGGGATCGCGCGTACTGGAAGCTGCCGACGCGCAGGTGGCTCGACGCCGTGCGCACGAGCACGGCGCCCGGGAGCGGGTCGAGCGATTCGTCGCGCATGACGCGGGCGCCCGTGCCGAGCACCGCGAGCGCGCGCGTCGTCGGGATGCCGAGCGCATGCATCGCCTCGCCCATCAGGTACTCGCGCAGCATCGGACCGACCGCGGCGAAGCCGTCGGCGCCGCGCGAGAACGGCGTGCGGCCCGATCCCTTGAGATGCAGGTCGCGACGGCGGTTCCCGGCGTCGACGATCTCGCCGAGCAGCAGCGCGCGCCCGTCGCCGAGGCGCGGCGCGTACGAACCGAACTGGTGCCCCGCGTAGGCCTGGGCGACCGGCTCGCTGCCCGGGGCGAGGCGCGCGCCGAGCAGCGACGCCGTGCCCGCTTCGCAGCGAAGCAGCACGGGGTCGAGCCCGAGCTCGCGGGCGAGCGGCTCGTTCAGTACGAGCAGTTTCGGATCGGGGAACTCGGCCGCGCTCCACGGGAGCGACAGCTCGGGCAGCTCGTGCGCGAACTCGCTCGTGAGGCGCGGCAGCGGGGCCGGTTCGGCGTTCATGCCTTCAGCGTAGGCCGAGCGACTGACCGCGCTCACAGCGGGGCCGGAGGGAATCGCGTGGAGCCGTCTGCACTACTGGAGCCCCAGTGGTGGTGCATTCGGCTCCACACCACGAATCCTTCCGACCGCTGAGCTACTTGACCTCGCGCAGCGTGACCTCGAGCGTGCCGATGACCATGTGATCGGTGGCCGGAACCTCGCGACCGGCCTCGATCACCTCGGCGCCCGCGCCGGTGTCGACCGAGACGCCGTTCGTCGACTGCAGGTCCTCAATCGTCCAGTCGTCGCCGGTACGCCGCATGCGCACGTGCGACTTCGACAGCGTGCGGGTCGGGTCGGCGATCTTCAGCAGCGTGACGCCCTCGTCGCTCTCGGGGCGGCGACCGATCACGACGTCGTCGCCGAAGAGCTCTTCGATGTCACCGCTCGGCAATTCGAGGCCCCAGCGCTTGCGGCGCGGCACCACGACCGTGCGGTCGTCGTCATCGTCTTCGGGCGCGCTCGCGGCCGGCGCCTGCACGGCGGCAGCCTCGACTTCTGCGGGGGCTGCCGGGGCGGTGCTCGACACGGTCTCGGTGTGCTCCGACTCCGGCTCCTCGTGCACGAACTGCCCGGGGACGGCGTGGTCGGCGACCGCGGCCTCGGGGGCCGGTGCCGGCTCGGCGGGAACCTGCTCGGCGGGAGCCGACTCGACAGGCGCCTGCACGGCGGAAGCCTGCTCGACCGGCGCCTGCGCGACAGGTGCCTGCTCACTCGGTGCCTGCTCGACCGGCGCCTGCTGCTCGGGCCACGAGAACGGGCGCGGCGGCTCGACGTAGCCGAGCGGGGTCTCCGCACGCGGCCCGGCGCCCTGGGCGGCGAGGCGCTCGAACGCGTCTTCCGTGGTGTTGCTGAAGCCCCACGACGATCCCTGCTGAGCCTGCTGGGCCTGCTGCTGAGCGGCCTGCTCGGCCTGCTGCTGCGCCTGGAACATACTCGGAGCAGGCTGCGCCGGGGTCTCCCACGGAGCCGCCGGCGTGATGCGCACCGCGCCCGAATCGGCGGCGGGCTGCGCGGGCGGGGCCTGCGGCGGCACGGGCGGCAGGTCGTGCCGGGGCGCGGGGGCTCCGAAGAGCGCTTCGGTGTTCGACTGCATCTGCTGAGGAGCCGCCTGCTGAGGGGCCTGCGAGGCGGCGGGCTGCTGGTAGCCGCCCGCCGGGGCCTGCACGTACGGCTGCTGCTGCGCGTACTGCTGCCCCTGCGGGTACTGCTGGTTCTGCGCGTACCCGGGAGGCGCGTAGGCCTGCGGGTTCGCGGTGCTGCGGCGCACGACGCCGTGGCCGGTCTGATCGATGTGGTTCGCGAGCAGCATCGCCCAGACGGGTCCGAGCAGGGCGCCCAGCACCGTGAAGCCCGCGCCCTTGCCGTACTCGTTGTTGATGCGGTTCATCGCGATGATCAGGACGACGAAGGCGACGATGCCGAGGCCGGGCACGAGCGCGAAGAGCACCAGCCAGCCGGGCAGGCCGGCGCGGGCGACGAGCTGCCACTGGTTCCAGACCGGAATCCAGCCGTGCGACGACGGCAGATCGATGCGCGGGAAGAGGCGCGACAGCGACCACAGGTACCAGACGTAGAACGCGATCGCGATGACCGCCCAGATTCCGTACAGCACCAGGATCATGATGGGGTCAAAGCCCGCACTACTGCTCATGTCGTTCTGCATCCCCTGCTCGATGTACGCGATTCGCGCACGATTCATCAGTCCAGCCATATAACTCTGCCATGAAAACGCGCGATCCCGCACGCGTTCGCATCATCGGCGGGCCCACGGTCAGCCCCAGACGACCCGCGAGATCGCCCACAGGCCCGCCGCCGAGATCGCGATGACGGCGCCGTAGGCCACGAGCGTGACCGCACGATCGCGGGCCGAACGCTTCAGCACCGATGGCAGCCCTTCGCGCGCAGACCCGGGCCCGGCCCCGCCCGGTTCGGGGGCCGCGCCCAGCCGCTGCTGCACGGCATCCGGATGCTCGGCACCGCCGACAGGGATCTGCCGGGCGCCGTACGCGCGGGGCACCGTCGGCGACCCGAGGCCCGCCGGCAGCGCGATCTCGGGCTCGGGCACCGGGCCCGGGCCGGGGCCCGTGGTGCCGACCGCGCGCTCGAGGATGCCGCGGCGCGATGCTGACGCCGACCGCGACCGAGACCGCTCCGTCGAGCGAGATCGCGTCTGCGCGCCCGACGAGCTGCCGGGTGCGGACTCGCCGAGTGCGGACTGGCCGGGTGCGGACGTCGGGCCGTCCGAACCTGGGTCGGCCCCGCGCACCCGCGTGGGCACGATGCGGGTCGCCTCGGCGTCGGTCCCGGTCCCTTCGGCGTCGGTCCCGGTCGCCCCGGCATGGGTCTCGGCCGCCTCCGCGCCGGTCGTATCGCGGCGCACCCGCGCGGGGACGACCCGCGTCGCCTCGGTATCGGTCGCCTCGCGGCGCACACGCGACGGGACGACCCGCGTCGCCTCGGCGTCCGCCGGCCCGGTGTCCGCCGGCCCGGCGTCCGCCGGCCCGTCGATGGCCCCGTCCGCGTCGTTCACGACCGCACCGGCCTCGTCACCTCGATGGTCTCCAACGTGTCCGCCTCGTCGTCGCCGACGAGCTCGATCGGCCCGGTGCCGGCGCTGCCCGATGAGATCGTGTCGACCACGATCGCGGTGACGTTGTCGCGCCCGCCGGCCTCCAACGCGCGGCGCACGAGTTCGTCGGCCACAGCCTCCGACCGGCCGCCGACCGCGAGCACGGCCCGGATCTCCTCGTCGTCGAGCTCGGTCGTGAGCCCGTCCGAGCACATGAGCATGCGCGATCCGGTGACGACCGGCAGCAGCCAGCCGTCGTGGCGCGTATCGTCCGAGCCGAGCGCCCGCGTGATCACATTGCGCGGCGTCTCCGCGGCCTCGGCCCGACCGGCCGCGGCCAGTTCGGCGTGCAGCGAATGGTCGTCGGTGATCTGCGTGAGGCCCGCGCTGCTGAACTGGTACACGCGGGAGTCGCCGATGTTCACGACGTACCAGTGCGGTGCGCCCTCGTGCTCGATCATCACGGCGCCCGTGAGCGTGCACCCCGCACCGCGCTCGGTGCCGACCGCGACCGCCGCGACGGCGGCCCGCGCGGCGTCGATCGCGGCGTCGACGTCGGCGACACCCAGGTTCCCGGCGATGCCGGGCAGACCCTGGAACGCCGCGACCGCAGCGCGGCTCGCGAGATCGCCCGCGTCGTGGCCGCCCATGCCGTCGGCGACGATGTAGACGGGGTGCTCGGCGAGCATCGCATCCTCGTTGACCTGCCGGCGCAGCCCGACGTCGGTGCGCGCGGTCGCCTCGATCACGGGAGGCGTCGGCAGCCCCGACACGAGCGGGTGCTCGCCCGTTGCAGGCGTGTCGATCATGAGTTCTCACTTTCCGTCGGGCGCGCTCGACGCCCGAATCGAATTCTGTACGATCGCAGCGAATAGGCCGCTCGCAGCTTCGCGCGGCGCGTGAGGCCGGCCGCGCGCTCGGCGCTGTCGGCATCAACAGCCTGCCACAGGGTCTCGGCGCCGGCCGCATCGAGCCCGGCGTGCGAGAACACGGCCCGGTCGACTTCGACCGCGGCCCAGCTCGCGGGCTTCGTATCGAGCCGCCGCGCGATCTCGCCGCGGCTCGCGTCTGCAGGGATCTCCACGCCCGCGTCGCGGGCCCGGTCGACCATCTCCTCCCACGCGCCCAGCGCGCGCAGTTCGGGCACCGTCTCGCGCCGGCGCCGTGCCGACCTGCGCCGTTTCATGAACGGGAGGAACAGGAACGGCAGCAGCAGGAGCAGGAGCGCCGCGAGCGACAGGCCGACGTTCTTCAGCACCGTCAACCAGCCGAGCCCGTCGTTCACGCGGTCGCTCTCACCGCTGTCGCCGCTCTGGTCGCCCGAGCCGACCGGCGGGTCGACCTCCTGCGCATCGCGCTCCTCGGGCGTCGTCGGGAACTCGGGCAGCTGCTCGCCCTGTTCGAGGCGCTGCGGCTCGTGCTCGACCTGCGGGCTCGCATCGAGCACGGCCCATGCGCCGTCGGCGCCGCGCACCTCGACCCACGCGGCGAGGTTCTCGCCCGTGCAGGTGTCGGCGCAGAACGGGGTGCCGGGCACCTCCTCGCCCGCGAGCCGCAGCCCGACCACGACGCGGGAGTCGTAGCCGAGCGCCCGGGCCACGAGCGCTGCCGCCGTCGCGAACTGCTCGTCATCGCCGATGGCCGCGACGAGATCGGACTCCTTCGGGTCTTCGCCCGCCGCGATCTGCTGGGTGTTCAGCTGCGTGAAGAGCTCCTCGATCCGGGCGATCGAATGGCCGCCCGCGCTCGGCTCGAACGCCGTGCCGTACCGTTCGTTCAGGCGCTGCAGCCACAGCCGGTCGCCGGCGCTCTCGGTCATCGAGTGGCTGAGGTAGCCGCGGTCGCGCAGCATGCCGATGAGCCGTTCGAGGCCCTGGGCGTCGCCCGGCACCCCCTGGCGCTCGATCCACGAGGCGAGCGCCGGCACCTCGTCGAGGTCGATGAGCGGGCCGTTCGAGACGGGGCCGCCGAGCACCCGGTTCGGGGCGGCGGTCTCCATCCGCGCGATGTAGCCGTCGCCCTCGCCGAGCCCGACGCGCGACTGCCCCTCGCGCGGCACCGCGATGGCGGCGCCCGTGCGCCGGTTCACGTAGAACGCGTCTGCGAGATCGGCCGAGCGCGGCCCCGTGAACTTCGGCGGGTCGGCGAGCTCGGCGGTCGGCGCCCAGATGTCGTCGTAGCCTGCGCCGACGGCGATCTCGACCTGCGCGGGCCGCGAGACGCGGTCGCCGCTCGGAAAACGGGTGAAGCGGCCCGCGGCATCGCCGCTGACGTGGAAGTCGACGCCGTCGTACGCGTCGAGCACGGCGAGGCGCAGCCGCTCGGGCAGCTCGCCGTCCGAGGCGACGCTGAACAGCGGCGCGTCGAGGGCGGCGTCGCGCTTCGCATTGCGATAGGCGGCGAGGGGGCTCGGGCGGTCCCTGACCACCAGTTCGGGGTCGATGCGATCGCGGGGCACCGTGCGCGCGCCGTCATCGGCGAGCGGGGCGACCGCGAGACCCACCGCGAGCGCGGCGACCAGAATGCCTGCGCCGATGCCCGCCCGGGCGGCCTTGCCGCCCGTGATGCCGCGCTCGCTCGCGAGCCGGCCGAGGCGCAGCGCCGCACGGCGTTCGGCGCCCGCGGTCCACACGATCCAGGCGGCGGCGAGCGCGACTGCGGCGAGCCAGAGCGCGATCTCGCGCGGGGCCGCGATGACGAGGGGGCCGAGGCGCAGCGACGGGCTGACGGCCGAGGCGCCGAAGATCGTACCGAACGCGACGGGGGCGACGAGCGGCACGGCGGCGAGCACGGGCCAACGGCCGCGGCGCGCGGCGATGAAGACGACGAGCAGCGCGGTCGCGAGCATCACGAGGTAGGCGGGCACCATCACGGTCTGGTAGGTGCCGACCGGCAGGGTGAGGGTGAGCAGCTGCTTCCAGCCGAGCGCGACCGCGGCGAGACCGTTCACGAGGCCGCGCAGCGGGCCGCTCGCGAGCGACTGCGGCACGGCGACCGGTACGACGGTCACGACGAAGGCGCCGAGCACGAGGGCCGCGAGCACGGGGAACGAGAGCCGCCAGCGCTCGCGCGCCCAGGCGATCCCGGCGCCGAGCACGAGCGCGACGAGCGCGACGAGCCAGAGCCAGCCGCTGCGGTAGATCGGCCAGGCGGCGAGCACGCCGAGGGCGAGCGCGACGGCCGACGCCGATACTCCCCCGATGATGCGCACGCCCGGCTTCACAGCGCCGTCCTGATCATCATCTGCGGCAGGTCGCCGAGCGCGCCGACCGTGAACATGGTGAGCGGGTCGATGCGCTGCGCCCGGGGCTCGGCGTGCAGTTCGCAGCGCACCGCGAGCACGTGCACGTCGGGCGTGAACGCGACCGCCGCACGGCGGATGCGCGTCGTGTCGGCCTCGGCGCCCGTGATGATCGCGACGATCGAGAGCGGGCGGCGCGAGTGGGCGAGGCCGCGGGCGAGCGCCTCGAACGGCAGGCCCTCGGGAGCCGCCTCGAGCTCGGACCAGGCGTTCAAGAGCTGCTGCGGGTCGCGCGAGGGCAGCTCTTCGAGGCCGTCGATGCTCGGGCGCATGCGGCCCGGCGCCCAGGCCGAGACGACGAAGCGCTCGCGCCGCTCGCGCACCGCCTGCACCGAGAGCGAGGCTGCGACGCTGACACCGAGCTCGAACTCCTCGTCGCTGCGGTACTCCTCGCGGCGCGCGTCGAACAGCACGGCCACGCGCGCGGTCTGCGACTCCTCGTACTGGCGCACCATGAGCGTGCCGGTCTTCGCGGTCGACTTCCAGTGGATGTGCCGCATCGCGTCGCCGGGCGCGTACTCGCGCACGGCGTAGAACGAGAGGTCGGAGTCGGTGAGGCGGCGGCTCGAGACGCCCTCGAGATCGCGCACGAGGCCCGCCGAGTTCGGCGGCAGCTGCGCGGTCGCGGGATGCACGTACAGCAGGTGCCTCTCGGGCCAGGTGACCTCGCGGCGCAGCAGGGCGAGCGGATCTCGTCGGGCGACGGTGAGCGGGCCGACGCGGATCACACCGCGCTGCGGCGCCGGCACGACGACGTCGAGGTCGATGCTCTGGCCGGGACCGATGAACGGGATGGTGATCTCGCGCAGGGCGGGGCCGACGGGCAGCTCGGCGACGGCCGGCAGTGCGGGGCGGGCGCCGAGGTTCTCGACGTGGAGGCGCACGTGCGCCTCACCGCCCGCGACGACGCTCTGCTTGTCGAGCACGATACCGACGCTGTAGGCGCGGTTGCCGATGAGGAAGGGCAGCGCGATGAGGAGCAGCAGGGCGCCGACGATCGCGACGAACCAGGCCTCGATCCACGATGCCGTGATGCCGAGCACGAACCCGACCGCCGTGACGACGATCGCGAACCAGCCGAGCGGGGTCACGGCGCGCGTCACCGAGCGCTGCACCCGGCCGATGCGGCGCTTCGTACGGCGCCACCACCGGCGCAGGCGGACGCGCCGCAGCTGCGAGCTGTCGAGCCCGCGGGTGCGCGTGCGCGTCTCGCCGTAGCCGGTGCCGCCGGTGCCGCGCGTTCCGCGAGTGCCGCGGCTGCCCTGCGTGCCGCGACTGCCCCGGGTGCCGCCGCGCTTGCCGGTGCGGAAGAGCCGGCTGCGGGTGTTCTCCTGGGTCACGCGGTGCCGTTCTCCTGCGGGATCGGGGTGTCGAGCAGGATCTGGCCGATGACGGCCTCGGCGGTGACGCCGTCGAACTCTGCTTCGGCCTCGAGCACGAGGCGGTGCGCGAGCACCGGGATGGCGAGCTCGCGCACGTCGTCGGGGGTGATGTAGGGCCGGCCGGCGACGAGCGCCCAGGCCGAGGCGAGGCGCTGCAGGCTGAGGGCACCGCGCACGCTCGCGCCGAGGCGCACTTCGGAGGCGCGGCGGGTGGCCTCGACGAGACGGGTGATGTATTCGGCGATGAGCGGGCTGACGTAGACGCCCCGCGCGAACTGCTGCAGCTGGGTGAGTGTGCCGACGTTCATGACGGTCGGCACTTCGGGGGCGCTGCCGCTGTGCTGCAGGATGCGCATCATGGCCGCGTCGTCGGGGTAGCCGATCGACGTCTTCACCATGAAGCGGTCGAGCTGCGCCTCGGGCAGCCGGTAGGTGCCGGCCTGCTCGACGGGGTTCTGGGTCGCGATGACGAGGAACGGGTCGTGCACGGGGTGCGTGTTGCCGTCGACGGTGACCTGGTGCTCCTCCATGACCTCGAGCAGCGCCGACTGCGTCTTGGGGCTCGCGCGGTTGATCTCGTCGGCGAGCACGACGTTCGCGAAGATGGGGCCGGCGTGGAAGTCGAAGACGCCCTGCTTCTGGTCGTACACCGTGATGCCGGTCACGTCGCCGGGCAGCAGGTCGGGCGTGAATTGGATGCGCGACGAGGTGCCGTGCATCGACTTCGCGAGCGCACGCGCGAGGGCGGTCTTGCCCGTGCCCGGCACGTCTTCGAGCAGCACATGGCCGCCGGCCGTCATCGTCGCTACGACGAGCTCGATGACGCGGCGCTTGCCCTGGATGGCGTGCTCGATCGCGTCGGCCGCAGTGCGCACGGCATCGCTCGCCCAGCGCGCGCGCTCTTCGGTGAGGGGGCCCGCGGCGTCGGCGGTGAGCTTCGGCTCGGATGTCATGGGTGCTTCCTTCTCTCGGGTGCGAGGATGTCTGTCGGGCGCCGGGCCCCCGGGAGTCTCTCCAGGGATCGCTCCGCGTTCAGGCCGGGCCACGGCGTCGCTCGGCGTCATGGCGTCGTCGGCGGGTCGGGCGACGTTGGATCAGGCTCTGCGCAGACCGGCGCTACGAGCGTGCTGAGGGATGAGTACGCTCCCGACCAGACGACCGTGAGCTGAGCTGCGGCATGGTCGAATGATGGCGATGCCGAACCCTGAGCATGCGGTGAGATCCTGGCCAGCAGCTCCGCCGTGGTGGCGGTGGATGCGATGCAGCCGGTCAGGTCGACGGTCACGGGTCCCGGGGCGTTTCCGGTGATCTCTACCGGCTCAGAGCAGACACTGTTCTTACACTGCGCTACTGAGTAGCTATTGCCCGCTTCCACTGTGTTCGGGAACCATCGGCCAACACTTTCCCCATTTACGCGATAGTCGAGTTGGTGACCGGACGCGTTTTCAACCGTCGGCCCCGAAGTGTATTCGTATCGCGCATTCCTGTTGCCGACATTCGCCGAAGTACTGATGGTCCAGCCGGATGTGACGACCGGCTGGGGAGGCGAGCCGCCAATACTCACAAGTACGGCAGGCCTAGTCGGTGCGGGACCCCATTCGTTCTCTGCACAAGCAACAATCGAGACTTGTTGATACGTCTTCCCTCGAGCCTGAACCTCGACGGAGCCACCGGTCCCGGAGATATTCGCCCTGCACCCGTCGATTCCGGCACCGTACTTGACGGCGGAACCACCGCGGGGATCGACGCCGACCGATACTGTTGCGCTCTCACTCCCCTGCTCGGACGATTCGAACGCGACCGACACGACGGGCAGCCCCGAAACCGTGACATTCTCGGATACTTGCGAGCCTTCTGACGAGTCTCCTGGCGGCGGAGTGAATTCGCTCAGCGGAATCACCGTGAACTGACTCGAACCGACCGGAATGCCAGAGATCCTCGGTGAACCGTTCTTCCCGGAGATGGTGGTTTCTCCAGCCGCTGTGATCAGTCGGTACGCCTTGGTTCCTTGAGCGCCCGTGATGTCGAAGCGGACGGTGCCGGTATCGCTCGATTCCGCAGATACCTGTTTCGCTGTCACCATTGGGGCCGCCGGGCGTTCGTACGCCCATGCAGTCGCTGCATTCGCAGAAGGCGCCGAGTCACCAACGGCGTTGACGGCGATCGCCGAAAACACGTGCTGCTCGCCGTTATTCAGCCCCCCAACTACACACGTGAATATGCTGCCGCCTCCGGAACAAGAGGCGTTGACCGCACGCCCGTCCATGAGGAGACGCACGCCCGTGGTGGCCGGGTACGAGGCCTCACCACTCAACGTGACCGTCAAGGTAACGCTATTGCCGGTGTATCCCGTCTGCGAGATCCCAGCGGGCGGGCGCGGGATGCCCTGCGCGTCGAGCTCGATCGTGCCCTGGCCGACGCGGTTCTGCGCATCGCGCACCGTGAAGCTCGCGGTGCACGTGCCGCCGGGGCCCTGCGCGCCGTTCGGCCAGGCGACGGCGACGCCCTCGCCCGTGGATTGGAACGAGGCGACGGCGCACGATCCGGCGCTGACGCCCTCGAGCTTCAGCCCGCCGCCGCTCTTGCCCTGGAAGGGATCGTATTCGCCCGGCGCGCCGATGAGCTGCGCCTGGCAGTTCGAGCCGACGGTGCAGCTGAGCTGCACGGTCGCACCGCGCGGCGTATCGCGCGGGGCCTCGCCGACGCGCAGCGTGAGCGGCGCCCGGCTCTCACCGGCGCCGGTCACGGCGACGATCAGCGCATCCTGCGTGCCGGGCACGGCGTCGGCGCGCGCCTGCACCGTCAGCTGCCGCCCGCCGAGAGCGACCTCGAAGGCGCCGCCTCCGCCGCTGACCGAGAACGCGAGGTCGCCGACCTTGCCCTCGCGGCCGCCCTGCCAGCGCACCATGTCGGCGAGATCGATCGTCTCGGAGAAGCCCGGCTGCACCGTGCGCGTCAGCGTCTCGAGCTCGACGACGGGCGAGTCGGGCACGATCTCGATCGGGAGCGCCAGCTGGGTCCACGCCTGCTGTTCGGCGAGCTTCACCGAGATGACGCAGGTGTCGGCCCACGGCGCCTCCTTGCCCGCCGAATAGGTGAGCGACGTCGCGCTTCTCGCCTCGCAACTTGCCTGTCCGCGCTGGGTCGGCAGGGCGCCGGTCTGGAACTCGGCGCGGTCGCCGCTCGCGAGATCGATGATGTCGGCGAGGGCGATGTCGACCGATTTGCCCTCGCCGACCTTGATCGGTTTCAGGCCCGGCTTGAAGGTGAGGCGCAGCTCGTCGAGCGGAGGGATCACGAGGAAGCCGAACGACGACACCTCGGCCCCGGTCGCGTCGACTCCCGAGAGCTTGAACGGCACCCGGTCGCCCTCGGCGCGGTACGTGCCCGTGATGCGGTTGCCGTCGGCCATGAAGTTCTCGGCCGCGCTGCCCCAGACCGCCATCTTCAGCGTGCGCACATCGCCGCCGGCCCAGGTGACCCGGTCGGTGACGACATCGACGCCGCCGCGCTCGAGCTCCGCGCGATCCTTCGCCGAGAGCACCGTGTCGCGCACCATCGGCGCCTGCTGGCCGACGCGGGCCGACGTCTGCACGACGATGAGACCGTCGGCCGTGCTCGTCGTCGCCTTCGATCGCGCCGTGTAGCGGTACGACACCGTGCCGAGCTCGGCGCCGCCGCGCACCGCGATGCGGCCCTGCTTCATATCGGAGGTGTCGAGCCGCGCGGCGAGATCGCGGTACTCGGGCGACTCCGCGCCGCCCGGCACGTTGGGCACGACCTCGACGAGCTCGAGCCGGCCGTTCGCCGGGTCGACGTCGTTGTCGAGGGGCCGCACCGTCGCGGGGTCGGCGACGCCCTTCTCGAGGCGCACGTAGTCGCTGTAGGTGACGGGGGCGCCGCCCGCGGGGTCGGCCTCGGTGACGATGACGCGCAGCGTGCCCTCGGCCTTGCCGCCGAAGTCGTCGCGCACTGTGTACTTGATGGCGCGCGTGCCGGGGTCGGCGTTCGTCGACGCCGAGACCTGCACGGCCGAGCTGCGCGGGGCGAGCGTCGCGGTGAGCTGCGGGTCGTCCGAAGCGCCGACGCTCATGAGGCGCACGCGGTCGCCGTCGGGGTCGACGCCCGAGAGCGGCACCTGCGCGGTCGCCCGCTCGCCCGGCGCGACGCGCACCGTGAGCGTGCTCGGCTGCGGGTCGCGGTTGCCCTCGCGCGGCAGCACCGTCACGCGCACCTGGCCGACATCGCTCGCCTCGGGCGAGCTCGCGCTGTAGGTCGTGTAGCTCACGGTGTAGGTGCCCGGGGTCTGCGGGGCGAGGTAGCGCAGCGTGTTGCCCGAGGCGAAGGCGAGCTCGCCCGACGTGCCCGACCCGCTGATCTCGGGGTGCAGCACGAGGCGCTGGCCGGGCGGCGCCACATCATTGTCGAGCACGCGGATGTCGGCGATGTCGCCGGCGCGCACCGTGGCGGCGTCGGCGACGGCGATCGCGCCGAGCGAGCCGGTGTCGGGCACCTGGAAGACGGTGAGCCTGCCGACCGCGACGTCGTCGCCCTCCGCGATCGTGATATCGGCCGCGCCGATGCGGCCCGGCGCGCCATCGGGCGTGCTGCCCGCCACCCGCACGGTCGCATGCTCGATGACGTCGGCGCGCAGCTCGCCGTCGACGACGTTCGCGGTGCGCACGACGAGTTCGCGGCTGTTCGCCGACGGCACGGCGGCCAGTACGTCGACCGTCGAGTCGGCGAGGGGGCGTACGAAGGCGTGCAGCGGCGGCAGGCCGAGCTTCGTGCGGGCCTCGACGGCGGTCACGCGCACGTTGCCCGTGATCTCGGCGTCGGTGACGGTGTCGCGCAGGGTGAGCGCGATCACGGTCGAGCCGGCCTCCCGCGCCGTCACCGACACGGTGCCCGCGCCGGCGTTCACCGCGCTGGTGGCGCTGCCCGACAGCACGCTGGCGTCGACGAGCACGACCGAGCCCGAGCCGCCGACGACGCGGGGCAGCGGGCGGACCGCGATCGTGCGGCCGACCTCGGCGGTCGCCGCGATGGGCAGCAGCTCGGCGCGGGCATTGCTGCGCACCTGCACGCGCAGCTCGCGTTCGGTCGCCTCGCCGTGCGCGTCGGCGACGCGCAGCATCACGGAGATGTCGCTGTCGGGGGCGTTGGGGTCGACGTGGCGGATCGCGAAGCGGCCGTCGGCGGTGACGAGCACGCGCGCCGGGTCGTCGGGGTTCGCGAGCCGCGCCGACTCGAGCATCATCGGGTCGCCCTCGGGGTCGACCCAGCCCTCGAGAATCGGCATCACGAGGGTGCCGCCGGGCGCGAGCTCGGGGCTCGGCCATTCGCGCTGGCAGCCCTCGACGGGGCACCACGTGGGGGCGGTGTTCGTGCCGGGATCTGCGACGGTCAGGGTGACGCTCGCGGGCTCCGAGACGAGCACGCCGTCGGTGATGCGGTAGCTGAAGGTCGCCGAGCCCGAGGCGGCCGGCGACGGGGCGACGACGAGCGACTGGCCGTCGGGCAGCATCGAGACGGTACCGAACGCCTCGGGCAGGCCCTCGCCGAGCCCCTCGGGCACGATCGTCAGCACGTCCTTGCGGTTCGGGTCGAAGTCGTTCAGCAGCACGGGCAGCGGCGCCTGCTCGCCGGCGCGCACGCCGAACGCATCGGCGACGGCGACCGGAGGCACCTGCTCGGTCACGTCGTCGACGACCACGACGCCCTCCTGCTCGCGCGGCGGGTCGGCGAGCGACCACTGGTCGACAGGGATCAGGGTGCCGTCGGGCACCGTCCACATCATGCCCGTCTTCACCTCGGTCACGAGCGCGCTCGAGCCGTTCGAACGGATCGCGACCTCGGGGTCGCCCGGCAGCTTCACGCTGCCGTCGAGCTCGAGCGGGATGCTCTCCGCGTCCGACGACCACAGCCGCCCCTCCGACGCGCCGATCCATGCCGCGTGCCGCACCTCGCCGAGCGCGATCGGCTGCGCCGGCACCCCGTCGGCGGTGTCGGCGCGCTCGGCGGCGGCGTCGACCACCGACCAGAGCCCGCCCTCGTCGGCCACCAGCACCTCGGGGCCGGCCCGCTTCGGGCTGGCCGCCTGCAGGCGCGCAGTGCCTTCGAGGGCGAGCGCGACGGGGTCGGCCGATCCCTCGCGCCAGAGATCGCCCGTCTCGCCGTCGAGCATCGCCCACTCGCCCGCGACCGTGGTGAACTGCAGGTTCTCGGTCGGGGCCCCCTCGGGCACCTCGCTCATGCCGCGCTCGAACGCGCCGCGATCGATGTCGTAGCCGCGCACCGCCTGCTCCGCGCTCGAATACATCGAAATGCGCCCGTCGGCGTCGATCGCGACCGCATCGGCGTGGTAATCCTTCGACTGCGCGCCCGCCGCCGCATCGGCGTCGCCCTCGGCCGGTGCCTCCTGCGCCTGCTTCTCGTGCGCCAGCGGGTCGAGCTGCACCGGGTCGCCGAGCCGCGGCTCCTCGCCGGTCGCGTCGTCGCCCGCCTGCAGGTACGCGCTGAAGTACACCCGCCCGTCTTCGGTGCGGAAGACCACGCCGTCGTCGGACGACAGGATGTCGCGCGTGCCGTCGGGGGTGCGCATCGCGACCGGGCCCGCCGCGGCGCCCGAACCCTCGTCGTTCACCGCCGGCGTCGCCTCGGCGCCCTCTGCGGGCGCGCTCTCGCTCGGGGCTCCGGCATCGACCAGGTCGCCCGGCAGCGCCGGGTCGATCACCCAGGCGCGCCCGCCGCCGTGGCTCAGCACCACGCCGCTGGCCCCCGACTGCAGTACGCCGCTCGGCTCATCGACCTTGCGCACCGTGTCGATCTCGGCGGTCAGCGTGTTCACGCGCGCATACTGCCCCGCACTGCGCACCGCCCAGACCGACGGCTCCTCGCGCGGCGTCTCTCGAGCGTCGTAGCCCGACGCCAGCACCGCGATCGTGCCGATCATCGCGAGCGACACCCCGCCCGCGATCCAGCTGATCACGCGGCTGCGGGGGGCTGCACCCGCGGCTCCCTGCGCCGCCGGCCGCCCCGGCTTCACCCGTTTGCCCGGGTTCGCCCGAGCCCGCCGCTGCCGTGCCTCGGGCCTCGCCGCCGCCATCAGAAGCCACCCGCGAACGCGAACGCGACCCCTGCGACCACGAGCACCGCCACCGCCGACGCGGCGCCGATGAGCACCGGCTTCAGCACCGGCGCGCCGGCCCTGCGCTCGCGCCTCGGCGACTCCCCTGCCCGCAACCGGGCATCGAGCGCCGCGCGCTTCTCGGCGCGCGACGGCCCGCCGCCGCCCCCGTGCACCGACGACACGACCGGGCCGCGCGCTTCGCTCGTCGTCACCGCGGGCGGCACCCATGCCGATCCGACCACGTCGAGCGGCGTCACGTCGAAGCCGTAGTGCCGCTGCAGCTGCTGCAGCGCCTCTCCGAACTCGCGCATCGACCCGAAGCGCTGCGCCGGCTGCTGGGCGAGGGCGCGCGCGATGACCTGATCGAACGGCTCGTAGCCCTGCGCGCCCGGCACCGGCGCGTACCGCGCCCGCTTGATGCGGCCGACGAGCTGCGACTCGGTCTCGTGCGACCCCGCCGGGCGGGCGAACGGCGAACGGCCCGCGGCGAAGGTGTAGAGCGTCGCACCGAGCGACCAGATTTCGCTCGCGACGGTGCCGCTCGTCTGCTCGGTCACGACCTCAGGCGCCGCCCACGGAATCGACATCGCCCGGCTCGTACCCTCGCCGCGCATCTGCCCGCGCAGCGACACGATGCCGAAGTCGGCGAGCTTCGGGCGGCCGGTCGTCGCGATCAGCACGTTCGACGGCTTGATGTCGCGGTGCAGCACGCCCGCCTGATGCGCGGTCTCGAGGGCGCCCGCGAGACGCACGCCCGCGTCGAGCACTTCGGGCAACGGGCTCGGGTTGCCCTTCGAACGGTTGCGCAACGACTCGGGGCAGTACTCCATCGCGATGTAGGGGTGCCCGTCGCTCGACACGCTCGCCGCGAAGATCGACACGATCGACGGGTGGCTCGACAGACGCGCCATCGCATCGGCCTCGGCTTCGAACGCCGAGCGCGAGCTCGGGGTCGTGAAATCCTCGGTCAGCACCTTCACCGCGACCACACGGCGCGGCATGTCCTGCTCGTACTGGTACACCTGCGCGAAACCGCCCGACCCGAGGGGGCGCACATAGTTGAAACCCGAGATCCGCGGCGGGCCGACCGTCGCAGCGCTAGCCAAGGCGGTGCACCGCGGGTTCGGCCTGGCTCGAAGACATGATCCAATGCTACGACACGCGGGGGGCGGTATTCGCACGGGATCGGCGGCGGTGATCCCTGGAGCAAAGCGAGAACCCCCGCCTCGATGAGACGGGGGTTCTCGGATGACGCTTTAGAGCGCGCTGACGTCGAGCGGGATGCCCGGGCCGAAGGTCGTCGAAACGGCGCCCTTCGTGACGTACTTGCCCTTCGACGACGACGGCTTCAGACGCACGATCTCGTCGAGAACGGCGGTGATGTTGTCGTTCAGCTGCTCGGCCGAGAACGAGGCCTTGCCGACGATGAAGTGCACGTTGGCGTGCTTGTCGACGCGGAACTCGATCTTGCCGCCCTTGATGTCCTCGACGGCCTTGGCCGTGTTGGGGGTGACGGTGCCGGTCTTGGGGTTCGGCATCAGACCACGGGGGCCGAGCACCTTGCCCAGACGACCGACCTTGCCCATGAGCTCGGGGGTCGCGACCGCTGCATCGAATGCGGTGTAGCCTGCGGCCACCTTCTCGATGAGCTCGTCGCCGCCGACCTCGTCGGCGCCGGCTGCGATGGCCGCCTCGGCGGCCGGGCCGACTGCGAACACGATGACGCGTGCGGTCTTACCGGTGCCGTGGGGCAGGTTGACGGTGCCGCGCACCATCTGGTCGGCCTTGCGGGGGTCCACGCCGAGCTTGACGGCGACCTCGACGGTCGAGTCGGTCTTGGTGGAGCCGGTCTCCTTCGCCAGGGCGACGGCCTCGGCGGGAGTGTAGAACTTGTCTGCCTGGATCTTCTCGGCAGCGGCGCGGTACGCCTTCGACTTCTGTGCCATGTGCTGTACCCCTTAGCCTTCGACCGTGATGCCCATGGAACGGGCGGTGCCGGCGATGATCTTCGCTGCTGCGTCGATATCGTTCGCGTTCAGATCGGCCTTCTTCTGCTCGGCGATCTGGCGAACCTGCTCGGCGGTGACCTTCGCGACCTTGACGGTGTGCGGGGTGCCCGAGCCCTTCTGAACGCCTGCGGCCTTCTTCAGCAGCTCGGCTGCCGGAGGGGTCTTCAGCACGAAGGTGAAGGAGCGGTCCTCGTAGACGGTGATCTCGACGGGGACGATGTTGCCGCGCTGCGACTCGGTGGCCGCGTTGTACGCCTTGCAGAACTCCATGATGTTGACGCCGTGCTGACCCAGGGCGGGGCCCACGGGGGGTGCCGGGTTGGCGGCGCCGGCTGCGATCTGAAGCTTGATCAGACCGGTAACCTTCTTGGCTTTTGCCATGATTGTTTCCTTTCCTCGAACCCGCGCCGATGCGCGTGCTCTCCCGCGTCCCCGGCCGTTCCGGGGGGCGGTGCGTGTTCGCGTCGCGCGTGCTCGCGCTTTCGGGCGCGCGGACGCAAACCACATAAGCATACGCGCTGCGCCGCGGGGCTGCAAGGTGCCGGGTGCCGGGTGCCGCGGCCCGTGCCCTGCGCCCGCAGCAACGGCGAATGCGGGATTTGGTGCACAATCATCGACGGATTACGCACCAAATCCCGCATTCGCGGCCGCGTGAGCGGAAGACTGGCGGTGGGTAGGGGATTTGAACCCCTGAGACGGGGTTACCGCCTGCTTGTTTTCAAGACAAGTTCCTTCGGCCGCTCGGACAACCCACCGCGGGAAAGCTTAGCAAGGTCGGAGCGGGCCGCGCACACGGGCGAGCGCCGTCAGGGATCGCCGATCCCCGGTCGTCCGCGCGCCTAACCGAGCAGCTCGGGGAACCGCTCGCGCAGCGCGATGAGCAGCCCGTCCTCGGCGACGGACGCCGTCACGCGGCGGGCCGAGGCCTGCACCTCGGGTGCGGCCTGCCCCATGGCGACCGAGTCGCCGCGGCGGCCGGCCCACTCGAGCATGTCGACGTCGTTGTGCCCGTCGCCCGCGGCGAAGACGCGCGACCGGTCGATCTCGAGCCGCGTCGCGAGCACCTCGAGTGCGCTCGCCTTCGTCACTCCGTCGGGAGCGATGTCGAGCCACGAGTTGATGCCGACCGAGTAGGTGACGTGGGTGAGGCCGAGCGACTCGACGATGTCGAGGAACTCCTCGAGCGCATGATCGGGCGACACGACGACGACGCGCGACGCCTGCACGCCGAGCAGTTCGTCGAACGCGACCTGGCGCTGGCGCGAGGGCAGGGTGCCGGCAGGGATCGGCTCGGTGAAGAGGAACCCGCCCGACGCGAGCTCGACCGCGTACCGCGCCGTGACGAGGCGGGTGCGCAGGCGCCGGAGCGCGTCGGAGGGGTCGAAGGCCTCGACGTACTCGCGCCGGTAGCCGCGGTCGCCGAGCGCGTCGCGCTGCAGCGTCACGGCGCCGTTCGCGGCGATCACCCAGTCGGGGCGGATGCCGAGGCGCTCGACGATCGGCAGCGTCGCGTCGACCGAGCGGCCGGTCGCGATGATGACTTCGTGGCCCGCCTCGTGCAGCGTGCGGATGGCCCCGGCCAGCCCCTCCGAGATGTAGCCGTCGTTCGGGCCGCCCTCGAGGAAGTCGTGGTCGAGCACCGTGCCGTCGAGATCGAGCGCGATGATGTGCCGTTCGGCCGGCGAGACCCGCTGCAGCATGCCGTCAGCCCTGCGCCCCGCCCGAGGCACCGGCCCCGGCTCCGGCCCCGGCGAGCGGCTCGAGCACCTCGAGCCCGCCGAGGTACGGCCGCAGCGCCTCGGGCACGACGACGCTGCCATCGGCTCGCTGGTGCGTCTCGAGGATCGCGACGAGCCAGCGCGTGGTCGCGAGCGTGCCGTTGAGCGTCGCCACCGGGGCCGTCTTGCCGGTCTCGGTGCGGTAGCGGGTCGCGAGGCGCCGCGCCTGGTAGCCGGTGCAGTTCGAGGTCGAGGTGAGCTCGCGGTAGGCGCCCTGCGTCGGCACCCAGGCCTCGATGTCGAACTTGCGCGCCGCGCTCGAGCCGAGGTCGCCCGCCGCCACGTCGATGACGCGGTAGTGGAGGCCGAGCATCTGCAGCATCTCCTCCTGCCAGGCGACGAGGCGCTCGTGCTCGGCCTCGGCCTCCTCGGGCGTCGTGTAGACGAACATCTCGAGCTTGTTGAACTGGTGCACCCGCAGAATGCCGCGGGTGTCCTTGCCGTGCGAGCCGGCCTCGCTGCGGTAGCAGGTCGACCAGCCGGCGTAGCGCAGCGGGCCCGCCGCGAGGTCGACGATCTCGTCGGAGTGGTAGCCGGCGAGGGCGACCTCGCTCGTGCCGGTGAGGTAGAGATCCTGCGCGGGCAGGTGGTAGACCTCGTCGGCGTGCTCGCCGAGGAAGCCGGTGCCCTGCATGATCTCGGGCTTCACGAGCGTCGGCGTGATGAGCGGAGTGAAGCCGTTCGCGAGGGCGCGGTCGAGCGCGAGGTTCATGAGCGCGAGCTCGAGACGCGCGCCGACACCGCGGAGGAAGTAGAAGCGGGCCCCCGATACCTTGGCGCCGCGGCCCATGTCGATCGCGCCGAGCAGCTCGCCGATCTCGAGGTGGTCGCGCGCCTCGAAGTCGAACTCGCGCTTCGCGCCGACCTCGCGCAGCGTGACGAAGTTCTCCTCGCCGCCTGCGGGCACCCCGTCGACGACGATGTTCTCGATGCGCAGCGCGGCGGTCTCGAACTCGGCGTCGGCCTCGCGGGCGCGGGCTTCGGCGGCCTTCACGCGGGCCGAGAGCTCCTGCGCCTGCGCGATGAGCGCTGGCTTCTCGTCTTTCGGCGCCGACTTCACGCGGCCGCTGAATTCTTTCTGCTCGGCGCGCAGCGTCTCGAACTCGGTCAGCGCCGAGCGCCGGGCCGCGTCGGCGGCGAGCGCCGCGTCGACGACGGACTCGTCATTTCCTCGAGCGCGCTGCGAGCGCTTCACGGCCTCTGGGTCGTTGCGGAGCAAAACAGGATCGATCACCCCCCTCACCTTACCGGTGAGGCCGCAGGATTGCCCCGCTACTCTGGGATCCATGACGACGACACCGGTGGAGCGCGCCCTTCCGAACGCTGCCGTCGTCTACCAGCCGTTCAAGACCGACCTCGCGGCGCTGCAGGCCTCCGTTGCGCGGCACGAGACGCGGCTCGGGTGGGCGCCGACCCAATGGTACGAAACCGCCGAGCACGATGCGGGCCTCTCGGCGGCGCGGCGCGCGGTCGCCGACGGCGCGAGCGTGGTGCTCGCCGCCGGCGGCGACGGCACGGTGCGCGCGGTGGCCGAGGGCATGCGCGGCAGCGGGGTGCCGATGGCGGTCGTACCCCAGGGCACCGGCAATCTGCTCGCCCGCAATCTCGGCATGCCGCTCGGCAGCATCGAGACGTCGGTGCGCGCGGCGTTCACGGGCAAGAACCGTCCGGTCGATCTCGGGCTCCTCACCATCATCCGCGAGGACGAGACCGAGAGCACCCACGTCTTCCTCGTGCTCGCGGGCATGGGGCTCGACGCCCGCACGATCACCGCGACGAAGTCGAGGCTGAAGAAGCGGGTCGGCTGGCTGGCGTACGTCGACGCCGGGCTGCGCACGATGATCAAGGATCGCCCGCTCAAGATCCACTACTCGGTCAATCGCGAGCCGGCGAAGCCGCTCTCGGTGTATACGGTCATGATCGGCAACTGCGGGCTGCTGCCCGGGGGCGTGCTGCTCATCCCCGACGCCGAGATCGACGACGGCATGCTCGACGTGGTCGCGCTTCGCCCGCTCGGCCCGTTCTCGTGGCTGCGCATCTGGAACAAGATCGGCTGGGAGAACGGCGTGCTGCGCAAGTCGAAGGCGGGCCGCATGATCATCGATCTCGTCAACGATACGAAGTCGGTGAACTACCTGCGCGCCCGCGACTACATGCTGTCGGTGCCGCAGCCCGAGCCGATCCAGCTCGACGGCGACGGCTTCGGGCTCGCGGTGGCGGTGAACGGTACGGTCGATCCGGGCGGGCTCATCGTGCGCGTGCTGCCCGAATGGACGCCCGCGACCTGAAGCCCCGGGCGCACGGTCCCGCCAGGGATCGCCGAGCTTCCGGCTACTCCCCCGGCTGAGGCGCGTCGGCGCCGGCAGCTGCACCGGAGCTCGCAGGCGCACCTGCACCCGCGATCGTCTCGCGCAGCCAGTCGCGCGCATCGCGGAAGGCGTCGTCGTCGTGCGCATCGCGGTAGGTCGCGGCGACGCGGTCGGCGCGGGGGTACGAGCCGAGGAACACGACGCGGGGGCTGAAGCGCTTCACGCCGAGGATCGCGTCGGCGACGCGCTCGTCCTTGATGTGCCCCTCCGCGTCGATCACGAAGCGATAGCGCCCCATGCGGTCGCCGACCGGCCGCGAGGCGAGCAGGGTGAGGTTGACGCTGCGGGTCGCGAACTGCTCGAGCAGGTCGAGCAGCGCGCCCGGCCGGTCCTCGGGCAGTTCGACGATGAGCGAGGTCTTGTCGGCCCCGGTCGGTTCGCCGACCGCCACCACGCGGCTGACGAGCACGAAGCGGGTGACCGCGTCGGGGTTCTCGGCGAGGCCCGAGGCGAGCACCTCGACGTCGTGGTGCGCCTCGATGCCGGGCGGGGCGATCGCCGCGTCGATCTCGGCGTTCGATTCGAAGAGGTCGACCACGGCCTGCACGTTCGAGGCGGCGGGGAGGTGCTGGTGGCGGGGCACCTGGTCGTCGAGCCAGGCGCGGCACTGCCCGTAGGCGACGGGATGGCCCGAGACGACGGCGATGTCTTCGAGGCGCGTGCCGGGTCGGGCGACGAGCACGAAGTTCACGGGCACGAGGTATTCGCCGACGATGCGCAGCCCGGGGATGGTCGCGAGCGCGTCCTGCGCCACCGTGACCCCGCCGTCGATCGAGTTCTCGATCGCGATCATCGCGGCGTCGCTGAAGCCGGTGACGACGTCGTTCAGCGCTTCGCCGAGGTTCGAGACGGGGTTCCACTCCTGCCCTTCGGCCTCGGTCACCTGCTTCAGCGCGGCCTCGGTGAAGGTGCCGGCCGGCCCGAGGTACGAGTAGCGACGGGGTGCTTCGGGGCTGGGCGACATGCACACCAGACTACCGCTCGTGCGGTGCGAGCACGCGCTGCGCCGAACGGACGGGGAGCAGTGCCGAGGGTGCCCGGCATCCGACCGAGACAGGGGCGGTCCCGTGCGCCGCGCGGAAGGCCCGCGAGAATGCGGGAAGGTGCGCGTAGCCGAGCTCCCGCGACACTTCGGTCGCCGTCTCCCCGAGCCCGAGGCGGCTGCGGGCCCGGGTCATCCGCACCATCCGCGACCACGCGGCCGGGTTCTCACCGCTGCGCTCGCGCACGATTCTGTGCAGGTCTCGCTCGTCTCGCCCCAGTCGGCGCCCGGCTGCTTCGATGGTGAGATGGGGCTCGAGGGCGATGAGGCTCGCGAGCGCGGCGAGCCCCGTGTCGTCGTCTCCGACATCGGCACGCGTCGACCCCCGCAGCACCGCGTCGAATCCTCGCGAGGGGTCTGCGCCGCCCCGGTCGGTGTATGCGTCGAGCATGGCGGACACCATGTGCCAGGAGTCGATGCCGCCCACCTGGGCGGCGGCGATCGGCACGCCGATCGCCCCGGTGCGCCCGGAGCGGAACCCGACGGGGAGCAGCAGCGACCCCGGCTCGATGCCGATGTCGTTGCGCACTCCCGCGGGCAGCACGACGGCCTCTCCGGCGCGGAGGCGCAGCTCACGCCCGCCGATCGCGATCGTTGCGGATCCGATGGCGACCCAGACTGCGACGTGCCCGCCGTTCACGCGGGCCCAGGTGCGGTGGGCCCGACGACGCCACGCCGGGGAGACGACGAGTTCGGACACGGGCTCCTCGGCGTCCGGGGAGCGACGCCATCGCCCCGGGGTCGTTCCCACGACCTCGGCGAAGCCGCGCACGAACGCGGCGCTGCTGCGATACCCGACCCGGTGGGCCACCCACTCGATGTCGCGCCCTTCGGCGAGCAGCTCCGCCGCCGTTCTGGCCCGCGCACGGCGCACCCAAGCGCTCAATGTGAGCCCCGTCTCGGCCGCGAAGCGGCGCTGCGCGGTGCGCACGCTCCACCCGGTGACGGCGGCTTCGACCGCGCTCGCGAGATCGAGGTCGGGGTCGTCGGCCAGCATCTCGGCGAGGTCCTGGAGTTCGGGCGACGCCGGGGCGGGCGGGGCCCAGAGGCCGTGGCCGACGCAGCTCCGCGTCGCGTCGCGCACCCGCACGCCCGGCTCGGAGCGGGCCGCGTCCGCGTGCGCCGCATCCAGGTGGCCGAGCGCGCGAGCGAATTCGTGGAGGAGGCCGGGGAGGTGCGCCGGAGCCACGTCGACGATCGCGGGCCGAACGGGTCCGGTCGATGCGGCGGGCACGGGGACGACGATCGCCTCCGACGAAGCGCGCACGTCGACCGTCGTTCCGGCGGGAGCCCAGAGCGCGGTCCCGCTCCGGACCAGGTGGCGGTCGCCGTTCGCGATGATCCTCGCCGAACCGCGCAGGACGGCGTACAGCAGGGGCTCCGGAAGTCGCGTCGCTCGGGGTGGTAACACGGTGTCGTTCTCAATCAACAGATGTAGGCAAGGGTTGGCTAACTTGATAGTACCGCGCGGTGATCCGACCGCGCCCAGAACCCCACACCGCCCGGAGGTCCCCGCATGGCGAGACACCTGTCTGCCCTCATCGTCGCCGCTGCTGTCGCAGCCCTGCTCGCCGGATGCGGCGCATCCGGCGAGGCCGCCCCCGCATCCGACACCGCCACAGGCTCGGCCGACACCGCGGGCTGGCCCCGCTCCGTGGAGCACGAGCTCGGCACCGCCGAGATCCCCGAGAAGCCGCTGCGCATCGTCTCCACCTCGCCCTCGATCACCGGAAGCCTGCTGGCGATCGACGCACCGCTCGTCGCCTCCGGCGCTGCAACCGTGACCCCGCTCACCGACGACCAGGGCTTCTTCACTCAGTGGGCCGAGACCGCCGAGGAGCGCGGCGTCGAGGTCGCCTACACGAACCTCACCCTCGACATCGACGCCGTCGACGCATTCGAGCCCGACCTCATCATCGGCTCGTCGAACGGCGGCGACGCCACGGGCGACGCCTACGAGCAGCTCTCGGAGATCGCACCCACCGTGATGCTCGACTACAGCAGCATCACCTGGCAGGAGCTCACCACCGAGCTCGGCGAGATCACGGGCATGGAGGCCGAGGCCGCCGAGCGCATCGCCGAGTACGACGACTGGGTCGCCGAGCAGGCGCAGCAGATCTCGCTGCCCGAGCAGCCCGTCACCGCCCTCGTCTACATGGGAGCCGACGGTTCGTGGGCCTTCACCGCCGACAGCCCCCAGGCCGAGCTCCTCGCATCGCTCGGCTTCACCTACGAGCCGGTCGCAGCCGAGTACCGCGCCGATGACCAGAGCGGTCGGGGCGTCGACGTGGTCACCAGCGAGAACTCTGCGGCGGGCCTCGCCGGAGCCGAGACCATTCTCGCGGTCGCCATGGGCGGCGGCGATCCGGTCGCCGACTTCGTGGCGGATCCGCTGCTCGCCAATCAGCCCGCGGTCGCGAACGATCGTGTCTTCTCCCTCGGCACCCAGTCGTTCCGCCTCGACTACTACAGCGCCAAGCTGACCGTCGAGCTGCTCGTCGACACCTTCGCGGGCTGAGCCGATGGCCCTGACGGTTCGAGCCGAGAGCGGGGCGGCGAGCGAGCACCGCCCCGCTCCGGCCCGCGGCACCGCGGCGCTGATCGCCGTCGCGGGGATCACGCTCGCGGTGTCGGCGGTGCTCGGCCTGGGACTCGGCTCGAACCGGATCGACCCCGCGACGGTGGTCGCGGCGCTGACGGCGTACGATCCCGCCGACGATGCCCACCTCGTCGTCGTGCAGTCGAGACTGCCCCGAGTCGCCCTCGGGATCATCGTCGGCGCAGCCCTCGGCCTCGCCGGCGCGCTCATGCAGTCGGTCACCCGCAACCCGCTGGCCGACCCCGGAATCCTCGGTGTGAACGCGGGAGCATCACTGCTCGTGACCATCGCCATCGCCTATCTGGGGGTGACGGGCATCAGCGGCTACATCTGGTTCGCGTTCCTCGGAGCGGCCGCCGCCGCGGTGGTGGTCTACCTCCTCGGATCGGCGCGGCGCAGCGCAGCGACCCCCGTGCGGGTCGCGCTGGCGGGCACCGCCGTGAGCATCGTGCTCGGCGCCGTCGCCCAGATGATCCTGATCAGCAACGAGACCTCCTTCAACACCTACCGGTACTGGGTGGTCGGCTCGCTCCAGGGGCGCGGGGCAGAGGTGATCCTCACCGTGCTGCCCTTCATCGCGGCCGGCATCCTCGCCGCCCTGGTGCTGATCGGCCCGCTCAACGCGATCAGCCTGGGCGACGAGACGGCCGCGGCGCTCGGCACGCGCGTCGCCGCCGGTCGAGCGGGAACCGCCCTCGCGGTCGTGCTGCTCGCCGGATCGGCCACGGCGGCGGCCGGGCCCATCGGCTTCATCGGCCTCGGCGCTGCGCACATCTCGCGCCGCTTCACCGGCAACGAGCACCGCCGCCTCATCCCTGCGGCGACCCTCGTCGGCGCGGCGCTGCTCGTGGCCGCCGATACGGCGGGCCGCGCCATCGTCGCGCCGTCCGAGTTGCAGACGGGCATCGCAGCCGCACTCTTCGGCGGCCCGCTCTTCATCGCTCTCGTGCGTTCGCGACGGGTGGCATCGCTGTGAGCGCGGCTGCGCTCCCCGTTCCGAGCGGCCGGGTGCTGCGCGTCGGCCCGCTGTCGCTGCGCGTGCGGCCCCGGGTGATGCTCGTCGGCGCGATCCTGCTCCTCGTACTGCTCGCGATCGTCACAGCGTCGCTGCTGATCGGTTCGCAACGGCTCGGCTTCTCCGATCTGTCGGCGGTCGTCACGGGTGAGGCGCGTCCGTCGCTCACCCGCTCGGTGCTGGGGCGACGTCTGCCGCGCGCGCTCACCGCCGCGCTCGTCGGCGCGCTTCTCGGAATGAGCGGAGCCGCCTTCCAGTCGCTCTCGCGCAATCCGCTCGGCTCCCCCGACATCATCGGATTCACCTCGGGGGCCGCGACCGCTGCGGTGTTCCAGATCGTCGTGATCGGCGGCGGCATGATCGCCACAGCGGTCGCGGCGGTGCTGGGCGGCATCATCACGGCGCTGATCGTCTACCTCCTCGCCCGGCGGGACGGGATCACGGGCGGGCTGCGTCTCGTGCTCGTCGGCATCGGGGTGGGCGCGGTCGTCAGCGCGATATCGGCGCTGCTCATCGCGCGCGCCGACATCGACGATGCGCTGCTCGCGCAGCTCTGGAGCTCCGGCTCGCTCACGGGCCGCGGTTGGCCGCACGTCTGGGCGACCCTCGCGGCGCTGGCCGTGGTCGGCCCGGTGCTGCTGCGGCTCGGCCGCGATCTCGCGCTCATCGAGATGGGCGACGACAGCGCGCACGGCGTGGGCGTGCAGGTCGAGCGCACCCGATTCGTCGCCGTGATCGTCGCGGTCGCCGCCGCCGCGGCCGCGACCGCTGCGACGGGCCCCATCGCCTTCATCGCCTTCGCCGCCGGACAGATCGCCCGCCGCCTCGCGCCGGTGCCGGGCGTGCTGATCGGGCTCTCCGCCCTCATCGGCGCCGCGCTGCTCGCGGGCGCCGACCTCCTCTCGCAGGACCTCGATGTCGGGCTGCGCACACCCGTGGGGCTCGTCACGAGCGTGCTCGGCGGCCTCTACCTGCTGTGGCTGCTGGCCCGCCGCATCTGAACGGACCCTCATGGCTGAACATGCTCTCACCGCCTCCCCTCCGATCGCGGACGCGACCGTCCCGCCCGACCGCAGCCCCGCGCCCGCGATCCTGTCGGCGCGGGGCCTCACCGTCGGCTATGGCGGGCACGAGGTCGTCTCCCGACTGGATCTCGCAGTACCGACCGGGGGGTTCACGGTGATCATCGGGCCGAACGGCTGCGGCAAGTCGACGCTGCTGAGATCGCTCTCGCGCATGATCCGCCCGAGTCGCGGATCGGTGCGGCTCGACGGGAGGGATCTCGCCGCTCTGCGCGCCAAGCAGATCGCGCGCCGCGTCGGCACGCTCGCGCAGGCGCCGACCACGCCGGCCGCGATCACCGTGGCCGACCTCGTCGCGCGCGGCAGAACCCCCCACCAGGCGCTGCTGCGGCAGTGGAGCCGCGATGACGAGCGCGCCGTCGCGGCCGCGCTCGACGAGGTCGGCATGACCGCTCACGCCGACCGTCTCGTCGAGGAGCTGAGCGGCGGGCAGCGGCAGCGGGCCTGGCTCGCGATGGCGCTCGCGCAGGAGACCCCGATCCTGCTGCTCGACGAGCCCACCACGTACCTCGACGTGGCCCATCAGATCGACGTGCTGGATCTGTGCGCCCGCCTGCACGAGGAGGGTCGCACGCTGGTGGCGGTGCTGCACGACCTGAATCTCGCGGGCAGGTACGCATCTCATGTCGTGGCGATGCGCGACGGAGCGATCGTCGCGCAGGGCGCGCCCGACGAGGTCATCACGGTCGAGCTGCTGCGCACCGTCTTCGACCTCGACGCGCGAATCATCCCCGACCCCGAGACCGGGCGGCCGCTCATCATCCCGCGCGACCGGCGCGCGGCTCGACCAACCCCGACAGATTAGAGGAGAACCCATGCCTTCCCAGACCCCGCTGCACCGATCCGCCGCGATCCAGTCCGACGACCACAATCGCGGCCTGGTGCTGGGCACCGCTGCGGTGCACGAGCTGCACGAGATATCCCCGTTTCTCGTCCGGGTCGTGCTCCGCATCCCCGACCTCGCCGCAGAGCCGCTCTGGGAGCGACCGAACACGGCGCTGCGGTTCTACCTCGACGACCGCTTCGAGGCGACCTCCCGGGTCTACACGGTGCGCTCGGCCGACCCCGTGGCGGGCACCGTGGAAGTCGACGTGGTGCGGCACGGTGCTGCGAGCCCGATGATGCGCTGGCTCGAGACGCTGCAGATCGGGGACGCCGTGCGGTTCGGCGGCCCGCGCCCCCACTTCACGATCCCCGACCTCGACGGACGGGAGGCTCTGATCTTCGCGGATGCGACCTCGCTTCCCGCGCTGTACGCGATCCTGCAGCAGGCGGACGAGTCGCTGACCGGGCGGGGCTGGGTCGCGACCGACGACGCGACGGCGTTCGCGGAGCTGCCGCAGCTGCCCGGGCTGCCGCTCCGCCGGATCCGGCCCGGCTTCGGGTTCGGCCCCCAGCTCGCCGACATCGCGGACCCGTCTGCCGCCGTGGTCTGGGGCGCTGGAGAACGCGATGAGATGCGCGAGGTGCGGCGGTTCTTCCGCACCGAGGCGGGCCTCGCGAAGGAGGACGTCGCGGTCTTCGGCTACTGGAAACGGGGCGCCACCAATACGCAGATCGACGCTGAACGGCTCGCCGCGTACGAGAAGGTCCTGGCGTCGGGAGGCACGGTGACCGAGCTCGACGATCTCGCGCTCCCGATCTGACGACGGGGTCGGCGCCTCCTTCGCGCTCGGCTCAGCCGAGCACGCGGGCGACGAGCGCCTGCGCGGCCTCCTGCACCAGCGCGAGGTGCTCGGGGCCGCGGAACGACTCGGCGTACACCTTCATGACGTCTTCGGTGCCCGAGGGGCGCGCGGCGAACCAGGCGTGCTCGGTCTGCACCTTGAGACCGCCGATCGCGGCGCCGTTCCCCGGAGCCGTCGTGAGGATCGCGGTGATCGGATCACCCGCGAGCTCGGTGTCGGTGACGTCCTCGGGCGCGAGGGCGCCGAGGCGCGCCTTCTGCTCGGGCGTCGCGGGCGCGTCGATGCGCGCATATGCGGGGGCGCCGAACCGCTCGACGAGCTCCCGGTAGCGCTCCGACGGCGATTGGCCGGTGACCGCGATGATCTCGGCGGCGAGCAGGGCGAGCAGGATGCCGTCCTTGTCGGTGCTCCACGCGGTGCCGTCGAAGCGCAGGAACGAGGCCCCGGCGCTCTCCTCGCCGCCGAACACGACGGAGCCGTCGGCGAGGCCGGGCACGAACCATTTGAACCCGACCGGCACTTCGAGCAGCTCGCGGTCGTGCGCGGCGACGACGCGGTCGATCATGCCCGACGAGACGAGCGTCTTGCCGATCCCCGCCGAGACCGGCCAGTCGGGGCGGTGCGAGAGCAGATAGTCGATCGCGACCGCGAGGTAGTGGTTCGGGTTCATGAGGCCGGCGTCGCCCGTCACGATGCCGTGGCGGTCGGCGTCGGCGTCGTTGCCGGTGACGAGCGGGTACAGCGAGCGGTACTCGTCGACGGTCGACATGACGTGCGCCGACGACGGGTCCATGCGCACCTTGCCGTCCCAGTCGAGGTGCATGAACCCCCACTGCGGGTCGACGCCCGGGCCGAGCACGGTGAGATCGAGGTCGTAGCGGTCGCGGATCGCCGCCCAGTAGGCGACGCTCGCCCCGCCGAGCGGGTGCGCGGCGAAGCGCACGCCGGCCCGCCTGATCGCGTCGATATCGATGGCCTCGCCGAGCGACTCGACGTAGCCGCCGAGGAAGTCGTAGTGGCCGGCCTCCGCCGCCGAGCCGCGGGCGATCCCGGCGCCCGATGCGAGCAGCTCGTTCGCGCGGGCAGCGATGCGGTTCGTCGCGCCGGTGTCGGCCGGGCCGCCGTGCGGCGGGTTGTATTTGAAGCCGCCGTCGGCCGGCGGGTTGTGGCTCGGTGTGATCACGATGCCGTCGGCGCGGTCGGGGTCATCGGCCGCGCGATCGCGGTTATGGCTCAGGATGGCGTGGCTGAGCGCCGGGGTGGGCACGAAGATCTCGTCGCCCGTGCCCGCGGCGGCGAGCACCTGCACTCCCGCCGCGACCAGCACCTCGCGCGCCGTCTCCTCCGCCGGGGCCGACAGCGGGTGCGTATCGGAGCCGATGAAGAGCGGGCCGCGGATGCCCTGCTCGGCGCGGTACTCGGCGATCGCGAGACTGATCGCGGCGATGTGCGCGTCGTTGAACGACGCCTGCAGCGATGACCCGCGATGGCCCGAAGTGCCGAACACGACGCGCTGCGCGGCGACCGACGGGTCGGGCACGACTTCCGCGTACGCGGCCAGCAGCGCCTCGACATCGATCAGTTCATCGGCCGGAACCGGCTTGCCCGCTCTCTCATGCATACCCCTAGTCTGCCAGGGCGCGGCGCAGGACTCCCGCCGTTCACACTGCGGCGATACGCTGGAGGCATGACTGAAAGCGCACGCGAACGCCGTTCCGCCATCGAATGCTGGCTCACCGATATGGACGGGGTGCTCGTGCACGAGGAGCACGCGATCCCCGGCGCGGCCGAGCTGCTCGCCCATTGGAAGTCGCACGAGATCCCGTACCTCGTGCTCACCAACAATTCGATCTTCACGGCCCGCGATCTCTCGGCCCGGCTCGCGGCGAGCGGCATCGAGGTGCCCGAGGATCGCATCTGGACGAGCGCGCTCGCGACCGCCGCGTTCCTGAAGCAGCAGCAGCCCGGCGGCACGGCCTACGTCGTCGGCGAGGCGGGGCTGCACACCGCGTTGCACGACGCCGGCTACATCATGACCGAGTCGAACCCCGACTTCGTGGTCGTCGGCGAGACCCGCAGCTACTCGTTCGAGGCGATCACCAAGGCGATCCGGCTCATCGACCGGGGCGCCCGCTTCATCTCGACGAACCCCGACGCGACCGGGCCGAGCGCGGAGGGTCCGCTGCCCGCGACGGGGGCGATCAACGCGCTCATCACGACGGCGACGGGCAAGACGCCCTACGTCGTCGGCAAGCCGAATCCGATGATGTTCCGCTCGGCGCTCAACAAGATCGGCGCGCACTCGCACAACACGGGCATGATCGGCGACCGCATGGACACCGACATCGTCGCGGGCATGGAGGCCGGGCTGCACACCGTGCTGGTGATGACAGGGATCGCCGACCAGCGCGAGATCGAGAAGTTCCCGTTCCGCCCCGACGAGGTGCTCGGTTCGGTGGCGGAGCTGCTGCCGGAGGCGTAACCAGGGCCTCGACAGGGATCGAGCGCACCGGCGACGCCTCTACTGGTTCCGCAGCCTGCGCACGAGCATCTGCCCGAGGACGAACGCGAGGTAGGCCGAGAAGGCGACGTTGCCCCAGAACGGGTCGATGACGACCGCGAAGAGGTTTCCGACCGGCACGAACAGGCAGGCGGCGACGCCGACGAGGGCCGCGGCGCGCAGGTCGACGTTCTTCCGCCGGAGGTTGCCGAGCGTGCCCGAGATCGACCCCGGGATCATCATGAGCAGCGACGTGCCCTTCGCGGCGAGGTCGTCCGCGCCGAAGAAGAACATGAGCACGGGCACGACGACGGCGCCGCCGCCGATACCGAGGATGCCCGACATGACGCCGGTCAGCAGGCCGGTGAGCACGAGCATCGAGATCGTGAGCGCCGTGAGCTCGATCTGGTCGCCGCGCTGCGGCACCACGAACCACAGGCTCACGATGATCACGGCGAGGAACGCCATGAAGCCCCACTGGATCGCGCCGAGCGGCAGCTTCGCGAGCAGATGGCTGCCGATCTGGGCGCCGATGACGACGCCGACCGCGAGGCAGAGCGCTGCGATCCAGTCGACGTGCCCCTGGATCGCGTAGGTCGTCGCGCCCACGACGGCCGTCGGCAGGATCGCCGCGACCGAGGTGCCCGCCGAGAGCTTCTGCGGCATCGACAGCCAGATGGCGAGCGCGGGCACGATGATCGTGCCGCCGCCGATTCCGAACAGGCCCGAGAGCAGACCGCCCGCGACCCCGACGAGGATCAGCGGGAACACGGCGGGCGCGCGCCCGGGCACCGCGGCGGCAGTCACTGCGGGTCGAGCCCCAGATCCGCGAGGCCGATCGCGTAGCGGTACTCGTAGCCGGCCGCTTCGATGCGCTCCTTGGCGGGCGCCTGGCGGTCGACCACGACGGCGACGGCCGCGATCTCGGCGCCGACCTTCTCGAGCGCCTCGATGGCCTGCAGCGGTGAGCCGCCGGTCGTCGAGGTGTCTTCGACGACGATCACGCGCTTCCCGGCGAGGTCGGGGCCCTCGACCTGGCGGCCGCGGCCGTGATCCTTCGGCTCCTTGCGCACGACGAACGAGTCGTACACCTCGCCGCGGGCGACGCCCTGGTGCATGATCGCCGAGGCGATCGGGTCGGCGCCCATCGTGAGGCCGCCGACGGCGACCACGCCGTCGACGTCGCCGATGAGGTCGAGCATCACCTGACCGATGAGCGGGGCCGCGCGGTGGTCGAGCGAGAGCTTGCGCAGGTCGATGTAGTACGTCGCCTTCTTGCCGCTGGTGAGGGTGAAGTCGCCGTGGAACACGGCCTCCGAGGTGATGAGGTCGATGAGCTGTTCGCGTGCCGAAGTCATGTCACCGATTCTAGATGACGGGGTGCGCCGGCCGACTCACCGCTGGGCCGGCCGCCCGGTTTCGCCGACGAAGCGATCGCGCCCGGCGAGGGTGCCGAAGACCAGCATTCCGCAGGCGTTCGCAAGAACGAGCACGAGCCCCGGCTTCCAGGATCCTGTCGCGTCGTGCATCGCGCCGACGGCCACCGGCCCCGCCGCCGCGAGCAGGTAGCCGATCGACTGCGCCAGGCCCGACAGCGACGCCGCCTGATGATGGTCGCGGGTGCGCAGGCCGAACAGAGACAGCGCCGTCGTGATGGCGATCCCGCCCGACAGCCCGATCAATGCCACCCACAGCAGGGCGAGCTGCGGCATCAGCAGCACGCCGGCGAGGCCGATGATCGGCAGGATCGCGGCGGCGGCCGCGATCGCGCTCTGACTGGGCAGCCGGTGCAGCAGGGCGGCCGCGCTGAGGCTGCCGATGATGCCGCAGCACTGGAAGGCGAACTGGTGCCATCCCGCCGCGACGGAGCTGTACCCGAGGTCGCGTTCGATCGTCGGCCACCAGGTGATCACCGTGTAGTAGATCGTGGATTGCAGGCCGAGGAAGAGCGTCACCTGCCAGGCGAGGGCCGAGCGCCACATCGGTGGCCCCGTGCGCGGGGCTGGCGCCGCTGCGGCTGGAGAGCCAGTGGGTACGCGCACTCGTCGCCTCAGGGTCGGCAGGAACACGGCGAAGCCGATGAGCCCGAGACCGGCCCAGACTCCGAGTGAGAGCCGCCAGCCGAACTGGCTTGCACCGGCGATGGGCACGGCGAGCCCTGCAGCCACCGCTGCGAGCGTGCTCTGGGCGGCCGAATAGACGCCCGTCATGAGCCCGACCCGATGCGGGTACTCCCGTTTCACGAGCGCAGGGATGAGTACGTTCAGCGTCGCGACAGCTGCGCCCAGCAACGCGGTGCCTCCCCAGATGGCACCCGGGATGGGCACCGAGCGCAGCACGATCGCGCCGGTGAGCACGAGCAGCGCGCCGCCGAGCGTCCATTCGAGGCCGATCCGCCTGGCGAGCAGCGGCGCGAGCGGCGAGAAGATCGCGAAGCCGACGACCGGGAGGCTGATGAGGAAGGAGGCCGCGCTGCCGGAGATGCCGAGGTCGTGCTGGATATCGCCGAGCACGGGGCCGACCGAGGTGATGCCGGCACGGAGGTTCATGGCGAGCAGCAGCACTCCGGCGAGCGCGAATCCCATGCGCAGCGGTGCATCACCGCCCGAGGGAGCGGGTCGGGCTGCGGAAGTCATGAGTGCCAGCGTATCGCGTGTCAGCGCGGGCCCGCGCACCGGTAGCGTGGAGCGCGGGAAGGGGATCGCATGGACCAGGGCATCGGCGGCGGCTCGGAGGACGGCATCGCTCGGCTCGCAGCGCTCTTCGAGGCGGGCCCGGTAGCCGTGCTCACGGGGGCGGGCGTCTCGACCGACTCGGGCATCCCCGACTACCGCGGCGCGGGCACGCCGCCGCGCACCCCGATGAGCATCGCCCAGTTCATGGACGACGAGCAGTACCGCCGCCGGTTCTGGGCGGGTGCCAGGGTCGGGTCTCTGGCGACCGCGCACGTCGCCCCGAACGCCGGGCATACCGCGCTCGCCCATCTCGAGGCGGCGGGCCGCATCGAGGGCGTCATCACGCAGAACGTCGACGATCTGCACCGCCGCGCGGGCTCGCGCACGGTCGTCGAGCTGCACGGCAACGGGGCGACGATCCGCTGCACCGCGTGCGACCGCCGCTGGGGCCGCGCCGAGGTGCTCGCGTGGTTCGACGCGCTGAACCCGGGGTTCGCCGAGCGGCATGCGGGCGCCGAGATCGCGCCCGACGGCGACGCGCTCGTCGCAGAGGTCGCGGGCGTCGCGGTGCCGTCGTGCCCCGTGTGCGGCGGCGTGCTGCGCCCCGACGTCGTCTACTTCGGCGAGCTCGTGCCGCGGCCCGTCTTCGCGAGCGCCGAGGCCCTGGTCGACGGCGCGCACGCGCTGCTGCTCGCGGGCACCTCGCTCGCAGTGAACACCGGCATCCGGCTCGTGAACCGGGCCGAACGACGAGGGATCCCTCTCGCCGTCATCAATCGCGGGCCGACGGCGGTCGACGCGCGGGCCGCCCTCGCCGTGCGCATCGACGGCGGCGCGAGCGAGACGCTGACTGCGCTCGCGAGCGCCCTGGGCTGAGCCGCCGGGCCGCCCGGCTCAGCCGATGTGGCCCGTGAGCGCCATCACGCCGAGCGCGGTCGTCGCGACGAGCACCGAGAGGATGCCGCCGAGCAGCAGCGGCCGGAAGCCGGCCGTACGAATGGCGCGCAGGTCGGTCGAGAGACCGATGCCGGCGAGCGCCGTCGCGACGAGGAAGACGCTCACCCGGGTCGCGGCGTCGACGACGGGTTCGGAGAGGACGCCGGTCGAGCCGACGCAGGCGACGAGCACGAAGCCGAGGAGGAACCACGGTACGAGCTTCAGGATGCGGCGGGCGCTCCAGGCCTCGCCGGAGCCCGTGCCCTCGCCCGAGCGCCGCGCCTCGAGCACCGCGAGCGTCACCGTGATCGGGATGATCATGAGCGTGCGCACGAGCTTCACGACGACCGCGAAGCCGAGGGCCGAGGCGCTGAACACGCTCGCCGCGGCGACGACCGAGCTGGTGTCGTTGACGGCGGTGCCGGCGAAGAGCCCGAAGGCGTGCGGCGTCATACCGAGCGCATGGCCGACGGCCGGGAAGACGATGACCGCGATGATATTGAAGAGGAACACGGTCGAGATCGCGTACGAGATGTCGGAGCTGCGGGCCTTGATGACGGGGGCGGTCGCCGCGATCGCCGACGCGCCGCAGATGCCGGTGCCGACGCCGATGAGGGTGCGGATATCGCGGTCGACGCCGAGCGCCCGGCCGATGAGCCAGGCGGCGAGCAGGCAGACCGCGAGCGTGCTCAGCATGACCGGCAGCGATTCGGCGCCGACCTCGACGATGCTCGCGAGCGAGAGCTGCGCGCCGAGCAGCACGACCGCGAGCTGCAGCACGAACTTGCCCGAGTAGGCGACGCCCGGGGCGAAGCGGCCCGCGGGCCGGCGCACCACCGCGATGAGCACGCCGATGACGACGGCAGGGATCGCCGACCCCACGACCGGCGCCGCTGCGCCGATGGCGGTCGCGACGGCCGCGATGGCCGCGCAGAGCAGGAATCCGGGCCAGACCTCGGCCCCGCGCTGCAGGAGTCGTGCGGGCAGGGTGACGGCGGGGGCGAATTGCATGCCTTCAGTCTGCTGCACGGCGCGGGCGCCCGATACCGGGTATGCGCTTGGAGGGTACAAGCAGAGGTTGTATCGTGGGTTCGTGCCCAGCCCCTCCCTCGCCGAACTCCGCGTGCTCGAGTGCGCCGTGCGCACGGGCAGCCTCTCGGCGGCCGCCCGCGACCTCGGTCTCAGCCAGCAGGCGGTGTCGGCCCGACTGCGCGGTCTCGAACGCCTCATCGGTCTCGAACTCGTGCACCGCTCCCCCGCCGGCGTCGCCCCGACCGCCGCCGGCGACGCCGTGCTCGCCGGGGCGCACGAAGTGCTCGCCGCGGCCGCGCGCCTCGACGCCGCTATCGCCGAGCTGCGCGGCGAGAGCGGCGCCGCAGCCCTCAGGGTCGCCGCGAGCCAGACGATCGCCGCGCACCTGCTGCCCGACTGGATCGTGGAGCTGCGCGGCGCCCGTCTGGGCGCGGGCCGCACGACCGTGCAGGTCGAGCTGCGCACCGCGAACAGCGAGCAGGTCATCGCGCTCGTGCGGGGCGGCGACGCCGACCTCGGTTTCATCGAGCAGCCGGAGGCCCCGCGCGGTCTCGCTCACGCCATCGTGCGGCACGATCGCATGGTCGTCGCGGTGGCACCGCAGCACGAGTGGGCGGGGCGCGCGATGATCCCCGTCGACGAGCTCGCCCGGGCCCCGCTCGTCACCCGCGAGGCCGGCAGCGGCACCCGCGCGGCGTTCGAGCGCGCCGTGCGAGAACGACTCGGCGCCGAGGCCGCCCCGCCCCTCATGTCGCTCGCGACCGAGGCGGCCGTGCGCTCGGCGGTCGCACGCGGCGTCGCACCGGCCGTGCTCAGCGAGCTCACCGTGCTCGACGACGCCCGGTTGGGGCGCATCGTCGCCGTGCCCATCGGGCCCGCCGCCGTGCGCCGACCCCTCGTGGCGATCTGGCGCGGCGATGCGCGCGACCTCATCGGGGCGCGCAGGCAGCTCGTCGAGGTCGCGGCAGCGCACGGGCGCGACGCCTGAACGCTATTCTCCGCGCGAGATGCGCGTCATCTCCTCGCGCGATACGACCTTGATGCGCTCGCGGCCGGCCTCGTCGCCGAGGCCGAGCTCGTGCTCGTCGAGGCGATGCCAGCCCTCGATCGTCGTGTAGGGCACCTCGCGCGCGTGCAGCAGCTCGGGAACGGCCGACGGCTCGGGGGCGGTCGGCTGCCACCAGTCGGCGCGATCGGCGATGATCTGCTCGAGCGTCTCCATCGCATCCGACTTCGTGTGGCCGATGAGGCCGATGGGGCCGCGCTTGATCCACCCGGTCGCGAAGACGCCGGCGATCGGTTCGCCCTCGAGGTCGACGACCCGGCCGCGATCGTTCGGGATGACGCCCCGGTTCTCGTCGAACGGGATCTCGTCGAGCGGCGACCCGAAGTAGCCGACGGCGCGGTAGAGGGCCTGCATCGGCACGACCTCGAACTCGCCCGTGTCGACGATGCCGCCGCCCCCGTCGGGCGCGGTTCGCTCGATCTTGAGCCCCGCGACACGGCCGTTCTCGGTCACGACCTCGACGGGCTTCGACCAGAAGTGCAGGTGCAGGCGGCGGCTCGCGGGCGCGACCTCGCCGGCCTCCCGCTGCCGCTGCTCGGCGCGCCACTTGTCCATGATGCGGGTCATGACGAGCACCTGCTTGCTCTTCGCGAGCGTCTCGTCGGCGTAGGAGTCGTCGACGTCGAAGTCGCGTTCGTCGACGACCATGTCGACATCGCGCACCTCGCCGAGCTCGCGCAGCTCGAGCGGCGTGAACTTGACGTACTTCGGGCCGCGGCGGCCGAAGAGGTGCAGCTCTTCGATCGGGTTCGCCTTCAGCCCCTGGTAGACGTTGTCGGGAATCTCCGTGGGCAGCAGGTCGTCGGCGTGCTTGATGAGCATGCGCGAGACATCGAGGGCGACGTTGCCGTTGCCGATGACGCCGACCGACGCGGCCTCGAGCGGCCAGGTGCGGGGCACGTCGGGGTGGCCGTCGAACCAGCTCACGAAGTCGGCGGCGCCGTACGACGATGCGGCGTCGATGCCCGGCACCTCGAGCGCGGCATCGCGGATCGCGCCCGTCGAGAACACGACCGCGTGGTAGTGCCGCTTGAGGTCGGCGAGCGTGATGTCGACGCCGTAGCGCACGTTGCCGTAGTAGTTGACCGTGCCGCTGTCGAGCACCTGGCGCAGGGCGGTGATGATGCCCTTGATGCGCGGGTGGTCGGGCGAGACGCCGTAGCGCACCAGGCCGTAGGGGGCGGGCAGCTGCTCGAACAGGTCGATCTCGACGTCGAAGTCGCGTTCGGCCTTCAGCAGCAGGTCAGCGGTGTAGATGCCGGCCGGGCCGGCCCCGACGATCGCGAGTCTCATCTTGCTCATCTTGTGCACTGCGCCGAGGCGCGGTTCAGCCTTCCCGGTTCACGATGGAGTCGGCCATGCGCTCGAGGGCGCGCTTCACCGACGATTTCGGCAGCGGCGCGAGCGCCGCCTTCGCGTCTTCGGCCCAGCGGCGGGCCGTCGCCTCGGTCTCGCGCGTCACCTCGTGGGCGCGCAGCTCTTCGACCTCGGGGTCGAGCAGGCCCGCGTCGGCGCCCTGCCCGATCGCCGCGACGCCCTCGTCGATGCGTCGCAGCAGATCGGAAGCGGCGGCGTCGCCTGCTGCTGCGCGCTCGCGCAGCAGCAGCAGCGGCAGCGTCGCGACGCCGGCCCGCAGGTCGGTGCCCGCCTTCTTACCGGTCTGCTCCTTCTTCGGCGACAGATCGATGACGTCGTCGACGAGCTGGAAGGCGACGCCGATGCGCTCGCCGTACTCGGTGACCGGGTCGGCGTACGCCCCGGGCGCACCGCTGAACATGATGCCCATGCGGGCGGCCGTCGCGATGAGGGCGCCCGTCTTGTCGGCGAGCACCTGGATGTAGTGCGCGATCGGCTCGTCGTCGGGGCCGGGGCCTACGGTCTCGTGCAGCTGGCCGAGGCAGAGGCGTTCGAAGGTGCGCGCCTGCAGCAGGATGGCCTCCTCGCCCATGCCCGAGACGAGGCTCGAGGCGCGAGCGAACAGCAGATCGCCGGCGAGGATCGCGACCGAGTTCGACCACACGGTCTGCGCGGCGGGCACCCCGCGGCGCAGGTTCGCGTCGTCCATGACGTCGTCGTGGTAGAGCGAGGCGAGGTGGGTGAGCTCGATCGCCTGCGCGGCACGGCGCACGCGATCGTTCGGGCCGTCGCCGAGCGAGCTGGCGAGCAGCGTCAGCACGGGCCTGATGCGCTTGCCGCCGGCCTCCATGAGGTAGCGGGCAGGGGCGTCGGCGACGGGCGAGGCGAACTCGAGCTGCTGCGCGAGAGCCTGCTCGATGATCTCGAGCTGCTCCTGGATCGCCTTCGCCTGACGGCGCTCCTGCGCGCCCTGGAACAGGCGCATCGGCAGCGCCTGGGTCGCCGTGTCTTCGGCTAGGGGACGACTCACTGCGTGTCTCCGGTCTTCGGGGTCTCGGTCTTCGGGCCCTCGGGCACGAAGCCGCGGTGCAGCGCGACGATGCCGAAGGTGAGGTTGCGGTAGGCGACGCGTTCGAACCCGACCTCGCGCATCCACTCCGCGAGCTCCTCCTGCGCCGGCCACTGCTCGATCGACTCGTTCAGGTACTCGTACGCCTCGGCCGCCTTGCGGTTGATGAGGCCGGCGACGCGCGGCAGCACGTAGCGGCCGTACAGCTGGTACGGCACGCGCACGAACGGCAGCGGGGGCGTCGAGAACTCGTTGATGACGACGCGACCGCCGGGGCGCACGACGCGCAGCATCTCGGCGAGCGCCTTGCGGGGGTCGGCGATGTTGCGCAGGCCGTACGAGATGGTGGCGGCGTCGAACTCGTCGTCGCGGAACGGCAGATCCATCGCGTCGGCCTGCACGAACTCGACGCGGTCGTTGCCGGCCTGGCGCTTGCGCCCCTCGGCGAGCATGCCCTCCGAGAAGTCGGCGGCGACGACGTGGGCGCCCTGCGCGGCGAGCGCGGCGGAGGAGGTGCCGGTGCCGGCGGCGATGTCGAGCACGCGCATACCGGGCCGCGGGTCGACGGCGCGCGTGGTGGCGATCCGCCACAGGCGGTCGTTGCCGACCGTGAGCACGTCGTTGATGAGGTCGTAGCTCGGGGAGACCTCGTCGAACATCGCGGAGACGTCGGTCGCGCGCTTGGTGGAGGTGTCGGGTCGGATCACCGTTCCATCGTAGCCGTCCTGCGCTCCGCTCGTCCTGGGCCTTGCTGAGCGCGCGGTGCGAGGCGGCCGCTGCCGCATGCAGAGCGCCTCGACCTGACCCCGGCCCGGGCACCCACCGGGCTCTCGAATGCGACCGGGTAGATTGGAGCGGGTGATGAGCACCCCAGCGGCCCCGCGCCTTCGCGCGGTCACGCGCCCCCTTGCGGCGACCCCCGATCTCGTCGCATTCGCCGACCCCGCGCAGCCGCTCCTGTGGCTGCGCGACGACCGCGGCTGCGTCGGCGTCGGCGAGGTGCTGCGGCTCGAGTTCTCGGGCCCCGACCGCTTCGAGCGGGCGGCGGAGCACTGGCGCAGAGTCGCGGCGCTCGCCGAGATCGACGACGCGGTGCGGCTGCCCGGCACGGGCCTCGTCGCGCTCGGCACCTTCGCGTTCGACGATGCGAGCGGGGCGAAGAGCGTGCTCGTCGTGCCGCGGCTGCTCATCGCGCGGCACCGCGGCGCCGCGTGGGTCACCGAGATCTCGGCGCTCGGCGAGGACGATGCTCTCGGCGAGCGCGATAGCGATCTTCTCGACAGGGATCCCGCAGCGCGCCTGCCCGGGGCCTCCCCCGCGGGCCCCTGGCCCGGCACGGGCTTCGCCCCCGCCCCGCACACCCTGGACGCCTATCTCGGCGGCGTGCGCGAGGCGACGGCGCGGGTGGGGCGCGGCGCGCTCGAGAAGATCGTGCTCGCCCGGCAGGTGCGCGGCACGGTCGCTGCGGGCGCCGACCTGCGCGTGCCGCTCGGCCGCCTCGCCGAGCGCTACCTCGACTGCTGGACCTTCGCGGTCGACGGGCTCGTCGGCGCGAGCCCCGAGACGCTCATCCGGTCGACGAGCGGTGCCGTCTCGGCCCGCGTGCTCGCGGGCACCCGCGGCCGCCACGCCGAGAACGACGCGCGCGACGCCCGGGCCCGCGACGAGCTGCTCACGAGCGCGAAAGAGCAGCACGAGCACGCGTTCGCGGTGCAGAGCGTCGTGACCGCGCTGTCGCCCCATGTGCGCGAGCTGCGCACGAGCGACGAACCGTTCGCGCTGAAGCTGCCGAACGTGTGGCATCTCGCGACCGATCTCGGCGCCGCCCTCGGCGAGGAGAGCTCGGCGCTCGAGCTGGTGGGCGCGCTGCACCCGACGGCGGCGGTCGCCGGCACCCCGACGGCCGATGCGGTCGCGATGATCGCGGAGCTCGAACCGTTCGATCGCGAGCGCTATTCGGGCGCGGTCGGGTGGATCGACGCGGCGGGCGATGGCGAGTGGGTGATCGCGCTGCGCTGCGCCCAGATCGGCGCGGCCGACCCCGAGACCGGCGACCGGCCCGTCGTCGCGAGCGCCGGCGGCGGCATCGTTGAGGGCTCCGACCCCGCGCACGAGCTCGGCGAGACCGTGTCGAAGCTGCGCCCCATCACCGAGGCGTTCGCCGAGTAGCGCACCGCCCCGGCGCCCCGGCGCCCTACGGCCAGAGCATCCCCGCGGACTCCACGACGCGCGCCCGTTCGGCCGCGATGTCGAAAGCGGCGGGAGGCCAGCCGGGCTGCATGCTCTCGAGCGCCTCGATCACGATGCGCTGCACTGCGACGCGAGCGTAGCGCTTCGAGTTCGCCGGGATGACGTACCAGGGCGCGTGCGGGGCATCGGTGCGCTCGATCGCGATCTGGAACGACTCCATGTACTGCGGCCAGAGCAGGCGTTCGTCGACGTCGCCCGGGTTGTACTTCCAGTGCTTCTCGGGGTCGTCGAGGCGGGCGAGCAGGCGCTCGGCCTGCTCCTCCGGCGAGATGTGCAGCATGATCTTCACGATGCGCACGCCGTCGTCGGCGATGCGCTTCTCGAAATCGGCGATCGCGCCGTAGCGGCGCTCGATCTCCTCGGGCGGAGCGAACTCGCGCACGCGCTGGATCAGCACGTCCTCGTAGTGCGATCGGTCAAAGACGCCGATCACGCCCGGGCCGGGAACGCGCGGTTCGATGCGCCACAGGAAGTCGTGCGCCCGTTCCTCAGCGGTCGGCGCTTTGAACGCCGAGACCGAGAGTCCGTACGGGTCGGCCTGCGAGAAGACGTGGTTGACGATGCCGCCTTTGCCTGCGGCGTCCATGGCCTGCAGCACGACGAGCAGCCGCCCTTCGGCGCCCTCCCGGCTCTGGGCGAACAGCTTCTCCTGCAGCAGCCGCAGTTCTTCGGCCGCCCGCGCGAGCTCCTGCTCGGCCTCCGACTTCCCGCCATCCGTGCCCGGGTGCGCGTCGGGGTCGACATCGCTCAGGCGGAACCCCTCCCCCGCACGGAGCAGGCCGGTGACATCCGCGTTCCAGAACTCGCGCGCCATGCGCCCTCCTCAGCTCGTGTGCTCCTACTGTAGGGCAGGCGCCGTCGCGCTTCGCTCCACAGCCGCAGCCCGTACCGCAGGGAGTGCTGCGCGGTAGTTCTCGAGAAACACCCGATAGCCGCGCACGGCTTCGGGTTCGGGGACCCGAGTCTCGCATGCGCTCTGCGAGAAGACATGCTCGCGGAGGTAGCTGCCGAGCTCGATCGCTTCCGCATGCTCGAGGTAGGCGGCGAGCACCGCAATTCCCCATGCGCCGCCCTCGGCCGCAGTCTCTCCCACCGTCACCGGCGTATCGAGCGCCGCTGCGAGGAAACGTTGGGCGACCTCGGCCGTACGGAAGATCCCCCCCGTGAGCCAGCAGCCGGTCGATCGCGACGCCCTCGCCATCGAGCGCCTCCATGCCGATCGCCAGAGCTCCGAACGCGCCGTACAGCTGCGACCGCATGAAGTTCGCGAGCGTGAATTCGCTATCGGGCGAACGGACCACGAGAGGGCGGCCGTCTGAGATCTCCACGACCGGTTCACCGGCGAGGAAATTGTACGCGACGACGCCCCCGGCATCGGGAGCGCCCCGCAAGGCTTCATCGAAGAGGACCTGGAATATGCGGTCGCCGTTGACCTGCGTCCCGAGCGCTTCTGCGAACCGGGCGAACATCGCGCCCCAGGCGCCGATCTCATTCGCGCCGTTGTTGCAATGCACCATCGCTACCGGATCGCCGGCCGGGGTGGCGACGACGTCGATCTCCATATGCACTTGTTCGAGCGGCCGCTCGAGCACCACCATTGCAAAGATACTGGTGCCCGCGCTCACATTCCCCGTACGCGGGCTCACGGCGCCGGTCGCCACCATTCCCGTGCCGGCGTCGCCCTCGGGCGGGCACAGCGGGATGCCCGATTCCAGGCGTCCGCTCGGATCGAGAAGTGCTGCTCCGGCACGAGTCAGGGCACCGGCGGCACGGCCAGCAGGAAGCACCTCGGGGAGCACACCGCTCACCGGCCTCCCGAGCGCGCCACCAGCCAGCGAATCGAACTTCCCGAGCTTCTCCATGTCGAAGGCGTCCCCGCTCACCGCGAGGGAGAACATGCCGGAGGCATCGCCGACTCCGAGCACGCGCCTGCCAGTCAGTTTCCAATGCACATAGCCGGCCAACGTCGTCAAATGGTCGATGCTCGAGACATGCGGTTCTTCATCGAGGATCGCCTGCAGCAGATGCGCGCTCGACCATCGCAGCGGAACGTTCTCGCCGAACGCTGCCGTCAACCTCTGCGCTGCCGGCCCCGTATTGGTGTTGCGCCAGGTGCGGAACGGCACGAGAAGCTCGCCTGCCGTATCGAACGCCAGGTAGCCGTGCATCATCGCCGAGACCCCGATCGCCCGATAGCGCGCAGGCATAGTCCCCTCGCTTCGTGCCACGTTCTCGATCAGACTCGCGTATGCGCTCCGCAGTCCGGCCCAGATCTCGTCGACCCCGTAGCTCCAGTGGCCGTCGACGAGTCGGCTCTCCCAGACATGGCTACCGGTCGCGAGCACTCGCGCGTCGGAGGGATCGATGAGGCAGGCCTTGATACGAGTGGAGCCGAGCTCGATGCCGAGAACCGTCCCTCCGTCCGAGATGAGACTCATCGTCGCTCGTCTCCGTCCTGCCCGTACACGTTTTGATACCGGGCGTAGAGTGCATCGATACGGTCCTGGGGAATCGGGATTGGCTCCCCGGCCTCGCGGGCGTAATGCACGGTACGGGCGACATCCTCGACCATGACGGCGGCCTTCACCGCATCCTTCGCCGAGACGCCGATGGTGAACGGGCCGTGATTCTGCATGAGTACCGCCCGGGAGCGATGCCCGCGGAGCGTCTCCACGATGCCCTGACCGATCGAATCGTCACCGATCACCGCGAATGGGCCGACCGGAATCGGGCCGCCGAATTCATCGGCCATGGCGGTGATCACGCACGGGATCTCCTCGCCTCTCGCGGCCCAGGCGGTGGCGAATGCGGAGTGCGTGTGCACGACCCCGCCGACGTCGGGCATATGCCGGTAGACGTAGGCATGCGCGACAGTATCGCTGGAGGGGCTTCGTTCGCTCCCCTGCGTTCCCGGAACCGGCCGACCTTCAAGGTCGCACACGATCATGTTCTCGGGCGCCAGATCCTCGTAGGCGATGCCCGACGGCTTGATCACGAACAGCTCGGTTCCGGGCACGCGACCAGATACGTTCCCGCCCGTCCATACGACTAGGCCGTATTTCACGAGCTCCGCGTGCAGCTCGGCAACCTCGCCCCGTACTCGGGCGATCGCGGCTTCCGGGTTCTCTGCGTTCAATCGTCGGCTCCTCGCTCAGACGCCATGCGGCGCGATCAGCAGATGCACGCCATCGGAATCGACGCTGTCGACACGGACGTCGGTCAACGCAGAGACGATGTGGTCGGCGTGGGCGCGGAGCGAAGAGATATCCTCGGTCCCGATGATCCCGATCGCGAGACACCCCGCTCCCCGCGCCGAACGCAGGCCTACGGCTGTGTCCTCGAAGGCGATCACCGTCGTGCCCTCCCGCAGCAGATATCCGATGCGTTCCCGGCCGAGGGCAAACGGTTCGGGGTCGGGCTTCCCGCGGCTCACGTCTTCACCGTTGACGAACACGGGCGGTACGCCGAAGCCGGCGTTCGCGAGCCTGCTGAGCGCGACGGATCTGACCGCCGAGGTGACGACGCCCCACCGATCGGCGGGCAGCGACGAGATCAGTTCGAGCGCGCCCGGAGTGGGCGAACATGGCAGCGAAGGATCCGATTCGAGCTCTTCGATGCGTCGGAGAGCCTCCTCGACATAACCGTCCTCCAGCACTGACGCCGCGATCGAAGCAGCAGTGCGACCGTGGTACCGGGCGAGGTCGGGCGCCTCGACCCCGAATTCGCGCGCCCAGGCCGACCAGGTGCGCTCAACGGCCTCGACCGAGTCCGCGATCGTGCCGTCCATGTCGAACAGGAGGGCATCGGCTCGCAGCGCGATCGTCGGCCGCGCCGATGCTCCCGGGCCGTCCGGCTTCCTCTGCGTCAACGAGCGGCCTTGATCGAGGGGAGGATGACCGTCTTGATGGCAAGAGGGTCGGTCTTCGCCTTCATCAGCGCGCCTTCGACATCATCGAGCCCGTACTGCCCAGTGATGATCGGCGAAGCGTCGACGCGGCCGGAGGCGATGAGGTCGATGGCCGTCGCCCAGGTGTTCACGTACCTGAAGGTGCCGGTCAGCGTGATCTCGCGATGCTGCAGCATGGCGATCGGGATATCGAGGCTGTCGGACCCCATACCGACGAGGCACGCCATGCCACCGCGCTTGATCGCGGGGAACGCGGCCTGGATCGCCCTGCCGTTGCCCGAGGCGTCGATGTACACGTCGAAGTGCTCGTCGTAGCCCACGAGCCCCCCGTTCAACGGATCGATGGTCTTCGTCGCGCCGTGTTCGAGCACGAACTGCCGCCGATGCTCGAGCGGGTCGCTGACGACGAGCTCAGTCGCCCCGAAGGATCGCGCCACCTGTGCCGTCAGAATACCGATCGGTCCGGCCCCTGAGATGAGCACCCTCGCTCCGGGGAACACTCCGGCTCGACGGCAGGCGTGCAGAGCGACCGAAACAGGTTCGACGAGCGCGGCCTCCTCAGCAGTCATGCCCTCGGGCACCGGGAATGCGAAATCGGCCTCGATGGTCACGTACTCCGAGAACGAACCGTCGACTGGCCAAGCGCCGTAGAACCGCATATCGCGGCACAGATGGTACTGAGCGCTCTTGCAGAGCTCGCAGACGCGGCACGGCCGTTGCGGTTCGATCGCGACGAGTTCGCCGATGCGGCCCTCGTCGACGTCGGCGCCGACCGCGACGATGGTGCCCGAGGTCTCGTGCCCGAGGACGACGGGGCTCTGCACGACGATATCGCCTACCGCGCCCGATTCGTAGAAGTGGGTGTCCGAACCGCAGACGCCGATGACGTCGACACGGATGAGCACTTCGTTCGCCGCGGGAGTCGGCACCGGCCGCTGCTGCAGCTCGATGCGGTGCGGTTCGATCAGGACGCTGGTGTCCATGGTGTCGGGAATCTGCATGGCGTTCCTTTCAGTGGTATCGAGCAGGAGCGGTTGGGCGTCCGGGCCACGGCCCGGACGCCCAACCGAAGAACGTTAGAAGACGCTGTTCTCGTCGTAGAACTCTGCCACGTTCTCGCAGTTGATGCCCGCGGCCTCGGTGTACTCCAGGGGCTCGAAGTCATCGGCCGACGCCTTGCCAGTACCGATCTCGAGACCGATCTCCACCGCACGGTTGACGGCGAGACTCGGCGAGTTCAAGCCCGTCGAGATGTAACGGCCATCGCACCCTCCGTCCTGGATCAGCTTCAGCGCTTCCTTCTGACCATCGGATGCCGCGGCGACGAGAGTCGTCGTGTTGCCCTGGTCTTCGAGGACGGTCAGGCCGCCGAGGGCCATCGAGTCGTTCAGTCCGAGCAGCAGGTCGAGGTCGGGGTTCGCCGCGAGGATCGACTCGGTCGCCGGCACCGCCTGATCCTGCGCCCAGCCCGCGGGGGCCTCCGCGACGATGTCGTACTTCACGCCGGCTTCCTCGAGGCCCTTGAGGAAGCCTCCCTGCCGCTGCGGCCCGACGATGTCGTCCTCGGGCGGACCGGTCAGCACGCCGACGGTGATGTCGGCGCCTTCGCCGACGCGTTCGCCGGTGAGAGCTCCCGACAGGCGACCGATCTCCTCGTTCGCTGACTGCACAGTGGTCACGCCGACATCCGGCACTCCGTAATCGACGAAGATGATCGGCACATCGTTCGCGAGCTGCTCGAGCTGATCGCGCTGCGTGTCCTGGCTGGTCGCGTTGATGAGCAGCACGTCGACGCCCTGGGTCACCATGGTGTTGGCCTGATCGAGCTGCTTCACCGCGTCACCGCCCGCATCCTGCACCAGCAGTTCGAAACCCTGCTCGGCCGCCAGGTCCTCGGCTTCCTTCTGCATCGCCGCGAAGTACGGTGCATCCAGCTGACGGATCAGGAAACCGACTTTCAGGTCTTCGACATTGCGCGCCTCGCCGGTGGCATCGTTGCCGCCGCCTTCAGTGCTGCCGCAGGCAGCGAGCCCGAACATCGCCAGGCCGGCCGCTGCGACACCTGCCGCGAGCCGTGTGAGTTTCTTCATGAGTGTTCCTCTCTTGGATGGGTGTTGAACGTCAGTTCTTCGAGAACTTCTTGCTGACGGAGATGGTGGTGAAGACGATCGCGAACAGGATCAACGCGCCGCGGAACGCATCCTGCAGATATGCGGAGACGTTGAGCAGCACGAGCAGGTTGGCGATCACGCCGAGGATCAGCGTGCCGAAGAGGGCCCCCGAGAGGCGTCCCTTGCCACCGGCCAGGCTCGCGCCGCCGATCACGACGGCCGCGATGGCGTCGAGCTCGTACAGGCTGCCGGCGGTCGGAGTCGCGGCGCCGATGCGAGCCGTCAGCAGGAAGCCGGCGAGGCCGACGAGAATGCCAGCGAAGATGTACACCGTGATCAGGGTGCGCCGCACCGGAACACCCGACGCGTACGCGGCATGCTTATTGCTGCCGATCGCGTAGATGCGCCGGCCGAAGACCGTGCGCGTCGTCACGAACCAGATGAGCGCCGCAAGCCCCAGCCAGATGAGGCCGAGCACAGGAATTCCGGCGACGGTCGTCGTCGCGATCGCGCGGAAGTCCTCAGCGGCGGGCTTGACCGGAACACCCTCGGTGTAGGCGTAGACGAGGCCTCGGGCGAGCGCCATGATACCCAGGGTCACGATGAACGGTTCGAGCCCCCGGAACGCGACGAGGTATCCCGTCAGAATGCCGAAGAGCAGGCCGACGGCGATCGCGACCACGGCCGCAAGAAGTACGCTCTGGCCGTTCAGCAGGCCGGCGCAGAGGACACCCGCGAGCGCGAGCACCGAGCCGACGCTGATATCGATGCCGCCCGTGAGGATGATCAGGAACTGCGCCAACGACACGATGCCGATGACCGATACCTGCAGCAGTAGATTCGTCAGATTGCGGGTCGTGAAGAACGCATCGGTGGAGAAGGCGGCCACGATCAGGAGACCGATGAGGATGAACAGCGGGTACTGCTCCTTCAGCCATCCGAGGAACGGGGGCAAGGGCTTCTTATCAGAATCGACCGCGTTCACGGATACGGTCTCGGTGGTTGGTGGGGCGCTCATGCGGCTTTTCCTCCCAGTGAGGCGCGGATGACGTCATCCGCGGTGTCGGTATGGGGATGCATCTCTGCGACGATCTCGCCATCGCGCGCGATCAGGATCCTGTGGCAGAGAGCGGTCGCCTCTTCCGCTTCGCTCGATACGACGAGCACGGCTTTGCCGGCGTCGGCCAGGCGACGGATGATCTGATAGATGTTCATGCGGGCAGCGATGTCGATGCCTTTCGTCGGCTCGTCGAGGATGACGAACTCGGGCTCGGCCTCGAGCCATTTGGCCAGGCATACCTTCTGCTGATTGCCGCCCGAAAGGGTGCGCGTCAGTGTGCTGCCGGTGCCCTTCACCTGGTATTCGGTGATGAGCCGATCGACCTCGGCCCGCTCCTCCCGGAGCTTCAGCACTCCTCCCTTGGAGTACCGCCCGAGCGTCGAGATCGTCATGTTCTGCCCGTTGCTGAAATCGGGCAGGAACCCTTCTTTGCGGCGGTCCTCCGAGACGTAGACGACCCCGTCGTCGAGAGCGTGAAAGGGCGTTCTCGCATGTGTCTCGCGGCCACCGATCGTCACAGTGCCCGCGTACCTTTCCTGCTGCCCCGAGATCGCCCGCGCGATGGAGCTGCGTCCGCTCCCGACGAGTCCGTACATGCCGAGGATCTCGCCGGGTCTGATGGTGAAGGAGATGTCATGGGCCGACCCCGCAGCGAGTCCCTCGACGCGAACGAGCGGTTCGATTTCAGGCCCCGGAGCGTTCTCGGGAGGCTCGATCGCGGCGACGCGCTCGCCGACCATCATGGTCAGGATCTCGTCGTGATCGGTGCTCGCAGTCTCTCGGATTCCGACGAGGCGGCCGTTGCGCAGCACGGCGATGCGGTCGGCCATCGAGAAGACCTCCTGCATGCGGTGCGAGACGAAAATGATGCTCGTGCCTGCTGCCCGCTCGGCGGCGACGAGCTGCAGGACATCCTGGAAATGCTCCTCCGTCGTCGATGCCGTGGTCTCGTCGAGCAGGAGGATGCGGTGTGGCACGACCTGAGTACGCGACAAGGCGAGCATCTGCCGAAGCCCCGGGGGCAACGAGCTCGCCGACTGCTTCAGCGGTACGTCCGTGAGGCCCACGGCGTCTAGCGCCTTGCGTGCGCCGACGGCATCGGTCTTCACGCGTTTCCAGCCGCGCGACCCGCCCGAACCGCTGAGCTGCTTGAGCCACACGTTCTCCTGAACGGTGAAGGTGTCGATCACCAGAGGCTCCTGATGCATGAGCAAGATGCCCGCATCCTCGGCATCGGACGGAGAGGTGATCTCTCCCGCGTAGCCGGCGATGCGCACCCGCCCCTCGGTCGGCACGGTCTGACCGGCGAGCACCCCCGCAAGCGTGGACTTTCCTGCGCCGTTCGCCCCGCAGATCGCGAGCACCTCTCCGGGATAGCCGAATAGTGAGACTCCGGAGAGCGCTCGCACGCCGGGGAACACCATGCTGACGTCCTCGATCGAGAAGGCGATCTCGCGCCCGTTCTCGTCGAGCAATGCTTCGGTCGTCATTTCGTCTCCTCGCGTACTTGGGATTCGGAACTGGAGCGGCGGGCCGAGACCCTGGCGCGCAGCTGCGCCGCGCTCTCCTGCGCGTCGAGGTAGTCCTCGTATGCCAGTCCGAGCGCCGCGGCATCGGCGGGCCTCGGCTGGAGCATCTCGATCGGCGGGGCGAACTGGGCGGCCGATGCGGCGCCGGTCTCCAGACGATGGCCGATCAGCGCGCACGACCTGAGCGTCAGATTGTCATCGCGCACGACTGCGATCTCGCGGTCGACCGCATCGACGGTGAGCTGCAGCCAGAGCGGGTTGCGTGTAATGCCGCCGGAGACCGCGAACACCCCGGGCTCCGGGATACCGGCCTCGGTGAGGCCCGCGACCACGGCCTTCGAACCGAGGGCTACGGCTTCTGCGAGCGCCCGATAGAGTTCAGCCGGACCGGTTTGGAAGGAGAGCCCATGCACGCCGCCGCGCATCATCGCGTCCCTCCACGGTGTACGACCGCCCATGAAGGTGTCCAGGGCGATGATGCCGTGGGAGGCCGTCGGAATGCGATCGGCCTGTGCGAGCAGCGATGGTAGATCCGCGCGCTCGACACCGAACAGCCGCTCGGCCGCCCAGCTCAGCACGGAGCCCGTGGTCACCTGGCCGGCCTCGACGAGGTAACGGCCGGAATGCAACGCATCTGGATACGGCCCCCAGAAGCGGGAATCGAAGATCGTGTCCTCGATCTCCAGAGTGAGCGCGTTTGATGTGCCGGCGACCATCGAGTAGAGCGGACCATCGCTGCCCTGCTCGAGCTCGCCCAGTGACACGAGCGAGAGGTGCGCATCGATACCTCCGATGCCGACGACGGGACTCCCGGAGATGCCGAGCTCCCGGGCGATGGCAGGGTGGATCTCCGCGGCCGCAGCGCCTACCGGCAACACCGTCGACGGCAGCTTCTCCGAAAGTCCTGGGGCGCCGAGGTCTGCGTATAAATCAGTCGGGTAGTGATCGCCGACGAGATTCCATTTGCAGGCCGCCATCATGCGTGAAGCGAACGCCCGACCGGTGAGGCGCTCCACCAGATAGTCGTGGCACTCTCTCACTTTGGCCGTGCGGGCCCATACCTCGGGCCGGTTGCGCGCCATCCAGGCTGCCTTCGTCACCAGCCATTCCGCGCTGTTGCCGCCGCCGGCGAACGCTAGGTTCGGATGTTCAGTCCGCGCAGAAAGCGCCGCTTCGTCGGCAGCACGCTGATCCATCCAGAGGAGTGCGGGATGCACCGGCACCCCGGCCTCGTCGAGGAATGCGACCGAAGAGGAGGTGGTCGCTACGGCGATGGTGTCGACGGAGGCCGTCCCGGCGGCGGCGAGCGCACCGGTCACGGCTTCGACAGCCGCACTCCACCATTCCTCGGGATCCTGCTCCGCCCAAGCCGGGCGCGGGAACACCGTGCGGAGCGCCGACCGATGGGTACCGAGCGTGTCGCCCTGCTCGTCGAAGAGCGAGGCCCGCACGCTCTCCGTCCCAACATCGACGCCGAGATATCGCCCCACCATCCACCTCCTCGTGTATTCCGACGTGACCCCAAGCCCACCGTTCGCAGGGTGACGGGACCGCTTGATAACGTACCGGCGCAGATCGCACAAGCCAACTGTTTCGCAAACTTATGCTCATATGAGCATTGTTTCTGTTAAGAATCGCGCCAGTGAGGTCGCCGATTGAGACATATGCGAGCAAACGCGCGGCCTCGAAGAACAGTGCAACGCAGACGGCCCCGGATTTCGGACGCGGCATGAGCGCCCTGAATCCGGGGCCGAGAGTGGTCGCGCGTGCGCCTAGTCGGCCGACTGCCCTCTGCGCAGGCGATCGATCAGCACCGCGAGGAGAATCACGACGCCCATGATGATCTGCTGATAGAACGACTCGACGTTCATCAGAGTCATGCCGTTCGAGAGGACGGCGATGAAGAGCGCCCCGATGAAAGTGCCGACGAGCGAGCCCCGGCCTCCCATGAGCGAGGTACCGCCCAGCACGATCGCGGCGATCGCGTTGAGTTCGTAGCCCGAGCCGAGGTCGGGGACTGCGCTCTCCAGACGGGAGGCGAGGATCAGGCCCGCGATGCCGGCGGTCACGCCCGAGATGACATAGGTCAGCATGATCACTCGGCGGACGGGGATGCCCGAGAGGCGCGCAGCCTCCATATTGCCGCCGATCGCATAGACCTGGCGTCCGAATACCGTGCGGTTCAGGAGGAACCAGCCGCCGACGTAGACGGCCAGCATGATGAGTACGGCGTAGGGGATGCCGAGCAACGAGCTCTGACCGATCCAGGCGTAGTCGACTTGCGCAGGGATCAGCGTCGTTCCACCGGTGCCGACGTACACTACGCCGCGGAGGTAAGTGAGCGCCGCGAGTGTGACGATGAACGCCGGGAGCGCGAAGCGGGCAATGAAGACGCCGTTGATCGCGCCGATCACGGTACCTGCGGCGAGGGCGCAGACGATTGCGACGATCGCTGGCAGGCCCGCGTTCGCGCAGACGATCGCGACCATGGCGGTGACACCGAGCGCCGAGCCGACCGACAAGTCGATGCCCGCGGTGAGGATCACGAAGGTACCGCCCGCAGCGAGGATGGCGATCGCCGATACCTGGCGCATCACCTCGATGAGGTTGTTCGTGGTCATGAAGTAGGGTGCGATGAACGCCATGAGCACGACCAGCGCGACCAATGCGAGTCCGACACCGAGCTGCTCGTTCCGATCGAAGAACTCCCGAACGGTGCCCCGACCCCCGTTTCGCGAGGTCTTCACCGATGTGTCTACAGCGCTCATGCCGAAGCTTCCTTCCTGATGTTGTGAATTGGGCGCTGAGCCAACCCGAAGGCATGCTCCATAACCGTTTCCTCGGTCAGCCCCTCATTGGGGAGATCAGCGACGATGTCGCCCTGGCGCATGACGAGCACGCGGTCCGCGAGCCCCAGCACCTCCGGCAGCTCTGACGAGATGACGATCACCGCCGTCCCCTGCTGCGCCGCCGCCTCGATGATCTTGTAGATGTCGGCTTTCGCCCCGACGTCGACGCCCCGGGTCGGCTCATCGAGGATCAGCACTTTCGGATCCGTCTCGAGCCATTTGGAAAGCAGCACTTTCTGCTGGTTGCCGCCCGAAAGCTCGCGAACGCGCTGATCGAGGTTCGCGACCTTGATACCGAGCGACCTCTTCTGCTCCTCGGCGGTCGAGCGGACGGAATGCCGCTGGATGACCCCTCCGCGCGAGACCTTGCGGTACGACGCCATCACAATGTTGTCACTCACGCTCCGCCCCAGCACGAGGCCCTGCTCTTTGCGGCTCTCGGGCACCAGCGCGATGCCGTTCCGCATCGCGCCGATGGGAGACCTGGACGCGGCCGCACGATGTCCATCAACCGAGACAGTGCCCGTCGCGGCGCGGTCAGCACCGAAAATGAGACGGGCCATCTCCGAGCGGCCCGAGCCCACGAGACCGGCGACGCCGACGATCTCGCCGGCTCTGACATCGAATCCGACTGGGCCGATCCAATCGCCGTCTCCCAGATCCCGTACCGACAGCCGCACTTCGCCGAGCTGCGCGGAGCGATCGGGGAAGAGCGATTCGACCGCACGTCCGACCATTCTGGTCACGATCGTCTCTGGGGTGGCCTCGGCCTTGGGCATCGTCGCGACGAACTTTCCGTCGCGCAGCACCGTCACCACATCGGCAAGCTCCTCGATCTCGTCCATGCGGTGAGTGATGTACACGATCGCGCAACCGCGACCGCGCAGCTCGTCGATGATCTGGAACAGCTTGCGCACCTCACGCGTCGAGAGCGCGGCCGTCGGCTCGTCGAAGATCAGAACCTTCGGGTCGCCCGACACCGCCCGGGCGATCTCGACGAGCTGCTGCTTGCCGGTGCTCAGCTTCCCGGCCTGCGTCGAAGAAGAAAAGTCGACGCCGACTCGTTCGAGCTGCCGTTCGGCCGCCTCGCGGGTGCGCTTCAGGCTCAGGCCGCCGAAACGGCCGCGGTACTCGCGCCCCATCGCCAGATTGTCGGCGACGGAGAGGTTCGGGGCGATGAGCAGCTCCTGGTGCACGATCGCGATGCCGGCTTCCTTGGCGCTCGCCACATCGAGCTGCCGTTCCCGCCCTTCGATCTCGATGGTACCTGCGTCCGGCTGGTGGATGCCGGCGAGCACTTTCATCAGCGTCGATTTACCGGCGCCGTTCTCCCCGGCCAGGACGTGCACCTGGCCGGGGAAGAAGTCGAGATCGACACCGTCGACGACGGTGACGCCGGCGAACCTCTTGACGATCCGCCGCAACCTCACGATCGGGACGGGATCGTTTTCGACCTGCGTCATCACTCACCCCCAGGGAGTGTAGTTCTTGGCCGTATCCGCGTCGACGAGCTCGGTCGGAAGCTCGATCAGGTCGTCCTCGACCTTCTCGCCCTTCGCGAGCTGTGCGCCGAGTTCGACACCCTTGCGGGCGAGAGCCGCCGGATCCTGAGCCGCAGTGGCGGTGATCATGCCCTCGCCGAGGATGGAGTCCACCGCCGACTGGGCGCCATCGACCGAAGTGATGATGATCTTCATGCCCTTCTGCTTGGCAGCGAGCTCGACACCTGCGGCGGTCGGGTCGTTGATCGCGAAGATGCCGTCGATGTCGGGGTTCGCGGTCAAGATGTCGGTCGCCACCGGCAGCGCCTTGTCGCGGCTGTTATCGCCGCGCTGCTCGGCCACGACTTCGATGTCGGGGTATCCCTCGAGCACGTTCTTGCAGCCGACCACGCGGTCGGAGACGGCCGAGATGGGAGTGCCGTCGAGGATGGCGATCTTGCCCGTACCGCCGAGCTGCTCCGCAAGAGAGGTGCAGCTGATCTCTCCGGCCTGGACGTTGTTGGTGGTCACCGAGACATTGGCGTTCTTGGTGACGGAGTCGATCCCGACGACCGGAATACCGGCTTCGACAGCGCGCTTGACCGCGGGGCCGACTCCGTCGGAGTCGACCGGATCGATCACGATGAAGCTCACCTGCGAGGTGATGAACTGATCGATCTGGTCGCTCTGAGTCTGGACATCCTCACCAGCTTCCTGCGAGATCACTTCGAACCCCGCCTCTTTGCCGGCCTCTTCGGCCGTGCGCGATTCCATGACGAAGAAGGGATTCGTACTGTTCGAGACGGTGACGCCCATCTTCGTGCCACCGCCCTCTCCGGAGCCGGAATCCGATCCCGATCCGGCGCAGCCGGTTGCCCCGAGTACGAGTGCGGTAGCCAGCGCGGTGAACGTCAGCGCCCGAGGAATGTGATGGACAGCTTTGGCCATGATGGTTTCTTTCTCTAGATTGGATGTGGGTAGTGGGTCTATAGGTCTGATCGGGTCGCCGGGCGGATTCGTCCTAGCCCGCGACCCCGTCCGCAATCTCCTGCAGCCGGCGGAAAGTGGGGTCGACCTGGTCTGAGAGTTCGTTGAACACCTCGAGGTAGCGTCGGTAGGTCGAATGGCGTGCGGGATCGGGGCGCACCGGTTCCCCGAGGTCGTGCCAGGAATCGATGGTCGTCGCGATGTCCGTCACGTGCCCGGTCGCCGCAGCCGCGACGAGCGCATTCCCGAGCAGCGCGCACTCCGACTTCTGCATGCGCACGACCGGCACTCCCAGCACGTCTGCCTTGATCGATACCCAGAGATCGGACTTCGCTCCGCCGCCCATCGCCCGTACCTCGGTGAGCTGCTCGCCCGTGATCGCCGGGGCGCGATCCGCCCACTCGGCGTACTGGTAGGCGATGCCCTCGAGCACCGAGCGGTAGAGGTGGCCGCGGCCATGCCCCGAGGTGAGGCCGACCCAACCGCTGCGCAGATACGGCTTCGGCGGCAGCACGCCGCCCTGGAAATGCGGCAGCCAGATCAGACCCTCCGAGCCCGGGGGCACCTGGTTCGCGAGGTGCTCGAGGTCGGCAAATGCCTCGTCCGCCATGCCCGGGTGGTCGACGATCGTGCCGCGCACCCACTCGGGCCCGAGGCCGCCGCCGTTCACGAACGAGAACGAGAGGTAGAGCCCGGGAATCACGGAGGTCGCGGTGACCATCGCCATCCGTTCGGTATCCGGCGCCCAACGATCGAGGCCCATCGAGAACAGGCTCGCAGTGCCCGCGCTGTCGGACGCCCGGCCCGGCGCCACGACGCCCGCCCCGAGAGCCGCGATCACTTGATCGCCGCCGCCCGCGGCGATCGGCACGCCCTCCGGAACTCCCGTCGCGGCCGAGGCCTCACGACTCACGGTGCCGATGATGTCGGTCGCCTCGACGATACGCGGCAGCTTGGATCCGTCGATGCCGAAGAGACCGACGAGCTCTTCCGACCACATGCCTCGGTCGGTGTCGGAGAGGTTCGAGAAGCAGAGGTTCGGGCGGTCGATGAATGCACCCGCCGCCCCCAGCCCGGCCAGACGCGCCGCCACATACGGCCCGGGCACTTGGAAGGCGACGGTACGAGCGTACTCCGCCGGTCGCTCCCGCTGCATCCATCGGATCTTCGTGCCGTGGGAGTACGAGGGCGGGCAGCCGGCGATCTGCGTGACCCGGCGCGCCATCGGTTCCATCTCGTAGATATCACGACTGCAGCGGGAATCGAGCCAGGAATCGAACGGCGCCGCTGGCCCGAAATCTTCGCCGACCGCGCCGATTCCTGCCATCTGGCTCGAGAACGAAACACCGGCGATATCTGATGAGCGCTCGGAGGCCGAAACCGCTTTCCCGATCGCTGTATACGCCTGCTGCTCGATCTCGAGCAGATCCTGCTCGATCACGCCCGGTGCGGGACGGTCGAGGCGCGATGGTACCGAAGCCGCAGCCAGCACGTTCCCGGACAGGTCGACGACAGCGGCTTTGATCAGCGTCGTGCCCATGTCGCAGGCCACGAAGACTGGTTCGCTCATGGTGTCACCACCACCTTCAACGCAGTCCCGGTGGCCGCGGTCTCGAATGCCTCGGCGGCGCGTACCAGCGGCACGGTATGGGTGATCAACTGCCGATAGTCTTCGGCGTGTTCGGCAAGGATATCGAGGGCTGCGACGCAGTCTTCGGTTGAGTTCGCCGTCGATCCAGTCACCGTGAGCTCGCGATAGTGGACGAGATTGGCGTCGAGCACAGTCTCGCCCTTGCCGCTCGGGAGCCCTGCGAAGAAGTTGATCCGGCCGCCGACGGCGGCCAGCTCGAACGAGCTGCGGAACACTTCGGGGATCGGCGTCGCGACGAGCACGCAATCAGCGCCCGCTCCCCCGGTATGCCGTCGCACCGCCTCGACGATATCCTCGGACCGCGGGTCGACGGTGTTGTCGGCGCCGAAGGTACGCGCCAGTTCGCGACGGGCCGTCGAGGTCTGCGAGACGATGATCTTCGCAGCGCCGAGCTGGCGGGCGAGTTTGACCGCGATGAGTCCGATCGGGCCGGCTCCGATGACCACGAGGGAATCTCCCGCAGTGAAGTCGATCGCACGCAGGCCGCGCAGTACGGCGGCCAGCGGCTCCATGAGCACTGCATCCAGCGGGTCCATATGCGCTGGGACAGGGATCGCATTGCCCTGTTCGACCGCGCGGCTCGGGAGCAGCATGGACTCCGCAAGACCCCCGTTGAAGGTCAGTCCGATCGCCTCGTACTGCTCGCAAAGATTCGGGTGGCCACGTCGGCAGGAGTTGCAGGTTCCGCAGGCGACATTCGGGGCGACCGCCACGAGGTCTCCGACCTTCAGGTCGTTGCACGCCGATCGGTTCTCGCGCACGCGACCGACGACCTCATGTCCCGGAACTCGGACGGTGCCCGGCGGGAAGAACCGATGCTCCCCGCGGGCGATCTTGAGGTCCGTGCCGCAGATGCCGACTGCGACCATATCGATCACCATCTCGCCGTCGCTGGCCGAAGGGCGCTCCAGGTCCGCGATGCGCAGTGCATCGGGAGAGTGGAACTCCAGTCCAATCATCAATAACTCCATTGTCGATACTTGGCGGTTGCGCACTCGCGCTTCCGAACTCTTTCAGTCAATAAGCTCGTGCCCGCAGGGTCAACGCGATCCACACATCCGCGCAGATGACGACACGGGCCGCTCAAGTGAGCACATACATAACGATTTGAGACACAGAAAACCCGATCCTCGCCGGCCAAGCGGCGAAGATCGGGTTCCTGTCGGACTCTAGAGGACGGCCTTGGTATGCCAGACCGTCTTGATCTCGACGAGCGACAGGATGCGCTCGAGCGAGGCAGCCGCGCTGTCGCCCGCGATCGGGAACACGACGCGTTTCACGGTATCCGAAGCGGTGCGCTCGAGCTCGGGCCAGTCGAGATCGCCGCATCCGGCGAGGTCGATCGCGTTGACGTCGGCGTGGCCCGCGAGCCACGGCGCGATCTCGGCGGGCGAGCCGCTGAGGATATTGACGACGCCGCCCGGCAGGTCGCTGGTGGCGAGCACCTCGGCGAGCGAGATCGCCGGCAGCGGAGCGGCCTCGTGCGCGACTGCGACGACGGTGTTGCCCGAGACGATCGCCGGGGCGATGACGCTCACGAGGCCGAGCAGGCTGCCGCCCGTCTGCGGCGCGATCGCCGCGACGACGCCGGTCGGCTCGGGTACCGAAAGGTTGAAGTAGGGGCCCGCGACGGGGTTCGCGCTGCCCGCGACCTGGGCGTACTTGTCGGCCCAGCCTGCGTACCAGACCCAGAGGTCGATCGCATGATCCACCTGCTGCTTCGCCGCCTGGGCGGTGCCGCCCTCGAGCGACTGGATCTCGTCGGCGAACTGCGCCCGACGACCCTCGAGCATCTCGGCGATGCGGTAGAGGATCTGCCCGCGGTTGTATGCGGTGGCGCCCGACCAGCCGGCGAAGGCCGCACGCGCGGCGACGACCGCGTCGCGTGCATCCTTCCGCGATCCCTGCGCTGCGTTCGCCACGAAGGCTCCCTTCTTCGAGAGCACCCGGTACGAGCGCCCCGATTCGCTGCGGGGGAACTTCCCGCCGATGAACAGCTTGTAGGTCTTGGGAATGGCGAGCCTCGTCACTGGTCGGCCCCCTTCTGCGAGATCTGATCGCTCGCCGCGTCGGCGAGGTACGAGGTGAGTCCCGGGCGGCCGCCCTCGCGGCCGTACCCGGATTCGCGATATCCGCCGAACGGCGATGCCGGATCGAAGCGGTTGAACGTATTGGTCCAGATGACGCCGGCGCGCAGGCGATCGGCGACGGCGAGCACCCGGGAGCCCTTGTCGCTCCAGATTCCTGCCGACAGACCGTACGGGGTGTTGTTCGCCTTCGCCACGGCCTCTTCGGGGGTGCGGAAGGTGAGGATGCTCAGCACGGGGCCGAAGATCTCTTCGCGCGCGATGCGGTGGCTCGTCGAGACGCCGGTGAAGATCGTCGGGCGGGCGAAGAAGCCGCGATCGGGCAGCGGGCAATCGGGCGCCCACATCTCGGCGCCCTCGGCGACGCCGGCCTCCGAGAGCTCGGTGATCGTCTGCAGCTGCGCTGCCGAGTTGATCGCACCGATGTCGGTGTTCTTGTCGAGGGGGTCTCCGACACGCAGAGTCGACATGCGCTGCTTGAGCCGGTCGACGAACTCGTCATGGATCGACTCCTGCACGAGCAGCCGCGAACCGGCGCAGCAGACCTGGCCCTGATTGAAGAAGATGCCGTTCACGACGCCCTCGATGGCCTGGTCGACCGGGGCGTCGTCGAACACGATGTTCGCGCCCTTGCCGCCGAGCTCGAGCGTCAGCCGCTTGCGGGTGCCCGAGATCGCGCGCGAGATGTGCTGCCCGACCGCCGTCGATCCGGTGAAGGCGACCTTGTCGACCTCGGGGTGGGTCACGAGCGCGTTGCCCATACTGCCCGGGCCGGTGATGATGTTCACCACGCCCGGCGGCAGGTCGGCCTGCTGCAGGATGTCGGCGAAGAGGATCGCCGTGAGCGGGGTCGTCGACGCGGGCTTCAGCACGACCGTGTTGCCTGCGGCGAGCGCGGGCGCGATCTTCCACGCGAGCATCATGAGCGGGAAATTCCACGGGATCACCTGGGCGGCGACGCCGAGGGGCCGGGGGTTTCGAAGACCCGCGTATTCGAGCTTGTCCGCCCAGCCGGCGTAGTAGAAGAACCACGCAGCCACGGTCGGGATGTCGAAGTCGCGGGTCTCCTTGATGGGCTTCCCGTTGTCGAGGCTCTCGGCGACGGCAAGCTCGCGAGAGCGCTCCTGCACCAGGCGAGCGATGCGGAAGAGGTACTTGCCGCGGTCGGCGCCCGAGAGCTTCGACCAGGTGCGCTCGTAGGCTCGGCGGGCGGCCATCACTGCGCGGTCGACGTCGCTATCGTCGCCGGCCGACATCATCGCGAGGCGGGTACCGTCGGCGGGCGAGATCGTCTCGAAGGGCGTGCCGCGCCCCTCGACGAACTCGCCATCGATGAACAGGCCGTATTCGTCCTGCAGGCTGAGAATCGACCGCGACTCGGGGGCCGGGGCGTATTCGAGGAATGACATGTGTGCTCCGTAATCCGTGTGGTCAGTCGATGGTCACGTAGTCGCCGCCGGAGTACCGGCCCGACGAGATCTTCTGGCGCTGCAGCAGTACGTCGTTCAGCAGGCTCGAGGCGCCGAAGCGGAAGAGCTCGGGCACGAGCCACTCCTCGCCGGCGGTTTCGGCGACGGTGACGAGGTACTTGATCGCGTCCTTCGACGAGCGGATACCGCCCGCCGGCTTCACGCCGATCCTTTCACCGGTCAGCAGATACCAGTCGCGCACGGCCTCGAGCATCAGCAGGGTCACGGGCAGCGTTGCCGCAGGTGATACCTTGCCCGTGGAGGTCTTGATGAAGTCGCCGCCGCCCAGGATCGACAGCCAGGAGGCACGGCGCACATTGTCGTAGGTCTTGAGCTCGCCCGTCTCCATGATCACCTTGAGGTGGGCGTCGGGGCCATCGTGGCGACGGCACGCATCCTTGACCGCGACGATCTCGTCGTAGACCTCGCCGTAGCGCCCGGCGAGGAAGGCGCCGCGGTCGATGACCATATCGATCTCGTCGGCGCCCGCGCTCACGGCGTCGCGCACGTCGGCGAGCTTCACCTCGCGCGACGCGCGGCCGCTCGGGAAAGCAGTGGCGACGGCGGCCACGGTGATGGAGCCGCCGCGCGAGACATGGTCGTCGCCGAGCGCCTCGATGGCGACGTCGACGAGGTCGCCGTAGACGCACACCGCGGCGACCTGCGGGCAGGTGGGGTCTGCGGGGTCGGGCGTCTTCGCCTTCGCGACGAGGGAGCGCACCTTGCCCGGGGTGTCTGCGCCTTCGAGCGTGGTCAGGTCGATCAGACCGATGGTGCGGTCGAGCGCCCAGGCTTTCGACGTCGTCTTGATCGAGCGGGTGCCGAGGCCGGCGGCGCGAGCGCTGAGCCCGACACCATCGACACCGGGGAGACCGTGGAGGAAACGGCGGAGGTTCACCTCGCTCGCGGCGCCCCCGAGAACATCGACCGCGTCGGCGGCCCGGTCCGCAGTCGCAACTGCGGTTACCGCTTCTTTACCTTGGGTCATCCTTGATCCTTTCTTCGGATGAACATCTGACTATTTGCACAGCGATTCGTCGAGCAGATGCTGCGCGGTGATCTCGTCCGTGATCAGCACGGTGCACAGACCCGACGATACGACGGTTCGACACACATCGTGCTTGGCTTCGCCCGAAATCACCGCGATGGATCGTTGGGCGTTGCGCAGGTCGTCGAGGCCGAGCCCGACCGTTCGCTCATCGAGTTCGGGATCGACGGGGTACCCGTTCGCATCGATGAAGCGTCCCAGCACATCGCCCACTGCGCCTCGACTGCGGAGCACCAGGAGATCATTCTGCGAGAGATACCCGCTCTCCGATAGCACCGACCCGAGGTCGGCCGGGCCGGCGCTGAAGAGGCAGGTATCGGCATGGCGACCGCTGTCGAGCACACCGGCCACGGTGCGGTCGTTCTCGATCGCGATCTTCGTCTCGACGCGCTCGAGAATCGCCGGGCTCGGCAGCATCGAGGCCGAACCATGCCCCTTTCGCGCGATCATCGCCGCCGTATCAGCTGCCGAACTCGCACGCCGGTTCAGGCTCACTCCGCCATTGATCTGCACGACGTGCACTCCCCGCGCCCAATCCTGTCGCAATGCTGAAGCGACATCGTGCAACGTGCGCCCCCAGCTGATCCCGAGCAGTTTCGTCACCGGGCGCATGCTGGTCAGGTACTCGGCCGCGGCCTCGGCGACCCGCTGTCGGAGGGCGATCGGATCGTTCTGATCGAGGCTCGGCACCACGACGGCGTCCTGCAGCGAGAACCGCTCGCAGAGATCGCGTTCGAGGTGCCCCCGACGCGCCCGCGGGTGGACGATCTCGATGCGGACGTATCCCGCTTCCTTGGCATGAACGATGAGACGACCGACTTTCCACCGGGTGATCTGCAGCAGAGCGCCGATTTCACCTTGCGTCTTGTCCTCGTTGTAGTAGAGCTCAGCAGCCTTGACCGCGAGCAATTCATCGTCATCGTTCATGCTCGTCAGCCTAGGACTTGGTCGGGATAAAGAGTACTTTCGAGGAGAATACGGACCGATCCGCGAGCTGTCGCATCGTCTCAGGAAGCGCGTCGAGGCCGAGCTCGTGCGTGATCATGAACTCCCACCCGAGGCTGCCATCGGCGAGCCGCCGCGCGGACTCGGTCCATTCGCGGCCGGGGAACGGAGCCGAGAAGGAGTTCCAGCTGCCATGCAGAGTAATCTCTCGTCGGAGGAAGTTGGAGAACGTCTTCTTGTCGAGTTCGATCGGATGATTCGGGATCCCGATGAATGCGGCATGACCGTGGCGCGCCAGCAGATTGGGCGCGAGTGCGATGGTCGGAGGGACTCCGGCGGTCTCGATCAGCACGTCGAACCCGCTCCCGGCGAGCGTCAACGCCTCCTCGGCATTCGTCGCGGTGAGCGTCGCTCCAGCCTGGCGAGCCATCGCCGCCTTCTCCTCGTTCACATCCAGGGCGAGCACCTCACTCGCACCGTAGAGGAGCGCCCACTCGATGGCGAAGAGCCCGATGGGGCCCGCGCCCAGCACCGCGACCCGCTGCCCCTCGCGCAGGTCGGTCTTCAGTATGGCGTGCAGCGCGATCGCCGCGGGATCGATCATGGCCGCTGCACGGGGGTCGAGATCTTCCGGGACGAGCAGCGCGTTGTCTTCGGGCACATTGACGTAACGGGCGTAGGCCCCGCTGCGGCGGCTGCCGAAGTAGTCGTAGTCCTCGCAGAGACTGAAATGCCCTTCGGAGCAGCTCTCGCACGTGCGGCATGGCAGCAACGGGGGCACGGTGACCAGATCGCCGGCCTTGAAAGCAGTGACTGCGTCGCCGATCTCCACGACGTGCCCGGCGAACTCGTGGCCGCAGATGATGGGCGAGTAGTACGCGCCATTGACCATCATGCGCGGAATATCGGATCCGCATACGCCGCATGCGGCCACTTCGACCAGCAACTCGTTCTGAGCGATGGCGGGAACGGGGACCTCCTCCACACGGATGTCGCCCGGCTCATATAGTACTGCGGCCTTCATCTTGCCATCCATGCGGCGGTTCCTCCCTTTCGCGGTGCGGTGACCGCTTCGACGTAGTGCCTTGCGCACCCGGTAATCAGGCTAGGAAAGCCGAGAACACAGAACAACACTTGAGAGTCAGTTTGCTCACCTGAGCAGAATGCCTGGAGGGGGCGACGCAGCTGAGCGCATCGGGCCTCGAATAGCGGTGAAACGGCTTCTCGGCCAGTGGCACTACGCCAGGGGCACCTCGACGAGCATCGGGCCCGTTGCGGGCTCGGTGAGCATGCGCTCGAGCTCATTCCGGGTGGCGACTCTGCGGTACTCCCAGCCGTAGGCCGCGGCGAGCGACTCGAGCGTCACGCCGTGCGGTGTCGTCATCACCCGGACGAAGTCGTCGGCTGGAGCCGAGCCGGCGACCTCGAGCCCGTCGAAGATGGTGCCGCCGCCGTCGTTGCCGACGAAGAGCTGAATGCGCGGGCGCTCCTCGGCCTCGGGCAGGAGCAGCGACCCGGCGTCGTGCAGCAGGGCGAGGTCGCCGATGAGCACGCGCGTCGTGCCGGCGGCGCGGGCGGGGTCGTCGGCGCCCTGGCTCGCCGCGGCGATGCCGAGCGCGGTCGCGACGGTGCCGTCGATGCCCGAGAGCCCGCGGTTCGCGTGCACCTCGACGCGGCGCGACGGCGCGAGCGAGTCGAGCACGCGCACGAGGCGCGAGGCGGCGACGACGAGCCGGTCGTGCGGCCACGTCGCGCGCCACACCGATTCCGTGAGCAGTTCGCGGGTCACCGGTTCGCGCATAGCGGCGAGTTCGGTGCGCGCGTACTCGTTGCGCGCCTTGTACTCGGTGGCGACCGCCGCATCGAAGTCGGGCTCGTGCACGGTGCTGCGCTCGCGCTGCAGGGCGCGGTCGGCGACGACCCAGGCGCCGAGCCAGCGCCGCATGCGCCGCGCGTCGTGCCCGGGTGCCACCACGGCCGCCGGCACCACGCGCACGTCGGGCGACGGCAGGTAGTGGTCGACGCCCGCGTGCGGGTCGACGACGACGACCTCGACGTCGTCGCGCTTCGCCAGCGCGGGCACCTGGCGGGTGAGCGTCGGGTGGCCGAACACGATCGCGCGCTCGATGAGCCCGCCGATCTCGGGGTCGTCGATGAGCGTCTGGTAGGCGGTGATGGCCTCGCGGCCGAAGCGCGACCCGCTCACGGCCTCGGCGAGCAGCGGCAGGCCGGCCGCCTGCGCGAACGCCTCGGCCTCGGTTCCCGCGCCGTCGCCCGCGATCACGACCGCGAGCGCGTCGCCGTCGTGCACGTACGCGCCCGGAGCCGGGGCGGCGGCGTCCGGGCCGGCCCCGGTGGTCGCTTCCGGATCCGCAGCGGCACCGGCGGCCCGCAGCTCATCCGCTTCGAGCGCGGCGGCCTCGAAGCCGCCCGCGATCATCGCGTCGAAACCGGCGACGCCCGAGAGCGGATCGCGGAAGGCGAGGTTCAGCTGCACCGGGCCCGCGGGCAGCCCGCCCGGGCGGCCGAGAGATGCGGCGAGCGCAGCGGCGGCGAGGCGCCCGGGGTCGTTCGTCACGCCGCGGGCGAGCGCGGCCGAGCGCACGATGTCACCGTTCTCGGCGTATTCGGGCGCGGGCACGTCGAGGGCGAGGCGCAGGCCGCCGCCGAGGAGGCCGAGCTGCCGCGTGGTCTGGTTGCTGCGGATGCCCCGCAGCTCGTCAGGCCGGTCGGCGGTGAGCACGAGCATCGGCACGCGGGCCTCGTGCGCTTCGAGCACGGCGGGGGCGAGGTTCGCGACCGCCGTACCGCTGGTCACGACCACCGGGGCAGGCAGGCCCGTCTCGCGGGCGATGCCGAGCGCGAAGAAGCCGGCCGAGCGCTCGTCGACGCGCACGTGCAGCCGGATGGCATCGGCGCGCTCCGCCGCCGCCGCGGCCAGGGCGAGCGCCTGCGAGCGCGACCCGGGGCAGACGACGATGTCGCGCACGCCCCGGCGGATCAGCTCGCCGAGCAGCTCGACCGCGAAGACGGTCGCCGCGGCCGGTCGGGCCGTCACGGCTTCGGCGGTTCGGTGTCGTCGGGCTTCGGGGCGTCGGGGCCGAGTTCGCCGCTCCCGCCGTCCTCGCCCGGGTACACCTCGTCGTCGAGCGCCTTCAGCTGCTCCTCGAGCACGCGCATGTGCGCGTCGAGGTCGTCGCGCGACATGCGGGCGCCCGAGAACCGCGGGTCGTCATCGGCGGGCACCGGCTCGGGCTCGGGCATCGATCCCTTGCCGATCATGAACCAGAGCACCCCGCCGATCACCGGCAGCAGCACGACCAGCACCACCCAAACAGGCTTGCTGACGCCGCGCGCCCGAGCCCCCTCGGTCATAGCCGCATCGACCAACGCATACAGCGTGAATGCGACGGCTACGACGATTCCGATGATCACAACCCGCACCATACCCCCATGCTAGCCCGCAGCGCTGACACATTGCTGGAGTACAGGATGCCGCGCGAGCCTCGGCTCCGGCCGCGCCCGCGCACCCGGATTCGACCCAGCCCGCACGGCTACACTCGGGGGAATGAGCAAGACCCGTAACGCCTGGACCGTCTACATCGTGCTGCGCCTGCTGTTCTTCGCAGTGCCGTTCGGTCTGATGTACGTCATCGGCGTGCGCGTCTGGCTCGCCGCCGTCTTCGCGGCGCTCATCGGCGTCGCGCTATCGGTGCTGCTGCTGTCGAAGCAGCGCTCCGTCGCGTCCGAGAGCATCTACGAGTGGCGCACCCGCGACCACGGCCGGGCCGACGCCCTGGTCGAGGACGACGCGGTCGATGCGGCGGAGACTCCCGAGACCGAGACTCCGGCGGCAGATCCCGGCCAGGGATCGCCGAGCGCCGGCCCCGCGAACTAGAACGCGAAGGCGCAGCCGAGCAGCACGCCGTAGGCGAGTGCCGCGAGGCTCGTGAGCTGCAGCACGAGGATGAGCTCGCGCGCGGTCTTCGCCGTGATGACGATGAGGATGCACGGCGCGACGGCGAGCAGCACGAACCAGACGAGCAGCATGCCCGGGTACACGAGGCCGAAGAACGCGGGCACCCCGAACGGCAGCACGACGCACGCGATGTAGAGCGCTCGCGACGCGCGGTCGCCCATGCGCACGGCGAGCGTCTTCTTGCCCGCGAGCCGGTCGGTGGGGATGTCGCGCAGGTTGTTCACGACGAGCACCGCGACGGCGAACAGGCCGACGCCCGCGCCCGCCCACCACATCTCCTGCGTCTGCACGTCGGTCTGGAGGTACACGGTGCCGACGGTCGCGACGATGCCGAAGAAGATGAACACCATCACCTCGCCGAGCCCCGCATAGCCGTAGGGGCGTTTGCCGCCCGTGTAGAACCAGGCCGCGACGATCGCGACCGCGCCGAGCGCGAGGAACCACCAGCGCCCGCTGAGCACGACCGCGACGAGGCCGGCGACGGCCGCGAGGCCGAAGAATACGAGCGCCGTCGCGAGCACTCTCTTCGGGTTCACGAGCCCCGACCCGGTGAGGCGGGCGGGGCCGACGCGGAACTCGTCGGTGCCGCGCACCCCGTCGGAGTAGTCGTTCGAGTAGTTGACGCCGATCTGCAGCAGCACGGCGACGGCGAGCGCGAGCAGCGTCAGCGTCCACGAGAAGCCGTGCACCATGTGCGCGATGCCGGCGCCCGCGGCGACCGGGGCGACGGCGAGCGGGAGAGTGCGCAGGCGCGCGCCGCCGACCCAGCTGCGCCAGGTGATGCGCGGGGCCGCGCCGACCGAGGCCTGCCGTTCGGCGGCGGCGCGGCGGGCCGGGTTGCCCGAGCGGCGCAGATCCTTCGCGTTCATTCGTGTGCTCCTTCGTGCGCGCGCACGGACTCCGCGAGCGCGCGCAGATCGACCTTGCCGCCCGCGAGGCGCGGCAGCTGTTCCATTTCGACTACCCGGTCGGGCACGGCGGCGGCGCCGAGGCGCTCGCGCAGCGCGGCGCGGGCGGCCTCCACGGCCGGCACGGCGGCGGGAGGCGTCGCTGCCTCGACGACGAGCACGACGCGCTCGCCCCACTCCGGGTGCGGAGCGCCGACGGCGACGACGGACTCGATACCGGCCGCTTCGCGCACGACGCGCTCGACCTCGTCGAGCGAGACGTTGACGCCTCCCGACACGATCACGCGGTCGAGCCGGCCCGTCACCGTGAGCATGCCGCCCAGCAGCTCGCCGGCGTCGCCCGTGCGGTACCAGCGGGTGAGGGTTCCGTCGCGGTTCTCGTGCAGCACGAAGCGGTCGGCGGTGAGCGCGGCGTCGCCGACGTAGCCGAGGGCGAGCGACGGGCCGGCGAGCTGCACCTCGCCCTCGCGGATGCGCACGCGGGTATCGCCGATCTCGACGCCGTCGTAGACGCAGCCGCCCGCGGTCTCGCTCATGCCGTAGCTGCGCTTCAGCGCGACGCCGAGATCGTGGCAGCGGCGCCGCAGCTGGAGCGAGACGGCCTGGCCGCCGACGAGCACCGCGTCGAACGCGCGCAGCGCATCGGCCGCGTCGGAGTCGCGCTCGGCGAGGTCGAGCAGCCGCGACAGCTGCACCGGCACGAGCGAGACGTAGCGGCGCTCGGCCTCCATCTTCTCGGCCGCCCGCAGCAGGCCGGCGGGGTCGAACGGCCCGTCGTAGAACACGGGGTCGATGCCCGAGAGCGCGCTGCGCACGAGCATCTGCAGCCCCGAGATGAGATGCGCGGGCAGGGCGACGAGCCACTGGCCGGGGCCGCCGAGGCGCTCGTGGGTGGCCTCGGCGCTCGCCCGCAGCGCACCTGCGGAGAGCGCGACGGCCTTCGGCACGCCGGTCGACCCGGAGGTGCGCAGCACGAGCGCGGTGCCGGTCGGAAGCGGGGCCGCCTGCAGCGCCGCGATCACCGTCTCATCGGCATCGCCCGACACGGGCAGCACGGGGGCGCCGCCGTTCAGCGCGTCGCCGAGGGCTGCGATCAGCCAGGCGCGGTCAGCGGTCGGGATGGCACGGAGGCCGCCTGTCGGAGTCACCCGTCCAGGGTACTCGGTCGGCCCGGGTGCCGAATCTCCGGCGCCACCCGCAGCCCGTCGGCGGCGCGCAGCAGCTCGTCGACCGCGGTCGCGACGATCTCATCGGTCATGCGGGTCGCGGGCCCCGAGATCGAGACGGCGGCGGGCGGCTCGGCTCCAGGGATCGTCACGGCGATGCACCTGACGCCGACCTCCTGCTCCCCGTCGTCGATCGCGAAGCCGCGCCGACGGGTCTCGCGCAGGTCGGCGAGCAGGGCGTCCGCCGACGTGAGCGTGGTCGGCGTGAATCGCGGCAGCCCGGTGCGGACGACGAGCGATCGCACGCGGGCATCGGGCAGCGTCGCGAGCATCGCCTTGCCGACGCCGCTCGCGTGCGGCAGCACCCGGCGGCCGACCTCGGTGAACATGCGCATGCGGTGCCGCGACGGCACCTGCGCGATGTAGGTGACGAGGTCGCCGTCGAGGATGGCGAGGTTCGCCGTCTCCTGCGCCGCGGCTTCGAGGCCGACGAGCTTCGCGCGGGCGTGCTCGGCGAGCACGGGCGTCGCGGCCTCGCCGAGGCCGATGAGGCCCGGCCCGAGGGCGTAGCGGCGGCTGTCGAGCTGCCGGGCGTAGCCGAGCTCGAGCAGGGTGCGCAGCAGCCGGTGCGCGGTCGGCTGGGCGAGGCCCGCCTCGGCGGCGATGTCGGCGAGCGGCAGCGGGGTCTCCGCGCGGGCGAGCAGCTCGAGCAGGCCGAAGGCGCGGGCGACCGACTGCACCCGGCCGGGCGGCTGGGGCGATTCGGCGAGTGGAGGTTCCGAGGCGATCCCTGACGTCATGAATTTCACAATACGGAATTATGATTTCGAAGTACAGAATCGCTTCTATCGTGGAACCAGATCGCTCGACCAGCATTGGAGCCCGACATGACCGACTACGCCGCCCGCGCAGACCTCTCCGTGGCCCTGCCGATCGTCGACTTCGCCGAGGAGTCGCTCGCACGGCACGGCCTCGACGCCCACGCGTTCTGGCAGGGCGTCAGCGGCCTCGTGCACGAGCTCGCGCCGAAGAACGCGCAGTTGCTCGCCCGGCGCGACGCGCTGCAGGCGAGCCTCGACGCGTATCACCGCGAGCACCCGGGCCGCCCCGACCCCGAGGCCTATCGCGCGTTCCTCACCGAGATCGGCTACCTCGCCCCCGAGCCCGAGGACATCGCCGTCGGCACCGAGAACGTCGCCCCGGAGGTCGCGTCGCTCGCCGGCCCGCAGCTGGTGGTGCCCATTCTCAATGCCCGCTTCGCGCTCAACGCCGCGAACGCGCGCTGGGGCTCCCTCTACGACGCGCTCTACGGCACCGACGCGATCTCGCAGCAGGGCGACCTCGCCCCCGGCGCCGGTTACAACGCCGAGCGCGGCGCGGCCGTGATCGCGCGCGGCCGCGAGCTGCTCGACACCGCGGCACCGCTGGGCCACGGATCGCACGCCGACGTCACCGGCTACATCGTTCGGGGCGGCGCGCTCGTCGCGACCCTCGGAAGCGGCGCCGAGACCGGTCTCGCCGACGCCGCGGGCTTCGCCGGCTACACGGGCTCCCCCGAGACCCCGGACAGCGTGCTGCTCGTGCACCACGGCATTCATCTCGTCATCGTCATCGACCGCGCCGGCGCCATCGGCCGCACCGACGCGGCCGGCGTGCAGGACATCGTGCTCGAGTCCGCGCTCAGCACCATCATGGACCTCGAGGATTCGATCGCCGCCGTCGACGCCGAGGACAAGGCGCTCGGCTACCGCAACTGGCGAGGTCTCATGGACGGTACCCTCACCGAGGAGGTCTCGAAGGGCGGCGAGACGTTCACCCGCGAACTGAACGCAGACCGCGTGTTCACCGCGCCCGACGGCGGCGAGATCGTGCTGCCCGGCCGCTCCGTACTGTTCGTGCGCAACGTCGGCCACCTCATGACGGGCGACTCGATCCTCGACCGCACCGACGCCGAGACGCCCGACGGCATCGTCGACGCGATCATGACGGCCCTCGGGTCGCTGGACGACATCCGCGGCGCGCAGGCCAACTCGCGCACGCCCTCGATGTACATCGTGAAGCCCAAGATGCACGGGCCCGACGAGGTCGCGTTCACCGTCGAGCTGTTCGGCCGCGTCGAAGCGCTGCTCGGACTGCCCGGCGGCACCCTCAAGGTCGGCATCATGGACGAGGAGCGGCGCACGTCGGCGAACCTCGCGGCCTGCATCGCCGCCGCGGCGGATCGCGTCGTGTTCATCAACACCGGCTTCCTCGACCGCACCGGCGACGAGATCCACACCTCGATGCACGCGGGCCCCTTCCTGCCGAAGGGCGCCATCCGTACGCAGCCGTGGCTCTCCGCCTACGAGGCGCGCAACGTCGAGATCGGCGTCGCCTGCGGCCTCGACGGCCGCGCCCAGATCGGCAAGGGCATGTGGGCGATGCCCGACCTCATGGCCGACATGCTCGAGCAGAAGATCGGTCACGTGCGCTCGGGCGCCTCGACCGCGTGGGTGCCGTCGCCGACCGCGGCGACGCTGCACGCCATCCACTACCACCGGGCCGACGCCTTCGCTGCGCGCGCCGCGCTGCCCTCCCTCGAACCGGGGTCGGCCGCAGCGCAGCAGAGCCTCGACGAGCTGCTCAGCATCCCGCTCGCCGGCCCGGGCGACCTCTCCCCCGAGGTCGTGCGGACCGAGCTCGAGAACAACTGCCAGTCGATCCTCGGCTACGTGGTGCGCTGGATCGACCAGGGCGTCGGCTGCTCGAAGGTGCCCGACATCCACGACGTCGCCCTCATGGAGGACCGCGCGACGCTGCGCATCTCGTCGCAACTGCTCGCCAACTGGCTGCTGCACGGCGTCATCACGGAAGCGCAGGTCGACGAGGCGCTGCGCGCCTACTCGGCCGTGGTCGACCGGCAGAACGCGGGCGACCCGCTCTACGAGGCGCTGCTCGGCGCCGACGGCGAGACCCCCGGCCTCGCCTTCACCGCGGCACGCAGGCTCATCGTCGAGGGGGCGTCGCAGCCCTCCGGCTACACCGAGCCCATTCTGCACGAGCTGCGCCGCGAGAAGAAGGCGCAGCAGGCCGCCGCAGCCGCGTAGCGCGGCGGCGCACCGCTGCGCGCCCTGCCGTACGCGCAGAGCGGGATGGGTTTGGTGCACTATTCAGACCAGATAGTGCACCAAACCCATCCCGCTCCCCGCACGGGGCACGACGGGGCACCGTGGGCCGCTCAGGCTCAGTAGTAGTACGGGAACGGGCTCCAGTCGGGGTCGCGCTTCTCGAGGAACGAGTCGCGCCCCTCGACCGCTTCGTCGGTGCCGTATGCGAGGCGCGTCGTCTCGCCGGCGAACAGCTGCTGGCCGACGATGCCGTCGTCGACCGCGTTCATCGCGTACTTGAGCATGCGGATCGCGGTCGGCGACTTGCCGAGGATCGTGCGCGCCCATGCGATGCCGGTCTGCTCGAGGTCCTCGTGCGCGACGACCTCGTTCACGGCGCCGATCTCGCGCGCCCGCTCGGCGTCGTAGGTATCGGCGAGGAAGAAGATCTCGCGCGCGAACTTCTGGCCGACCTGGCGCGCGAAGTAGGCGCTGCCGTAGCCGGCGTCGAACGAGCCCACATCGGCATCGGTCTGCTTGAACTTCGCGTGCTCGCGCGAGGCGATGGTGAGGTCGCAGACCACGTTCAGCGAGTGCCCGCCGCCCGCCGCCCAGCCGGGCACGAGCGCGATGACGACCTTCGGCATGAAACGGATGAGCCGCTGCACCTCGAGGATGTGCAGGCGGCCGGCCCGGGCCTGCGCGGCAGCGCCCACGGTCGTCTCGGAGTCGGAGTACTGGTACCCGTCGCGGCCGCGGATGCGCTGGTCTCCGCCCGAGCAGAACGCCCAGCCGCCGTCGCGCGGGGAGGGACCGTTGCCGGTGAGCAGCACGACGCCGACCTCGCCGTTGACGCGCACCCGTTCGAGGGCGTCGGAGAGTTCGTCGACCGTGTGCGGGCGGAAGGCGTTGCGCACCTCGGGGCGGTCGAAGGCGATGCGAGCGATGCGGCCGTCGAGGCTCAGGTGCGCGGTGATGTCGGTATAGCCCTCGGCGCCGGGGGCGATCCGCCATTCGGCCGGGTCGAAGATGTCGGAGACCTTGCGCGGCGGTACGGCCGGCTGTGCATCGTGCGTCATGCCTTCAAGCCTACGAGACGGCGACCCCGAAGAGCAGGCCGATGAGGTACGTCGCCGCCATCGTGGCCGACCCCATCGCGACGTTGCGCACGATCGCCCTGAATCGCGGCGCCCGGCCGAGGGTGGCGCTGATCCACCCGGTGAGCAGCAGCCCGATGACGACGGCGAGCGCCGCGACCCAGACCCGGTTGCCGTCGAACGGCAGCAGGATCATGATGAGCGGGATGAGCGCGCCGACCGTGAAGGCGACGAACGACGACACGGCCGCGGCCCACGGGCTCGTGAGCTCGTCGGGGTCGATGCCGAGCTCGATCTCGGCATGGGCGGCGAGCGCGTCGTGCGCGGTGAGCTCGGCGGCGACCCGGTCGGCGAGCTCGGGCGACAGCCCTCGGTCGCGGTAGAAGCCGGCGAGCTCGGCGAGCTCCTCCTCGGGCTGCTCGCGCAGCTCACGCTTCTCCTGCTCGATCATGGCGCGTTCGGTGTCGCGCTGCGTGCTGACCGAGACGTACTCGCCGCCCGCCATCGAGAATGCACCCGCGACGAGCGCCGCGAGGCCCGCGGTCGCGATGGCGACGACGTTGCCCGGAGTGGCGGCGGCGACGCCGATGACGACGCCCGCGGTCGAGACGATGCCGTCGTTCGCCCCCAGCACGCCGGCTCGCAGCCAGTTGAGCTTCTGGCCGATGCGCGCGTCGTGGGGTTCGTGCGGCTGCGCGGTGCCGGTATCGGTGTCGGCGCCGGTGGCGGTCGGTTCTGCTTCCATGCTGCAATCCTCTCCTACCGGAGGCCGACGTGCCATGATCGTGGCATGCCCGCCCCGCTCCCCGACCGTCTTCCCGCGCCTTCCCTCGACGAGGTGCTCGCGTCGCTGCAGATCGTCGCGATTCCGACGCGCACCCGGTTCCGCGGCATCTCGGTGCGAGAGGCCGCGATCCTCGCAGGGCCCGAGGGCGCGAGCGAGTTCTCGGCGTTCCCCGAGTACGGCGACACCGAGGCGTCGGCATGGCTCGCGGCGGCGCTCGACTTCGGCTGGCGCGCGCAGCCCCGGGCGCTGCGCGATCGCATCGAGGTGAACGCGACGGTTCCCGCGGTCGCGGCGGGCGCGGTACCCGAGATACTCGCGCGCTTCCCCGGCTGCCGCACCGCGAAGGTGAAGGTCGCCGAACGCGGCCAGTCGCTCGCCGACGACGTCGCCCGCGTGCGTGCGGTGCGCGCGGCGATGGGCCCCGACGCGAAGGTGCGCGTCGACGCGAACGGCGGCTGGGCCGTCGACGAGGCGGAGGCCGCGCTGCACGCCCTGGCGGAGTTCGACCTCGACTACGCGGAACAGCCGTGCGCCTCGGTCGCGGAGCTGGTGGAGCTGCGCGGGCGCCTCGCGGGCAGCGTGCGCATCGCGGCCGACGAGAGCGTGCGCAAGGCGAGCGATCCCCTCGCGGTCGCGCGCGCCGGCGCGGCCGACCTGCTCGTCATCAAGGCGCAGCCGCTCGGCGGCATCCGCCGCGCTCTCGGCATCGTCGAGCAGGCGGGGCTGCCGGTCGTCGTCTCGAGCGCGCTCGACACCTCCGTGGGCATCGCGATGGGCGCGCGTCTCGCCGCGGCGCTCCCGGACGGCTTGCTCGCCGGGGCCTGCGGGCTCGGCACGGTCGCGCTGCTCGAGGGCGACGTCGCCCGGAAGCCGTTGGTGCCCATGGGCGGGGGGATCCCTGTCGAGCGGCCCGAGCCCGATGCCGCACGGATCGAGCAGTACCGCGCCGCCCCCGATCGCGAGACCTGGTGGCGGGAGCGCGTAATGCGGTGCCACGCGCTGGTGCAGTCGTAGACGCAGCAGGCCCGGGGAGCGACCGGCATCGCGACGTTGCGCTCTCGCCCCGTGATGGAATATCACGGAGCTCCATCGCAAAAGCGACACCGGTCGCTCCCCGGGCCCGCTGCTTCCGGTCGCGAGGTGCATGGCACCCCGTCGACGCGGAGGGGCGGAAAGAGCTAGACGCGCTGGGCGGCGCGGCGGGCGCCCTCGCCGAGCGCCTCGAGCTTCGCCCACGCGATCTGCGGGTGCACACGGCCGCCGAGGCCGCAGTCGGTCGCGGCGATGACGCGCTCGGGGCCGACGATCTTCGCGAAGCGCTCGATGCGCTGCGAGACGAGGTCGGGGTGCTCGACGAGGTTCGTCGAGTGGCCGATGACGCCGGGAACGAGGATCAGATCGTCGGGGATGATGCTCTTATTCTCCTCCCACACAGTCCACTCGTGCTCGTGGCGCGCGTTCGCGGCCTCGAACGAGATCTGGCCGACGTTCGCGCCGAGCACGGTCTTCAGGATGTGCTTCAGCTCGACGTCGGTGGTGTGCGGGCCGTGCCACGAGCCCCAGCACAGGTGCAGGCGCACCTGCTCCTTCGGCAGGCCCTTGATCGCCTCGTTGATCGCATCGATGCGGATCTGAGTGAACGCGAGATAGTCCTCGACGCTCGGCTCGGGGTTGATCTGATCCCAGTTCTCGGCGAGCGACGGGTCATCGAGCTGCAGGATGAGCCCGGCGTCGGTCACGGCCCGGTACTCCTCGCGGAGGGCCGCGACCCATGCGTCGATGTGCTCCTGCTCGCTCGCGTAGAAGTCGTTCTCGATGCGGGCGGCCGAACCCGGGGCGATCGCGGTGAGGAAGCCCTGCTCGCCGCTCTGCAGCGCGGCCGAGAGATTGCGGGTGTCTGCGGCGATGGCCTCCTGGCCGGTGTACGCGATCGGACCGGTGGTGGTCGGGAACGCGGTCGCGTTCTTGCCGACGCTGATGCCGCTCTCGGGATCCTGGTACGCCTCGGCGAAGAGGGTCCAGTCGCGGCGGTCGGGGAAGGAGGTGAGGCGCACGTCGCCGGGGGCCGAGCGCACGGGCTCCTGGGTGAAGATGTTGCGCTCGGTGACGGAGAGGCCCGAGTTGCGCTGGAACGAGTAGGTCCACCAGGCTCCGTAGTCGACCGCGTTCGACATCGCCTTGCCGAACTCGCCGTCGCCGGGCTGCGTGATGCCTGCCTCGCGCTGGCGCTCCACGACGTCGCGCACGGCCTCTGCGACGAGCGCGTCGAACTCGGGCGTCGACTGCAGCGTGAAGCCGTCGTCGGCGAACGTGCGGGCCTGATTGGCGTCGATGAGCGCCTGCGTGCGCGGCAGGCTTCCGGCTGTGGTCGTCTCGATAGTCGTCATGAGTGCGAAACTACCCGCGGGCGATCACGCGCGGCCAATCCCGTGACGCTAAATGACAGCGCGCCCGCTCAGCTCGTGAACACGGTGTGCAGACGCGGATCGCGCAGCGCCTCGCGGCCGCCGAGCCCGTCGATCTCGAACAGCACCGCCGTGCCGGCGTGCTCGTAGCCGAGTGCCGTCAGCAGACGCTTCGAGGCCGCGAGCGTGCCGCCGGTCGCGAGCACGTCGTCGATGAGCAGCACGCGGCTGCCGCGGGGAAAGTCGGCGTGCGCTTCGATCTCGGCGGTGCCGTACTCGAGGTCGTAGCCGATCTGCGCCGCCGGCAGCGGGAGCTTGCCCGCCTTGCGGATCGGCATGAGGCCGACGCCCGCCGCATAGGCGGCGGCGCTGGCGAGCAGGAACCCGCGGGCCTCGAGCCCGGCGATGACGTCGTACTCGCCCGCGAAGGGCGCGACCAGGGCGTCGACCGTGGCCTCGAGCGCCGGATGGTCGGCGAGCAGCGGGGTGATGTCGCGGAACAGCACGCCCTCGATGGGGTAGTCGGGGATCTCGCGGATCAGCGATTCGGCTCGCGCGAGCTCCGGGGACAGGCCGGTGCTCGACGCAGTTTCGGGGTGCTCGTTCATCGTTTCAGACACGCGTTCCAGGGTACCCGCATGCGTTCCGCGCCCCGCGCGCCCGCCCCGCTTGCTCCTCCCGGCGGCGACGCGCGCGGGCATTCCGGCGCGATTTTTGTTTTCCAGGCGCCTCATGTATAGTTTTTCGAGTTGAGAGATCAACATTGCGCCCCTAGCTCAGCTGGATAGAGCATCTGACTACGGATCAGAAGGTCAGGGGTTCGAATCCCTTGGGGCGCACGATCACACCCCCGTCGCGAGAGCGGCGGGGGTTTTTCGTCCCCCGACCCGGTGGCCCTGACCGGCGGTTACGGCGCCCCGGCGCACCCGCCCGCTCACCCCTCGAGCACCCCGTCCACCGCGGTCGCGAGCACGCGCGCATTCGCGAGCGCCTCGGGCTCGGCCGTGCGCGGGTCGATGTCGAGCACCGCGAAATCGGCGCGCAGGCCCGGCGCGAGGGCCCCGATCTCGTGCTCGCTGCGCAGCTGCCAGGCCGCGTGCGAAGTGTGCGCCCGCAGTGCGTCGAGACGCGAGGCCCCCGCGCCTCCGAGCTGCCGCCCGGTGCGGGAGACGCGCGTCTCGGCGACGGCCATGTTGCGCAGCGGCTCGCACGGGGTGACGGTGCCGTCGTTGTGGAAGGTCGCGCGATGGCCCGCCGCGAAGGCGGCACCGGCGTCGGCCCACCCCTCGCCGCGCTCGCCGAAGAGGTCGTCGATGATCACGTCGCCCCAATAGGTGATGTGGTCGACGAACAGGCTCACGGTCGCCCCGAGGTCTGCCGCCCGCCTGAACTGCTCGGGCGTCATGAGACCGCAGTGCTCGATCCTGAAGCGGTGGTCGGTGAGGCCGAAGCGCCGAATGAGCGCTTCATAGGCGTCGAGGGTGCTGTCGATGGCGACATCGCCGTGCGAGTGGCAGGCGAACTGCCAGCCCTCGCCCGCGTACTGCGAGCCGATGTCGATGAGCTGATCGGTCGTGTAGTTCGCGTGACCGATGTGCCCCGGCGCGAAGCCCAGCGCACGGGTCGCGGCAGTGTCGAGGTACGGGAACGATGTCGCGATGTTGCCGACCCAGGGCGAGCCGTCCGACCAGATCTTGATGCCGACCTGCCGGTACCGCGCGTCGCCGTTCTCGCGCGGCACCGAGGCGCTCGCCCCGGGGCGCGACATCTCGTAGCCGCGCAGGCGCACGGGCAGCGTCCCGGCCGCGGTCATCCCGGTCGCGAGACGGTGCAGGTCGTGCGTCCAGGTGAGGTCGGCGATGGTCGTGATGCCCCGTTCACGGCGCAGCTCCGCGAGGTGGGCGGCGAGGCGCTCGGGCATCTCCGCTTCGGCCGCGGCGAGCGCCGGCGCGACGATCATCGACACCGCGCCGGCTTCGAGCGCCAGCCCGGTGAGCTCGCCCGAGGCGTCGTGCGCGAACGAGGCGCCGGCGGGGTCGGGGGTGCCCCGGTCGACGCCGGCCTCTCGCGCAGCGGCCGAGTTGAAGTACGCGGAGTGGAGCGAATTGTGCACGATCACGAGCGGCAGGTCGCCCGCGAGCGCGTCGAGTTCGTCGATGCTCGGCGGCACGAGGCCGAGCTGCAGCAGCGGATCCCACCCGTTCGCGACGACCCGTGCCGTGCGGGGCCGCGCTGTGATCGCCGACCGGATGGCGCCCCACACCTCGTCTGCGCCGCCGAGCGTCACCGGGCGGATATCGATGACGCCGTCGCCCATGAGAGCCGCCGACTCCGACGGATGCCCATGGGGTTCGATGAGGCCGGGGATCGCCCAGCCCTCGCCGAGGTCGACCTTCTCGGCACCGGCGGGCGCCGAGATCTCTGCGCGCGAGCCGATCGCGACGATACGGCCGCCTTCGATGAGCATCGCCTCGCATGCCGATGCGGGGTCGGCGCCGCGCTCCGGCGCGGGCACGCAGTCGAGGTCGGTGCGGATGAACCTGCCGGTGACGTACTGGACGGATGCATCGCTCACGGTGACACCCCTTCGACGATTCGTGAGGCCCCGATGCGCTCACGGTTCCCCACCCTATCCTGCGTCACGGGCCCGTTCCCGCGGCGGATCGCTGCTCAGCGTTCATCCGCGACGTCTCGAGGACCGCACGATGTGGCTGCGCGCGTGCTCGGCCGCTGGGTCCAGCTCTTCGAAGAGATGCTTCTGGTGCCGCAGCGACGAGAGCACGCCGACTCGTTCGGCCATGCCCCTGTGGTCGGGGCGGATCCCTGCGATGAGCACTGTGTCCCCTCGCCGCTCGAGTGCGCCGATGAGCTCGGTGATGACCTGCGCCCCGGTCGCATCGAGCAGCTGCAGTTCGGACATGCGCAGGATGACGACCTCCACTTCGCGCAGATTCGAGACGCGTTCGAGCGTGCGTTCGGCCGCGCCGAAGAAGAGCGCGCCCTCGAGCCTGAACACGGCGATGCGCTCGTCGCCCGGCACGGCGGGGCCCGGGAGGTCCTCGCGATGCACGCCGCTCGTGCGGGCCAGCTGCCGCAGGGCGAAGAACCCCGCGACGAGCAGCCCGACCAGCACGGCGTAGATCAGATCGACGCTGACCGTCACGATGGCGGTGAGCGTGAAGACGATCGCGTCGGATCTCGATGCGCGCACGATCGTGCGCACGGTGCGGGGCGCGATCATGCGGCAGGCGGTGACCATCAGCACCCCTGCGAGCGCCGCGAGCGGAATCCGGGAGACGACGGCCGAGCCGATCAGCACGACCAGCAGGAGGAGCAGGCCGTGGGCGATCGCGGCGATGCGCGTGCGGGCGCCAGCGCGTACGCTCACCGCGGTGCGGGCGATGGCGCCGGTTGCGGGCATGCCTCCGAAGAGCCCCGCGGCGACGGAGGCGAGCCCCTGACCGACGAGTTCGCGGTCGGCGTCGACGGGGCCGGTGTCGGCGATGGTCTCGGCGACCCGAGCCGACAGCAGCGATTCGATCGCGGCCAGCGCTGCCACGGCGCATGCCGGGCCGAGGAGCGAGGTCGCCGTGACCGGGTCGAGCAGCGGCAACGCCGGCGCCGGGAGCCCCGCGGGGAGTTCGCCGATGGTGTCGACGGGCAGCCCGCAGAGCACGGAGACGAGCGTGGCGACGACGATGGCGACGAGCGAGCCCGGGAAACGAGGACGGATGCGCAGCGCCACCAGCATGATGATCACGACGATGGCGACGAGCAGCAGCGACCAACCGGTCTTCGGCTCGGCCGAAGCCTGCACCGAGCGCAGGGCCGCGACCGCGGCGTTCGTGCTGTCGCCGGGTTCGGTGCCTGTCGCCAGCGGAACCTGCTGCAGGAAGATGATGATCGCGATGCCGAGTGTGAACCCCTCGATGACAGGCCAGGGGATGTACGAGACCGTGCGTCCGAGCCGCAGCATCCCGGCCGCGAGCACGATGAGCCCCGCCATGAGGCATACGAGCGCGAGCGCACCCGCACCGTGCGAGGCGATGATGGGCGCCAGCACGACCACCATGGCACCGGTCGGGCCCGAGACCTGCACATGGGAGCCGCCGAAGATCGCAGCCACGATGCCGGCGATGATCGCGGTGACGATTCCGCTCTCGGCCCCTGCGCCCGAACTGACACCGAAGGCGAGCGCGAGCGGCAGCGCGACGATGCCGACCGTCACACCGGCGAGCAGATCAGGTCTCCACGAGCTGCGCGCCTCCCGGTAGTCGGCCCGCGACGGGAGCAGTGATCTGAACGAGCTGCGCACGCGGCCCGCCATCGCCTCGCTCACCCCTCGTCTGCGGCGGCCGCAGCGCTCATGGGGATCGCCGGCAGCTCCGCGCGCCGGACGAGCCGCTGCTCGACCGTTTCGAGCACTTCGCCGAGCAGAGCGCGAGCGACGCGGAGCAGCTCCGCGACCTGCGGATGGGCGAGGCGGTAGTAGACCAGGCTGCCGCGGCGCTCCGACTCCACGAGGCCGTTGCGGCGCAGCACGGCGAGGTGCTGCGAAACGTGCGATGATTCCAGGTCGATCTCGGCGAGCATCTCCGACACGGAAGCCTCGTCCGTCGCCGAGAGCACCTCGAGGATCCGGATGCGGATCGGATGCGCGAGCCCTTTGAACAGCCCAGCCTTGATCTCGTAGAGCGGGCGATTCGGGTCGCTCAGCACGATTCTCACACTCCCTCGACGGTCCGAGCCCGGACGGCATGATGATTTCATCATATCGCAATATACTGACGAACATGTCTCACTCGATCCCCCTCTGCCCCGCATGCTCCAGCGAACACGCCTACGAACTGGGAGCACTGCTCGTCTGCCCGATGTGCGGCCACGAGTGGTCGGCCGCCGACAGAGCCGACCCCGACGCCGATTCGGGGGCGGGCGGCGAAGCCGCCCCGATCGTCAAGGATGCCGTGGGCAACATCCTCGCCGATGGAGATACCGTCGTCGTGACGACCACGATCAAGGTCAAAGGGTCGCCCCAGGGCATCAAGGCGGGCACCAAAGTGCGCTCCATCCGGCTGATCGCCCCCGTGAACGGGCACGATATCGACTGCAAGATCACGGGGTTCGGCCCCATGCTGCTCAAGTCGGCGCTGGTGAAGAAAGCCTGAGCCCGGCCCGGAACTCGCCGAACCGCGCGGAGCCCTCGGGCTCGGCCACCGACCGCGCTCAGTGACCGAGCACGCGATCGATCGACATGACGAGGATGACGCGGTCGGCCGCGTCGGCGGGCGCCGCCGGGTCGGTCTGGCCGTAGCGGCGCGCGAGCCGCTGGTAGAAGCCTCCGGTCGGGTCGCCGATCGACTCGACGAGCTCGCCGCGCACCTCGACGTAGCGGGTCGGCGACTCGGGGTCGAAGACGACGAAGCTCATCGACGGGTTCAGCCGCAGGGCCTTGAACTTCTCACGGGAGCTGGTGTGGGTGAAGCGGAGCGTGCCGTCGACGACCTCGAACCACATGGGGCTCGCCTGGGCGCCTCCCTTGCGACCGACGACGGCGAGGGTGCCGTAGAGGGGGCGTTCGAGGAGGTCGGCGAGGTCGGTGGGAATCTGCGCTGCGTTCACGCGGCAGATTTTACCAGCTCTGCGCGCCTCCGACCCCGGCGGCCGCATCTCGCAGTCGGGCTGAGGCGGTGCCCATGTGCAGCGCCATAGCCGACGCCGCCTGGTCTTCGTCGCCGGCCTCGATCGCGGTGAGCACGGCGCGATGCTCGGCGACCGCCGCCGTCATAGCGTCGATCCCCTGCACGGCGCGGTCGTCGTAGACGTGCAGCAGCGAACGCACCACGTGCAGCAGGTCGGCGAGGGCGGTGTTCGCCGCGGCGGCCGAGAGCGCGAGGTGGAAGTCGTTGTCGGCCCGCACGAACGCCTGCGGCTTCCCGTCGGCGCCCTCCATGCGGGCGAGGCTGTCGCGCAGCGCGGCGAGCGCGTCCTCCGGGCCTCCCGCGCCAGGGCTTTCCGCACCGACAGCACCGGCGCCCCTGCGAACGGCGCCCACGCGCCCCGCCGCGAGGCGCGCCACGTAGATCTCGAGCCCCGACCGCAGCTCGAGCAGGTCGGAGGTGCTGCGCTCCCCGATCAGCAGACCCCAGCGCAGCGTCTGCGGCAGCAGTTCGCTCGCGGTGCCGCGCAGGTAGGTGCCCGACCCGGGGCGCACGTCGACGATGCCGATGATCTCGAGGGCCGCGAGCGCCTCGCGCACCGCCGACCGCCCGACCTCGAGGGTCGCGGCGAGCTGCCGTTCGGGAGGCAGGCGGGTGCCCGGCAGGATGTCGCCGCCGGTGAAGAGGTCGAGCAGGCGTCGAGCGACCTCGGAGACCGGGCTGCCGCCGGGGATCGGCGCGAGACCCGCGACGAGGTCGGCGCTTCGGTCACTCGGGAATTGCGGCATGCGACCAACCTAGCGCGCGGGCGGCGCGCGTCGGCGATCCCTGTCGCGAGTCTTGAAAATTGGTCAACCGGTTGCCATAATGTTCGACAGGGATCACCCCGACCCGGCACGACCGTCGACAGGAGCAGCGCGCATGATCGGACTCGGCAGCTACGCGTTCTTCTGGCAGCACTCCGACCGGGTCGACGCCCCGCTGAGCCTGCGCGGCGCGTTCGAAGCCACCCGGAGCCTCGGCGTCGAGCTCTTCCAGATCTGCGACTACGCGCCGCTCGACGGCTTCACCGATCGAGAGGTCGACGAGAGCGCGGCGGCAGCCCGCGACCTGGGGCTCACCATCCAGCTCGGCACCAAGGGCGTCGACCCCGAGCACCTCGCCCGCTACCTCGCCCTCGCCAAACGGTACGACGCGCGCCTCGTGCGCAGCATGCTCTTCTCCCCCGGCTCGCGCCCCACGCTCGCCGAGGCCGAGGCCCGCCTGCGCCGGGCGCTGCCCGCATACGAGGCGGCCGGAGTCACCCTCGCGCTCGAGACCTACGAGCAGGTCGCCACCGCCGACCTCGTCGCGCTCATCGAATCGATCGGCAGCGACCGTCTCGCGATCTGCCTCGACCCCGCGAACGTCGTCGCCCGCCTCGAAACGCCGCGGAGCTGCGTCGAGGCCGCCGCCGCACTCACGGGCAACGTGCACGTCAAGGACTTCGACTTCGACCGCCAGGCCGGCTGGGTGGGCTTCACCTACAGCGGCGCCCCCATGGGCGCCGGCCTGCACGACTACCCGCATCTGCTGAGCACCGTACGCCCGCGCGAGCGCGGCATCGACGAGATCGTCGAGCACTGGCTGCCCTGGCAGGGCGACCCCCGCACCACCGTCGACGCCGAACGGGCGTGGACGAGGCGCACCATCGAATATCTGAGGAGCACGCAATGACCGAGAACACCGAGCAGTACCGCATCGCCGTCATCGGCGCGGGCGGCAAGATGGGCATGCGCGTGTCGAACAACCTCGCGCGCACCGCGCACGACGTGCGCTACGTCGAGAACTCGCCCGCCGGCCAGGAGCGCACCCGCGAGGCCGGCCGCGCGCTCAGCGATCTCGCCGCCGCAATCGCCGACGCCGACATCGCCGTGCTCGCGGTGCCCGACCTCGCGCTGGCCGCCGTGACGGCCGAGATCGTGCCGCAGCTGCAGCCGGGCGCCATCGTGCTGACGCTCGACCCCGCCGCCGCCTACGCAGGTCTGCTCACCACTCGCGACGACGTCATCCAGGCCGTCGCGCACCCGTGCCACCCCTCGATCTTCCTGCAGCGCCAGACGCCCGAGGAGTGGGCCGACACCTTCGGCGGCATCGCGGCCCCGCAGGATGCGATCGCGGCCGTCGAGTCTGACGACCCCGCGAAGCAGGCTATCGTCGAGACGACCGTGCGCGCCATCTACGCCCCCGTCATCGACGTGCACTGGGTCACCATCAAGCAGCTCGCGCAGCTCGAGCCGACGCTCGTCGAGACGGTCGCCTGCATGATCGGCGCGCTGCTCAACGAGGCGCTCGAAGAGACGATCAATACCATGGGCGTACCGGCCGATGCCGCTCGCAGCATTCTCTACGGTCACACGCAGGTCGCCCTCGCGAACGGACTGCGCGGCGACAACCCCTTCAGCGACGCCTGCCTCATCGCCATGGACTACGGCCGTGAGAGCATCATCAAGGACGATTGGAAGAAGATCTTCCGCGACGACGAGCTCGACAAGAACCTGGCGCGCATGCTGCACCTCGACGGCATCGACCGCTCGGGCGCCGCGGCCGGTTCGAGCACGGCCGGTTCGAGCACGAAGGAGCAGTGATGGCGCGCTTGCATGGGAAGACGGCTCTCGTCACCGGATCCGCGACCGGCATCGGCCACGCAGTCGCGGCCCGCTTCGCCGCCGAGGGAGCGCGCGTCGTGATCGCCGACCGCGACGCCGAAGCGGCGGCAGCGGCAGCGGCAGGGATCGGCGCCACCGCCCGCGCGGTCACCGTCGACATCTCGGACGAGGCGTCGGTCGAAACCGCGTTCGCGGAGGTCGAAGCGGCGGGCTGGGCCCCCGACGTCGTCGTCGCGAACGCCGGAGTGCAGCTCTTCGGCCAGGACGCGGAGGCCGCCGACCTCGACCTCGACGTCTGGCGCCGCACCATCGACATCAATCTGACCGGCACCTTCCTGACCGTGAAGCACGCGACGCGCTCGATGCTCGCGCACGGGGGCGGCTCGATCATCCTCACGGGCAGCCCGACCGGGCTGAACGGCGAGGGCAGGGACTTCACCGCCTACAGCGCGTCGAAGGCCGGCATCCACGGGCTCGCGCGCACCGTCGCGGCCGCGTATGCCGATCGCGGCATACGCGTGAACACGGTCGTGCCGGCCTACACCGAGACGAGCCTCGTCACGACGATCAGCGACGACCCCGAGGCGCGGGCCGCCATCATCGGGCGCATCCCGCTCGGCCGCGCCGGCTCCCCCACCGACATCGAGGGCATCATGGTGTTCCTCGCATCGGAGGACGGGGCCTTCGCGACCGGGTCCCTCTTCGCCGTCGACGGCGGCATGACGACGCTCTAGGATCGAGCCCATGACCGGGGAGCGCTGGGAAGACGGGGGCATCGCCTGGACGGCCGGCCCGTGGAGGCTCGAGCTGCGCGACGACGAAGTCGCCGACCTTGCGTACGACGGTCGTTCGGTGCTGCGCAGCATCCGCGCGGTCGTGCGCGACGGCGACTGGAGCACCGCAGGCTGGACGCTCGGCGAGCCGATCGACGAGCCGGCCGCGCCTGACGGGTCCGGCGGCTCCGCACGGCGCCTGCGGCTTCCCCTGCGGTCGACGGGGTTCGGCAGCGACCTCGTCGGCGGGCTGACCATCGAGACCGACGGCGATGCACTCACCGTCGCGTTCGAGGCCGTCTCGCAGATCGACTACGAGACGAACCGCACGGGCCTCGTCGTGCTGCATCCGGCCGGCGCCGCGGGCGCCGACCTGCGCGTGCGGCATGCCGATGGCTCTGTCGAGCGCACCGCGTTCCCTCGCGAGATCTCGCCCCACCAGCCGGTGCGGGACATCGCGGCCCTCACCTGGGAGCACGACGGCCTCGAGATCACCACCGCGTTCGCGGGCGACGTCTTCGAGATGGAGGATCAGCGCAACTGGACCGACGCCTCGTACAAGACCTACAGCCGCCCGCTCGCGCTCCCGTTCCCGTACCGGCTCGTGGAGGGCGAGCGCGTGCGGCAGACGGTGCGGGTCGACGTGCGGCCGCACAGCGCCGCGGGCGTCGCGACGCGGGCCGAGGTCGCCGCGATCGCGCTCGAAGCCGGTGGCGTCTTCCCGACGATCGGAGTCGCCGCCTCGGAGGCCCCCGATCCCGCGCCCGAGCTGACGGCCCCGCCCGGTGGCGAGCTGCTCGTCGAGCTCGACCTGCGCACCCGTGCCTGGCCAGCCGCGCTGCAGCGGGCCGCGGCACGCGGCGTTCCCCTCGATGCGCGCGTCGTCTCGCCGGACGATGTCGACGGGTTCGATGAGCTTGCCTCCCGCCTGCGGGGTTGCAGACTCGCCCGCATCGCGGTCTTCAGCGCGTCCCTGCACGTCTCGGACGCCCCGCTGGTCGCGCGCCTGCGCGATGCGCTTGCACGCACCGGCGTCTCGGCGCCCGTCATCGGCGGAAGCCGTTCGCACTTCACCGAGCTGAACCGCGAACGGCATCGCCTCCCCGACGGCCTGGACGGCATCGTCACCGCGACGACGCCGCTGTTCCATGCGCTCGGCACCGCCCAGCTCATCGAGTCGGTCGCGATGCAGCGCCTCATCGCGCAGCAGACCGTCGACTACGCGGCCGGGCTCCCGGTGCGCGTCGGACCGATCGCGCTGCGCCCCCGATTCAACAACGTCGCGACGCGCCCGCAGCCCACGCCGGGCCGCCACGACCTCGCGGAGGGCACGGGGACCGAGTTCACCGGGGCCGTCGATGCCCGCCAGGCGGCCCCCGAACTCGCTGCATGGACGATCGCGAGCGCCGCGGCGCTCTCGGTGCCCGGCGTCGCGGGGCTCGCCTATTTCGAGGAGTGGGGACCGCGCGGCATCCGCACCTCCGACGGTGCGCCCACCCCCGCCGCCGAGGCCATCGCCGCGCTCGCGGCGCTCGCCGGGGGCGAGCTGCTGGCGGGGCCGAGCCCGGACGGGCTGCTCTGGGCCGTCGGCGCTCGCACGACCAGCGCCGACGTGCGCATCGTCACGGCGAACCTCGACGATCGCGAACGCACACTCCGCGTGACGGTGCCCGGCATTGCGATCCCTGTCGAGCTGCGGCTGCCCGCGTTCGCCTGGCGCCTCGTCGACCCGACGTAGCGCAGCTCTTGCGCCGCGCACTCAAATTTGGATAGAGTCCAAACTTATGACGCAGCGCACGGTGCCCTCTCGGAGCCTCCCCGCCCCCGTCGCCGGAATGCTCGAAGCGCAACGACCGACCGGCATCGTGGTCGGACTCATCATCACGCTCACCGCGATATTCGTGACCGGCGCACTTCCGGTCCTCAGGGCGATCGCGCAGGGCATCGCATTCGGCCTCGGCGGCGAGCAGCCGGTGTTCGCGATCGAGCCGAGCACCCGCGCCGACCTGCTGCTCTCGCTCTGCTCATTCGCGTTCGGTGCCGCACTGATCTTCATCTGGGTGCGCGCGAAGGAGCGCCGCACGGTTTCGACACTGGGCTTCACCGCTCCCTGCGGCGCGAAGCCGGTCGCGGCGCAGGCCCTCCGGGGCGCCGGCACCGCCCTGCTGATGATCACCATCTGCGTCTTCGTGCCGGTGGCCCTCGGCGGCGCGGCGCTCGCCTGGCGCGCACCGGAGCTCGATGCCTCAGCGCTCGGCTTCATCGCGCTGATGCTCGGCGGGTTCCTGCTGCAGGGATCGACCGAGGAGATCGTCACGCGCGGCTACCTGACGCAGGTCGTCGCGAGGCGCTGGGGACTCACCGCCGCCGTCATCGCCCAGGCGCTGCTGTTCGCGGCCATCCACGGCGCCAATCCGGGCATGGGGCCCATGCCCGTGATCAACCTCGTGCTGTTCGCGGTGTTCGCGACCATGCTCACCCTGGCCGACGGGAGCCTCTGGGGCATCTGCGCCTTCCACGGGGTGTGGAACTGGGCCCAGGGCGGTCTCTACGGAGTCGCGGTCTCGGGGTCGACCGTCGGCGAGTCGCTCTTCGACTACGCCCCGGAGCCCGACTCGAACGCACTGCTCACCGGAGGCGACTTCGGACTCGAAGGCAGTCTCGTCACGACGGTGCTCTACACCGCGGCCGCGTTCTGGGCGTGGCGCACGTACCGGCGTCGCGCTCAGTCGCGGTAGACGATGTCCCCGCTCGGCGTGACCGAAGCGCTCGCGTCGCGCAGCAGCAGATCCTTCAGCTCATCGACCGTCAGGGCGTTGCGGCTCGCGACTCGGTCGATGCGATCGCCGAGCGCATCGATGGCCTCCTGGCCGCCCATCTCGCGCGGCAGCACCTTTCGCGGAGCGACCGTACCCGCTTGCGCCTCGCCCGAGGCCTGTGCGCCCGCGCCCGACTCGGCCTGCGCGCCCGCGGCATCCCCGCCGGAGCCCGCCTGCGCCTCGCTGCCGGCCTCCGCTGTCGATGTCGGCGCGCCGTGCTCGTCTTCCGCCCCTTGCGGCGCGCAACCGACGGCGGATGCGGCGAAGGCGACCGTCAGGGCTGCCGCGCCGAGCGCGACCGCCGCGGTCCGGGAGGTGCGGCGCGGGGTGTCGTCGTGTTCGTGCATGGTCTTCGCCCTTCGGGTGGTTCTGGTGAGGTTCCGTGGGTCTGATGAGCGGTCGACTCTCAGGCTATGCCGTGTTCTTGTGAGAACGCGAAGGGGCAGGGCTCGTGCACACGAACCCTGCCCCTCCGATCCATCGCCCGCAAAGCGGGCCGGGGTGGCTGCCGGTTAGGCGGCCATCTCCTCCTGCTGCTTGCGCTGGCGGATCGCGACGAGTGCGACCACGCCGCCCGAGACGAGCAGTGCGACGGTGATCAGGCTGAGCATGGTGCCGAAGCCGTAGTCGCCGCCCGTGTGGGCCAGGCCGCCGCCCCCGGTGCCGGGATCTGCGCTCGCAGTGGCGCCCGTCGCTGCGGTGCCGTTGGCGGCAGCTGCCGCGCCGGCTGCGGCGGAAGTGCCGTCGGCGCCGCTCGCAGCCGTGGTGCCGTCAGCGCCGGTGCCGGCGGCCGAACCGCCATCAGCACCGTTCGCGGCCGTGGTGCCGTCGGCACCGGTGGTCGCGCCGGCATCCGCCGCGTCGGCCGCATCCTCGGCCTCGACCGTGAAGGTCACCGCGTCGGAGGGGGCCGACTCGGTGCCGTCGAGCACCTGGGTCGCGACGACGGTGTAGTCGCCTGCAGCGAGCTCTGCGGGCAGCTGCACGCTCCACTGGCCATTGCTGACCGTGGTGGTCGCGGTGTACTCGGTGCCGTCGGCAGCAGTGACCACGATGGTCAGCTCCGCGCCCGTGGCGCCGAGGCCGCTGAAAGTCACGTCGCCGGGAACGGTCGCTCCGGTGACCGGGCTCGTGATGGCCGGTGCGTCGACGACGGGCGTCTCGTCCGATGCGGGAGCGGTGCCGCTGATCGTGTAGTTGCCGAGGCTGCCGTAGTTCGAGTAGCCGTTCGCCGCGGCCAGCGATGCCGAAGCCGGGTCGCCCTGGCCGACACCGGTGACGGTGAGGTAATAGGTGCCCGCGGTCAGGTTGCCCTGGATCGAGGCGTCGAGGCCGTCGAGCGTATTGCCGTTCAGCACGGTCTCGGGGGCGTCGGAGGTGATCTCCGTGCCGTTCGAGTCGGTCAGCGTGAGCTTCGCGTCGAGGTTCGGGCTGATCTCTGCGATCGCGACCTCGGCGAGCACGTCGCCGCCTGCGGTCGTGAACGAGAAGACGTCGTTCTCGCCGGTCTGGCCGATGATGCCCGTGGCCTCGAAGGTGTCGTTCGAGTTGTCGAGGGCGGTGGCGCTCGCAGCGTCGTTCCCGTGGTCGTCTGCCGCGAAGGTCGCGCGGTCGCGGAAGTCGAACTGAGCCGTGATGGTGGGGCCCACCGGGTCGCAGGTGCCGGCGTCGTTCGCGAGGACGATGTAGTCGCCGGGCTGCGGGTTGCCGATGTCTGCACTGTTGGTATCGCAGTAGGTCACCGAGGTGCCCTCGAACCAGGTACCGTCCGGGTAGGTCCAGCCCAGGAGCACATCGACGGCGCCGCCGCCGGTGCCGTCGGGGTTACCGGGGGTACGGTCGGTCATCACCGAGAAGTCGTCTTCGGTGTTGGTGGCCGAGTTGTAATCGCCGTTCGACCACTGCACGAGCGGTGCGTGGTACGGAGCGCCCATCACGGGCCCCCAGATGCCGCCGTCCGGGTTGTAGTACTCCTCGGAGCCGAAGCCGTCGTGCTGCAGGCCGAGGGTGTGGCCGACCTCGTGCGAACCCGCCATGCCGACGACCTCGGGGATCGCGGTCGCGGGATTCTCGTTGCCGTCGGCGTCGTTGTTGGTGGCGCCCACGAACACGAATGCGGGGGCGGCCCAGCTCGAGCCCGCGCTGCCGCGGAAGGCGATGCCGGCCGAGCCGGCGGCGAAGTCGGGCACCGGGGTGTCGGTGATGACGAGGTGCGTACCGTAGTTCGCGTCGTCCGCCGAGCTCTTCACCAGCGCTTCCGTGCCGGGGTCGGCCGTCGTGACGTTGACGTTGAACGGTGCGTAGTCCTCGGCGATCGAGGCCCAGACGCGCTGCTGGTCGATCGCGGAAGCGCCGAGCGAGTAGCTGGGCTGCGAGCCGGGCAGTTCATTCCACTCGGTGCCGACGACTTCGAAGCCGTCGAAGTCGAGGTAGACGGTAAAGGGAGCACCCGGGAGCGACCCGCCGGCGGGAGTACCGGGGATCGGCGCCGAGAGGGCGTCGATCTCGGTCTGCGCCGCCTCTGCCGGGCCCCACTGGTCGAGCTCGGCGATGCTGCCGCTGGGCGAGACGAGCAGCTCGCCCGTCTGGACCTGCTGAGCGATGATGCTCTCGTCGACTCCGTTGAGAGCAGCCGCCTTGGCGATGCGCTCCTCGGTCGAGATGGCAGCGGCCGAGGCGACCTCGGCGACCTGTGCTGTGTTCTCGACGCTCTGCGGCTCCGCATCTTCAGCCATCGCCGGTGCGGCGATGACGAGGCTGCCGAGCCCGAGCGCCGCTGCCGCGCCGAGCGCGAGCGGACGACGTTTCGTCACTGATGATCCCCTAATGAGTAGTGGCCTGAAAATCCGACCGAACGTGCATGTCGCGGCGCTGCGGGACGACGATTGACTCGACGCCCCGTTGGGTTTCACCGTCGCTCGGTTCAAGAAACGGGAAATCCGCACCAGCGGCCGCGGCCAAGGTAGCCCGGCATTCCCAATTTGCGCAAGGTTCGGGGTGTTAGATAAGCGCCACAGAGACGACTAAAAGACCTGATCAGACGGCGACTTTCAGTAATTTTTCAGACACACTCGCACCCCGTGAGCACCCTACGGACCCGCTGTGCGCACCCATGCTTTGCTATGAGATCACCTTGAGAAATGCCCATCAGTCACTTTGCGTGCGCCAATGCAGACCAATTGCAGCCCAATTGCATTCCCCGTAGTCCTTCGGGGTCGCGGCGAGGCGCTACAAGGTCTCTCGGTGCGCCGCGATCAGTTCTTCGACGGCGCGTTCGAGATTCGGGTCATCGCCGCGGGCGAGCGCCGCGTACTGCAGCGCGACTCCGTCGTCGGTGACGATCGCCTTCACCCACATGCGTCGCCGGGGCACGAAGAGCGACCAGAGCAGCCCGCCGATCGCGAGCAGGGCGAAGACGAGGATCCAGGTCTGGGCGGGATTGCGCATGACATCGAACGAGGCGTAGCGGGGCACCTCGTCGAGCGTGATGGTGCCGAGCCCCCGCGGCAGGTCGACCGTGTCTCCCGGCGTGAGCCGCAACGACTTGCTGCCCTCGACGTTGCGCCCGGCGACCTGCTCCATCTGGTCGGTGTCGAGCGAGTAGACCGACTGCGGAATACCGCCGTCGATGCCGAGGTCGCCGATGAAGACGTCGAGGGTGAGCAGCGGGTTCTCGAGATCGGGGTAGCTCGAGGTGAAGGCCCCCGACTCGAGTTCGGCCTTCGTCGGGTAGAAGAAGCCGCGCAGGCCGAGCTGCGTCTCTGCGCCGGTTTCGGTTTCGATGCCGTAGGGCACCTTGATCACGCCGAGCGACGTCAGATTCGTATCCTGAGGAATGAACGGCATCGCCTCGCTGTAGACGACGGTGCCCTCGGCGTTCCGGATGGTGACCCGGGGCGCGTAGCCGTTCGCGATCAGATAGATGGGCGAGCCGTGCACGCGCAGCGGGTGGTTCACGCGGATCACCCGGTCCTCCTGCGAGCCGTCGGGGTTCGTGAGCGTGACGGAGGCCGTGAAGTCCTCGACCTGCCCGATGGCCGCGGCATTGCCGTCGTCCGGGGTGACGTAGGTCACCGCGAAATCGTCGAGCGTCAGCGCGAACGGGTCGAGGCTCTCCGTGTCGAACGAGTTGCCGGAGTTCACGGTGTCGTAGTCGATCAGCTGGTTGATCATCGTCTCGCCGACGACGAGTACCTTCTGCCCGTTGAAGGTGAAGACGCCGCCGATGCCGACGCTGATGAGCACGCCGAGCAGGGCGCCGTGGAAGAGCAGATTGCCCGTCTCGCGCAGGTAGCCGCGCTCGGCCGACACCGAGACCTCGTCGACGCCGCGGCGGGACGCCCGCTGCACTTCGACCCGGTAGCGCAGGCGCTTCAGCACTCCGGCAGCGGTCTGCACCGCCTGCTCGGCGAACTGCGCGCGATCGGCATCGCTCGCGTCGGGGTTCGAGACCCGCACCTCGGTGAAACCCGCCATGCGCTGCAGGCGCGCGGGGGTCTTCGGAGGCGTGCCGCGCCAGGCCTTCCAGTGGTGCGCGATGCGGGGCAGCACGCAGCCCACGAGCGAGATGAAGAGCAGCAGGTAGATGGCCGAGAACCAGACCGACCCGTAGACGTCGAAGGCCTGGATCGGGAACGCATCGAGCACGGGGAAGAGCTTCGGGTGGTCGAGCTGGTACTGGACCACGCCGTTCGGGTCGGCGCTGCGCTGGGGCAGCAGCGAGCCGGGGATCGCCGCGACGGCGAGGAGGAGGAGGAGGATCAGTGCGACGCGCATACTCGTGAGCTGGCGCCAGAACCAGCGACCCCAGCCCACGATGCCGAGTTCGGGCGATTCCACCGGACGGGCTGCGCCCGAGCCGTCGTCGTAATCAGAGGGGCGTGACATATCCGCCGATCACCGCCTGCAGTGCATACATCATCCGACTCCAGAGTCCGGTCACCATGAGGAGACCGATGAGAATCAGCAGAACTCCGCCGATCAGGTTCACGGCACGGATATGCCGTTTGAAGAATGTCATAGTGCGCGTCATCCAGCCGAAGCCGAAAGCGGCGAGCACGAAGGGCAGGCCGAGACCGATGCAGTAGGCGAGCGCGAGCGCGATGGAGCGCGGCACCGATCCCTGCTGCAGGCTCAGCCCCATGATCACCGTGAGCGTCGGCCCCATGCACGGGGTCCATCCGATCGCGAAGACCGCGCCGAGCAACGGCGCGCCGACGAGCCCGAACCGGGGCTTGACGCGCAGCTTCTTCGTCGACTGCATCGCCCCGAAGAGCCCCATGAACACGAGGCCCATGACGATCACGAAGACGCCCATGAGACGGGTGATGAGCCCCTCCCATTCGAGCAGCCAGACGCCGACCGTACCGGCGGCCGCGAGGAACGCGACGAGCACGACCGTGAAGCCGCCGACGAAGAGCAGCGCGCCGAGCACGACGCGGCCGCGGGCCGCGCGATCGCCGGGCTCGGCGCTCGCGGTCGACCCCACGTAGGCGAGATAGCCGGGCACGAGCGGTAGCACGCAGGGCGAGAGGAACGAGATCAGTCCGGCCGCGATGGCGACCAGCGAGGCGACGAGCAGTTGCCCGTCACCGATCAGTTCCTGCAGCGACACCGATTACTGCTCCGCGCCGGTTTCCGCCAGCGTCTCCTCCACCAGGGTGCGCAGCTGCGAGGCCGCGGCGAGCTGGCCGAGCACGCGGTGGGCGACGCGGCCCTGCGCGTCGAGCACGAGCGTCGTCGGCACGGCGTTGAGCGGCACCTGCCCGGCGAAGGCGCGCTGCACCTCGCGGTCGCCCGCCACATCCATGATCGACGGGTACTCGATGCCGAACTGCTCCGAGAACTGCTGCGCCTGCGCGACCTGATCGCGCGTATTCACTCCGACGAACGCGACGCCCTGCGGCGCGAACTCGTCGTACACCTCGACGAGATCGGGCGCCTCGGCGCGGCACGGCGGGCAGCCCGTATACCAGAAGTTGACCACCGTCACACGGCCCGCGATGTCGTCGGTCCCGAAGGTGCTGCCGTCCTCCGTCGCGCCCGAGAACTCGACGGGCTCGGTGCGCTCCGAGACCGGGATGCTCAGCGACGATCCGTCGCCCGAGATGAAGCCCTTGTCGCCGCCGTCCTCCCACTGCTGCGACAGGTCGTCGGCGCCGGCGCTGCTGCAGGCGGTCGCTCCGAATGCGAGTCCGAGGGCGGCGATGCATGCCGCGACGCGCATGTACGCGCGGCGACGCGGAGCGATCCCTGTCGAGGCCGGGAACAGCGACCTCATACGGCCCCCACGTCCTTCGCCTCGTCGAGCAGACTCGCCGCCGGGTTGCGGTAGTCGACCTCGAACCAGCGCTCGCCGCGCTTCTCGAAGCTCGTGATGCTCGACAGGTCGCAGCGGCGCTTCGCGGGATTGTGGAAGAGCGGCCGGCCCGCGATGTCGAGGTGCGCGATCCAGATCGGCGCCTGGTGGGCGACCATCACGATGTCGCCGTCGCGCGTGTTCGCCCACGCGTCGTCCATCGCCTGCCGCATGCGCGAGGCGATGCTGCGGTACGGCTCGCCCCAGCTCGGGCGCAGCGGGTTCCAGTAGCGGTACCAATAGCGCGGCTTCTTGAAGTCGGAGCCGGGGCCGCTGCCCTTCTGCCCCTCGAAGCTGTTCGTCGGCTCGATGATGCGCTCATCGGTGCCGATCTCGAGACTGAACGCGCTCGAAATGGGGCGCGCCGACTGCTGCGCCCGCTCGAGCGGGGAGGCGATGAGCCGCGCGACGGCGCGGTCGCTGCCCGCGAGCTCGAGCGCGGCGGCCTCGGCCATGCGGTGCCCGAGTTCGGACAGGCGGTAGCCGGGCAGGCGGCCGTACAGGATGCCCTCCGGGTTGTGCACCTCGCCATGGCGCACCAGATGCAGCAATTTATCGCTCACGCCCCCATTCTACGTTCGCGATGGCTGGGAGATCGCGGGTCGCCACCCGAGTGCCGGGCCGCCTTCGGGGCGCGGGGCGCGGAACGCGTCGATCTGCGCGCGCTGCGCCCGGACGGGGTCGGTACCGGAGTCGTGGAGCCGAATGCACCATCGGGACGCCCCCGGTAGTGCATTCGGCTCCACGCTCACGGACGCTCTGGTCAGTAGCGGGGCAGTCCGGGCGGGTTGACGAGAGACTCGTCGAGCCGCTCGTCCTCCTGCCCCCAGCGGCCCAGCACCTCGTCGTAGACGCCCGAGGCGATGAGCTCGTCGATGACGATCGACACGGGCTCGACGAGCCCGTTGCCCTTCGCCGTCGCAGCCCCGACCTGGCCGCTGACCGGGTATGCGCTGTTGAACTTGCCGACGACGCGGGTCTCGCCCGCGGTGTCGGCCTGGAACTTCGCCTGCGAGTAGGGCTGGATGCTGACGTCTGCGCGGCCCGAGACGAGCGCCAGGTTGCCCGCCGCCGCATCCTCGTAGTAGACCGGTTCGCCGGGGTCGATGCCGGCGGCCTTGTTCTGCGCGATCCAGTCGAGCAGGAACCGCTCCTGGTTCGTGCCGCTGCCGACGATGACCTTGAGCCCCGAGATGTCGGCCGGCTCCTCGATCTTCTGCACCTCGCTGGAGCCTGCGACGATGAACCCCATCACCGCGTCGCGGTAGGTCGCGAAGTCGAACAGGTCCTTGCGCTCCTCGGTCACCCCGATGTTCGTGAGGGCGAGGTCGTACTTGCCCGACTCGATGCCGAGCGGCCAGTCCGCCCAGGCGACGTTCTCGGGCGCGTAGTCGAGCCCGAGCCCTTCCGAGATGAGCGACGCGAGATCGGCATCGCTGCCGAGCACCGTCTGCGCGTCGTCCTCCGCGAAGAAGGAGGTCGGGGGCGCCCCGCTGCCGCCGAGCGCGACGGTCAGCCTGCCGCTCTGGATCGGCGTGAAGCCGCTCGCTTCGAGGGCGGCGACCGCGTCGGGCACGGGCTCGATGTGGGGCCTGTCGTCGAGGTTGCCCGTCGTGAGGTCGAACACCGAGCCCGCGGCCTGCGGAGCACCGGCTCCGAGCGCCCCGTCGACGGCCCCCGCCGAGCATCCGGCGAGCGTCAGAGACGATGCTGCGGCGAGGCCGACGAGCAGAGCGAGAACGGGTCGTCGAATGGATGGCATGGGGACTCCTGGGTGATTCGGGATGCTCGGAAGGTGCGGGGATGCTCGGAAGGTGCGGTTACTGGCGGGGCAGACCGGGCGGGTTGACGAGCGACTCCTCGACCGCCTCGTCGCCGAGCTGCCAGCGGTCGAGCGCGGCGGCGTAGTCGCCGCTCTCGATGGCATGGTTCAGCACGATCGCGACCGGGTCGATGAGGCCGTTGCTCTTCGCGGTCGCGACGCCGATCTGGGCGTTGTCGGGGAAGCCGCCGTTGAGCGTGCCGACGACCTTCCACTCGCCCGTCGTCGCGACGCGGTACGCGGCGGTCGGGTTCGGGCCGAAGGCGGCGTCGATACGGCCCGACGAGACGGCGAGGAAGGCCGCGGCGTTGTCGTCGTAGTAGACGGGCTCGCCGGGCTCGAGGCCGTTCTTCTCGTTCTCGGCGAACCAGTCGAGCAGGATCTTCTCCTGGTTCGTGCCGCTGCCGACGGCGATGCGGAGCCCCGCGACGTCCTCGGCCTTCGTGATGCTGTCGATGTCGCTGTTCGCGGCGACCGCGAAGGCGAGGACGTCGTTGCGGTGCACGGCGAAGTCGAAGAGATCCTTGCGCTCCTCGGTCACGGTCACGTTCGAGGCGACGGCGTCGTACTTGCCCGATTCGACGCCGAGGGGCCAGTCGGCCCAGGCGACGTTCTCGAGGTCGAGTTCGAGGCCGAGGCCGTCGGCGACGAGCTGGGCGATGTCGGGCTCGACGCCGAGCAGGGTGCTGTTGTCGTCTTCGGCGAGCAGGCTGAGCGGGGGCTCGTAGGCGTTGACGGCGACGGTGAGCCTGCCCTCCTGGATCGGCTGGAAGCCGCTCTGCTCGAGCGCCTGGACGGCTTCGGGCACGGGGTCGATGCGTACGCGGTCGTCGGCGTTCGCCGAGGTGAGGTCGAAGGGCGATGCGGCGCCTGCGCCCGGGGCGCCGGGAGCGCCGGGGGCGCCCGGTGCCGCGGTCGACGGCGTGGAGCAGGCGGCGAGGCCGGCGATCGCGAGGGCCGCGGTGGCGGCGAGCAGCAGACGGGAGGCGGGGGCGCGGCGGTGCGTGCGCTGCGCGGGCGGTGCGGTGGTCATGGGTCGGGGTCCTGTTCGGGTCGGGGTGCGGATGATGACGGTGACGGTGACGGTGGTGGTGCGGTGCAGTGGCTGCGGTCAGATGACCCAGTCGAGGAACTCGCGGGTGCGCTCCTCTTCGGGGTCGCGCAGCACCCGGTCGGGGCTGCCCTGCTCGACGACGCGGCCGGCGTCGAGGAAGACGACGTGGTCGGCGACCTCGCGGGCGAATCCGATCTCGTGGGTGACGATGACGAGGGTGCGGCCCTCATTCGCGAGGTCCTTGATGACGCTGAGCACCTCGCCGACGAGCTCGGGGTCGAGCGCCGAGGTCGGTTCGTCGAAGAGCAGCACGTCGGGTTCGAGCGCGAGGGCGCGGGCGATGGCGACGCGCTGCTGCTGGCCGCCCGAGAGCTGGCGCGGGTAGTGGTCGGCGCGGTCGGCGAGGCCGACACGGGCGAGCAGCGCGCGGGCCTGGGCGAGCGCTTCGGGCTTCGTCGCGCGCTTCAGGGCGAGCGGCGCCTCGACGACGTTCTCGATCGCGGTGAGGTGCGGGAAGAGATTGAAGTTCTGGAACACCATGCCGACGCGGGTGCGCCGCTGCAGCACCCGTTTCTCGGGCAGCTCGTGGAGGCGGTCGCCGCGGCGCTCGTAGCCGATGTAGTCGCCGTCGATGGTGATCGAACCGGCGTCGATGGTCTCGAGGTGGTTGATGGCGCGCAAGAGGGTCGATTTGCCCGACCCCGACGGGCCGAGCAGCGCGACGACCTGGCCGGGCTCGACCGTGAGCGAGACGCCGTGCAGCACCTCGTTCTCGGCGTACGACTTGTGCACGTCGGCGATCTCGACGAGGCCCGTGCGGGCGGGGGCGGTGGCGGGGGCGGTGGTCATGTCTCGGGTGCCTTTCAGTGGCCGGGTGGTGGGCTCTGCAGGGATCAGCGCGCTTCGGCGATGATCGCGGCGACGGCCGGCGCGTTCTGCGTGCGGGTGCGTGCACCCGCGGTGAAGCGGCGCAGGCCGGCCCGGGCCCGCTGCAGGGGCGTCGGGGGCAGCTCGCGCGCGGTGCCGCGGGCGAAGCGGCGCTCGAGCGAGTACTGGGCGATGCTCAGGACGGTGGTGAAGATCGTGTACCAGGCGGCGGCGACGAGCAGCAACGGGATCACCTGGCTGTTGCGGTTGTAGATCACCTGCACGGTGTAGAAGAGTTCGGGCAGCGCGACGATGAACACGACCGAGGTGCCCTTGAGCAGGCCGATGACCTCGTTGAACGCGTTCGGCAGAATGACGCGCAGCGCTTGCGGCAGCACGATGCGGAAGAAGCGGCGGGCGCGCGGGATGCCGAGCGCCTTCGCGGCCTCGAGCTGCCCCTGGTCGACCGAGAGCAGGCCGCCGCGGATGATCTCGGCGGAGTAGGCGGCCTGGTGCAGCGAGAGGCCGAGGATCGCGGCGACGGAGGCCGAGAGCAGGCGCACCGTGTCGAATTCGACGACCCAGAAGTCGTAGGTGAAGGGCCAGCCGATGCCGAGCTTCGGGAAGAGATAGCCGAGGTTGTACCAGATGACGAGCTGCACGATGAGGGGCACCGAGCGGAAGAACCAGATGAACCCCCAGGCGAACGAGTTCAGGAGCGCCGAGCCCGAGAGCCGGGCGAGGGCGAGCACCGCGCCGAGCACGAAGCCGATGACCGCCGATACGGCGGTGAGCCAGAGCGTGAGCCAGAGGCCGCGCAGCACGGCCGCGTTGAAGAAGTACTCGGCGAAGACGTTCCAGCGCCACTGCGGGTTCGTGAAGAAGGTCCACAGCAGCTGTGCGAGCAGGAAGACGGCGACGGCGCTGGCGATCCAGCGAGCCCAGTGCCGCAGCGGAACGACGCGGTCCACGGCGATCGGAGACACGGCTGCGGGAGCCGCGGCTGCGACGACCTCGGTCGGCGCAGCGATCGCCGTGGCGGTGGGGGCTGCGGCGCCGGGATCGGCCTCGACACCGATTCGATCACGTGTTGTTATGGGAGACATGCTGCGAGCTTATGCGCAGTGCCCCGGGGCTCCGCAACCGCCGTCGAAACATGACGCAAGATTCCGTAATGGAAGCCGTCACACTCGCACGAGATCGGCCGCAGGGAGAGCGCCCTGCACCGTCGTGGCGAGGCCCGCGGCATCGGCCAGCAGGGATCGCGCCACGCGATCGGAGGTGCGGAAGGGCAGCGAGTCGAGACCCGGGCGGGCGAACGCGCCTCCCGTCGGCGCGGCGGTGAACGCGCCGAGCGCGTACTGCCGTTCGGCGCCGATCAGGCGGCCGTCCGGCTCGACGGCGAGCTGCCCGGTGCTGCCGGCGAAGCCGTCGTCGACGACGGCGACCTCGCGCGCCTGCCCGCTCGCGACGAGCTGGCGCAGCAGCGGATTGTCGCTTCGCGCCGCCGTGGCCTCGGGCAGCCAGGCGTCGATCAGGGTGCGCGCCTCCGCCTCCGCGCGCACCGACCGGCCGGCCGAGTGCGCGCTGCCCGATGCGCGGAAGAGCCCGCGCTCCTCGTCGAGCTCGAGCGCGACATCGCCGCCGAGGAAGTGCACGACGCCCGCCTCGGAGAGCGCGATGAGCTCTTCGAGGCGGTGCCCGGGCGGGCCGCTCGCGAGGTAGCTGAAGTAGGGGTGCCAGCGGCGCGGCAGCGAGTGGGTGCGGCTGCGCGCGTTCCAGCGCTCGGGCGGTACGTCGGCGAGCGACATGTACGCGTGCAGTGCTGCCATGAAGAGCCCCTGGGTCGCGCTGCGGCGAGCGGCCGTGCGCTGGGCGAGATCGAGCCCGATGTGCTCGCGCAGGCGCCGCTGCAGCGCGGCATCTTCGGCGCGAGCGCCCGTCGGCCCCGAACCGCCGCCCGCACCGTCGCCCGCACCGCTGCCGGCGTCTGCTGCACCGGTGCCCGGGAACTGCAGAGGCCGGTCGAACGATGCGAGGTCGAAGCGGTCGAGGGGGTCGGGCACGTGCTGCGCGATGAGGGCCGACAGCTCGGCCGAATCGTGCCCTCCGGGCCGCGCGAGGGCTGCTCGGAGCGCCGGGGCGAACTCGGCCCATCCGCCGCGTACGTGCTCGGGGTGCCCGGTGAACAGCTCTCGGTAGTAGCCGGTGAGCAGCTCGGCCGCGACGAGCGGCCACACCTCGGCGTCGAAATCGAGGGGGTCGCCGGCCGCCGCGCGCTCGTGGAACGCCGCCCCGAGGTAGTCGAGGCGGGGAGCGTCGCCGCGCAGCTCCGACGTGACCTTCGAGCGGTACGGCACGCCCCGGCGCGACCCGAGGTGCAGCACGGGCTCCCGGCCGCTCGGCCGGTAGCGCAGCCGCCCGGTCGCGCCGGGCCCGCCTTCGCGCTCGAAGACTCCGCCGCGCCCCTCGGTGAGCAGCACGACGAGGTCGACGGCCGCGAGCCCCATGCCGCGCACGATGACGTCGGCGCCGGGCTCCACCCAGTCGAAGTCGACGTCCGCGGTGAACGCGGGCGGCACGTACGCGAGCCCATGAGCGCGTGCGAAGCCGGCGATCCGCTGCGCGGCGTTCGACGGCTCGGTGCCGTTGTGCCCGATCGTGTGCAGCACGAGGTCGGCCTCGAGCACGCCGCCCGAGGCGAGGGCCACGCGGGCGGGCGACGCGCCCTCGACGGAGACCGCGCGATCCCTGACCCACGTCACCGACGCGGAGGGCGCCGCCCGCGCGACGATCTCGCGATAGGCCCACTCGAGGTAGGCGCTGTTGAGTCGTCGGGTCGGGAATGAGGTGCCCGTGACCTCGTGCAGTTCGCGCTCGAGCCGCGCATCCCACCACGCCGGCCGCGCGATGCGCCCGGCGCGCACGCCGTCGACCCACTCGGCGAGCGAGGGGCCGGGCACGACCGGCCCGTCGATCTCGCAGGAGGCGTCGGTGAACACCGAGTCGTCGCGCAGCATCGTGTTGAGCTTCAGGAGCGGCGACTGAGCGCGCCGCCAGATGCGGCCGCCGCCCGGCTCGTGCGGGTCGACCAGGGTGATATCGAGCCGCAGCTCGGGGGTGTCGCGGGCGTGGTTCGCGAGCAGCCGCTCGAGCACCATGATGCCGGCGGGCCCGGCGCCGATGCCGACGACGCGCACGGCATCCGCCTGCACCGCGCTCGGAGGCCCGCCGGCCGCGTTCACGCCGCCGTCTCCGCGAGATCCGCGGCCCCGGCCAGCGCCTTCTCGAACGCCAGCGGGCCGCCGATCTCCTCGCCCGTGAGGGCGGTGTCGAAGAGCGGCGTGTACCCGGTGGCGAGGTAGAGCGCGCGTGCCTCGGGCTGCCGCGGCCCGGTCGTCAGGTAGATGCGCGCGTAGCCGAGGCGCGCCGCCTCGAGCTCGAGCTCGGCGAGCACGTGGCGGGCGAGGCCCTCGCCGCGGCGTTCGGCACTCGTCCACACCCGCTTCACCTCGGCGGTCGTCTCGTCGAACGGCATGAACGCTCCGCCCGACACGGGTGCGCCGTCGTGCAGCAGCAGGATGAACGCGCCGAGGGGCGGGGCGAAGCGCTCGGCCGGGTACCGCTCGATCTCGACGATCGCGGGCTCGCCCATGATGTCGCTGCCGTAGCGCTCGTCGTACTCGCGTTCGAGGTCCCGGAGCAGGGGCGCCGCGAGCGGGTCGTGGTAGTCGACTCGCTCGAATGCGTAGCCCGGGCCGAGGGGCGCGCCGGGGCTCGTCGCCCCGCCGCTCATGCGGCCACTCGCTCGGCGGGCTCGACGCGCTCGGGAGCAGGCTCGGCGCCCGCGAGGCCCGGAGGCGCCGACAGCCCGAGCGTAGTGCGCAGCGTCGCCCCGGGGTCGCGCTGGCCCGGGTACTCGGTGCGGAAGACGCCGCGCTCCTGCAGCAGCGGCACGACGCGGTCGACGAACTCGTCGAGCCCGCCCGGCGTGAGGTGCGGTACGAGAACGAAGCCGTCGGAGGCGCGGCCCTGCACGTAGCGGTCGATCTCGCCGGCGATGAACTCCGGGGTGCCGACGAAGGTGTGGTCGGCGGTCTCGGCGACGACGAGCTCGCGCAGCGTGAGCCCCTCGCGTTCGGCGCGTTCGCGCAGGCGGCGGGCGTTCGAGATGCGGTCGACGAGCTGCGGGTTGTGCTGCCCCTCGCGGCGGGCGCCGTCGCCGGGCGCGCTCGCGGGCAGCGGGCCGTTCGGGTCGAGCCCCGGGAGCTCGCGGCCCCACACGGCCTCGATCCAGGCGAGGGCCGTCGGCTCGCTGATCTGCTGGAATGCGATCTCGCGCGAGCGTTCGCGCGCATCCTCGGCAGTGTCGCCGATCACGAAGGTCGCGGCGGGCAGGATCAGCAGGCCGCCCTCATCGCGGCCGACGGCGGGGAGGCGCCCCTTGACGTCGGCGTAGAAGCGCTGGCCGTCGGCGAAGTCGTTGTGCCGAGAGAAGATGATCTCGGCGTGCTCGGAGGCGAAGTCGCGCCCGGCGGGCGAGTCGCCCGCCTGCACGATGACCGGGTAGCCCTGGGGGCTGCGCGGCACGGTGCCGGTCGCCGAGATGCCGAAGTGCTTGCCGTCGTGGTCGACGCGCTGCACGAGGCCGGGGTCGACGAACCGGCCGCCCGCGGCATCGGCGGTCACTGCTCCGGGCTGCCACGATGCCCAGAGCCGCTTCGCGAGGGCCACGAACTCGGCGGCGCGCTCGTAGCGCTCGGGGTAGGGCAGGAAGCCGCCGCGGCGGAAGTTGCCGCCATGGAAGGCGTCGGAGGAGGTGACGACGTTCCACCCGACCCGGCCGCCCGAGAGGTGGTCGATCGTGGCGAGCTGGCGCGCGAGCTCGTACGGCTCGTTGAACGTGCTCGAGAGCGTGCCGACGACGCCGATGTGCTCGGTCACCGAGGCCATCGCCGCGAGGACGGGGAGGGTGGCCGGGCGGCCCGCGACGTCGAGGTCGTGGATCTCGCCGCCGTGCTCGCGCATGCGCAGCCCTTCGGCGAGGAAGACGTAGTCGAAGAAGCCGCGCTCGGCGGTCTGCGCGAAGCGGCGGAACGAATCGAAGTCGATCTGGCTGCCCGACCGCGGGTCGCTCCAGACGGTCTGGCTGTTGACGCCCGGGAAGTGGGCGACGAGATGCACTGGGCGCTGCGCGGTCATGCTGCGACCTCCTCGGTCTGCGCCGCTGCCGCGGCGTATCGGTTGATGGCGGCGTCGAGTCCGAAGCGCTCGCGCAGCGACGGGGTGTCTGCTTCGACAGGGATCGCCTGAGCGAGACCGCGGCGGTGCAGTTCGGGCAGCAGGTCGCGGGCGATCGCGTGCACGTCGGCCGGCTGGGCGAGGGGGCGCAGCCGCACGCCTTCGATGCCCGCCTCGCGCCACGCGGCGATGAGGTCGGCGATCTCGGCGGCCGTGCCGGTCCCGACCCGGGCGTCGCTCCGGAGCACCGGGCCCAACGCATCGAGGCGGGCGAGTCGTTCGGCTCCGGTCTCGCCGACTCCGGTGCCCGCGCCGTCGCCAGCGCCGTCGAGCGCGACCACGAGGTCGGCGACGATGCGCAGCGGTTCCCGTTCGCGGCGCCGCCCCGAGGCCCGGGCCTCCGCTTCGGCACGGCGCACGGCGGCGACGATGTCGTCCGCCGAACGGCCGCCGGAAGTGCTGCTGCCCGGGTCCTGCGGTTCCGGCGTGACGAACACGACGTCGGCGGCCTCGGCTGCGAGCCGGTAGACGGCGTCGGAGTGGGCGAGCAGCGCGACGGGCGGTCGCCCCTGCGGCGAGCGCGGCACGATCGAGGGGCCGGCGACGCTGAAGCGGGCGCTCTCGAAACGCACGTGGTGCAGGCGGTTGCGGTCGAGGAAGCGGCCGGTCGCGGCGTCGCGGATGATCGCGTCGTCCTCCCAGCTGTCCCAGAGGCGGCTCGTCACCTCGGCGACGTCGGCGGCCTCGGCGAGCAGTTCGTCGAGGGCGGCGTCGCCTTCGCCTGCGAGCACCGCCGCGGCGTCGATGGCGGGGGCCTCACGGCGCCCGAAGGCGTCGGCCTCGGCGGCGCTCGCCGAGATGCGCAGCTGCCAGCCGGCGCGGCCGCTCGAGACGTGGTCGAGGGTCTGCAGCGCGGTGGCGACGTGGAAGGGTTCGGTGTGCGTCGTAGTGACGGTCGGGATGAGCCCGATGCGGTGCGTACGAGGGGCGATCCAGCTGAGCAGCAGGAGCGCGTCGAGGCGCCCGGTCACCCCGTTCTCGCTGCCGGCCCCGGCCCCGAGGAGCTCGTGCTGCGGCGCGAGCGCATCGGTGAGGGCGACGTAGTCGGCACCGGCGTCGTCGAGTTCGCCGACGAGGCGCTGCCAGTGGGCGGGGGCGAAGAGCGCGCTCGCGTCGGCGTCGGGCTCGCGCCAGGCGGCGGGGTGCGCCCCGGCGCCGTCGAGGGCGACGCCGACGGTGAACGGCGCGGCGTCGGCGTGCGGGGGTGCGGTGCTCGGGGCTTCGGGGTGAGTCGTGTGCGGCATGGAGACGAGGCTAGGCCGCTCGGCCCCACCCGCGCAGCCGCACTGAAACATTCGGTAACGGAATGGGTGCCATTACCTTTTGTTGCGAATGGGGTGGCAGCGACCGCTCGGCGAGACCTACGCTGGCTGCACGATCCCTGGCTGAACCCACCCGCAAGGAGCCGCATGCCCGCGCACGCCGCCACCCGTACCGAGCCCGCCCCCACCACCCTCGACGCCCCGCCCGACGCCGTCTTCGAACCGCGCGCCTACCGCGACGTCATGGGCGCCTTCCCCTCGGGCGTCACGGTCATCACGACGGCGACCGGCGCCGGCCCGGTGGGCTTCACCTGCCAGTCGTTCACGAGCGTCTCGATCGACCCGCCGCTCGTGTCGTTCTCGGTCGCGCGCACCTCGCGCAGCCTCGCCGCCGTGCGGGACACGGGGCGCATCGCCATCAACTTCCTGAGCACCGCCCAGCAGCACCTGAGCGCCCAGTTCGCTCGTTCGGGCACCGACAAGTGGCAGGGCGTCGAGTGGGTGCCGGCCGAAGCGAACGGGGCACCGCTGCTCGCCGGCACCGCGGGCTGGGTGGCCGGCCGCATCGACCGGGAGATCGAGGCGGGCGACCATCTCATCTTCCTCGTGCGGGTCGCAGCGCTGCACCACTCCCCCGAGCGCGAGCCCCTCGTCTTCCACCGCGGCGCCTACCGCGAGCTCGACTACCAGATCTGAGCGCGGGCGCGGGGGCGCGCATCACGACCAGGCGCGGATCTCGAAAGCGTGGAGCCTGATGCACCATTGAGACGCGCCCAGCGGTGCATCAGGCTCCACGCTTCGGGTTCACCCGAAGCGTCCGGCGCCAGAACCCCTACTTGAGCCCCGAGCGCACGAAGGCGTCGACCACGTAGCGCTGCAGGAAGATGTAGATGAGCAGGATCGGCAGGCATGCCATCGCGCTCGCCGCCATCACGGCGCCCCAGTTGTTGCCCTCGGCGCCGAGGAAGCCGCGGATGCCGACCTGGATGAGCGCATCGCCCTGCTGCATGATGAGCGCGGGCCACAGGTACTCGTTCCACGCGCTGATGAACAGCATGATGCCGAGCGCGGCGAGCGCCGGGCGCAGGTTCGGTACCACGACCTCCCACAGCGTGCGCCACGCGCCCCGGCCGTCCATCGACGACGCCTCGAGCAGTTCGCGCGGGAACGAGTCGAGGTGCTGCTTGAGCAGCATCACGGCGAACGCGGCGGCGAGCTGCGGGATCATGACGCCGAGCACCGTGTTGAGCAGGCCGAGCTTCGAGATGAGCACGTAGTTCGGGATCATCGTCACCTGGAACGGCACGAGCCACGAACCGACGAAGAGCAGGAACAGGACCTTCTGGCCGCGGAACGACCAGCGCGCGAAGCCGTACGACGCGAGGATCGCGATGAACAGCTGCCCGACGGCGAGGCCGAGCGCCATGCCGAAGGTGTTCGCGAGCATGCCGAGGATGGGGATGGTGCTCCACACGTACTCGAAGTTCTCGATACTGAACGGGCCGGGCAGCGGGTTCGTCGACAGCATCTGATCGGCGGGCCGGAAGGCCGTGACGAACATCCAGTAGATCGGGAACACCGAGATGATCGCGAGCACCGTGAGCAGCACGAACGCGGGGATGTTCGCGAGCCTGCGGCGGGTGCGGCTCCGGGCGAGCGCCCGGGTTGCGGCGTCGGCGGCGTCGGGAGCATCGGAGGCGGCACCGGGGCGGGTGCCGGCGGCGGCCGGCTTGCTGATGTCGACCGGGTCGAGGGCGCCGAGGTGCTGCGGGGCGACGAGGGTGAAGGTCATGGAAGTGTGCTCCTGGGAGGTGTGACGGCTCAGTTGTCGTGGAAGCTGAGCTTCTCGGAGAGTTCGACGAAGACGAGCGCGATGAGCCCGAACGCGATGAAGAAGAGCGTGCCCGCTGCGGCCGAGAGTCCGGCGTCGAAGTTGCGGAAGCCGAACTGGTAGAGCAGGTAGTAGATGTTCGTCGACGAGTTGCTCGGGCCGCCCTGTGTGACGAGGTCGATGATCGGGAAGGTCCACTGCGCCGAGAGCAGGATGGTCATGAGCGCGAGGAACACGAGCGAGGGCGACAGCAGCGGCAGAGTGACGCGCCACGTGATCTGGCGCTCGGTGGCGCCGTCGGTCGCGGCGGCGTGCCCGTAGTCGGGGCTGATGCCCGCGAGGCCGGCCGAGACGACGAGCACGCCGAAGCCGAGCATCTGCCAGCCGACGATCACGATGACGGCCCACATCGACGATTCGGGTTCTCGGAAGACGTTGCCCATCTCGATGCCGAGGGTGCGGGCGACGGCAGGGATCGTGCCGCCCTCGGGCGCGAACAGCCACCGCCAGACCGCGCTCGTCGCGACCGGCGTGACGAGGAACGGCACGAAGATGAGGGCCTGGTAGACGGTCTTCGCCCGGCCCGCGACGCGGCGCGAGATCAGCGCGAACACGACCGGCAGCGCGACCGAGAGCACGAGGAAGGCTCCGATGTAGAGCACGGTGTTCCAGAGCGCCTGGTGCAGCTCGGGCAGGCTCAGCACGGTCGCGTAGTTCTCGAGACCGACCGGAGTCTTCGGCTGGGTCGGAATCAGGTTCCAGTCGAAGAAGGAGAGCTCGAAGGTCTGCACGAGCGGGATGTAGGTCCAGACGAGCAGCAGCACGACCGCGGGGAGCACGTAGAGGTAGGGGGCGATCGTGAAGCGCTCGGTGCTCCGGGCGCGCTTGGCGCGGGTGCGCCGGGCACGCCGGGTACGCGCGGCTGGTTCAGGGGTCGATGCGGTTTCAGGGATCGGCTCCGCCGCTGCGAGTGCGGCTGCCGGCGGGAGAACCTCGGTGAACAACGGTCGTTCCGTTCTACTGGGTGGTGAGGGGTGTGCGGGCGGATCGGCGGGCGGGGCCGGGCCCCGCCCGCACGGATCGGGCGGGCCGCTCAGGCGAGCGCGGGCTCGGGCTCCGCGGCGGGATCCGCGTTCAGGCTCTTCGCCATCTCTTCGTTCGCCTCCGCGATCGAGAGCGAGGTCCACGAGGCCAGCTGCTCGGCCGTCGCCTCGTACACCGTCGAGAACTCGCCGATCGGCACGACCGTGTGCATGACGCGGTCGCCGTAAAAGTGCACGAGGTTGAAGCCCTGCGCGCCGTCCTGGCCGCGCATGGCGCCCGGTTCGACGTTCAGATCCTGCGTGTAGCAGGTGGCCGAGGCTACCGAGACGGGCACGCCGCCGATCTCGCTGAAGGTGTTGAAGTGCAGGTGCCCGCCGAGCACGGCGCGCACGTCGGTGCCGCGGATGGCCTCGGCGAAGCGCGCCTGATCCTGCAGCTCGACGAATGCGATCGGTTCGATGAGCGAGGGCACCGGCGGGTGGTGCAGCGCGATGACCGAGCCGCCGGGGGCGGGGGTCGCGAGCACGTCGGCGAGCCAGGCGTACTGCTCGTCGGTGATCTCGCCGTGGTGCTGACCGGGCACGGTCGAGTCGAGGGCGATGATGCGCAGGCCGTTCACGTCGTACACCATGTCGACGCTCTCTTCGCCGGCGTCGGAGTCGAGCAGAGCCTTGCGGAACGGCGTGCGGGTGTCGTGGTTGCCCATGACCCAGATCACCTGGGCGCCGATCTTCTCGGCGGCGGGCTCGACGATGGCGCGCAGGCGCTCGTAGGCGTCGGCGTCGCCCGTGTCGGCGAGGTCGCCGGTGAAGACGATCGCCTCGGGGCGGGCCTGGCTGCGTGCGAAGTCCTCGAACAGGCGGGCGAGGTTCGCGTCGCTGTCGATCGAGCCGTGCAGCTTCTCGGCGCCGCCGACGAAGTGGGTGTCGCTGATGTGCAGGATGAAGTGCTCGACCGGAGGATGCTGGGTGTTGGTCATTTCTGTGCCTCTCTTCTTGTTCGTGCTGTGCGATGGGAATCAGGGATCAGCCGACGAGCCGGGCGTGCAGCCGCTCGAGGGCGGCGGGGTCGAAGCCGTGGCCGAGCAGCATGGGCTCCACGCCGCCGTACTGCTCGTCGATCACGTCGAGCGCGGAGCCCAGCGCCTCGGCCGGGCTCGCGCTGACGAGCTCGCGCACGGCCTCGTTGATCGGGCCGGGCATGCGCTCCGAGAACGACGCGATCATGCGGTCGGCCCACTCGCCGGCGAGGTTGTCGGCACTCGCGGCGTAATCGGCGACCACCTGCTCGCGGGGCACGCCGACGGCGGCGAGCGCCGTGGCGACGACCATGCCGGTGCGATCCTTGCCCGCGGTGCAGTGCACGAGCACGCCGCCGGCCGGGGCGTCGGCGATCAGCCGCACGGCGCCGACGAGCGCGGTGACGCGATCGGTGGCGATAGCGCGGTAGATCTCTTCGAGCGAGGGCACCGTCCGGGTCGTCGGCATCGCCGCACCCGCGAAGATCGGGTGGTGCACGGTCTCGATGGCGCTGCCGCGGGTGGGCTCGTCGCTCGCGAAGACGCTCGGGGAGGTGCGCACCTCGGTCTCGTCGCGCAGGTCGATGACCCGCACGATGCCCTGTTCGGCGAACTGCGCGATGCCGCGGGCGCCGAGGCGGTGCAGCGCGTCCGAGCGCAGGAGGCTGTTCGGCCGGATCGTTCCGCCCGCGGCCGGGTAGCCCGCGGTGCTGCGGAAGTTGTAGGTGCCCTCGATGCAGATCGCGGGGCCGGCGGCGTAGGTGTCGACGATGGTGCTCATTGCGACCCCTAGCCGATCAGCGCCTGGGCGCGGTCGGCGGCATCGGTCATGGTCGCCTCTGCGGGCTTGCCGAAGTACACGACCTCCTCGATGGCGGTGGCGAGCAGGTCGTCGACCTGCACGTAGCTGTTGCCGGGGTACGAGACCCAGGGCTGCATGCGGTCGAGCTGGGCGAGGTTCGGCTCGATGAGCGGGTTCTGCTGAGCCCAGTCGTGGAGCGCGCCGCCCTCTTCGACGAGCCCGGTGCGCAGCGGCAGGTATCCGATCTGGCTCGAGATGAGCTCGTAGGCGCGGTCGCTGGTGAGGAACTTGATGAGCTCCCATCCGGCGCGCTGCTTGGCCGGGTCGTCGCTGAGCACGAAGAGCGCGGAGCCGGAGTTCGTCGGCACGGCTTCCTGTCCGTCGAACGCGGGCATCGCGGCGGCTTCGAGGGTCCAGCCGCCCGCGTCGGCGGCCTGCATGAACATGCCCTGCAGGGCCGAGGTGGTGAGGATCATGGCGGTGTCGCCCTTCGCGATGCCCTCCATCTGCGCGGCCGAATCGGCGCTGCGCAGCACGCCCGCTTCGGTCATCTCGGCGAAGCGCTCGACGGTCTCGACCGCCTCGGGCGAGCCGAAGCCGATCGTCGTGCGATCCTCCGAGAGCACCTCGGCGCCGTTCGACTTGAACAGGCCCTGCATGCACCAGTGACCGCCCTTGACGGTGCAGTTGATGTCGAGCGACGGCTTGCCGGTGTGCGCCGAGACCTGCGCCGCAACCTTCTCGACCTGGTCCCAGGTGCTGAGGTCAGGGGTGCCCTCGACGCCGGCGGCTTGCAGCATGTCGGCGTTGGTGAAGAGCACCGGGGTCGAGAAGACGTAGGGCATGCCGTAGGTCTTGCCGTCCCAGTCGGCGAGCACCTTCGCGTTCGGGTGCATCGGATTCTCGCCGCCGAAGTGCGCCTCGAGCTCCTCCGCCTCCACGATGTCCGAGAGCGGCTTCGCGCCGAGCTGGGTCGCCGTGTACTCGAGCGCGTCGAAGGTGAGCTGGGCGACGTCGGGCGCCTTGCCGGCGAGCAGCTGCGTCTGCACGCTGCCGACGTAGTTGCCGGAGGCCGCGGCTGCGCCCTGCGTCGGCTGCGCCTTCACGGTGATGTTCGGGTTGGCCTCTTCGAACTCCGAGATCAGCTGGTTCACGGTGTCGGTCCAGACACCGGCCTGCGTGAGGTTGTAGCTCTCGAAGACGATCTCGACCTGCTCATCTGCACCGAGCTTCGGCACGACGGCGGCGGCCGAATCGGTGGCGGCCGAGCCCGACGAGCAGGCGGCGAGGGCGACGCTCGCGATGATGGCGCAGGCGCCGGAGGCGAGTGTGCGTCGAAGTCGCATGTGGGTGGGTCCTTTCAGGAGGGTGATGCGGCTGGACTGATGGGGGGGCTAGTGTGCGGGCAGGGCGACGTGCGCGGCGGCAGTGCTCGCGGTATCGGCGGCTGCAGGGATCGCCGTGCGCTCGGGCTGCCACTCGAGGCGGCGGCCGCTGTCGCGGTCGAAGAGGTGCACGCGCGCCGTCGGGGCGGTCAGCACGACGAGCTCGCCGACCTCCCAGCGCTCGTCGCGATCGCAGGCGGCGGTGACACGGTCGTCGCCGATGCGGCAGTGCACGAGCTGTTCGCGGCCGAGGTTCTCGATGAGCTCGACGGTGCCGCGCAGCGCGATCCCTGCAGTCGGCACCGCTTCGGCCGAGCCGCCCGCGAAGATCGCGAGGTGCTCGGGACGCACGCCGACGACGATGTCGCGCTCGGGGGTCGCGCCCTGCCAGAGCATTGCCTCGGTGCCCGGGGCGAAGACCGAGATGTGGCCGTCGGTCGTGGTGAGGGTGGCGTCGAGCAGGTTCATCGCGGGAGAGCCCAGGAACCCGGCGGCGAACACCGAGCTCGGGGTGTCGTAGAGCTCTTCGGGAGTGCCGTACTGCTCGACGCGGCCCCGGTTCAGCAGGGCGATCTTCGTCGCCATCGTCATCGCCTCGACCTGATCGTGGGTGACGTAGACGAACGTCGCGCCGAGCTTCCGATGCAGCGCCGCGAGTTCGCGGCGGGTAGCGGTGCGCAGCTTCGCGTCGAGGTTCGAGAGCGGCTCGTCCATGAGAAAGGCCTTCGGCTCGCGCACGAGAGCGCGGGCCAGGGCGACGCGCTGGCGCTGACCGCCCGAGAGCTCCTTCGGCTTGCGGTCGAGCAGGTGCCCGATCTCGACGGCGTCGGCGGCCTCGCGCACCCGGCGGGCGATCTCCGCCTTCGGGGTGCGTCGCACCTTGAGCGGGAATGCGAGATTCTTCTCGACCGACAGGTGCGGGTAGAGGGCGTAGCTCTGGAACACCATGGCGAGGTCGCGCTTGCGCGCCGGCAGCGCCGTGATGTCATCGCCGTCGATCTCGATGCTGCCGCCCGTGGGTTCGAGCAGGCCGGCGATCATGCGCAGGAGCGTGGTCTTGCCGCAGCCCGAGGGGCCGAGCAGCACGAGGAACTCGCCGTCCGCGATGTCGAGGCTGACGCGATCGGTCGCGGTGAAGTCACCGAACTCTCGCGAGATCTGATTGAGCACGAGCCGAGCCACCGGCCACCTCCAGGGAATCGAATTTCATGAACTGCGGAATGCAGGAAACGCTTGATTCCAGATTGGAGGCCGAGGGTGAACGGTTCGGGAGGGGCAGGCGAACGGGAGCCGCCGTTCGCCTGAATTCCGTCGCGCGAAGATGAACGAGCGGAACGGCGGGTGAACGCGCCTCAGTCTTCGGCGGGCACGACCATCGTCTTCGCCTCGGCGATCGAGGCCCGCTGCGCAGTGATCGTGTCGGGGAGCCCGCCGAGCGACGCCGCGTGCAGCGCCGAGAGCAGCAGCATCTGCACGATGTTGCCGGCCACATGGCTGCTGTTCCAGTTGTGGAAGCCGGCCCCGGCGACGAGCGCATGGTCTGCGACCTGCGCGAGCTCCGAGCCGCCGTAGCTCGTCACCCCGATCACGGTGGCGCCCGCCTCGGCCGAGAGCTGCGCCGAGCGCAGCGTGAAATGGTTCATGCCGCTGTCGCTCACCGCGAGGCAGACGTCGCCCGGCTTCAGCAGCTTGGCGGCGATGTGCTGGGCGACGATGTCGACCGGGGCTTCGCAGACCCGGCCGCTCGTGAGGAAGTGCAGGGCGACCGACTGCGCGGGGGCGAGCGAGGCGCCGTTGCCGACGACGAGCAGGCGACCGCAGTCGCGGATGCTGAGCGCGGCCGCGTCGAAGGCCGAGAAGTCGAGCGCGCCGAGGGCGCCGTGGATGCCGTCGATGGCGCTCGAGAACACCTGCTCCACGGGATGACCGGTGTCGACCGCCGCCTCGCCGCCCGGCGCGAGCGACGCCGGGGGCGACGCCTGATCCCTGATGAGCAGCTCCTTGAGACGCTGGAAGCCGCCGAACCCCATGCGCTGGCAGGCCCGCACGACCGTCGCGGGCGACACGTCGGCTCGGCCCGCGAGGTCGGCGACCGACATGCGCGCGACCGCCACGGGGTCGTCGATGCAGGCCTCTGCGACACGGCGCTCGCTCGGCACGAGCGACGGCAGGTGCGACTGGATCAGGGCGCGCGTACCGCCGAGCGGCGGCGAGGCGTCGGAGTTCATACCCTCTGTGCTAACACATCCGGGTGTCCGACAGGTGTCCGGCGCCTTCGCGCGATCCTCATGGCCCGCGCGATCGGCGCACGGGTTTCGTCACGTAGACTGTCTCGGGTGACTGAGCGTGTATTGATCAAGGACCTGGCCGCCCGCGAAGACGGCCTCGTACGAGTTTCCGGTTGGGTCGAGAAGGTGCGCGACCAGCGGTACGTGCAGTTCGTCGTGCTGCGCGACGAGAGCGGTGCGGTGCAGCTGGTGAACGGCGGCGTGTTGCGCGAGCCCGACCCCGAGAACCCGCGCTCCGACATCCTCGTGCCCCGCACGCACACCATCTCCGAGCTCACCCACGGCACCTTCGTGACCGTGACGGGCGAGCTGCAGCACAACGAGCGCGTGAAGCTCGGCGGCGTCGAGATCCAGATCGAGACCATCGAGGTCGTCGCGAAGGCGCTGCCCGACAACCCGGTCGCCGACGACTCGAACATCGACGTACGCCTCGACTGGCGCTTCCTCGATCTGCGCCGCCCCGAGCAGAACCTCGTCTTCCGCGCGCAGACGGCCTTCCTGCACGCGCTGCGCCAGGTGTGGGTCGACCGCGGCTTCATCGAGATCCAGACTCCGAAGCTCATGGCGTCGGCGTCGGAGTCGCGCGCCGAGCTCTTCGAGGTCGAGTACTTCGAGGGCCAGGCGTTCCTCGCGCAGAGCCCGCAGTTCTTCAAGCAGATGGCGCAGGCGGCAGGCTTCGGCGGCATCTTCGAGGTCGGGCCCGCGTTCCGCGCCGATCCCTCGTTCACCTCGCGCCACGCGACCGAGTTCACCTCGGTCGATACCGAGCTGAGCTGGATCGACTCGCACGAGGACGTGATGGAGCTGCACGAGGAGCTCATTGTCGCCGGCCTCACCGCGGTCAAGAAGAAGCACGGCGCCGAGATCGAGCAGCTCTTCGGCATCGAGATCAAGGTCCCCGCCCGCCCGTTCCCGCGTATCCCGCTGGCCGAGGCCAAGGAGATCGTGAAGGAGCGCGGCTACGAGGTGCCCCGCGCCGACGCCGACATGGACCCGGAGGGCGAGCGCCAGATCGCCGCCTACGTCGAGGAGAAGTACGGCAGCGAGTTCGTCTTCCTCACCGACTACGCGTCGTCGATCCGCCCGTTCTACCACATGCGCCACGAGGATGACGCGTCGCTGACCAACAGCTACGACCTCATCTACCGCGGCACCGAGATCTCGACGGGCGCGCAGCGCGAACACCGCATCGAGGTGCTCGAGGCGCAGGCGCTCGACAAGGGCATGGACCCGAAGGAGCTCGCGTTCTACCTCGACTTCTTCCGTTACGGCGTGCCCCCGCACGGCGGCTTCGGCATGGGTCTGAACCGCGTGCTCATGCTCATGCTGCATCAGCCGTCGATCCGCGAGACGACCTACCTCTTCCGCGGCCCGAACCGCCTGATGCCGTAACCGCGGTTTCATCTCCAGGGATCAGCCCCGGCGCATCTTCGGAAGCGTCGGGGCTGTCCCGTTCCTCCCTCCTCCGCACGTCCCGGTGCCATCCGATGAGCCGCACTACTGAGACGCACAAGGTCCACTACTGCGACGCATTGCAGACTCCACAACAACGCTCAGATTTCGAAATTGTGGGACGGTGTCCAAGCTGATATCGTTCTCTTCACCAAGCCCGAAAACCGCACTGCGGCGGAGGGTTCGGCGGCAGGGGGCCGTTCGATACTCCTACTTCGACAAATGGGGTCGAAGAGTCGATGGATCCCCTCGCTTTACCCCGGGGAAGGGTCAAACGCATGTCCACATCATCTTCATCACGTTCGTCACGCAGAAATCGCAAGATCGCGGCGGTCGCGGCGGGCCTGCTCGTCGTCGGAGTCGGCGCCACCTACACGCTCGCGTCGTGGAACGACTCCGAGTGGGTCTGGGGCGGCGCGGACGGTGATCCAGGGATCGGCACCAGCACATTCGAGGTGCAGCAGAACACCGACCCGGCGCTCGCCGCGGGGGCCTGGACCGACGAGGAGACCCCGGCAGGTGGCGAACTCCAGTTCACCGTCAACCCGACGGCCATGGTGCCCGATTCGCCGATATACGCCCCGGTGTCGCTCCGCACGGTCGCTGGTTCGATCGCCGGAGACGTCACACTCCAGGGCGCTACTCCGAATCCCGACTTCACTAGCGGCACTGCACCTACCAGCCCAGAGCTTTGGGCTGCGATGCGGGTCAGCGTGTACACGTCGAGCGCGCCCACCGCACCGAACTGCACCCCCGCCGCATTCGACACCTCTGGCTGGGGCACTGCGATCACCGACCTCTCGAACGTGAACCTCAACACCATTGCTGGCGCGTCGCAGAACCTGCCGGCCGGCGCCACCAGCACCGACCCCGGCGCCGCACAGCACTACTGCTTCGTGCTGACACTGCCCGGCAGCACCGCGAACATCGATGATCTGCAGGGCAAGACCATCGCGCCGATGTGGAAGTTCGAGTCAGTCTCGAACTAGCCCGCCGCGTAACCCCCGCACGACGGCCTCGCGCTCATGTTCCGCCGGGTAGCCGGAGCCGCCGTCACGACGCTCGTCGTCGTGGCGGCGCTCGGGCTTGTCTGCTGGTTCGTGTTCCAGGCCGTCGCGGGAGCGTCGCTCATCACGTTCCGCACCGGTTCGATGAGCCCGACCATGCCGCAGGGCGCGGTCGCGGTCACGGTGCCGGTGCAGGCCGACGAGATCGAAGTCGGCGACGTGGTGACGGTGCAACGAGCGGGCGAGTCGATGCCGGTCACGCACCGCGTCATCGAGGTCGGTCCGGTGCAGGAGCGCGCGGCGAACGAGGCCGACATCCGTGCGGCGGCACCGGGGTCGGGGCCGCCCGATCTCACGAGTGCGACGGCCCGGCAGCTCGCGCTGCAGGGCGATGACAACGATCAGCCCGACCACCTGCCCTATGCGCTCACCGATGCGCGGAAGGTCGTGTTCGCGATTCCCGGTCTCGGGGACGCGCTCATGATGCTGCAGACGCCGATCGCGATGGGCGCGCTGATCCTGTTCGTCGGAGCGTACGTCGTCTGGGCGTTCTGGCCGAAGCCCCGCGACCCCGATGACGACAGCGATACTGACGCCGGAACCGGCTCGGGTGCCGACGCGCACCACCCCGAGCATGCCGAGGAGGTGCTCCGATGACCCGACGCCCCGCGTTCGCTCCTGCGCTGCTCGCGATCGTCTTCGCAGCCGTCACTTGCCTCGGGGTCGGGCTCACGGCGGTGCGCGCATCGGCGGTGTTCCAACCGATCGCCGAGACGGGCGAGACGGGATACCTGTCGCTCGCCGTGGATTCGGCGACGCCGCTCGAGGCGAGGCTCGGGCCGGGCGACTCGATGCGCTGGCTGGTGCGGGCTGCGCTCGAGGATGCGGAATCGAGCACGCTCGCGATCGAGCTGCGCGCGAACGGCGAGCTCGTGGAGGCGGCGGGCATGACGGCCGCGGTCGAGACGTGCTCGGGCGCTTTCGATCTCTCGGCGGCGCCGGGAGATGCGCCCGCGTGCCAGGGATCCCCGACCACCGTTCTGCCGACCACACCGCTCGCAGCGGTGTCGCAGTCGGCCGACCGATACGATCTCGCGCAACTGCGGCGGGGCGAGCCGAGGCAGCTGCTGGTGACGCTCGCGATTCCGGCCGCGACTCCCGGTGATGCCCTCGACGGGCTCACCGCGCGCGTGGGCCTCGGCGTGCACGCGGCCGGCGATGACGGCGGCGATGGCGGCACCGTCGTGCCGGTGCAGCCGACACCTGTGCCTCCGAAGCATCTCGCGGTGACCGGCGCCGATGCTCTCGCGCTCGGAGTGCTCGCCACGGGCCTCGCCGGGCTCGGTCTCGCGGCAGCCCTGCGGGGCAGGTCGCGCACCCGTCTCCACGCGGGTTCTACGGCAGGGGAAGCACGATGAGCCTCCGCGATCTGCTGCGCAGACTGACTTCGCGCCCCGCGCACGCTCGTCCGTTCGTGCCGACCGACCGTCTCTGGAAGCGCGGCGTCGGCGCGGCGGCCGCGGCCGTGCTCGTATCGACGGCGCTCGTCGCTCAGGGCGGAGTCACGACCTCCGCCAGTTGGAACGACGCCGAGTGGGTGCACGCGCCGACGGTCGGCACTCTCGATTGCACCCAGCCCGACGGCGCCTTCACAACACGCGGCGAGGGGCGCGCACTCAGCGGTTCACTGCTCGGCATCGACTTGGATCAGGTCGCAGAAGCGAGCGGAGTGCTCGTCACCAACGATGGCACCCGCGATCGACACACTCCCGACCCGGGTGCGAATCCAGCGCCTCTAGCCCCTGCCTGGGGCAACCCGCTGAATGTCGGCCTACTCGGCCAGGCGATCAACCTCGACCTCGGCGATGGCATGCTGCAGCTGCCCCTCGACAACCAGACCGGCGTGCTCGGTCAGTATGCGCAGGCGACAGCCGGTGGTGTCGCCCAGGGCGCCGCCGGGTTCATCGATTCGAGCGGCGGCATCGCGACCGCTCCAGGCAGCGGGTATCCGGAGCTCGCCACCGTGAATCTCAAGCAGCTGATCTCACAGGTCGATCCGACGGTCGCCGCAACGCTCGCCAATGTCACCGATCTTTCTCTCGAGGTAGGAGCTGTGACGGGCCGCGCGGCACTCGATGGCTGCGATGCGGCCTGGAATGGAGTGTCATCGCTACGCACGGAGCTGGTCAATGGGGTCGAAACCCAGGTCGGCAATTTGTCGCGCGAGTACCTGGCGACGAGCGCCGACCTCGTGATCGAAACGCCGGCTGTGGGCAGTCTGACTCAGAAGCTCGATGGCGTGGTGCAGAACTTGGAGACGACAGTCAACGGGCTCGCTTCGAACCAATCGGTTCTGGACGGGCTATTGACTTCAGTCACGGGGCTCCTGTCCACACTCGTCAGCGGCGTCTTGAGCACGAACAGCGTTGCGCTCACTCTCACAGCAACCGTCGACACGGCTGCGCTTCGAAATGCCATTCACCGGGCCGAGCCTCTTACCGACAGCCATGGGGTAGTCAGTGTAGACCTCTCGCAGGGCACGATCCGAGTGAACACTGTCGCGCTACTACAGGAGGCCTATCCGGGAGCCTATGGCAATGGTCTCAACGGATTGCCTCCGAACTCGAACCTGCTTGCCGACGAGCAGGTGCTGACCACGCTCACTAATACCGTTACGGATGTTCTGGGAGATTGGCTTCACGATATTGAAGGGCTCCTTGCCAGCGCCATCGACGCCATTCAGCTCAACGTATTAGTCACCGCCAAGCTTCGCGTGACCGTTCTAGGCGTGGGGGTAGCCAATATCGGCACTGTTCAAGCCGTCGTTTCGGGTCCGCTCAACGGCCTCACAACTCAAGTGAGTACGACCGTCGACCTCACGCTGCTCAACGTTCTTGATCCGCTCGGCTTGCTTGGACTGAAAGCCACCGTCAACGGCCTCCTCAATGCACTCACCTCCGGTCTCATCGGAAATCTGGGGCCGACAGTCAAGAACGCTCTCGAAACCGTACTCGGGCCCCTGCGAGCGCTTCCCACTGATGTGCGCGAAGCAGTCGTATTGGTCGTAACAACAGCATCAGGACTGTACACAAACCTTTTGCTCCCTGCGGGCCCCTCACTCAAACCTGTCATTTCTGTTGTGCTCAACGCCCAGAACGACCCGTTCTCGGGCGGCGATGAACCTGAAGATTGGGAGACCACATCAGTGGCCGGTCTGCCGGACGGCCGCTACGACGTGGCCGCGCTCCGTATCGGTGTACTCGAGGGGCTTGCGAACGGCGCCATCCTCTATCTCGGTCGGGGTTCGGTCGGCCCGGGATGCGCGGTCGCAACGGCGACGCAGCCGGGCAGCCCCTGCGCGGGGTACTAGAGATAGAGCTCAGCCGGCTTTGCGTTCCGGAAGTTCGCGATCTGGAAGTTCCGGAGCCGCTCGGTCTGGCTGCCGTCGGTCTCGGGACCGGTGGCTCGGAGCCCTGAGCGGCGAGCCGGTGCGGTACCAGCGCCGGGAGCTGTCGACCCAGTTCGGGGCCCGCACTTCGGGGAGGCCGTCGTTCATGCGGATCGACCAGCCCGAGGATTCGAGACCGCGGTGATGGTGCCAGCAGAGCAGCACCCCGTTGTCGGTGTGCGTCAGGCCGCCCTTCGCGTGCTCCGTGACGTGGTGGATCTCGCACCAGGTCGCCGGGACCCGGCAGCCGGGGATGATGCAGCCGCCATCGCGCAGAGCGATCGCCCGGCGCTGGTGCGCGTTGAACACCCGCTGCGCCGAGCCGAGCTCGATGATGCGGCCGAGCTCGTCGCGCACCATGCGCTGCACCGCTCCGGTGCAGGCCGCGCGGCGCACCGAGTGCATGGGCACCGGGGCGAGCACGCCGTCGTGCCCCTGCACCCAGCCGACCCCGCGGCGCTGCTCGACATCCCGCTGCTCCACCTGGATCATCACGGTGACCGGAGCTCCGCCGAGATCGGGCACACCGGGCGACTGCATCGCGATCTCGAGCACGGCCGCGAACGCATCGTGGCGCTTCTGATCGGCCGTACGCCGATCGACCTCGGCGGGCAGGGCCCCGGTGTCGGCGTAAAGATCATTGCCGGCCTCGGCCTCGGAATCCTCGACGAGTTCGAAGCGCACACCGCTGTGCTTCTGAAAATCTTGCGCCTGAAGACCTCGGGCCTGAAGTTCTCGCGCATCGGCACCGGGTTCACCGGAATCGGCCCCAGACTCCTGCCGCGCGACCCGGCGCAGCGCCGACGGCGCATTCATCGCATCGAGCAGGCGGCCGAGCGCGGCGCCGGCCTCGGGCAGCAGCGCTCCCGAGACGCGCACGAGCCCGTCGCGTCCCAGACCGAGGCGGAGGCCGCGCCGATGCTCGGGCACCGTCTCGTTCGGTTCGGGCCCGTCTTGGTCGAGAAACGCCTTCCATACCTGGCACATGGTGCGCATGCCGTCGTCGTGCTCGGGAAGCTTGCCGTCGCTGCCGGTCGCGGCGGCGACCAGCTCCCGCTCCGCGACTTCGAGCGTCTCGGAGGCCGCTACCGCTTCGGACTGCTCGAGCGTGCGCGTGATCATCGCCGCGCACTCGAACGAGATCTCGCCGGCGGCGAAGGCCTCGGCGACGTGGGGCACCCGCGGCGCGAGCGCTCCCCCGCTCATGGCCGGCCGCGGCAGCACGCTCGCCGCCAGACGCAGGCGGCGCGAGATCTCGCGCGCCGGAGCCCGGGTGACGCGCTGCAGCAGCTCGACCGTTCCCGTGCAGCCGTAGCGGTGCGCCAGCGCCGGCTCGCCGAGCGGCCGGTCGCTGTCGTCGTCGACCCGACCTGCGAGCGCGACCTGCGCCGACTCGACCAGGCGCGACATCCGCTCGACCATCGCGGCGGCGGCGAGCGCCTCCGACCCCGAGAGCGCCGCACCCGGCAGTGAACCGGACACTGCCCCGGGTACCGCGCCGGAACCTCGCAGCAGCTCCTCGAACTGCCGCGCCAGCTCCTCGATCTCGCCCGCGAGTGCGCCGCTGAGCGGTTCCGGTGCGTCGAGCCGAGAGTCGATTCCGGAGCGAGCTTCGATGCTGGCGTCCATGCTTCTATTCTCTCACGAATGAGAGCAATAGTCGAACATATGTTCGAGTAAAAACTGTGGAATCATGCGAATTTCCGGGCCTGTGGAGGAAGGTGCCCGGGCCGACGAAGCGCCCGCTACGCGGCGAAGAATTCGACCCAGATGTCGAAGCCGAGCTTCACGATGAGCACGCCGACGACGACGAGGAACAGGGCCCTGATGAAGCCGGTGCCCCTGGCGATCGCCATGCGGGCCCCGACGAGGCTTCCGAGGAAGTTCGCGATGCCCATCACGAGCCCGAACGGCCACAGCACCGCGCCGAGCGGAATGAAGAACAGCAGCGCGCCCAGGTTCGTCGCGAAGTTCACGATCTTCGTCTTCGCGCTCGCCTGCAGGAAGTCGTAGCCGATCATGCCGACCAGCGAGATGATGAGGAAGGTGCCGGTGCCGGGCCCCAGCAGTCCGTCGTAGAAGCCGATAGCGAGCCCGATCGTCATCGCGATCAGCAGGTGCCGGGACCCGTGGTACCTGAGCTTCGTCACGGCGCCCATCGAGGGCTTGAACAAGGTGATGAGCGCGACGACGACGAGCGCCGCCACGATGATCGGCTTGAACACCTGCGCCGGCAGGAAGGCCGCGAGCGAGGCACCGCCGAACGACCCGGCGAGCGCGACCGCGGCCATCGGCAGCGTCGTGCGCAGGCTCGGCCGCACTCTGCGGTAGAAGGTGTAGCTGCTCGACGTCGTGCCGAAGATCGATGCGAGCTTGTTCGTCGCGAGCGCCTGCACCGGCGAGATGCCGGGCACGAGCAGCAGAGCGGGGAGCTGCAGCAGCCCACCGCCTCCGACGACGGCGTCGATCCACCCCGCTGCGAATGCCGCGAGGCAGAGGATCGCCAGTGTGCCCCACCCGAGCCCCTCGGGCATCTCGAAGAATGCCAGGGCGTCGGCGGTGCGCGCGGCGGCGAGCGGTACGACGGTCACGGGCGGGCGCTCATTCGCCCCGCCCGCAACCCCGTTTCAGCGGGCTTCACTGCTCATCGTCGAGATGTTGCGTGCTGATGATCTCGGTGACGGTCTCGCCCTCGCGCATCCGTGGATCCGCAGTGACGGCAGCGACCGCAGCACCGCCGACGAGCACCGCGCCCGCACCCGCAGTCGCCTGCGCCTTCACCTTCGGCGACCGGCTCATGCGGACCTCGAGCCACTTCGCGAGGCCCGAGAGGATGAGGCACATGGCGATGTAGATGCCGCCGATGACGAACGCGGCCGGCAGCAGCGGGCGCTCGAACTGCACATTGCTCGACAGCTGCTTCGCCAGGTGCAGCAGTTCGGGGTAGGTGATGATGAACCCGAGCGCCGTGTCCTTCATCGTGACGACCAACTGCGCGACGATCACCGGCAGCATCGCCCGCACAGCCTGCGGCAGCAGGATGAACCACATGACGCCGCTCTTGCGCAGCCCGATCGCATACCCGGCCTCTTTCTGGCCCTTGGGCAGCGATTCGATGCCGGCGCGCAGGGCCTCGGCGAGCACCGAGCCGTTGTAGATGATCAGGGCGATGGAGACCGCCCAGTACGGGGCGAGTTTGATGCCGATCGACGGCAGACCGAAGTAGAGCAGCATCATCATCACGAGCACGGGCACCGCTCGGAAGATCTCGGTGACCACGGTGAAGGGCACCCGCACGGCCCGGTGGTCAGAGAGACGGCCGAGGGCGAGCAGGAAGCCGAGCACGATGCTGCCGACCGCCGCCGAGGCGAATGCGGCGAGCGTCATCCCGAGCGCGAGCGCGATCTGCTCCCAGATCACGCTGTAGCTGAACAGGCCCCACTTCTTCGGCGAGAACTGGCCGGTGACCGTGAAGCGGTAGACGAGGAAGCCGAGAACGGCGACGACGACGAGCACCGTGAGCACCGCGAGCAGGCGGTTGCGCGCGATGGCCCGGGGACCGGGAACGTCGTACAGGACTGAGGTGCTCATCGCGCGATCCTCCATTTGTTCTCGAGGCGGTTCTGGCCCCAGCTGAGCAGCAGCACCAGTACGACGAACACCGCCGCGACCCAGAGCAGAACCTCCATCGGGCTGCCCGGCCGGCCGTGCGAGTCGTTGATGGTGGCGCGCATGGCGGCCAGCTCCGCGATGGAGAAGCCTGCGGCGACCGTCGTGTTCTTGAGCAGCGCGATGAACACGCTCATCATCGGCGGCACCACCGAGCGGAACGCCTGGGGCAGCACCACGAGCGTCATGACCTGCCCGAAGGGGAGGCCGATCGCTCGAGCGGCCTCGGCCTGCCCGACCGGCACGGTGTTGATGCCGGCGCGCAGCACCTCCGCGACGTAGGTCGCGGTGTAGATGCCGATCGCCAGCGTGCCGAGCACGAACGGGCTGAGGTCGGGGAGCCCGAGCTTCGGGTATCCGAACACGAAGAAGAAGAAGACCAGCGTGAGCGGCGTATTGCGTACGAGATTCACGTACAGCGTGCCGACCGCGCGCGCGATGGGCACGGGCGACACGCGCATCGCCCCGACGATGATGCCGAGCACGAGCGCGAGCAGCCCGCCGAACACGAACACGAGGAGCGTGTTCTTGATCGCGCTGCCCCAGAGGTCGAGGTTTCCGAAGATGACGTCCATGCGTCTTCCTCTCTATTGGACGGATGGTCAGGAGCCGGGGTGCGAGGCGGGAGCCCCTGCCTCGCACCCGCGGCCGCTAGTACGCGTCGACCTTCGGCTGGTCGACCTTGATGCCCGAGTCGCCGAGGTTCTTGTCGAAGATCGCCTGCCAGGTGTCGCCACCGTTGGTGAAGAGATCGTTGATGTGAGCGCGGAGCACGTCATCGCCCTGGGTGAGGCCGACGCCGTACTTCTCTTCGGTGAGCAGCGGGCCGCTCGTCACCTCGAGATTGTCGGGGTCCTGGGCCGCGTAGCCGATGAGGATCGCCTGGTCGGTGGTGACCGCGTCGACCTGATCGCTCAGCAGCGCATCGACGCAGGCCGAGTAGAGGTCGAACTCCTGCGTCTTGATCTCGGGGAAGTTCTCCTTGATGTTCTGGATCGGCGTCGAGCCGGTCGCCGAGCAGACGGTCTTGCCGTTCAGCTCGTCGAGCGACTGGTAATCGGTGTCGCCCTTGCGGATGAGCAGGCCCTGCCCGGTGATGAAGTACGGACCGGCGAAGTCGATCTGCTCCTTGCGCTTGTCGTTGATCGAGTAGGTGCCGACGTAGTAGTCGACGTCGCCGTTCACGATCGCGGATTCGCGGTTCGCCGAGGCGATGGCCTTGAACTCGATCTTGTCCTCGTCGAAGCCGAGCGAGGCCGCGATCCAGCGGGAGATGTCGACGTCGAAGCCGGTGCGCTCCTGCGTCACGTTGTCGAGGTAGCCGAGACCGGGCTGATCCTCCTTGACGCCGATGACGACCTTGTCGTCCTTCTGCATCTTGTCGAAGGTCGGGCTGCCGTCGAGCTTGACGTCGGTCGCCACCTCCCAGAGCGCCGCGTCACCGGTGCCGGTGTCGCCGCCTTCGGGTGCGCCCGGAGTGCCGCTGTTGCAGCCGGTGAGCGCGAGTGCTGCGGCCGCGATGAGGCCGACCGAGGCGAATGCTTTCTTGAATCGCATGGTGCGTTCCCTTCGGTTGAACGGGACGGCTCGGGTGCGAGCCGTCCCGTGGGTTAATTGACGATGAGCTTGGAGAGGAAATCCTTCGCGCGGTCGGACTGCGGGTTCGTGAAGAACTCACTCGGCGCGGCCTGTTCGACGATCTGACCGTCGGCCATGAATACGACGCGGTCGGCGGCCTTGCGGGCGAAGCCCATCTCGTGGGTGACGACGATCATCGTCATGCCCTCGTTCGCGAGCTCGACCATGACGTCGAGCACCTCGTTGATCATCTCGGGGTCGAGCGCCGAGGTCGGCTCGTCGAAGAGCATGACTTTCGGGTGCATGGCGAGTGCCCGGGCGATGGCGACGCGCTGCTGCTGGCCGCCCGAGAGCTGCGCCGGGAACTTCTGCGCCTGCTTCTCGACGCCGACGCGGGCGAGCAGCTCCATCGCCTCCTTCTCGGCTTCGGCCTTGCTCAGGCCGCGCACCTTGATCGGGCCGAGGGTGACGTTCTTGAGGATGGAGAGGTGGGCGAACAGGTTGAACGACTGGAACACCATGCCGACCTCGGCGCGGAGATCTGCGAGCCCCTTGCCCTCTGCCGGCAGCTCCTTGCCGTCGATGCGGATCGAACCGCTCGTGATGGTCTCGAGACGGTTGATCGAGCGGCACAGCGTCGACTTGCCCGAGCCCGACGGGCCGATGACGATGACGACCTCGCCCTTGTCCACGGTGAGGTTGACGTCGGTGAGCGCCTGGAATTCGCCGTAGTGCTTCTGCACGTTCTCGACGACGACGAGTGGTTCGCCTGTAGTCATCTCTGTCTCCACATCTGCCTTGCGCCCTCGCGGGCGGCACGCGCTTCACAAAAGAAAAGCCCTGTCCGGGTTCGGATCAGGGCGAGTGAATCGCGGGGCGGTGAAGCCCGTGGCTCATCGGTTCACCCTTGAACCGTCCTTCCCGAGTGTAGGCATGCTCGATGGGCCGAACTCAAGCCTTGAGCGATTCTTGAGGGTCACAGAACGGCAACGAATCTCCGCCGGCCGGTTCTCAGCGACGCGATGCGACGTAGAACTCGGCCGCCCCGGGGTGCAATTCGATCGGGCTGGTGAAGATGGCCTGGCGTCGGTCGAGGAACCCCGCGGAGGTGACCTGCTGCGCGATGCTCGCCCGGGATTCGAAGAGCACCCGCAGCACATCGTGCACCAGCGGATCGGGCGCGCTCGCGTTCGTGATGAGGTAGTTGGGCACGGTCATCGTGATCACCGACCCTTCGGTGGCATAGATGCCGACGGGGAACTCGGCAGTGCGGTACACGCCCTTGTGGCCCTCGTTCACCTGTTCGACGACATCCGCTCCGATCGGCACGAGCCTGAGCGGCACGGTCTCCCTGAGGCGCTCGATGCCCGGCGTCGGCAGGCCGCCCACCCAGAAGAACGCTTCGATGCTCCCGTCGCCCATGGCGGCGAGCGAATCGTCGAGCCCGAGCGCCGCGTTCGTGAGCGAAGAGGGATCGACGCCCGCCGCCTCGAGCACCCGGCCGGCGATGACCTGCACGCCCGAACCCTCCGCGCCGAGCGACACTCGGTGGCCGACGAGGTCGCCGAGCGAGTCGATATCCGATTCCTCGGGCACGACGATGTGCACGTACTCGTCGTAGACCCGGGCGACGGAGCGGATCGGGAGCGCGATGCCGAAGCTGCCCTGCCCGACGACCGCGTCGACGGTCGTGTCGCCCTGGGCGAAGCCGAAGTCCGCCTCGCCCGAGCCGACGCGCTGGAGGTTCTCGACCGATCCCCGGGTCTCGGCGACCGCGATGTTCAGCCCGAGCTCGCGCTCCGCCGCGCTGGCGAGGTGCGCACCGTAGTTGTAGTAGACCCCCGAGGGGTCGCCGCCCGCGATCTCGACGGGGGCGGCGCTCGCGTCGCCCCCGGGCGCGCACGCGGGCAGCAGCACGAGCGCGATGCCGCAGAGCACGGCCATCGCCCGCCTGCGCAGTCGCCGCGTCGCGCCGAGCCGCACCTGGCCCGGGGTCGCCGGAGCGCCGCGCATCAGAGCCCTCCACCGGGCAGCCGCAGCTCGACCTCGAGCCCACCGCCATCGGCCGCGGCGACCCGCACGTGCCCGCCGAGCGACGCGAGCAGGTCGGTCGCGATCGCGAGCCCGAGTCCCGAGCCGGGCACGTTCTGGTCGCGCGGGCTGCGCCAGAACCGGCCCGCCGCCCGTTCGATCTCGTCGGGGTCGAGCCCGGGCCCGTGGTCGCGCACCGAGATCGCGCAGCCCGTGCCGTACTCGCCGCCACTGTCACCGCCTGCGCTCGCCCCGTCTTGCCGTACGTCGACCTCGATCGCCGTGCCCGCGGGCGCGAACTTCACCGCATTGTCGAGCACCGCGTCGAGCGCGCTCTCGACTGCCGTGCGATCGGTGACGCTCCAGACCCCCGCATCGCCCGACACCCCAATGCCGACGCCCTTCCGCTCGGCGACGGCCCGCCAGGCATCCGCCCGATCGCGCGCGAGCCCGCCGAGGTCGACGGGGGCGAACGGCGAATCCTTCTGCATCGCCTTCGCCATGAAAAGCAGAGTGTCGAGCAGCCGCGACATGCGCCGCCCCTCTTCCCGCGTCTCCTCGATCTCATCGGCCCACGATGCGTCGAGGCCGGTCGCGAGCGATTCGACGCGCAGCGTGAGCGCGCCGAGCGGGTTGCGCAGCTCGTGCGAGGCGTTCATGACGAATTCCTGCTGCCGGGAGACGACGCGTTCGATCTCGTCGGCCATCTGGTTGAAGACGCGGATCATCCGCTGCATCTCGGGCGGCCCGGTGTCGTCGTCGATGCGGGCCTCCATATCGCCCTGTTCGATCGCGGCCATCGCATGGTCGACGCGGAGCATCGGGTGCAGTACCCAGTTCGCGAGCCGCGACACGACGACCCCGAGCAGCAGGATGATGATGATCGAAGCGGCGAGCAGCAGCACCCACTGCGTGAGGGTCTGCGTGCGCGCGGCGTCGGTGCTCGCCGAGATGAGCACCGCGCCGATGACGACGCCGTCGTCGAAGATCGGCTCGGCCATCGGCGCGACGGCCGGCGACCACGGCCACACGGCGGGCGGCCTTTCGCTGCGCCGGCCGGAGAGCGCGAGAGCGAGCTGCTCGCCGCCCGCGTCGTCGATGACCGGCGCCTGCTCGGCGCCCGACGCCCACGGCGCCCCCGCGCGGTCGACGACGACGGCCTGCGCCCCGTAGAGCGAGCTGTAGCGTGCGAGCTCGCCCTCGATCGCGGTGGGGTTCTCGGCGCGCAGCGCCTGCCGCGCCTCGGTCGCGAAGTAGCTGAGGTCGCCCAGCTGCTGAGTGGCGAACTCCTGCTGGATCGTGCGCCCCGCGCTCCACGCGTAGGCGCCGCCGAGCGCGAGGAGGATGCAGATGAGCGGGGCGAGGAACACTCCGAAGAGCCGCGTGCGCATGGCTGCCCGGCTATCCGAGCTGCAGACGGTAGCCGACGCCGCGCGCGTTCGCGATGAACCCCTCGCGCGCGACCTTGCGGCGGATCGACCCGAGGTGCACCTCGAGCGAACGTTTGAAGCCGCTCCAGTCGGTGCCCCAGACCTCGCGGATGATGCGGTCGCTCGGCACCACGACGCCGGGGTAGCGGGCGAGCACGGCGACGATGTCGAACTCCTTCGGCGTGAGCGGCGCTTCGACGCCGTCGACGACGACGACGCGGCTCGCGAAGTCGATCTGCACGCCGTCGGCATCGAGGCTCTGGCTCGGCACGGCGTCGTTCGAGAGCGTGCGCGCGCGACGGGTGACCGCTTCGAGGCGCGCGACGAGCTCGCGCACGTCGAAGGGCTTCACCACGAAGTCGTCGGCGCCCGCATGCAGCCCCTTGATGCGCTCCTCGACCTGCGATCGAGCGGTCGCGATGATGATCGGCACGCTCGAGACGCCGCGGATGCGCCGGCACACGTCGAGGCCGTCCATGTCGGGCAGCCCGAGGTCGAGCAGCACGGCCTCAGTCTCGGCGTTCAGCGCCGCGAGCGCCGCAGCGCCCTCGGCGACGCGCACGGTCGCGTACCCGGCCTTCTCGAGGAAGCCGGCGAGGGCTCCGGCGACGCGGTCGTCGTCTTCGACGATGAGGATATCCACGGTCGATCGCTTCCTGCTCCGCCACCGGCTACGCCGCGGCCGTTTGGGGCTCTCCGGGCTCTTCGCCCCACCCCGTCGTGACCCTGACCCAGCCCTCGGCCCCGCTGAGCCCGGCGAACGCTTCGACGGAGATCTCCACCGCCGAGGCGGCGGTGCCGGCGGCCGGGTACACGGTGCCGAAGCGGCGCAGAGACTCGTCGAGGAAGACGCGGGCCTCGGTGGGGTTCGCGAAGGGGCAGACGCCGCCCACGGGGTGCCCCGTGAGCTCGAGCACGTCGTCGGCGCGCAGCATACGCGGCTTCCCGCCGAAGCGGCGCTTGAACATGCCGCCGTTCACCCGCGCATCGCCGGCGGCGACCACCAGCACCGCCCGTTCGGGCGCTTCGGGGTCGTAGAAGCCGAGCGTCTTCGCGATGCGGGCGGGGGCGGTGCCGACCTTCTCGGCGGCCAGCTCGACGGTGGCGCTCGATTCGGTGAATTCGAGGATCTCGCCCGACCAGCCCTGCTCCGCCAGCTGCTCACGCACGCGCGCGACTCCCATACTCTGCTCCTTCGCCGGTTCCGGTTACCTTCTCGGATGCTCCACCCTAACGCGACGCGGCGCCCCGGTCCCGGTTACGCCTTGCGGCGGACGACGACCACCGTGTCTTCCAGCTCCGTCCGATCGCCGCTCGGCGCGATCGCGGTGCGCACCCGCACCTCGGCGAGCTCGATCTCCCACGACTCCGCACCGAGGGCGAGCATCGCGAGCTCGCTCTCGGGGCTCGGGAACTCCCCCGGATGGTCGGGCGCCCAGCCCGGGGCCGCGGCGTGCGAGATGACCAGTAGGCGACCGCCCACCGGGAGACGCGTCGTCGCCGCGCGCAGTATCCGACTTCGGTCGAGGGCGACCGGCGACTGGAAGAACGAGGCCGTCACCAGGTCGAACGGCCCGTGCGCCTGCTCTGCGGCCGTACCATCGGCCCACGCGCCGAGATCCGCTGCGAAGAATCTCGCGGTGCCGATCCCCCGCACCTGCGCGGCCTCGCGCGCCCGTGCGATGGCCGTCTCCGAAAGATCGATGCCGGCTGCGGACCACCCCTGTTCCGCGAGCCACAGCACATCGCCGCCCTCCCCGCAGCCGAGGTCCAGGGATCGGCCGGGCTCCCACTCCCCCGCGATGTCCGCCAGGGAGCGGTTCACGCGCCCCGACCAGACCGGTTCCGCTCCGGAGTAACGATCCTCCCAGAAGGCGCGCGGGTCGCGATGCTCGGCATGCTGCGGGGATGCGCGATGCTCGTGGTGATCTGCCATGCCTTCATGATGCTCGTGCGGGCGAGCGGAGTGCAAGGGGCCGCGGAATGATCGGGCGGGCCGCGCTGTTGCGGTGGAGGACGGTGCGATAGATTCGCAGAGCGGCACCGGTGCCGGCGGACCGGTGAGATCCACAGCGCAGCGCGCACCGACATCCACGAGAGGCGGGAGCCACCATGACCCAGGATCAGGCAGCGCAGGATCGAACAGCGCAGGAGCGCTTCGTCGTCGAGCACCGCGAGTCGGAGTCGCGCTTCGTGCTGCTCGACCGCGGCGAGCACCCGGGAGCCGAGGGCACGGCCGCGAAGGAGATCGGCGAGGAGAGCTACGCGGTCACCGGCTTCGGGGAGAAGCCGCACCGCATCCTGTACCACACCTTCGTCGACCCGAGCTATAGCGGCCAGGGCCTCGCGTCGGTGCTCGTGCGCGAGGCCGTCGACCGTTCGATCGCCGACGGCTTCGACATCGTGCCGGTCTGCCCCTACGTCGTGAAGTGGGTCGCGAAGCACGACGACGAGTACGCCGGAAATATCGTCAAGCCGACGTCGAAGCACCTCGCCGCGATCGAGGGCTGAGCGGGCCGTATAGGCCCCGTACGAGCGGATAGCGGGTTCACCGTGCTTCGATTATCCGCTCGCGATTCGCCACTACGGTCGCGGGGAATCCCCGCCGGACGGCCCAGGGATCACGGCTGGAAGGTCCGTGACCATTCCCGGACGCGGGCGACGCTCTCCTCTTCGGACAGATCTTCCACGCGCGTCATGATCGACCAGCGCACGCCGAAGGGGTCGCGGATGCTCGCGAAGCGGTCTCCCGACACGAAGTGCGCCGCAGGCTCGCGCACCGTCGCCCCTGCGGCGACCGCGCGCTCGACCACGGCATCCACGTCGGGCGTGTAGAGCGCCAGCGAGTAGCAGTCGTCGTCGCCCTCCGGCGCCGGCACCAGGTGGTACTCGGGCATGGGCTCGCCGAGCTGCAGGTGCCCGGTGCCGAAGTCGAGTTCGGCGTGGGCGACGACCCCGCCGAACTCGGTCACATCGACGACGCGCGCGCCGAAGACGTCGCGGTAGAACTCGACGGCCTCGCCGGCCCGGGCGACCGCGAGGAACGGGGTCAGACTCGTCGAACCGCGCGGCATGCCGTTCGTGGTGTGGGCGCCGTTCGCGGCGCGTGTCTCGTTCGTATCCATGCTCAGAGCATAGGATCGGCTGCGACCTGCAGGCTTGCAGATTCGCGCCAGATCGACGAGCCGGCGGGTGGCCTGACCGTACGGCGCGACCGGAGGAACCGATGAACGATAGCCGGCGCGGCGTGCTCTACCCGGATCGCCTGCCCGAGTTCCACCGCCTGCCCGCAGGCCCCGAGATCGCTCACGCCGTGCGGTGGTTCTGGATCCCGGAATGGCGCCTCGACGAGGGCGAAGCATCGCGTCAGGAGCTCCTCGCCTTTCCCGCCTGCAACCTCGTCGCCTCGCCCGATGCAGTGATCGTCTCGGGCCCGACCACGAGACGCTCCGAACGCGTGCTCACGGGCACGGGCTGGGCCGTCGGCGCGCTGCTGCGCCCGGCAGCGGTACCGGCGCTGCAGATCGATCCGACCGGGATCCGCGACGCCGAACGGCCCCTCCGCGAGCCCGCGCTGCTGGCCGAGATCGTCCGCGCCATGACGGTCGGTGGGACCGCGGGCGTCACCGGCGGTTCCGGCTTCGCCGATCCCGACGACGCACGGCGCACGGCCGCCGCATCCGCGCTCGGGGATTGGATCGCCGCGCGGGTTCCCGTGCCGGAGGCGCACGCCGAGGCGGGGCTCGCGAACCGACTGGCCGACGCTCTCGCCGACTCGGCGATCCGCCGCGCCGATCAGCTTCCCGACCGCCTCCACGCCTCGCTCCGCACGCTGCAGCGCATCGCCGCGCGGTACTTCGGGCTCTCGCTGCACTCGATGATCCGCAGGCGTCGGCTGCAGGAGGGTGCCGAACGTCTGCGCGACGACCCCGGTCTCACCATCGCCGCGCTCGCGAGCGAGCTCGGCTACGCCGACCACGCGCACTTCACCACCGACTTCCGCGCTCAGCTCGGCTTCGCGCCGAGCGTCTACCGTGCGAAAGCCGAGCCCGGGGCGCCCGCCGACTGAACGCCGGCGGTCACCCCCCGGCCGCGATCGCGTCGTTCGCCCGCTGGTCGGCGAGCGCCGCGGCGTCTTCGCTGCCCGGGGGCAGCGGCGCGCCGAGGCTGAGCATGAGGCGGTTGGCCCAGGCGAAGAACGCGGTCGCCTGGATCACGTCCGAGATGTCGGCGTCGCTCAGCCCGACCTCGCGCAGTGCGCGCACGTGGTGCGCGGCGAATGCGCTCGGACTGCGCGTCAGCGCGGCCGCCGCGTCGACGATCGCGCGCACCCGGCCCTCGAGCTCGGCCTCGGGGCCCTCGTGCAGCAGGCGGGTCACCGTCTCCGCGTCCTTCGAGAACGTCGCGGTGAAGCGGGCGTGCACGCTCGCGCACAGCTCGCATCCGTTGACGCGCGACGCGACGGTGGCCGCGAGCTCGCGGTCGCCGCGCGGCAGGCCCGGGCGGGCGATAAAGATCTCGCGGTCGAGCTCCGTGCGCGCCGACAGCGAGTCGGGGTGCCAGGCGAGCAGGCGGAAGTACGGCGAGTTCGGCCACACGCTCGTCTCGTAGGCCTCGCGCTGCCGCTCGCTCGCGGTGTCGGGGCCGGCGGCCTCGATCCAGGCGTGCCAGGCGCGCTCCTCCATGGTGAAATGCCGGCTCATGCCCCGACCTCCTCGAGGACGCGCAGCCCTGCGATGACGCGGGTCTGATAGGTCGTGAACGAGACCACCTGCGAGAGCACGACGATCTCGACGACGCCCCACCCTGCGGCCGCGAGCGAGTCGAGGTCGTCGGCGGTCGCGGCGGCCGGGCGCTGCACGAGCAGGTCGACGTGCCGCAGCAGCGCGCGGATGCTGCGCTGCGCCGCGCGGCCCGCCTCGGAGTCGGCGCCGATGCGCACGAGGTCGCGGGCTCCCGCGGCGTCGAACGCCGCCGGGCCGGAGGCGACGGGCTCCTCCTCCCCCAGCTGCTCGGCGTAGAACTCGGCGAGCCCCGGCGCCCCGTCGAGGTGCGCGGCGCGGGCCGCGGCGAGCAGCCGGGTCGCGCGGGCGAGCCCCGGCGCCTCGTCGTCGGGCCCGACGTCGAAGAGCGCGTGGAGGCTCGATTCCGCGGCCTCGGTCACGCCCGGGCGGTGGCCGCGGATGCGCTCCGACGCCGCGGTGTCGAGCCCTGCGAGGGCTCCGATGGTGTCCTGCACGGTCATGCTGGTGTTCCTTCCTCGGACGATTCCTGCTGCAGCCCGCGGCCGAGGTAGGCCTCTTGGATCGCGGGGTTGCTCGACAGCTCGGCGGCCGGGCCCGAGAGCACGATCTCGCCGGTGCGCAGCACGTAGCCGCGCGTCGCGATCGAGAGCGCGAGCTCGGCGTTCTGCTCGACCATCAGCACCGAGACGCCGAGGTCGCGGTTGAGGTCGGCGATGCGTGCGAGCACCTGCTCGACGATGATGGGGGCGAGACCCATGGTGGGCTCGTCCATGCAGATGAGCCGCGGGCGGCTCATGAGCGCGCGGCCGAAGGCGAGCATCTGCTGTTCGCCGCCCGACATGCTGCCGGCGCGCTGCCCGCGCCTCGCGAGCAGCTTCGGGAAGAACTCGTACACATCGGCGAGCGTCTGCTTGACACCGCGGTCGCGGCGCGTGTGGGCGCCGCTCAGCAGATTGTCCTCGACGGTCATGTCGCCGAAGACGCGCCGCGCCTCGGGCACCGAGGCGATGCCGGCCTTCACGCGCCGGGCGGTCGACCAGTGCGAGATGTCGTCGCCGTCCCAGAGCACCCGCCCCGAGTCGGGGCGCTTGAGACCCAGGATGGTCTTCATCGTGGTCGACTTGCCCGAGGCGTTGCCGCCGAGCAGCGACACGATCTCGCCTGCGCCGACGGTGAGGTCGACATCGATGAGCGCGGGGCTCGGGCCGTACGATACCGACACCGATTCGAATCTCAGTTCAGTCATCGGCGTGCTCCTTCGTGAAGGTCGTGCCGAGGTACGCCTCGATGACGCGCGGGTCGCTGCGCACTTCTGCGGGGGTGCCCTCGGCGATGATGCGGCCCTCGTCGAGCACGATGATGCGGTCGGAGAGCGTCATCACGAGGTCGAGCTTGTGCTCGACGAGCAGGATGGTCTGGCCGTGCCGCTTCAGCTCGAGGAGCTGTTCGAGCACCTCGCTCGTCTCGGTCTGGTTCATGCCGGCGGTCGGTTCGTCGAGCACGAGGATGCGGGGTTCGGCGACGAGTGCGCGGGCGATCTCGGTGCGGCGGCGGTTCGCGTACGACAGCGTGAACGCGTACTGGCCGCGCCGCGGCAGCAGGCGTTCGCCGAAGCGCTCGAGCTGGCGGGTCACCCGGGCATCGGCGGCGGCATCGGCTCCCGCGGCCGAACGGCGCGCGAAGAGCGCGGCGAAGGTCTCGCCGAGGAGCGGCAGCCACCGGAGCCCCGGCAGTTCGCGCAGCTTCGACCGGCGCTGGCCGAGGCCGTCGAGGCCGACGAGCACGTTGTCCTGCACCGTCAGGTTGCCGATGACGCGGCCGTTCTGGAAGGTGCGGGTGAGCCCCAGGCGCGCGATCTGGTGGGGCCGGCGGCCCGTGAGCTTCACGCCCGCGAGGTCGACCTCGCCCGCATCGGCGGCGAGCACGCCGCTCACGATGTTCAGGGTGCTCGTCTTGCCCGAGCCGTTCGGCCCGATGATCGAGAGCACCTCGCCCGGAGCGACGGCGAAGCCGACGCCGTTCACGACGGTGAGGCCGCCGAAGCGCTTCGTGATGCCGGTCACGGTGAGCAGTGCGTCGTTCATGCGCGCGCCTCCTTCGCGGTGTCGACGGTCTCGGCGGGCTGCTCGACAGGGATCGCCGACGCCGTGCTTCCGGAGCCCGAACCGGAGCCGCCGAGGCGCGACCACAGCCGCTGCACCCAGCCGACGTGCGACCACAGACCCTGGGGCCGCAGGATGATGAGGCCGAGCAGCAGCACGCCGTAGAGCAGCAGGCGCCAGTCGGCGAGGGGGCGGAAGAGCTCGGGCACGCCGACGAGGATCGCCGCTCCGATGATGACGCCGACGGGGGCGCGCAGGCCGCCGAGGATGGCGATGGTCACGGCGAGCACCGAGAGCGAGACGTCGAACTGCTTCGGCTCGATGAAGGTCACCTGCGATGCGTAGAGCGCCCCGGCGATGCCTGCGAGCACGGAGCCGAGGCCGAAGGCGAGCGACTTGTACGACGCCGGGTGGAGGCCGGCCGAGGCCGCCGCGACCTCGTCCTCGCGCACTGCGGCCCAGATGCGGCCGAGCCGCGACGTGCCGAGGCGGGAGGCGAAGGCGATCGCGACGACGAGGATGGCGAGGGTGAGCCAGTACATCGCCGACGCCGAGCCGAGGCTCTGCCCGAAGAGGGTCGGGCGCGGGATCGATGAGATGCCGCGCGATCCCTCCGTGATCTGCGGCAGGTTCAGCGCGAGCGCCGAGATCACCGCGCCCGCCGCGAGCGTCGCCATCGAGACGTAGTGCCCGCGCAGACGCCAGGTCGGCGCCGTGAGGATGACCTGGAAGAGCCCGGCCGCGAGGCCCGCGGCGAGGAGGGCGAGCCAGAAGTTCCAATCGTGCCGCGTGATGAGGATCGCGGACGTGTAGGCCCCGATCGCGAGCGCGCCCGCCTGCCCGAGTACGATCTGCCCGGCGAAGCCGCCCGCGATCGTGATCGACAGCGCGAAGAGTGCGTAGACCCAGACCTGGCTGCCGGCGCGCAGGAAGTAGTCGCTCGTGATGAAGGGCAGCGCGGCGAGCAGGAGCACGGCGACGGCACCGGCCCACTTCGGGAGGCGCAGCGGTCGACCGGCGCCGAAGAAGGTGCCGGTCATCGGCTCTGCGCCGATCGTCGGCACGCGGCCGAGCAGGCCGCCGGGCCTGATCCACAGCACCAGCAGCAGCGATCCGAAGGTGATGAGCTGGCGCACCGAGTCGCCCCAGATCGAGACCCCGAGCGCTTCGGCGATGCCGAGCACGAGTCCGCCGACGATGGCGCCCGCGATCGACCCGAGCCCGCCGATGGTCGCGGCGGCGAAGCCCTGGAGCCCGGCGAGGAAGCCGATGCCGGGCGACACGTTCGACGTGTACATGCCGACGAGCAGACCGGCGATGCCGCCGAGCGCCGAGGCGATCACGAACGAGAGCGCCTGGATGCGCTCGACCGGGATGCCCATCTGCTGCGCGGCCTCCTGATCCTGCGAGGTGGCACGGATCGCGCGGCCCGTCTTCGTGTACCCGAGCAGCCACACGAGCAGCGCGACGCAGGCGATGCTGACGCCGATGATGACGAGCGAGAGCGTGCCGAAGCGGAAGCCGAGGAGCTCGAAGTTGTCGCGGGCGAAGGCGCTCTCGAGGCGGCGGGTCTGCCCGCCGAAGATGCGCAGCGAGAGGTTGTCGAGGATGACGCCGACCGCGAAGGTCGCGAGTAGCACCGCGATGCCCGGGGCCTTGCGCAGCGGGCGCACCGCGACGAGGTAGACCGCCCAGCCGAGCAGGCCGGTGAAGACCACGACGACGGGGGCGACGATGCCGATCGGCAGGCCGAGCGGGCCGATCAGCCACCACGAGATCATGGCGCCGACGGCGAAGACCGCGCCGTGCGCGAAGTTGATGATGTTCGAGACCCCGAAAACGAGGGAAACACCTACGGCGATGAGCGCGTAGGTGCTTCCCCCGACGAGGCCGGCAAGAAGGATGTCCACGGGGTTCCTGGTTCTCCGGAGGGTGCGGGCTGGCGACGGCGGTTCTACTGGAGCGTGAAGGCGCCGTCCTTGATCACGAGCGGGAACTGCTCGGCGTCGCTCACGCGGCGGGTGTCGTCGAGCTGGTAGCTGCCGTACAGCACCGACGTGAAGTCGCCGCCGTCGTCGAGTGCGTCGCGCAGATCTGCGCGGGTCAGGCTCTTCGCGCGCTCGGCGCCCTGGGCGACGGCGTGCAGCGCGTCGTAGGCGCGGATCGCGTAGTCGCTCGGCACCTTTTCGCCCGTGGCGGCTGTGAAATCGGCGATGAACTGCTGCACCTCGGGGTCGTCGTTGTCGGGGGTGAAGTAGCTGAGCGTCTGCACACCCTCGGCAGCGTCGCCCGCGAGGTCGATGAACTGCTGGTTGTAGATCGAGCTGATGCCCACGATGGGGGTCTCGATGCCGAGCTCGCGCGCCTGGCTGGTGATGAGCGCGCCGTCGGCGGCATACGAGATCAGCACGATGACCTCGGGGTTGGTCTTCTGCGCGGCGAGCAGCAGCGGTCTGAAGTCGGTGCTCTCGGGGTCGTAGGCCGTCGAGTAGACCTCGTCGAGGCCCGACTGCTTCTCGCCCTCCTGGAAGAACCCGAAGGTCTCCTGGCCCCAGTCGGTGTCGTGGTAGAAGACGGCGGCCTTCTCGCCGGTCTGCGCGGCGAACTCGGCGAGGCGGGGCGCCTCGTACTCCTGCGATACCCAGGTCGCGAAGATGTAGTCGCCCGGGTCGGTCACGTCCGGGCCGGAGGCCGAGAACGCGAACTGCACGAGGCCCGCATCCTGGTAGATCTGGCTCGCGGCCGAGGTGGCCGGGGTGCCGAAGTCGCCGAGCACGGCGAGGATCGATTCGTCGTCGACGAACTTCTGCGCGACCTGCGGCGCCTGCGCCGGGTCGGCCTGCGTGTCCTCGTAGACGAGTTCGACCGGGTGGCCCTGGACGCCGCCGGCCTCGTTGAGCTGCTCGGCGGCGAGGTCGAGGCCCTGGCGGAAGTACTCGCCGTACTGGGCCGAGTTGCCGGTGTCGGGCAGGGCGACGCCGAACTTCACGGGCGCATCGGCCGAGTCGCCCGCGGTGTCGCCGCCGCTCGACGAGCACGAGGCGAGGCCGATCGAGAGCGCTGCGACGGCTCCGACCGCAAGAACCTTGCGAAAGCGTGAAGGCATGACTGAATCTCCTTGAAGGACTGAGAGGGGGGCGAAGCCCGTTCGCCCGAACTGTTCACAGTTTCGCGCACGAACGGCGGGCGCTGACCTATATGAACTTATATTACGCATAACGTAGCGTTGGCATCCTCGCGAATTTGCGGCACCGCCGAGCCCATGGGATAACCGTAGGGTGACCTCCCCCTCGATCGCGATCATCGGCGCCGGCGTCCGCGGCACTGCGGCGCTCGGGCGCATCGCGGCACGGCTGAACGGCGGCGATCCGGTCAGGGACCCGCTCGCGTTCGATGTGCACGTGATCGATGAGTTCCCCGCCGGGTCGGGCCGCATCTGGCGCGCCGGCCAGCCGCGATCGCTCGTGATGAACACGGTGCCCGCGCAGTCCACCGTCTTCGGCGACGCGACGCTCGGCTTCGAGCACGATTCGCCCGGCCCGAGCTTCGCCGAGTGGTGCACCCGGGTTGCTGACGGCGGCATCGCGGCCGATTCCGCCGAGGAGCGCGAGGCCGCCGCCGCGACGCGGCCCTGGAGCTTCCCGTCGCGCGCGCTCTACGGTGCATACCTGCGGTGGGCGTACGCCGGATTCGCGGCGTCGCTGCCCGCCGGCGCCCGCCTCATCGAGCATCGCGCCCGCGCCACGCGCGTCGCCCGCACCGCCGACGGCCGATTCGCGGTGTCGCTCGGCGCCGACCGGATCACGGTCGATGCGGTACTGCTCGCCCTCGGCTGGCTGCCGCGCCACGCCGGAGACGGCCACGACGTGCCGCCCGCGAACCCCATCGATCAGCGCATCGAGCGCCTGCTGCCCGGCGAGACCGTCGCCGTGCGCGGCGTCGGCATGGGCTTCACCGATCTGCTCGGCCTCGTGACCGAGGAGCGCGGCGGGCGCTACGCGCCGCGGCCCGGCGCCTCCCGCGCGGGCGAGCTCGACTACGCGCCGAGCGGCCGGGAGCCCGTGCTCATCGCCGGCTCGCGCACCGCCCTGCCGTTCCTCGCGAAGCCCGACTTCGGCGCTGTGCCGCCGGCCGCCGACCTCGCTTCGCTCAGCGCCGCGATGCCCCGGCTGCGGGCCGCCCGCCCGCTCGACTTCGGGCGCGACGTGCTGCCCCTCATCGAGCGCGACGCGGCCGCCGTCTACCATCGGGCGCTCGCGGAGCTGCACGCCGAGGCCTACCGCGAGGCGCCGAGCGCGCTGCTCGACGAGTTCGACGGGTTCGATGGCGCGGCCGGGGCCTCGGCCGACGTCGATCGCTGGCGCGACCTCGAGCGCGACCTCGTGCCCGACCCGGCGCTGCGCTTCGACCCCTGGCGGCCCGGCGCCCCGCTCGAGGGAGCGACGCTCGCCGAGATCGACGCCGAGATCGCCGACCGCCTCGACCGCGATGCCGCCGAGGCAGCGCTCGGCATGCGCAGCGCCTGGAAGCGCGGGCTGCACGTGTTCCAGGCCGCGCGGTCCGCGATCATCCCCCTCACCGACTTCGGCGGAGTCACCCGCGAGAGCGTCGCGGGCCTCGATCGGTTCCTCTGGGTCGCCGGCCTCATCGGCAGCGGCCCGCCGCTCTTCCGCGTAGAGCAGCTGCTCGCCGCGCATCGCGCCGGCGTGGTGCGCTTCTCGGGCCCGGGAGCGCGCATCGAACACGTCGACGGGCCGTCGGGCACGCGCAGACGCGTCGTGGCGCTCGACGGCTCGGCGACGCCGATCGACCGCGTCTTCGATGCGCGCCTCGACCTGCCCGATCCGGCCCGCCACGACAGCCCGCTGCTCGCGGCGCTCATCGATGACGGCGACGCGCGACTGTGGACAGGCGCACAGACGGGTGCCGGGGCGCACCGGCCGCCGACACTCGAGATCACCCCGGCCGACAGCGCCCTCATCGGCGCCGACGGTGCGCCCGTCGCCGGCCTGCACTCGGTCGGCCCCCTGCACGAGGAGCTGCGCCGCTTCACCATCATCGCGCCGATTCCCGGCGTCGGGTCGACCGTGCTGCGCGAGATCGACGCCGCCGTCGCCGCGATGCTCGACCGCGCACTCGCGAACCACCCCGACCCCGCCACCGACAGAGACGAGCCGGCGCATGCCCACTGAACCCACCTCATCCACCGCCACCGGCACCCTCGTGATCGGCGGCGGCGTCATCGGGCTCGCGACCGCATGGCAGCTCGCCCGCCGCGGCGAGCGCGTGCACCTGCTCGAGCGCTTCGCCGAGCATCACGATCTGGGCGCGTCGCACGGCTCGACCCGCAACATGAACAACGCCTACGACGAGGGCTTCTACCTCGATCTCTACGACGAGGCGCTCGGCCTGTGGCGCGAGCTCGAAGCAGAGACGGGCCTCGAGCTGCTGCGGCTGCACGGCCTCGTCACCCACGGCGACCCCGCCCTCGTCGAAGCCGCCCGCGAGACGCTCGTCACCCGCGGGGCCGAGGTCGAGGTGTGCGCGCCCGCGGCCGCGCGCGAGCGGTTCGGCGGCATGGCGTTCGAGGGCGATGTGCTGCTCACCCGGCAGGCGGGCATCGTGCTCGCCGCCCGCGCGCTCGACGCGTTCGCGCAGGCCGCCCGCGACCGGGGCGCAGTCATCGAGCACGGCGTGCGCGTACGCGCGCTCGACGTCCGGGATGCCGGTACCGCCGGCGCTTCGATGCGGGTCGAGGCCGAGACCGCCGACGGCGGCGTGCGCGTCATCGAGGCCGAGCGGGCGGTCGTCGCCGCCGGGGCGTGGAGCGCCGATCTGCTGGCCGGGCTCGTCGATCTGCCCGAGCTCGTCGTGACCGAGGAGCATCCCGCGCATTTCCCGCCGCGCGATCCGGAGCACGTCTGGCCGTCGTTCAACCACCTGCTGCCGAGCGACGATCTCGACGCGTTCGGCGGCAACGTCTACGGCATGCCGAGCCCCGGCGAGGGCGTGAAGGTCGGGTTCCACCGCGTCGGCGCCGTCGTCGACCCCGACGATCGGGCGTTCCGCGCGAGCGACGAGCAGCGCGCCCGGCTGCGCGACTACGTCGCCGAATGGTTCCCCGGGCTCGACGCCGACCGGCCCGTCGAGATGAGCTGCACCTACACGTCGACTACGTCGGGGCGCTTCGTGCTCGACACCGTCGGCGCGCTCACGATCGGCGCCGGGTTCTCGGGGCACGGCTTCAAGTTCGCACCCGCGATCGGGCGGGTGCTCGCCGACGCCGCGACCGGTGCGGCGCTGCCGCCGGAGCCCTTCCGCCTCGCGGCCCATCGATCCCTGTAGGGTCGTGAAGGCACGAGCCCGAAGGAGCATCAGCATGACCGAGCAGCCCACCCGCACCGGCGCCGAAGCGCATCCCGTCGCCCTCGTCACCGGCGCGACCGGCGGCATGGGCCGCGAGATCGTCGCCGAGCTCGCCCGCACCCACCGCGTCGTCGCCGTCGGGCGCAACGCCGCGGCGCTCGCCGAGATCGCCGAGACGACCGGTGCCGAGGCCCACCGGCTCGACATCACCGACGAGGCCGCGCTCGCGGGCCTCGTCGCCGGCCTCGACCGCCTCGACGTGCTCGTGAACGCCGCCGCGATCTCGCGGGCGCACCCCGTCGCGACGGCCCCGGCCGAGGAATGGCACGAGCACTTCGCCGTCAACGTCACGGCCCAGGCCGTGCTCACCCGTCTGGCGCTGCCCTTGCTGCGCGCGTCGCAGGGCACCGTGGTGTTCCTCGGTTCGGGCGCGAGCACCCGCCCCGCCCCCGGCAACGCCATCTACACGGCAACGAAGCACGCGCTCCGGGCCGTCGCCGATGTGCTGCGCATCGACGAAGAGCCGCACCGCGTGCGCGTCGTGACCGTCGCCCCCGGGCAGACGGACACCGAGATGCTGCGCGGCCTCGTGGGCGATGCGCCGTACGAGGCGTCGCGGTACATCAGGCCGGCGTCGATCGCGGGCACCGTGCGCTTCGTCGTCGATGCGCCCGCCGACGTGCAGATCACCGACATCGCGGTGCGCCCCCGCCAGGAGATCGCCCGCATCTGAGGCGCGGGCCCCGCGTTCGAGGCCGGCGTCCGCTCAGATCGTGAAGTCGGTCGCGACGCGGCCGATCGCGTGCCCCTTGATGATCGCGCCCGCGGCGACGTGGTCGGGATGGGTCGCATAGGCCGCCAGGCCCTCGGCGTCGTCGAAGTCGGCGATCAGCGTGACATCGTAGTTGTCGCCGTCGAAGAGCTCGTTGCGGTGCACGTCGATGGCCCGAATGCTCGGCACGGTCTCGCGCAGGGGCAGCAGCGCATCCGCGATCTCGCGGGCCTGGGCATCGCGCGCCTCGCGGGTGTCGCCGCTGAGCTTCCAGTTCACGATGTGTCGCAGGGTCATGTCGGGTCCTCTCTCGAAACGGCACTGCCCATTCTGCCAGGCGGCGGGCCGTCAGGGATCACTGCGCAGCCGGCACGAGCGGCTCAGCGCAGGAAGGGCAGGCGCGGCTTCTTCGCGGCCTTCCCGGCGGCTTTCTCGACAGCGGCCTCGAACTTCACCGGGTCGACGCGCCAGATCGCGTGGCGTCTGCCGCCGATCATCACGACCGGGACGTCCTCCGAGTGCAGGCGGGCGAGCGCCTCGTCCTGCAGGATGTCGAGCTCGTCGAGCCCGGTGGCGATCCCCCTGCGGTGCAGCGCCTCGCGAGACGCCGCGACGACCGCTCGCGCATCGTCGCAGAGATGGCAGCCGGGCTTGCCGATGAGAGTGATCTGCACGGAATTCACGGTGCCCATTCTACCGGCGCCCGAGCCGCGCCGGCTCTGCGCCGAGACGCGAAAAGGCGCCGGACCGATGGCCCGACGCCTCGCGCAGTCGCGCGCTCGAGTGCGGCGACCTACTTCTTGTTGCGACGCTGGTGACGCGTCTTGCGCAGCAGTTTGCGGTGCTTCTTCTTCGACATCCGCTTGCGGCGCTTCTTAATAACTGAACCCACGGTTACCTCACAAAGTTTCTCAGGCCGGCCGTCGCGCGGCCCACAAGTCACATATATTACTCGTGCGAGGCTGGGAGCGCGAACTGGAAGCGAGAACCGGCTCTTCAGTCCTTCAACTTGAAACGCGCGACGAGCTCCTTGACGCGCGACTCGGCCCGGGCCGCGGCCCGGCCGATGCGCTCCGCCGCGGCGGCCGCCTCCTCGGGCAGCACTTCGCCCAGGTCGTCGAATCCGTCATCGGTGTCGGGGCCGACCACGCGCTCCCCGTCCTCCGAGAGGTACTCCACCGTCACCTCGGTGTCGAAGCCCGCCGAGAGGAACGGGATGACGAAGTCCTCGACCATCTCGAGCGGCTCGGGGTCGAGCGAGTAGAACCGGTGCTGGCCCTCCTCGCGCACGGTGACGAGCTCTGCCTCGCGCAGCACCTTGAGGTGCTTCGACACCGTCGGCTGGCTGATCTCGAGCTTGCCGACGATCTCGGAGACGCTGATCTCATCGCCCGTCGCATGCCGTTCGAGCAGCACCTGCAGAATGTCGCGCCGAGTCGCGTCGGCGATGACTCCGAAAATATCTGGCATGGGTCAAGGCTACCCGAGGCTCCGCGAACCGTCCCGGTCGCGTTCCCAGACCGTGTGCGACCGGTGATCCCTGCGGAGCCGCACGTGCCCGCGCGCCCCGCGCGCGCGTGCATGTACGATTGCACCTATTCGTCCGCCGCGGGCGAGACCGACATCGCTGCAGGAAAGAAGGAGTCGTGAGGGCACACGCCTTGCGCGGCCGGGGCTTCACCCGGTCGTCGAAGTCGTGGATCGACGCGCTGGTCCACTCCTCGCCGCCGCGGTTCGCCATCCTCATCTTCTCCGGCCTGATCCTCATCTGGACTGCGCTGCTCTCGCTGCCGATCGCGAGCCGTTCGGGCGAGGTCACCCCCCTGGCCGACGCGCTCTTCACGGCGGTTTCTGCGATCTGCGTGACCGGCCTCTCGACAGTCGACATGGCGGCGCACTGGTCGCTCTTCGGCGAGCTCGTCATCCTCGCCGGCCTGCAGATCGGCGGCATCGGCGTGCTCACGCTCGCAAGCATCCTCGGTCTCACCGTCACCCGCCGCCTCGGCCTCAGACAGCGCCTGCTCGCCGCCGGCGACACGAACCCCCTGCGCATGTCGAAGGGCGCTTCCGAGAGCCAGGCCGTCGGCCTCGGCGATATCGGCGGCCTGCTCGGCTCGGTGGCCATCAGCGTGCTCGTCATCGAGGCCGCGCTGACCATCCTCATCGCACCGCGCCTCATGCTCGACGGCTACAGCTTGCTGCGCTCGCTGTGGGACGGGTTCTACCTCGCGGCGTCGGCGTTCACGAACACCGGCTTCGTGCCGCTGCCGGGCGGCCTCGACCCGTACGCGACCGACTTCTACCTGCTCAGCGTGCTCGCCGTCGGCGTTTTCCTGGGGAGCATCGGCTTCCCCGTCATCTTCGCGCTCTACCGCTACATCACGGGCGGCGGCTGGCGGGCGCACAAGCGGCTCGGGCTGCACGCGAAGCTCACGCTCACCACGACGCTCATCTTCGTCGTCTTCGGCTGGCTGCTCATCGCCCTGCTCGAGTTCAACAATCCTGACACCTTCGGCTCGCAGAACCTCGGGCAGACGCTGTTCAGCTCCGGCTACATGTCGGTGATGACCCGGTCGGGCGGCCTCGGCATCATCGACCCGCTCGACATGAACAGCTCGACCATGCTCGTCATGGACATGCTCATGTTCGTCGGCGGCGGCTCGGCGTCGACCGCGGGCGGCATCAAGGTGACCACCATCGCCGTGCTCTTCCTCGCCGCCTACGCCGAGGCCCGCGGCTACCAGGAGATGCAGGCGTTCGGTCGCAGCATCCCGAACGAGGTGCTGCGCCTCGCGATCTCGGTGCTCATCTGGGGCGCGACGATCGTGCTCATCTCGAGCACCATCATCATGCAGCTCACGAAGGTCTCGCTGGACGTCGCGCTGTTCGAGGTGATCTCCGCCTTCGGCACCTGCGGGCTCTCGACCGGCCTGTCGGCCGAGCTGCCCGACGCCGGCAAATACACGCTCATCGCCACCATGTGGCTCGGCCGGGTCGGCACGGTGACCATGGCGGCGGCCGTCGCCGCGACCAGCCGCACCCGACTGTACAAGCACCCCGAGGAAAGGCCGATCGTTGGTTGATATTCGCAATGATGCCCCCGTCATCGTCATCGGGCTCGGACGCTTCGGCGCTTCGACCGCAGGTCAGCTCGACCGGCAGGATCGCGAAGTGCTCGTCGTCGACACCGACGCCGCGCTCGTGCAGAAATGGGCCGACCGGGTCACGCACGCGGTGCAGGCCGATGCGCGCTCGATCGAAGCCCTCAAGCAGATCGGCGCCGACGAGTTCCAGATCGCCGTGGTCGCCACCGGCGCCTCGATCGAGTCGAGCGTGCTGATCGCCGCGAACCTCGTGGACCTCGGGGTGCCGCAGATCTGGGCGAAGGCGATCTCGCTCTCGCACGGCAAGATCCTCGAGCGCATCGGCGTGAACCACGTCATCTACCCCGAGCGCGAAGCCGGCGAGCGCGTCGCGCACCTGCTCTCGGGGTCGATGCTCGACTTCATCCAGTTCGACAACAACTACGTGATCGCGAAGATGTACCCGCCGCGCTCGATCCGCGGCCGGGCGCTCAAGGAGAGCGGCGTGCGCACCCGCTACCGCGTCACCGTCGTCGGCGTGAAGACGCCGGGAGAACCGTTCACGCACGCGACGCAGGACACGGTCATCTCGCCGCACGACCTCATCATCGTGTCGGGCGCCGCGGCCGACGTCGAGCGCTTCGCCGCGATCGGCTGAGGCGCGCCGGGCTACTCGCCGCGGCTGATCTCTTCGGCCCGCTGCACATTGGCGGCGAGCGCGCGATCGAAGAGATCGCCCCAGCCGGCCTCCTCGAGCACGGCGATGGCCCGCTCGGTGGTGCCCTTCGGGCTCGTGACGTTGCGGCGCAGCTGCTCCGGGCCCTCGTCGCTGACGGCGAGCAGTTCGGCCGAACCCCGCAGGGTGCCCTCGACGAGCACGCGCGCCTGCTCGGCGTCGAAGCCGAGGCGCAGGGCCGCGGCCATCATCTGCTCGGCGTAGTAGAAGAGGTACGCCGGGCCCGAGCCCGACACGGCCGCGATGTCGTTGATCTGCTCCTCGCGCACGACGAGCACCGTGCCGACGGTCTCGAAGAGCGCCCGCACGGTTTCGAGGGCGGCGCTCGACGCCGTCGTCCCCGCGGCGATGCCGGTGACGCCGAGGCCGAGGTGCGACGGGGTGTTCGGCATGGCCCGCACGACCTCGATGCCGGCGGGCACGAGCTCCTCGATCGCGGTCGACGGCACGCCCGCGGCGACGCTCACGACGATCGCGCCGGGTTCGAGCGCGTCGGCGATCTCGCGCACGACGTCGGCGATCATCCACGGCTTCACGCCGAGCACGACGAGCTTCGCGCCGCGCACGGCCGACCGGTTGGCGTCGGCGTCGTGCTCGGAGGCGATCGCGATCACGTCATCGGAGTCGGCGAACGCGGCCGCGCTGGCGGCCGACTTCGTGGTCACCGCGATCGGCAGCTCGATGCGCGCGTCGGGGCCGCGGAGGCCGGCGAGGATCGCCCCGCCCATCGAGCCGACGCCGAGCATCGCGGTGCGGGGAAGAGCGGGTGCGGCCTGCGCTGGCTGATCGTTCATGGCCCCCAGTCTAGATTCACCGGCCTGCGGCACGCGAAGGGGCCCGCCGTGCCTCAGGCCCCGGCATGCGCTCCCGCGTAGAATGGGCGAGTGACGGCGGGGCACGGATCCCGCCCCGACGAGGAGGCACTGGAGTCATGAGCGCATCTGGCGGCAGCAAAGCGATCATCGCGGCGTTTCTCGCCAACATGGGCATCGCGATCACCAAGTTCATCGCGTGGGCGCTCTCCGGTTCGTCGTCGATGCTCGCGGAGGCCGTGCACTCGGTCGCCGACTCGTGCAATCAGCTGCTCCTGCTGCTCGGCGGCCGGCGCGCGAAGCAGGCGGCCGACAAGTCGCACCCCTTCGGCTACGGCCGCGTGCGCTACGTCTACGCCTTCGTCGTCGCGATCGTGCTGTTCTCGATCGGCGGCGTCTTCTCGATCGCCGAGGGCGTCGACAAGCTGCGCAACCCGCACGAGCTCGAGAACTGGTGGCTGCCCCTCGCGGTGCTCGTCATCGCGATCGCGCTCGAGAGCTTCTCGCTGCGCACCGCGATCAAGGAGAGCCGCCCGCACAAGGGCAGCTCGACCTGGGTGCAGTTCATCCGCCGGTCGAAGGCGCCCGAGCTGCCCGTCGTGCTGCTCGAGGACCTCGCGGCGCTCGTCGGCCTCGTGCTCGCGCTCTGCGGCGTCGGGCTCACCGTCATCACCGGCAACAGCGTCTTCGACGCCATCGGCACCATCGCGATCGGCGTGCTGCTCGTGTGCGTGGCCGTCATCGTCGGCGGCGAGGTGAAGAGCTTGCTCGTCGGCGAGGGCGCGAGCGAAGAGGATGTCGCGAAGATCGAGGCCGCGCTGCTCGACTCGAAGGACATCGGCCGCATCATCCACATGAAGACCCTCTACCTCGGCCCGGACGAGTTCATGGTCGGCGCGAAGGTCGATATCGCTCCGACGACGATGATGAACGAGGTCTCGGCGATCGTCAACCTCGCCGAGCGGCGCATCCGGGATGCCGTGCCCGCGGCATCCGTCATCTACATCGAGCCCGACATCTACCTCGACCCGAACGCCGAGACGCCGTCGACCAGTTCGATCGTGATGCTCTCGAGCGACTGAGGCTCAGTCGACTCGCAACGCTCACGCATCACGAGTGCATGGTTTACCGAAGCGTTACCCATTCGATCCACGCGATCCATGCTTTGCCCATACGCTGAAGGAGTATAGACAGGCGCGCACGGGGCCTTCCCGGCGCGCTCCATTCTCCGAAGTGAGGAAGCACTGTGAAAGCACGTGTGATTCTGCGTTCGACCGCTCTGGCGGCCACTGCTCTGCTCGTCGGCGGCGGCCTCGCCGCCTGCTCGGGCGGCGGCGATTCGGGCGCCGCCGACTCCGGCATCGACGCCTCGACCGCCACGAGCGCCGCCGACTTCGGCGGTCTCGAGGGGCTCGTCGAGGCGGCGGAGGCCGAGGGCCAGTTGAATGTCATCGCTCTCCCCGAGGACTGGGCGAACTACGGCGCGATCATCTCCGCATTCGAGGAGAAATACGACATCACGGTCAACTCCGCCTCGCCCGACGCATCGAGCGCCGAGGAGATCCAGGCAGCCGAGAACCTCGCGGGCCAGGACACCGCACCCGACGTGTTCGACCTCGGCACCGCGGTCGCCCTCGAGAACACCGACAAGTTCGCGCCGTACCAGGTCGAGACCTGGGCCGACATCCCCGACGAGAACAAGGAGGCCACGGGTCTCTGGGTCAACAACTATTCGGGAATCATGTCGCTCGGCTACGACTCCGACAAGCTCTCCGAGCCCGCCGACCTCGAGGCGCTGCTCGGCGCCGATTACCGCGGCGCGGTCGCGCTGAACGGCGACCCGACCCAGGCCGGCGCGGCGTTCGCGGCCGTCGGCTGGATCTCGGCGCTGAACGGCGGCGGCGTCGACGACTTCGGCCCGGGCGTCGACTTCGTCGGCGAACTGAACCAGGCCGGCAACTTCCTCACCCTCGACCCGACCCCGGCGACCATCGCCTCGGGCGAGACTCCGGCCGTCTTCGACTGGTCGTTCAACAACGTCGCGGCCGCTGCCGACAAGCCGAGCTGGAAGACGACCGTGCTCCCCGGCCCCGCATACGTGTCGTTCTACAACGAGGCGATCAACAAGGATGCGCCGAACCCGGCCGCCGCTCGCCTGTGGCAGGAGTGGATCTTCTCGGACGAGGCGCAGAGCCTCTTCCTCGAAGCGAACGCCGTGCCCGTGCGCGTCGACGCCCTGAAGGAGGCCGGCGCCGCCGATGAGAAGCTCATCGAGGCCGCGACCTTCGGTACCTCGGCCGAGGATTGGATCTCGCCCGACCAGGCGCAGACCGACGCCGCGAACGCGCTGCTCTCGGAGCGCTGGGCCTCCGTCATCAAGTAGCCCTCTTCGTTCGTCGAGGCGGCCCCGGCTCCCCGCGGCCGCCTCGACGCGTAGGGTCAGACCATGAAGCGATTCCTCCCGGCACTCGGGCTCGCGCCGTTCGCGATCTACGTGCTGCTCTTCCTCCTCGTGCCGACGGTGCTCGCCGTCGGCAGCGGATTCGTCGGCGACGACGGATTCACGCTCAGCGGGCTCGCCGCGCTGTTCACGCCCGCCACGCTCGAGGCGTTCACGGCCAGCGTCTGGGTGAGCGCCCTCACCGCGGTCATCGGCGCCGTCGTCGGCGCCGTGCTCTGCTGGGCTCTCGCCGCGCTCCCCGAGTCGGGCGCGACCCGGCGCATCGTCGACTCCGCGAGCTCGGTACTCGCCCAGTTCGGCGGCGTCATGCTCGCCTTCGCGTTCATCGCGACGATCGGCATCCAGGGCATCATCACCGTGACGCTGCGCGACGGCCTCGGCATCGATATCTTCGCGGGCGGCGTCTGGCTCTACCAGCTCCCCGGCCTGATCCTGCCCTACCTCTACTTCCAGATCCCGCTCATGGTCATCACCTTCCTCCCGGCCGTCAGCGCTCTGAAGCCGGGCTGGGCCGAGGCCGTGGCGACCCTCGGCGGTTCGAGCACGGCGTACTGGGGCCGCGTCGGACTGCCCGTGCTCGCCCCTGCGTTCCTCGGGTCGCTGCTGCTGCTCTTCGCCAACGCGTTCTCGTCGTACGCGACCGCGGCAGCGCTCATCAGCCAGGGCTCGCAGATCGTGCCGCTGCAGATCCGTGCGGCGCTCATCGGCGAGACCGGAGGCAGCGATGCCAGCACGGCGGGCGTGCTCGCGCTCGGTATGATCATCGTCATGACCGTCGTGATGCTCGTGTACGGGCGTCTCATGGCACGGTCGGCGAGGTGGCAGCGATGAGCGCGCGGGTGCCCGGCCGGCCGTCGAAGGCCGTCGCCACCACGGTGATCTGCGCCATCGGCCTGGTCTTCGTGATCCCGCTGCTCGCGATGCTCGAGTTCACGCTGCGCCAGGTCGCGGGCGGCTACGGCGCCGAGCACTGGCTCGCGCTCTTCGACCCCGAGAACGCGCGCAAGTACCGCATCCTCTTCCAGGGCATCGGCAACTCGTTCGTGCTGGCGGGCCTCTCGCTCGTCATCGTGCTGCTGCTCTTCTTCCCGACGATCGTGCTCGTGCATCTGCGGTTCCCGAAGCTCGAACGCGCACTCGACCTGCTGACCGTGCTGCCGATCGCCATCCCCGCGATCGTGCTCGTCGTCGGCTTCGCCCCGATCTACCGGGCGATCGGCCAGACGATCGGCTCGGGCATCTGGATGCTCAGCCTCGCCTACGGCGTGCTGGTGCTGCCGTTCGCGTACCGCGCGATCGTCGCCGACCTGCAGGGCATGGACGCGCGCACCCGTGCCGAGGCGGCCCGCTCGCTCGGCGCCGGATGGGGCACCGTGCTCGTGCGCGTCATCGCTCCCGGCGTGCGCCGCGGCCTGCTCGCGGCGTCGCTGCTCACCATCGCGATCGTGCTCGGCGAGTTCACCGTCTCGTCGCTGCTCAACCGGACGACGCTGCAGGTCGCCCTGCTGCAGATCTCCAAATCCGACCCGTTCGTCGCGGTCATCGTTTCTCTGCTCTCGCTCATCGGAGCGTTCCTGGTACTGCTCGCGGTGAGCGCCACCGGAGGCGCCCCGAAGCGCCGGCGCTCGCGCGGGCGCCGGCTCACCCCTCGCAAGGAGTCCTGACGTGTCACCCGTTTCCACTGCCACCGGTTCATCGGTCCGCCTCGAGGGCGTCACGAAGGCCTACGGCGCGACCACCGTGCTGCACGACCTCGACCTCTCGCTCGCGCCCGGCGAGCTGATCTGCCTGCTCGGCCCCTCGGGCTGCGGCAAGACGACCGCGCTGCGCTGCATCGCGGGGCTCGAGACCGTCTCGAGCGGCCGCGTGCTCATCGGCGATGCGGATGTCACCGAGGTGCCCGTGAACCGCCGCGACATCGGCATGGTCTTCCAGCAGTACTCGCTGTTCCCGCACCTCACGGTCGCGCGCAACGTCGAGTTCGGGCTCGGCATGCGGCGCGTGCCGAAGGCCGAGCGCACCTCGCGCAGCGCCGAGATGCTCGAGATCGTGGGCCTCGGCCACCTCTCCGAGCGCTTCCCGCACGAACTGTCGGGCGGCCAGCAGCAGCGCGTCGCCCTCGCCCGCGCCCTCGTCACCCGACCGCGCGCCCTGCTGCTCGACGAGCCGCTCTCCGCGCTCGACGCGAAGGTGCGCGTGCGCCTGCGCGACCAGATCCGCGCCATCCAGACCGAGCTCGGCATCACGACCGTGTTCGTCACGCACGATCAGGAGGAGGCGCTCGCCGTCTCCGACCGCGTCGCCGTCATGGAGAGCGGCCGTATCGCGCAGCTCGGCACCCCCGAGGAGCTCTACCGCCGCCCGGCGACGCCCTTCGTCGCCGACTTCGTGGGCCTCTCGAACCATCTCGAGGGCGAGGCCTCGGGCGATCGGGTGATCGTGCGCGGCGCAGCGCTGCCGGTCATCGCGGGCGATGCCGCGCAGGGGTCTCTCCAGGGATCGACCGTCACCGCCTACGTGCGGCCCGAGCACGTGCGGCTCGTCGCCGCCTCGGGGTCGGCCTCCGGGGCGCTCATCGCGACCGTCGTCTCGAGCGGCTTCCTCGGCGCGATCCGCCGCACCGTCGTGCAGTTCGACGACGGCGTCAGCCTCGCGGCCCAGCACGGCACGGAGGCGGCGTTCGCCGCGGGCGACCGCGTCGAGGTGTCGTTCGCGGGCGAGCCGGTCACCGTCGCCCCGCGCTGACCCGCGCCCGCCCCGGCTGTCCGCAGGGACGGGGTTCAGCGGCGCTCGGCGAAGAACTCGCGCAGCAGCTCGGCGCACTCCGCCTGCCGCACCCCGGTCACGACCTCGGGCACCGGGTGCGGCAGCCGGCCGTCGCGCAGCAGATCGTAGACGCTGCCGACGGCGCCCGCCTTCTCATCCCACGCGCCGAACACGATGCGCGGCACGCGGGCCGCGAGGATGACGCCCGCGCACATGACGCACGGCTCGAGCGTCACGACGAGCGTGCAGCCGTCGAGCACGCGGTCTCCGAGCGACGCCGCGGCCCGCCTGATGGCGACGACCTCGGCGTGGGCCGTGGGATCCCTGTCGGCCTCGCGCGCGTTGCGCCCGGTACCGATCAGCTCGCCGCCCGGGCCGAGCACGATCGCCCCGACCGGGATCTCGCCGCTCGCCGCCGCTCGCCGCGCCTCGTCGAGGGCGCGCCCCATCGCGGCTTCTTCGGCTGAGGATGGAGGGATCGTCGACACGCCAATATGATAGTTCCATGCGCCTTTTCGTAGCGGACCACCCCCTCATCACCCACAAGCTGACGGTGCTGCGCGATAAGAACACGCCGCAGCCGACCTTCCGACTGCTCGTCGAGGAGCTGATGACGCTGCTCGCCTACGAGGCGACCCGCGAGGTGCGCGTCGAGCCGATCGAGATCGAGACCCCCGTCTCGCCGACGACGGGCGTGCGCCTCACCGAGCCGCTGCCCCTCATCGTGCCGATCATCCGCGCCGGCCTCGGCATGCTCGAGGGCATGGTGAAGCTCGTGCCGACCGCCGAGGTCGGGTTCCTCGGCATGATCCGCGATGAGGAGACGCACGAGCCGACGACCTACGCCGAGCGCCTGCCCGACTCGCTCTCGGGCCGCCAGTGCTTCGTGCTCGACCCGATGCTCGCGACCGGCGGTTCGCTCGCCGCCGCCATCGACTTCCTCTTCTCGCGCGGCGCCGACGACGTCACCGCCATCTGCATCCTCGGCACGCCCGAGGGCGTCGAGGCGATCCGCGAGGCCGTGGGCGACCGCAATATGACGCTGGTACTCGGCGCGCTCGACGAGGGTCTCGACGAGAACGCCTACATCGTTCCGGGTCTCGGCGACGCCGGCGACCGCCTCTACGGCACCATCGACCACTGAGCCGACCCGCCCGCGTCGTGCCGCGCACCGCAGTGTGACGCCGTGTGACGCGGCGGGGGTCCCGTCGGAATATTCCGACCTTGACACACTGCGCAATGTTTTGCTTAACTTGGCGTTATGCATGAGAACACCCGCACCCAGTCCGCCTTCGAGGTGAACTTTGGGACGACCGGCATGATGATGGCCGGTCGCGAGGTGATGTGCTGTCGAATGCTCATGCGCAGCGCGCACTGACTGCAGAACTCGAATTCTGCGCGCGTTGCATCGAACCATCGGGTTCGATCCGAGCCACGCGCCCGTCACGGGCATCCACCGCAAGCGAACCGCCGCACCGGCCCGCAGAGCTTGCACGCAACGCCGGCCCGTTCCGCGGCCGGCCCGCACCGACAGCATTTGCAAGGAAGCATCATCATGAACGCCACCACCATCCAGGCAGCACGACCCGACCTCACCGCCGCGGCACCCGCGCGTCCGACCTCCGAGCGCCACGTGCCCGAGGGCACCGAGGTGCGCGGCTTCGCCCTCTACGTGGGCCTCGCCGACGAGAAGATCGCCGAGGGCGACCCGAAGCTCGGCGCGATCGTCAGCCAGTTGAAGCAGCTCGTCGCCCAGCTCGCCCCCGCTGCCGAGACCTACGCCGCCGTCGCCCTCGCGCCGGAGGGCACCGGCGGCCGCGACGTCGAGGTCGTGCGCCTCGCGCTCGGCGACCCCGCCGCGCAGGCCCGCCAGAAGCAGAACGAGGCCGAGTCGCAGGATCGCGCCGCGAGCGGCGTCACCCTCGACCTGTCGCGCAAGCGCGTACTGCTCGACAACGTGCCCGCCGCGCTCACCTTCCGCGAGTTCGAGCTGCTGCAGTTCCTCGTGCTGCGCGAGGGGCAGACCGTGAGCCGCGACCAGCTGGTCGCCGGGCTCTGGGCCGACGCGCCCCTCGAAGAGGTGCCGAACGAGCGCACCATCGATGTGCACGTGCGCCGCCTGCGCGTGAAGCTCGCCCAGTACCAGGACATCGTGCGCACGGTGCGCGGCGTCGGCTACCGGTTCGACCGCCACGCCGACGTGCACATCCAGCACTCCTCGGCGCCGAGCCCCGACGTCTTCTGAGCCGGTCGCGGCGCCGGCCCGGGCCGCGCTGCCTTTCGCGATATCGCGCAGTGCAGTAACGTCATGGGTACGACCGTCCCACGATCAAGGAGGCCAACATGACGACTCTGCCGCCGGAAGACCCCCACCTGCCCGGCTCCGCCGACGGCGCAGAACCGCCCGCGCCCGCAGCCCCCGTGCCACCGGCCGCTCCTGCGGCCCCGGCCGACAGCGGCCCGCAGGCTCCGCCCGCACCCGGTTATCAGGCCCCGCCGCAGCAGGGCTACCAGGCTCCGCCCCAGCAGGGCTACTCGCAGCCCGCGGGCGGCTACCAGCAGGCTCCCGCCTCGGACCCTGTCAGCACCATCACGCTGAACTACTGGCTGTCGGTGTTCTTCACCTGGATCCCGGCGCTGATCTTCTTCCTCATCGAGAAGGACAAGGGCAACCAGCAGGCGTACGCCTTCCACCGCGACAATCTGAACTTCGCGCTGCTGCGCGTGATCGTGGGCCTCGTCGGCATCATCCCGTACATCGGGTGGGTCGTCGCCGTTCTCGGCGGCATCGTGCTGTTCGTCTTCCACATCATGGCCGCAGCGAAGGCCGGCGAGGCCTACCGCACGGGCCAGAAGCCGCCGTTCATCTTCAACATCCCGATGATCAAGTAGTCATCTGCGGAAGCAGAAGGGGTGGGCCGGGAATTCCCGGCCCACCCCTTCTTCTGCGTGTGTCGCCTGCGCCGCTACGCCGATGCGCGGCGGGGGCTCAGCCGGGCGCACACGACGGCGAGCACTCCGGCCGACAGCACGCCGATGACGGGCGGGATGCCAATTTCGAAGGCCCCCGCGAACCAGGCGAGCACGCACGCGACGACGTAGATCGCGAGGTTCGCCCAGTTGAAGTGCGGCAGCGGCTCGTCGATGGGCATCTGCGTGCGGCGCCAGCGCGCGAAGTAGTCGCCGATGATGACGCCGCCGAGCGGCGGGATGAAGGTGCCGAGCAGGCCGAGGTACTGCGGCAGGTAGTCGGCGATGCCGATGAGCGCGAGCACGGTGCCGATGATCGAGCCGCCGATGACGAACGGGATCTTCGTCGGCTTCTCGAACATCTCGGCGCCCGCGACGCCGAACGCGTACGCGGTATCGGCGTTCGACTTCCAGAGGTTGCCGAAGAGCAGGAACAGGCCCCAGCCGACCATGCCGAGCTGGAAGAGCACCTGCACGAAGTCGCTTACGCCGAAGGTGATCGAGCCGATCGCGCCGAAGAAGATCATGAGCGCGTTGCCGATGAGGAAGCCGACGAGGCAGGCGATCACGGCCTGCGTGCCGGTCTTCGCGAAGCGGGTCCAGTTCGGCGCCTGCGAGCCGGCCGAGATGAACGTGCCGACGACGATCGTGATGCCCGTCGCGATGCTCATGGTGCCGTTCGGGTCGAGCTCGGCGATCGCGCCCCAGCCGCCGCCGTGCGAGAAGGCACGGAACATGACCCAGAATGCGAGGATCAGGATGAGCGGGGTCGAGATCAGCGACACCCAGTACATGCCGTGGTAGCCGTAGCACGCGGTCGCGCACATGAGCGCGCTCGTTATGATCATGACCGCGGCCTTCGCGGCGAACGACTCCCATCCGAACGCCGCGGCCGTGAGCGTGCCGATCTCGCCGATGACGACGCCGTACCAGCCGATCTGCGTGCCGCCGAGCAGCAGCGACGCGAGCTTCGAACCGCGATCGCCGAGGGTGAAGCGCGCCATCACGACGGTGGTCAGGCCGGTCTTGGCTCCGATCCAGCCGATCAGGGCGACGTAGCCGCCGAGGATCACGGAGCCCACGGCGATGATGACCATCAGCTCGTTGAGACCGAACTCTCCGCCGAGCTGCGCGCCGGCGAGCATCGTCGGCGTGAAGATGGTGAAGCCGAGCAGCACCACCATGAGCGAGAAGAACGACTTCTTCGCGTGCGACGGCACCGGCGTCACCGGGTAGTCGGGGTCGACGACGGGCTCGCTCGACCGGCTCTTGCGTTCTGCCTCGAACGCAGCGGCGGGGTCGGTCACCGCTTGACCCCTGCCGCGGCGGTGCCGAGATCGTCGGTGTCGACGCCGATGTCCTCTGCCCAGATCTCGGGGCGCTCGGTCATCATGCGGTTCATGAGGTCGAGGCACTCCTCGTCGTCTGCGACGACGAGTTCGACGCCGTTCGATGCCAACCATTCCTCCGACACCTCGAAGCTGCGGTTCTCGCCGATGACGATACGTGGAATCTCGTAGAGGATAGCGGTGCCCGCACACATGGTGCACGGCGATAGCGTCGTATACAGTGTGCACTCGCGGTAGACGCTGGCCGGCAACCGCCCCGCAGTCTCGAGGCAATCGGTCTCGCCGTGCCGAGTCGCGCTGTCCATCTGCACGCGGCGATTCCGGCCGACCGCTACGACTTCGGGGCCGTTCGCACCGAACCGGACGAGCGCCGCCCCGATCGGCACGCCCCCCTCCTCCCATCCGATCTGCGCCTGTTCGATTGCGAGGTCCAAGAATCTGCGGTCATCTGCGTTGAAGTCCATGTTCGGAGTGTACTCGACGACCGCCGTTTCAGGGCAGTACCTCCTTGTCAACCGCCGACGCCGCCGAGGGCGAGGCGGGCGGCGATGACGAGCATGACGACCGCCACCACCCAGTCGAGCACCTGCCACGACCGCGGCGTCGCGAAGAAGCGCGTGAGCAGTCTGGCACCGTAGCCGAGCACGAAGAACCAGGCGATGCTGGCGAACGCGCCGCCGAGCACGAACCACCAGCGCGCGGGGTCGCCCTGCGCGTTGCCGATCGACCCCATCAGCACCATCGTGTCGAGGTACACGTGCGGGTTGAGCCAGGTGATGGCGAGGCAGGCGAGCACGGTCTTCTTCAGCGAACCGGCGGAGCCCGTGCCGGCGATCAGCGCTTCGGGCCGCATGGCGCGCCGAGCGGCCGTGAACGCGTACCAGAGCAGGAAGGCGACGCCGCCCCAGCGCACGACCTCGAGGAGGATCGGCGCGCGCTGCACGACGAAGCCGATGCCGGCGACGCCGAGGGTCTCGAGCAGCGCATCGGTGAGGCCGCAGATCAGCACGACCGGGAGCACGTACTCACGACGGATGCCCTGGCGCAGCACGAAGGCGTTCTGCGCGCCGATCGCCATGATGAGGGACAGCCCGCTGCCGAGGCCGATGAGAATGGGGAGGATCACGAGAACGACGTTACGGCCTCGCGGGGCCCCGGTGCTACTTGAGAGCCACTACAGATTCTGAAGTAGCATAAGAGATACTTCAGAAGGAGATCGCATGGGGCTACCGGTCGAACACCTGCCGACGTTCGCCGCGATCATCGAGGAGGGCAGCTTCGAGGGCGCCGCCCGCCGTCTCCACGTCACCCCGTCGGCGGTGAGCCAGCGCGTGCGCGCGCTCGAGCAGCGCGTCGGCTCGGTGCTGCTCAAGCGCACGCGCCCCGTCGAGGTCACGGAAGCTGGCGCCGCCGTACTGCGCGCAGCGCGGCAGCTCGCCCGCGTCGCCGACGACCTCGCGGAGGAGCTCGGGGCCGGGTCGACTGGCGGATCGCTGATCCCGCTCGTCGTGAACGCCGATTCGCTCGCCACCTGGTTCGTGCCCGCCCTCGCTCGTGCGGCGCGCGAGACGGGGGCCCGGTTCGAGGTCATGCGCGCCGACGAGACCGTCTCGACGGCGCGGCTGCGCAGCGGCGAGGCGATGGCGGCGCTCACAGCGACCGCCGAGGCGGTGCCCGGCTGCACATCGACGCGGCTCGGATCGGACCGCTACTACGCCGTCGCATCGGCAGATTTCGCCGCGACCCATTTCCCGCACGGGCTCACGGCGGACGCCCTCGCGGCCGCGCCGCTGCTCGAGTTCGACCGGCACGACATGTTCCAGCAGCGCTTCATCCGGCGCCGCACGCGGGCGCGCATCGACCCGCCGCGGCACTTCATCCCCTCCTCCGCCGAGTTCGCGGCAGCGGTCGAGCTCGGCATGGGCTGGGGGATGCTGCCCGCGCTGCAGTGCCGCGACCTCATCGCGAGCGGCCGTCTCACGCTGCTCGACCGGAACGCCCAGGTCTCGATCCCCCTGTACTGGCAGCGCTGGAATCTGCGCTCGCCGGTGCTCGACGCGCTCTCGCGCATCATCGCCGAGGAGGCGTCGGCGGCATTCGCCGTCGCGTCGACGCTCGACCTCGCCGTCGCGCAGGGCGAGGGCTGAGCGATGCTCGGGGTGCTGCAGGGCTTCGCGCTGATCCTCGGAGTGATCGCCGCGGGGTACATAGCGGCGCGCGTCGGCGTCGTGGTCGGCGAGCAGCGGCGCGTGCTGAACGACGTCGCCTTCTTCGTCGCGACCCCGGCACTGCTGTTCGCCGTGCTCGCGCGCAGCGAGCCATCGGTCAGCTTCTCCCCCGTGATCGTCGTGACGACCTGCGCCGCGGTCGTCTGCGCGGCGCTCTACCTCGTCGCCTCCCGGCTACGGTTCCCGCGCACGGCCGCGGAGACGACGCTCGGCGCCGCGACATCCGGCTACGTCAACTCGAACAACCTCGGGCTGCCGGTCGCGATGTACATCCTCGGGGACGCCGCGTACGTCGCGCCGCTGATCCTGGTGCAGCTCATCGTGTTCTCGCCGGTGATCATCACGATCCTCGAGGGCAGCCGGGGCGGCTCGCGAGGGCTCTGGTTCGCGCTCGGCCGCACGTTCTCGAACCCGATCATCATCGCGTCGCTGCTCGGGCTCGGCGTCGCCCTGGCCGGCTTCGACGTGCCCGAGATCGCCATGGGCCCGATCGATCTGCTCGGCGCGGCGTCGATCCCCATGATCCTGCTGAGCTTCGGCGCCTCGCTGCACGGCCAGCGCACGCTGCAGCCCGGCACCGGGCGCGCGGCCGTCTTCACGGCGTCGACGCTCAAGCTGCTCGTCATGCCCGCCCTCGCCTGGATGCTCGCCCGGTCGTTCGGCATCTCGGAGCACGAGGTGTTCGCGGCCACCATCATCGCCGCGCTGCCCACCGCGCAGAACATTTACAACTACGCTGCGACCTATCGCAGGGCCGAGACCATGGTGCGCGACACCGTCTTCCTGACGACCTTCGCATCATTGCCGGTGATCGCCGTCATCGCGTGGCTATTACGCTGACTTACGGCGGGGCGCACCGGATGCCGCGCACGGGAATAGCGTGGTGACGGGCCGCGTTGGACTCTGCGGCCGTGCACGACGCACCGCCGCAGAATTTTCTCGAGGAGAACGAATGAACCCCCGCGCAGCCCAGACCAGCGCCCCCGTCATCGATGCGCTCGCCGAGCGTTGGAGCCCCCGCGCCTTCGACACCGACCACACGTTCCGCGAGAACGCGCTGCGCAGCATCTTCGAGGCGGCGCGCTGGGCCCCGAGCGCGAACAACACTCAGCCCTGGCGATTCATCCTCGCCCGCCGCGGCAGCGAGAGCTTCGCGAAGATCGAGAGCGCGCTGATGGGCTTCAACCAGGCGTGGGCCGGTTCGGCCGCCGCGCTCGTCGTGAACATCGCCGAGGTCGTCGACCCGGAGGGCAACCCACGCACCTGGGCGGAGTACGACCTCGGCCAGGCGGTCGCGCACTTCAGCGTGCAGGCGCACAGCGAGGGCTACTTCACCCACCAGATGGGCGGGTTCGAGCGCGAGCGCATCATCGCGGACTTCGGCCTCGACGAGCGCCTGAAGCCGATCTCGATCACCGCGATCGGCACGATGGGGTCGCTAGACCAGCTCCCCGAGAAGCTGCGCGAGCGCGAGACCGCTCCCCGCGAGCGCATCGTGGTCGAGGATCTCCTCCTCGTGCGCGACTGAGGCCCGCGGCCGCGGTTCAATCGCTGTAGACCGCGGCCCCGTCGCCGTCGATGCGCAGCGCGCGCACGAGCTCGGCCGCGTGCGAAGTCGAGATGACGACGCGCGAGAAGTCGTCGAAGCCCTCGCGCCGCGGCGCATCCTCGAAATCGAGCACGACGGCGTCGCGGCCCGCGCGCACTGCGATGAAATCGCGGCCGGCCGAGCCGCGCCACGTACCGATCGCGAGGCCTCCGGGCACGCGGGCGCCCGGAGCGCGCACGCCGCGGATCCAGATGCGCGGGTCGTCGGTGATGATCGCCGACGCGATCGCGGCGCGGTCGAGCACGACGTCCTTGCGGCGCAGCGCGAGGAGCTGCTCCGACGCCGTGAGCCGGATGATCACGCGATCCTCGTGCACCTCGATGCGGGCCATGCGCGTTTCCCGCCTAGTCGAGCGTGTCGCTCTGATCGATGACCGCCTCGACGGTCTCGATCAGCGAGCGCTTGAGGTCGTAGAGGCGGTGGGCCGGGTCGTCGGCTTCGAGGGGCAGCCCGAGTTCGAGGGCCGTTTTGCGGGCGTTCACGCCGACGCAGAAGATCAGCGTGCTCTCGGGGAGCGTCGGGAACTGCTCGGCGACCTCGTGCGCGATCTTCGGCGAGGCGACCAGCACCGCGTTGATGCGGCCCGATTCGACGTCCTCGCGGATGTGCACCGAGGCGGGCACGCCCACGGTGCGGAACGCGAGCACCGGGGTCACGTCGTGGCCGCGATCGATCAGCCCGGTCGTGAGCACCGGCGTCGCCACGTCCGAGCGCAGCGTCAGCACGCGCAGCACCTCGCCCGAATCGATCTCGCTCCACTGCTCGAGCAGGGCGTGCGTCGTGTTCTCGTCGCCCTCGGGGGTGCGGGTGATCTTGTAGCCGGCATCGCGGAAGGCGAGCGCCGTGGCCTCGCCGACGAGCGCGACCTTCGTGTCGGAGTGGATGACCGCGTTGTGGTGCTGCAGCACATCGGCGACCGTGGAGCTCGTGGCGGTCAGCCAGTCGAACCGCCCCTCCTCGAGATCCTTGAGGGCGTGGACGAGCTTGTCCTCCTCGCTCGTGTGAGCGAAGTCGACCAGGGGGGCGATGACCGTCTGCGCTCCCTTGTCGCGCAGAGCCTTGGACACGAGGTCGCCCCACGTGCCGCCGCGCGGTACGAGCACACGCAAGCCGCAGAGCGGCTTCGACTCAGCGGACATATACCCCACTCACTCGATACTCGAACACTTGCAACCCCCGATGCATCTGCATGTTTCGGAAACCACGAAGATCCGGGTTCCTACCCGGCTCCACCTATTCTTACCCTGCTTGCGCGTCGACGCAAAACCAGAGCCCGTCGCGGCCGGAACGTGGCTGAACTGTGACCCGCGAGGCGGCCCGTCACAGGCGCCTCATGACCGCCGTCGCGACTCCCCAGACGACGAGGCCGACCGCTGCGGCGGCGCCGACCGCACCCGCGGCGAAGGCGAGCGGCTTCTCGCGCCTGCTGCGGGCGATGCCGCGGCGGGTGTCCGCGATGGCGTCGTCGATGCGCTGCGCGTAGTTCAGACGATCCTCGAGCTGCCCGAGCGTGTCGTAAAGCTCGGCGCGGGCCTGCGCTGCCTGCGCGATCCCCCGCTGCTTCTCCTCCGCGGTCATCGCCAGTTCCCCTCTCCGCCCGGGTGCGGCAGCCGTGATGCCGACGTATCCGCGTTGATGCGCACATCGCTGATCGCGGAGATGTCATCGCCGACCCGATCGAGCGTGTCCTCGGGTACCGGGTTGCCGCGCTTGATGAAGTACACCCCGACCAGGATCGAGGCGGCGGCGAGCAGCAGCAGCCCGAGCGCGACGACGAGGGCCGCGAGCCACCACGGCCAGACGAGCGCGAGCGCCGCGATGGCGGCGATGACGAGCGCTTCAAGCATGAAGAAGACGAAGAACAGCGCGATCACGATCGCGCCGGCCCCGATGCCGGCCTTCTTGGCCTTCACCAGGATCTCGCGCTTGGCGTTCTCGTACTCGACCTTCGCGAGCGTGACGATCTGCTGCGGCAGCCGGGCCAGCAGTTCGAAGGTGCCGGCCTGATCCTTCTTGCGACTCACAGGCCACCGCCCGGGTTCGCGGGCCCCGCTCCGCTCGCAGCGCCGTCTCCGCCCGTCGCGCCGTTGCCGGTGCGGCCGCCGCCGATGAGGTTCTTGCCGGCCTGCAGGGCCGCGCCCTTCACCTGGTCGATGCGGGTCTGCGCCGCGCCGCGCACCGCGGCGACGCCGCGCTGCACCGGAGGCGTGCCCCAGACCGCCTTGGCACCGCGCTTGATCTGCTCGTAGCGTTCGCGCCCCGCGCGCGTGCCGAGCACGTACCCGACGGCCGCTCCGAGCACGAATGCGACTTTGCCCTTCATGAAACCTCCTCGCCGATGGCGATGTTCGTTCTTGCGACTACCCTACTCGCCCGCCCGCGGCGCCCGCAGGCCGGCGCCTCATTCGGAGATGCCGAGCAATCTGCGCCGCAGCGCGATCGCCTCGGCGACGGCATCGGCCACGGCGGCAGCGAGGTCGCCGCCGTGCAGCGCTTCGCCGACGACGAGCAGCTCGCCGTTCGCCCGCCGCTCGGCGCCCAGCAGGGCCCGAGCAGTGTCCCGCTCGGCCAGCGATACGAATGGCGCGGCGCGCACCTCGGCCACGAGCTGCGCCTCCGCGACGAGACCCGACGCCGCAAGCGCGGCCCGCGCGTCGGCGAGCGCGTCGCCGGGCTCCGACGTCGCCGGGCCCGCGAGCCGTGCCTCGAGCGCTCCATCGCCTGCTGCCGCGACCCGCACCGACCAGAGATCGCCGTTCGGCGCGTCGACCTCGAGCACGGCCTCGGCGCCCGGTTCGTCGAGCACTCCGGCGAAGCCGCGATCCACCCCGCCCGCCTGCGCGACGAGCGCCCGCGCTCGCGCCCGCAGTCGGCGGGGTCGGAGCGCGTGCAGGGCTTCGACGATCTCGGGGGGCATCCCGGCCTCCGCACCGTTCGCAGCGCTCGAGAGCGCGTCGAGCCCGGCATCGACCACGACGACGTCTTCGGCCGCCTCTGCGGAGGGCGCGAACTCGACGCCGTAGTGGCCGAGCCGCTCCATGATGAGCTCGCGCGCGGCCTGCCAGCCGTCGGCCGGGGCCACACGGGTCTCCTGGCGCGCGTGGCGCTCGGAGTACGCGAGCACGGCGGCCGAGAGCGAGCCCGCCCGCGAGAACGTCTCGTTGAGACCCGGGGCCGCGATCGCGACTTCCACATCGACGGTGCCGAAGCGCTCGCGCACCAGCGGTGCGACGAGGCGCTCGAAGAGACCGTCGCCGAAGCGGCTGCGCACCAGCTTGCCGAGCTCGTGGGTCTTGCCGACGGTCAGCAGCGGCTTCACCCGGTCGAGGTAGGCGCGGAACGCGGCGCCGGTCGGGAGGAAGGCGAGGGAGTCGGCGGAGACCGGCACGGCGGGGATGCCCAGCACGGCGGGCTCGGGCACGCGCGACCAGGCCCCGCGCGCATCCCGCATGAATACGGGGCCGGGAGGCACCTGCACGGGGCGCACCCCGTGCAGTTCGGTGCCGCCCGCCGAGATCGGGGCTGCGATGCGGTCGAGCAGCGTCGCGATCGCGCCGTCGGCGTCGGCGACGGGCCCGTCGGGCCAGTGCCCGCTGCCCGCGGCGCCCGCGGCCGGCAGCAGCACGCGCACGTCGAGGCCGACTTCGGCCAGCTCGAAGGCGACGGCGCATGCGCTCAGGCTATCGCCGTGGATGCGGACCTCAACCATCTGCGCGTTCCCCCGCGGTGACGGTCATCGGCGCTTCGATACGGTCGATGCGCGAGCGGCGGCCGTCGTTGCGCCTGAAATCGCGGTCGACCCACCAGGCGAAGAGCAGCAGCCCGATGATCGAACCCGCCGCGGCGCCCGGCCCGCCGGTGCTCTCGGTCTGACCGGTCGGCCCGGCGACCCCCGTCGCCATGAGCCCGAACGCCACGAGGTTGTTCACCACGTGCAGGGTGATCGCGGCCTCGAGCCCGCCCGTGCGCCAGGCGAGCCAACCCGCGACGATCGCCAGGGCCACCACCGACAGCCATCCCCAGATGTCGTAGATGTGCGCGAAGCCGAAGAGCAGCGCCGGCACGATCACCGGGATCCACGGCCCGCGCGCGAAGCGCGCGAACGATCCCTGGCCGCGCGCACCGCCGAGCCAGGCGCCGAGCGACTGCATGAACGCCCCGCGGAAGACGACCTCTTCGGCCGTGGACTGGATCGGCACGAGCAGCAGCACGAACAGCATCGACCAGAGCGCGAGACTCGGGTCGTACGCGCCGGCCGGCGCTTCGGCAGGCGCCTCCCCGCCGAAGCCCGTCAGCACGAGCTCGAGCATGATGCCGAGCCCGTTCATCACGAACAGCGCGATGACGGCGGGCAGCACCGTGCGGCCGATCCAGCGCCAGCGGATGCGCAGCGCGACCGACCAGATGCGGGTCCACGGCTTCAGCCCGACGCTCATCATCGCGAGCATCGTCGCCGGGAGCATCACCGCCACCGACCCGAGGCCCAGCAGGATCGACGCCGGGTTCTGCGTATCGGGCAGCGCCAGGCCCGCGATGAAGTCCTGGAGAGCGGCCGGGTCGGAGAGGTCGACGCCCGACATCATCATCGCCGGGATGCCCACGACGAGCCCGACGACGATCGAGAGGGTGAGGAAGTAGAAGAAGCCGATGATGAGCGCGAGGAGCGGCTTCCACCACCGGTAGCGCGGGGCGCCGCGCAGCAGGCGATGGTATTCGAGCGGCTCCGTCTCGACGGGGCCGACCTGCATGACCGCGGCGGGCGGGGCCTGCTGGGCCCACGCCCACCCGGGCGGCGGAGTCTGCGGTTCGCTCATCGGTACGTGCGACGCTTAGGAGCCGCGCAGCCGCTCGGCGAGGTAGGCGTGCAGGCCCGAGACCGGCACGCGCTCCTGCTGCATCGAGTCGCGTTCGCGCACGGTCACCGCGTCGTCGTCGAGCGAGTCGAAGTCGACGGTGATGCAGAACGGGGTGCCGATCTCGTCCTGTCGACGGTAGCGGCGGCCGATGGCGCCGGCGTCGTCGAAATCGATGTTCCAGTCGTCGCGCAGGTCGGCGGCGAGTTCGCGGGCGAGCGGCGACAGCTTCTCGTTGCGGCTCAGCGGCAGCACGGCGGCCTTGACGGGGGCCAGGCGGGCGTCGAGACCGAGCACGGTGCGCTTGTCGGTGCCGCCCTTCGCGTTCGGCACCTCCTCCTCGCGGTAGGCGTCGACGAGGAACGCCATGAGCGAGCGGGTGAGGCCCGCGGCAGGCTCGATCACGTACGGCGTGTAGCGCTCGTCCTTGTTCTGGTCGAAGAAGCTCAGATCCTTGCCCGAGTGCTTCGAATGCGTCGACAGGTCGAAGTCGGTGCGGTTCGCGATGCCCTCGAGCTCGCCCCACTCGCTGCCGGTGAAGCCGAAGCGGTACTCGATGTCGGCGGTGCGCTTCGAGTAGTGCGACAGCTTCTCCTTCGGGTGGTCGTAGAAGCGCAGGTTCTCGGGGTCGATGCCGAGCCCGACGTACCAGTTCCAGCGCTCCTGCATCCAGTACTCCTGCCACTGTTCGTCGGTGCCGGGCTCGACGAAGAACTCCATCTCCATCTGCTCGAACTCGCGGGTGCGGAAGATGAAGTTGCCGGGAGTGATCTCGTTGCGGAAGCTCTTGCCGATCTGGCCGATGCCGAACGGGGGCTTCATGCGCGCCGACTGCAGCACGTTCGCGAAGTTCACGAAGATGCCCTGCGCCGTCTCGGGGCGCAGGTAGTGCAGGCCGGCCTCGTCGTCGACGGGGCCGAGGAAGGTCTTGAGCAGGCCCGAGAAGGCGCGGGGCTCGGTCCACTGGCCGCGAGTGCCGCAGTTGGTGCAGACGATCTCGGCGAGGCCGCCCTCGGGGGCGCGGCCCTTCTTCTCCTCGAACGCCTCGATGAGGTGGTCTTCGCGCTGGCGCTTGTGGCAGCTGAGGCACTCGACGAGCGGGTCGCTGAAGACCTCGACGTGGCCCGAGGCCTCCCACACCTGCTTCGGCAGGATGACGCTCGAGTCGATGCCGACGACGTCGTCGCGCTTCTGCACCATCGCCTTCCACCACTGGCGCTTGATGTTCTCCTTCAGCGCGGTGCCGAGGGGGCCGTAATCCCAGGCGGAGCGGGAGCCGCCGTAGATCTCACCGGCCTGGAAGACGAAGCCGCGGTGGCGGGCGAGGGCGATGACCTTATCGAGGCGGGACTGCTCAGCCATGTTTCTGTTTCACTCCAAGGTGCAAGCGGGGATCTTGGGACGGTGCGCGCCCGCACCGCGAAGCGGCGGCGCGCGAGTCTCCAGTCTACTCGCGGTGCACGCGCGGCCCGTCGAGATATACAGGGATCGCCGAGACTCGCGGATCCGGTCGGCTCGGGCGCCGGTTCACGGGGTGGGCGTCACGTGCGCGGCGATGACCGCCGCGATCTCGTCGAGCTCGAGCTTCGACTGGGCGACGGCGAGCACGAAGTCGAAGGCCTCGTCGTTCGCCATGGTGAGCTTGTATCTGTTCATCGCGAGGAAGGTCGCCGTCATGATCCAGGAGAAACGCTTGTTCCCGTCGAAGAGCGCGTGGTTCTGTGCGAGCGAGGAGAACATCGCCGCCGCTTTCAACTCGAGCGATTCATATGCGTCTTCGCCGAACATCGATGCTGCCGGTCGCGCCAGGGCCGAGGCGAGCAGCCCACGGTCGCGCACGTGGAACCCGAGACTTTGCGCGACACCCAGTGCCTGCGGAAGCTCGAGATACAGCATCTACGCGTCCTCGAGCATAGCCAGGAGTTCGGAGTATTCCTCCGCCACTTCCGCGGCGATGTTGACGGCAAGCTCCGTCTTCGCCTCCTGCGTGAGGAAGCGGCTCGCGGCCTCGATGATGAGCGCGTGCTTCGAGGTGTGCCGGGCGCGGGCCACCGCCTCGAGCTGCGCGTCGAGTTCTTCGGGGAGTCGCACCGTCATAGCCATACCAGAATGGTACCTCGGTACCGGATCGGCATCAATGATGGCGGAACAGCAGCGCGCAACGGGCGCCGCCGAGCTGCGGTGCGATACCCCCTCAGCCGCCGAGCATGATGTTCTCGGGCGCGCGCCCTTCGCGCAGCGCCTCGATCTGGCGCTCGATGAGGGCCGACATGCGCGGCAGCATCGCCGACGAGTCGCCGCCGACGTGCGGCGTGATGATCGTGCCCGGGCACGACCAGAGCGGATGCTCCGCCGGCAGCGGCTCGGGGTCGGTCACGTCGAGCGCCGCGCGCAGGCGACCCCGGTTCAGCTCGACCATCAGCGCCTCGGTGTCGACGACCGGGCCGCGCGCGACGTTCACGACGAGCGCGCCGTCGGGCAGGGCGGCGAGCGCCGCCGCGTCGATGAGGTGGCGCGTATCGTCGGTCAGCGGGACGCCGAGGACGACGATGTCGGCCTCGGCCAGCCGCTCGTGCAGCTCGGCGAAGCCGTGCACGTGCACCGTATCGCCCGCGAGGTTCTGCTCGTCGCGCGCGGTGCGGGCGAGCCGGGAGACCGAGGCCTCGAAGCCGGCGAGGCGCGCCTCGATCGCTTTGCCGACGCCGCCGTAGCCGACGATCAGCACACGGCGGTCGGCGAGACTCGGGAACGACCGCAGCTGCCAGCTGCCCGCGTCGCCAGCGCGCACGAACTCCGCGAGGCCGCGCTGCGAGGCGAGCGTCAGTGCGAGAGCGAGCTCGGCGGTCGACGTCTCGTGCACCGTGGCGGCATTCGCGAACGGCAGCCCCTCGGGCAGGTAGCGCTCGACGCCGTTGTACCCGATCGACTGCCACTGCACCAGGCGCACGTCGAGCTCTGCGAGGCGCGCGAGTCGGCGCGCTCCGCCCCAATACGCCGGCACCACGATGTCCGCTCGGTCGACGGGCGGCGGCCCCTCGAGATCCCAGGTCTCGAAGACGACGCCTTCCACATGCGCCAGGCTCTCGCGCAGGCCGGGGTCGGTCGGAAGTGTCACGACGAGATCGGTCATGCTCCCGAGTGTATCCGGGCGCCCGGCGCAGAAATCGGCGACGATGATTCGCGCAATGCGCAAGGCCCTGCGGCATATCGCTAGCAATCAATCACAAATGCGTGTATCTTTTTGCGTAAACCACAAAGTTCACTGCGGTTTTGCCGTCGACTCGAGCATGCACTACGACGTGAATGCGAGCGATGGCCTCTCGGCGCTGAGACAGAAAGTTACGTGCACATGCAATCCACGAACCCCTCGACGAAGTGGGTGATGCTGGGACTGTCCTACCTGGTCCTCATCGCATGCTTCATCCCGTACATCGGCTGGAGCGTCAGCCTGCTCGACATCCTCGACGAATTCACGCTCTCCAACGCCCAGGCAGGTCTGCTCGGCTCGATCACGGCGCTCGTCGGCGGCCTGATCCTGCCCTTCGCCGGTGTCATCGGCGACCGCGTGGGCATCAAGAAGATCATCCTCATCGGCATCATCGCGGCCCTCGTCGGCCAGCTGATGTTCGCTTGGGCCCCCGACTACACCCTGCTCATGCTCGGCCGCGCCATCAGCGGTCTCGGCGTCGGCCTGCTGTTCGTCGGCCCGTACACGATGGCCATCAACTGGTTCGAGCGCGAGCGCAAGAGCGGTATCGCGCTCGGCGTCATGTTCACCTCCGACGGCATCGGCTCGTACCTCTCGCTCTACGCCTTCGCCATCGTGCTCACCGCGTTCGGCTGGCGCACCGGCTCCGTCATCGGCGGCGTCTTCCTCGCGGTCGTCTTCGTCATCGCCGCCGTCTTCCTGAAGGATGCGCCGGTCGACGAGCCCGCCGTCGCAGTCGAGGCCGATGACTCCGGCCGCTCGACGCTCAGCTGGCTCTTCAGCCGCAACGTACTCGTCGCGTCGCTCTTCTTCATCGGCGAGTGGGGCATCTTCGCGATCGTCGCGGTCTGGATGCCCACGATCCTCATCGAGGAGGCGGGCTGGAACCCGACCCTCGCCGGTCTGCTCGCGTCGCTCTACGTGATCTTCGGCATCATCCCGTCGATCCTCTTCGGCCTGATCTCGGACCGCATGAACCGCCGCAAGGCGCTCATCATCGCGGCCGGCGGCGTGATGACCGTCTCGATGGCGCTGCTCACCACCTTCCTCGCGAGCGGCAACTACGCGCTCGTCGCCATCCTGCTGCCCGTCGTCGGCCTCGGCGTCTACACGGGCATGCCGGTCGCGCTGGCGCTCGCCGCCGACTCGGTGCCCGCGGGCAAGGCCGGCGCGGTCAACGGCTTCGTGCTCGGCATCGGCTTCATCGTCGGCGGCTTCGTCTACCCGTACGTCATGGGCGCGGTGAAGGATGCGACCAGCGAGTACACATCCGGCTTCATCGCCATGGTCGTGGCCACGCTGCTCTTGAACTTCATCATCCCGATGTTCGGCAAGGACACCCGCCGCAGCACCGCGAACGCGGCGGCCGTCGCCACGCAGGCGTAGGCGGCGCGACAGCACGCAGCGGGCCCCGTCGGTTTCGACCGGCGGGGCCCGCTGCGTTGTGCGCTCGCGCGCGTCGTCAGGGATCCCTGCAGGGATCGGCGAGACCGATGTCAGCCGAGTTCGACGAGCACGACCCCGCTGATCATGAGCGCGATGCCGATGCCCATCAGCAGGGTCAGCGGCTCCTCGAAGAGCTTCCGCGCGAGGAGCGCCGTGAGCGCGACGCCGCACGCCGCCCAGATGCCGTAGGCGACGCCGAGCGGCATGCCGTGCGAGAGCGACACGAAGAGCAGCGCGTACGAGAGGACGTAGCCCGCGATGACGGGCGCGATCCAGCGGCGCTTGCGGAACCCGTCGGAGTGCCTGAGCGCCAGGGTCGCGGCGACCTCGACGCCGATCGCGCCGCCGAGCGCGAGATACGCCCCGATCACGTCGGGATGCCCCGGCCGGGCCGGCTGAGCCGGCGCTGATGCACCTCCGAGCCGACTTCGACCACGATGACGCCAGCTGCGATGAGCGCGAAGCCCGCGCCCATGAGCGGCGTGATGCGCTCGTCGAAGAGCGCCCACGACGCGAGCGCGGTCAGCACGACGCCCGAGGCGCCCCAGATGCCGTAGGCGACGCCGATCCCCTTGCCGTTGCGCAGCGTCAGCGCGAGGAGCCAGAACGCAGCGGCGTAGCCCGCGCCCACCACGATCACGAGCCACGGCGCGTGCATGACCGCCTTCAGGCTCACCGTCGCGATCACTTCGGCGACGATCGCGCATCCGAGGAACAGATTGGCACGAGCGCCGCGCGAGATCACGAATCGAAGCCCATCTTGAGCTTGCCGAGCAGCCACAGCCACAGCCCCTGCTTGCCGCCCCGGCGATCGGCGCGGGCCATCATCAGCGAGGTGAACGTGATCGCAGGCCAGACGAAGGGCTCGGGCGGGAACGGGATCGGCTGCGAGCGCACGAGCTTCGAGCGGGTGCGCTCGTTGTCGACGCCGTTCAAGAGGTCGAGCATCACGTCGCCCGCGAAGCGCGTCGCCGCGACGCCGAGGCCCGTGAAGCCGAGCACCGACACGACCTGGCCGTGGTAGGCGCGGGTGAAGAACGAGAAGAACCGGCTGCAGGTGTCGATCATCCCGCCCCAGGCGTGCGTGACCTTGATGCCTGTCAGCTGCGGGAAGACCGTCTCGAGGTGCACGACGAGCCTGCGGAACGTCGGCTCGCTGACGTCGTACTGCGGCTTGATCTTGCGGCCGAAGTGGTAGAGCGCGTCGTAGCCGCCGAAGAGGATGCGCGTGCGGCCCTCGGCGTCGGTGAGCAGGCGGAAGTAGTGGAAGCGGCTGTTCATCGTCGTGAGGCCCTGCTCGAGCTGCCAGCCGAGGCTCTCGCGCTGCTCGGCGGTGAGCGGTTCGGTGACGATCGCGTAGTCGTAGACCGGCACGGTGTGCAGGCGGTTGCGGCGCAGGAGCGGTGTGAAGCCGTTCGTCGCGAGGGCGACGTGGCGCGCCGTGATACGCACGCGCGGGGTCGAGACGATGACGCCGCGGCCGGCGCCGATCTCTTCGATGTCGGTCGCGGGGGTGTGCTCGTAGACGCGCACGCCGAGCTTCACGCAGGCGTCGTAGAGGCCGCGCGCGAGCGCGACGGGATTCAGCACGACGCCCTCGGCGGTCGCCCAGCCGCCCGCGAGCGCGGCCGGGGTGCGCACCTGCTCCTGCAGCGCGTCGCCCTCGAGCATCTTCACGGTGCTATCGGAGGCGGCGAGCTTCTGGAGGCTCTGCACCTGGTGGGGCTCGGTCGCGAGCTTGATGACGCCGTGCGGGCGGATGTCGCAGTCGATGCCGTAGCGCTCGATCGTCTCGAGGAGGCCCTCGAGGTTCTCCTCGCCGAGCCGCTCGAGCAGTTCCTTCTCCTTCGGGAGGTGGATGTCGGCGTTCGAGCGGCCGTGCGTGAGGCTCGGCTCGCAGAAGCCGCCGTTGCGGCCCGACGCCGCCCACGCGACGCGCTCCGCCTCGATCACGACGACGTCGCGGTCGGGGTAGCGCTCCTTCGAGCGCAGGGCCGTCCACAGGCCCGCGTAGCCGCCGCCGACGACGAGCAGGTCGGTCTCCGTGCTCCGTTCGAGCGCCGGTGCGTCGGCGGGGTGGCCGAGGTCGTCGAGCCAGAACGGCACCCGCTTCGCGTCAGCGAGAGCCGCTTCGGCCCTGCCGAAATCCGCCTTCTTCTCGGCTGTCTCAAAAAGCGTCGGTCGCTGCTGCACTGCGGTTCTCCTTCGGAACTACTGCTGATCCGCTCTGCGCTTCGGTGCTGCCGCGGGCCGAGCCCGCTTCGTCTCCACCGATGGAGGCGTCCGCGCTTCGCACCGGGTTAGCGGAATTCGCAACGACTGACGCCGATAAATTGCAGATTCAACAAGGTTGACTCCACGAATGCTATTACATCAGCTACAAAATCACCATTAATGTTGTCAATTCAGCAGCAATCGGGTTATGGTGGCATCACCCAGAGATGGACACCCCACAGAAGGTCAACGAAGACAGGAGACGCGCGACATGTCAGCGACGCACTCGATTCCCACCCCGACGACTCAGCTCTTTATCGACGGCGCCTACACCGACGGCACCGGCAGCGAGCGCTTCGATATCGTCAGCCCGGCGACCGGCGAGCACATCGCGTCGCTCCCCGTCCCGACGAGCGACGACCTCGACCGCGCCGTCGCAGCCGCGAACCGCGCCCAGCGCGACTGGCGCCGCATCGGCGTCGCGAAGCGCGCCGAGATCTGCCACCGCATCGGCGATACGCTCGGCCAGCACATCGAAGAGCTCGCACTGCTGCAGACGCTCGAGCAGGGCAAGCCCCTCACGGAGTCCCGCGCCGACATCACCGAGGCCGCGCAGCTCTTCCACCTGCACGCCGAGGACGCGCTGCGCCTGAACGGCGAGACGATCCCCTCGACCGACCCGCAGAAGCGCATGTTCACCCGCCGCGAAGCGGTCGGCACCTGGGCCATCATCACGCCCTGGAACTTCCCGCTGCTCATGTTCACCGAGTTCGCGGCCCCGGGCCTCGCGACCGGCAACGCGCTCGTCGTGAAGCCGCCGACCCACACCTCGCTCACCGTGCTGAAGGCGATGGAGTACCTCGCCGAGGCCGGCCTCCCCGAGGGCCTCGTCAACATCCTCCCGGGCGAGGGCGACTTCGGCTCGAAGCTCGTCGCGCACCCCGGCATCCACGCCATCGGCTTCATCGGCTCGTCGGCGACCGGCGCGAAGATCCAGGCGACCGCCGGCCTCAAGCGCTCGGTCATGGAGTGCTCGGGCAACGGCCCCGTCGTCGTGCTCGAAGACGCGAACATGCAGCGCGCCGCCAAGGCCGCGGTCGACTCGGCGTTCTACTGCGCCGGCCAGGTCTGCTGCGCGACCGAGCGCGTCATCGTGCACCGCGCCGCCCACGACGCCTTCCTCGAGGCCGCCCTCGAGTACTCGAAGACCGTCAAGATCGGCAACCCGTTCGACGAGTCGGTCAACCTCGGCCCGCTGAACAACGAGGGCGTCGCCGCGAAGATGGACCGCCACATGGCGGAGGCCCGGAAGCTCGGCTTCGACGTGCTGCTCGGCGGCGGTCGCGCCGAAGGCCACGCGACGAACCTCTACTACGACTTCACCATCGTCGACGGCGTCAGCGAAGAGTCGCTGCTGTCGCGCGAGGAGTCGTTCGGCCCCGTGCTGCCGATCCTCACCGCACAGGACGACGACGACGCACTGCGCATCGCCAACGCCGACTCGCTCGGTCTGCAGTCGGCCGTGTTCACCCGCGATCTCGACCGCGGTTTCCGCTTCCTCGACGAGCTCGAGACCGGCCAGGTGCTGCTCAACGAGTCGAACGGCTGGTGGGACATCAACATGCCGTTCGGCGGCGCCGGCGGCAAGGGCACCGGCTGGGGCCGCATCGGCGGCGTCCACACCCTGTACGACATGACCGATCTGCGCACCAGCGTGATCCACCTCGGCGAGTAATCGCAGGTCGACGTACCCGGCGGGGCCCTGCACGACGTGCGGGGCCCCGCTTCTTTCCTCCCTAGAATGGGGCTCAACGAAGAGCGAAGGAGCCGCCCTTGAACGACCGCGAACAGGCCGTCGCGCACATCGATCTCGACGAGATCGACCGCAAGCTGATCGCCGCCCTCCAGATCGACGGCCGTACGCCGTTCAGCGTGCTCGCCCAGGAGCTCGACATGTCCGCCTCCTCCGTGCGCTACCGGGTGCAGCGCCTGCAGGACAGCGGGCTCTTCCAGATCGTCGGCATCGCGAACCCGCTGAACATCGGCTTCGACCGGCTCGCGCTGATCGGCATCACCTGCGACGCGGGCCTCGCCCCACAGGTCTGCGAGGCCCTCACCGAACTGCCCGAGACGAGCTACGTGGTACTCACCAGCGGCAGCTTCGACGTCATGGTCGAGGTCGTCTGCCGCGACATCGAGCACTACACCGACCTCATGTTCGGCACGCTGCAGAAGATTCCCGGCGTCGTGCACACCGAGTCGTTCTTCGTACTGAAGGCGCACAAGCTCGCCTACGGCTGGGGCGTCGGCGATATGCCGAGCGTCAAGCAGAAATAGCCCGACGACCGGTCGCTCGCGAGCCCGGGCGAGAGCCCGGTGCCGCACCGCCGCCCGCCCTGGCGCCGCCCAGCCGCGAACGGCAGAATGAGGGCATGAGCACCGAGCGCGAAGAGTTCGTCACCACCGACGCCGAGGGCGTCGACATCGTCGCCTACCGGTGGGAGCCCGCGGAGCCCGTGGGCGTCGTGCAGATCGCGCACGGCATCGGCGAGCACGCGAAGCGCTACACCGCCTTCGCCGAAGCGCTCGCCGCGGCGGGCTTCGCCGTCTACGCCGACGACCACCGCGGGCACGGCGAGACCGGCCGCAGGCAGCACGGCGGCGACCTGGCGAAGCTCGGCAGGCTCGGCCCCGGCGGTCTGCGCGCGACCGAGGCCGCGATCCTGCAGCTCACGGGCATCGTCAGGGATCGCCACCCGGGCCTCCCCGTGATCATGTTCGGCCACTCGTGGGGGTCGCTCATGACCCAGCGGCTGCTGAACGAGCACCCGCGCGCCTGGGACGCCGTCGTGCTGTCGGGCAGCGCCTACCGCACCTTCAAGCATCTCGAGAGCGGCCCGCTCAACGCGCGCTGGGCGGGCCCGGCCGCGAACGGCTTCGAGTGGCTGAGCCGCGACCCTGCGACCGCCGAAGCGTTCATCGCCGATCCGCTCTGCTTCGCGGGCGACGTGCTGAAGCACTTCGGGGTCGCCGACGGGCTGCGCCTCTACGGCAAGCCCGGCGCGGGCCTCGCGCCGGAGGTGCCAATCCTCATCGTCTCGGGCTCCGACGACCCGCTGAGCCGCGGCGACGGACTGCAGCTGCTCGCCGACGCCTACCGGGCGCGCGGAGTGCGCGACGTCTCGCTGAAGATCTATCCGGACGCTCGCCACGAGCTGATCAACGAGACCGTCCGCGATGAGGTGTTCGCCGACATCACGACCTGGATGCTCGAGCGCGTCGCGTAGGCGCCTGCCTGGCGGCCTGTCGGCGCATCCGCAGCGGCCCGGCCCACCCGAACTTCGGCTCTCACCCGTATTTCGGAGATTTTCCGGGGTTTCGCTCCGAAGTTCGGGTGAGAGCCGAAGTACTGGCGCCGCTGCCCGCCGCGCATCGCTTGGCGTATTCTGTGTGCATGAGCATGCACGGTGAGTACAAGGTTCCCGGCGGCAAGCTGGTCGTCGTCGATTTCGAGCTCGTCGACGGCAAGATCGACGATTTCAGGCTCTCGGGCGACTTCTTCCTCGAACCCGACGACGCGCTCGGCTGCATCGACGCCGCCGTCGTGGGGCTCAGCCCGAACAACACGATCGAGGAGTTCGGCACCGCCATCCAGTCGGCACTGCCGAGCGAGGTGCACCTGCTCGGGTTCACGCCCGAATCGGTCGGCGTCGCGATCCGCCGCGCCGTCACGGGTGCCGCGCACTGGCGCGACTACGACTGGCAGATCGTGCACGAACCGCCCGTCGCTCCCCGCCTCAACGCCGCCCTCGACGAGGTGCTCACCGCCGCAGTCGGCGAGGGGCTGCGCGGCCCGACCATGCGCATCTGGGAGTGGACCGAGCCCGCCGTCTTCATCGGCAGCTTCCAGTCGGTCAAGAACGAGGTCGACGAGGAGCAGGCCGCCGCGCACGACGCCCGGATCGTGCGCCGAATCTCGGGCGGTGGCGCGATGTACATGGAGCCGCAGGGCTGCATCACCTACGCCCTCTACGTGCCGGGCGAGCTCGTGCGCGGCATGAGCTTCGCCGACTCGTACGCGTACCTCGACGAGTGGGTGCTCGAAGCGCTGCAGGCGCTCGGCATCGACGCCCAGTACAAGCCGCTCAACGACATCACCAGCCCGCACGGCAAGATCGGCGGTGCCGCGCAGAAGCGCCTCGGCTCGGGAGCGGTGCTGCACCACGTCACCATGGCCTACGACATGGACACGGAGGTGATGGCGCAGGTGCTGCGCATCGGCCGCGAGAAACTCTCGGACAAGGGCACCGCGAGCGCGCAGAAGCGCGTCGACCCGCTGCGCAGCCAGACCGGTCTCAGCCGGGAGGCGATCATCGAGAAGCTCATCGAGGTCTTCACACAGCGCCACGGCGGCGTGATGGGCTCGGTCACCGAAGGCGAGTGGGATGCCGCCGAGCGCCTCGTCGAGCAGAAGTTCTCGACCGAGGAGTGGATCCGCCGCGTGCCGTGAGCAGCAACGCGAAGCGTTGAGGCCACGGCACGGTGCGGCCACAGCCGCAGCGCACGGAGCATAGCGAGGCGCGGTGCCGTGAGCAGCAACGCGAAGCGTTGAGGCCACGGCACGGTGCGGCCACAGCCGCAGCGAACGGAGCACAGCGAGGCGCGGTGCCGTGATCGCCGGTCGCTACTGCGGCCCCATGCGCAGCGCACCGTCGAGGCGCACCGTCTCGCCGTTCACGTAGTCCTGCTCGGCGAGCATGAGCACGAGTTTCGCGAACTCGTCGGGCCGTGCAAGGCGCGAGGGGAACGGCACCGCCGCCTCGAGCGACCGGACCGTCTCGTCGTTCAGAGCGCCCAGCATCGGGGTCGCCACGACGCCCGGAGCGATGGTGTTGACGCGGATGCCGTGCCGGGCGAGGTCGCGCGCCGCTGCGAGCCCCATCGCCACGACGCCGCCCTTCGACGCGGCATACGCCACCTGGCCGCTCTGCCCTTCGTAGGCGGCGACAGATGCCGTGTTCACGATGAGCCCGCGCTGACCGTCGTCGTCGACCGGAGGCTGATCGGCCATGCGCGCGCTCGCCAGCCGCATCACATTGAAGGTGCCGATCAGGTTGATGTCGAGCGTGCGCCTGAAGGTCGCGAGGTCGTGCACGCCGCGCGAGGACAGCAGGCGACGTGCGGGGGCGATCCCTGCGCAGTTCACGGCCAGTCGCAGCGGCGGCCCCGGTACGAGCGATGCGACGGCCTCCTCGACCAGGTGCTCCTCCGTGACGTCGACGGCGGCGTAGCGCACACCCGCGGGAGCGTTCTCGACGCTGTCGATCGCCGCGGCCAGGTCGAGGCCGAGTACCGCGACGCCCTGATCGGCGAGTGCGCGGGCGACCGCCGCCCCGAGACCGGACGCCGCACCCGTGACGAGCGCGCTCGTTCCCTGGAGGTCCATGATCTGCTCGCCTCGTTACGGAACGAGCACCACCTTGCCGGCCGTGCCGCGCCCCTCGAGCGCGCGATGCGCCTCATCGGCGCGGGCGAGATCGAAGCGGGCACCGATGCGCACATCGAGCGTGCCTGCCGCCAGGGCGTCGAAGAGCTCCTGGTAGCGCCAGGCGCGCTCCTCGGCGGTGCGCAGGAAGCTGCCGATGGTGGGCCGTGTGACCGACAGGGATCCGCCCGCCGCCAGGCGCTGCAGGTCGAACGGGGGTACGGGGCCGCTCGCGGCGCCGAAGAGGACCAGCTCGCCGCGCACGCGGAGCGAGGCCAGCGACTCGTCGAAGGTGGTGAGCCCGACGCCGTCGTAGACGACCGCGACGCCCTCGCCGCCGGTCAGCGCGCGCACCTTCTCCGAGAACATTCCGTAGTCGAGGGCTTCGCTCGCGCCCGCCGCGAAGCTGAGTTCGCGCTTCTCGGAGTTCGAGGCGGTGGTGATGACGCGCACGCCCCGCGCGGCGAGCAGCTGGGTGAGCAGCAGCCCGACGCCGCCGGCACCCGCGTGCACGAGCACCGTATCGCCATCCTGCGGGCTCGCGGCCGAAGTCGCGAGGTAGTGGGCGGTGAGCCCCTGCAGCGGCAGGGCCGCCGCGACCTCGGCCTCGATGCCGTCAGGCACCCGTATCGCCTTCTCCGCAGCGACGATGAAGCGCTCGGCGTATGTCCCGCGCCCCTCGGCCGTGGCGACGAGGTCGCCCACTGCGAACCCGATGACCCCCTCTCCGACCTCGACGACGGTGCCGCTGGCTTCGGCGCCGGGAGTGAATGGGTAGTCGACCGCGTAGGCGCCCGAGCGCTGATAGGTCTCGATGAAGTTGAGGCCGACGGCGGCGGTCTCGACCAGGAGCTCGCCCGTGCCCGGGCGCGGGTCACCGGTCTCGGAGTACTCGAGGCGGTCGGCCCCGCCGGCGGCTTCTACGATGATGGCGCGCATGGTCATGCCCCGAGCATACCGATCGGGGCTCAGAATCCGCGGCGAGTTCACGGGGTGGTCGCGCGCGGCCGTAGACATCGGCCGCCGCGCTCTCGTCCGCCGCTCGTCCACCGCTCGTCCGCCGCCGTGAGTTCCCTCGGAGATTGCAGCTCGTTCGGACGTTTCAGCTGGCATTCGTCCGAACGAGCTCTCAGATCCGAGCGAGCGCGCGACACGGCCGCAGCGGCCCGCCAATGATCAACGCGCTCGGCGGGCCCGGGCGACCGCGAACGCGGTGAGCGCGAGCCCGCCGAGCCCCCACAGCGCCAACAGCATGACGGCTCCGCCTGCCGCACCGCCCGTCGCGATCGCCTGGAACCCGCCGAGCGCCGCCCCGACCGGGCTCGCATCGCCGATCGCCGTGAGCGCGGCGGGGGCTGTGGAGACGATCCCTGTCGCGAAGGCGACCACGAGCAGCGCGAACGCGATGAACCGGCCGATGCCGCCGAACAGGGCCGACAGCCCCTGCACGCTGAGCGCGAAGGCGATGCCCGCGACGAGCGCGACGCCGAAGAAGCGCAGGCCCTGCGAGAAGTCGTAGCCGAGCGCGAACGGCAGAACGGCGCCGGCGATCGCCCCTTGCAGCGCACCGAGCAGGGCCGCGGGGCGCGCGCTGCGCAGGGCGATCCAGCCGATGCCGCGGGCGGCGTCGCGGGTGCGGCTCCAGAGCGGGGTCGCGAGCAGGGCCAGCGCGAGGGCGCCCGCCCACAGCGCGATGCCGGCGAAGAGCGGCACACCCGAGGCGTTGAAGAGTTCGGAGCTCGCTCCCTTCGCCTCGACCGGTGCGAGCGCCGTCTGGGCGATGCGGTCGCGCTGTGCGCTCGTGTAATCCGGGATGCCGGCGGCGGCCTCGTCGAGCCCCTGCGCGAGGTCGCCGGCTCCGCTCGCCGCCTGCGTCGCGCCATCGGCGAGCTGAGTGGCGCCGTCGGCGAGCTGCGGTGCGCCCGACGCGAGTTCAGAAGTGCCGGCCGACAGCTGCGAGGCCCCATCGGCGAGCTGCGCGGCGCCTCCGGAGAGCTCGGTCGCGCCCCCGGCGAGCTGATTCGCCCCCGCGGCGAGTGCGGCGCCGCCTCCGGCGAGCTGCTCGGCGCCCGACGCGATGCCCTCGGCGCCGGCCGCGTAACCCCGCGCCCCCGCGGCGATGCCGCCACTCGCATCGATCAGCCCGTTCAACTGTTCGAGTTGCTGCTGCGACGCCTCCGACTGCATGAGGGCGATGGCCTGGTCGAGGGCGGCGACCATCGCCTGCGGGTCCACGCCGGCCGGCGGAGCGATCGTTCCGCCGGCGATGCCGTCGCGGTAGGCGATGAGCTCGCCCGCGCCCGATTGCAGCCCGTCGCGCACCTGCGTGAGCGCGCCGCCGACGCCGCTCGCGTACTGGTCGACGCCGCCGAGGTAGGTGACGAGACCGGGGTTCGTCGGGCTGCCGTCGCCCGACACGAACCCGCGCGTACCGGCGGCATAGCCCTGCAGACCCGGGTTCGCAGGGGTGCCGTCGCCGTACACGAACGCGCCGAGCCCGCCGGCGAGGCCGGTGGCGCCGCTCGCGAGCTGCGAGGCGCCGCCGGCGAGCTCCGACGTGCCGTTCGACAGGGATCCCGCACCGTTCGCGAGCTCCTGCGTTCCGGCGGCGAGCTGCGAGGTGCCATCGGCGAGCCGGGTCGCCCCGTCGGCGAGCTGCCTGCCACCGCCGGCGAGCTGCGACGCGCCGTCGGCGGCCTCGCCGATGCCGGTGCTGAGCTCGCCCATGCCGACGAAGACGCCACCCACGAACTGCTCGCCGAGCTGCCGGTTGAGCACGTTCGTCGCGGTGCTCGTGACGATGTTCGAGAGGGCGGTGTCGATGAGGCGGCCGCGGTCGCTCTCGGCGATGTCGATGGTCGCCGTGCGGGCCTCGTCGGGGTCGCCGCCCGAGAGCGAGGTCGCCGCCGCGGAGAAATCGTCGGGGATCGTGACGACGGTGGCGTAGCGGCCCTCGGAGAGACCCTCGGCGGCGTCGCTCTCGTCGGTGAGCACCCAGTCGAAGTTCTCGGTCTCGGCGGCACGGCCGGCGCTCTCGCTGTCGGCGTCCTCGGCTCCACCGGGCGCGCCGATGAGCTCGCCCGCGAGCAGACGGCCGAGCGGCACGAGCTGGCCGTCGAGCTCGACGGGCTCGTCGAGGTTCACGACGGCGGCGGTGACCGTGTCGAGGCGGTCCTGCGGGTTCCACAGCCCCCACAGCAGCACGCCGGCGACGGTGAGGGGCACGAGCACCAGCCCGAGCACGCGGCTCCATCCGGCCCGGCGGCCGGTACGGCGCGATGTCAGTTCGAGGCTCATCGTGCGGCTCCTTCGGGGGTCGGGGCGGTCGAGGCGGTCGAGGCGGTCGGGGCGGTCGAGGCGGTCGAGGCGGTCAGTAGGGCCGGCGCCGCAGCGGCGGTCGCCTCCGGCTGCACGAGCGTCGTGCCCGCGGGCAGCAGGCGACTCGCGAGGTCGCGCTCGCCGAGCACGACGACGGCGAGCCCGGTACGGCGACCGCCGCTGTCCGCCATCGCGAGCCCTGCGGCGAGCGCCGAGCGCATCGACTCGAGGCGGGCCTGCGAGAGCGGTGCCTCGGCGAGGCCGCGCAGGTCGAGCAGCACGAGCGAGGGGCGGTCGCGCAGCGCGTCGCGCAGGTCGTCGCCGCTCGTCCAGACCGAGCGCGCGCGCAGCGAGGCCGACCGCTCGGGCATGAGCAGGCCGTCGACCTTCAGGGTGCCGGCTACGATGGGGCCGCGCCCGGCGACGGCGCGGGCGAGGGGCAGCGCTACGGGATCCCTGGGGTTCAGGAGCAGCATTTCTCCCCGGGCGACCCGCAGCCGCGCTACCGTCGCGTTGCCCACCCCGCCGATGGCGCGCAGGCGCAGATCGTCTGCGGCGATGACGGCGTCGGGGGCGTCGGCCGGCCAGTCGGCGTGCTCGAGCTCGCGCGCGAGGCCCTCGCCTTCGACGTCGAACGAGGGCAGCAGTCTCGCGAGCCAGCGCGGCATCCACCAGGCGCGGTCGCCGAGCAGCGCGAGCACGGCCGGCACGAGGGTCATGCGCACGATGAACGCGTCGACGAAGACGCCGACGGCGAGGCCGAGCGCGATCACCTTGATCGACGGGTCGCCCTCGGGCACGAACGCGGCGAAGACCGCGAACATGATGAGGGCGGCGGCCGTGACGACCTTCGCGCTGCCGACGAAGCCGCGCTGGATCGCCTCGGAGGCGGTGGCCCCGTGCACGTACTCCTCGCGGATGCGGGCGACGAGGAAGACCTCGTAGTCCATCGCGAGGCCGAAGAGCACGCCCATGAGGATGATGGGCATGAAGCTCAGCACGGGCCCGGTCGAGCTCACGTTGAGCAGGTCGGCGAACCAGCCGAGCTGGAACACGGCGACGACCGCGCCGAATGCGGCGCCGACCGAGAGCAGATACCCGAGGGTCGCCTTGATCGGCACCCACACGGAGCGGAAGACCATGGCGAGCAGGATCAGCGATAGGCCGACCACGAGGACGCCGAAGGGCACGAGCGCCTGCAGCAGCATCGCCGAGACGTCGATGCCGACCGCCGTGAAGCCGGTGACGGCGAGGCTCACCCCGTACTCGTCGAGCCATGCGTCGTGCATGTCGCGCAGCTCGTGCACGAGGTCGGTGGTGCTCGCGGCGTGCGGCCCCTCGTCGGGCACGACCTGGATGATGGCGGTGTCGGCGCCGCGGTTGGGTGTGGCGAGCGGCACATCGGCGACGCCCGGGATCGACTCGATCTCGTGCTTCAGATCGTCGAGCAGCCCGAGCGGATCGGTGCTCGTGATGATGGAGCCCGTGAGCAGCAGCGGGCCGTTGTACCCCTCGCCGAAGTGTTCGCCCGTGAGTTCGTAGGTGACGCGGGCGGGGTCGTCGGCCGAGAGCGAGGTCGCGTTGGGCAGCGCGAGGCGCAGCTGCAGCGCCGGAAGGGCGGCGAAGCCGAGCACTGCGAGCACGGCGACGATCGTGACGATGGGACGCTTCGTCACCGCGCGCACCCAGCCGGCGAAGAAGCGGTCGGCGCGCGACGGGGCATGAGCCGCGGTCTCGGCAGCGACTTCGGCGGCGGGGGCGGTCAGCGCCGCCCGCTGCCGCTTCGGCAGGATGCGCTGGCCCGCCATCGCCATGATCGCGGGGGTCAGCGTGATCGAGATGAGCACGGCGATCGCGACGGCGGCCGCGGCGGCGACGCCGAGCGAGGTGAGGAACGGGATGCCGGCGACCGAGAGCCCGACGAGGGCGATGATGACGGTGAGGCCGGCGAACACGACGGCCGAGCCGCTCGTCGCGGTGGCGCGGGCGATCGATTCGTCGATGGGGAGGCCGGCGCGCAGCTGCTCCTGGTGCCGGCTCACGATGAAGAGGGTGTAGTCGATGCCGACGGCGAGCCCGAGCATGAGGGCGAGCATCGGCGTCGTCGAGGTGAGTTCGACGAAGGCGGTCACGAAGAAGAGGCCGGCGATCGAGACGCCGACGCCGAGCATGGCGATGATGAGCGGCATGCCGGCGGCGATGAGCGAGCCGAGGGTGAGGATCAGCACGACGAACGCGACGACGACGCCGACGGCCTCGGTGGGGCTGAGCCCGGGCACCGCGGCCGAGAACATCTCGCCGCCGTACGACGTCTGCGCCGCCTCGGGCAGCTGCGCCGCGATGTCGTCGCTCGCCTGCTCGATGGCCCGGGTCGTGGTGTCCGAGACGCTCGTCATCTCGCCCGCGATCTGCACCGTGATGAGCGCGGCGCTGCCGTCTTCGGCGAGGCCGCCGCTCGCGAGCTCGGCGAAGGGGGTCTGCACGGCGGTGACGCCCTGCACGTCTTCGAGCCCGGTCGCGGCGTCCTCGATGGCGGCGCGGTACGGCTGTTCGTCGACGCGGTCGCCATCGGCCGCGACCACGATGATGGTCGCGCTGGTGCCGCTCACTTCGGGGAAGGTGCGGCCGAGCTCCGTGATCGCATCCTGCGATTCGGTGCCGGGGATGGTGATCGGGGCGTTCGCGCCCTGGCCGAGGAAGAGGGCGCCCGCGCCGAGCAGGGCGAGCACGGCGATCCAGAGCATGAGGACGAGCGTCTTCGCCCGGGTCGCCCATCGGCCGAGCGCGTAGAGCAGCGTGGACATGCGTTCCCTTCGGAGGCGGTGAACGGGATGCCGTGCGGGCGGGAATCCCGTTCAGCGGTTTCGATACACGAATGTATCGGCTTCGATACACCAATGTATCCATGACGTCTGCGCGGCAGCTGAACGTGGCATGATGATGGACATGCCCGCGAACCCCCACTCATCCGCGACGCCTCCCGCGGAGACGCCGAGCGCGCGTCGGGCCGAGACGCGCACCCGACTGCTCGACGCTGCCATCGAGGTGTTCGCCGAGGAGGGCCTGCAGGGCGCTGCGGTCGAGGCGATCTGCAGCCGCGCGGGGTTCACCCGGGGCGCCTTCTACTCGAACTTCTCGAGCAAGGAGCAGCTCTTCCTCGCACTGCTCGAGCGGGAGTTCGAGCGCCGTGCCCGCGATCTCGCCGAGAAGGCGCAGATGATCGAGCCGTCGCTGCGCGCGAACTCGGGCTGCATCTCGCCCCCCGAGGCTGCGAACTACATCGTCGAGTTCTTCACGCCCGCGAACGATGCGATCGCCTGGTTCGCGCTCGAGACCGAGTTCCTGCTGCTCGCCATGCGCGACCCCGACCTCGCGCCCGAGCACCATGCGTTCATGGACCGCTTCTACGCCAGCATCGCGGGCGCCGTCGAGCACGTGATCGAGGCGGCGGGGCGGCGCTTCTCGATCCCTGCCGCGCACGCGATGCCCGTGCTCAGCAGCGTGTACGAGCAGGCGCTGCGTGCCGCGGCCCTGCGCGGCGGCGCGTTCGGTGCGGGCGCCGTGCCCGCAGGCCAGGGATCAGCCGCACCGCCGATCGCCTTCGCCGAGTTCGGCGACCGCCTCGCCGAACTGCTCTTCGCGCTCACCGAGCCCTCCGGCGCGAACGACTCGGCGCGCTGAGCCCCCGGGCGAGCCCGCGGCCCGCGCCTGCGATCTAGCTGATGCCGCCGGCGTGCAGCGATGCCGGCCAGCCGGCCCCGGGCAGACAGGCGAGCACCTCGAGATCGCCCTCGACCCGCCAGGGACCGAACGCGTGCGGTACGGCGAATGCCTCTCCGCGCGCGAGGTCGATCGCGTCGCCCGCGGCTGCCAGTCGGCCGTTGCCCGCGGTCGCGAGCACCACGGCGAAGCTCTGCGGCACCTCCCCCGCATCGTGCGCCTGCAGCAGCCGGAAGTACGGGTCGGCGAGCACGGGAAGGAGGGAGCGCACCGGCGACTCGGCGGGCGCGCAGCCCGTGAGGGAGACGAGCGCCTCGAGCTCGGCGTCCGTCGTCGCATCGGTGCGCACCGCGGGCATGACCGCGTCGAAGCCGAGATCGAGGTGCGACTCCTCGCGCGTCGAGGTCGTCACCGACCATTCCAGCAGAATCGAGAAGTCGGTCGGCTCCTGCACCTCGGCGACGAAGACGCCCGCCTCGATCGCGTGCGGGGTGCCCGCGGGGCACAGCAGCCCCATGCCGGCCCGCACCGGGATGCGGTTGAGATGGTCGAGCATCCACTCGCTGTCCTGGGCGTCGCGGCGCCGGTCGAGCTCATCGCGGTCGACCGGCGCCTTCCAGCCCACGTAGACGGCGCTGCCGGGCTCCGCCTCGAGCACGTACCAGGCCTCCGTCTTGCCGTACGGGCAGTCGAGGTGGCTCACCGCGAAGTCGCGGTCCGGGTGCACGTGGACCGGAAGGCGCTGGCGCGCATCGAGCAGCTTCACGAGCAGGCCGGTGTCGTGCGCATCGCGGCCGATGCCGCCGAACCAGGCCTGCGGGTCGGTCTCGACGATGTCGCGCAGCAGGCCCTCGGGCGTCCGGGCGAGCCCGATCGTGTCCTCGCCGAAGCGGGTCACGGTCGCGCCGAGCCATTCCTCCGGCTGCCGGTCGGTCTCGGGAGTGATGCCGCGCAGTGCGGCGATGCGGTCGCCGCCGCGGTAGAAGTGCTGCACCGGGTTCGGGGTAAGCAGGTGTGGCCGCACTGCGCATCTCCTCTGGTTCGCGTATCGTCGCCGATCATGGCTGACCTGCCACGAGCATATCCAGCCGGGCAGCGCCTCGTCTAAGCTAGAAGCCGTGCTGCTCTCAGATCGCGATATCAAGGCCGAGCTCGATTCGGGTCGCATCGGCCTGACGCCGAGCGAGGTCTCCATGGTGCAACCGTCGAGCGTGGATGTGCGGCTCGACCGCTACTTCCGCCTCTTCGACAATCACAAGTACGCGGTGATCGATCCGGCAGCGGAGCAGCCCGAGCTGACCCGCCTCATCGAGGTCGACCCCGACGAGGGCTTCATCCTGCACCCCGGCGAATTCGTGCTCGGGTCGACCTACGAGCAGGTCTCGCTGCCCGACGACATCGCGGCCCGCCTCGAGGGCAAGAGCTCGCTCGGCCGGCTCGGCCTCCTCACCCACTCGACCGCAGGCTTCATCGACCCCGGTTTCGAGGGCCACGTCACGCTCGAGCTGTCGAACGTCGCCACTCTGCCGATCCGGCTGTGGCCGGGCATGAAGATCGGCCAGCTCTGCTTCTTCAAGCTGTCGTCGCCCGCCGAGCGCCCCTACGGCGCGGGTGCGACGTTCTCGCGCTACCTCGGGCAGCGCGGGCCGACCGCCTCGCGGTCGTACCTCAACTTCCATAAGGCCGACGTGACCGCCACCGACGCCGGCGCCTCGGGAGCGTGACCTCCTCCCAGGCGATCCTCGGCTTCTCGGTCGTCGCGCTCCTCTTGACCCTCCTCCCGGGCATCGACTCGGCCCTCATCGTGCGCAGCGCGGTCTCGTTCTCGCGGCGCTACGCCTGGATGGTGGCGCTGGGCATTCTCAGCGGCACCCTCGTCTGGGGCATCGCGGCCTCGGTCGGGGCGACGGCGCTGCTCGCGACCTCCGAGATCGCATACCGGCTGCTGAGCGTCGCGGGAGCTCTCTATCTCGGTTGGATGGGTGTGCGCCTCTGCATCCGCAGCTTCCGCCAGGCACGCGGCCCGGAAGCGCCCGCCGCCGATGCAGACGGCACGGGCGGCATCATGCCGGCCACCGCCGCGCACGATTCGCTGTGGCGGGGCTTCGCCCTCGGCCTGATCACGAACCTCTTGAATCCGAAGGTCGGCGTCTTCTATCTCGCGGTGATCCCCCAGTTCATGCCGCCGGGGATGTCGCCGATCGTGATGGGAACCGCGCTCGCGCTGGTGCACAACCTCTGGAGCCTCGTCTGGTTCGCGATCCTCATCGTCGCCGGGAACGCGCTGGGCAAGCGGCTCCGCTCGCCGAAGTTCTTGCGCTGGCTCGACCGTGTGACCGGCGGCGTGCTCGTCGCGTTCGGCATCGGCCTGCTCTTCGAGCTCCGCACGACCTGACCGGGCCGCGCCCGACCCCGCGACGCACTGTGCGGGTCGCACCTGTCAGAAAATTAATTAACTCAAATTGAGTTAATTGTGATGTACTGGGTCGCATGCCCGAGAATTCTGGATCATTGACGATCGCCTGCTGGCAGGTCGCGTCGCTGCGCGGCGACGTCGCCGGCAACCTCGCAGCCCTCGAGCGCGCAGCCGAACACGCGCGCGATGCCGGCGCCGAACTGCTCATCACGCCCGAGATGCACCTCACCGGGTACAACATCGGCGATGGGATCGGGACGCTCGCCGCCCGGCAACCGCTCGAGGGAGTACGGGATATCGCGCGGAGGGTCGGTATCGCCATCATCGCCGGCGGCCCCGAACGCCTGCCCGAGTCGAGCGTCGACTCGCAGAACGGCGTCGCCAACTCCGCCTGGCTCGTCGATTCCGATGGCACCGTGCTCTCGCGGCACCGCAAGCTGCAGCTGTTCGGCGAGCTCGACCGCGCTCACTTCACTGCGGGCCACGAACCCATCACGCTCGCCGAATACCGCGGCTTCCGCATCGCCACGCTCATCTGCTTCGACGTCGAATACCCCGAGACCACTCGAGCAGCGGCCCTCGCCGGCGCCGACCTCATCGCCGTGCCGACCGCCCAGATGACGCCGTTCCAATTCGTCAACGAGCACGTGATCCGCGTGCGGGCGTGGGAGAACTCCGCCTACGTCGCCTACGTGAACCAGATCGGCGCCGACGGCGATTTCGACTACGTCGGCCGCAGCGTGATCGCCGATCCCTTCGGGCATCACCTCGCCGAAGCCCCCGCCGCCGAAGAAGCACTCGTTCTCGCGACACTCGACCACGGCACGCTCCATCGGGCGCGAGAGCAGAACCCGTATCTCGTCGAGCTCCGACGCGATCTCTTCTGACCCTGCGCCCATACGACCCGCTGCATTTCCGTCTCCGAACAAGGAAGTTCCATGTCTGCATCATCACGCATCTCCACCGCTGCGCCGCCCGCCGAGCGCGGCAGACTCACCGGCAGCCTCGGCACCGGCAGCATCGCCTTCATGGTGATCGCCGCTGCGGCCCCGCTGACCGTCATCGGCGGCAATGCGCCGCTCGGCATCGGACAGGGCAACGGCGCGGGTGCACCGGTCGGGTTCTTCCTCGCCTCGGTCGTGCTGCTGCTCTTCGCCGTCGGCTTCGTCGCGATGACCCCGTACGTGAAAGAAGCCGGCGCCTTCTTCAGCTACGTCACGATGGGCCTCGGCAGCCGTCTCGGCATGGGCACGGCCTACGTCGCCCTCATCGCCTACACCGCCATCCAGGCGGGCATCTACGGCTACATGGGCTGGGCCATGATGGACCTGGTCCGCTACTACGGCGGGCCCGAGATCCCGTGGTGGGTCTTCGCCATCGTCTCGCTCATCATCGTCGGGCTGCTGGGATACCGGCACATCGAGCTCTCGTCGAAGGTGCTCGGTGTGGCGCTCGTGCTCGAGATCCTCGTCATGATGATCGTCAATGTGGCGGTCATCGTGAACGGCGGGCCCGAAGGCCGATCGCTCGAATCCTTCGAGCCCGAGGTCTTCCTCACCCCCGGCCTCGGAGTCGCCGTGCTGTTCGCCCTCACCGGCTTCATCGGTTTCGAGTCGACGGCGATCTACCGCGACGAGGCGAAGAACCCCGGAAAGACCATCCCGCGCGCCACCTACCTCGCCGTTGCGATCATCGGCGTCTTCTACACCCTTTCGGTGTGGGTGCTCGTCGTCGCTGCGGGCCCGAGCAGCGTCGCCGAAGTGGCGCAGGAGACGCTCTTCGGCACGAAGAACATGCTCCTCGACACCGCAGGGAACTACGCGGGCGGCGTCACCCGCAGCATCATGCAGGTGCTGCTCGTCACGAGCCTGTTCGCCTGCGTGCTGAGCTTCCACAACATCGTCGCCCGATACCAGTTCGCGCTCGCCCGCATCGGCTCGCTCCCCGCATCGCTCGGCAAGGTGCACCCGAAGCACGGCAGCCCGGCCCGCTCGTCGTTCGTGCAGAGCATCACCGCCACCGTGCTCGTGATCGTGTTCCTGCTCATCGGCCTCGATCCGCTCGTGGAGGTCTTCGGCTACATGGCGGGCGTCGCGACCGTCGGCATGGTCACAATGATGCTGCTCACCACGCTCGCCGTGATCGCCTTCTTCGCGAAGAACCCTGCGGTCAGGCGCAACGTCTGGACGACCCTCGTGATCCCCGGCGCGGCAGTGGTCGCTCTCGGCATCGCGGCCTGGCTGGTGCTCTCGAACTTCACACTGGTGACGAGCGGCAGCGCGGCCGTCAGCTTCGGGCTCGCCTGCGTGCCGGTAGCAGCGCTCGTCGCCGGCGTCATCGTGAACCGCAAGGATGGCGGCCGAACGATCAGCATCTCGCTCGATCACCTCGAGAAGTCTGATGAGATCGGGGTATGACACGCGCCTCCGACACCACCGACGGTGCGACCGTCGGGCCCGCTGGAGCTCCGGCCGAGCATTCGTCCGGCAGCCGGCAGGCGGGTCTCGGGGGCGCGCTCGGTTCGCTCGCGGCGCCCCGCATCGTCGCGATCTCGCGCCTCAGCGCCGTCGACACCGTTCGGGCCCGGGTCATCATGGCCGTCGACCTCGGGCTCCTCGCCCCCATGGAGCGCCTCCCCGATGCGGGCGAGATGGCCCACGCGTTCGGCGTGAGCCGCGCCTCCATCCTCAGAGGTCTCGCGGCGCTGCAGGAGGAGGGGGTGATCGAGCGCCGGGCCGGCCGCTACGGCGGCAGCTTCGTGCGACCGGGCGCCCATCATGATGCCGATGTCGCCGTCCGCTCGTTCATCGAAGACGACGGGACCGTGCATTCGCTCATCGATGAACGAGCGGTGCTCGAAGCCGGGTTCGCAGGGATCGCCGCGCAATCGCGCTCAGAAGAGGATGTCGCGCGCCTCCGCGAACTCGTCGATCGGATGGATGCCACCTCGAGCTGGGCCGAGTTCCGCAACCTCGACCGGGCCTTCCATCGGCTCATCGCGGAGGCCGCGCGCGTACCGCTCGCGCTCGACCTGTTCACGCGGCTCAACGAGCAGCTCGACCCGTACTTCCTCCCGTACAACATGGGGCTGCTGCACGCCAGCAATCATGAGCACCGCAGTATCGCAGAAGCGCTCGCACGGCGCAGCTCCTCCGACGCGACGACGCTCGTGCGCGAGCACGTGCAGGAGCTGCACGAGTCGATGTACGTCGGCCTGACGTAGGGCAGCGCCTCCCGCTACTGCGCGTGGATGAGCCCGAGGATCTCGTTCGTGCGCTCGTGGAAGAGCGGGAGCTCGCGCGCCGCGCTCGTGCGCGGTCGTGCGATCGGCACCTCGAGTTCGCGCTGCACCCGTCCGGGGCGCGGGCTCATCACGACGACCCGGTCGCTCGTGAGCACGGCTTCGTCGATGTCGTGGGTGACGAGCAGCACGGTGAGTCGATGCCGCTCCCACACCTCGAGCAGCAGATCCTGCATCGTACGCCGCGTGAGCGCGTCGAGCGCGCCGAACGGTTCGTCCATGAGCAGCACATCGGGACCGTACGACAACGAGCGCGCCAGCGCGACGCGCTGCTGCATGCCGCCCGAGAGCTGCGCCGGATACGACGATTCGAACCCTTCGAGGCCGACGAGGCCGAGGAACTCGCGCGCACGATCCCTGCGCTCGGCCTTCGACAGGGCCTCGCCGCGGAGCGCGAACTCGACGTTGCGCTGCACCGTGAGCCAGGGCATCAGGGTCGCCTGCTGGAAGACGACACCGCGATCCCTGCCCGGCCCCGTGATGGGCGCGCCGCCGACGCGCAGCTCGCCCGCGGTCGGGTCTTCGAGGCCCGCGATCAGCGAGAGCAGCGTCGACTTGCCGCAGCCCGAGGCGCCGACGATCGCGACGAATTCGTTCTCGGCGACGGCGAGGTCGACGCCCTCGAGCGCGACGACGTCGCCGAAGTGCTTGCTCAGCCCGCGGGCGAGGATCTTCGGCTCGCGGGTCTGCGGGTCTGCACCGCGGGTCATCGTCGGCCCTCCTGATACGCGAAGATGCGACGTCCGGCTGCGCGCATCGCCTGGTCGAAGATGAGGCCGAGCACGCCGAGCACGAACACGTACGCGAGGATCGTCGGCGTATCGAGGTAGCGCTGCGCGACCGTGACGCGGTACCCCATGCCGACCTTCGCGGCGACGAGCTCGGCGACGACGAGCCAGGTCCACGCCCAGCCGAGCGTGATGCGCAGCGCGTCCCAGATGCGCGGCATGGCCGACGGGATCACGATGCGCACGAGCGACTCGGCGCGCGACAGGCCGAGCGTCTCGCCGAGGCGCACGAGCCCGAGCGGCGTGCGGCGCACCGCATCGGCGACCATGAGCACCTGCTGGAAGAACGTGCCCATCCAGATGATGAGGAACTTCTGGCTCTCGTCGATGCCGACCCACACGATCGTGAGCGGAACGAATGCCACGACCGGCATATAGCGGATGAAGTCCATGAGCGGCTCGAGTGCCGCCTCGACGCGGGCGTTCACGCCCATCAGCGTGCCGATCGGCACCGCCATCACGGTCGCGAGCAGAAAGCCGGCGAAGATGCGAGCGGTGCTCGCCCCCATGTCGCTCCAGAGCGTGCCGTCGGCGGCGTGCTCGCCGAGCGCCTGCGCGACGAGCACGGGGCTCGGCAGGAACATCTCCTTGACGAGCCCGAGCGCGGTGATGAGCCACCACACGGCCCCCAGCACCACGAAGGTCGCGACCGCCGTCGCGATGTAGGAGGTGCGGGGCAGACGATCGCCGATGCGGCGGCGCCTGCGCGCGCGACGCGGTGGCGCCGCGCCCGCCTCGGTCCGTGCGGGTGCGCTCACGGGCTACTCGCCGAGGTAGGAGGAGTCGATGATCGAGGCAGCATCGACGTCGCCCGAGATGAGGCCGATGCGCTCCGCGACCTCCGCGAGCGAGGGCAGCGTCTCGTTCGCGAACGAACCCTCGAGGATGTCGCGGTTCTCATCGATGGTGTAGAAGTGCACGCCGTCGAAGGCGGTCTCGAGGTCTGCGGCGCTCTCGCCGACGGCCTTCGCGATGACCTCGCGGCCCTCGGAGGTGTTCGCCTCGAAGTAGCCCATGGCATCGCCCCACGCCGCGATGACCTCGCGCACCTCGTCGCCGCGCTGCTCGAGCACCTCGTTGCGCACGACGAGCACGTCCGAGATGAGCCCCGGGTAGTCCTCGGCGCTCTGCACGACCCGCAGCGCATCGTCGGTCGCGAGCGCCTGGCTGACGTACGGCTCATAGGTGACGCCCGCGTCGACGTTGCCCGAGAGCAGCATCGATGCGACCTGGTCGGCGCCGGCGGGCACGACCTCGATATCCTGCTGCAGGTCGAGGCCCGACTGCTCGAGCGCTTCGGCGAGCAGGATCTCGCTGGTCGCGCCCTCTTCGAACGCGACGCGCTTGCCCTTCAGGTCGTCGATCGACTCGATGCCGTCGCCCGCGATGATCGCGTCGGCGGTGGTCGCCGAGTCGAGCACCATCACGATCGAGACGTCGAGCCCCTGCTCGACGAACTGCAGCGCCGCCTGGCTGCCGACGTTGGCCATGTCGAGGTGGCCTGCGGCGAGCGCCGCGTTCATGTCGGCGTCGTTGTCGAAGTTCGAGATGTCGACCGAGACGCCGCGCTCGTCGAAGAAGCCCTGATCTTCGGCGACGTACCACTGGCCGTAGCCGAGCCAGGGCTGCGTGCCCATGGTGAATGCGGCGGACGATTCGCCCGCACCGCCGTCGGAGGAGGCGCCCGAGGCGCACCCGGTCAGTGCGAGGGCCGCGACGGCGAGCCCGGCAGAAGCGGCGATGAGACGGCTACGGCGTTGTGCCACGTCGATGTTTCCTATTCCCCGCGCGGCGAGCGCGGTACGGCGAGCATGAGGGGCCTGCATTGCCCCCACGACAGTCTACCGACGCGCCGGGCGGGCCGAACGCCGCCCCGAGCGATGGGCCTAGCGCTTCACCCGCCGCTGATCCCGCTCGGCCTGCTGCGCCAGCATCTCGTTGTAGGCCTTGAGCTCGGCGTCGCCCGATCGATCGGCCGCCCGATCCTTGCGCTTCTGCTCTTTGCGGTCGCTGCGCGACCACTGCACGGCGACGACGAGCGCGAGCGCGAGGGTCGGCAGCTCGCCGATGCCCCACGCGATGCCGCCCGCGATGCGCTGGTCCTCGTGGGGGATCGCCCCCCAGGAGCGCCCCATGGCGCCGTACCAGTCGGCGAGCAGCAGCCCGTCGCCCGTCATGATCGTCACGCCGAAGAACGCGTGCGACGCCATGGTCGCGAGCAGCGTGACGATGCGGAGCGGGTACGGGAAGCGGTAGGGCACGGGATCGATGCCGACCATCGAGAGGCTGAAGAGGTAGCCGCCGATGAGGAAGTGGATGATCATCCACTGGTGCCCGAGGTGCTCGGACGCCGCCCACCGGGCGATCGGCGAGAAGTAGAACACCCATAGCGACCCGACGAAGACGACCGCGGCGACGACGGGGTGGGTGATGAACTTCGAGTAGGGCGTCTGCACCATCCACATGATCCACTCGCGGCCGCCCCAGGAGCCGTCGGTGCGCTTCTCGACGGCGCGCAGCGCGAGCGTGATGGGCGCGCCGAGCACGAGCACGAGCGGGATCAGCATCGCGAACATCATGTGGCCGAGCATGTGCACGCTGAACAGGTACTGCTCGTAGGCGTTCGGCGCACCGTTCGTCGTGTAGAAGAGCATCAGCAGGCCGCCGAGCCAGGCGATGGTGCGGCCGATCGGCCACTTGTCGCCGCGCCGCGCGAGGCGCGCGACGCCCGCGATGTAGAGCCCGGCCGCGAAGACGCAGACGAGCACCCAGGCGAGGTCGAACTTCCAGACCGTGAAGAAGCTCTCGACGGTGAGCTCCGGGGGCAGCGGGTCGCCGGTCAGCCATTCGGCGGGGCTGATGCCGCCGCCCTGATCTTTCAGCGGTTCGAACGACACGGGGGTCGCGGTGCGCCCGAGAGCGCCGGCGATGCCGCTCGCGATGCCCATGACAGCGAGCTCGGCGAGCACGAACCACAGGAACGCGCGGCTGCCCGTCTCGGCGATGCGCGGGATCAGGCGCGTGCGCTGCACCGCGCCGAACACGCCGAGCGCGACGAGGGCCGCGGTCTTGATGAGCACGAGCTGCCCGTAGCCGGTGCCGAAGAGCGCATCCAGGGATCCGACCCGCAGCCAGGCGCTCACGGCGCCTGAGGCGGCCACGCCGATGAACGCGAACAGCGCGAGGGTCGAATAGCGGGCGGTGATGCGCGACAGCCGCGGCCGGTCGACCGACTGCGCGATGCAAACGAGCGTCAGCAGCCCGCCGAGCCACACGGCGGCGCCGATGAGGTGCACGAGCAGCGAGTTGACGGCCTGCGCGTGGCCGGATGCGCCTGCGGCGTGGCCCTGCAGCGCGAGCGGCAGCGTCGTCAGCAGCGCGGCAACGAGCACGACGAGGGTGAGCAGTCGGCCGCGGATCGCGAAGGCGAGCACCGTGATGACGGCGGCGAGCAGCAGCTCGAGCAGCCACAGGCGGCCGATCTCGATCTCGGTGATGAACTGGGCGAGGCCCGCACCGAAGGCCTCGCTGCCCGAGAAGGCGAGGCCCGAGAGATCGACGTAGGTGAAGATCAGGGTGGCCGCGCTCGCGATGGTGAGCACGGCGGCAGAGCCCGCGGCGACGTCCATCGCGACGCGGGTCTCGGGCGGCGTCGCGGGCACCGCGTGCTGCGACCGTACGGAGCGCGTCTTCGCCCCCTGATGCGGGTCGGGGTTCACGTTGGCCAGCGCCCACACGGCCATGACGACCGACCCGATGAGCCCCGCGATCGACACGTCGACGAGGGTACGTGCGATCGGAGCGCCGAAGCGCACGACCGCACCGGGGTCGAGCAGCGCGCGCTCGTCCGCAGCGCCGCCGATGCCGAGGCCGACGAGCAGCGCGGCGAGGGTGGCCGCGAGCAGCACGGCGGGGGCGAGAGCACGCATACGAAGCACCCTTCCAGCCTACGCCGCGCGGCCTGACCGACCGCCTGGAGCGGGTGCCCGTGCGACCGCAGAAACGCCGAAGGCCCCGCCCGGATCACCGGACAGGGCCTTCGAGAAGACTGGAGTTACTTGACGGCAGCCTTGAGCTTCGAGCCGACCGAAACCTTGACGCGCTTGCCGGCGGCGATCTCGATGGTCTCGCCGGTGCGGGGGTTGCGGCCGGTGCGAGCTGCGGTGGTGGCGGACTCGAACGAGATCCAGCCGGGGATCGAAACCTTCTCGCCTGCGCCGACGGTCTCGGAGACAGCCGCGAACAGACCGTCGATCACGCTCGAAACGGCGGCCTGGCTCTGGCCGGTTTCAGCGGCGATCTTCGCGACGAGCTCGGTCTTGTTGAGTGCCATGTTGTGTCCTTCCAGGGCATCGGTACCATGCGGCCGGGCCCCTGATCTGGTTCAGGTTTTCCTCCGGGTGGAGGATCCGATCGGTTGATCGCGTACGAATCTACCCGATTCTGGCGAGATTCTGCGGATTTTGCAGCGCTTTTTGTCTTGCGGGGCCGGAAATGCCTCCCTTTCGACCCCGATCGGCGGCTCCGGAGCACCTCTCGCGGGTGCCGCAGGTGCTCCGGGAACCGCCTGCGGAACGGTCGTTAGCCCGATGCTGCGGGGCCGACCGCCCGCGCATCAGAGGGTGGCGAAGGCGCGGTCGAGGATCGCGAGGGCTTCGTCGAGCACCTCGTCGCCGATGTTCACCTGCGGCAGCAGGCGCAGCACGTGGCCGTCGCTGCCGCCGGCCATGACGAGCAGGCCGTTCTCAGCGGCGGCCCGGCTGACGGCTGCGAAGGCCGCCGGGTTCGGCTCGCCCTCCTCGTCGATGAGCTCGATGCCGTGCAGCGCGCCGAGGCCGCGCACATCGCCGATGACCGGGTGGCGCTGCTGCAGCTCGCGCAGGCCGGCCTGCAGGCGCTCGCCGATCTCGGCGGTGCGCGCCATCGCCCCGGGTTCGCGCAGCTGCTCGATGACCTCGATCGCCGCGGCGCAGCCGACCGGGTTGCCGCTGAACGTGCCGCTCAGGCCGCCGGCAGGGATCGCGTCGAGCATGTCGGCGCGGCCGGTGACGGCCGAGACGGGGATGCCGCCGGCGATCGCCTTCGCGATGACGACGAGATCGGGCACGAAGCCGAAGTGCTCGCTCGCGAAGAGCTTGCCGGTGCGGCCGAGCCCGGTCTGGATCTCGTCGGCGATGATGACGATGCCGTTCTCGTTCGCCCACTGCTGCAGCGTCTCGAGATAGCCCGGGGCGGGAATGGTGACGCCGCCCTCGCCCTGGATCGGTTCGATGACGAGGCAGGCGAGGTTCGAGGCGCCCGAGATCTTCTCGAGGTGCTTGATCGCGCGCTTCGCGGCCACGGCGCCGTCGAGGCCGTCGCGGTACGGGTACGAGTTCGGCACGCGGTAGATCTCGCCGGGCCGGGGGCCCGTGTTCGCGGCGTACGGCTGCGCCTTGTAGTTCATGCCGAGCGTGAGGTTCGTGCGCCCGTGGTAGCCGTGCTCGACGACCGCGATGCCGTTGCGCCGGGTGAAGGCGCGGGCGATCTTCACGGCGTTCTCGATGGCCTCGGCGCCGGTCGACGAGAGCACCGACTTCTTCGCGAAGTCGCCCGGCGTGATCTCGCCGAGCAGGCGGCCCACCTCGACGTAGAGCTCGTACGGGGTGACGCTGAAGAGCGTGTGGGTGAAGCGTCGCATCTGCGCGATCGCCGCATCGACGACGGCGGCGTTGCCGTGCCCGAGCGAGGTCACGCCGATGCCGCAGCCGAAGTCGATGAACTCGTTGCCGTCGATATCGGTGAGGATCGAACCGTTCGCGCTCTCGATGTAGACGGGCAGCAGGGGGGCGACCGACGCCGAGATGTGCTGCTCCTTGCGCGCGTGCGCTGCACGCGATTTCGGTCCGGGCACTTCGGTGCGTACGCGCTGCGGGTACTCGGTCATGGTGGCTGCCATCGGTGGCTCCTTCGCTGAGATCTGGTTGTTCGGAAGTTCTGGAGGTCCGGCGGGCGGCGGATCCGCCCGGCGCGGGCCCTATTCGGTGTCGCGGCGCGAGATGTTGTAGAAGCGGATCTCCTGGTACTCCTCGAGGCCCTCGCCGGAGCCCTCGCGGCCGAGGCCCGATTGCTTCACCCCGCCGAACGGTGCGGCCGGCGTGGTCGGTACGCCGTTGTTGATGCCGACGAGACCGGTCTCGAGCGCATCCGCGACGTTGAGCGCGCGGTCGAGGCTCTCGGTGAACACGTAGCCGGCGAGGCCGAACGGCGTGTCGTTGGCGGCCTCGAGCACCTGCTGCTGCGTCGAGAACCGGCTGATCGCTGCGACGGGGCCGAAGATCTCGGTGTTCGCGATGTCGGCGTCGGCCGGCACCCGATCGAGCACGGTCGCCTCGAAGAAGTAGCCGTCTCCGTCGACCGCGCTGCCGCCGGAGCGCAGATCGGCGCCGCGATGCACCGCATCGTCGACGAGCGATGAGAAGTTCTGCACCGCGCGGCGGTCGATGACCGGGCCGAGGCCGGCGCCCTCCGCGACGGAGTGGCCGAGCTGCACCTGGGACATCCGTTCGCTGAACGCTTCGACGAAGGCATCGGCGATGCCGTCCTGCACGAAGATGCGGTTCGCGGCGACGCACGACTGCCCGCCGTTGCGCAGCTTCGCGGCGAGGGCGCCCTCGACCGCGCGCTCGAGATCGGCATCGTCGAAGACGATGAGCGGGGCGTTGCCGCCGAGCTCCATCGAGCTCTTCACGATGTGCTTCGCTGCGAGCCCCATGAGTTCAGCGCCGACGCCCGTCGAGCCGGTGAACGACACCTTGCGGATGCGCGGGTCGGCGAGCACGGCGTCGCTGAACGCGCCCGACTGCTTCGTGGTCACGACGCGCATGAGCTCGGGCGGCACCCCGGCCTCGGCCATGAGTTCGACCGTGAGCAGGGTGGTCAGGGGCGTGAGGCTCGCCGGCTTGATGACGGCGCCGCAGCCGGCGGCGAGCGCCGGCGCGATCTTGCGGGTGATCATCGCCATCGGGAAGTTCCAGGGCGCGATGAGCAGGGCGAGGCCGACTGGGGCTCGGCGGGTGAGGATCGTCGATCCGCCCGCGGGATTCTCGCGGAACCCGCCCGCCGGCCGCAGCAGCTCGTCGGCGTACCAGCGCACGTAGTCGGCCGCGTACTGCACCTCGCCGTGCGCTTCGGCGAGGGTCTTGCCCATCTCGCGGCTGATCACGTAGGCGAGGCGGTCGCGGTTCGCGGTCAGCACGTCGTAGACGCGGTGCAGCGTGTCCGAGCGATGCCGCGGGGTCGTCCGGGCCCAGGCGCGGCCCGCGGCATCGGCGATGGCGACCTGTTCGAGGGCGTATTCGACCGAGCGGTTCGGCAGCGTCGCGATGCGCTGCTCGGTCGAGGGGTCGAGCACCGCGAACTCGTCTGCGCCGGGGGTGTGATCGGCGAAGCCCGGCAGGCTCGCGAGCGCGGCGTCCGAGGCGGCGAGGCGCTCGTCTGAGGGCTGGAGTACAGACATCGGTGTCCTTTCGTGGCAAGCAGCGGGGATGGTGCCCCAATGTGTTCGATTGTAGCCTTGTCCTACAATTATTTGCAATACGATTCGGCCGCGCTCCGGCCGGGCTTTCGTGCGGTACGGCCCGAGCGCGGCTCGCGGGGCTACTGGGCCAGGTAGCCGCCCTCGACAGGGATCGACGCGCCCGTCAGATACGACGCCCGCTCCGAGGCGAGGAAGTCCACCACCGCGGCGACGTCCTCCGGTTCGGCGATGCGGCCGAGCGGAATCGCCGCGGCCACACGCTGCGCCTCGGCCTCGGGGTCGGGAAGGCCCTCGAGCCACTCCTCGTACAGCGGCGTGCGGGTCATGCCCGGCGCGACCGCGTTCACGCGAATGTTGAACGGTGCGAGGTCGATCGCCGACGCGCGCGTGAATGCTTCGATCGCCCCCTTCGAAGCGCTGTAGACGCCCATCGTCGGCACTCCGATGCTCGCGAGCCGCGAGGTGATGTTGATGATCGCACCGCCATCGCCCTGTTCGCGCATCTGCCGCGCTCCCGCGATGAGCAGGTTCATCGTCGCGAACGTGTTCGTCCCGAACGTGCGCACGATCTCCTCCTCTCCCACCTCGAGCAGGTCGTTCGTGTGGTCGATCGCCGCGTTGTTCACGAGCACGTCGAGGCGCCCGAACGATTCGACCACGCGGGCGACGAGCTGCGCGCTCGCGCCGCTCGCGCTGAGGTCGCTCGCGAAGAACCGCGCGCCGTCGCCCAGGTCGGCCGCGACCGCTTCGCCGCGTTCGACGGAGCGGCCGACGAGCGCGACCCGGAAGCCGCTGGCGACGAGCTGCTGCGCGATGACGACCCCGATGCCCGAGGTCGCCCCCGTCACGATGGCGGTTCTCCGATTGGTCATGACTGCTCCTGTTCTTCGGTGCCGCCCGCACGCCCGTTCGCCGATGCGGCGAGCCGGAGCACGGTGAGCGCGTATGCGCGCGCCGCGAGCACGAGGTGATCGATGCGCACGTGCTCATCGGGTTGATGCGCCTGATTGTTGATGTCGCCCGGGCCGAGGATGATGGTGGGAACGTTGTGGAAGCCGGCGATGAACCCGCCTTCGCAGGCCGCGGTCCATCCGGTCACCCGCCCCGCGCGGCCCAGCTCGGCCACGGCCGCCGCGGCGGTCGTGACGACCGGAGATCCGGGGGCCGTGCGGAACCCGGGCATCTCCATGTTCACCTCGCCGAACACCTCGATGCGGTCGGCGCTCGGAATGTCGCCCGTCGCGATGTCGGCGCGCACCTTGCCGAGCAGCCCCGCGAGGATCACCCGCGGATCCTCGCCCGGCATCGTGCGCCGGTCGACGGTGAGATAGGTCTGGCGCGGCACCATCGACGTGCCGCTGCCGCCCGCGATCGTCCCGACGCTCCAGGTCGGGCCGCCGAGCAGGGGGTCGTGGTCGCCCTCGAGACCGGCCAGGTGCTCGCGGCGCACGAGCTCGACCACGCGGCTCGCCGCGTAGATCGAGCTCGCGCCGTCGGACGGGCGGCCGGCGTGTGCGGATGCCCCGAGGCATTCGATGACGAAATTGCTCGCGCCGCGGCACCCGATGACGACATCGAGATCGGTCGGTTCGGCCACGATGCAGGCGAGGTATTCGCGGGGCGCTCCCGTCGGCGGGGCGTCGGCGGCGCCGGGCGCCAGCGCTTCGGCGGCGCCGAGCGCGGCGAGCACGCCCTGCGCCCGATCCTCTTCGTCTCCGGTGCACAGCAGCTCGAGGCGCAGCTCGGGCGACACGCGGTGCACGGCCTCCATCGCGGCGAGCACGGCGGCCAGCCCGCCCTTCATGTCGGTCGTGCCGCGACCGATGATGAGCCCGTCGTGCACGCGGGGTTCGAAGGGGTCGGCGCTCCACCCCTCGCCCGCGGGCACGACGTCGCTGTGCCCGAGGAAGAGCACGGAAGGCCCGCTCTCCGGGCCGAGCACGGCGCGCAGGTTCTCGCGCCCCGGTTCGAACTCCTGGGTGACGACGCGGGCGCCGATCCGCTCGCATATCGCGCGCAGGCGGTGCACGGTCTCGGCCTCGGTCTCCCCCGGGTTCTCGCCGCGCCCGCGGATGAGTTCGCAGGTGTCGTCGACGATGCGGCGCTCGTCGATGCTCGCGAGGGCGCGCTGCTCGCGATCGGCGCTCGACGCGGTCATCGCGCGCCGTCCCAGGCGGGGTGCGTGCGGCGGATCGCATGCGCCAGCCGGCTCACGCCCGCTTCGATGCGCTCGGGCGACGACGTCGCGAAGCACAGCCGCAAGGCATTGCGCAGCGACGCGTCGACGGTGAATGCCGGTCCGGGAATATAGGCGACGCCGTCGGCCAGCGCCGCGGGGAAGAGCTCCTCGGTGTCGAGATCCGCGAGGGCGCCGGCGAAGGTCACCCAGAGGAAGAAGCCGCCTTCGGGGTCGGTCGCCACTGCAGCGTTGCCGAAGTGCCGGGCAAGCGAGGCGCGCATGGCGTCCTTGCGCTCGCGGTAGATCGGCAGCATGCGATCGATATGGCGCTCGAGGTGCCCGTCGGCGAGCAGATCGGCGACCGCGCGCTGCACCGGCACGCTGCTGCAGGTGTCCATCGCCTGCTTCGCGTTGATGGCGAGCTCCCGCACCGCGGGGTCGACATCGATCCATCCGGTGCGGAGCCCGGGGGCGATCGTCTTGGAGAAGGTCCGCACCTGGAAGAGGAGCGGGTGCCGAGGCGCGAGCTCGGCGAAGCTCGGCTCGGAGGCGCCGTCGAAGCGGAGCATGCCGTACGGGTCGTCGTCGATGATCATCGCGTTCCAGCGCTCGGCGAGCTCGAGGAGCAGCTCCCTGCGCTCGCGGCTGAGAGTCACACCCGTGGGGTTCTGGAAGTTGGGGATCACGTAGATGGCGCGCGGTGCGCGCCCGGCCCGATCGACGAGTTCGGGGAGCGCCTCGACGATCATGCCGCGGTCGTCGGTCGGCACCGGCAGGATATCGGCGCCGTAGCTCAGCGCGGTGGCGTTGCCGTTGCTGTAGGTGGGCGCCTCGGCGACGACCAGGTCGCCCGGGTCGACGAACAGCTTGAAGGCGATATCGAGCCCCTGCATGCCGCCGTTCGTCACCAGGATGCGGTCGTCGCTCGTGTCGAGGCCGAGGCGCTCGCTCAGGCGGAGGATCTGCTCGCGCAGCACGGGCTCGCCCTGCGATTCGCCGTAGTCGTAGCGGCCCGCGGCCTGCTTCGCGAACGCCTCGTCGATCTCGGCCATCGGCATCAGGTCTTCGCTCGGCGCGCCCATCGCGAATCGCACGATGTCGTGCTGCTGCTCGGCGAGCAGGGCGGTCGAGGCGTCGATGACCGAGCCGATGAGCAGCTCGGCCCGGTCCGCGAACGCGGGCGAGAGGGTGGTGGGGGCCATCGTCAGATCTCCTTCACGATGAGTTCGCGCGGTGCGCTGGTGAACACGTCGGCGCCTCCCGGGGCGACGCGCGCCGACTCCGAGGCCTCGAAGCCGTAGCCGGTCATCCACATGCCCGCGATGAGGTGGAAGGTCATGTTCTCCTCGAGCACGGTGTCGTTGCCGGCCCGCAGGCTCACGGTGCGTTCGCCCCAGTCGGGCGGGAAGCCGACGCCGATCGAGTAGCCGAGGCGCGACTTCTTCTCGAGGCCGTGGCGGCGCAGCACGCGGTCGAACGCGGCGTGCACATCCGCCGAGGTGTTGCCGGGGCGCAGTGCTTCGAGCGCGGCGTTCAGCCCCTCGACCGTGGCGCCCGCGAGACGATCGAGCTCGCGGGTCGGCGCCCCGAGCGACACGGTGCGCGCGAGCGGCGCATGGTAGCGATGGTGCACGCCGGTGAGCTCGATCGAGACGGCCTCGTTCTTCGCCATGCGTTCGGCCGTCCAGGTGAGGTGCGGGGTGTCCGCCCCCTCGCCGTACATGAACATCGGCACGATCGCCGGGTAGTCGCCGTCCGCGAGCGTCGCCGGGTCGTCTTCCGTGGCCGCGACGCCGCGCGCCTGTGCGGCCAGGACCTCGGCGGCGAGCTCGTTGAGCGGCACACCTTCTCGGATCGCGTCGACCGCGGCGCGCATCGCGCCGCTCGCGACCAGGCCGGCCTTGCGCATCTGCGAGATCTCGAAATCCGATTTCACGAGCCGCACCCAGTTGACGAGTTCGCGGCTCTCGACGAGATCCCACTCGGGCAGGCCGTCGCGCAGCGCGAGATACGAGCGCACCGCGAAGAAGTGGGCGTCGCCCTCGAAGCCGATGCGCAGGGCGCCGGGGCCCGGAGCGCCATCCGCATAGCCCCGGGCGCGCAACTGCTCGGCTACCCAGACCATCGGGTGCGTGTCGGGGCGGTGCACGGTGGTTTCGGGGTAGCCGAGCACGTCGTCGCCGTAGCGGAGCGCGGTGCGGTGGGCGCCGAGCGCATCCATCTCGCGCATCGCGAGCACCGGTGCGCCTGCGAGCGGCACGTAGAAGATCTGCGGGGTGTAGAACGACCAGGCGTTGTACCCGGTGAGGTAGAAGATGTTGGCGGGGTCCGCCACCACCAGCCCGTCGAATCCGCGCTCGCGCATCGACTCGCGCACGGCGGCGAGCCGGCGATCCAATTCCGCGCCTTCCAGCACCCCTACAGACATCGGCTCCTCCTTCAGCTGCTCCGCTTCCGTCTTCCTCCACCGTAGGCGACCAGCATTCTTTATCAAGACCGACCGGTATCATCAATACCGTTCACTTTCCATTAACAGAAGGGGGCCGCATGCTCGACACCGGCAAACTCGTGCTGCTGCGCGAGGTGTCCCTGCGGGGCAGCGTGACCGCGGCGGCGGCCTCGCTCGGCGTCAGCCCCTCGAACATCTCGCAGCGCCTGAGTCGCCTCGAGCGCGAATGCGGGGTGCCGCTGCTCGAGAGCGAGGGCCGCGGAGTGCGGCTCTCCGCGGCGGCCGTGCGCCTGGTGGAGCACACGGAGCAGATCCTCGAAGTGCTCGAACGGGCCTCGAGCGAGCTCGAGTCGCCCGGCGGCGCGCCGAGCGGCACGGTGCGCCTCGTCGGGTTCCACACCTTCGCCATCGGCATGCTCGCGAGCGCGACTCGCGCCCTGCACCGGGATGCGCCCGGCCTCAGGCTCGAGTTCGTGCAGCTCGACCCCGAGGCCGCCGTCGACCGGCTGCTCGCCCGTCGAGCCGACATCGCGGTCGCCGACGAGTACCCCGGGCACCCCTTGCCGCCGAGCCCCGGGCTGCGAGGCACGGTGCTCGGCAAGGAGCCGATCCAGGCGTACCTGCCCGCCGGAGTCGATGACCCCGCGGCCGCCGTCTGGGCGATGGAGCCGCGCGCATCCGACTCGTTCCGCTGGAGTCGCGGCATCTGCCGCGCCGCGGGCTTCGAACCGCGCGTGCAGTTCGAGTCGCCCGATCCGTACGTGCACCGCCGCCTCGTCGAACAAGGGGTCGCCGCAGCATTCCTCCCCGCCGGGGTGGCGGCCGGCCTGCACGCACCGGTCGCGCCCGTCTCCGGCTTCCCCGACGATATGCACCGCCGCCACGTCACGCTCATCAGGCGCGGTACCGAGCGTTCGCGCGCCGTCGCCGCATGCCTGGCCGCGCTGCGGACGGCCTGGGGCGAGGTCTGGGGCGCCGCGGATCAACCGATCGTATAGCCCCCGTCGACCGGCAGCACGGCACCCGTGATGTAGCTGGATTCGGGCGACGCGAGAAAGACGGCCGCGCCCGCGATGTCGTGGGGCGCAGCGAGGCGGGCAAGCGGTACTCGGGCGGTGACCTCGGCTTCGGCGACCGCGGGGTCGCGCTGTTCGGCGAGCCACGCCTCGATGAGGGGCGTTCGCGTCATGCCCGGCGCGACCGCATTGACCCGGATGCCGAGCGGAGCCAGTTCGACCGCGGAGGAGATCGTGAACGAGTTGATCGCGCCCTTGGTCGCGGCGTACCCGCTGACCCCGGGCATCCCGACCGCGGCGAGGCGCGAGCTGATATTCACGACCGAACCGCCGACCGCCGTGCGCCCGGCATCGCCGTTCCCACGCGCGGCCGATGCAGGGGCGGAGAAGAGCGGAACGAGCCGCTGCGTGAGCAGCATGTGCGAGACCACGTTCAGCGCCATCGTCTCGAGCAGCGACTCGCGCTCGAGCGCGCCGATCAGGTCGTTGTGGCGGCGACCGACGTTGTTGATGAGCGCCGCGAGCGGCCCGAAGCGGTCGTCGAGCTGGTCGGCCACGACTTCGGCGGCATCGGGCAGCGCATGGTCGACCTCGATGAAGCGCATGTGCTCGGGCAGCTCCTCGACCGGTGCCGTGCGCCCCGTCAGCACCGCCCCGAAGCCGCGCTCCACGAGCCCGCGCGCGATCGCGAGACCGATGCCCGAAGTACCACCGGTCACGATCGCGGTGCCGAGCGGGCGCATTCGCCCGCCTGCGGTGCCGGCCTCCGGCTGGGTGTCGGTCATGCGTCCTCCGATCCCTCGGTGAATATGCCGTGCGCGTCGAAGACGGCATCGTCGCCGACGACGGTCGCGAGCACGTCGATGGCTCCGATGCGCGACGGCTCGACCGCCGTCGGGTCGTCGCCGAGCACGGCGAAGTCGGCCAGATAGCCGGGCGCGATACGCCCCTTGCGGTCACCCCAGCCGGTCACCTCGGCAGAACCGACGGTGTAGGCGCGCAGCGCCTCCGCCGCCGTGAGCCGTTCGTCGGGACCGTACACCCAGGCTTCCGCAGTGAGACGCTCGACCGCGGCCTGCATCACGTCGAGCGGGCGGCCCGCCGCCACCGGCCGGTCCGAGCTGCCCGCGACGGGCAGGCCGTGCCGCAGCAGGCTGCCGAGACGGAACGACTGCGCGGAGCGCTCGTCGCCGATGTACCCGCGGAAGCCGTCGCCGTACACGCGCATGAAGTACGGCTGCGCGACGATCGACGTGCCGAGGGCGGCGAGCGCCGCCACCTGCCCTTCGGCGACCACCCCGCCGTGCTCGATGCGGTGCGGCAGGGGCGGTGTCACGTCCTCGGCGCGCAGCTGCTCCAGTATCTCGATCGCGAGGCCGACCGCCTCATCGCCGACCGCGTGCATCGCGAGCGCCCACCCCGCGCGACCGGCGTCGAGGGCGTGCCGCCGCATCTCTTCGAGGTCGCCCTGGAAATAGCCGCGGTTCGACGGGCAATGGTGGTACCCCTGCGACATCCGCGCCGTATTCCCGAGGATCGACCCGTCGAGGAAGATCTTCACCGGGCCGAGCTGCAGCCGGTCGTCGCCGAGCCCGCTGCGCAGCCCGCCGGGCAGGCCCCGGAAGCTGCGGCCGTCATCGCCGAGCGGGACGTCGCCGAGCACGTCGGCGACGAGCATCGGCTGCATCCTGGTGCGCAGGACGCCGGCATCGAGCGCGGCCTGATAGGCGGCGAACTCCTGAGCGCTGTGCCCGATCCACCCGCCCCCGATGCCCGCATCGGTGATGCTCGTGAGCCCCTCGGCCGCGTACCGGGCCGTCGCCGCGTCGAGCGCCGCGACGATCTGCTGCTGCGGCGCCGGCAGCATCTGCTGCTGCACGAGTGCCATCGCCGTCTCCTCGAGCAGCCCGGTGGGCCGGCCGGCGTCGTCGGTCACGACCGAACCGCCGTCGAACTGCTCGCGCCCCGTGATGCCGAGCGCCTCGATAGCGCGCCGGTTCACGAAGCAGGAGTGGCCCGAGGTGTGCTTGATCCAGACGGGGCGACGGCCGGAAGCCGCGTCGAGCCGGTCGGCATCGGGGTACGCGCCGCCCGTATCCATCTGGTTGTAGCCGGACGCGACGACCCACTCCCCGGCTTCGAGGCCGGCGGAGGCCCGCGCGATGCGCCCGTAGAGGTCGTCGAGGCCATCGCATCCGGCGAGATCGGTCTCGAGCAGCGTGTGCCCGAACCACACCGAGTGCGCATGCGCGTCGTTGAAGCCGGGCACCACGACGGCTCCGCCCGCATCGATGCGGCGGCGGGCGGCGAGCCCGTCGAGCGCGCCTGCGCGCCCGGGCGCCCCGCCGCCGGACGAGGCCCCGGCCTCGACCGCGACGATGCGGCCGTCGAGCACCGCGATCGCCGACGCTCTCGGGGCGACCTCGTGCTGCGTGAGCACCCGGGCGTTCTCGATGATGGTATCGACGCGCATGCGGCTCAGTCCTCGCCGGGCGCCGGGATGCGCGTATCGATGCCGACGATCGCGACGGGCTGGGTGCGGATCGACACTCCCGCGGTCTCCTTCATCGCGAACGCCGCGACCAAGCCGATCGCGCATGCCACGATCATGTAGACGGCGGGGGTGAGGTCGAATCCCGTTCCCTCGATGAGCAGCTCGTTCGCCGCGGGCGCCGTACCGCCGAAGGCCGCAGTCGCCACGTTGTAGGTGATGGCGAAGCCCGCGTAGCGCACGTGGGTCGGGAAGAAGGCGGGGAAGGTCGAGGAGATCGTGGCGAGCTGCGGCAGGTACAGCAGCCCGAGCACCACGAAGGCGAGCATCGCCCAGCCGAAGCCCTTCTCCATCATCATGTACATCGGCAGCACGAGCACCATCAGCCCGATGAGCGAGAAGATCCACATCGGCTTCCGGCCGATGCGATCGGACAGCGCGCCGAAGAACGGGATGATCGCCATCATCACGAGGTAGCCGATGAGCACCACCATGAGCCCGGCATCGGCCGACAGACCGATGGTGTTCTGCAGATAGGTCGGCATGTAGGTGAGCAGCGTGTAGTTCACCACGTTCAGCGCGATGACGAGACCGGTCATGACGAGCATCGCCCGGCGGTAGTGGGTGAACAGCTCGCGCCATACGCCGCGCTTGTTCTCCTGCGCCGCCTTCTCGGCCTTCTCGGCCGCTTCCTCCTGCTCCTGGAAGAGCGGGGTGTCCTCGATCTTGTTGCGCAGGTACATGCCGATGAGGCCCAGCGGGCCGGCGAGCAGGAACGGGATGCGCCAGCCCCACTGCTCCATCGCGTCGTCGCCGAGGATGCGAACCGCGGCCAGCACGATGAATGCACCGAGCGCGAAGCCGCCGAGCGTGCCGAACTCGAGGAAGCTGCCGTAGAAGCCGCGCTTCTTGTCGGGCGCGTACTCGGCCATGAATGTCGCCGCCCCGCCGTATTCGCCGCCCGTCGAGAAGCCCTGCACCATGCGCAGGATGATGAGCAGGATCGGTGCGAAGACACCGACCTGCTCATAGGTCGGCAGTACGCCGACGAGGAATGTAGCGCCGGCCATCAGGAGGATCGTGAGCGCGAGCACCAGTTTTCGCCCGAACTTGTCGCCGAGCGGCCCCCAGAACATGCCGCCGAGCGGGCGCACGAGGAACGAGAGGGCGAAGGTCGCGAGCGCCATCGCGGTGCCCGATCCGCCATCGGTCGGGAAGAAGTTGACCGTGATGTAGGTCACTGCCACGGCGTACACGCCGTAGTCGAACCATTCGGTCGCGTTGCCGATCGCCGAAGCGGCGATTGCCTTGCGCAGCGTGGCCTTATCGGGCTCGCGGACTCTCGGCGCCGAGCCTGATCCTGCGGCTGTCTTGCTCATGATGTGTGCTCCTTTGCAACTGGATGTGGTCACCGCCCACTCGGGACTCGTGGTCTCGGGCAGTCAGGGTGCGCAGGTGTGAGCGTGCCCCGAGTGTACGCACCCCTCTGTAATGCGCTGTCAGGACGAGGCGGCGGCGTCCTTCGCGAAGAGAGCGCCCATCGCCGGAATGGGCGGGGTCGTACCGGCGAGGCGGAGTCCCTGCCAGAGCGTCACCTGGTTCGCGGTGAGCACCGGCTTGCCGAGCGCGGTTTCGAGCCGCTCGATGATCCGGGCGGTATGCATCGCGGTGTCCGGCAGCAGCACGGCCTGGGCCTCGGCGGGATTGTTGCTCTCGGCGAGTGCGACCACGCCGTCGTCGTCGAGTTCACCGGCGAGCGCCGCGGTCTCGATGTCGTGGCTCACGAGCGACAGCACCTCGATGCCCGCGTCTTCGAGCAGCTTGCGGAAGTGCCGGGAGACGTCTTCGGGGTACGTCGCCGCGATGGCGACTCGGGAGAAGCCCAGGTGGCGGATCGCGTCGACGAAGGCGAGCGAGGTCGATGAGGCCGGGACCGCGAGGGCGTCGCCCACTTCGGCGGCCTGGCGCCGGGCCCCTTCGAGGCCGAAGACGAAGCTGCCGGAGGTGCAGGCCCAGATGATCGCGTCGAGCTGCTTCGCCCGCAGATTCTCGGCGCCCTCGAGCAGTCGCTCGCTGCGGCCGAGGTCGAGCAGGGCGTCGACCTCGTGCGCATCGACGCCGACCGAGGTGTGCTCGAGCTCGAGTGCCACACCGTCGGGCACGAGGGCCTGCATGAACGGGTAGTCGTCCTCCGCGCCGTACCCGGGGTAGAGAAAACCGATCGTGGTCATGTGCGTCCTTTCGACGAGCGCGTCCGCTGCACTGCGTGACGCCACCTTATCCTACATTCCAATTGTTGACAATCATCTCGAGCAGGACCTACTCTAACCATCACGGCCCGCCTCAACACGTACCCGCGCGGGCGCAACGAACGCAAAGGAGCGCATGCATGAGCCGCTACATCACGATCACCCTGGTCAAGCGCGGAGTATCGTGCCGGGCACGACTGCTCGACGATGAGGCCCCGCGCACCGCCGCAGCGGTCTGGGACGCCCTGCCGCAGGAGGGCCAGGCCTACCACGGCAAGTACGCGCGCAATGAGATCTACAACCTGGTGCCCGCCTTCGCCGACCAGGAGCCGGGACCCGAGAACACCACGATCACGCCGATCCCTCGCGACGTCTGCTACTTCAGCTTCTCCGAGACCGAGCTCGGCAACCCGGGCTACGGCTACCGCTCGGGCGAGGGCGGCGACACCGGCGCGAGCATCGTCGACCTCGCGGTCTTCTACGGCCGAAACAATCTCCTCATCAACGGCGACAAGGGCTGGATCCCGGGCAACGTCTTCGCCGAGATCGAAGACGGCTTCGAGGAGTTCGCGGCGGCCTGCCAGGACATGTGGATGACCGGCGCCGCCGGGGAGACCCTGCGCTACGAACGGGCCTGACCGGGCACCGCGCAGCAGGGGCGGGTCGGCACTCGCCGATCCGCCCCTGCTTGCGTGTACTCGGAGAGGCCGGGCGACCGCGGTCAGTGACCGACGACCGCCTCGAGGAACTGGCGGGTGCGCTCGGACCGCGGGTGCTCGAAGAGCTGCGCGGGCGGCCCCTCTTCGACCACCTGCCCCTGGTCGAACATCACGATGCGATCGGAGATCTCGCGGGCGAACCTCATCTCGTGCGTGACCATGAGCATCGTCATGTTCGTGGTCGTGGCGAGGCGCCTGATGACGTGCTGCACCTCGCCGATCAGCTCGGGGTCGAGCGCGCTGGTCGGCTCATCGAGCAGCATCACCTCGGGCTGCATGGCGAGGGCCCGCGCGATCGCCGCGCGCTGCTGCTGCCCGCCCGAGAGCTGGGTGGGCAGGTGCTGCATGTGGTTCTGCAGCCCGACGAGTTCGAGCAGCTCGGTCGCCCGCTCCACGGCTTCGGCCTTCTTCAGGCCCCGCACGTGGATGGGGGCCTCGATGACGTTCTCGAGCACCGTCATGTGCGGGAACAGGTTGAACTGCTGGAAGACCATGCCGATCTTCTTCCGCGTCTCCAGCGTCTGCTTCGTCTCGCGCGGTTTGTCCCCCTTCGCGAGGTTCCACAGCACGTCCCCGCCCACCGTCACGAGCCCGATGTCGGGCGTCTCGAGCGTCATGAGCACGCGCAGAATGGTGGTCTTCCCCGAGCCCGAGGGCCCGATGATCGATACCTTCTCGCCGGGCTTCACCTCGAAGTCGAGGCTGCGCAGCACGTGGTTGTCGCCCCACGACTTGCTCACGTTCTCGAACGAGATCGCGACGTCGATGTCGTCATCGGGGTTGTTGAGGGTTCTGAGGATGTCAGTGTGCGGGGACAAGGCGGTGCTCCAAACGTCGAATGAGCAGTGAACAGGGGAAGCTGACCAGGAGGTACAGCAGGCCGGCGATGGTGATCGGCTCGAGGTAGCGGTAGTAGTTGCTGCCGATCTGCATCGCCGTGCCCATGAGCTCGAGCAGGGTGATCGACGAGAGGATCGCCGAGTCCTTGAACATCATGATGAGATAGTTGCCGAGCACCGGCACGATCGGGCGGATCGCCTGCGGCACGATGATGCGCATCCACATGCGGCCGCCGGGCAGGCTCAGCGCCTTGCCCGCCTCCCACTGCCCCGCCGGCAGCTGCTCGATGCCCGATCGGTACACCTCCGCGGTGTAGGCGCTGTAGTTCAGTCCGAGCACGACGATGCCGGTCGGCAGCGGGTCGAACGCGAGCCCCGCGTAGGGCAGCACGAAGTAGGCGATGTAGGCCTGCACGAGCAGCGGGGTGCCGCGCACGAACGAGACGATGAAGGTCGCGAGGTGCGAGATCACTGGAATCTCGAGGTATCGCAGAATCGCGAGGAGCAGACCGACGACGAGGCTGATGATGAACGCGAAGAACGTGATCTGGATGGTGAGCCAGAAGCCGCGTCCGAGCTGCGGCATGATGGAGATGACGAAGTCGTTGTCCCAGATCATCGGGCGCTCACCCCCTTCCGCGCTTCGCGCTTCGCGCGCAGCTTCGCCTTGCGGTCCAGGGCGAAACGATGCTCGAGCAGCCGCGTGATCCTGCCGATGATGAGCGACAGCAGGTAGTACATGACGAGGATGGTCAGGAAGATCTCGACCGTCGCCCCCGTCACGGTGCGGGCGTTGAACGCGCGCCAGGTGAGGTCGCCCACCGTGACGAGCGACACGAGCGAGGTGTTCTTCAGCAGGTCGACCATGACGTTGCCGAACGAGGGCAGCATCGCGGGCACCGATTGCGGGATGAGGATGCGCCGGAGCCGCAGCGTCGGGCTCATGCCGAGCGCGATCGCCGCCTCGGTCTGACCACGGGGCCGCGACCGGATCGTTCCGCGCACGATCTCGGCGGCGTAGGCGCCCTCGTTGAGCCCGAGCGCGAGCACGCCGGCGAGCACGGGGTGCAGCTGGATCCCGAGGAACGGCAGCGCGAAGAAGAACCAGAACATCTGCACGAGCAGGCCCGATCCTCGGATGAACTCGACGAACACGAACGAAGGCCAGCGCAGGTACCAGCGCCGGGAGAGCCCCGCCAATCCGGCGGCGAACGCCACCGCGATCGTCAGGGCCGCTCCGAGCACCGTCACCATCACTGTGACTCCGAGCCCCTCGAGGAGGAGCCCGGAGTACTCGATGACTGAATCCATGGATCTACTCCGGAGTCGCGGGCGATCCGCGCGTCAGCCCGCGTTCTTGCAGAGCTCTTCGGAGGTCACGCCCTCGACGGCCTCGGGGTCGAAGCCCCACTTGGTGAGGATCTGCGCGAACTCGTCGGTCTTCTTGAACTCCGCGAGCGCCTCGTTGTAGGCGTCGAGCAGCTCGGTGTCGCTCTTGCGGAACGCGGCGCCCGAGCCGGTGCGCGGCGCATCCTCGATCGCGTCGGTGACCTCGAGGCTCGCGTCGTCCTCCGCGATGAGGTCGCGCAACGACAGCGTTGGCAGCAGGAAGGCGTCGGCGCGGCCGGCGCCGATCGACTCGACGCCGCTGCGCGCATCCTTCACGAGCACGTGCTGATCGGCGGGCACCTCGGCGGACTTGAGGATGCCCTCCTCGAAGCCGCCGGTGAGCACCGCGATCTTCAGGTCGGGGTTGTCGAGCACGTCCTGAATGGTGGTGATGCCCTCGGGGTTGCCCTTCGGCACGCCGAACGATTCCGTCGACACGATGACCGGCTCGGAGTAGGCGACCGCCGCGCATCGCGACTCCTTCATGAAGAGGCCCGCGGCGACGACGTCCCAGCGGTCGGCATCGAGGCCGGGGATCATCGATTCGTACGGCGTGGTCACCCCCTGGATCTCGTCGATGCCGATCTTCTTGAGCACGGCGGCGAGGACGTCGGGCTCAGCGCCGGTGACGGTGCCATCGGTCTCGACCTGCGTGTAGGGCGGCTCGTTGGCGATCGCCACCCGAAGGTACCCGTCCTGCTGCGCACGTTCGAGCGTGCTCGTCGCCGCGCCGTCGCCCGCGGGCGTCCCCTGCCCCGGCGTCGTGGTCGAGCACGACACGAGCAGTGCGGCGGCGAAGGCGCCGCCGAGCACTGCCGTCGCTACCCGACGGGTACGCGTGAACTGCTTGAGGGTCATCATTGACTCCTTATTCAGAATGTTCTGCCGTTATGGACGGGCGGGCCCGCGTTCGAGCGATATCGAAACTGTAGGACAATCCCACCCTAGGACAATATGGCAGTCTTTGCGACGACCGTCAAGGCATCCTGCGGCGTCGTGATGCGCCCGTGACATCCGCCCGGCGAGCCCGTACCGCGAGCACCAGTCCGAGCAGCAGTGCGACGCACGACACCGTCACGACCGCGGGCACGGCACGGCCCGCGGAGAGCGCGATTCCCCAGCCGACGCCCCCTGCCCACAGGCCCGCATCGACCGTGAGATTCCAGACCACCGAGGCACGGCCCGCCTCGAGCCGCCTCAGCACGGCGTGCAGCGTGACCGTCTGCACGGCGCCGATGCCCGCCCCGAGCAGCAGCCCGCAGACCACCACCGCAGCGAGCCCGGGCACGAGCACGCCTGCGGCGGCGGCGACCGCGACGCACCCGGCGACCAGCACCCAGGCCACGCCGGCCGGCAGCCATCGCTCCAGCTCTCCCCCGAGCCAGCGCCCGATCGCATTGCCCAGCTGCACGCAGAAGATCGCGAGCGCGGCGCCGGCGGCATCCGAACCGAGCACCGCGAAGCTCGACAGGCCGTGCGAGAGCAGCAGCACGCTGACGAGCAGGAACGCCAGCACCCCGATGGGCACGCCGGAGAGTCGCCCTCGCCACGGCACGGCCCGCACGCGCCCGGGCACCCCAGCCCGCCCCGGCTCCCGCCCCGCCCCGGCGGGAAGGCGGCTCGCGGCCGCCGCCGACACTGCGCAGAGCGCTGCCGCGCCGACCCCGAAGACCTCGGGCGAGAGCACCAGGGCGAGCTGCACGCCGGCAGGCGAGCCGAAGGCCGAGGCGAGGAGCGTGACGAGGCCGTAGACTCCGAGTGCCCGCCCGAGCGAAGCGCCGGGCACGAACAGGGCGACGCCCTGCGTGCCGACCACGACGATCGCACCGAACCCGATGCCGCTGAGCGCAGCGCCCGGCATGAGCAGCGCCGGTCCGCTCGCGGAGCCGGAGAGCAGTGCTCCGACGCCGAGGAGGATGAGCGCGAGTACGAGCACGAGCCGCAGCGACCACCTGCGCACGAGCGCCGGGACGAACGCCTGAACGGCCATCACGAACGCCATCATCGCGCCCGTGAAGAGGCTGCCGAGCTCCGGGGCATCGGGCCTCGTGACCGGGAGCAGCGAGTAGAGCGCGAAGAAGACGGCGATGCCCGCCGCCACCGCTGCGGTGAGCAGGGCGAACGCGCGCACCGCACCGCCCGGCACGCGCCCCGCGCTCTCGGCGGGCCCCTTCGCGGGGGAATCCGCCCCCATCATCGACGCCCTTCCGCCCGGCTACGCCTCGATGAGACGCTGGCCGGGCCCCACTGCAGCCGCGCCGATCGCGCGCAGGGCCGCCCACACCGTGGCCTGGTTCGCCGACACGATCGGCTTGCCGAGCTCCTGCTCGAGCGGCGCGATCAGGTCGTAGCTCGGCAGATTGGTGCAGCTCACCACGATCGCCTCGGCGTCCGGGTGATCGACGTCGCGGATGAGCCGGGCGGTGCGCTCGTACGGCACGCTCCAGATCTCTCGATCGAGCCCGAGCGCCTCGTGCTTCACGACGGCGATATCGTGCTCGCCGAGATAGCGGTCGAGGTGCACCGAGAGTTCGGGGAGGTAGGGGGTGGCGACCGCGACCGTTCGCGCGCCGAGTACGCCGAGCGCGTCCACGAGCGCGCCGGACGTGGTGAGCGCGCGGGTCGCGCCCGCACGCAGCATGGAGGCGCGCAACTCCTCCTCCCCCGCCCTGCCGCGCACGAAGCTCGCCGAGGTGCACGCGTACGCGACGGTATCGGCCCGGCCGGCGATCACACTGCGCACCCCCTCGCGCAACTGCTGCTCGTCGGAGATCTCGAGCGCGAAGTCGACGGTGACGGCGTCGTCGACGTACGGCGTACGCGTGATCAGCAGGTCGACGTTCGGCGGGCACCAGCGCCAGAGCTCGGCATCGAGCTCGAGGTCGAAGGGCGCCACGATGCCGAGGGCGAGGCGCGACTCGGGCCCCGCTGGCAGGTGCGTCTGCTCAGGGATCCCTGTCGCTTGCGCGGGTGCGCCCATGTGGGCTGCGGTGTTCGGTTCCATCTCCGCCTCGGTTCATGCAGTGCTCGCTCGGCTCACACGAGCAAGCGTGTTATTGTTGAATTGTTGACATTCTAAACACGAAACCGACCGGAGGGAAGACCCGTGCGCCTCACCCCGCAGCAGATCGCCGAGCTGCTCCCTCCGCCCCCGCAGCCCGCAGCCGACTACCTCCCGGTGCGCGAGGCCGCGGGCATGCTGCACGTCGCGGGGCAGACCCCGCACATCGCCGGCGATATCGCCATGCGAGGCGTGGTCGGCGAGTCGGTCGCGCCCGAAGACGCTCGCGATCTCGCCCGCACCGCCGTGCTCAACGCGGTCTCGGCCCTGCAGCAGCACCTCGGCGACCTCGATCGCATCTCGCACTTCGTCTCGCTCACGGTGTTCGTCGCGGCGCTGCCGACATTCACCCGCCACCCCTGGGTCGCCGACGGCGCATCGAATACGCTCGTCGAGCTCTTCGGCGAGGCCGGGCGCCACGCGCGCGCAGCGGTCGGCGTCGCATCGCTCCCCGACGGCGCCCCCGTCGAGGTCAGCGTCATCGCCTACGCGGAACCCCTCCCGAAGACGAATCGCTGACGCCGCACGGGGCGGTCGCGCGCGACTCAGTCCGAGCTTTCGACCTCTCGCAGGATCATCTCCACGGCATGGTCCATATGCTCGGCGAGCAGCCGGTGCAGCAGCGGCACGTCGCGCTCGCGGATCGCCTGCGCGATCGCACGATGCTCGGCCAGTCGCTCGGCCGCCGGGTAGACGCGGCTCTCGAGCCCCGAGAAGCACATGCGCGCCTCGGTCGCGAGCGTCCCGTACATGCGGTCGAGCCGAACGCTGTGCGCTTCGGCGACCATGCGCTCGTGGAACTCGATATCCAGCCGGGCGATCTCCTCGAGCCCGGCCCCTTGAGCGATCCGCTCCTCGTACAGATCGCTCGAGGCGTCGAGCGCCGCAGCCATCTCTGATGCGCGGTCGGTGACATCGATCACCTTGAGGCAGGCGGCCCGCTCGATGGCGAGTCTCGCGGTATAGATGTCGAACACGGCCGCCGAGTCGAGCTCTGCGACGAATACCCCGCGATTCGGGCGGCTCACGAGCAGACCCTCCTGGGTCAACCGCTGCATCGCCTCGCGCAGCACGCCACGGCTCACCTGCAACTGCTTCGACAGCTCGACCTCGACGAGCTGCTGCCCCTGGGCGAAATGACCGAGGGCGATCCCCTCGCGCAGACGCCGGGAGATCAGGCTCGCCGTCGATTCGGCCCGGATCGGCGCGATATCCGCACTGTCGAGCCCGCGATTCACCACCTCAGTCATGATGCCGTCCCCGGTTCCGGTATCCGCGCACGACTACTGCCGCCGCGCTGCGGGCTCGGACGCGTCGGCCCGCACGGTCAGAATGTCACGCAGACGGGATTCGTTCTCATCGATGTGCTTGAGCAGGAGCGCCTCCGCATCGCTCGTGCGACGCGAGACCAGCGCATCGACGATCTCGCGGTGGCGGTCGACGATCGCCTCCTGCGGATGCAGGTACTCCTCATCGGTGTGCGAGAGCACCGCGAAGTAGAAGATGAGCTCCTTGCAGATCGTGTCGTAGAAGGCCGACAACCGCTCCGACCGGAGCAGGCCGACGATGGCCTGGTGCAGCGCGAGATCGGCCGCGATGATCTGGTCGGGCTCGAGCCCCGCCGCCGTCGCTTCGAGTCGCTCGCATGCCTCGGAGAGCGTGGCGAGCTGCTCATCGCTCGCCTCGACCCGCACCGCAGCGAGCTCGATATGACGGCGGGTGCGGAACACGTCGGCGAGATCGGCGACCGACGGCGTGGTCACGACGGCGCCGCGATGCAGCTCGTACTTCACGAGCCGGCTCTGCTCGAGCAGGCGGATGCCCTCGCGCAGCGAGTTGCGCGAGATCTCCATGCGCTTCGCGAGCTGGGTCTCCCGCAGCGGTTCGCCCGCCGACAGCACGCCGGTGACGATGAGCCTGCGCAATCGGTCGGAGACCAGCTCGGCGGCACTGGTCATCTGTATGGGTTCGACTGCGTACTCCGGCATGGAATCAGCGTACACCGTCAGATCGTCGACAATACGACGTGCAGACCGAGCAACGACCAGGAACCGGGGAAATGCAGAACGGGCGCGGATCCCGAAGGATCCGCGCCCGTTCGACTACCGAATCGGCAGCCCGGTGCTTACCGGTCGGGCTGCTACCAGCTCGACTTGGTGATGCCGGGCAGCTCGCCGCGGTGCGCCATATCGCGGAAACGCACACGCGAGATGCCGTACTTCGACAGGACGCCGCGGGGGCGGCCGTCGATGACGTCGCGGCTGCGCACGCGCACCGGCGATGCGTTGCGGGGCAGCTTCTGCAGGCCCACGCGAGCGGCCTCGCGGCTCTCATCGGTGCCGTTGGGGTCGACCAGAGCCTTCTTGAGCTCGGCGCGCTGCTCTGCGTAGCGTGCGACGATCTCCTGGCGCTGCTTGTTCTTCGCGATCATGCTCTTCTTCGCCATGATTTAGCGCTCCTCTCGGAAGTCAACGTGCTTGCGAACGACCGGGTCGTACTTCTTGAGCACGAGACGATCCGGGGTGTTGCGACGGTTCTTCTTCGTCACATAGGTGAACCCGGTGCCCGCAGTCGACTTGAGCTTGATGATCGGACGTACGTCCTTGTCCTTAGCCATTAGAGCTTCACCCCACGCTTCTGAAGGTCAGCGACCACTGCATCGATACCGCGGGCATCGATGACCTTGATGCCCTTCGCCGACAGGGTGAGCGTCACCTTGCGGCCGAGCGACGGCACGAAGTAGGTCTTCTTCTGGATGTTCGGATCGAACCGACGCTTGGTGCGACGGTGCGAGTGCGAAATGTTGTGTCCGAAGCCGGGAACGGCTCCAGTCACCTGGCACACTGCTGCCATGGTTTTTCCTCTCATACCGTGAGACCGGACGGCCTCACCCAAGATTTCTTGTCTGCGAGACCCTGTCTCGTGCAGCGCTCTCGCGTCGCAGGCGACAGATCGGTGAAGGGATCTCGCGGTCTGCGCAATGGGACTTTGCACAGCCAAAGAGCAAGCCTACAGCACACTCGCCCGATCGCCAAGCGATGATCTCCGCGATCCCTGGGCGGGTTCAGGCCGCGGCTTCGCCCTCGAGCGCCTCGACCGCCTCTGCGGCTTCGGCCCGGTGGCCCTGGCCCAGGCTGCCGCGGGTCAGCTTGTTCATCACGATCGCGATCGCGCCGTCGCCCGTCACGTTGGTCGCGGTGCCGAAGCTGTCGAGCGCGATGTACGCGGCGAACATGAGGCCGACCTCGACATCGCCGAAGCCGAGCATCTGCACGAGGAGCCCGGCCGCAGCGGCGATCGCCCCGCCCGGCACGCCGGGGGCCGCGATCATCATGACGCCGAGCATCATGATGAACGGGAAGTAGGCGCCGAACGACACGTCGCCGCCGGTGAGCAGCAGCACCGCGATCGAGAAGCAGGTGATCTTCACCATCGAGCCCGACAGGTGGATGGTGGCGCACAGCGGCACGACGAAGCCCGCCACCGACTTCGAGACGCCGTTCTTCTGCGCCGATTCGAGCGTGACCGGGATGGTCGCGGCCGACGACGAGGTGCCGAGCGCGGTGAAGTAGGCGTCGCGCATGTTCCACAGCGCGCGCAGCGGGTTCACGCCGCCGATGATGCCGGCGATCGTGTACTGGATCAGCAGCACGACGAGGGTCAGCGCGAACGAGACCACGACCACGAGCAGGAACTTCGAGACGACGATCATCGCCGAACCGCTCGCCGAGAGGTCCATGAAGATGCCGAAGATGAACAGCGGCAGCGCGGGCACGATGATGCGGCGGATCAGCGACTCGATGATGGTGCGGAACTCGACGGCACCGCGCAGCACGACGGTGCTGCGGAACGCGGTGAGGCCGATGCCCACCACGAAGGCGAGCACGAGGGCGCTCATCACGTCGACGACCGGCGACAGCACGATCTCGGTCGCGGCGTCGCCCGCGGAGGAGACGACGGAGACGTACGGTTCGAAGCCCGACCCCTCGCCGTCGCCGAGCGAGCTCGCGCCCGCCCCCGACATCGATGCGGTGAAGAGCCAGCGGCTGACGAAGTAGGCGAGGAGGCCGGCGAGCAGGGTCGATCCGTAGGCGATGCCGGCGGTCACGCCGAGCCACTTGCCGGCGCCTTTGCCGAGCTCTGCGATCGCCGGGGTCACGAGACCGAGGATGATCAGCGGCACCGCGAAACCGAGGAAGCCGGAGAAGATCGAGTTGTAGGTCAGGAAGAGGCTGCCGAGCCACTGCGGCATGACGGGGCCGATGAGAATGCCGAGCACGATGGCGGCGATGATCCAGCCGAGCAGCGGCACGGAGCGGAGGAGTTTCATGGGGTCCTTCTGGGACGGAAGCTGAAGGGCCCGAGATGCCGAGCCTCGGAACAGTGTAAGAGATGCGCGCGCAACGCGTCGCAGCCCCGGCGCACTACCGCAGCAGCGGCACCCTCGATCTCCTGGCCAGCAGTAGACCGCGCCCACTTCAGCCCGCGACGTCACCGGTGGTGTATCTGACCGCGAGAAGGAGGTGACCATCAGGTGCGTTCGCGTCGTCCAAACCCACGAACGGGCCCTCCGCTCCCCGATCAGTGAATCGGCCCCCGAGCCCTTCGTCCGCACGCGGATGCGGATCGTATCCGGTGCCTTTGTAGTATCCGGCGCTTTCGAGCAGCGAGACGATATCCTCCAGATCTGCTTCAGGATAGGTGGCGTAGAAGACGACCACATCATCGACGTCTGCACGGCCCTCGCACTCGGATGCCGGCAGCCCGGGAATAATCGCCGTGAGATCCGCATGGTCGAGAGGTGAGTATCCGGTGAGGATGAGTCTCTTCAAGATGCGTTCGCAGTCTTCCGGAGCCACCGACCCGGAGGCAGTGCTTGACTCTGACGAGCGGAGCTGGTTCGTTGGCCCTTCAACATCTCCAGCGTCCGAAGGGGTGCTCGCGCAACCGGCGAGCAGCAGAAAGGACGCACCGATAGCGGCAAGGTTACGAGCGCGGTGGAATTTCATGATGCTCCTCCAGGGCCTGGCGTTGTATTCCAGCCCGTTTCTAGCACTCGGAACAGCACGGTTGCTCGCGTTCGGTGCCGGAACCGCACTCTCCGGAAAATTCGAACGCGCGAGCCCCGCCGACGCGAAAACCCCACCGCGCGAGCGATGGGGTTTTGGCGGAGGATGGGGGATTTGAACCCCCGAGGGCGTGAACCCAACACGCGTTCCAGGCGTGCGCCATAGGCCGCTAGGCGAATCCTCCTCACCGGCGAAAAGCCAGCGCGCATCAGTCTAGCGGCATCGCGCCGCCCCGTCATATCGGCGACTGCAGCGGCGCTCGTGCTGCCGCCCCCGACGCCGCAGAATCGTTCGATTCCTGAGAACTTCGCGCCTCGGACTTGAAAAGTAACAGAACGGTAACGCATACTTGTTCAGTCGCGGGGCGAGGCTCCGCGTTTTTCGAGTCAGCGAATCCGGAGTTCAATCACAGTGCAATCCTCTGCCAAGGCGTTCATCGTGGGCCTGGTGTCTTCGATCACCTTCGCTTTCGGGGCGGCCCCCGCGGTCGCAGCAGCACCGGTCGAAGACTTCACCGCAAGCGCTCCCGCTGCCGCCGTGCAGACGAGCACGACCCCGGTGGCCCAGACGCTCGACACCGCGCTGGCCGACACCGACATGCTCGCGTCGCCGCTCGATCTCGCCGAAGAGGCGTCGATCCCCCACAACTTCGACGTGGCCGCCACGATCGCCCTCGCCGAGAGCGAGATCGGTACGAGCCGCCCGACCGGCTGGAGCGCCCCGGGCGAGTGCATCATGTCGGCGCAGCGCTGGATCCGCGCCGGCGGCGGCAACTGGGTCGGTGGCGGCAACCCCGTCACCAACTACGACACCGCGACGCGCATGACCATCGCCGATGCCGCTCCCGGCGACATCGTGCAGTACGAGAACATCGAATCGCCGACCTCGTGGGTCACGGGCGTGCACACCGTCATGATCGTCGGCGTGAACACCGACGGCACCTTCCAGATCATCGAGTCGAACAACCCCGGCGGCTCGGGTCTCGTCAGCAAGGACGAGGCATGGCTGCCGAAGCCGCCGAGCGGCTTCGAGGCCGTCGTCTGGCGCTTCTAGGCCCGACCGGCCGATTTCCCGGGCACCGCGTCCGCCCGTCGTTCGGTTCACACCCGCATTTCGGATGAGAACCGGGCTTTCGATCCGAAGTTCGGGTGAGAGCCGAAGTTCGGGTGACGCCCTGGGCGCAGCTGCGTTCCCGACCGGTCAGACGAGCGATTCGTAGAGCTCGGCGAGCTTCGCGACCTGCGTCGATTGCAGGAAGCGCCGCGCCTCGGGCGCCGGCACGCGCACGGCGTCGCCCCCGGAGCCGCCGGCTGCGCCCCCGCCCTGTGCGGCTGCGGCGGCGATCTCGACGACCGCACGCTCGAGCGTCGCCGCGAGCGACTCCACGGTCGCCTCGGGCACCCGCCACTCGGGCCGCACGGCGACGTCGTCGGCGATCTCGGGGTCGCTGAAGACGGTCGGCGTGCCGAGCGCCGCGGCTTCGAACGGCGTCATGCCCTGCGTCTCGAAGCCGATCGAGGTCTGCACGAGCGCATCCGCGTCGTGGATCGCGGCGAGCGCGTCGCGGTACGGCACCGGGCCGGGGACGGTCACCCGGTCGGCGAGGGCGAGCTCGGCGATGCGCGCCTCGACGCGCGGCAGCAGCAGGCCGGCGCCGTGCAGGGAGACATCGGCGTCGATGCCCGACCGGGCGATGGCGTCGATGAATTCGAGCACCCGCTTCTCGTGGCTCATGCGCCCGAGCCAGACGAGGCGAGGCCGTTCGCGGGGCGAGCGGCGCCGGGCGCGTACGTCGGCGATCGCGTCGTCGTCGACGCCGTTCGGGGTGACGAGCACCCGTTGCGCGACGCCGTGCGTCTCGAGCGCGGTCGCGAAGTGCTGCGATGGGGCGGTCACGGCGTCGGCGTCGGCCGCGAGCTCGGCGAGGTACCGCCAGGCTCCCCGGGCTTCGCGCGACACGGGACCGCGAGGGGCGCCGAGCGCGAGACGCCGCCAGGCCTGCAGACCTGCGAAGGCGAACGGCGCGAACGGTGTGACCGCGCGCGTGCCCTCGTCGACGTGGTTGTGCATGGTGTGCACGACGGGAACGCGCCGGCCCGTGGCGGCGCTGAGGCCGCGCGCCGCGCGGTATCCGGTCATCGCCCCCCAGAAGTCGCCCTGCACGTGCACAAGATCGACGCGCGGCAGGTCGGCGAGAGCTTCGGCCAGGGCGCGGTCGGTGCGGGCCGTGGGCCAGGCGATGCCGTACTCGCGATCCTTCGTGATCGCGCGCGACGGCAGGTCGATGTAGGCGCCGCGGTTCGCCCGCGCGGTCGCGTAGCCGGGCCGGTGCAGCGCCGGTGCAGCGATGGTCACTCGGTGCCCGAGCCGCTCGAGGTAGTCGCGCTGCAGCCTGATCACGACCTGCACCCCGCCGAGCGACTCCGGGTGCTGATCGGTGACGATGAGGATGTGCATCAGCGCGGAGCGCTCTCGCCGCGGTAGAGCGCTTCGAACGTGTCGAGGGTGCGGTCGATGTCGTGAGCCTTCACGGCTTCGAGCGAGGCGAGCTGCATCTCGCGATACTGCTCGGCCGGCAGCGAGAGGATCTGCGAGACCCGTTCGGCGAGCTCGCGATCGTTGCGCGGTTGGAAGAGGTAGCCGTTCTCGCCCTCGTGCACGAGGTGCGGCAGCGCCATCGCGTTCGCGGCGACGATGGGCAGGCCCGACGCCATCGCCTCCATCGTCGCGATCGACTGCAGCTCGGCGATCGATGCGATCACGAACACGCTCGCGCGGGTGAGGTGCGCGCGCAGCTCGTCGTCGCTGACGCGACCGGTGAAGACGACGCGGTCGGCCACGCCGAGATCCCTGGCGAGCTTCTCGAGGTTCTTGCGCTGGTCGCCGTCGCCCACGACGGTGAGGCGGGCGTCGAGGTCGCGGGCGAGTCGCGGCAGCGCGCGCACGATGACGTCGATCTCCTTCTCGAGCGTGACGCGGCCGACGAACACGAGTTCGTTCGAGGTGCGCGGCGCGAGATCCGCGGTGTAGTCGGAGGCGCGCAGCCCGCAACTGACAGGGATCACTCCGCTGCGCTTCGTATTGCGTTCGAGGAAGTCGGCGGCGCGGCGCGTGGGGGTCGTGATCGCAGCGGCCAGTTTCAGCACGCTGTCGGCGTCGTGCCAGCCCCAGCGCACGAGCACCCGTTTGAGGCGCTTCGGCAGCAGCGAGAAGTCGAACACGTTCTCGGGCATCACGTGGTTCGTGGCGATGATGCGGATGCCGCGCTTCGCTCCTTCCCTCGCGAGAGCGCGGCCGATGATGATGTGCGACTGGATGTGGATCACGTCGGGGCGCACCTGGTCGAGCACCTTGCGCGCGTAACCGCGGGCGCGCCAGGGCAGCACGAAGCGCAGCCACTCGTGCGGGTACCAGCGCCAGCTCGCCCAACGGTGCAGCGTCATGCGCTCGCCCTCGACCGTCTCGACGAAGGCTCCGGTGCGGCGGTGCCGTGTCGAGGGCGCGACGACATGCACATCGTCGCCCCGGCGCACGAATCCGGCTGCCAGGCGTTCGGCGAACCGGGCGGCGCCGTTCACGTCGGGTGTGAAGGTGTCGCACCCGATCAGGATGCGGAGGCGGGTGGGTCGATCGCTGGTGCTCACGGTGTCGCGGGAGTCCTATCGGTCCGGGATATTCGGCGTTGTGGCCGACGCCTCAAGTGTAAGCAGCGCCGACCCGGAAACCGCCGTGACCCGTACGTGCTGACCTAAATTGGCCAGTGCCTTAAATCTCTGGTGCCATGGCACTGGGTCCAGCACGCTTAAACCATGCCCCGTACCCACTCCGCCGCTGCCGTGACGATCGGCAAGCGCATTCGCGAGATACGCCAGCGTCTGGGCATTTCTCTCGAAGATCTGGGCGAGCTGTCCGAGCTGAGCTGGACGAGCATCGGCAAGATCGAGCGCGGCGTTTCGAGCCCGACGGCCGAGACGCTCGTGCGCATCGGCACCGCTCTCGAGGTCGACCCGGGCAGCTTTCTGGCCGGCATCACCGCGGACGACTACGGCAGCCGCATGCATCAGCTCTCGGCGCGCGAGCTGATCCGCGAGCGCCGTGCGCGGGCCGGTCAGGGCTGAGCGGGCTTCCCGCTCGAGGCCCATCTTCAGCGCGCCAATCTCATCGGACACTCTTCCGGCCAGGCAAGCGATACCGGCAATTAGGGCGGCTCCCGAGTTTTGGACCGAGGTGACGCTAACCGCCTGAACCGTCATGCACTCGGAGGGCAGGAACACCTCGGTCATCGCCACATCTGCAGGCTGCACCCATCATCCCGGCGGAATGGTCCACTCCCATCTGTGTCCTGTCGAGCGAACGCACCTCCGCAGTCTCGCGCAAGGTCGTCTCCGAGATCACGGACCTGGGGCGGTGGGAGCTTTGCTTCCTGCAGGGCAGATCGAGATGCGTGTTGCGCAGCGGACCGAGATGCATGTCGCGGATGAAGCGGTGTTCGGCCGAGAGAGACAGGGCAGGCAAGGAGCGGTATCGGTGAGGGGCCGCTCCTGACGATCAGAACGCCTCGTGGACAACCTCACCATCGACCACGGTGCACCTGATCCCTACTTCGCTCAGCGTTTCGGGGTCCGTCTCGCGGAGATCCGCGCCGAGCACGACGATGTCGGCAACGTAACCGGGGAGAAGCGCTCCGCACCACGATTCGCGGAAGAGTGCCCGGGCCGAGTTCCAGGTGTAGGCGCGAATCCCGTCGAGGATCGAGATCCGTTCCGAAGCCCCCATGTCCGCGCCCGAGAGGCTGCGGCGGAGGACGGCCGTCTGAATGTTCCGCAGCGGTGCGTGCGATGAGACGGGGGCGTCCGAGCTCAGCGCCACCGGCACGTCGGCGGCAAGCATGCTCGCGAGCGGGGTGATCCGGGTCGCGCGCTCCTCCCCCAGGTTCGCGCGGAAGCTGTCGCCGAACTCGTACAGGAAATTCGGCTGGCACACCGGGACGGCTCCGAGCTCGCGGATGCGCTCGATCTGATCGGGCGTCGGCGAGCCGCAGTGCTCCAGGCGGTGCCGATGATCGGCTCGAGGCCGGCTGTCGAGCGCCTGCGCGATCGAGTCGAGGCACATGCCGATGGCGGTATCGCCCTGCGCGTGGATCCCGAGCTGCAGACCGAAGCGGTGCGCGTCTCCGACGAGCTCCGAGAGCCGGTCGGCCGACCAGTAGGGGTATCCGTGCGAGCACGGGTCGTTCGCGTACGGTTCGCTCATCAGCGCCGTCGAGCCGGTCAGCGCGCCGTCGCTGTAGATCTTCAGGGGTCCGATGGCGAGGCGCTCGTCCCCGAGCGGCCCCGACATGCCGAGGCCCTCGATGCCCTTCCAGTGGTTCGAGAGATACATGCAGACGACGCGCACCAGCATCCGCCCCTCGTCCCGGGCCGAGAGATAGACCGGCATGTCGCGCGAGGTGGTCTGGGCGTCCACGACCGTCGTCACCCCCGCCGCGGCGAAGGCCGAAAGGCCGAGCTCGAGATCGTCGACGAGGTCGTCGAGCGGGGCGGGGAAGGTGTTGTGGTTGGGGCCGTGCCCCTCGACGTCGATCGCGCTGCGCAGCACCTGCTCCATCGCCGAGTCGAGCAGCATGCCCGTCACCCGCCCCCACTCGTCGCGCACGAACCGCCCGGACTCGGGATCCGCGACGTCGTCCTCGATCCCCGCCTCGCGCAGGGCGGCGGTGTTCACCAGCGCGAAATGGCCCGAGGAGTGCACGAGTCCGACCGGGTTGCGCTCGCTGACGGGATCGATGTCCCAGCGCGTCGGCATGCGCCCCTCGGGATACTTCCCGTAGTCGAAGCCGCGGCCCCGCAGCCAGCGACCGGGTTCCGCGCCCTCCGTCAAGCGCGCGACCGCCTCGACGAGCTCGGCGATCGACGAGACCTTGGGGTAGCGGACGTCGCGCTCCTCCCGGATCGAGAAGCCGAAGGAGAGCGGATGGGCGTGCGCATCGATGAATCCGGGGATCACCGTTCCTCCGCGGGCCTCGACGACCCGCACCCCCGGATCGATCCGGCGCTCGATCTCGGCGCGCGGCCCGATGGCGACGATCCGGCCGTCCTCCGCGTAGATCCCACCGTCCTCGAGCACCCCGTCGGGCAGCAGGTGATTCCCGCCGACGATAGCGAGCCTCCGCCGGGCCGCGAGGCGGGTGCCGGGGTTCCGTGTCGGGTGCAGGTGTTCCATGGGTGCTCCTCCTCCGTTCTTCGCTTCGATCGATGAGCGGGCCCCACAGGCCGCTCGCTCGCCGCGTGCTTCAGCCGGCGAGCGCGCCGTCCGCGAGGCTGCGGACGACCGCGGTGAGATGGCGCAGGCCGGCGAGCAGATCCTCGTCTCGGGTGTACTCGTCGAGGTTGTGGGAGACGCCGTTCACGGAAGGCACGAACAGCATCACCGTGGGCACGAGATCCTTCATGTTCGTGGAGTCGTGCCCCGCGACGGTCATCACCCGGCCGTGCGCGAGGCCGAGATCGTCGGCGACGCGCTGCGCGAGCGCGACTCCGGCCTCGGGGTAGGGGTTCTGATCCCACGCGTGCTCCGCGGTGATCTCGATGCCCACCCGGTCCTCCGCCCGCACCCGGTCCACCACGGCCATAAGCTTCTCGCGCGCCAGTTCGATCACCTCGCGGCTCGGGGAGCGCAGGTCCAGCAGCAGCTCCACCTCGCTGGCGACCACGACCGGGGAGTTCGGATACACGTTCAGCTCCCCGCAGGCGGTGTGCAGCGCCCCGGTCTCGAACTCGTCCGCCAGCTCCCGCGCGGCGACCACCAGCCGGGCCGCTCCGAGCAGCGCATCCCGCCGATCCGCCATGAGCGCGGAGCCGCTGTGCGCCTGCTCGCCGGTCACCCGGAACCCGAACTTGTGCGCCGCCCACGTCGCGTGCACCAGGCCGATGGTGACGCCGTCCTCCTCCATGCTGCGCCCCTGCTGCACGTGGATCTCGGCGTACGACGCCGCCTCCCGCCCCGTCCCGGGCCCGAAGGCGTCCTCCTCCCCCAGCTCGCCGAGCCCCGCCAGCGCCTCCCGCACGGAGACCCCCCGGGGATCCGTCGTCGCCAGCGCGACCTCGAGCTGCAGCTTCCCCGTGAACACGGAGCTGCCCATCATGGACGGCTTGAACCGCGACCCCTCCTCGTTGAACCAGTTCGCCACCGCCAGGTTCAAACGCGGCGCCCGGCCCGTGGCCCGCAGCTCCTCCGCAACGCGGAAGCACGCGTGGGCCGCCGCCAGCACCCCGTAGGCGCCGTCGAAGCGCCCCGCCGTCGGCTGCGAGTCCAGGTGCGAGCCCGCGATGACGTACGGGGCGCCGGGCGAGAGTTCCAGCAGGCCAAACTGGTTGCCGATCCGGTCGCGGACCACCGTAAATCCGCGCGCCTCCAGCAGCGCGGCGAACCAGCTCCGCTGCTCGCCGTCCGCGACGGACGCGGCCTGACGCTCCACCCCGTTCGTCCCCGCGACGGCGCCGAACCCCGAGAGCGCCGACCAGTCGGCCAGGAAGGCCTCGTCGGCCGCGCCCGTCTCCCCAATCGCGATGCCGCGCGATCCTCTCGACTCCACCATGATGTCCTTTCCTTTCCGTCCTACGCGGCGGGTGCCGCATAGGGCGCGCGCCAGACGGGCGCCTCGAATACCTCGTCGCCGATCCTGATCAGCGTCGGGCCCTCCGCTTCGAGCGCGGCCGCCACGGCCCGCTCCAACTCCTCCGGGGTGCGCGCCTCGCCGAAGCCGCAGCGCAGCCCCGCGGCGAGCGCGGCGTAATCCGGAGGGGTGAGCGCGACGGCGAAGGGATCGACCCCGGCGTCGCGCATGTTCTGCTCGATCTCGGCATAGCCGCCGTTGTCGAAGACGACCACCGGGATCGGGAGGCGCTGCTCCGCGGCCGTGATCAGCTCCTGCACGCTGAACATCAGCGCTCCGTCGCCGAGGAGGGCGACCACGTTCGCCTCCGGCCGGGCGATCCTCGCCCCGATCGCAGCCGGCAGGCCGTAGCCGAGGGTCGCGTAGCCGTCGGTCGTGAGGAAGCCCCGCGGTTCGTCGAGCATCGCGGCCCGCACCGTGCCCTGCCAGGAGATCTGCGAACTGTCCCCGGTCAGCACCGCGGGCTTTTCCTCTCCCGCACCCTCCTCCCGGGCAGCGCGCATGACCGCAGCGTGCAGCGCGCCCCAGCGCTCGACCGCTTCGGCGCGCACGTCCGCGGCGTCGCCCAGCACCTCACGTACCCAGGCATCGCCGTCCCCGGGATGCGGCGCACGCCGCACCGCTCCGAGCAGGGCGTCCGCGGCGAGCCCAGCGTCGCCTAGCACCGGCAAATCCGCGCGGCGGTGCTTGTGCAGCTGGCCCGGGTCGATATCGAAACGCGCGACGCGCGCGCCGGGACGGGTCCCGGCGTTCTTGAGCTCGGTGCCGAACGCCAGGATCAGATCAGCACGGCCGATCGGCGGGAAGGCCGCGGAACCCCCGGCCAGTGCCCCGGCCGAGAGCGGATGCCGCTCCGATACCGCGCCCTTGCCCTGCACCGTAGTGACGATGGGGATTCCGGTCGCGTCGACGAGTGCCGTGAGCACCGCGCCGTGGGCCACCGCGCCGCCCCCAACCACGATCAGAGGGCGCTTCGCCTCCCGCATCGCCGCGACCACACCCGCGATCGCCGCGGGATCGGGACTCAGCGGCGGGGCCGTCCACGCCGCCCCGGGGGGCCCCGCGGAGGGCTCCTCGATGAGGTCCGTGGGGATCTCGATGTGCACGGGCCGTGGGCGGCCCGTGCGAAACCCGAGGAACGCCCGATGGATCGCCTCCTCGAGGGCTTCCTGAGACTCGGCGCGCACACTCTCCGCAGCGAAGCGGTCGACCCCAGCGCGCTGGTCCTTCGCTTCATGCAGGAAACCGAGGTTCCGGCGCTCCTGCCCCCGGGGGGCGCCCGGTGACAGGACGAGCAGGGGTACCCCATCCGCGTAGGCGTTGGCGATCCCGGTGATGCAGTTGGTGACCCCAGGGCCGCTCGTCGCGATGACGACACCGGGACGCCCCGAGGCCCGCGCGTATCCGTCCGCCGCATAGCTCGCCCCCTGCTCGTGCCGCGTCAGCACGTGGCGGATCCCCGACGCCCTGAGGCCACGGTAGATCTCGATGTTGTGCGTGCCGGGGATGCCGAACACGGTGTCGACCCCGTTTGCCGCCAGGCATCCCGCGGCGAACGAGCCGATCGTCTCCCGAGCCGCCGTTAGCAGATTCGTCATAGTACACCCTCCGGTCCGCGCCGCCTACCAGTCGCGGACGATCTCCGTCGTCGAGCAGTGGATATTGCCGCCGTTGTTGATGATCTCGTCATAATCGATCAGCACGACCTCGAAGCCGCGCTTGCGGAGCATCGCCGCCGTGTTCGGGTAGATCGACGCCATGATGAGCCGCCCGGGGCGCACCATGAGCGAGTTGCAGGAATTCTGCTCGTCAGGGTGAGGATGCACGATCTCGTACCCGAGCTCCTCGAGCCGGGCTAAGTACTCATAGGGCAGCCGGTGCGGGTTCGCCATCACCGTGCGCTCGTCGAGAACCATGAACTGACCGTCAGTGTGGATCGTGTATCCCGGCAGGGGCACCGTGATCAGCTCGACGTCGAGCGGTTGCAGCAGGCTCTCGAGCTGGCGTGCGCCCTCCACGTTGCAACGGATCGAAGTGCCGTACACGGCGAGGTTGCGGTTGAGCATATGGAAGGATCCGCCCTCGGCGAGACCGGCGCCAGTGATCGTGCCGAGGATCGGCATTCCCAGCGCCGCGAGAGACTGGGTCATACTGGCCTCCTCGCCGCGGCGCATGCGTGGGGCGAGGCGGGTGATAATGGCCCCGCCCGGAACAGTCAGCACGGGGTCGCGGGTGTAGACCGACTTGGTGAAGGTACGGGGTAGATCGGGAGCGAACACGACTTCGACGCCCTCGGCCTCGAGCGCGCTGACCAGCTGCGCGTGCTGATCGAGCACCTTCGCTATGTCCGGCGGCGTGGCTCGCTTGTAATACCAGTTCCGGTCGGGGTCGACGAGCGCCTGGGCCTCCTCGCTCCAGGCATCGGCACGAATGTCCGCCATCCCTGCGTTCGGGCGTCGCACGATCACGGAGCGCAACGTGCTCGTCTCGTCGCCGCGTCCCCATCGCCGCCCCCAGTTCCGCTCGAGTTCGCCGGGGTCGCTGAACCTCGGCTCCGGCTCGGGCCCGAGCAGTTTGTGGAAGTAATTCTCAGCGGGACCGTAGAAGTCGCCGTTGCTCATAATGTTCCTTTCTTCGGTGTTCTTGATGTTGCGGGGTCCAAGGTTCCGGATCGCCGCATCTGGATCGACCGCTCCGGGTTTCCGAGCAAGCCCGACGAACCCCGGGTGCTTCGCAATGGGAATCCAGTCCAAGCGGGCGGTCTCGGCTATAGCACGTGCTCCAGGAAAGCAGTGGTACGCTCGGAGGCCTCACTGGAGAAGAAGCGCTCCGGCGGCGAATCCTCGACGATGCGCCCGTTCTCGAAGAGGATCACTCGCGACGCCACATTCCGAGCGAAGCCGACCTCGTGCGTGACGACGACCATTGTCATCCCCTCCTCCGCGAGGGACTCCATCACTTTCAGCACGTCCCGGACGAGCTCGGGGTCCAGCGCCGAGGTCGGTTCGTCGAAGAGCATCACCTTCGGGCGCAGCACGAGCGCCCGCGCAATGGCGACACGCTGCTGCTGGCCGCCGGAGAGCTCGCTCGGATACTTCTCCCCGTAGCCGTCGAGCCCGACCCGGCCCAGCATCTCCCGGGCGGTCTCCCGATTGGCCAAGGTGCTGCCGCGCTTATGCACGCCGAGCGCCAGCATGATGTTGCGCTCGACGGTCATGTGCGGGAACAGGTTGAAGTTCTGGAAGACCATGCCTACTGTCGTACGGTCCCCCGCGAGCTGGCGCTCCGAGGCAGGCAAGAGTGACCCACGCCGCTCGCGCTGCCCCACGAGTTCGCCCTCGAAGAGGATCCGTCCACCGTCGACGGGTTCGAGCAGCGCGAGGCTACGCAGGAACGTGGACTTGCCGGAGCCAGAGGGACCGAGGATCGCGGTAACCTCGCCCTTCGTCGTGGTGAACGATACTTCATCCACCGCTGGCTTCCCGTGATAGATCTTGCTGATAGCCTCAGCGTGGAGGAGAGCGTGGGACTCAGACAACGGAGACCTCCCTGGTATTGAGCGAAGGAAAGGCGCTGCGCGAGCGCCGCCGGCCCGTCGAGCTCCTCCAAGCGAACTTGCGCTCGGCCCAGCTCTGACCGAGCATGAAGAGCGAGACGAGCACGAGATAATAGACGGCGGCCGCGGAGTAGTACTCGGCGTAGCTGAAGGTGCGCGAGACGTCCTGCGCCGCCGTGTAGAGCAGTTCCTGGAGGGAAATGACCGAGGCAAGGCTCGTCATCTTCACCATGTTGATGAACTGATTACCGGTCGGCGGGATCGCCACGCGGATCATCTGAGGGATCTGCACGTGCCAGATCACGCTCCACGGCCGTAGGCCGAGCGCCCTCGCCGCCTGCACCTGCCCGGACGGGATCGCGGCGAGTGCCGAGCGCAGGATCTCGGCCATCAGCGCGGCCTCGAGCAGAGTGAGCCCGAAGAACGCCGCGATGTAGGGGTTGAACCAGGACTGCTTCAACGCTGGGATGAGCTGCGGCAACGCGTTCCAGATGAGGATCAAGATAAGGAGCGCGGGGACCGCCCGGAACACCCAGACGTACCCGGCGGCCAGCCAGCGCAGCCAGTTCCGCCGACTATCTCGGCCGAGCGCCAGAAAGAACCCAAGGACAATCGCGGCGGCCTGCACAAGCAGGGCGAGTGTGATCGCCGTGACAGCCCCGTGTAGATAGGTCGGCGAAAAGAGTGCGTCGAGAAATATCTGAGGATCGAACTTCACTGCATCTCCTTTCAGGGGGCGACGATCCGGTCGGGTAGCAGCCCGTACTTCTCGGCAAGCTGGGCGAACGTTCCGTCGTCAGTGAGCTTCTGGGCGACCTCAGTGATCTTCGCGGTGAACTCGCTGTCCTTCGTCAGGAACATCCCGAAGTCGGTCTCGGCGGGGAACACCTCCGTGGCGACCTCGAACTCGTCGCCGAGGGTCTCCGCTGCCTGGTTCGCCGCGACGTCGGTCTCCATGGTCGCGTCGACCCGCCCGTTCTGCAGTGCCGCGATGGTCTCCGGCAGTTCGGGATAGACGGACAGCTCGATGCCCGGCTTGCCGTCCGCCTCGAACTGGGCACTGAGCTCCTGCAAGATCTTCTCGTTGGCCGAAGCGCCCTGGACGGCGATCTTGACGCCGGAGAGATCCTCGGGACTCTCCAGCCCGAGCGGGTTCCCCTTTGGGACAATGAGGGCAGGACCCGTCTGGAGATACGGAATCGCGTCCGCGTTCGAACTGCGCTCCTCGTTGATGTAGAGCCCCGACCTCAGCACATCGCAGCGGCCGGACATCAATGCGGGCAGCAGGCCGTCGAACGCGGAGACATTGTACTTGACCGTCAAGCCCAGCTCATCCGCTATGGCGGTAATGGAGTCCGGATCGAACCCGGTGAAGGTCTCGCCGTCCTTCCAGTAGAGCGGCTCGTAAGCGTTCTTCGAAATGCAGACGGTCAGTGAGCCCGACTCGATGACCGGGAGCGAGGAATTGCTGCCCCCGGCACTGTCTGCGCTTCCGCTACTGCAGGCGGTGAAGGAGAGCGCCGCCACGGCCGCGGCGCCGAACAGTGTGATTGCTGACTTTCGCATAGTACGTCCTCGTCTTCGTCGAATAGGAAGTACTCGCCAGACTATGGGAATTATGATGTGGATAATACACTTTAAGTTATGAATGATAATTCAAGCGCGATGCAGGTGCTGCAGGACAACCTCCTCCGCTACGACGCCGACGCACTCGTGGACGCGGTGCTGCTGACCGCGCGGAACGGTCAGCTGCCAGAGGGCACCCGCCTACCGACCATCACCCAGACCGCGCAGGCGCTCGGACTGTCGACCTCAACAGTGAGCCGCGCCTGGGCCAACCTGGTACAAATGGGCGTCATCGAGACCCGGCGACGCGGCGGCACGTTCGTGGCTCGGCCAGTCGAGGCCACTTCCTACCGTTTCAAAGGTTACGACCGCGAGCAGTTCCGGTACTTCCTCTCGCCGGGCTACCCTGATACGACCCTTCAGGTCGACCTCGCGAAAATGCTCCTACGGGTCGCGGAGCAGGCGACCTTCCCGGGCTACCCGGGGAATCGTACGATCACCGAGCCCCTGCACGAGGCGCTCCTCGCGCGTGTCGGGTACCTGCCCGAGGCAATGCTGCTCGACACTGAGATCATCGGTGCGCTGCCCCGAATCCTGCAGGCGGTCAGCCACCGGGGGGCAGCGATCGGGGTCGGCAACCCGGAGTTCCCGCTCTACAACGTGATCCTGCGTCAGGCAGGGATGGCGCCCGCGCCGATCGGTTTCTCTGAGGGCGGCTACGATCTCGCCGCCCTCGACAGAGCGCTCGCCGGTGGGGTCCGTGTGGTCCTGCTCCAGACTCGCGTGCACAATCCCACCGGCCGGCTCGTGCCGACCGAGAACCTGGAGGGCATCGCCGCATCGCTGCGCCGACACGACGCAACCGCAATCGAGATCGACCACCACGGCGCGCTCGCACCGGAGGCCGACGTCAGGCTCGCGCGCCTAGCCCCTGAACGCACTGTGCTGCTCAGCTCGTTCTCCAAAGACATCCACCCCGACGTCCGGGTGAGCGCCATCACAGGCCCACGTCCCATCATCGAACGCATGTCATTCTGGCGCGCGGGCGGCCAGTGGGTGAGCTCGGTGAACCGGGCGCTGCTCGAGGCCTGCCTCACCGACCCCGAGGTGGAAGGGGTGATAGCTCGCGCGCGCGCGGAGTACGATCGTCGCCGGAAGGTCTTCCGCGACGCCCTACAGCGTCGAGGCATCGAGAGCCGCTCGAACGCCGGGCTCAGCTTCTGGGTACCGGTCGCCTCGGAGCAAGAGACGTTGCTGCGCCTCGCCTCACAGGGCATCTCAGTCGCGGAGGGGGCTGCGTTCGCGACTGGCCCGAGGGCACGGCCACACGTCCACCTGTCCCTCGGCTGCGTGGGCGAGGAAGCCAAGCTCCTAAGCGAGCTTGTGGCTGACGCCGCAGCGGCGGTACCGGGGACTCCCCGCTTCTTCTGAGCGTGGCGCGGACCCCAGCGGCTGCGCCGCATAGGTAGGGCCGACGCCCACTGCGGCCTTTGGAGCGAGGACGCAGGAGGGACACACCCAGTGACTAAAATCTCGGGCCTTTTCGTCTCCCCGTGGCCGGGCTGATCCCGCCTCGGTTCGGGCGAAGACTGTATGCTCTCCCACCTCCTAAGAGCAGCTGACGAGCTGGCCGGGCGCCGACGCTGCTAACGCGTCGATCGCGGACTGAGCAGGAGGACCAGTGATACCTGTTGCCGATGCTCAACATCATCGCAGGTGTTGTCGGGGCACTCCTCGTCGGAGGGCCACTGATTGGTGTTCTGCCGATACCCGGGTACTGCGCGATGAAAGAACCGGTCCAGTTCACCACCGGAATCGGGCTGCTCGTCAAGCGCGTCGCGCTCTGAACCTGGGGTTGGTCGGCAGGCACAGGCGCAGGGCCAGGCCACCGCGACTCATTCCGGAGGTGCAGATCGTCCTGTGCCAACTCCACCCGTCCAGGTTTCACGTCCACGATGGTGACGGCGGCCACGAGGCCTGTGGGGAGATATCCCGATGAGCAGGCAGCGCGGGTCTTCACCACGTTCCAGATATGGCGGGGACGGCTGCACCGGTGTAGCCCACCCGAGGGGTGCACTGGAAGCCCGTACGGCGCGAACGTGTTCGTTTCAGAGGAGACATGCGGGCCGGACGTCACGGGCTGCTACCTCGTTCGCCGTCCGAAGCCGTCGGCCGACCGCTGGGCAATGCTGATCACCAGCGCAGGCCCGCAAACCTCTTGTGCCTGCTGCGCTTCGCCGATATCCGGAAATGGACCGACCATGGATGGAGCCTGGGAGGAGCAATGTCAACTCGCAGAATCGTCTGCGCCGGCGTCCGTGGTTTCTTCCTGCGCTGCGGGCGACGCTCTGGGCTCTAGTCCGAGGTCGCTCCGTTCGCCACTGCGTTCTTCCTGACGACTTACCCATTCGATGACGGTGCCTGGGCCCTGGGGTTCGCCCTCCATGAGCGTCTAAACTCGGAACACACCGGTCAGTGTGACACCTCAGAGTGCAGTCCGAGAGCTCGAAGCCGCCGATCCTCACCGGATAGGCTGGATGGAGTGCGCAACGCGGCGCCGGAATCTATCCGGCCGAGCGCACCCGGCGAGGAGGATCATGGGCACGGGAGCGACGAACAGCAACTCCGGGGCTGTTGGGGAGGTACAGCTAGAGAACGAGCACTTCCGCGTCACGCGGTGGACCATCGCGCCTGGCGGACACATTCCAATGCACCGCCACGACTTCGAATACGTCGTCGTGCCGATGGTTACCGGCACCATGCACGTCTCGAATGCCGACGGCACCGAGGTCGTGGCCGAGCTCGTCAAGGGGACCAGCTATACCCGTTCCTCGGGCTCGGAGCACCGCATCGAGAATCGAGACGAGCACGATGACGTCGTCTTCGTCGAAGTGGAGCGGCTGTCGTGATTACGCGATCCTGCGCCAACGTCTGTCCCGTCACGGCCGGTGACCGCGAGGCGTAGGCCGCGCTCTACCGCGGATACCGCGGCTTCGGCCGCAAGCCGCACGAGAGATCGAGGGCGCCTCGATCGTGCGGTGGATCACCGCCGACAGCAACGCGACCGCACGCAGCCTCTACGACCGCTTCGCCCGGCAGACGCCCTGGGTCACGTACGATCTCGCGCCCGCGGAGTGAACCGGCTCGGAGAAACTCGGCTCCGGGCCCCGAAGGCGTCGATGCGGCGGACCGGACAGTCCGCGGAGATCGTTCACCGCTATAGCGCTATCGATCTCCGCCTCTTGCCCAGCACGCGATGAGACTGGCCAGACTGCTGCTGTCAGGGTATACGCACCCGGAGCACTCGAGCCCAGCCGCCCCGTCGCCTCTACGCGTCGAGCCCCGGGTCGTATCCGGCCACCGTTCCATCGGGCGACGAGTACTTCACCACGAGCGTGCAGTCCTTCTCGCCGAGCCCCTCTTCGATCAGACGGTCGAGCTGGCGCATCGCGGCCTCCGCGCCCGGAAGAGCGACGCCGGTGCTCTCACCCGCGGCGAGCGCGAGGCCGATATCCTTGCGGGCGAGGTTCGCGCTGAACGCCGCGTCGAAGTTGTGATTCGCCGCCGCGCGCTCGATGACCCCGGGAACCGGATACCACACCTGCTGCGGCCAGGAACGGCCCGAGGAGGCGGAGGCGATGTCCCAGAAGGTCTTCGCGTCGAGACCGAGACGCTCGGCGAGCTGAGAGCCCTCGGCGCACGCCTGCAGCGCGATGAACAGCATCATGTTGTTGACGATCTTGGCGGCGATACCGGCGGTCGGACCGCCCGCGACGAAGACGTTGCCCGCCATCGGTTCGATGATCTCGCGCACCCGGAGCACCTGCTCGGAGTCGCCGCCGAGCATGAACGCCAGAGTTCCGTCGGCCGCACCTGCCGTGCCGCCGGAGACCGGAGCATCGACGAATGCGAACCCTCTCGCCCGGGACTCGTCGTGGCACCACTGGGATGTCTCGATATCGACGGTGGAGGAGTCGAAGAGCACCGCATCCTTCGGGGCATGGGCCCAGATGCCGGCCTCGCCGTCGTAGACGCTGCGCACGTGCTCGCCCTTCGGCAGCATGGTGATCACGGCTTCGGCCCCAACCACGGCCTCCGCGACCGACCCGGCCGCTTCGACACCGACCGCGACGGCCTGCGCGAGCGCGGCATCGTTGAGGTCGAAGCCGACGACCCGGTGGCCGGCCCTGATGAGGTGCTGACTCATACGGGAACCCATATTGCCGAGCCCCACCCACGCGATCGTTGCCATTTGTCCTCCTCGACAGCTTCTGCAATGCATTCAGCATGCCGACCGCGCAACCGTTAATCAATACACGGATACGGTCGAATCTTGCAATACAACTGTGCATGAATGCACAATCGAGGTATGGCAGACATCCGCCCCGACCTCGCCCCCGAAGCACTCATGACGCTGCTCGCCGTCGCACGGCTCGGCCGCTACACTGCAGCCGCCGATGCGCTCGGCGTCAATCACTCCACCGTGTCCCGACGCCTGTCGTCGCTCGAAGCGAGCCTCGGCGACCGCGTGCTGGTGCGCACTCCCGGCGGGTGGGAACCCACCCAGCTCGGTCTCATCGCGCTCCGCGCGGCCGAGGAGATGGAGGCCGCGATGAGCAGGCTCGTCGCGCACGATCGACCCGACGCCGTGGGCGGCCTCGTGCGCATCGCCACTCCCGACGCATTCGGCGCATCGTGCGTCGTGCCGGTCTGCACCGCGCTGCAGAGCACGCACCCCGACATCGACTTCGACGTGCTGGCGGCGACGCAACCGGTGCGACAGCACCGCTCGGGCGTCGATATCGAGGTCGTCGTCGGCAAACCGCATGTCCATAATGCGATCGCGGCGCACATCGCCTCCTACCGGCTCGCGCTGTACGCCACTCCCGCGTACCTCGAGTCCCACGGCGCACCCCGGTCGATCGCCGATCTCGCGCAGCACCGGCTCATCTTCTACGTCGACTCGGCCCTGCAGGTCGACGATCTCGATGCGGCCCGCAAGGGCCTGCCGAAGTCGCTGCCGACCATCAGCTCGACGAGCGTGTTCGCCCACGTCGCGGCGACGGCGGCGTCCGCGGGCATCGGCATCCTGCCGCACTTCCTCGCCCACGAGCACCCGTCGCTCGTCCCGGTGCTGCCCGACGACTACGAGCACCGGGCCGACTATTGGGCCGTCGCACGCGAAGACAATCTGCGCAAACCTGCCGTCGCGCTCTGTCTGCGCGCCCTGATCGACCAGACGCAGTCCTACGTCGACGACAGGGCATCGGCGCCCGCGCTGCCGTAACAGCGTATCGGGGCGGGAGTCCGCCCCGCCCCGATACGCACCGCCGTTCGGTTCCGTCGTCTTCGGGCGGCCGACCGCCCTACTCGCCGTACTCGCCGTACTCGCCGTACTTCGCGAGATCCTCCCGGTCGAGCTCCTTCAGGTCGATGCCCCGGGTCTCGCGCATGACGATCACCGCGACGAGGGAGATCGCGCAGGCGAATGCGAGGTAGATCGCCACGGGTACTCCTGAACCGAATTCGCGCAGCAGGGCCGCCGCGATGATCGGCGCCACCGAGCCGGCGACGATCGACGTGACCTGGTATCCGAGCGAGACGCCCGAGTAGCGCATGCGAGTCGGGAACATCTCGGCCATGATCGACGGCTGCCCGGCGTACATCGTGCCGTGCAGCAGTAGGCCGAGCGTGATAGCGATGACGATCAGCACCGGATTCTCGGTATTGAAGAGCGGGAATGCGATGAAGCCCCAGGCGGCGGAGAGCACGACGCCCGCGCCGTAGACCGGCCGACGGCCGAGACGGTCTCCGAGCCGACCGATGACGGGGATCGCGAAGAACTGGATCGCATGCGCCAGCAGCAGGAAGCTCAGGATCGAGGTCGTATCCATCCCGCGGTGGATGGACAGGTAGGTGATCGAGAAGGTCACGACCAGGTAGTACATGATGTTCTCCGCGAACCGCAGACCCATCGCGGTGAACACCTGGCGGGGGTACTGGCGGAAGACGTCGACGAGCCCGTTCGTGCGCTTCTGACGCACCACCTCGATCTGCTTCGTCTCGGTGAAGATCGGGGCGTCGTTGACCTTCGTGCGCACGTAGTATCCGACTGCGACGATGATCACCGACAGCCAGAATCCGATACGCCAGCCCCACGAGAGGAACTGCGCATCGGAGAGCGACCACGACAGCACCCACAGCACGATCGTCGCGAGGAGGTTGCCGAGCGGGAGCGCGGCCTGCGGCCAGCTCGCCCAGAATCCGCGGCTGTCGTTCGGCGAGTGCTCCGCCACGAGCAGCACCGCCCCGCCCCACTCGCCGCCGACGGCGAAGCCCTGGATGAACCGCAGCGCGACGAGCAGCGCCGGCGCCCAGTACTGGATGGTGTCGAAGGTCGGCAGGCACCCCATGAGGAAGGTGGTCGCACCGACCATGACGATGGCGACCTGCAGCAGGTGCTTGCGCCCGTAGCGGTCGCCGAAGTACCCGAATACCACGCCTCCCAGCGGGCGGGCGATGAACCCGACGGCATAGGTGACGAACGCGGCGATCACTCCATCGAGCGGATCGCCGGTCTGCGGGAAGAAGATCTTGTTGAACACGAGCGTCGCCGCTGTCGTGTACAGGAAGAACTCGTACCACTCGACCACGGTGCCCGCCATCGATGCGATGACGACGCGGCGCAGCGTGCGCTTGAGCGCGCTGCCCGTCTCGACCTGCTGTTCCCTTACGGCCACTGCTACCTCCTTGTAGCTGAAACGTAGATCTTCGACCGACCGAAGCTCACCCCAGCTTCTTGCCTGGGCGCGGGGCTGGCAAGACGATTTACCGCACGTCGTATGTGCATGCACGCACAGTCGCGCGATCTTGCCCTCGGCCGCTTGTGCACTGATCGATCATCATCGAGGGGCGTTCCCGAGAGCGCCGCTGTACAGCGAGCGCCCCAGGGATCACCGGCGCCGCGCCGCCAGCACCGTGTAGGTGCGATCGCGCGCGATCTGCTCGACCGGGCCGACCGTGCGTTCGACGAGGGGACGGTAGCGCAGGTGCGAGTTGAAGACGATGCGCAGTTCGCCGCCCGGCGCGAGCGCGCGGCCGCAGGCCCGGATGAGCCGATGACCCACGCCCGCGTGCACTGCGGCGCCCGTGTGGAACGGCGGGTTCAGCAGGATCAGCTCGGCCCAGCCGTCGGGCACGGCCTCCAGCGCATCGGCCCGGTGGATGTCGATGCGCTCCGCAACGCCAGCCGCTTCGGCGGTGAGCCGGGTCGCGGCGACCGCGGCGACCGACTGATCGGTTGCGAGAACCTGCGCATGCGGCAGCCGCAGCGCCGCCGATACGGCGAGCGAACCGTTGCCGCAGCCGAGATCGACGACCCGGCGCGCGGCGGGCGCCCCGTCGAGACCCGCGAGCAGCAGTCGGCTGCCGTGATCGAGGGTCGCGCCACCGAAGGTCGCGCCGAACGCGGCGACGCGGAAGGGGAGGTCGGGGTCGGTACCCCATCGGGGGAATGGTGCGGGGCCGGAGTCCGAGGCCGGAGCCGAGGCGGTGAGCACGCGGGCCTTGCGCCGCCCGAGCCCGGCGGCCACCTCGTCGAAGTACCGCCCGAGCACCTCGTTCTGGGTGCGCGTCATGTGCTTCACCCGCCCGCCCGCGATGACGCGCACCTCGGGCGTCGCCCACCGGGCGATCGACCACGCGATCTCGTCGAGCGCGTCGAGGCTGCGCGGCAGCTGCAGCAGCACGACGCGGGCGCCCGACAGCAGCGAGGCGTCGAGTCCGTGGGCCGCGATGTCGTCTGAGAGACCGAGGCGCGCCGCATTCGCCGCGACCGCGCGCTCGCCGAGCAGCGGGTCCTGATGGCTGCGCACCCGGCGCGCGCCGAGCACGGCGATAGCGCCGAGCGTCAGCGCCCCGTGTCGGTCGCCGATCACGACGACCTCGCCGGGCCCGGCCGCCCGCACGTCTGCGGCCGCGGTGTCGAGGATCAGTTCGTCGGCCGCGTCGTGGGCCTGCAGCTCCGGCGCATCGACGTCGGGCTTCCGCGAGAGCTGCGCCAGCAGGTGCTCGAGGTTCACGGCCTCCACACCACGACCTCGGCGTTGCGGCGCACACGGGTGCCGCGTCGAAGCGTGACGACCTCGCCGCCCGCAGCGCCGGCCGCGAACACCCGGCGATCGGGCCGCTGCATGCGCTCCTCCGAGAGGGCGCGTTCGAGATCCCTGACCTGCCCCTCGAGCATGCGCACGCGGTCTTCGAGCTGGATGACCCGGCGGATGCCCTCGAGGCTCAGCCCTTCGGCCGAGAGCCGGGCGACCTCGCGCAGACGCGCGACGTCGTGCAGCGAGTATCGGCGGGTGTTGCCCCGCGTACGCTGCGGCGTGACGAGCCCGATACGGTCGTACTGCCGCAGCGTCTGCGGGTGCATCTCGGCGAGCCCCGCCGCCGCCGCGATGGCGAACACCGGAGTGTAGCGATCGAGCTGGGGGTCGGCCATGGGGCTCACCTGTCTTTCATTCGGGGCGTGCCGGGCGCTCAGGCGCCTCGCACACGTGCATACAGATCCTCGCGCGGATTCTCGTTCGGTTCAACGTCGCGGAAGGCCTCGAGGGCCTCGCGCGCCGCGTCGGAGAGGTGCGAGGGGACCACGATCTGGACCTCGGCGAGCAGATCGCCGGTGCCCTTCGCGCTCTTCACGCCGCGCCCCTTGACGCGCAGTACGCGGCCGCTCGGAGTGCCCGGCTGCACGCGCAGCTTCACAGTGCCCTCGCCGAGCGTCGGCACTTCGACGGTCGCGCCGAGTGCGGCCTCCGAGAAGGTCACCGGCAGCTTGAGGCGCAGGTTCTGGCCGTCGCGCTCGAATACGGGGTGCTTGCGCACGTGCACCGTGACGATGATGTCGCCGGCCGAGCCGCCGTTCGGGCTCGGTTCGCCCTTGCCGCGCACCTTGATCTTCTGACCATCGGCGACCCCGGCAGGGATCTTCACCTTGACCGGGCCGCCGGGCGCCTGGAGCGTCACCGTCTGGCCGCCCACCGCCGTCTCGAAGTCGAGCGTGGTCGAGGCCTGGATGTCGCGCCCGGGCTGAGGGCCTCGAGGCGCCCCGCCGCCGAACATGTTGAAGATGTCGTCGTAGCCCTGACCGCCGGTGCGGAACCCGCCCGGCTGCCCGCCGAACTGGGCGCCGCCGCGATGGCCGCCCCCGAACATGCCGCCGAAGATGTCCTCGAAGCCCTGGCTCCCGCCGCCGCCCGCCGTGAAGCGGGCGCCGCCGGCGCCCATGGCTCGGATCTGGTCGTACTCCGCCCGCTCCTCCGTGTCGGAGAGCACGGCGTACGCCTCGCTGATCTCTTTGAATTTGGTCTCGGCCGTGGCATCGCCCGGGTTGGAATCGGGGTGGTACTTGCGCGCGAGTTTGCGGTAGGCCTTCTTGATCTCAGCCTCGCTTGCCGCCTTCGAGACGCCGAGGGTGCGGTAGAAGTCTTTCTCGAGCCAATCCTGACTAGCCATCTGCCCCCACCGCCACCGCTACCTTGGCGGGGCGCAGCTCGACTTCGCCGATGCGGTACCCCCGCTCGATCACGTCGAGCACGACATGCTCCTCGGTGCCGGGGACCGGCACCTGGGCGATCGCCTCGTGCACCTGCGGGTCGAAGGGCTCGCCCTTCTCGCCGAAGCCCTCGAGACCGAGGCGCTCCACGACGCCGCGCAGCTTCTGCGCGATCGTTGCGAACGCCGACCCCTCGACCAGGTCGCCGTGCTGGTCGGCGCGGTCGAGGTCGTCGAGCACCGTGAGCAGCGGCGACACGGCCGCGGCGACCGCGCGCTGCTTCTCGAGCACGGCGTTCGCCTCGGTGCGCTTGCGGTAGTTCGCGTACTCGGCGGTCAGACGGCGCAGATCTTCGAGGTACGACTTCTCCTCGTCCGAGAGATTCTCGTCGGCCTCCGCCGCATCGGCCTCGGCCGCGTCCGCGTTCTGCTCCGCGCCCAGGATGTCTTCGACGGTCAGGCCGTCTTCGGCGTTCTCGGCCCCCTGCTGCGGCACAGGGCCGGAAGAGTTCTCCTCTTCCGACCCTGCAGCAGGAACGTCACGGGGCTCTTCGCCGGGAATGTGCTGTTCCTGTTCAGCCATGGTTACTTCGACTCCTCGTCCTCGACGACCTCTGCGTCGACCACGTCGTCATCGTTCGACTCCTCGGCGGTGGCGCCGGCCTCGGGGGCCTCGGCCTGCGCCTGGGCGTAGATGGCCTCGCCGAGCTTCGTCTGGCTCTGGCCGAGCTTCTCGGACGCGGCCTTCACCGCATCCTCGTCGTCGCCCGCGAGCGCCTGCTTCAGCTCGTCGAGATCGCCCTGCACCTCGGTCTTGACGTCCTCGGGCAGCTTGTCCTCGTTCTCGCTGATGAGCTTCTCGGTCGAGTAGGCCAGCTGCTCGGCCTGGTTGCGCTGCTCGGCGGTCTCGCGGCGCTTCTTGTCCTCGGCGGCGTGCTCCTCGGCTTCGCGCACCATGCGCTCGATGTCCTCCTTCGAGAGGGTCGAGCCGCCCGAGATCGTGATGGTCTGCTCCTGGCCGGTGCCCTTGTCCTTCGCCGAGACCTGCACGATGCCGTTGGCGTCGATGTCGAAGGTCACCTCGACCTGCGGGATGCCGCGGGGAGCCGGCGCGATGCCGGTGAGCTCGAAGGTGCCGAGATTCTTGTTGTCGCGGGTGAACTCGCGCTCGCCCTGGAAGACCTGGATGGCGACCGAGGGCTGGTTGTCCTCGGCGGTGGTGAAGGTCTCGCTGCGCTTCGTCGGAATGGCGGTGTTGCGCTCGATGAGCTTCGTCATGATGCCGCCCTTGGTCTCGATGCCGAGCGACAGGGGGGTCACGTCGATGAGCAGAACGTCCTTGCGCTCGCCCTTCAGCACGCCGGCCTGGAGGGCTGCGCCGACGGCGACGACCTCATCCGGGTTCACGCCCTTGTTGGGCTCGCGGCCGCCGGTGAGCTGCTTCACGAGCTCGGTGACCGCGGGCATGCGGGTCGAGCCGCCGACGAGCACGACGTGCGCGATGTCGCCGACCTTGACGCCCGCCTCGGCGATGACGTCGTTGAACGGCTTGCGGGTGCGCTCGAGCAGATCCTTGGTGAGCTCCTCGAACTTGGCGCGCGAGAGGGTCTCGTCGAGGTTGGCCGGGCCGTTCTCGGTGAGCGAGAGGTAGGGCAGCTGGATCTGGGTGCTCATCGAGTTCGAGAGCTCCTTCTTCGCCTGCTCAGCGGCCTCCTTGAGGCGCTGGAGGGCGATCTTGTCCTTCGAGACGTCGACGCCGGTCGAGTTCTTGAACTGCGTGATGAGCCACTCGACGACGCGCTGGTCCCAGTCGTCGCCGCCCAGGCGGTTGTCGCCCGAGGTGGCGCGCACCTGGATGGTCGAGAAGTCGTCGTCCTTGCCCACCTCGAGGAGGGAGACGTCGAAGGTGCCGCCGCCGAGGTCGAAGACGAGGATGAGCTCGTCCTCCTTGCCCTTGTCGAGGCCATACGCGAGCGCGGCGGCGGTGGGCTCGTTGATGATGCGGAGCACGTTGAGGCCCGAGATCTCGCCGGCTTCCTTGGTGGCCTGTCGCTCGGCGTCGTTGAAGTACGCCGGCACGGTGATGACCGCGTCGGTGACCTTGTCGCCGAGGTAGGTCTCGGCGTCGCGCTTCAGCTTCATGAGCGTGCGAGCCGAGATCTCCTGCGCGGTGTAGCGCTTGCCGTCGATCTCGTCGGTCTTCCAATCGGTGCCCATGTGGCGCTTGACCGACGCGAGGGTGCGGTCGACGTTGGTGACGGCCTGGCGCTTCGCGGTCTCGCCGACGAGCACCTCGCCGTCCTTCGTGAAGGCGACGATCGAGGGGGTGGTGCGCAACCCTTCGGCGTTCGCGATGACGGTGGGCTCGCCGCCCTCCAGCACCGAGACGACCGAGTTGGTGGTACCGAGGTCAATGCCTACTGCGCGTGACATGCGTTCTCCTTCTGCTGCTGTGATCGGCGGAACGGACCGCTTGCGCGACCGACCGTCGTGGTCCCGTGCTCCCGGCCCGGGATGATTTCGCAAGCACCCGAGCAACCTTGAGCCTGATGAACTCAAGTTTACCGACTGCATCGGAGACGTCAAGTTCTCCGCCTCAAACTTGAGTCGATCTCACTCAACTCTCAGCTTGAGCACCCCACGCCGGTCAGCGACCGCTGATGAGGTTCGCGAGGCGCGCGGCAGGGTGCGTGCGCCCGGAGCCGCTGCGATACTCCCGACGGTCGGCGAAACGGTACACGGCGTACAGCGATCGCGCCGCGATCCACCGCAGCGGCTCCGGCTCCCAGTTGCGCGAACGATGCCCGACCCACGGCAGCCGGGTCAGCTCCGTATCCTCGCCGAGGATGAGGTCGCGCAGCGTGCGCCCGGCGAGGTTCGTCGCGGTCACTCCGTGGCCGACATAGCCGCCGGCATGGGCGATCCCTGTCGAAGCATCGAAATCGACCCCCGCGCACCAGTCGCGCGGCACCCCGAGCACCCCCGACCAGCTGTGGTCGAGCCGCACCCCCGCGAGCGAGGGGAACAGCTCGACGAGGCGCGTGCCGAGCTGGCCGACCGTGAAGTCTGCGGTGCGGCCCTGGCGATCGAAGGTCGATGCGAAGTGGTACGGGATGCCGCGGCCGCCGATCGCGATGCGGTGATCGGCCGTGCGCTGCAGATAGGCGAAGCTGTGCGCGAAGTCGCCCATCGTCTCGGCTCCCCGCCATCCGATCGCGGCGAGCTGCGCCTCACCGAGCGGCTCCGTGACCACCATGCTGCTGTTCATCGGCAGGTACCTGCGCCGTTGCCCCTCGAGCGATCCGGTGTAGCCCTCGATCGCCTGCACCACGGTCTGCGCGCGCACATCGCCGCGGTTCGTGCGCACGCGACGCGGCTCGATCGCCGTCGCCGTCGTACCCTCGTAGATGCGCACGCCGAGCCGCTCGACCGTCTCGGCGAGGGCGAGCACGTACTTCGCCGGGTGGATGCGGGCGCAATGGGGGCTCCAGAAGGCGCCCCGCACGTCGGCGACCCGCACGCGCTCGTCGAGTTCGGGCGGAGTCAGCAGATGGAAGTCGCGCCCCGGCGCCCACCCCTCGCGCCCGAGCGCAGCCGCATAGGCCCGCAGCCGCGAGAGCTGCGCGGGGCTCGTCGCCACCTGGATCATGCCGTCGTGGCGCACGTGCTCGCCGAAACCCTCGCGCTCGGCGACCGCGACCCCCTCGCCCACGGAGGCCATCATCTCGCGCTCGAATGCGACCGCCGCGTCGCGCCCCGACTCCCGCGCGTACCGGGCGAACTGCCCCGGCGCCTTCGCGCTGAACCAGCCGCCGTTGCGCCCCGAGGAGCCGAAGCCCGCGAACTCGCGCTCGATGACGGCGATGTCGAGCTCGGGCCGCGCGCACTTGAGATAGTAGGCCGTCCACAACCCCGTGAACCCGCCGCCGACGATCGCGACATCGGCCTCGATCGGGCCCGGAAGACCCGGGCGCGGGTGCGGCCGCCCGGCATCCCGCATCCAGTACGAGACGCTCCCGTTCACGAATTCCGGGGTGACTTCGGATTGCACGACCACGTTCGACTCCTTCGCCCTCATCGGCCTCCGGCGCCCACGACCGGGGTGCCGCACAGCTCGAGCGTAGCTCCGCAGCGGCTAGTGTGGGGCTATGACTCGGCAGGATCGCGAGTATCGTCGCGGAGAGACCACCATGGCCTTCACCGACACGTCGGGGCCCGCGACGCGCACCTTCGTGCTCGTGCACGGCATCGGCATGGGCCGCCTCGTCTTCGACGGCGTCGGCGAGGTGCTCAGCGCCTACGGGCGCGTGCTCGCCGTCGATCTGCCGGGGTTCGGCGACTCCCCCGAGCCCGGCTCGGCCGCGACGCTCGAGGAGACGGCGGCGGAGGTCGCGATGTTCATCCGCCGTGAAGTCGGCGGCCCGGTCGTGCTCGTCGGGCATTCGATGGGCACACAGGTCGTCGCCGAGATCGCGGTGCACCGCCCGGAGCTCGTGTCGGAGCTCGTGCTGATCGCGCCCACGGTGAACGTGCACGAGCGCACCGCGCGGCAGCAGGCCCTGCGCATGCTGCAGGATCTCGGCGGCACCGGCCCGAGGACGCTGCTGCTCGGGCTGTGGGAGTACGCGAAGACGAGCCCGCTCTGGTACCTGCGCAAGCTGCGCTTCATGCTGCACCATCGCATCGAGGCCATCTGCCCGCTCATCTCGCGCCCGACCCTCGTGATGCGCGGCGAGCACGATCGCGTCTGCCCGCGCGGATGGGTGGCGGAGGTCGCGGCGGCGATTCCCAGCAGTGAGATGCGCGAGATCCCGCAGCACGGCCACGAAGCCGTCATCGAGAACCCCGAGCCGGCCGCCTCCATGATCGTGGAGTTCGTGCTGCGGCAGCCCGGCGCCTGAGCGCCCCGGAGGCTCCACACGCGAAAAACCCGGTCAGAATTTCTTCTGACCGGGTTTTCTTCGGTGGCGGATGAGGGATTCGAACCCCCGTAGGCTGTGCCAGCTGATTTACAGTCAGCCCCCTTTGGCCGCTCGGGTAATCCGCCGAAGACCGTGCGAACACGACCAGGAGATTACTTTACCGTGCGACTCCGTCGAACGGAAATCGAGGCGCAGTGACGCACCTACGACTCCAGCAGCTCGTCGAGCCCCGGCACCGGCACGGCGAGCCCGTGACGGTACGCGCGCGCCGCCACCGACTGCTCGCGCAGCAGCGTCAACAGCTCGACCGGCCCGGCCATCGTCACCGGCTCGGCCCACAGCGACACCCGCTCGAGGCCGCCGAGCCATTCGGCCGCACGCACGCGGTCGCCGCCGATCAGACGGATGCGCGGCGCGACGACGCCGCCGGCTCCGACGGGCCCCGCGACCGCGAGCCGTTCGACCCAGTCGCCGTCGTTCTCGAGCGACACCTCGATGCCGACCTGCGAGAGGAACGCCGAGACCGGCGCCGGCAGCACCTCGCCGGTCGACACCGCGATCGGTGCGCGCACGAGAATCGCGGCCGCGATCACGCGCACGAGCTCCGCGAGCGCGCCGCCCTCCGCGAGCCGCACGTGCGTCGGCACCGGCTGGTACCGGAGCACATTGCGCTCGACGCCGAGACCGAGGTCGTCGCGCGCGATACCGAACGACGTGCGCCAGGTGATGGCGTCGGCGAGGGCCGCACGGCGCAGATTGTCGAACTCCTCGTAGCCGATCGAGGGCTGCACCGCTTCGATGAGCAGGCGCACCTCGGGTTCGAGGCCGCGCAGGTGCAGCGTCTCGCTGCGCGTGCCCGAGCGCAGGCTCCATGAGCCGAGGGCGAGCAGTCGGTTCGGGCCGCCGCCGAGGCCGGCGATGCCGATCGCGGCGTCGTTCCAGGCGCCGCCGGGCTGCCGTTCGACGCGCGCATCGCTCGTGGGCCGGTTGATCGAAAGCGACGCCGCCTCGGCGCCCTCGAGCCAGGCGAGCACCTCATCTGAGTCGTACGATTGCAGGCCGGCGACCGCGCCGCCCATCTGCTGCAGCGCGAGCGCGTCGCCGAGCGTGTGCACGTGCGCGATGCCGATGACGGGCACGCCGACGGCGTCATCCCAGAAGGCCGATGACGCCGAAACGCCGGTGCGCACGCCGGGCCGCCACAGCAGCCCCGCGTCGTCGAGCCGCTCGGGCTGCACGAGCCACTCCTCACCGCGGCCGAGCTCGGTCAGCGCGCGCATGCCGGCGGCGCTCGGCGGCACCGGCAGCGGCCCGACGTCGAAGCCGAGCGGATCGGCCTGGCCCGGACGGGAGGAATCGCCGACCCGCAGCTGCCGCACCGCATCGGCGAGACCCTCGCGGAACCGGCGCGACCGGCCGGCGCTGCCGAGCAGCAGCACCCCGCTGATCGATCGGGGATGCGCGCCGGCGCCGATGAACGCGGAGGCCACGACGTCGCGCACGGCCCCGTCGAAATCGGCGGAGGGCGCGACGAGCATCGTTCCGGGGGCGGGCAGGCGGCCGTCGACGCGGAGGTCGGGCCGGTGGCGTACGAGATCCTTCGCGATACCGCGCGCGCCGAGCACCACCGCGCGATCGATGCCGGGCTCGGCGACGAGCCGCGCCAGCGTGCCGCCGGCCCCCGTCGCGAAAACCGGTTCGACGCGCACGACCCCCGCGGGGAGCCCCGCGATCTCCCACTCCTCGAGCAGGGCTCGCGCGGTGGCGGCGATGCGGCTCGGCACCGTCCAGATGACTCCGCTGCCCGCGGCCAGCGCCGACAGCACGGCTTCGGCCTGCACGTCGAGCGGGAAGCTGTCGTCGGCGACGACGAGCACGAGCCCCTCGGCGACGAACGTGGCGCCGAGCACGGCGGAGAGCCGCTCGGCGAGCTGCCCCGAGTAGCGTGCCGTGTCGACGATGTCGCCGATGCGCCGGTCGATCTCGCGCACCGGCGCACCGGTGTCGCGCACGAGGCTCTGCAGCAGCCGGTCGCGCGCGGCGACCGTGGCGAGCGCGAGCCGGCGCAGGCGCACCGCGCGCGTCGCGGCCGGCGTCGCGGCCCAGGCCTCGCCCGCCGTGCGCGCCTGCTCGGCCGCGCGCGCCGGGTCGAGGTCGGCGGGCGACAACGCGATGGTCGGGTTCTCGGCCTCGATCTCCGCCGACTCCTCGGCGGCGCTACGGGCGAGGCCGCGCGCCCATTCCCGGTTCTGCGGCAGGCTCGCGTCGGTGTCGGGCTCGTTCGCGAACCCCGACGCCGAGACCACGGGAATCGCCTTCGGCGCGGCGACGGCGTCGAGCCGCAGCTCGCCCGTCGACCCGCGTGTGAGGCCGAGCACCGCCGCGGTGAGACCGCCCGTGTCGAAGCTCGCCGGCTCGTCGGGGGCGCGGTAGAAGAGCGCGCTGTCGCGCTCGCTCGGATCCCACTCCCGCGCCCGCAGCTGCGTGCGGTGAGAGCGGGGCGCGCAATCGGGCACCGCCTCGACCGCCTCGCCGAACCATTCGCGCTCCTCGGGCAGCGAGGCCTCGCCGGCTTCGAGTCGGGCGACGACCGAGTCGGGGTCGGAGGCCTCGGCGACGAACCCGAGCAGCACGTCGAGCGCGCCGCCGAATTCCTGGGGCGGCACGACCGGGATGAGCACGCGCACCTCGGCGAGGTCGCGCGCGAGCAGCTCGGCGAGCCCCGGCACGATGCCGCGGCGCAGTTGCACGCTGCCGAGCTCGGCGCTGCCGAGCTCGGTCGCGATCTCGGCGACGGCGGCGAGCACGAGCGGATCCTCGGATGCGATGACGGGGCGCAGCGACGCCGCGCGGCCCGGGTGCAGTGCGAGCTCGGCGAGGCGCAGCAGCTGGGTCGTCGTCTCGCGACGCCCTTCGATGACCGGCACGGCGAGGCCGCTGCGGATCGAGGCGATGCGTTCGACGCCCGCGACGCCGGCGACGCCGATGGTGACCTCCGAGGGCGCTCCCCCGTCGGCGAGGCGGCGCTGCGCCCACCGGCTCAGCCAGGAGTACTGCTCGCGCGACTCGGGCAGCTCGGCCATCAGGCGCACTCCGATGCGCACGCTGTCGAAGGCGGGGTCGGCGAGCGCTCGGGCGAGCAGCTCGGGCACGAGCCGGGCCCAGCGCACGCTGCGCGGCGCGATGCACACGGTGGTGCCGTGCTCGCGCGCGGATTCGAGCACGGGGACGATGGCTGCGGCGGCGCCCGCCACGTCGTCCTCCGCCGACCAGTCGGTGCCGCCCGGCGCGAGCCGCTCGGGGTCGACGACGAGGTGCTTCACGATCGCGTGCGTCGCGAGGCCCGCGAGGCGGCCCGCCTCGGCGCGCACGCCGTGCGGCCCGTGCACGGCGTCGCCGCCGGGAGCGAGCACGGGCACGAGGCCCGCCTCGCCGTGACGGCGCAGCACCTCGGCGAGGCCGCTCAGCCGCCCCGGCTTCTCGGCGCTCTCGGGCAGCCGCGCGGCGAGCACGAGGTGCGAGACGCGATCCCTGAGCCACTTGCGGGCCACGGGCATCACTGCCCAGGGCAGTCCGAGCGAGACGGCACCGCCCGTGCGCACGGCGATGCGATCGCGCATGGGCATCGATTCGGGGATCTCGTGCGCCATCTCGCGCAGCCCGAGGGCCGAGGTGAACGCGTCCTCGGTGCCTGCGACGAGTTCGATCAGCCGGCGGGTGAAGTCGAAGCTCTCGGGCTCGCGACTCATCTCGCCGAGCAGCATCGCACGCCCGCCGTCGCGGTCGAGACCCGCGTACCATGCGAGGGCGCGCGCTTCGGCGGCTTCCGCGACCTCGCTCCAGACGATGCTGTCCTCTGCCATGTGCCCACTGTATTGCGGCGGGACGGCGGGAGGGTGGATGCGCGCCGAGAACCTCCGACGCGCCGCTACGCCAGCATGGCGCGGTCGTCGAGCTGCGCGCCCTTGATCTTCGCGAACTCCGCGAGCAAGCCCGGTACGGTCAGCTGCTGCTTCTCCTCCGCCGTTGCCTGGAAGACGATATTGCCCTCGTGCATCATGATGAGGCGGTTGCCGAGCCGGAGCGCCTGCTCCATGTTGTGCGTCACCATGAGGGTCGTGAGCCGGCCCTGCGACACGATGCGGTCGGTGAGTTCGGTGACGAGCGCTGCGCGCTGCGGGTCGAGCGCCGCCGTGTGCTCGTCGAGCAGCAGGATGCTCGGGTGGGTGAAGCCCGCCATGAGCAGCGACAGCGCCTGGCGCTGACCGCCCGAGAGCAGGCCGACCTTCGCGGTGAGGCGGTTCTCGAGGCCGAGCTCGAGCGACTTCAGTTCGTCGCGGAAGCGCTCGCGCTGCGCCTTGGTGAGGGCGGGGCCGAGCCCGCGGGGCTTGCCGCGCCGCACGGCGAGGGCGAGGTTCTGCTCGATGGTCAGCTCGGGCGCCGTGCCCGCCATCGGGTCCTGGAAGACGCGGCCGACGTACTTGGCGCGCTGGTACTCCTTGAGGCGGTTGACGCGGTTGCCGTCGATCTCGATCGTGCCCGAGTCGACGGTGTAGCGCCCCGAGATCGCGTTCAGCAGGGTCGACTTGCCGGCACCGTTCGAGCCGATGACGGTGACGAAGTCGCCCTCGGCAAGGCTCAGGGTGACCCCCGTGAGCGCCCGGCGCTCGTTGACGGTGCCCGCGAAGAAGGTCTTCTGGATATGGTCGATAGTGAGCATGCGGTTACCTCCCCGCGCTCTCGGCGGCGGGTTCTTCGGCGACCGGAGTCGCGTCGTCGTACAGCGAGGGATCGCGGTCTTCGGGCCGTTCGACCTTGCCTCCCCGGTTCTTCCAGGCGGGCACGCGCTTCAGGAAGCCCCAGCGCGGCAGCAGCAGCGCGGCCACCACCAGCAGCGCCGTGATGAGCTTCATGTCGTTCGGGTCGAGGCCGACCTGCAGCGCGAAGAAGATGATCATGCGGTAGAGCACGGCGCCGAAGACGACGGCGAACGATGCGACCCAGATGAAGCGCTGGCCGAGGATCGCCTGCCCGAGGATGACCGAGGCGAGGCCGACGAGGATGAGCCCGATGCCCATGCTGATGTCGGCGAAGCCCTGGTACTGGGCGACGAGCGCGCCGCAGAGCGCGACGAGGCCGTTCGAGAGGGCGAGGGTCAGGATCTTGGTGCGGTCGGTGCTGACGCCGAAGCTCGCGATCATGGGGCCGTTGTCGCCCGTGGCCTGGATCGAGAGGCCGAGGTTGGTGGAGAGGAACCAGTCGACGATGAGCTTCACGATCATGACGCCGACGAAGATGATGAGCATGCTCAGCCAGCTCTTCGCGATGCCCGCGTCCTGCAGCGGCGTGAAGACCGTGTCGGCGCGCAGCAGCGGCAGGTTCGAGGTGCTGACGGCGTCTTCCTTGGTGGTGCCCATGATGCGGAGGTTGATGGACCACAGCGCGATCATGGTCAGGATGCCGGCGAGCAGTCCGTCGATCTTGCCCTTGGTGTGCAGCACGCCGGTGATCGCGCCCGCGACGAGGCCGGCGGCGCCGCCGACGAGAGTCGCGAGCACGGGGTTGTGGCCGAGCGTGATCATGGCGCCCGCGGTCGCGGCCCCCGTGGTGAAGCTGCCGTCGACGGTGAGGTCGGGGAAGTTGAGTACTCGGAACGTCAAATAGACGCCGAGCGCCATGACGCCGTAGATGAGGCCGAGCTCGAGCGCACCGATCATGCCGCGATCCTATTCCTATTTCGGGAGAACGTCGAAGCGGGCGACCGATCCGGCCGCCCGCCCGACGCATACGCGGTGACCCGCGCGTCTCCGACTATTCGACGATGTCCGCGCCCTCGAGCAGCGAGTCGGGCAGCGTGACGCCCATGCGCTCGGCGGCGCCCGGGTTCACGGTGTTGGCGAGCACCTTCGCGAACTCGACCGGGGTCTTCGCGGGGTCGGCGCCGTCCTGCAGGATCTTGACGGCCATCTCGCCGGTCTGCTTGCCGAGCGCCTTGTAGTCGATGCCCATCGTGGCGATGGCGCCGCCCTCGACGGTGCCGGCCTCGGCGGCGATCACGGGGATCTGCTTCTCCTCCGCGACCTTCACGAGCGATGCGACGCCGGTGACGACCATGTTGTCGGTCGGCACGTAGATCGCGTCGACGTCGCCGAGCGCCTCGGTGGCCTGCGCGATATCGTTCGCGGTGGTGACGGTCTGGGTGACGATCTCGATGCCCATGCCCTCGGCGACGGCCTCGGCGTCCTTGACCTGCACCTCGGAGTTGACCTCGCCCGAGGCGTACACGATGCCGACCTTCTTGGCGTCGGGCACGAGCTCGGCGATGAGGCCGAACTGGCCCTCGAGAGCGTCGGCCGGGACGGCGTCGCTCGTGCCGGTGACGTTCGAACCGGGCGCGTCGTCCGAGTCGACGAGCTCGGCTTCGACCGCGTCGGTGACGGCGGTGAAGAGCACGGGCTTGTCGGCGATGGCCTGGGCGGCCGCCTGGGCCGAGGGCGTCGCGACCGCGAGCACGAGATCGACGTCGGAGTCGGCGAAGCTCTGCGCGATGGTCACCGCGTTCTGCTGCTCGCCCTGAGCGTTCTGCAGGTCGAACTCGGCCTTGATGCCGGCGTCGTCGAAGGCCTCCTGGAAGCCCTCGGTCGCGGCGTCGAGCGCCGGGTGCGGCGCGAACTGGCTGATGCCGATCTTGTACTCGGCTGCGCCTGCACCGCCCTCGGCGGTATCTGCGCCGCCCGAGCAGGCGGTGAGGGTGAGCGCAGCAGCTGCGGTGATGCCGGCAATCGCGAGCGCACGGCGGCGGAACGAGGTCTGTCGCATGTGTATCTGGTCCTAACGGTGTCAATTCACGACGGTCATAGCTGATTCGGGCATGAATCGACCGCTCTGAAGAATCGTAGACCCCGACGGCGCGTTTCCTCGCACCGCGGCGTGCTTCGTAACAGAGCCGTTGCCTGCGCGTGCAGCGATCCCTGTCCGATCTCGACAGGGATCGCCGGGCGTCAGGCCGCCTGCCCGTACTCGCCGGTCGCGACGATGATCGCCCGCCCGACGACGGCATCGCGCATCGTGAAGCCCATGACGGCGGGCGTCGCCTGCGGGTCGATGTCGATGCGCTCCACGTTCAGCGCGTGCACGACGAACCAGTAGTGGTGCACGCCGGTGCCCTCGGGCGGTCCGGCGCCCGTGAACGCCGGTTCGCGCATCTCGTTCGGCATCGTGATGGCGCCCTCGGGCAGCAGCTCGCCGCCCGGCGCACCTGCGCCCGCCGGCAGGTCGGTGACGTGCGCCGGGATGTTCGCGACGGCCCAGTGCCAGAATCCCGACCCGGTCGGCGCATCGGGGTCGAAGCAGGTCACGGCGAAGCTGCGGGTCTCGGCGGGGAAGCCCGACCAGCTGAGCTGCGGCGAGAGATTCGCCCCGCCCGCGTAGTCGGCGTAGACCTCGGCGGGCAGCGGTTCGCCGTCTTGCACGTCGGTGCTCGACAGGGCGAACCCCGGCACCTCCCGCATGCCTGCGTAGGGGTCGATCCTGCCATGGCTCGGCCGTTGAGTCATCGTGAGCTCCCTCCCTCGTGCGGCGCGCGCGGCCTTGCGCGCGCATCTCGACTCAAGCCTAGAGGCCGGGGGCGGTCGGCGCCCGGTTTCCCGCAGATATACTGGGGTTTCGCACGTACGATCGCGTACGGAAACCGCTCCGAGGAAGGTGAGGACCGAAGTGGCGTCAACAACCGGATCCGACCGCGCCCGCTCGACTCTCGCCTATCTCCGCCGGAAGATCACGACGGGCGAGTGGGAGGTCGGCAGCCGGATCCCGATCGAACCCGAACTCGCCGAGCAGACCGGCGTCGGCCGGTCGACCGTGCGCGAAGCGGTGCGATCCCTGGCGAGCATGGGGATGCTCGAGACGCTGCCGGGCCGCGGCACCTTCGTGCGCTCGGCCTCGCCGACCAGTTCGCTGCTCAACGAGTTCCTCAACGACTTCACCCTCGAGGAGATTCTGAGCTACCGCCGCGCACTCGAGATCGAGGCGGCGCAGCAGGCCGCCATCCATCGCACCGATGAGGATCTCGCCGCGCTCGAGCTGGCGGCGGAGGAGGAGATCGGCTGCACCCGCTGCCCCGTGCTCGGCCTCGCCGAGGGCAGCGACAACAACGCCTTCGACAGCAAGTTCCACCGTCTCGTGTTCGACTCGGCGAAGAACCGACTGCTCGCGTCGCTGTACGCCGGCATCAACGACAAGCTGCGCACCCCCGAGCACCGCGGCCGCCTCGCGAACGTCGCGACCGGCGCTGAGATGGAGCGCGACCACGCCCGCGTGCTCGACGCGATCCGCCGCCGCGACTTCATCGACACCGTGCACGCGATGGTCGACCACGTCGACCACGACGTCGTCATCGTGAACGATCACTACGAGGTCGTGCCGCCGCTCACCCGCACCCCCGAGCAGCAGCAGCGCATCTCGGACGCGTGGGACGCGCAGGAGAAGACGCAGGTCTGACGCCGGCGGGCCCCGCCGTCCGGCCGCTCGCCCGCGCGGACGTCGGGGCCGGCATCGGAGCTCAGTCGCCGAGGTAGGCGGTGAGCGCGTCGCGCACGAGCTCGGCCCCGGCACGGCCGCCGTAGTTCGCGGCGAAGCGCTCGTCGGCCACGTACATCTCGGCGAGGCCGCGCACATAGCCCGCGAGATCGCCGCCGGGAGTCGCGGCCGGAGTGCCGGGCACGCCGCGCAGCCACTCGATGTGCCGCGCGGCCAGCTCCTGCGCGCCCGCGCCCGTCGGGTCCTCTCCCCGAGCGGCGGCCGCGCTCCAGTCGGCGGCGAGCTGCGCGGTCCGCTCCTGCCAGGCGCGGCGCTCCTCGTCGCCCATCGCCCGCCACCAGCGGTCGCTGCGCGCGTAGGCGTCCTTCCCCCACCGCGCCTCGACCTCCTCGCGGTGCTCGGTGTGGTCGAATCCGTCGAACATGTTCTGGGACATGAGGTCCCCTCCTTCTTCTCGTGCTTCGTCTCGTGCTTCGTCTCGTGCTTCTCCGGGCGCTCCCCCGGGCTCCCGGACGCGACCCCGCAGCGCCTCGATGGTGCGGCCGACCGCGCCGATCTGCGCGTCGATGCGGTCGCGCTCCCGGTGCAGCAGCTCGAGGTGGGAGGCGAGGATGTGCGCCTCGGCCGCCTCGGGGTCTGCGCCGTGCGCGGCCCCCGCATCCTGCGACGCGAGCACCTGCGCGATCGCCTCGAGACCGAGGCCGAGTTCGCGCAGCAGCAGGATGCGCTGCAGCCTGACGAGCGCGCGGTCGTCGTAGTAGCGGTAGCCGTTCGCGCCGACGCGGCTCGGCGGCAGCAGGCCGATGCCGTCGTAGTGGCGCAGCGTGCGCGAGGTCGTGCCCGCCGCCTTCGCGATGTCCTGGATCGAATGCTCGCGCCCCATGACGGCCTCCCGCTCCGCGGCCGGGACCTTCCCGGCGCTCATCTCACGGTAGAGGTTGACGTTACGTCAATGTCAAGAGCGTACGGAACGGAGCCTTTACGATTGACGGGTGAGCGCACCCAAGATCCTGCTGTACTACGTCTTCGCCCCCGTCGCCGACCCCGAGGCCGTGCGACTGTGGCAGCGGGAGCTCTGCGAATCGCTCGGCCTGCGCGGCCGCATCATCATTTCGAAGCACGGCATCAACGGTACCGTCGGCGGCGAGATCGACGCCTGCAAGCAGTACCTGAAGCGCACGCGCGAGTACGCGCCGTTCGCCGAGCTCGAGCCGAAGTGGAGCGACGGCACCGGCTTCGAGACCCTCGAACCCGAGCTGCTCAAGGGCGTCGACCGCACCGCGCCCTGGCGGCGCATCGCCGACTTCCCGAAGCTCAGCGTCAAGGTGCGCGACGAGCTCGTCGCCTTCGGCCTTCCCGACGAGACCGTCGTCGACGCGAACGGCGTCGTCGGGGGCGGCGAGCACCTCTCGCCCGCTGCCGTGAACGCGCTCGTCGCCGAACGCGGCGACGACGTCGTCTTCTTCGACGGGCGCAACGCTTGGGAGGCGGAGGTCGGCCGTTTCAAGGGGGCCGTCGTGCCCGACGTGCGCACCACCCACGGCTTCATCGAGCAGATCGAGTCGGGGGCCTTCGACGATCTGAAGTCGAAGCCCGTCGTCACCTACTGCACGGGCGGCATCCGCTGCGAGATCCTCTCGGCCGCGATGCTGAAGCGGGGCTTCGAGGAGGTCTACCAGGTCGACGGCGGCATCGTGCGCTACGGCGAGGCCTTCGGCAACGCAGGCCTCTGGGAGGGATCGCTCGCCGTATTCGACGGGCGCGAGACCGTCGACTTCGCGGGCGAGACCGCCGTGCTCGGGCGCTGCGCCGTCTGCGGCGAGCCCTCCGCCCGGCTGAGCGACTGCCCGGCGCCGCAGTGCCGCGAGCGCTTCGTCGCCTGCGACGCCCACGCCGGCGCCTTCTGCACCGCGCACGCGCGCGCGTAGGGCGGGCTCCTTGCCGGCCGACCGCTCGGCCGGCGCCGCCCGAACTTCGGCTCTCACCCGTCGTTCGGATGGAAAACGCCGATCCGCTCCGAAGTTCGGGTGAGAGCCGAATGACGGGTCGGACATGCGGGCGGGTCAGCCCGCGGCGCGCGTCTCAGCCGGCGGTACGCGTGCGCATCGCGAGCTCGACGCCGCCGGTGACGTCGGCCCGCTCGAGCGAGACCGAGATGGCCGCGAGCGCGCCGACCTCGTCCACGTGGGTGCCGCCGCAGGCGATCTCGACGCGCCCCTCGGGCAGTTCGCACACCCAGCGCCGCCGCGCCGACAGGCCGAGCCCGTCGCGTTCGATGCGCACGGCGCCGCCCGCCGCGACCCAGCCCGCGAGTCGCTCGTTGGCGCGCGCAGCGATGCCCTCGAGGTCGTCGAGCGCATCGACCGAGAAGCCCTTGCGCCGCAGCGACTTGCCGATGCGGTAGACGTCGACCGAACCGAACGGCTCGATGCGCGACGACTGGATGGCGAGCGCGTCGAACGCCGGGCTGCCGAGCGCGTCTGCCGCGACCGGCTTGGTCCAGGCCTCGGCGAGGGCGGCGTCGAGCGCGAGCGCGGCCAGATGGCAAGCGGTGTGCCCGGCCGAGAGTGCGGTGCGCAGCGCGGCGTCGGCCTCGATCTCGACGGTGGCCCCGACCGCGGGCGCGGGGCCCACGATGACGTGCACGACGCAGAAGACCCAGCCCTCGGTGCCGGTGCGCACGGGCACGTCGGCGCCGATGCTGAGGCGGCCCTCATGGGCGGCGCCCACGACGGCGCGGACGATGTCGACGGTCTCGGCCCCGAAGCGCATCACCCCCGTGTCCGAAGGCTGATCGGGCCAGGCGGTGTCGACGGGGTGGAATGCGGTGCGGTCGACCACGACCCCGAACTCGCCGCCGTCGAGCGGCACGACGTGGGTGACGGTGCCGGTCGACGTCGTCGCCCCGGCCGGGTAGAGCACCTCGGTGTCGAGGGCGATCGCGGGGTCGAGGGCGACGGCGCCCGCCGAGTGCCCGATCATGCGAGCTCCGCCCCGAGCGCGGCGAGGAACGCATCGATGTCGCCCTCGGTCGTGTCGAAGCCGCAGACCCAGCGCACCTCGTTCTTCGAGGCGTCCCAGTCGTAGAAGCGGAACCGCTCGCGCAACCGGTCGGCGACGCCGTCGGGCAGCGTCGCGAACACCGCGTTCGCATCGGTGGCCTGGGTGAATCCGACTCCGGCCAGCTCTCCGGCGGCGATGCCGGCCTCGATGCCGTCGCGCAGGCGCCCGGCCATCGCGTTCGCATGCCCCGCGTTCCGCAGGTAGAGGTCGCCGTCGAGCAGCGCGAGCAGCTGCGCCGACACGAAGCGCATCTTCGAGGCGAGCTGCATCTGGTTCTTGCGCAGGTAGATGAGCCCGGGTGCGGCCTCGGGGTGCAGTACGATGATCGCCTCGGCGCCGAGCGCGCCGTTCTTCGTGCCGCCGAACGAGAGCACGTCGACGCCGACGTCGGTCGTGAAGGCGGCGAGCGGCAGCCCGAGCGATGCGGCGGCGTTCGAGAGGCGAGCGCCGTCCATGTAGACCCGCATGCCGTGCTCGTGCGCGTAGTCGCAGATGGCGCGCAGCTCATCGACCGTGTAGAGGGTGCCGAGCTCGGTCGACTGCGTGAGGTAGACGACGAGCGGCTGCGCACGGTGCTCGTCGCCCCAGCCCCACGCTTCGGCGGCGATGAGCTCGGGCGTCAGCTTGCCGTCGGGGGTCGGCACCGGCAGCAGTTTGATGCCGGCCGATTTCTCGGGAGCCCCGCCCTCGTCGACGTGGATGTGCGCGGTCGCGGCGCAGATGACCGCGCCCCACCGCGGCAGCATCGCCTGCAGGCCCACCACGTTCGCGCCGGTGCCGTTGAAGACCGGCCACACCGTCGCCCCCTCGCCGAAGTGCTGCACGACGACCTCGCCGAGCCGGGCGGTGTAGTCGTCTTCGCCGTAGGCGACCTGATGGCCGCCGTTCGCGACCCCGATCGCCGCGAGCACCTCGGGGTGCACGCCAGAGTAGTTGTCGGAGGCGAATCCGCGCAGGGCGGTGTCGTGCAGCTGATCCATCCGGTGTCTCACCTATTCCTTCTCGAGCACTTCGACGACCGTGTCGTTCACGGAGGCCGCGTCGGCGCTCCACAGGTCGATGTAGGCGTCGGCGACGCGCTCTTCGAGGCCCGCCAGCGTCTTCACCCGGAAGACTATCGCGGCCGCGCGCAACCGGGCGCCGCGATCCCGCGCGTCTTTCGCATAGCCCTGCGCGACCGCGCGCATCCAGGCCTCGCTCGCCGCCTTGACCGCTGCGTAGTTCGCGCCGCCCGCGAGCGGGCGCGCGACCGCCGTCGACGAGATCATCGCCAGCCGCCCGGTCTCGGCCTCGCGCAGTTCGGCGTCGAAGGCGCGCGTCACATGGCGCAGCGCCGTGAACGAGTTCTCGAGAACGCGGTAATCGGCCTCGGTCTGCCCGGCGAGACCGCCTCCGCCGCGCCACCCGCCGACGAGGTGCAGCACTCCGTGCACGCGCACGCCATCGGCCCGCAGCCGATCGGCGAGCGCGAACACCGCGGCTTCGTCGGCGAGGTCGACCGCCTCGGTGCGCGCGCCGAGCTCGGCGAGGGGTGCGAGCTTCTCTGCGCTGCGCCCCGCCGCCACGACCCGGGCGCCTGCTGCGGCGAGCGCGCGGGCGGCGGCGAGGCCCGACGCGCTCGTCGCCCCCGCGATCAGCACCGTGCGGCCCGAGAGCACGGTCGTCGCTGCGCCTCCTCGTTCAGGCATCCATCGCTCAGACATCCGTCACTCAGACGTCCGTCGCACGGATACCGGCGGTCGATTCGATGACGCTCTTCATCTTCTTGTCGAGCGCTTCGAAGAACATCGAGAGCGGGAACTCGTCGTCCATCACGAGGTCGGTGTAGCCCTTGGGCGGGCCGGCGAGCACTTCGCGGGGCAGCCCCTCGGCCCACACCGATGCCGGGTTCGGGGTGACGACGCTCGAGACGAGCTCGTACGCCTTCAGCCAGTGCACCGTCTTCGGGCGGTCGATCGACTCCCAGTAGAGGTCGTCGATCGCGTCGCCGAGCTCGACGACGGCGTCGGCGACCTTGTCCCAGTCGAAGCTCAGCTCGACGTCGCGCCATTCGAGCACGTGCTTCCGGTGCAGCCAGGCGAAGATCAGCTGGCCGCCGAGGCCGTCGTAGTTGCGCACGCGCGAACCGGTGATCGAGAAGCGGAAGATGCGGTCGAAGATCACCGCGTACTGCACGAGCTTCGCGTGCTTGCGGATCTGCTGCTCGACCTCGCTCAGCTCTTCTCCGGCCGCGGCGCGGGCGTCGAGAGAGCGCTGGATCTTCACCGACTCGCGGAAGGCGGTGAGGTCGCAGCGCAGCTCTTCGAGCGAGTAGAGGAAGAACGGCATGCGCTGCTTGATCATGAAGGGATCGAAGGGCAGGTCGCCGCGCATGTGCGTGCGGTCGTGGATGATGTCCCACATGACGAACGTCTTCTCGGTGAGGTCGTGATCGCCGAGCATCTCCGCCGCGTCTTCGGGAAGGGCGAGCTTGGTGATGTCGGCCGCCGCCGCGGTCACACGGCGGTAGCGGGCCGCCTCGCGGTCCTGGAAGATGGCGCCCCAGGTGAACTGCGGGATCTCGCGCATCGCCACCGTCTCGGGGAAGAGCACGGCGGAGTTCGTGTCGTACCCGGGGGTGAAGTCGATGAGGCGCAGCGAGACGAACAGCTTGTTGCCGTAGTCGCCGGCCTCGAGCGCGGCGATGAACTCGGGCCAGATGGTCTCGACCAGCAGCGCCTCGACATAGCGGTTCGACGAACCGTTCTGGGTGACCATCGGGAACACGACGAGATGGCGGATGCCGTCGACGCGGTGCTGCTGCGGTTGGAACTGCGTGAGCGAATCGAGGAAGTCGGGGACGCCGAAGCCGCCCGCGACCCAGCGGTCGAAATCGACGGGCAGCGCCTCGAGGTAGGCGGCGTCGTGCGGGAAGAGCGGAACAAGCGCCGAGATCGAAGCGACGATCGTCTCGACGAGCTCGCGGCCGCGGGTGTGATCCGCGGGGTCGGGGATCGAGCCGTCCTTCACCTGCAGCGCCTGGATCGCGGTCGCGGCCGCCTTCAGCTGCTGCCAGGCCTCGCTGGTCTCGACCGCGCGCGCATCCTCGACGACCTCGGGTTCTCCGATGACGGTCTGAGCATTCTGAGCTGAGATGGACATGGCAACCTCCCATCATGGTGCGGCATGTAAATTATCCTGCAAAATATAGCAGTCACCGGAATATTTACATGGAAGCTACGCAAAGTCAACCGTCCTGTGCGCCATCGACCCCCGCTCGCCGACACGCAGCTGCTAGCCTTCGTTGCATGGAAGACCCGGTCGATCACCGTCTCGCCGCCGAAGTGGCGCGCGACCCCCGCGCCACGCTCTCGCAGCTCTCGTCCCGCGTCGGTCTCTCGACCTCGGCGGTGCAGGCCCGGCTGAAGCGCCTCGAGAGCAGCGGCGTCATCACCGGCTACCGGGCGACGATCGACCCCGAGGCCGTCGGCAAGGGGCTGTCGGCCTTCATCGAGATTACTCCGCTCGACCCGGCGCGGGCCGATGACGTGCCCGAGCTGCTCGAGCACCTCACCGCCATCGAATCCTGTTACTCGATCGCGGGCGAGGCGAGCTATATGCTCTTCGTGCGCGTGGGCGCACCCAGGGATCTCGAAACACTCATCCGCGACATCCGCTTGGCCGTGCTCGTCAATACGCGCACCACGGTCGTGCTGCAGACCTTCTACGAGCAGCGCCCGATTCTGGACGCCCCCGACGACTGACCCGGGGCGGCGACTCGCGCCGCGGCCCATCAGCGCTGGTCAGGCGATGCTCTCCGCGCATGGGTCGAACACCTCGTGGCCGGTGGACGGCGGAGCAGCGGAGAAACGCTCGAGGATGTAGACGATGCCCGCGCTCTCGGCACTGTGCGCCATCGCGGCTCGCGCCCGCACGTCATCCCGCCGATCGGCCCGCACGAACGAGGCGCACACGCGCACCAGGGTCTCGAAGTCGGCGGCGACCGTCATACCGCCGGTGGGGAGGCCGACCGACCAGCCGTCGCCGAGCGGGGCGATGCGCAGGCGGTCGCCGGTGAGCTCGGAGACGAGCTGCGCGGTGCGCGCGGGCGAGAACCGCTGCGCGAGGAACAGGGTCCCCGCGCTGAGCCGTCCGCCTCCGGGGCACGCACCGCACATGTTCGTTCTCCGCTCGCCCGGGTCTACGGCATCACGTCGCCGCTGTTCGGGCCGAGGGTCTGGCCCGTGTACAGATCGCCGCTCGGCGAGGCAGCGAGCAGGAGCGCGGTCGGCGCGACCTCCTCGGCGGTGCCGAAGCGGCCGATCGGCAGCTCGGCGCGCTTGTCGCGCTTCCAATCCTCCGAGAGGCCGTCGATGAGCGGGGTCTCGATGGGGCCGGGAGCGATCGAGTTCACGAGGATGTTGTGGGGTGCGAGCTCGAGGGCGAGCGCCTTGTCGAGCCCGATGACGCCGGCCTTCGCCGCGACGTAGTGGGCGAGGCCGGTGCCGCCCTTGATGCCGAGCTGCGATGCGACGTTGATGATACGTCCGCCCCCGCGCTCGATCATGTGCGGCGCGACGTAGCGGGCGGTGTGGAAGACGCCGGTGAGGTCGACGCCGATCGTGCGGTCCCAGGCCTCGGGGGTCATCTCGAGCACGGGCACCTCCTCGAGGATGCCGGCGCTGTTCACGAGGATGTCGATGCCGCCGTGCTCCTCGGCCGCCGCGGCGAGCGCCGCCTCGACGGCCGCGGCGTCGGTGACGTCGACGATGTGGCTGCTGACCTTCGCAGGGCCGATGCACCGGGCGCGGGTCGCCTCGACCCCGGCGGCAGAGCGGTCGGCGAGGGCGACCTGAGCCCCCTCGCTGCTGAACAGCGCGGCGATCGCCGCACCGATGCCGCTTGCGGCGCCGACGACGACCGCGACCTTTCCTTCGAGCTGTGCCATGCTCCACTCCCTCCTGCTCGCGCCGCCGCACGGCGCTCTTCGAATACGATGGTGCGCGCCCCGGGTTTCGACCTCGGGGCCGCGCACGGTGTCAGCTCGGCCAGCGCACCGTGAGCCCGCCGTCGACGATCAGCTGCTGACCGGTGACGTAGGCGGAGTCGTCGGAGGTGAGGAACCGGATGACCCGGGCGGCCTCGTCCACGTTGCCGACGCGGCCCCACGGGATGATGCTGCCGGCGGCCTCGAGGCCGTCCTTACCGAGCGAATTCTTGCCGTCGAGCGACTGCGGGCTCTCGATCAGGCCCGGAATCACGGCGTTCACGCGAATCTTGCGCGGTGCGAGCTCGACCGCCAGGGATCGGCAGAGCCCGAGCAGGCCCGACTTCGCCGCGGCGTAGTGGCTGTGATCCTCCCACCCGTACACCCCGCCCGCGATCGACGAGGTCGCCACCATGGCGCCGGCACCGCTCATGCGGCCGGCGCAGGCGCGGAAGGTGCGCAGCACCCCGGTGAAGTCGACCTGCATCATGTCGTCCCAGGCCTCGTCGGTCATCTCGCCGAGCGATTGGCGTCGCAGGATCCCTGCAGCCGCGACCGCGATGTCGAGCCGACCGAACTCGTCGATGGCCGCCTGGGCGAGCGCCTCGTTGCCCTCGGTCGTACGCACGTCCATCTCGACCGCGATGCAGCGGCCGCCCGCCGCCTCGACGAGGCCGATCGTCTCATCGGCGCCGTAGGGGTCGCCCGGGAAGACGCCGATGACGCTGTGCGCTCCGGCGCGCGCGTACGCCACCGCGAGCGCCTGGCCGATGCCGCTGGCACCGCCCGTGATCACCGCGACCTTGCCGACGAGACCGTCGTCACGCGTCATCATGCTGCCACCTCCGCTTTCTCTGCAGCCGTCCGCTGATCCACCTTGCGTGTGAAGCTCATGCAGACGCCGCCCAGGATCAGCGCCAGCGAGCCCGCGATCGCCGCCGCGACGATCATGCTCGCGCCCGCCGAGAGCAGGATGGCGAGCAGGCCCGAACCGGCGATCCCGCCGACGGGAGCCATGACGTGCGCCACGTTGTTGCCGACGCCGCGCACGTGGGCCGGGAACGATTCGCCGCCGTAGTAGAGCAGAGCCGCGAACGGACCGTTCAGGAAGAACAGGGTGAGCGCGTACATCGGGAAGATGAACCAGGCCTCGCCCGGGCCGATGAGCATGATGAAGCTCACGATGCCGCCCAGGGTCCAGCCCAGAATGACGGTGAGGCGGCGGCTGATCTTGTCGCCGATCCAGCCGTGGAACACGTATCCGCAGAAGCCGACGGCGTTCGCGAGGATCAGGATGAACAGCGCGTTGTCGAAGGAGACGCCCTTCGCCGCGACGAGCACGGTCGTGCCGAGCACCGAGAACACCTGGATGGCCATCCAGCTCGCGAACCAGGCGAGCGCCAGCGAGATCGTGTGCCCCCGATGCTGCGGCCCGAACACCTCGCGCAGGCCGCCCGTGCTGTTCGCGTCAAGGTCGAGCTCGTGCTCGGCGGCGAGGGCCGCGGCCCCCGCATCATCGCCCGCCTCGCGGCGGCGCTTGACCTCCCTGATGGCCGCGAACGTCGGCGACTCCGGCAGCGTGAACGCGAGCAGCACGACGACGAGGCCCAGCACTCCGGCGAGCACGAAACTGCCCCGCCAGCCGATGACCGGCAGGAAGGCGGCCGAGATCGCGGCGGCGAGCAGCGCGCCGATCGGGTAGCCGCCCTGCACGAGCGCGTAGACGAGCCCCTTCTTCTTCACCTTGCGGTACATCTCGCTCAGGTAGACCGCGTTGACGACCTCCTCCGAGATCGACAGGCCCGTGAACGCGCGGATGACGATCATGCTGCCGAGCCCGGCCGCGAGGCCGGTGAGGCCCGAGGCGAGGGCGCCGCCGAGTACGAGCAGGATCAGGGCGCGCTTGCGGCCGAGCTTGTCGAGGATGGTGCCGACGATCAGCGACACGATGAACACGCCGATGGTGACGTAGGTGTTGATCGCAGCGATGTCGGCGGTGTTCCAGCCGAAGTCTTCGGCGATGACGGGCAGCAGTGTGCCGAAGAGGGTGTAGTCGTACACCGAGATGACCCAGGCGACGAAGCAGATGATCGAGACGTGGACGATGGTCCGCTTCGTGATGGGTCGGTTCCAGGGCTCGGCCCGGTTCTGAGTCTCCGCGGGAGACGGGGAGTGGGTTGACATCGCTGTCGGGTGTCCTTTCAGGGACGGGGAATGGGGTCAGTGGCGCGGGAAGCGCGCGTCGAAGTCGCGGGCGACATCCTTCATGAACATGAACTCGACGCCGTCGTGCTGCGACATGTGGTCGATGAGGCGCTCGAGCATCAGCAGGGTCTGGGGGCGGCCGCTGACATCGGGGTGGATGGTGATCGGGAAGACGGCGTAGTCCATCTCGCGGTAGACCCAGTCGAACTGGTCGCGCCACAGCATCTCGATGTCGCGCGGGCTCACGAAGCCGTGGCTGTTCGCGCTGCCCTTGATGAACATCATCGGGGGCAGGTCGTCGAGGTACCAGCTCGCGGGGATCTCGATGAGGTCGGTCTCCTCGCCGCGCACGAGCGGCTTCATCCACTCCTTGGCCGACGCGGCCTCGTAGTTGATCTTGGTCCAGGTGTCGCCGACGCGCACGCGGTACGGCATGTGGTCGTGGTGCATGAGCGAGTGGTCGTAGAGGAAGCCGCGCTCGAGCAGGATCTCGTTGGTGACCTTCGAGAACTCCCACCAGGGGGCGACGTAGCCGACGGGGCGCTCGCCCGTGCGGCTCTCGAACAGCTCGAGGCAGTGGTCGAGCACCTCGGTCTCCTGCTCGCGGGTCATGGCGATCGGGTTCTCGTGGCTGTAGCCGTGCACGCCGACTTCGTGGCCCGCCGCGACCGTGGCCTCGAACTGCTCGGGGAAGGTCTCGATCGAATGGCCGGGCCAGAACCAGGTGACCGGGATCTGTCGATCCTGGGCGAGCTTCAGCAGGCGGGGCACACCGACCTCGCCGGCGAAGAGGCCGCGCGAGATATCGCCGGGCGAATCCTGGCCGCCGTACGAGCCGAGCCAGCCGCCGACGGCGTCGACGTCGATCCCGATGCTGACCATGATCTTCTTCGACATTTCAAATACTCCTTCGTGTTGATGGTGCGTGGGGTGATGCGTGCGGTGCCGGCCGCCGTCAGCCGGCGTGCCGCAGGAAGCGTGCGGTGAAGTCGGCGACCGTGGTCGGCGCCCCGGCCGGGTCGGCGAGCAGTGCCGCGGCGAGGATGCGGGCCTGAGCGTGGCCGAGCTCGGCGGCGGCGGTCGCCCCCGCCCGTACGATGTCGACTCCGCCGCCGCCGCCGTAGACCGGGGTGACGGGGCCGAAGGCGACGCGGGTCGCGAGCACGACGGGGGTGCCGGCTTCGGTCGCAGCCGCGACGGCCTGCGCGAAACCGGGGCCGGCGTTGCCGACGCCGGTACCGACGACCACGACGGCCTTCGAGCGCGCCGCCGCGATCTCGAAGAGCGCGGGGTCGATGCCGGGAGCCGCGATCACGGCGTCGACGACGAGCGTGTCGAAGGCCTCGCCGATCGCGAGCGGCGGGCCGGGCCGGGCCGGGCGGGCGTGCAGCGCGACGTCGCCGCCCCGCCGACGGGCGATGAGCACCCCGCCCTCGAACGGGCTCGGCGCCGTGGTATGCGCCTTCCGGGTACCCCGGGCCGCCACGAGGTCGCCGCCGAAGGCGATGCCGGCCCCGATTCCGCGCAGTTCGGGGCTCGCGGCGAAAGCGATGGCGTCGGCGATGTTGCGGCCGCCGTCGGGGGCGATGGTGTCGGCGGCGAACTGGGCGCCGGTGAACACGATCGGGGCGCAATCGGAGTCGGCGCCATCGGTGCCGGCACCGGCGAGCAGATCGGTAAGGTAGGCCGACTCCTCCATGGTGTCGGTGCCGTGGGTGACCACGACGCCGTCGACGCCGGGCTCGGCGGCGGCAGCGGTGGCGGCCTCGGCGATCCGGCGCATCTCGGCGAAGCCGATGTTGTAGCTGCCGATCGTCATCACGTCGCGGGCATCGAGCTCGCAGTCGGGGGCGAGCGGGGCGAGCAGGTCGGAGATGCTGCTCGTCGCGACCGCATTCGCCTCGGCGCTGCCGCGCGAGGCGATGGTGCCTCCGGTGCCGAGCACGACGATTCTTCTCACGAAAAACGCTCCCTTGGGTGTTCCGGTGAACAGCTGCTGTATCCGACATTTAACACTACGCAATCGCTTGCCGCAAGCGATTGTCGCACACGTTTGCTGCAATCGTTGGATGAAAGCAGTCGAAGACCGCCCTGCTGACGACGATTCGAGTGCTCGCGACGGCGATCCCGTACGGAAACCGTCGACGATGCGGGCCGAGATCTCCGGGCACCGACATCCGGGTAGGATGATGGGGCATCGCACCGGCAGAGCGGACCGGCGCGTCGCCGCGGCCCACGAGCGCCCGCGGAGCACGTACACATACCGAGCGAGGCTGGAGGATCATGCACACCAGCCGCCCGATCACGCTGAAGGCCCTCGCGAGCGAACTCGGCCTCAACCCGTCGACGGTATCGCGGGTGCTGAACGACCCCGCGGGGCCGAAGAGCCGCTGGGCCGCCGCGGATACCGCGGAGCGCATCATCTCGCTCGCCGCCGAACGCGGGTACACGCGCAACCCCTACGCTGCCTCGCTGCGCACGGCCCGATCGAACCTCGTCGGCGTCATCGTGCCCCGACTGCAGGACTACGTGCTCTCCACGATCTACGAGGGCATCGACGAGGCCGCCACCGCGAACGGCTGCCTCACCATGGTCTCGAACTCGCTCGACGACGCCGAACTGCGCCGCACGAAGACCGAGCGCCTGCTCGCGAGCAGGGTCGACGGCCTCGTCTTCGGCGACGCCCGCTCGGACCAGCGCGAGCTCTTCGACGAACTGAACGAGCGCCGCGTGCCGCACGTGCTCGTGAGCCGCAGACTGACCGGGCACATCTCGGTCACCTGCGACGACGAGGCCGGCGGACGCATGATGGCCGAGCACCTGGTCGCGACCGGACGCACCTCGTTCGGCATCCTCGCCGGCAAGCTCGGCACCTCCACCTCCGAGCTGCGCACCCGCGGCTTCGTCGACGCATTGCACGAGCACGGCATCGACGACGACCGCATCACGATCGTGCACGGCGGCTTCGACGCGATCGCCGGTCGCGAGTCGTCGGAGCAGCTGCTCTCGGCCGGCCCGCCGCCCGAGGCCATCTTCGCGGCCAACGACTTCGCCGCCATCGGAGCGCTCGGCGCGCTCACCGCCCGCGGCATCCACATCCACGACGATGTCGCCATCTGCGGGTACAACGACACCCCGCTCGCGACGAGCGTCGGGCTCACGAGCGTGCGTTCGCCGATGCACCGCATGGGTTTCCGCGGTTACGAGCTGCTCACCGAAGTGCTCCGGGGCGGCACACCCGACAGCGAGCGGCTCGCCCCCGAGCTGATCGTGCGCGGCAGCACCCGCGCAGAGCGCTGACACCGACGGCAGACCCGCCCGGCCGGGCATGGCCCGCCCGGGCGAGGGGTGAAGCCTCGGTACGACGACTCGCGACCCCGGGCCGCGCTCGGCGTCCCCCGATCGGCGGAGGCGAATTCACCCGGCAGCCGGATCCGCGCGGCGACCGCGGTGCGTAACGTCGATGACATGGACGAGCAGCAGAACGACGCACAACCGGACCCGGAGCAGCCGAACGACGCACAGCGGAACCCGGGCTATGCGGCCGCGGGCTCGGGCCTCGCGATCGGCATCGCAGTCGGAGCGGGTATCGGTGCAGCGCTCGGCGACGTCGCGATGGGCCTCGCGCTCGGAATGTCGCTCGGCATCATCTTCGGCATGTCGGTGCACTACCTGAAACGGCGCCCGAAATAGGCCGGTGGGCCGGTAAGCCGCTCAGCGCACGGATGCTCGGCTGCAGGCTCGTATTGCTCGCGGCCCCGGATCATCGTCGTGCGTGGAGCACGATGATCCGGTTCACGGGTCGCTCGGCACGGGGCCCGAGTCGGCCGCCCAGGCCGTGACGGCTACGGTCGCCCCCGGCACGATGTCGAACGGGGCACTTGGCGGCCAGGGGTGCCGTTCATCTCCCGGCAGCAGGGCGGCATAGATCTCGGTGGCCACGAGGGATCCCTGCGTGGAATTCGCATTCCAGCCGATCCGAGTGATCGCCCATTCACCGGGGCCGAGCGATACCTCCAGCGGGCCGGGGTCTTCCTGCGCCATGAAGGAGGGTCCGTGCTCCACCGTCACATCGAGCAGATGTCCGTTCTGATCGGCGAACGCGATGTCGGGATAGCCCTGCAGCACGCACGCGGATTCACCGCCGTTCACGACGCGCAGGGTCTGCAGACGGTGGCCGGTTGCCGCGTCGGCATCACCGTACATCAAGGTCATCTCCTCAGCGGCGCACGCACGCGGGCCCCGGTCGGAGGGGTCCACTGCCCCCTCGGAGGCGGAGGCTCGCGCCGGCACCGCCTCTCCCGTGGCATAGGGATCAGGGGCGGATCCCGTGCGCGGAGTGCCGGCTTCGACGGCCGCAGCCCGCTCGGCCTCCGCGGCCTCGGCCTGCGTCTGCCGATGCCAGGATCGGTCGCCGCCGACGCTGACGATCGCGTAGGCGGCGACCGCGATCAGGGACACGACGATGAGCGCGATGGGCCGCTGAATCACACGCAGCGGTGGCCCGACGGGGTGCCGGCCATCCGCGGCAGCAGACAGCGCGCGGGATCCTCCGCTCCGGATCCGTGGCGCGGCGATCAGGGCGATGATCCAGCCGTAGAGGGCTCCCCAGTAGGCACCATGGGCGGCAGTGGCGCCGAGATCCACCACCGAGAGCGCGCTCCGCAGCCCCATTCCGGGCGGCAAGGCCGCAAACCGCGCCAGATCGGTGACGGCGCCGAGGATGGTGCCGGCGAGGATCGTAGCCAGCCAGACCGCCGCCCGGCCACCAGCCGCAGGCCGACGACCGGGTCGGCCGCTCCCGAGCTGCAGCAGACCGGCAACGGTGAGTGTGACGAGCGCGAGGGCGATCCCGCCCAGAATGACGGTCAGAACACCCCAGGCCCCGGGACGCATCCATACCGTTCCCGGCAGCGTCTCGGGCAGTACCGCGCCCAGGAGCGGACCGTAGGAGGTGAACCAGCGCAGCGCCTGAAGAGCGCCCCCGCTCGCGATCCACAGCGCCGCGGCCGCGATGCAGAAGAGCCACCGGCGCGCTCCGCTACGCCTCGGGTCGCCCATCTCTGCAAGCTGCTGCACCGCTCCGACCTCCATCCCGGCTCGCGACTACCAGATCGAGACGCGCTCCTCGGGGGCGAGCCACAGCCCGTCGCCCGGCCGCGTCGCATACGCCTCGTGGAATGCGTCGAGATTGCGCACGATCTGGTTGCACCGGAACTCGTTCGGCGAATGCGGGTCGATCGTGAGCAGGCGCACCGTCTCCTCCGGGCGCGACTTCTGCTGCCACGCCTGCGACCAGGCGAGGAAGAAGCGCTCGGCGCCGGTCAGCCCGTCGATGACGGGCGACTCCGCTCCGCCGAGCGAGCGCCGGTACGCCTTCCAGGCGATCTCGAGGCCCGACAGGTCGCCGATGTTCTCGCCGATGGTGAGCTCGCCGTTGACGGTCTGCCCCTCCGCCCCCTCGGGCGAGAGCGCGTTGTACTGGCCGATGAGCGCGCCCGTGAGCTGCTCGAAGGCCTCCCGGTCGGCAGCCGTCCACCAATCGGTGAGGCGGCCGTCGCCGTCGTAGCGCGACCCCTGGTCATCGAAGCCGTGGCCGATCTCGTGGCCGATGACGGCGCCGATCGCGCCGAAGTTCGTGGCCGCATCCCACGACGCATCGAAGAAGGGCGGCTGCAGGATCGCAGCCGGGAAGACGATCTCGTTGAAGCCCGGGTTGTAGTAGGCGTTCACCGTCTGCGGGGTCATGAACCACTCGTCGCGGTCGATGGGCCGCCCCACCTTGCCGAGTTCGCGGGCGAATTCGGATTCGGCGACGCGACGCGAATTGCCGAGCAGGTCGCCGGCATCGGTGGCGAGCTCCGAGTAGTCCCGCCATTTGACCGGGTAGCCGATCTTCGGCGTGAACTTGCCGAGCTTCTCGAGCGCGCGCTCCCGCGTGTCGGCGCCCATCCACGACAGCCCCTCGATCGACTCTCGATAGGCCTCGATGAGGTGCCCGACGAGCTCGTCCATCGACGCCTTCGCGGACTCGTCGAAGTGGCGCTCGACGTAGAGGCGGCCGACGGCCTCGCCCATCGCGCCCTCGACGAACGAGACTCCGCGACGCCAGCGCTCGCGCTGCTCGGGGGCGCCGGTGAGCGCGGTGCCGTAGAAGTCGAAGTTGGCGCGCGAGATCTCCTGCGACAGCAGAGCGGCCGAGCCGCGCACGATGGCCCAGGCGAGCCACGCGCGCCACGCCTCGAGCTCGCCCTCGTCCGAGCGGGCGGCGCCGAGCAGGGCCGACAGCCCCGCGAGCGCCTCGGGCTGCGCTGCGACGACCTCGGCGAACGCGGCCTCGGGGGCGCCCATCGCGGCGAGGTACGCCGACCAGTCGAGCTCCGGCGTGATCTCGGCGAGACCCGCGAAGTCGCGCAGGTTGTAGAGCTTCTGGATGTCGCGGCTCGCGACCTTGTCCCAGTGCGCGGCCGCGATGCGGGTCTCGAGATCGAAGGCGAGACCGGCGAGGCGCTCCGCATCGGCGTCGTCGCCGGCGGCGCCCGCGAGGCGCAGCATGCGGGCGATGTGGGCGCGGTACTGCTCGCGGATCTCGGCGAACTGCTCCTCGCGGTAGTACGACTCGTCGGGCAGCCCGATGCCGCCCTGCATCACGAACACGATGTAGCGCGCGGGATCGCCCGGGTCGTTGTCGACGAACATGCCGAAAAAGCCGCCGAGGCCCTGGCGCTCGAGGTCTGCGACCGTCGCGATGAGCTCGTCGACCGTGGCAATGGCGCGGGCCCGCTCGAGATCGGCGGCGATGGGCGCGGCTCCGAGCGAGTCTGCGCGGTCGGTGTCCATGAAGCTCGCGTAGAGCGCCGCGACCTTGTCGGCCTCGGCCTCCGCGCCGCCCGAGATCAGCCCGGGCGCGGGAGCGTCCGTGCCCGTGATGATGTCGCGCACCGCCTCTTCGGCGTTCTCGGCGAGCACGGCGAACGAGCCGTAGCGCGCCTTGTCTCCAGGGATCTCCGTGCGATCGATCCACTTGCCGTTGACGTGGCGGAAGAGGTCGTCCTGCGGCCGCGTCGAGGGGTCGAGTTCGGCGAGGTCGATGCCCGACTGGGCTGCTGCATTGCTCATGGGCACCAGCCTATCGATGCGTGCTTGGAACGGCCGCCAGAACCGAGGTCGACGAAACTAGACTGGCAGGCATGACCTCCCGCCCTCCTCTCCCGGCTCCGCGATGGCGCGAAGTCGCCCGCGCGACCGGGCTCATTGCTCCCGACGGCAGCACGCGGCCCACCATCTTCACGGAGATGTCGGCGCTCGCCCGCCGTACGGGAGCCGCGAATCTCGGACAGGGCTTCCCCGATGCCGACGGCCCCGAATGGGTGCGCGAGGTCGCGGCCCAGGCGATCCGCGACGGCATCAACCAGTACCCGCCCGGTCAGGGCATCCCGGCGCTGCGCCGCGCGATCGCCGCCCACCGGCAGCGCCACTACGGCATCGTTCTCGACCCCGAGACCGAGGTGGTGGTGACCGCGGGGGCGACCGAGGCGATCACGGCGGCGGTGCTCGCGCTCGCGGGCCCGGGAGACGAGGTCGCGACGATCGAGCCGTTCTACGATTCGCACGCGGCCGCCATCGCGCTCGCCGGGGCGACGCATACGACGGTGCCGCTCGTCCCGAATGACGGCGGGTTCGCGCTCGATCTGGCGGCGCTCGACGCCGTCGTGGGCGAACGCACGCGCGTCATCATCGTGAACACCCCGCACAATCCGACCGGCGCGGTGCTCGGGCGCCGCGAGCTCGAGGCGATCGCCGACGCCGCCCGCCGCGTCGACGCGATCGTCGTGACCGACGAGGTCTACGAGCATCTGCTGTACGGCGGCGAGCGCCACACTCCGATCTCGACGCTGCCGGGCATGGCTGAGCGCACGATATCGATCTCGTCGGCGGGCAAGACGTTCTCGCTCACCGGGTGGAAGATCGGCTGGGCCACCGGCCCGGCAGCACTCATGGAGGCGCTGCTCGCGGTCAAGCAGTTCCTCACCTTCTCGGGCGGCGCCCCGTTCCAGCCCGCGATCGCGCGGGCGCTCGCCGAGGGCGACGCCGATGTCGAGGCGCTGCGGCGATCCCTGGAGCACCGCCGCGGGCTGCTGCTCGACGGGCTGCGCGCCGCGGGGCTCACGGTCGTGGAGCCGGGCGGCACCTACTTCGTGTGCGCCGATGCGTCGCCGTGGCTCACTGCCGAGATACCCGACGGCGCGGCCCTCGCGCGGGCGCTGCCCGAGCTCGCCGGGGTGGCGTGCGTGCCGGTATCGGCGTTCTGCCTGCAGGGGTCGCCGACTGCGACCGCTCTCGCGCCGTGGGTGCGGTTCACCTACGTGAAGGACGAGGAGACCATCCGCACCGCCATGGCGCGGCTGCGCGAGTTCGCGGCAGGCCGTGGCTGAACGCGCGCCCGGAACCCGCGGCATCGACCGCAGCATCGCGGGCCTCGCGATCCCGGCGCTCGGCGCGCTCGTCGCCGAGCCGCTCTTCCTCATCGTCGATTCGGCGCTCGTCGGCCACCTCGGCGCGGCTCCCCTCGCGGGCCTCGCCGTCGCGGGCGCCGTGCTGCAGACGGCCGTCGGTCTCATGGTGTTCCTCGCCTACTCGACGACGCCGTTCGTGGCCAGGCGCCGCGGCGCCGGCGACCTGCGCGGCGCGGTGCAGGCGGGGGTCGACGGGCTGTGGCTCGCGCTCGGTCTCGGAGCGCTCGTCGGCGCCGCGATGTGGGCCGCGAGCCCCTGGCTGGTGGGCCTCTTCGGCACCGACGCGGCGACATCCGGCCACGCGGTGACGTATCTGGCGATCTCGTGCCTCGGCATCCCCGCCATGCTCGTCGTGTTCGCGGCGAGCGGGCTGCTGCGCGGCATGCTCGACACCCGCACCCCGCTCGTCGTGGCGACGATCGGCTTCGCGGTCAACGCGCTGCTGAACTGGTGGTTCATCACCGGCCTCGGCTGGGGCATCGCGGGCAGCGCCTGGGGCACGGTCGCCGCCCAGTGGGGCATGGTCGCCGTCTACCTCGCCGTCATCGCGCGCCACGTGCGGCGCGCGGGCGGCGACTTCCGGCCGCGCCGCGACGGCCTCGGCCGGGTGGGGCGCAGCGGCGGCTGGCTCTTCATCCGCACGATCGGGCTGCGCGCCGCGTTCCTCGCGACCGTGTTCGCTGCGACAAGCCACGGCACCGACGCGACGGCCGGCTACCAGGTCGTGTTCACGATCTTCTCGACGGCGGCCTTCGCGCTCGACGCGCTCGCCATCGCAGCGCAGGCTCTCGTCGGCGAGGCGCTCGGCGCCCGCGACGCCGACCGTGCGCGGCTCGTCGTGCGGCGATCCCTGTTCTGGGGGCTCGCGAGCGGGGGTGCAATCGGGCTGCTGCTCGCCGCCTGCAGCCCCCTGCTCGGCCGGGTCTTCACGGACGATGCCGCGGTGCTCGCGATCCTGCCGCTGCCGCTCATGGTGCTCGGGCTGTCACTGCCGCTCGGCGGGTACGTATTCGTGCTCGACGGCGTGCTCATGGGCGCGGGCGATGTGCGCTACCTCGCATGGACGAGCCTCGTGAACCTCGCCGTCTACCTCCCGATGCTCTGGGCCGTCACCGTCGCGGTGCCGAGCGGCGTCGCGGCGCTCACCGCGCTGACCGCGAGCTTCTGCATCGTGTTCATGGCTGCGCGCGCGACGACGCTGGGGCTTCGCGCGCGCAGCGGCTCGTGGGTGCAGCTGGGCGTGTAGCAGCCGGTGCGGATCAGTCCGTCTGGCAGACCAGCCCCTGCTCGGGCAGCTCGCCCGCGAGCAGGAACTGCGTGACCGCGTCGTCGATGCACGTCGAGCGGTCGGTGTAGCTGGCGCCGTGCCCGTGGCCCTCGAGCGTGACGAAGCGGGTGTTGCCCATCTGCGCCGCGAGATGACGCCCGTTCTCGTACGGCGTCGCATGGTCGCCGGTGACGCCGAGCACAAGCACCGTCGTACCCTCCGGCGCCGAGAACGATTCGAGGTCGTCGCCCGATTCGGGCAGCGCACCGCACGAGATGTCGGCGTACTGCGCGACGAACTCCTCGGAGATCTCGGGGCCGCCCAAGAGCTCCGGCGCACCCATCTTCTCGATGGTCTCGATGAGTCCGAGAATGTCCGGATCCTGCGGCAGGGAGTGGCAGCCGACGATCTGGCCGGCGAAGCTCACGGACGCCCCGCCGCCCGCGAGCGCCTCGGCGATGGCGTCGATGCCCTGCTGGTCGCCCGCGAGTGCCGCACCCACGGTGTCGAGCACCACCGGGCGGCCGACGTCGCGGCCGTAGAGCCCGGTCTGCAGGTAGGAGAAGAGCGTCCAGCCGTCGATCTCAGTGCCGTCGCTCGCGACGAGCGGCTGCTCCGCGAGCTGCTGCATCTTCGCCCCCAGGTCGTCGTCGCTCCGCAGCGGGCACACCTCGACCTCGTAGAGCGTGCCGCAGTTCGCGAGCATCGCATCGATCTCGGCGACCATGGCGAGCGACTGCGTGTAGTTGCCGGTCGGCGCGGCCCACGTGTCGTCGGGGGCGCTGTCGAGCACCATGCGCCCCACGCGCTCCGGGAACAGCGTCGAGTAGGTCGCCCCGAGTATGGTGCCGTACGAGTAGCCGAGGTAGTCGAGCTTCGGCTCGCCCTGCAGCGCGCGCAGCAGATCCATGTCGCGGGCGACCTGCGACGTGCCCATCGAGTGCGCGAGCGGCTGCTCGGCGGCGCAGAGAGCGAGCTGCAGTTCGCGCACGTTCGACATCTGCTCGCACTCGATCGGCGTGCTGCGGCCGATGCCGCGCGGGTCGAAGCCGATCAGGTCGTACTGCTCCATCACCTGCTGGAACGCCGACGAGACGGTCATGCCGAAGGTGTAGTCGATCCCGCTGGCGCCCGGACCGCCGGGGTTGCCGAAAAGCGTGCCGATCTTCTCGCCGCCCGTCGCGGGGATGTGCACGACGGCGAGCTCGATGGTGCCGTGGTTCTTCGGGTCGTTCCAGTCGATGGGGGCCGTGATCATGGCGCATTCGAAGGTCTCGTGCGCGACGCCCTCCTCTCGCAGACGCTCGCGACCGGTGTCGTGGAGGCCGTAGTCGGCATCGCACTCGCCCCAGTCGATCGTCTGCGCGTACACGGCCGGGAACGATTCCGCCTGCACGCCGCTCGGCGAGTCATCTGCGGCCGGGGCGCACGCGCTCAGCAGCAGCCCTGCGACGGCGAGCGCAGCCGCGCTCGCGAAGATCCGTTTTCCCATCGTCCATCTCCTTCGATCCCCAAGTTCTGGACACAGTCCAATCGGGTCGAATATATCGACCCTCCGGGGTACCCGGAGTGCGCTTCCGCCCTCGTTGCGCAAGTTGCATCGGCGGCGCGCAAGCTGGGTGCGCACGCAGCCCGGGCGAGACGTCGAGGCGCCACGATGCGCGCGGCCGGCCGCGTCAGTCGTCGGTGCAGACGGTGCCCGTCGCGGGCATCTCGCCTGCCACGAGGTAGGCGGTGACCGCAGCGTCGATGCAGCTCGAACGGTCGCTGAACGAGGCCGCGTGCCCCTGACCGTCGAGCGTGAGCAGGGTCGCCGGGCCGAGCTCGTCCACGAGCTCCTGCGCGTACGGGTACGGCGTCGCGTGGTCGCCGGTGATGCCGATGACGAGGATCGGGTCGGCGCCCGCCGCGTCGAACGACTCGGTGACGTCGAGCCCGCTCTCGGGCAGCGCGTAGCACGACAGATCGACGAACGGCGCGAGCACCTCGTCGGTGATCTCGGGGCCGCCCATGAGCCGCGGCACGCCGACCCGCTCGACGTGGGCGAGCAGGCCCGGAATGTCGGGTTCGATGGGGAAGGAATGGCAGCTGACCACGCGCATCGCCAGATCGGCGCTGCCGCCCGAGACCTCTGCGCCGAGCGCATCGATCGCCTCCTGGTCGCCGAAGAGCGCGAGCGCGACGGTGTCGAGCACGATCCCTCGCCCGTAATGGCTCGAGTACAGGGCGCCCGTCAGATACCCGTAGAGGTCGGCACCCGTGATCTCGGTGCCGTCGCTCGCGACGAGCGGCTCGGTCTGCAAGCGTTCGAGCACCGCGAGCACCGACGCCTCGGAGTCGAACGGGCACACCTCGACCTCATCGGCGTACTCGGTGCGGCAGTCGGTCGCGAGCGCGACGACGGCCTTCGCGATCGCGACCTGCTGCTCGAAGGAGTGGATCGGGCTCGCCCACTCGGCGTTCTCGGCGCTGTCGAGCACCATGCGCCCGACCCGCTCGGGGAAGATGCTCGCGTACGTCGCACCGAGCATGGTGCCGTACGAGTAGCCGAGGTAGTCGAGCTTCTCGGCTCCCTGCAGCGCGCGCAGCAGCTCCATGTCGCGCGCGACCTGCACGGTGCCCATCGTGCGGGTCAGGGGGTGCTCGGCGATGCACTCGCCGAGCTGGATCTCGGGCAGCTCCGAGACTCCCGCATCGCAGTCGATCGGAGTGCTCGCCCCGATGCCGCGCGGGTCGAACCCGAGCAGATCGTAGTGCTCGAGCACCTGATCGAAGCCCGGGGCCGCCGCCATGCCGAGCATGAAGTCGATGCCCGTCGCACCGGGCCCGCCGGGGTTGCCGATCAGCGTGCCCCGCGGCTCCCCCGTCGCGGGCACCCGCACGACCGCGAGCTCGATGGTCTGCTCGTTCTCGGGGTCGTTCCAGTCGAACGGCGCCGTCACGGCCCCGCACGCGATGCCGTCGGGTTCGACTCCCGATACTTCGAGCGACTCGGCCAGGTCGGCGTCGAGCCCGTCATCGGCGTCGCACTCGCGCCACTCGACCCGCTGCTCGTACACGGAGGCGAAGCTCTCGGCCTGCCATGCCGCCCCGTGGGCGCGCGGTTCGAGCACCGGGTCGGCGGCGGGTGCGCACGCGCCGACCCCGATCATGAGGACGGTCGCGACGACGACGCCGACCGTGCGCATCCGACGAGACTCCGCTGCTGCCGCACTGACACCCATGCGCACAGCGTATTGCCCGCGACGACGGGCCGCATCCTCCACATGCGCGGTATCCCGGAGTGCGCTCGTCGACGGGCGGGGCCGGCAGCGCGAACCCGGGCATTCTTCCCGGCCCCGGCCCGGGCCTCGGCCCGGCCATGTTTGACCCGGCATCGCGCGTAGGGAACACTCTTGTGCTGTGGGGGCGACCACCCGACGGCCGCCCCACCGACCGGAGGCGAACGGCATGGTTCAGGCATTGGGGCTCGACATCGGGGGCACCGGCATCAAGGGCGCGATCGTCGACGTGACCACCGGAGCACTCGCGGGCGAGCGCTTCCAGCTGCCGACGCCGCAGCCGGCCACCGTCGAGGCGGTGCTCGATACGGTCGCGCGGATCGTCGAGTCTGCGCAGTGGGACGGCCCGATCGGCTGCACCTTCCCCGGAATCGTCAAGCACGGCGTCGTCGGCACCGCCGCGAACGTCGACAAGGCCTGGATCGGCGTGAACCTCGCCGACCGGCTCTCCGCGCGCATCGGGCGCCCGGTCGCCGCGCTGAACGACGCGGATGCGGCCGGCGTGGCCGAGATGCGGCTCGGCGCGGGCCGCGGGGCGACCGGCATCGTGATGCTCATCGCGCTCGGCACCGGGATCGGTTCGGCCCTCTTCCTCGACGGCAAGCTGCTCATGAACACCGAGTTCGGTCACCTCGAGCTCGACGGCTTCGACGCCGAGAAGCGGGCGGCGACCTCGGCCCGGGTGCGCGAGGACCTGTCGTACCCCGAGTGGGCGGAGCGCCTGCAGCGCTACTTCGACCATGTCGAGCACCTGTTCTCGCCCGACCTGTTCATCGTCGGCGGCAGCGTCAGCCAGAGCGCCGACCGGTTCCTGCCGCTGCTCGATCTGCGCACCCCCATCGTCCCGGCCGCGATGCGCCAGAACTCCGGCATCGTAGGCGCAGCGCTCTGGGCGGTCTCCGGCAACGAGTAGGGGGCGCAGGCCGCGCCCCGGGTCAGCGGGCGATCCGCAACTCCTTCGGCCCGACCCCGTAGAGCTCGTCGAGCGCCCGCCGCATGCTGGCCGGCGACCCGAAGCCCGCCTGCGCCGCGACCTCGCGCACGTCGAGCGCATCGAAGCGGGCATCCTGCAGCACCGACCGCGCCACACGGGCGCGCTCGCGCCTGATCTCGGCCGCCACCGAGCTCTCGGCCTCGGCGAACACCGCCTGCAGGTGCCTGAGCGAGACGCCGATGCGGGCCGCGAGGGCCTGCGGTGTGAACCGCACATCGCTCGCATTCCCGGCGATATCGGCGAGGGCCCGCTCGCGCACCACCGCGCGCGGCGTGCCCTGCGGCCACGCGGCCCCTTGCCGGCCGAGCACGAGCGTGCCCGCCATGTCGAGCACGAGGCGGTCGACGGTGCGGCTCTCGCCCTCCGAGACGAGTGCTTCGCCCGCGACGGCCTGCTCGAGGAACCCCTGCATCGCGCGCTCGGTCACCGTGAGCTCGGAGTAGACGCCGACTTCGTCGTTCAGCATCGGCACATAGGCGAGCAGCGCCTCGCGGGGGATGCGCACGACGACGAACCGCCACGGTCCGAGGAAGCGCACGCGGCGCGGCAGCCCGCTCGGCGCGATCATGAGCGGCCCGCTCGAGACGCGCCACTCGGCGCCGTCGAGGTACTCGAACTCGCCCTCGTCGACGAAGACGATGTCGATGGTCGGCAGGCCGGGCCGCAGCGGTCGGCGCTCGATCTCCGACCCCGAGCCCCATGCCTCGATGACGATGATCGCCCCGAACGCGCTCACGCGGGCCTGCATGCCGATCTCGCCGCCACTGCCGCGCACCCCCGTGCGCTGGAAATCGCCCTCGGCGAAGTCGGTGATGGAGCGTTCGGGCAGGCCCTCAACATTCGCCGCTGAAATGGTAGTCACAGCCAAACGCTACTGCACGCAGAGGGTTCCCAGATCCGTTCTGCGCAGATTGCCCCCAGATCGCGCAGAGAATCGGGCGGCTCCGCTGACTACACTCGATGTGTGACCGACCGCTCCCCTTCGCCTCGCCCCGAGGTCATCCGCTGGGTGCGCGCCGTGCCCTTCATCTTCCTGCTCGTCGGCCTGAGCTTCGGCACCTGGCTCAGCCGTCTCCCCGCCGTGCGCGACCAGCTCGGTGCGAGCGCGTCGCAGATGGGACTCTACGGCCTCTGCCTCGCCGCCGGCAGCGTCGCGGCCCTCATCATCTCGGGCACCGTCATCCAGCGCTTCGGGGCGCGGCGCGTGCTGCTCGTCGCCGGGCTCACTGCCGCCGTCGCGCTGCCGAGCGCGGCCGCGGTGCTGCTGGGGTGGGCGATCCCTGTCGGGCTCGCCCTGCTCTTCGCGTTCGGCTTCGCCTTCAGCATCTGCGATGTCGCCATCAGCGTGAGCGGCGCCAACGCCGAAGCGGCGCTCGGCAAGCCGCGCATGCCCCTCATGCACGCGGGCTACAGCCTCGGCGCCGTCGCCGCGACCGGCATCGGCGCGGCCGCGGAGGCGGCCGCGGTGCCCGTACCGGTGCACCTGGCGATCGTCATGGCGGCGAGCGCGGTGGTGCTCCTGCTCCTCCTGCGCGCCCTCCCCCACGACGAGCTCGCGGTGCGCCGGGCGGCGACCAGCGGCGGCGCCGACCCCGCGCTCGCCATCACCGGGCCGGTGCCGGTCGTCGCGCACACCGGAGCCGACCCCGTCGTCACCCACACCGGCGCGATCCCGATCATCCCCGATGAGCACGGCTCAGCGGGCGCCGCGTCGCCCGCCCTTCGCCCCGGGCCGCGCAGGTACTCGCCCTGGCGCGACCCGCGCCTCATCGTGATCGGCGTCATCACGCTCGCGTTCGGCATCTTCGAGGGCACCGCCGCCGACTGGCTGCCGCTCGCACTCGTCGACGGCCGCGGTCTCGGCAACGACCTCGGCGCGACCATGCTCAGCGTGTTCTTCTTCGCGGCGCTCGCGACACGCATCGTCGGCTCGTGGCTGCTCGGGCGCTTCGGCCGGGTGACGATGCTGCGCGCCTCGGCCGCGCTCGCCGCGATCGGCGTCGTGCTGCTCATCCTCGTGCCGGGCACCGCCGCAGCCGTCGTCGGCGTCGTGTGCTGGGGCATCGGCAGCGCGCTCGGCTGGCCCGTCACCCTCTCGGCGGCGGCCGACGACCCCGAGCACGCGGCGCGCGCCGTCGCGGCCGTCGCGGGCATCGGGTACGGGTCGATGCTCGTGGGCCCGCTCGCCTTCGGCTTTCTCGGCGATCACTTCGGCCTGCTCACGGCGTTCTGGGCGCTGGTGCCGTTCGCGATCTACGTCGTCGTCGCGGCCGGGGTCGCGAGGCCGCGGCCGCACGCGTAGACGGCGCGGGCCGCTCGCCCGCTCAGGCGCGCGTGCGGCGGCCGGGGTAGACTACCGCGGTGCGAATCGTTGTTGCAGACTGCTCCGTTGACTATGCCGGGCGCCTGTCGGCCCACCTGCCGCGGGCGAAGCGCGTGCTCATGCTCAAGAACGACGGCTCCATCCTGGTGCACTCCGATGGCGGGTCGTACAAGCCGCTCAACTGGATGAGCCCGCCCTGCACGCTCGCCCCGCTCGAGCTCGACGACGAGCAGCAGGCCGCCGGCATCGTCGAGGCGTGGGAGGTCACGCACAAGAAGACCGCCGACAAGCTCGTGGTGTCGCTCTTCGAGATCATCCACGACACGTCGCACGACCTCGGCATCGACCCGGGCCTCATCAAGGACGGCGTCGAAGCGCACCTGCAAGAGCTGCTCGCCGAGCAGATCGGCCTCGTGGGCGACGGCCACACTCTGGTGCGGCGCGAGTACATGACCGCGATCGGTCCGGTCGACATCCTCGCCCGCGACGCGGCGGGCGCCTCGGTCGCGATCGAGATCAAGCGGCGCGGCGAGATCGACGGCGTCGAGCAGCTCACCCGCTACCTCGAGCTCATGAACCGCGACCCGGTGCTCGCGCCGGTGCAGGGCGTCTTCGCGGCGCAGGAGATCAAGCCGCAGGCCCGTACGCTCGCCGAGGACCGGGGCATCCGCTGCCTCGTGCTCGACTACGACGCGATGCGCGGCATGGAGGACAAGAACACGCTGTTCTAGGGCGGCTGGCCGGCTGCCGGCGATCCCTGGCGCGCTCATGCCCCGTGCCGTGGGCGCGTGGGTTCATTCGGATTCTGCAGCTCGTTCGGACGTTCTGCGGCCGATTCGTCCGAATGACGTCTCATCTCCGACTGAGCTCGCGCGGGCCGCGGGCGCCTCGGGCGCCTCTACAGGGATCGCCGGGCGGCGTCGAGCTCGGCGAGCGTCGGCGGGTTCGCGCCCGCCCGGCTCACCGTGATCGCCGCCGCCTGCGCGCTGCGTTCGAGCAGCACCGCGAGTTCGGCGTCGCGCAGCGCACCGAGCGCCGCGCGGGCCTCAGCCCCGTAGGCGCCCGCCGAGAGCAGCCCGTCGAGCAGCGCGCCCATGAAGGTATCGCCCGCGCCGACCGTGTCGACGACGTCGACGGGCACGCCCGCGACCGTCAGCTCGGTGCGCCCGGCAGGCGCGCCCGCACCGGCACCGCCGCGTACGGCGACGACGCCCTCGGCACCGCGCGTGACGACGACGAGCGCCGGCCCCGCGGCCGCCCAACGATGCGCGACTGCGACCGGATCCTCCCCCGGATGCAACCACGCGATGTCTTCGTCGCTCGCCTTCACGACGTCGGAGCGGGCGATGAGCGAGCGCACCCGCTCGCGCACCGCCCCGGCCTCGGCGTCCGCGCCGCCGATGAGCGCCGGCCTGATGTTCGGGTCGTAGCCGATGAGGGCGCGGCCCCGCAGCTCGTCGACCAGCCGCGACAGCTCGTCGGCGCCGGGCATCAGGAACGCGCCGATCGACCCGGCATGCAGCACGTCGGGCCGGCCGGCATCGGCGGCATCGAAATTCCACACGAGATCGAACTCGTAGGTCGCGGCGCCCGTCTCGTCGAGCAGGGCCGTAGCGGTCGCGGTGCGGGCGCCGGGGCTGCCGAGCACTGCGACCCCCGAGGCCGCGAGCCACTCGCGCACCGTGCGCCCCCGCTCGTCGTCGCCGAGCGAGGTGAGCAGTCGCGGCGAGCGCCCGAGTCGGCCGAGCGCGAGCGCGACGTTCGCCGGGCTGCCGCCGGGGCTCTCGTCGTGCGTGCCGTCGGCGCGGTGCACGATGTCGACGAGCGCCTCTCCGACGAGGAGCACCTCGGGATCGGTCGGCGTCTCGCGCGCTCGCGGGTTCGGGGCAGTGGTCACAGCGTCTCCTCCATGCGGCGTCAGCGGGTATCGGCGTCGGGCACGAGCCCGCGCAGGATGATGTCGAGCCCGCGACCGAACGATGCGTCGAGGTCGAACGCGGGCGGCGCCTGACCGCCCGCGGGCGGGGCGTCGAGCAGGGCGCCGAACTGCGCGGCCTGCCGGTGCGTCTGCGTCGACTGCGCATGCCCGAAGGTGAAGAGCAGCAGCGTGCGCGCACCGTCGGCGCCGACCATCTCGGCGAGACTGCGCTCGATCTCGGAGGATCCGAGGCGGAAGGCCTCGGCGGTGGCGACGACGTCGGCGCCGTCTCGCACGCGGAGCATCGCATCACGCAGTGCGATGCAGAGTGCGCGCGCGTCGTGCAGGCGGCCGACGCGGCCGACGATCTCGTCGGCCATCAGCGCGAGCAGGCTCTGCTTGTTCGGCACGTGATGGTAGAGCGCGCTCGGCTGCACGTCGAGGGCGGCGGCCACCCGACGCATCGAGCATCCCTCGAGCCCCTGCGCGTCGAGCACGCCGAGCGCCGCGGTCACGACATCGGCGAGGGTGTTGCGCATTCCCCCAGCCTAGCGCTAACCTGAACACCGTTCACCAGAACACTGTTCAGGTAGCGCGATCCCGCCGATCCCTGCCCCGATTCAGACACCGCCCCAGGAGACCTCGTGACCGCGACCGCCGACCAGCAGCCGACCACCGCGAACGCCGCCCACGCCCGCAAGAAGCGCGGCACCGCGACCGACCTCGCCCTCATCGCGACGTTCGCCGCCCTCATCGCCGTCTGCGCGCTGCTGCCCGCGATCAGCGTCGGCGGCCTCGTGCCCATCACCCTGCAGACCTTCGCCGTCATGCTCGCCGGCGCGGTGCTCGGCGCGAAGCGCGGCTTCCTCGCCGTGCTGCTCTACCTCGCGGCCGGCGCCATCGGCCTCCCCGTGTTCTCGGGCGGCTCGGCCGGCATCGCCCCCTTCGTCGGCCCGTCGGCCGGCTACCTCGTCGCGTTCCCCCTCGCCGCCGCCCTCTGCGGCTTCATCGTCGAGCGCCTGCCCCGCAAGAAGCTCGCCACGAGCATCCCGCTCACCTTCGCCGCCGGCTTCGCCTCGAGCCTCGTCTTCATCCACACCCTCGGGCCCCTCGGCATGTCGGTGTTCGGCGGGCTCGCGCTCCGCGAGGCCTTCCTCTTCGACCTCACCTTCTACCCCGGTGACATCGTCAAGAACATCCTCATGGCCCTCGTCGCGACCGCCGTGCACCGAGCGTTCCCCGCGCTCCTGCCCACCCGCTCGAAGTAGCGCCCCGAACTGCCGCCCGAAGGTGACCCGCCCCGTGATCGAACTCCGCAGCGCGACCGTGACCGCCCCCACGGGCGACGCCACGATCCTGCACCCGACGAACCTCGAGCTCTCCGAGCAGCGCATCTCGATCATCGGCGGCAACGGCTCGGGCAAGTCGACGCTCGCTCGGCTCATCAACGGGCTCGTCGCACCGAGCAGCGGCGCGGTGACCGTGTCGGCGTCGGGCGGCCCTCCGCTCGACACGATGCGCGACGGCGCGGCCGTGCGCAGGCTCGTCGGCTTCGTCTTCACCGACCCGGCCGCCCAGCTCATCATGCCCACCGTCGTCGAAGACGTCTCGCTGTCGCTGCGCCGCTCGCATCGCGACAAGCGCGAACGGCACGCGGCCGCGCTCGCGGCGCTCGAACGGTTCGGGCTCGACGCCCTCGCCGACCGCAGCGTGCACACCCTGTCGGGCGGTCAGAAGCAGCTGCTCGCTATCGCCTCGGTGCTGACGGGCGAACCGGCGATCGTCGTCGCCGACGAACCGACCACGCTGCTCGACCTGCGCAACGCCCGCAAGATCGGCGACCTGCTCATGGGGCTGCCCCAGCAGACCGTCGTCGTGACGCACGACCTCGAGCTCGCGGCCCGCGCCGAGCGCACGCTCGTCATCGACGGCGGCCGCATCGCCTTCGACGGCGCACCCGACACGGCGATCGCGCACTACCGCGAGCTGGCGGCGCACTCATGAGCGGCGTCAGCCCGCTCGGCTCCTACCTGCCGGGCGACTCGCCGCTGCACCGCCTACGGCCGGGGGCGAAGCTCATCGGCCTCTTCGTCTTCGCCACCGCCGCCGTGGCGCTGCGCTCGGTGCCGAGCACGGTCGTCGCGCTCATCATCGCCGTCGCGCTCGCCCTCGTCGCGGGCCTGCGCGGCCGCGACCTCTGGCGGGTGCTCAGCCGCTTTCTCATCGTGGGGGCGCTGCTCTTCGCGTTCCAGGCCTGGCAGCACGGGTGGGAGCGCGGCGTCGAGGTCGTCGGCACGCTCATCGCGCTCATCCTCGCGGCGAGCGCGCTCACCGCGACCACGGCGGTCGAGGACACGCTCGACACGATCACCTGGGCCCTCGGGCCGCTGCGCCGTTTCGGCGTCGACCCCGAACGGGTGGCGCTCGCCTTTTCGCTCGTGATCCGCGCGATCCCGAGCATCCTCGGCATCGCGCACGAAACGCGGGCCGCCGCGCGCGCCCGAGGGCTCGAACGCAGCCCGCGCGCCCGGCTCGTGCCGTTCGTGCTGCGCACCGTCTCGCACGCGCAGCTCACGGGCGAGGCGCTCGCGGCCCGCGGCATCGGCGACGAGTAGCCCCGCGAGGTGCTCCGACGTCGAACGCCGGCACCGGGTCCGCGAGCCGCTCCGCCTCCGCGCCCGCCCGCTACTGCAGCGCCGAGGTCAGGCGCATCACCGACTCGGTGTACCGCCTGAGGGGCGAGCGCTTCGGCCACGCCTGCGCGTCGAGCACGGTGCTGCGGGCCGCGTACCCCGCGATCACGTCGCCGATCTGCGCGACGATATCGCCGCCGTAGGCGAGCAGGCTGATCTCGTAGTTGAGGCCGAACGAGCGCATATCCATGTTCGACGACCCCATGACGGCGCAGGTGTCGTCGATGAGGAAGCACTTCGTGTGCAGCACCTCGGGCTGCGGGTACAGGTGGATCGTCACGCCGGCGTCGAGCAGCGACTGGTAGTACGACGACTGCGCGCGATCCACCATGAACTGATCGGCGACCGCGCTGACGTAGAGCTCGACCTGCACGCCGCGGTACGCCGCGGTGGTGATCGCGGCGAGGATCGACTCGTCGGGCACGAAGTACGGGCTCACGATCGCGAGCCGCCGCTTCGCCGTGTAGATGAGCGAGGTGAAGGCCTTCAGGTTGGGTTCGGTGCGGAAGCCCGGGCCCGACGGGATGAGCTGCACGGCGTTGACGTCTCCGCCGACCGCAGGGGCCGGCCCGGAGGCGACGAAGCGCGGGGCCGCCCCGGGCCTCCCGCCCGCCTCGGGGCGGTAGGCGTGCACGTCGATGAGCTCGCCGCTCTCGGTGAACCAGTCGACCGCGAACACCGCCTCGAGCGAGGCGACGATCTCGCCGCTCAGCTCGACGCTGATGTCGTTCCAGAAGCGCCCGACGCGCTCGTTCTTCGCCGACCCGTACGAGGCGGCGATCAGATTCTGCGACCCCATGATCGCCGTTCTGCCGTCGACCACCATGAGCTTGCGATGATTGCGCAGGTCGATGCGGCGCATGCGGCCCTGGAGCGGCAGGAAAGGCAGCATCAGACGCCACTCGATGCCCGCATCCGTCATGCTCTGCAGAAACTGCTTGAAGCCGTCGTACTTGCGCGAGCCGAGGTGGTCGAGCAGCACCCGCACCCGCACGCCGCGCCGCACGGCCTCTTCGAGCGCCCGGAAGAACGGTTCGGTCACGGCGTCGCGGGCCATGATGTAGATCTCGACATGGATCGACTCGACCGCCTGCTCCGCGAGCCGCGTCATGCGCGCGATGCCGGCCTCGTAGTCGCGCTCGACGCCGTGGTTGCGACCGGTGACCATGGGCAGCGCGGTGAGGGATCGCGACAGCTCCACGATCCCTGTCAGGTCTGCCGGCAGCGAGACCGATTCGGGCACCGGCGGCACCGCGCTCGTGCCCTCGGCGAGGATCTTGTTCGCCTCGGCCTGGATGGCGGCGCGCCGGCGGTCCACGTACGGGCTGCCGAGGATGAGGAACAGCGGCACGCCGACGATCGGCAGGAAGAGGATCAGCAGGAGCCAGCCCATCGAGGACGAGGGCTTGCGGTTCTCGGGCACCACCCCGATCGCGATGATCTTCACGAGGTACTCGATGATGATGAAGACGATCGCGATCACTGACGCGATGCCGGTTCCGGTCACTGCTTCCTCCGGGGTTCGTGGGGTGTTCGCATTCTCGGGCGGAGCGCCGCCTCACGGGCGCCGCCGCTCGGCCGCGGTCGGCCAGTAGGCTGGAGCGCATGGCCGATACCCCGAGCATTCCCGAGGAAGTCCATGCCGACTACGCCAACGAGGCGGTGCGCACCGCGCTGCGCGAGTTGCAGGCGATTCCCGATTACGAGCATCTCGCGGCCTTTCTGCTCGCGCTGCGCGAGGGCTACCTCGTCGTCGATGTGACCGGCGCGGCCTCGAAGAAGAAGGGCACGCGCATCCGCACCATCCGTTCGACGAAGGGGCAGCTGGTGCTGCCCCTGTTCACGTCGATGGATGAGCTGCGGCAGATCGTGCCCGCCGACCGCCGCGACCAGCTGCGCGGGGCCGTCATGCCGGCGCTCGAGGCGCTCGCCCTCATCGGTACCGACCGCTTCGTCGCCGCGGAGTTCGACAAGGCGTCGTCGTCGCTCGTCGTGCTGCGCAAGTACATCGCGCTCGCGGCCGGTGACGATGAGATCACCGCGGCCTCGCTCGAGGCGATGCGGTAGCCCACGGGCCTCAGCCGTTCGACTTCATCATGAAGGCGCGTACGCTCTGCGCCGCGCCGAGCACGACCATCGACGCGCCGAGCATGATCCACAGCACCGCAGCGCTCAGCAGCGGCGAGAACATCATGGTGAGACCGGCGAGCACGCTGATGACGCCGTAGATGATGCCCCAGACCTTGTTCTCGCTCTTGCTGACGAGCGAGAAGGCCATGATGCCCTCGAACAGCCACAGCACGCCGATGGTGATGGTGATGAAGAGGAAGACGAGCGTGCCGGTCGCGAGCAGGTTCGACATCATGATCACGCCGCCGACGATGTAGAGCACCCCGAGCAGGACGTGGCCCGTGCGCGCCCAACCGCCGAGCGTCTTCGAGAAGATCGAGGTGCCCACGTAGACGACGCCCGTGATGAGCGCGTAGAGGGCGAGCAGCGCGGCTGCGGTGCCCGCGGCGGCCTTCGCCGACGGGGCCGGTGCGAAGAGCACGAGCAGGCCGAGCACGAAGGCGATCAGGCCGCCGACGCCGAGCGCGATGCGCAGGCTGTCGCCCGCGCTGCGCTGCGCTGTCGCGGCAGTTTCTGAAGTCGAGGGCTTCGACATGGTGGGGTCCCCTTTGCTCACGTGGTCGCAGGCGTACCGCCGGCGCATCGCTGATCTATCGCGAATAGCTTCATTCTGCCGTAGTTCGGGCCGCATCTCGCGCCCTCGGATGCGATTCGTCGGCGCCTACCCGGAGCGCAGCGCCGTCCCGATGCGGCGCCCGATCACTTCGAGCAACGGTTCGGGAGCGGCGATGCATGCGGCGGCATCGGGTTCGAGCGCCACGAGCTCGTAGACCTCCGCGAAGCCCGCGCCACGGACCTCGGCGGCCGTGAGATCGCTCGACCCGCACACCACGACCACCGGTACCTCTCTCGAGCGACGCAGCACGCCGGCCGGGGCTTTCCCGCTGAGCGTCTGGGCATCGAGGCGCCCCTCGCTCGTGATGACCAGATCGGCGCCGACGAGCGCGTCGTCGAACCCGACGAGGTCGAGCACCAGATCGATGCCCGAGCGCATCTCGCCGCCGAGCACGGCGAGCGCCCCGAAGCCGAGCCCGCCCGCGGCGCCGGCGCCGGGCGCCTCGGCCCAGGCGCCGGGCTCCGCGCCGAGCGCGCGCTCCACCATCGCCCCGAAGAGGTGCAGCGCCGCGTCGACCTCGGGCACCTGCTCGGGCGCGAGCCCCTTCTGCGGCCCGTACACCGCAGCGGCGCCGTCGGGCCCCGTGAGCGGGTTCGTGACGTCGCAGGCGATCTGCACCGCGAGACCGGCGAGCCGCGGGTCGAGGCCGGAGGCGTCGAAGGTCGCCCCGCGCAGTGCGGCCTCGTCGAGCCGATCGATCGGGGCGCCATCGGCTGCCAGCACGCGCACGCCCAGCGCGCGCATCATGCCGAGACCGCCGTCGCTCGTCGCACTGCCGCCGAGGCCGAGCACGACGCTGCGCGCACCGGCGTCGAGCGCCGCTGAGGCGAGACGTGCGGCGGAGACGTCGCGCAGGCCGCAGGCCTCGGCGACCTCGATGACCGCGGTGCCCGAGGCCGGCTCGACGGCGAACCGGGCATCCCGACGCTCCCCGTACGCGCCGGTCACGGCGCTGCGGTGCTCGACGAAACCCGCGGCGAGCGCGGCGTCGATGGTGCCGTCGCCTCCGTCGGCGATGGGAAGGGCGACGACCTCGGCTTCCGGCGCGGCCGCGGCGATACCCCTGGAGAGAGCTTCGGCGACGGTGCGCGCCGAAGCCGATCCCTTGAACTTGTCACCTGCGATGAGCATGCGCGGCATCGTGTGCTCCTCTGCTTCGACGGCCGAACCGAAGCCCTACCGACCGTGCGCGGCCGCGGGGCCGCGCCGCCCCTCGCGCAGCCGCTCGGTGCCGACCGTCGCCTCGGTGCGGCCGTGCGCGATCGAGTGGCCGCTGCCGTCGACCGCGACGAAGACGATGCGCTCGAGGGTCAGCACCTCCTGCCCGGTCACGGCGTTGTCGACGCGGCAGCTGACCGTGAGCGAGCTCGTGCCGAACGAGACGATGCGGAACTCGAGCTCGAGCAGGTCGCCGCGGTCGGCGCGCGACGAGAAGCTCACGGCCGACATGTGCCGGGTCACGACATCGATCGTACCGAGCTGCGCGACGGCGATGATCGCGGCCTCCTCGTCGACCCACTGCAGCAGGCGCCCGCCGAACAGCGCCCCGTGCTGATTGAGGTCTTCGGGCTTCACCCATTTGCGCACGATCTGGCTGAACTCGGTCATGGCTTCAGCCTAGCTCCGCGATCACGGGCGGCCCGAGCGTCTGCCGATGCGCTGCTCGGTCATCTTCCGCACGACATCGAGCAGGCCCGGTGCGTAGTCCTTCCAGGACTCCGAGATGCGCCCCGGGTCGAGCTTGCCCGTGTGCACCTGCTCGCACAGCCGCATCCACCCTTCCCCGGTCGCCGCCGTCAGCGAGAACGCGACCCCGGCGTTCACCGCGCTGCCGGCGCCGGGAACGAGCTTGATGAAGCTGCGTGCCAGCGCCTGGCCCGAGATCTGCACGCCGATCTGGGCGAGCGCCCCCGCCGACATCATGGTCTTCAGCTCCAGGTCGTAGATGGCGGCGATGCGGCCCATCATTCCGATCTGGATCGGCGCCAGGGCCACCGCGTCCGCGACCGGGATCGGCGTGGCCGCGGCCGCGGCGGCCAGACCGGCGGCTCCGCTGATGACGGGGCGCGCCATCTCCCGCTTCCAGGGGAGGTTGAGCCGTTGCGCGATGCGAAACGCGTCCTTGGCACTTTCGGGGGACAGGTTGAGGGTCTCCGTGACAAGCTCACCGAGCCCGTGCCCGTTGCCCTTCCCGCGAGGGTCGGTCGTCGAGGTGAGCATGACCCGTTCGACGGGGAGCTCGATCGGGCGGCCGTGCTCATCGACGGGATGCTCGAGCCAGTCGACGAACCGTTCGAGCCCCTGCGCGACCGAATACTTGCCGGTGATCGGGTGCCTGATCCAGTCGACCTTGGTGAGCACGAGGATGACGGGGAGCCCCTGCGCCGCGAGCTCGCGGATCATGCCGATGTCGGCGGGCGTCAGGCGGTCGTCGTTCGCCTTCAGGCAATACCAGACGACCGCGACCTGCTCGTTCGCCGGGCGCGCGGCGATCAGCTCGAGGTGGTGCCGCAACTGCTCGGCGGGCGCCACGGCCGAGCCGATCTCGAAGCCCTCGATGTCCCAGATGCCGAGCGAGTCATCGTGATAGTACTGCACGCCGCGGGTGACGGGCAGGCCGGTGCCGACCTTCGCGAGGTCCCGACCGAAGACCGCATTGACGAGCGACGACTTGCCGACCCCGGTGCCGCCGATGACGGCGAGGTTGAATCTGCCGTACCGCGACCGCGCCTCGGAGTTCGCGTCGAGGAACGCGGACGCGTCGAAGGGCTGCTGCCCGTCTCGATGAACACCCATGATCGCCCGCCCGTCTTCATTGCTCGGCATCAGACTATCAATGGGGGCGGGCCGGGCGGGTCACGCGGGCGCTGCGAGAACCGTCAGTTCTCAGACTCCGCCGTCTCGTCATCCTCCTGATGCTCGGCGGGGTGCGGATGACCCGATCCGGTATGGGTCGCCGGGCCGAGATGGGATGCCCCGCCCTCGTCCACCCAGCCGTCGCCGGGCACGTGGGCCGGGTCGGACTCGTGGTCGTGATCGCGCTGCTCGCTGGTCGACATCGCAGTCCCTCGCTCTCATCGGTCGCCCGCGGAGGCGGGCCTCTGGCCTCCAGACTACGCCGCGCGCGTTCAGGATGAAAGCATTGCCCGGGCCCGTACTATTGGGGGCATGAAGCGGATCCTCACCTACGGCACCTTCGACCTCCTGCACTGGGGGCACATCCGTCTGCTCAAGCGGGCCAGGGACCTCGGAGACTATCTCGTGGTCGCAGCTTCGACCGAGGAGTTCAACGCCGGCAAGGGCAAGAAGACGTACCACGACTTCGCGACGCGCAAGAATATGCTCGAGGCGGTCCGCTACGTCGACCTCGTGATCCCGGAGGAGGCGTGGGACCAGAAGATCCGAGACGTGCAGAAGTACGAGATCGATGCCGTCGTCATGGGCGGCGACTGGGAGGGCGACCCCCGCTTCGAGGTGCTGCGCGACTACTGCGAGGTCGTCTACCTCGACCGCACCGAGGGCGTGTCGACCACGAAGATCAAGAAGGACCTCGGGGTGAACGCGTAGGGCCACGATTCCGGGCGCCCCGGCACAGCGGAAGGGCGGCGAGGTGAATTCCTCGCCGCCCTTCCGTGTCTGCTACAGCACCTTCGAGAGGAAGGCCTTCGTGCGCTCCCGCTGCGGGTTCGTGAGCACCTCGGTCGGGTCGCCCTCTTCGACGACCACGCCGCCGTCCATGAATACGAGCTTGTCGGCGACCTCGCGGGCGAAGCCCATCTCGTGGGTCACGACGATCATGGTCATTCCGCTCTCGGCGAGGCCCTTCATCACGTCGAGCACCTCGCCGACGAGCTCGGGGTCGAGCGCCGAGGTGGGCTCGTCGAACAGCATGAGCTTCGGCTCCATCGCGAGCGCACGGGCGATCGCGACGCGCTGTTGCTGACCGCCCGACAGGTGCGCCGGATAGTAGTCGTGCCGGTCGGCGAGACCGACGCGGGCGAGCAGCTCCATCGCGCGCGCCTTGAGCTGCGCCTTTCCGGCCTTCCTGAGCAGGTCGGGGGCGAGCATCACGTTCTCGAGCGCCGTCATGTGCGGAAACAGGTTGAAGCGCTGGAACACCATGCCGATGTCGCGGCGCTGCTTCGCCGCCTCGCGCGGGTGCATCTCGTAGAGCTTGTCGCCCTGCTGCCGGTAGCCGACGATGTCGCCGTCGACGAAGAGGCGGCCGGCATTGACGGTCTCGAGGTGGTTGATGCAGCGTAGGAAGGTCGACTTGCCCGACCCCGAGGGGCCGACGAGGCAGAGCACTTCGCCGCGCTGCACCTCGAGCGAGATCGACTTCAGCACGAGGTTCGAGCCGTACGACTTCGAGACGCTCTCGGCCCGGACCATGGGCACGTCGGTTGCGTGTACGTTCATGGCCTAGCCCCTTTCTCCGCGATCTGCGGCCGCTGGACCGTCACCTGGAGCACCCGGTGCGACCTCGGCCTGAGCCGCAGCGACGCTGATGACGCCGGTCTCGACCGTCACCGACGGCACGTTGTCGACCCGCTGGCTCACGCCGCGCGCGAAGTGGCGCTCGAGATAGTACTGGCCGACCATGAGGATCGACGTGATCACGAGATACCAGACGGATGCGACGATGAGCATCGGCACCGGCTTGTAGGTGACCGCCGCGATGTCGCGGGTGCGGGTGTACAGCTCGAGCGTGAACGGCACGGCCGTCACGAGCGATGTGGTCTTCAGCATCGAGATGACCTCGTTGCCGGTGGGCGGGATGATGACGCGCATCGCCTGCGGCAGGATCACGCGCGTCATGGTGTGCCACCAGCCCAGGCCGAGCGCGATCGCCGCCTCGTCCTGGCCCTTATCGACCGAGAGCAGACCGGCGCGCACGATCTCGGCCATGTAGGCGGCCTCGTTCAGCGCGAGGCCGATGATCGCGAGCACGAAGTAGCTCAGGAAGTCCTTCGTCGTCAGCGAGAACATCGCCTCGGTGAAGGGGATGCCGATATCGATGGTCTTGTAGATGACGGGCACGAGGCCCCAGAACACCAGCTGCACGTACACCGGAGTGCCGCGGAAGACCCACAGGTAGACCCACGCGATCGATCGCACCACCGGGTTCGGCGAGAGGCGCATGATGGCGAGCGTCACGCCGAGCACGATCGCGATGACCATCGAGTAGATGGTGAGCTGCAGCGTGTAGCCGATGGCCGAGATGACTCGGACGTCGAAGAGATACTGCGCGACGATATCCCACGAATACACCGGGCGGTTGACCGCGGCGTCGTAGATGAAGAGTGCCGCGGCGATGACGAGCACCGTCGCGAACACGGTGCGCCACGGGTGGCGCAGACGGATGGCCTCGATGGCCTCGGGCTCGGAATTCGCGCGAGGGCGCGGAGCGGTCTGCTCCGCGCCCTCTACGCTCGGGTTCGACATGATCGAAGCCCTCTGCCTACTTGCCCGCGTTGATGGTTGCCTCGGGCAGCGCGCCCGACTCGATGCCGGCCTGGGTCAGGATGTCGAGGTAGGTGCCGTCGTCCATGAGCGCCTGCAGGGCCTTCTGCACTTCTTCGGCCATGCCCGAATCCTTCTGCACGGCGAAGCCGTACGGGGCGGCGTCGAAGAGGTCACCGACGAGGTGCAGCGCGCCATCGGTCTTGGCGACCGCATCGCCGGTGACCGGCGAGTCGGCCGAGAAGGCCTGCGCCTGGCCGTTGATCACGGCGTTCGTGACCTCGGGCTGGCCCTCGAAGGGCAGGATTTCGATGCCGGGCTGGCCGTCGTCCTTGCACTTCTGGTCGCGGGCGGGCAGCTCATCGGTGTGCTGCACGGTGCCCTGCTGCACGGCGATCGTGAGACCGCACGCGTTCTCGGGGTCGACGTCGGTGCCCGTCGGGGCCGCCCACTGGCTGCCTGCGTTCAGGAAGTTGACGAAGTCGACGGTCTCCTGGCGCTTCGCATTGTCGGTGAACGACGACGAACCCATGTTCACGACGCCCTCCTCGATGCGGGGCATGATCGAGTCGAAGCCCATGATCTCCCACTCGGGCTCGACGCCGAGCTTCTCTGCGACGGCGTTCGCGAGGTCGACGCCCCAGCCGGTCGGCTCGCCCTTCTCGTCCTTGTACTCGTTCGGCGGGTACTCGGCATCGGTGGCGATGACCAGCACGCCGGCCTTCTTGATGTCGTCGAACGTGACGATGCTCTTCGAGGTGCTCGCGGAATCCGAGCCCTTCGTAGCGGCGGTGTCGTCATTGGTGCAACCGGTCAGCGCGAGGGCGCCGACTGCGAGCAGCGCGGGAAGCGCGTAGCGAATCTTCATCGATCTCTCCTGTCAGGACAGGGACGCCCGGCCTCGTACGAGAGAGTCGCCCTGTCGCGATTTCCGTACCGAGTGTACTGTGCTCGCGGGGTCGCTCCGCGCCGATTGCCGGAATCGCTACCATTCCGATGCATTCGGGCGCCTCCCGCTGCAGGGATCCGGCAGAATCTACGCCGGAACGGGCCCGGAAACGACGAACCCCGCCCCTGCGCATCGCAGGAGCGGGGTTCGCCTCGCAGCCGTGAAGAGCTACTTCGCGACGAAGTACAGGCGCTTGTTGGCGAACTCGCCGATGCCGACGGGGCCCATCTCGCGACCGAAGCCCGAGCGCTTCACACCGCCGAACGGGATCTCGGCGGCCTCCGCGGCGATGATGTTCACGTGGCTCATGCCGACCTCGAGCTTCGAAGCGACCCGGGCTGCGCGGGCCTCGTCGTCCGAGAACACCGAGCCCCCGAGGCCGAGCGCGCAGTCGTTGGCGAGTTCGAGCGCTTCCTCGTCGCTCGACACCTTGTAGACGGTCGCGACCGGGCCGAAGATCTCCTCGCGGTACGACTCCGAGTCGCGCGGCACGCCGGTGAGCACGGCGGGCGAGTAGTAGGCGCCGGGGCCGTCCGAGAGCACGCCGCCGATCTCGAGGGTCGCGCCCTCGGCGACGGCCTTCTGCACCTGCGCATGCACGGTCTCGGCGGCGCCGCGGGTCGACAGCGGGGCGAACTCGCCCTCCTGCAGGTTCAGCTGGTCGCCCGGGACGAGCCCGGTAGCGAGCTTCTTCAGCTCGGCGACGAACTCGTCGTAGATGTCGTCCATGACGATCATGCGCTTGTTCGAGTTGCAGACCTGGCCGCCGTTGTAGACGCGGAAGCCCCAGGCGTCCTTCGCCACCGCGGCGACGTCGTCGGCGTCGAGCACGACCATCGGGTCGATGCCGCCGAGCTCGAGCACGCACTTCTTCAGGTGCGTGCCGGCCTGGGCGCCGATGATGGCGCCGGCGCGCTCGGAGCCGGTGAGCGAGACGCCCTGCACGCGCGGATCGGCGATGACGGTCGCGATCTGGTCGTGCGAGGCGAAGATCGCCTGGTAGCCGCCGGCGGGAACGCCCGCCTGCTCGAAGATCTCCTGCATGACGAGGTTCGACTTCGCGCAGATGTCGGCGTGCTTGAGCAGGATCGTGTTGCCGAGCAGCAGATTGGGTGCTGCGAAACGTGCGACCTGGTAGTACGGGAAGTTCCACGGCATGACACCGAGCAGCACGCCGAGCGGCAGCTGCTCGATCGTCGCCTTGCCCGGGATGGTCGACGGGATCTCGACGTCGGTGATGAGGCTCGGGCCGTGCACCGCGTAGTACTCGATGATGTCGGTCGCGAAGTCGACCTCGTCGAGGCTCTCGGCGATCGACTTGCCCATCTCGGTGGCGATGATCTCGGCGAGCTCGTCGCGACGTTCGGCGAAGATCTCGGCGACGCGCTTCACCACGACCGCGCGCTCCTGCACGCTCTTCTCGCGCCACTCGCGGTACACCGCGTCGGCGCTCGCGAGCGCCTGCTCGATCTGGGCATCGCTCATGTCGGCGAAGGTCTCCAGGATCTCGCCGGTCGCGGGGTTCTGCACCCGGTACTTCGACATAGTCGTAACTCCTTTGTTGACGAGCAGCCCGGAGATCGGGCCGCCCTACGTTTTCCGCTGAAAAATCACATTTCCACTGATGAAATCGGTAGAAACTGGCTGAAATCGCCGCGTATCAGCCACTCTAGTCGAGCAGGCTGAGCGGCGCACCCGGGAGCGGCGGGGCGGCTGACGGCTTCAGCGGCGCACGTACCGCGCGAGCAGAAACCCCTCGGCATCGGCGAGGTGCCCGAGCAACTCGAAGCGGCGGTACACCTCCTCGGCCGATACCGCGATGCGGCCGGCGCGACCGGCGGTGAAGATCGGGGCGATCGTGAGGCAGACCTCGTCGACGAGATCGGCCTCGAGCAACGCCCCGAAGAACTGCGGGCCGCCCTCGCAGAGCACCCGCCGCAGGCCGCGCTCGGGCAGGCGGCGCAGGGCCTCCGCGATGTCGAGCCGCTCGTCGCCCGCTGCGAGCACGTCGGCGACCGCCGCGAAGTCGCCGCCACGGCGCGCGGCGGCGACGTGCGAGGTGAGGATCAGCGGGCGCTGTTCTGCCTGCGCGAACACCGGCATCGCCGGGTCGAGATCGAACGCGTTCGTCGCGATCACCATGCGCGGGTGCGCACCCTCCGCGAGCGCCTCGACGCGCCTCCGTTCGAGCATCTCGGCAGGGATCGTCAGCCCGCCGTATCCCTCGGCCCGCACCGTACCCGCGCTGACGAGCACGGCGTCGCTCATCGCCCGCATCACCCGCATGAGAGTACGGTCGGTGTCGCCGCCGAGCGCACCGCTGCGCCCGCCATAGGCGACTGCGCCATCGGCGCCGGTGATGAAATTCATGCGCACGTGCGCGCGACCCGAACCGCCGCCCGTCGCGTCGGCGTACTGGTAGTGCTCGAACAGTTCGTCCGTGCTCGGCATGCTCAGCTCCCTTCTCGAACGACGCTCAGACCGTATCGCGCGCGGCCTCGGTCATGATCTCGACGGCCTCGCCGGTCTCGAGGCGCGGGCCCTGCGGCGGCATGTTGTGCCGGAGGAAGACCGGATCGCGCCAGCCCATCGTCGTCTCGATCATGCGCATCGCGTCGACGGTCTCGGCGACGTTGTGCACGCGCACGATGCGCGCGCCCTGGGTCGCGCAGAACACGGCGGAGGCGATCGACCCGACGAGGCGCTCGGGCCGTGGGCGGTTCAGGGTCTCGCCGATGAAATCCTTGTTCGAGAGCGCGACGAGCAGCGGGTAGCCGAGACGCGCGAACTGCTCGAGCTCGCGCGTGATCGCGAGAGTGTGCAGCGTGTTCTTATTGAGATCGTGCCCCGGGTCGACGATGATGCGTTCGGGCGGCACGCCGCGGTCGAGGGCGAGCGCGACCCGGGCTTCGAGGAACTCGCGCACGTCGCGCACGACATCTCCGTACTGCGGGCCGACGAGCCTCGTGCGCGGGGCCGCCGAGCTGTGCGCGATCACGAGCACCGCTTCACTGTCGGCGACGATGCTCGCCATCTCGGGGTCGTGCAGACCCGTCGTATCGTTGATGATCGCGGCGCCCGCTGCGATCGATTCGCGGGCCACGCGCGGGTGGAAGGTGTCGACGCTCACGGGCCCGAGGGCCGCGAGCTCGCGCACGAACGGCACGACGCGGCCGAGCTCGTCGTCGATCGGGAGCGCGGGCCCCGGGGCGAACTTCACCCCGCCGACGTCGACGATGTCGGCGCCGAGCTCGAAGGCCCGGGCCCCTGCGGCGAGCGCCGCGTCGAACGCGAAGGTGGCGCCCTCGTCGTAGAAGGAGTCGGGGGTGCGGTTGACGATCGCCATCGTCGCGACGTGGCGGCTGAAATCGATGTCGACCGCGCCGAGACGGAATACCGGATACGGCAGCTCGGGGTCGACGATCACGACAGCGCCCTCCTGAGCGCGGCGTCGTCGCGCTCAGCGCCGCGGAACGCCTGCATCAGGGTGCTCGTGCCGGAGGCCCTCACGCCGCGGATCGTGACGCACTGGTGCTCGGCGACGGTGACGACGCCGACGGCCCGGGCGCCGAGGTCGGCCTGCAGGCGGTCGGCGATGCGGGCGGTCAGGTCCTCCTGCAGCGTCGCGGCGCGCGCGTAGTGCTCGACCGCATGGGCGAGCGCCGAGAGGCCGGCGATCTTCTCGCCGGGCAGGTAGCCGACGTGGGCGACCCCGCGGAAGGGCAGCAGATGGTGCTCGCACACCGAGACGAAGGCGATGTCGCGCATCACGACGAGGTCGTCGTAGCCGTCGGTGTTCGGGAAGGTGCTCACGGCGAGCGGTGCGGGTTCGGTGAACTCGCGCAGCGCGGTGACCACACGGGCCGGAGTGAGGGCGAAGCGCTCGCTGTCGGCGTCGTAGCCGAGGGCCGAGAGCAGTTCGCGCACCGCGCGCTCGGCTGCAGCCTGATCGGCGGGCCGTTTCGTAGTCATCGCGTTCAGGCTACCCGACGAGGCTCGCGAGCCCGGTCGCGGTGTCGGCGAGAGCGGCGGCATCGACCGGCGACGCCTCTCGGATGAGCTGCTGCACCGTCTCGTTGACGTCCCAGACATTGACGTTCATGCCGCCGACGACCCGGCCGCCCCGCATCCAGAAGGCGATGAACTCGCGGGCCTGGAGGTCGCCGCGGATCACGATGTCGGCTCCCGCCATGAGCGGCGGGTAGCCCGAGAGCTCCATGCCGAGGTCGAACTGGTCGGTGTAGAAGTAGGGGATGGAGTCGTGCTGCGCGGCGATGCCGAGCATGGAGCGCGCCGCGACCTCGCCGCTCGAGATGGCGTTCTGCCAGTGCTCGCTGCGCAGCCGTTCGCCGAGCACCGGGTGCACGGGGTTCGCGACGTCGCCCGCGGCGAACACGTCGGGCGCGCTCGTGCGCAGCGACGCGTCGGTCAGGATGCCGTGATCGACCTCGATGCCGGCCCGTTCGGCGAGGCCCGTGTCGGGCTCGGCACCGACGGCGATGAGCACGAGGTCGGCGTCGACGAGGTCGGCTTCAGCGCCCGATCCTGAGATGCGCACGCCCGTCACCGCGCCCTCGGCACCGACGATCTCCCGCACCTCGACCTCCGAGCGGAAGACGACGCCGTGCTCCTCGTGGAGGCGCCGGAACTCGCTCCCGATCTCCGCGCCGAGGGCCGATGCGAGCGGTACGGCGCCGCGTTCGAGCACGGTGACCGTGTTGCCGAGCTGGCGGGCCGTCGCCGCGACCTCCATGCCGATCCAGCCCGAGCCGATGACCACGAGCCGCTTGCCGCCCTCGGCGAGCGGCGCCCGCAGCTGATCGGCGTCCTCGAGGGTGCGCAGCGCGTGCACTCCGGCGAGGTCGGCGCCTGCGAGGGGCAGACGTCGCGCCGAAGCCCCCGTCGCGAGCAGCAGCTTGTCGTAGCCGAGCGTGCCGCCGTCGGTGAAGCCGACTTCACGGGCCGCGGTGTCGAGGCTCGTCGCCTCGGTGTTCGCGAGCACAGTGATGCTGTGCTCGGTGTACCAGTCGTGGTCGTGCAGTACGACCGCTTCGATTCCCTCGGCGCCCGAGAGATAGCCTTTCGAGAGCGGGGGCCGCTGGTAGAGGCTGTGCGCTTCCGAGGCGAGCACCGTGATCGCCCCGTCGTAGCCCCGAGTACGAAGCTCCTTCGCAGCGGTCTCGGCCGCGAGCCCGCCGCCGATGATCACCATCCCGTTCATGGCACTCCTTCGCTCGTGGTCGCGGCGGCATGCCGAGACATCCCTACGCTCTCACGGTACGCCCCGCGCGCCGCGGGCGATAGGTACCGCGGTACCGAGTACGGTCGGCGATCCCTGCAGCCACCGCCAGGGATCACCGACCGCCGGCGGTCGCTAGCGGTTCGCGCGTCGGTAGCTCTCGATCGCCCCGCCGCCCGCGGCGATCGCGCCGAAGAGCACGCCGCCGATGGGCCACACGATCCACGAGGTGCCCCACGCATCGCCGATGAAGCTCCAGGCGAGGAAGATCGCAGTGAGCAGCGGCCAGTAGAAGGCGGCGATCACGCCGATGATGCTGCGCTCGTCGTCGGAGCCGCCCGTGCCCCTCGTCTCGAGACGCAGGCGCGCGGCCGCCGAGTGCGCCCAGGCCCGCGGCAGTAGGATGCCGAGGCCGGCCGCGACGAACACGAGCACCAGCACGACCCCGATGGTCGACCAGATGTCGCCGCGCTCGCCCCCGCTCATGAGCAGCGAGAAGCCGATGAGGGGCAGCGGCGCGAGAATCCAGAATGCGATGGCGAGCTGCAGGGCTCGAATGCGGCCGTGCTCGTGCTGCTGCTCGAGCGCGTCGGCCCAGCGCGCGACCTCGGGGTTCGTGGCGAAGGCCCCGTCGGCGACGCGCTGGTACGGCGCGATCTCGCGCGAGGCGGTGATCATGAGGATGACGCCGGTCGCGACGAGCACGAGCAGCGCCGCGATGCCGATGAAGCTCGCGACGCCGGCGGTGATGCCGATCGCGCCCGCTTCGGCGGCGGTCGGCAGCAGGATGATCAGCGCCGGCGAGAGCACGAAGAGCATGATGGCGGTGCTGACGCGGAAGCGGATGCGCTCCTGCACCCCGGCGTAGCCTTTCGCTTCTTCGAGCGTGATGGGTGCGGGGCCTGCGGGTGCTCGGTCGGCCGGACCGTTCGGCCCATCGGCGGCGTCCGCGGGGGCGATGTCGGCCGAGATGCCGAGCACCGGGGCGACCTCGTCGATGTTGCCGAAGTCGCGGATCACCTGCCCGACGGCCTCGTTCTCGGAGCGACCCTCGGCGATGAGGCCCGTGTAGGCGTCCTCCATCATGCCCTGCAGCTCGGTCTTGGCTTCGAGCAGGCGGGGCGTCTGCGGGTATGCGCTGAACATGGTGTCGAGATACGCGTTGATGACGTTCATGATGTCGCTCCTGGTGCGTTCTGGTCGTGGATGAACCGTTCGACGACGGTCTGAGTGGTGCGCCATTCGGCGACCTTCTGCGCGAGGTGCGCATGGCCCGCATCCGTGATGCGGTAATAGGTGCGCGGCTTGCCCGAGGGCGAGACGCCGGCGTACGAGCTGACGTGCTCGCTCGCTTCGAGCCGTTTCACCGCCGAATAGAGGGTGGTCTGCTTGATGTCGTAATCGCCGTCGCCGATCTCGGTGATGCGCTGGGCCAACTCATAGGCGTACGAGGGTCCGGTGCGCAAGAGCGAGAGCACCATGAGGTCGATGTAGCCGCGAATGGCGTCGGCGCTGATCACGATCGCATTCCCCTTCGTTCGGTGCCGGGTACCGCCGGATGCTGGTACATCAAACATACTACGACAGAGATAGTACGTGACGCAATGCTTTCGACTCGGCCCTCGCCGACGGGTCGCGGAGGCGCCGCGCCCTCAGCATGCACGGCGCCGTGAGCTCGCTCGGATCCTGGAGCCCGTTCGGATCATTCGGCTGCTTTTCGTCCGAGCGAGCTCGCAAGTCCGATGGAGCTCGCACGGCCGGGCCGGGCCCGGCGCTCCTGCCGCTGATGCGGCAGCCCGCAACCTCTGCCGTAAGATTTCCCCATCCCGGGCACGGGCCCGGAAGACGCGAAGGAGTGCCGCATGAGCGACGCGGATCGGACGGCGCCCGGCATGCCCGGAACGCATCGGCGCCTCGGCGTGCGCAAGATGCGGCCGCGCGACCCGACCGAGATCTTCCGCGCGTCGAGCCCCCTCGAGCTCTTCTTCGACCTCATCTTCGCGGTATCGGTGTCGCTCGCATCGGCCCAGCTCTTCCAGGCCGAGTCGAGCGCCCACGTCGGCACCGGCATCGTCTCGTACCTCATGGTGTTCTTCGCCGTGTGGTGGGCATGGATGAACTTCACCTGGTTCGCGAGCGCCTTCGACGCCGACGACTGGCTCTACCGCGTGCTCGCGCTCACCCAGATGGCGGGCGTCATCGTGCTCGCGGTGGGCACGACGCCGGCGATGGTCGACGGCGACTTCCGCATCATCATCGCGGGCTACGTCGTCATGCGTCTCGCGCTCGTCGCCCAGTGGATCCGGGCCTCGCGCAGCCACCCCCGCCTGCGGCGCACAGCGCTGCGCTTCGCCGGCGGCATCGTCGCGGTGCAGGTGCTGTGGGTCTGCTACCCGCTGGTGCCGGCGCAGTGGGCGCTGCCGGTCTTCTGCACGCTCGTGCTCGCCGAGGTCTCGGTGCCGATCTTCGCCGAGAGCGCGGGGCAGACGCCCTGGCACCCCGAGCACATCGCCGACCGCTACGGGTCGTTCACCCTCATCGTGCTCGGCGAGTCGGTGCTCGCCTCGACCACGGCGGCCGCGAACGTCTTCGAGCAGGCGTCGCACCTCGCCGACTTCGCGCTCATCGGCGGCAGCGGGTTCGTGCTCGCGGCCGGCATGTGGTGGCTCTACTTCTCCTCCGATGCGAGCTCGGCCCTGCAGAGCCGCCGTAGCCCGATGATCTTCGGGTACGGGCACTACGCCGTGTTCGCCGCGGCGGGCGCGTTCTCGACAGGGATCAAGGTGCTCCTCGACCACGAATCCGGCCGCGCAGAGATCACGGGAGCCGCCGCCACCGCGATGCTGACGGTGCCGGTCGCGGTGTTCGTGCTGGGGGTCTGGGGGCTGATCCTGCGCCGCTGCCTGCCGGGGGCGTACGGAGCGCTGATCCCTGTCGGCGGCCTGCTCATCTGCCTCTGCGCGCTGCTTCCGCTCGCCGGCTTCTCGCCCTCGATCGCCGTGCTCGCCGCCGCCGCCGTCATGGCGGGGCTCGTCGTCATCGTCGAAGCGTCGGGCGTGCGCGACCCCGAGTAGATCGCGGCCGAGGATTATACTTGCGCAAAGGTTGGGGTACCATCGGAGAATCGCAGATCGGAAGAAGAACGATACACATGGTACGCCGCCTGACCCCGGATGACCGCCGCGCGGAGATCATCGCTCGTACCCACGAGATGATCGCCACCCGCGGAGCGGAAGGGCTCAGTCTGCGGAAGACCGCGCGCTGGTGCGGCATGAGCGCACCCGGTCTGCTGCACCACTTCAGCGATCTGACCACGCTGCTCGAAGCCGTGCTCACCGAGCGGGCGCAGCAGGAGGCCTGCGCCTATTCGCGCGCGATCGCCGAGATCGACGCGCTCGGCACCCGGGCCACTCTGCGCGACCTCGCCGACATCACCGTGCGCATCACGGCCGAGCGCGGGCTCGAGAGCGTCAACTTCGACCGCCTCGAGATGCATGCCCTCACCGACCCGGCGCACCCCCTGCACGACTATTTCGCGGCGGGCCACAGCACGCGGCTGCTGCGCCCCCTGATTCTCGAGCTCGTCGAACGGGAGTACGAGAACACGACCGCCGTCATCGCGATGCTCGGGCTGGTCACCGAGGGGTTGCGCCGGCGCTGGCTGCGCACGACGGGCCTGCCGCACTTCGAGGCCGACTGGCACGCGGTGCGCGACACGGTCTTCCAGAGCCTCGAGTGCTTCCGCAAGGAAACGGTGCTCGCCGCGGCCTGAGGCGCCGACCGGTCGCGCGGCGGCCGGGTCTCGGCGCGCGCCTGCGCTTCAACCCTCGCCCGAACTTCGGCTCTCACCCGTCGTTCGGATGGGAACCCCGGAATCGCTCCGAAGTTCGGGTGAGAGCCGAAGTTCGGGCGGCCGCCGGACCCGACCGGTGCTCCTCATGGACTCCGGCCACGTCGATGCCTAGAATGTTCACGTGAACATTCTCGATTCGGCCGCGGCCCCGGCACGGATTCTCGGGGCGGGGGTCGTCAAGCGCACGACGCACCTCGCCGACGGCCGCGAGCTGCTCTACTTCGACGACCCGAACACCGACCTGCCGGCCCAGCGCCGCGTCGACGAGCGCGTGCTCGATCCTCGCCCCGACACCTCGCAGATGCGCTACGACGTGCTCACCGGCGACTGGATCTCGGTCGCGACGAGCCGCCAGAACCGCGCCTTCTTACCGCCGGCGGAGGCCGACCCGCTGGCCCCTCAGACGCCCGCGAACCCGTCAGAAGTGCCGTCGCTCTACGACGTCGCCGTGTTCGAGAACCGGTCGCCCGCGTTCGGCCCCGGCCTGCCCGACCCCGACGCTCGAGCCCTGCGCTCCCCCGTCGGCGAGCCGCTCGGCGACGCCTCCCCCGCCGGTATCGCACCCGTCGGCCCCGTCGGCCCCGACGACCCCGCGGCCGGCATCGCCCACCCGTCGCACGGCCGCTGCGAGGTCATCTGCTTCTCGCCCGAGCACGAAGGCTCGTTCGCGTCGCTCACCCCCACGCGGGCGCGCACGGTCATCGAAGCGCTGGCCGAGCGGGTGGCGGCGCTCTCGGCGCTTCCCGGCATCGAGCAGGTGTTCCCGTTCGAGAACCGGGGGGAGCAGATCGGCGTCACCCTGCCCCACCCCCACGGCCAGATCTACGGCTACCCGTACGTGACGCCCCGAACGCGCGGTCTGCTGCGCAGCATCGATGCGCACGGCGACGACCTCTTCGCGCGCATCCTCGCGCACGAGCAGAGGTCGGATCGGATCGTCTTCGCAGGCGAGCATTGGAGCGCCTTCGTGCCCTTCGCGGCGCGCTGGCCGCTCGAAGTGCATCTCATGCCGCACCGCCACGTCGCCGATCTCGCCGAGACCACGGCGGCGGAGCGCGACGAGCTCGCCCCCCTCTACCTGCGCCTGCTGCGGGCGGTCGATGCGGTCTACGACACCCCGACCCCCTACATCGCCGCGTGGCATCAGGCTCCGGTGCGCGTCGGCCGCGAGAGCATTCGCCTGCGGCTCGAGCTGACGTCGCCCCGCCGCAGCCGCGACAAGCTGAAGTTCCTCGCCGGCTCCGAGGCTGCGATGGGCGCGTGGGTCGGCGACGTCTCGCCCGAGCAGGGGGCCGCCCGGCTGCGCGAGGCGTTCGAAGCGACACCGGTGCCCGAATTCGCGCCGGCGAACGGCGACGGCCGACTCCACCGGGGCGCACGATGAGCGCCAGGGATCAGGCGGTGCGGGCCGAGCCGCACGCGCACGGGACGCCCCCTGCGGAAAGCGCGCACGCCGGCATCGCGGCCGCCTGCGAAGCGCGCTTCGGGCGCGCCCCGGTCGGGGTCTGGTCGGCCCCGGGCCGCGTGAATCTCATCGGCGAGCACACCGACTACAACGACGGCTTCGCGCTCCCGTTCGCTATCGGCCAGCGCACGTACGCCGCTCTCGCACCGCGCGATGACGGCGTATTGCGCGTGGCCTCCACGGCGTTCGACGGAGACGGAGACGGAGACGGCGGCCCGCACGAGGGCGCGGGCCACGACGCGGTCGAAGCCCGCATCGACGAGCTCGCGGATCTCTTCCCCGACCGCGACGCCTCGCGGGTGCCCGAGTGGGCGGCCTACCCGCTCGGCGTCGCCTGGGCGCTCGCCGAGATCGCCTCGACGGGCGCCGCCCCGGGCGCGTCTCTCGGCGGCTACGACCTCCTCTTCGCCTCGGAAGTACCCCTCGGCGCCGGCCTGTCGTCATCGGCCGCGCTCGAGTGCGCGACGGCGACGGCGCTCGACGAACTGTGGGGCATCGGCGCCGACCGCAGGGCGCTCGCCCGCGTCGGCCGTCGCGCCGAGAACGAGGCCGTCGGCGCCCCGACCGGCATCATGGACCAGATCGCCTCGCTGCTGGGCGAACCCGACCATGCGGTGCTGATCGACAGCCGAGACCTCTCGACCGAGCTCGTGCCGCTGCATTTCGCGGAGGCGAACCTCGAGCTGCTCGTCATCGATACCCGGGTGCGGCACGCGCATGCCAGCGGGGGCTACCGCGACCGCCGCGCATCGTGCGAGCGCGGCGCCCACGCGCTCGGCCTCCCCTCGCTGCGCGAGCTCGACCTCTCGGGTCTGGAGAGCGCCGCAGCGCTGCTCGACGGCGAGACGTTCCGCCGCGTGCGCCACATCGTCACCGAGAACGATCGCGTGCTGCGCACCATCGCGACGCTCGAGCGCGAGGGCGCCCGCGCCATCGGCCCGCTGCTGACCGCCTCGCACGAGTCGCTGCGCGACGACTTCGAGATCTCGGTGCCCGAGCTCGACCTCGCGGTCGACGCCTCGATCGCCGCCGGCGCGCTCGGCGCACGCATGACCGGCGGCGGGTTCGGCGGCGCCGCGATCGCCCTCATCGACGTCGCCGACGCCGAGCGGGTGCAGCAGCACGTGCTGCGCGCGTTCGACGAGGCCGGCTGGCTTCGGCCCGACGTCTTCGCGGTGGCACCGAGAGCAGGAGCGGGCCGGTCATGACGGCCGGCGCGTCGCCGAACCCTCGCCCGGCACGAGTGCTCCCGCGGAGCGCACGGTGAGCCCGCGCGGCCCGCAGCACCACCGGCCGGCGAATCAGGCGGATGTCGCGCGGCTCGCCGGCGTCTCGACTCAGACCGTATCGCGCGTCGTATCGGGGCAGAGCAGCGTACGCCCCGACACGGCGGCGCGCGTGCAGGCGGCGATCGAGCAGCTCGGGTACCGCGTGCAGGCGGTGGCGGCGTCGCTCGCATCGGGGCGCACTCGGCTGCTCGGCGTGATGATCGTCTCGAACGACCGGTACTCGCTCAGCGCGCTCGGGGTCGGCGTCGAGCAGACCGCCGCCGGGCTCGGTTATACGGTCACGACCGCAGCGGTCGCCGAGCACGCCTCGATCGATGCGTTTCTGCAGGCCTTCGACCGACTCGAACGGCAGGGCGCCGAGGGCATCGTGCTGGCCGTGCCGATCGATCTCGACAGCCCCGAGATGCGCCTGCGCACGCACCGCACCCCGACGGTGCGCAGCGATCGCGCCGCGCTCGACCCTCGCTCCCCCTTCGCCGTCGACCAGGCACTCATCTCGCGCCTCGCGGTCGACCACCTGCTCGACCTCGGCCACGCCAATGTCTGGCACGTCTCGGGCGACGAGTACTGGGTCGAGACCGAAGTGCGTCGGGCGTCGTGGCGGGAGTCGCTCGAGGCACGCGGTATCGTGCCGCCGGAGGCGATCCCTGGAGATTGGACGCCCGAGTCGGGGTACCGCGCGGGCCGCATCCTCGCGGGCATCCCCGAAGCGACCGCGGTGTACGTGTCGAGCGACGAGATGGCCTTCGGCGTGCTGCGCGCGCTCCACGAGGCCGGGCGGCGCGTCCCCGAGGACGTGTCGGTGGTGTCCGTCGACGGGATCCCGCTCGGGGCATATGCGACCCCGGCGCTCACGACGGTGCGTCAGCCCTTCGAAGACCTCGGCCGTGCTGCGGCGCTGCGGCTCATCGCGCAGATCGAGGGCGGCCCGGTCGGCGCGCTGCCCGCGACGCTGCCGGAGCTCGTGCAGCGGTCATCGACCGCCCCGCCGCGCGCCCGCTAGCACCGCGCGCTGCGCCCGCGCCCCGCCTCGTCCGGCTCCGCCACGCGAATGCGGGGATACGTGCAGAATCAGTCGATCATTGCGCACGAATTCCCGCATTCGCGGCGAGAAGTCGGCCGAAAGACCCTACCCCTTGACCGAGCCCGACATGAGCCCCGCGATGAAGTACTTCGAGAGGATCACGTACACGACCACGGTCGGCAGCGAAGCGAGCAGCGCGCCCGCCATCGAGATGCCGTAGTTCGTGAGCAGCGCGCCGTTCGCGAGGTTGTTCAGGGCGAGGGTGACCGGGCCGTTCACCGGCGCCGAGAAGAACACCGCGAAGAGGAAGTCGTTCCACGCGGCCGTGAACTGCCAGATGATCACGACGACGAAGCCCGGGATGGCGATCGGCAGCGCGACCGACCAGAAGGTGCGCAGCATGCCCGCTCCGTCGACCTTCGCCGCCTCCATGAGCTCGATCGGCACGCTCTCGAAGTAGTTGCGGAAGATCAGAGTCGTGATCGGCAGACCGTAGACGATGTGCAGAATGATCAGCGCGGGGATGCCGCTCGGCACGCTCAGCCCGATCATCATGTTGACGAGCGGGATGATGACGGCCTGGTAGGGCAGGAACATGCCGAACAGGATCAGGGTGAAGACGATGTCGGCGCCAGGGAAGCGCCAGCGCGACAGCACGAAGCCGTTGAGGCAGCCGAGCACGGCGGAGATGAGCGTCGACGGGATGACCATCGCGAGCGTGCGGCCGAGCGACGGAGCGAGCGCCGTGAACGCTTCCTTCCAGTTCTCGAGCGTCCACGACGCGGGCAGGAACCATGCGTTCTCGGCGGTCGCATCGCCGATGCCCTTGAAGCTGGTGATGACGAGCACGTAGACGGGGATGAAGACGAAGACGGCGCCGGCGAGCAGCAGCACATAGCGGACGGTGCGCGCGAGCCCGGTCTTCTGACGGTTCGCGCCGACGGGCGTGACGACGGTGCCGCCGGTCGCGATGAGGGTCGTGGTGCTCATGACTTGCGCTCCCGGTGCTGCTGGATGAGATAGGGCACGATGAGCACCGCCACGATGACGAGCAGGATCATGCCGACCGCTGCCGCGTTCGCGTAGTCGAAGCTCGACTTGAACACGAACATATCGACGGCAGGGATCTTCGTCTGGTAGTTCGACGGGTTCGAGATCGACATGATCAGGTCGAACGACTTCAGCGACATGTGCCCGATGATGACGAGCGCGCTCATCACGACCGGAGTGAGTTCGGGGAAGATGACGTGGCGGTAGACCTGCCACTCGGTCGCGCCGTCGACGCGGGCCGCTTCGCGCAGCTCTTCGGGCACCCCGCGGAAGCCGGCGAGGAAGAGCGCCATGACATAGCCGGAGAGCTGCCAGACCGCGGGCAGCGCGATCGCCATGATGCCGAAGGTGACGTTGTTCCACCACGGATTCTGCAGGAAATCGAGGCCGACCATCTGGAAGAGCCGGTTCAGGCCGCTGGCCTTGTCGCCCTGGTTGGCGTTGAGCAGCCAGCGCCACACGACGCCGGAGGCCACGAACGAGACGGCCATCGGGAAGAGGTAGACGGTCTGGAAGATGCCGCCGCCCTTGATCGGCCGTTCGAGGATCCAGGCCCAGATGAAGCCGACGATCATCGCGCCGGCGATGAAGACGACGGTGAAGAGCAGGAGGTTGATCAGCGAGTGCTGGAACGCCTGGTCGGTGAGCAGCTCGACGTAGTTGTCGAAGCCCACGAAGTTCGAGGGCTGCACGCCGTTCGCCTGCGCTGCAGTGTGGTTATCGGTGAGCGAGGTCCAGAAGTTCTGCCCGATGAGCACGTAGACGAACACGCCCACCAGGATGAGCGAGGGGGCGACCATCAGGAGCGGTGCCGCGTATTTGCGCATGGAGTTCCTTCGAACCGCCGACCGGCCCCGCTGCGTGGGCGGGGCCGGCCGTCGGGTGACTCGGGTTATTTGACGTACTGGTCGGCGGCCTCGGCGAGCGCCGTCTGGTAGCCGGCCAGGTCGGTCGCGCCCGCGGTGTACTGGCTGGTCGCGTCGGAGATCGCGTTCAGCCAGGCGATCGGCGTCGCGGCGCCGTGCGCGATCGACGGGGCGATCTTGTCCTCGGCGAACGACTGGAGTGCGGTCTGCTGGTAGGCCGGGAACTTCGAGTTGTCGGTGTCGACTCGGGCGGGGATCGAACCCTTCGCCAGGTTGAAGGCCTCCTGGCCCTCGACCGAGCTGATGGTGTTCAGCCAGGCCTTCGCGCCGTCGGGGTTCTTCGCGCCCACGGGGAGCGTGAACGAGTCGGCGAGGAAGCCGAAGATCTTATCGGTGTTGCCGTTGTCGGCGGGCACCTCGAAGTAGGTGAAGTCTTCACCGTCCTTCTTGTCGGCCTGCTGGAAGGCGGCTACCGCCCAGTCGCCCATCACGTTGTAGGCGGCCTGACCGTCGATGACCATCTGGGTGGCCTCGGGCCAGTCGAGCCCGTCGCGGTCGTCGTTGGTGTAGCTCATGAGCTTCTCGAAGTTCTCGAGCGCGCCCGTCACCTCGGGGCCCGACCAGTCGGTCGTGCCGTCGAAGAGGCCTGTGTAGGCCTCGGCTCCGAGGCTCGACATGAGCACGGTCTCGAGCAGGTTGACCTGGGTCCAGGTCTGCGCGACCGAGAGCGGGGTCTGGCCTGCTGCGGCGACCTTGTCGAGGTCGGCGATCCAGGCGTCGAAGTCGGCGGGCGGGGTCGAGGGGTCGATGCCGGCGGCCTCGAGCACCTCGTTGTTCGCCCAGACGACGTTCGAACGGTGGATGTTCGAGGGCACCGAGTAGATCTTGCCGTCGACCGTGAGCAGGTCGACGAGGTCGCTCGGGAAGGCGTCGTTCAGGCCGTACTCGTCGTACAGCGCCGAGACGTCTTCGAGCTGCCCGGCCTCGATGTAGTCGGCGAGCTCTTCACCGGCGTGCGCCTGGAACGAGTCCGGCGGGTTGTTGGTCTGGAGGCGGCTCTGCAGCAGATCTTTCGCCGCCGAGCCCGCGCCGCCCGCGACCGAGCCGTTGACGAAGGTGAAGTCGGGGTGCTGCTCGGCGAAGACGCCTTCGAGCGCTTCGAGCCCGGCCTTCTCGGAGCCCTGGGCCCACCAGGTGAACACCTCGACATCCTTCGCGGAATCGCCGCTGCCGCCGTCGGCGGCACCGCCGCCCGAGCAGCCGACGAGGGCCGTCACGGCGAGCATCGCCAGGCCCACGCCCAGCTTCTTCTTGCGAGTGAGCATCTTCTCTCCTTTGAAAAACTGCACCCGACCTCAGGGCAGATGGGTGCTTGCTCTCGAATTGTGCCACAGGCGCGTGGCATTCCTGTTGTTTTTGTTCGGAATTGTTATCTTGCTGCGATTTCACCGCGCGAGAGCGTGCGTCAATCGCCGATCTCGGCGACCAGCAGCCCGACTTCGGCATCGGCGAGCGCCGTGCGGGCGTGCTGCGACAGGCCGCTGTCGCTCACCAGCACGTCGAGGTCGGCGAGCCCGGCGAACGTGGTGAGCGCGACGACACCCCACTTCTCGGCGTCGGCGAGTACGACGCTGCGGCGCGCACGGGCGAGCAGCGCCTCGTTCATCTGCGCCTCGAGCAGGTTGGGCGTGGTGCAACCGGCCTCGAGGTCGAAGCCGTGCGTGCCGAGCACGACCGTGTCGAAGTGCAGCGGCTGCAGCGACTGGATCGCGATCGGCCCGGCGAGTGCCTGGGAGGGCGTCGCCTCTCCGCCCGTCAGGATCACGCGGGCACTGCCGAGCTCCCACAGGCGCTGCGCGACCGGCACCGAGTTGGTGGCGACCGTGAGGCCGGGGGTGCGCGCGACGTATTCGGCGAAGATGAGCGTGGTGGTGCCCGAGCCGATGCCGATGACCTCGCCCGGTTGGATCTGATCGGCGGCGAGCCGGGCGATCGCGCGCTTCGCAGTCGGGCTCAGGAGGCCCTTCACGCTCGGCAGGGGCTCGTCGGCGACATGGCCACCGCGCAGGCGGGCGCCGCCGTGGATGCGTTCGAGCCGCCCCTCTTCTGCGAGGGTCGCGATGTCCCGGCGCACCGTCATCAGCGAGACTTCGAGTTCGGCGGCGAGCGCGCTGATGCGCACGGTGCCCCGATCTCGCACGCGCTGCACGATGCGTTCGCGCCGTTCGGGGCCGAGATCGGTGGTCACCATGCGCCCATCGTACGAGCCGGCGGACCTTCCGCACAAGAACGCACAAAACCACTCACGGTGGTGCGGGGCTCGGCACGGGCCGGTTCAGGCGCTGCCGCCCTCGCCTTCCCAGGTATTCAGGCGCATGAGCTTCTCGCGGGGGTGGCGCCTGCGTACTCCGTACCCGGCGGTGTCGTCCTCCGGGATGAAGAGGGCGCCGTAGACCTCGAGGGCGCGCCGCAGTTCGGCCTTCTCGCGGTCGTCGAGGTCGATCACCCCGCGCTCGAAATCGCGCACCTTCGCCCGTGCGAGCCCGGCTTCGTCGGCGATCATCTGCTTCGAGACCTTCGTGAATGCACGCGCCGCCCGTGCCAGGTCGCTGGTCAGCCTGACTTCGTCATCCATGCCTCGATCATGGCCGGGCGGGTGCGCGAAGTCAACGGCGGGCGATCCCTGTCGAGATGCGATCGGTCGACAGGGATCGCGCCGCAGCTACTGCTTCGTGACGAGAGTGCCCGGCAGCTCGACCCGGGTTTCGGCAGGCTTCTCGCCGTCGACGACCTGCGCCTGGATGAGCTCGGCGACCTTCGCGGCGATGCCGGGCCAATCCTGCTTGACGGTGGCGGCGAACGGGCCGCCCTTCTCGATCTCGGCGATCGCGAAATCCTGCCCGTCGACGCCGACGACCGGGATCTCGGCGACGCCGGCCGCATCGAGCGCCTGCACGGCGCCGAGCGCGGGCTCGTCCCAGCCGCCCCAGATGCCGTTCAGCCGATCGCCCTGCGCCGCGATGAGATCCTGCACCGACTTGCGGGCGTCGTCGACGGGGCCGGGCACGTCCACGTGCTTCTCCTCGATGACGTCGATGCCGGCCTCTTCGAACACCTTGCGGGCGCCCTCGGCGCGGGCCTTCACGCCCGGGTGCGGGTCATGGGTCAGCATGACGATGGAGCCGTCGCCGCCCATCGCGTCGATCAGCGCGTTCGCGCTCTGCTCGCCGAGGTCGAGGTTGTCGCTCGTGACGTTGACCGCGATGCCGTCGGCTTCGCCGGCGTCGATCGCGAAGACGGGCACGCCGGCGTCGGCCGCCGCCTTCAGTCCGAGCGAGATCTGAGTCGGGTCGCCCATGCCGAGCACGATCGCGTCGGGCTGCTGCGCGGCGGCGTTCTGGAAGGCGCTGTTCAGCTGGTTCATGTCGCCGGCGGTGTCTTCGACGCTGACATTCCAACCGCGCTGCTCGCCCTCCTCGGTGAAGAGGTCGATCACCTCCTTCGTCGACGCGTTGCCGAGGTACGGCGTCACGACCGCGATGTTCAGCGCGTCGCCGTCGCCCGCGGCGGGCGCCGCCGCATCGGACGAGGCGCAGGAGGTCAGGGCGAGGCTCGCGGCGGCGGCGAGGCCGATCGCGGCGAATGTCCTGGTCAACTTCATTGTCTAGCCTTTCGGTGGAATGCGGGTGCGAGTGCATCGTACAGTGCGCGATGCGTCGCGAGGGTTTCGGCGTACAGGCGCCGGGCGGGGCCCGGCTCCGTCTCGGTGGTGGCGGCCGCCTTCGATGCGTTCCGGCCGAGCGCCTGCCGCCCGAAGGCGAAGAGCGGGGCCGGGCAGGCGACCCCCAGGGCGCCGGCGGCCGCGCGCACGGCGGAGTGCGCCGCCGGGTCGTCGGCCCCGGCCGCGCCGGTCACGATGGTCGCGTCGAACACGTCCGCGAGAATGCGACGCCAGGCCGGGCTCGCCGCGGCGCCGCCGACGAGGGGGATGCGGCTCTGGTCCATGCCCATCGCGTCGGCCGCGTGCCGCAGGCCCATCGCGACCCCGGTGAGGGCGCCGAGATAGAAGTCCATCGGCCTGGTGCGTTCGTGGACGCCGACGAAGGCGCCGCGGAAGTCGCCATCGCGCACCGGGGTGCGCTCGCCCGATAGACCGGGCAGGCAGAGCGGGCGCACGGCGACCGCGGCCGGGTCGGCGACGCGCTCGGCGACCCGCGCTTCGACCTCCGCGAAACCGAGGCCGGGCAGGAAGGCGCGGCGCGCCCAGTCGGCCGTCGACCCCGCCGACTGCACAGCGCCGATGCGCAGCCGGGTCTGCCAACCGGGCAAGACGAGCGAATGGATGGGCGAAGGTTCGCCGCCCCCGTCGCGCGGTGCCGGGGTGACCCCGGCGAGCCAGCCGGTCGTGCCGAGGTAGAGGTAGGCGTCGCCCGGCGCCGACCCGACGAGGCCGTCGGTGGTCGCCCCGGCGTCTCCCATCGCGAGCACCACGGGGATGCCGGTGCGGAGGCCGAGCTCGGCGGCGGCGTCGGGCCGCAGCCCGCCGATGGGCGCCTCGGGAGTCGCAGCGTCCGCGGCGGCGCCGACGAGAACCGGCAACTGCTCGGTGCGCGCGCCGGCCGCGGCGACGACGTCGCCCGACCAGCGCCGCTCGGCCGTATCGAGCAGGCCGGTCGTCGATGCGGTGGTGACGTCGCAGGCGGCGAGACCCGTGGCGCGCCACGCGATGTAGCCGGGGGCGCCGAACAGCAGGTGCTCCGCGTTCTCGAGCGTGCCGGGCTCGTGCTCGGCGAGCCACGCGATCTTCGCGGCGACGTTCGTGACGTCCTGCTGGTTGCCGGTGGCGGCCTCCCAGTCGGGCAGCTGCGCCCGCAGACGTGCGTGCTGTTCGCCCGCACGGGTGTCCGAGTAGAGCAGCGCGGGGCGCAGCGACCGCGCTGCGGCGACCGGGATCAGATCCTGCATCTGCCCCGTCAGGCCGAGCGCGTCGATGCGCCCGGCGCAGCCGCTCTCTGCGACGACCGCCCGGGCGGCCGCCCACCAGTCCTCGGGCCGCTGCTCCGATTCGCCGGCCGGGCCGGTCGTCGTGCCGTAGTCGGCCTGGGCGCGGGCGACGATTGCGCCGGCGCCGTCGACCGCCACGAGCTTCACGCCCGAAGTGCCGAAGTCGAGGCCCGCGATCAGCACGGCGTCACCGCCGCTTCCGGCTCAGCCGGCTGAGGCTGACCGCGAGCACAATGATGAGGCCGGTGAGGATCTGCTGCACGTAGCTGTTCACCTGCATGATGTTCAGGCCGTTGCTCAGCACGCCGACGATACCGAGGCCGACGGCGGTACCGCCGACGGTCGGCTGCCCCGCGCGCGACAGGGTGATGCCGAGGAAGACGGCCGCGATCGACGAGAGCATGAACGGGTCGGCGGCCGACGGGTGGCCCGAGGCGAGGCGCGCGGTGAGCACGATGCCGGCGAGGGCCGAACCGAGGCCCGAAACGAGGAACGCCGAGAAGCGCACGAACCGCGTCTTCACGCCCGAGAGCCGTGCCGCCTCGGCGTTGCCGCCGACCGCGTACCAGCTGCGTCCGATCACGGTCTTCGCGAGCACGAACCAGATGACGAGCGCGAGCACCACGGCGATGATCACCGGCACGGGGATCGGCCCGAGGCGCCCCTGACCGAGCCAGACGAACGCATCGGGCAGACCGAACACCGTGGTGCCGTCGGAGAGGAAGAGCGCGAGGCCCGCGAACGAGGTCATCGTGGCCAGCGTCGCGATGAAGGCGGAGAGCCCGAGGTAGGCGACGAGGAATCCGTTGATCGCGCCCGCGACGAGGCCCGCCGCGAGACCGACGAGCACGGCGGCGACGGGGTCGACGCCGCCGACGAGCAGCTGGGCGGTGATCACGCCGACGAGGCTCGCGAGCGTGCCGACCGAGAGGTCGAAGTCTCCGACGACCATGACGACGGTCTGCACGATCGCGATCATCGCGAGGATGGCGAGCTGCTCGAGGATGTTGGTGAAGTTGAGCGGGGTGAGGAAGACCTGGGGCTTCAGGGCCGCGAACAACGCGATGAGGCCGATGAGGCCGAGCAGCGTGCCGTACGAGGCGAGTCGGGCGGGCAGCAGCGCCCTGCGGCGCGCGGCCCCGGCGGCGGTCGGGGTGGTCGTGGGCGTCATTCGGGCTTCCTGTAGCAGAGGCGGAGGATGGATTCTTCGGTGGATTCGCTCGCGGCGACGACGCCGGTGAGGACGCCCTCGTGCAGCACGGCGATCTCGTCGGCGAGGCCGATCAGTTCGGGGATCTCGCTCGAGACCACGACGACCGCGACGCCCTGGCCTGCGAGGCCGCGGATCAGCTGGTAGATCTCGGCTTTGGTACCGATGTCGATGCCGCGCGTGGGTTCGTCGAGCAGCAGCACGCGCGGGGCGCGCTCGAGATACTTGGCGAGCACGACCTTCTGCTGGTTCCCGCCCGAGAGCTCGGCGACGGGCTGGCGCACGGAGGTCGCCCGGATCTGCAGCTCGCCGACCCGGAGTTCGGCGGCGACGCGCTCGCGTCTGCGGCTCATGAGGCCGAGCGCGCTCAGCGCTCCGAGGTTCGCGAGCGCGATGTTCGCTTCGATCGAGTCGGTCATGACGAGCCCCTGGCTGCGCCGCTCCTCGGGCACGAGCGCGATGCCCGCGTCCATGCTGCGCCCGATCGAGTACGAGGTGACGTCGACGCCGTCGAGCACCACGCGACCCGCACGCGCCCGCTCGGCGCCCGCGATGAGCTTCAGCAGTTCGCTGCGACCCGACCCCGCGAGCCCCGCGACGCCGAGCACGCGGCCGCGGTGCACCGTCAGATCGACATCGTTCAGAGTATGTCCGCTCAGGCTCCGAACCTCGAGCAGCGCTTCGCCGGCCTCGACGGCGCGCGGCGGGAAGACCTGCCCGTGCTCGCGCCCGATCATCGCCGAGACCGCGTCATCGGCGCCGGTCTCGGCGACCGGCTTGGTCCAGACGTGGGCGCCGCCGCGCATCACCGTCACGGTGTCGGCGAGCGCGAACACCTCCTCGAGCCGGTGTGAGACGTAGACGATGGCGGTGCCCCGGTCGCGCAGGGCGCGCAGCACCGCGAAGAGCTGCTCGGTCTCGGTGTCGGTGAGGGCTGCCGTGGGCTCGTCGAGGATGAGCACGCGTGCGTCGCGGGCGAGGGCCCGGGCGAGCGCGATCATGGTCTGCTGCACAGCCGAGAGCTCGCCGACGGGCACGTCGAGGGGGATGCTCTGCCCGAGGCGCTGCAGTTCGGCGGCCGCATCACGGTCGAGGCGGCGCCGGTTCACGAGCCCGCGCGATCCGTGCCGCCGCATCCCGAGATAGATGTTCTCGGCGGCCGCGAGCGTGGGCACGAGGGTGAGCTCCTGGGGCAGCGCGACGATGCCGAGGGCCTGCGCTTCACGGACGGATCGCGGCGCGCGCGCCTCGCCGTCGACGCGGAGCGAACCCTCGCTCGGGGCGATCTGGCCCGACAGCATCTTGATGACGGTGGATTTGCCTGCGCCGTTCTCGCCGAGCAGGGCGTGGATGCGCCCGGCATGGATCTCGAGTGAGAGCCCCGAGACGACGCGCACCGGCCCGTACTCCTTGCTGAGGTCGCGGGTCGCGAGTACGGCTTCGGGCTGCGCGGCCGCATTCGTCATCGTGGTGTTCCCTTCGGGCGCCGCATGCGGCCCTTCTTTCGGCTCACACCAGTATTTCGGATGGAATGCCCCGTCCGGCTCCGAAATACGGGCCTCGGCCGAAATTTCGGCGCGAGCGGGGGTGAGAACGGCCGGCCGGGGCGGTGATACGGCCTGGCGGCGGTCGCTACGCGCGCAGGTGCGCGAGCACGAGCCCGACGGGGATGCTCACGAGCAGCACGGCGTAGAACGCGCCCGCGAGCAGGGCGAGGCCGCGGCGACTGGCGCTCCGCACGTTCCACAGTGCAGCGGCGAGCGCGACGACGAGGGCCGCTCCCCCGGCATCGACTACGAACGGGGCGTGCGCGAGCGAGCCCGCCATGACGAGCAGGCTGCCGCCGGCCCACAGCGTGACGCGCAGGTGGAAGCCGGTCGTGCCCGCGGCGACGGCGTCGAAGTACTGGCGCTGCCCCGCGAGCACGATCTGGGCGAGGCCCGCGACGAGCACGAGATAGGCGGCGAGCCAGCTGCCCTTCTCCAGCTCGAGCGGTCCGGTCACCGCTGCGACGAGGCCGCCGAGGGCGACGCATGCGAAGCCCCAGGCGATGCCGGCCCGCTCACCGCTCGTCATCGTGGCCGTCATCGTGCTCGTGATCGGGAGGCGTCGGGCGGGCGACGACGCAGCAGTAGCCGGGCGAGGGTGCGAGGCACGATCGCAGTCCGTCCGCGCCGACCGAGTCGAGCACGCCCTGCACGTACCGCTGGTTCATCGAGCAGACGAGGCTGCGGTGCTCGTCGGCGAGCGCGTCGAAGGGGCAGTTGTGCAGCACCAATTCGCGGCCCTGCACCTCGGGCTCGTAGCCGAGGCGGGCGAGCACCTGTTCGGCGGCGGCGAGCGATCCATCGGGCGACGCGACCTCCGACACCGTCCCGTCCGGCGTACGCCCGGCTCCCGCCGCATCGGCGGCGCCGCGGGCGTACGCCGATTCGTCGATCCGAGCACCGAGGTCGCCGCCCGCCGCGGCCTGTTCGACGGCGGCGGCGAGCACGGCGCCGACCACGTCGTAGCGCCGCTCGGGCAGCGATACCCGCAGCTCTTCGGCGGATCGGCGGTACAGCTTCGACGGGCGCCCTGCCCCCGGTCCGGTGCGCCCGCTCAGACGCCGCAGCTCGACCTCGAGCAGCCCCTCCTTCTCGAGACGGTCGAGGTGGAACTTCGCTTTCGAGGGCGAGATCTGCACCGCGTCCGCGGCCTCATCGCGGGTGACGGGTGCGTGACGCCCGGCGATGTACTCGTACAGGCTCCGCCGAATCGGATCGGCCAGTGCTCCGACCGCGGTCACCCCTCGTGTCGTCGTCATGCCCCCATTCTAACGCTTGAATAACTTGACTTTAGAAACCTCCTCCTTCTAAAGTTCGAATAAATACGATTTAGAAAATCGCACCGGACAGTCCAGAGGAGCACACCATGTCCACCACGCATCTCACCCGCGGCACCGACGGTTCGACCGGACTCGCCGACGGAGGCGCCCGGCTCGCCTTTCTCCTGCTGCGCACCGTCTTCACGGTCGCGCCGATCCTCTTCGGGCTCGACAAGTACCTGCGGCTGCTCACCGATGACTGGGAGCGCTACCTGGCACCGTGGATGGACGACCTCATCCCCGGCGATGCGCGCACCGCGATGATGATCGTCGGCGCGATCGAGATCGTCGCGGGCATCGTCGTCGCGATCGTGCCCCGCTTCGGCGGTCTGCTCGTCGCCGTCTGGCTCGCGGGCATCATCGTCAGCCTGGTCTCGGTCGGCGGCTACCTCGACATCGCCCTCCGCGATTTCGGCCTCCTCGTCTCGGCGCTCGCGCTCTCGGCGCTCGCCTTCGACCGCCGCGCGCACCGCGCCTGATCCCGCCCCACTCCCCCAACCCTCCCCGGAAGAATCAGTCATGCACCCCGACACCATCGAGCGGCCGTTCGCCGCAGCAGACGCCGCGGCGGTCGCAGCGACCCCGGCCCTCGACCGCCCCGACCTCGGCGCCGCCGCTCCGCGACCGGTGCCCGTCGAACGGCGGGCGGTGGCGATGCTGCCGACCGCCCACGGCGTCTTCCGCACCATCGCCTACCGCGACGAGGCGGCAGGAGTCGATCACCTCGCCCTGATCGCGGACGGCGCGCTGAGCGAGCAGGCGCCGCTCGTGCGCGTGCATTCCGAGTGCCTCACCGGAGAAGCATTCGGATCCCTGAAATGCGACTGCGGGCCGCAGCTCCAGGCGGCGCTCGAGATGATCCACGAGCACGGCGGCGTCGTGCTCTACCTGCGCGGGCACGAGGGGCGAGGCATCGGGCTCGCGAACAAGATCAGCGCATACCGGTTGCAGGAGTCGGGCGCCGACACGCTCACCGCGAATCTCGAGCTCGGCCTGCCCGCCGACGCCCGCGACTACCGGGCCGCGGCCGAGATGCTGGACGACCTCGGCATCGGCCGGGTGCGGCTGCTCACCAACAACCCCGACAAGGTCGCGCAGCTCGCCGGCGCTGGCATCGACGTCGACGAGCGCGTCGGGCTCGTGGTCGGCGTCGGCCCGCACAATCGGCAGTACCTCGAGACCAAGCGCGAGCGCATGGGGCACCTCATCCCCAGCCCCGCGCTCATCTAGCGCGAAGCCACCCCCGCCGACTCCATTCCCCCCGAAGCCGACGGGGGTTCCGCACGCATCGGCCGGGGAGCATCGGCTCGGGAATAGTGCACAGGCGCGCCGCTGTTGTAGGCAGCAGACGAGGCACGCACCCCAACGGATAGGAGCCCTCGACCATGACGAACAAGTTCTCGGAGTTCAACGACGGCATCATCGCGGAGTTCCGTGCGAACGACGGCAACGTCGGCGGCTTCGGCGACTCGCTGCTGCTCGTGCACCACACCGGCGCGAAGAGCGGCGTGGAGCGCATCACGCCGTCCATGAGCATCCGGGACACCGACAACACCTGGCTGATCGCCGCATCGAAGGGCGGCGCGCCCCAGAACCCCGCCTGGTACCACAACCTGCTCGCGCACCCCGATACGACCGTCGAGGCCGCCGGCCGGGGCGAGTTCGCGGTGTGCGCGGAGGAGCTCGTCGGCGAAGAGCGCGACCGCGCCTGGGAGGGCTTCAAGGCGCTGAGCCCGGGATTCGCGCAGTACGAGCGCATGACCGACCGCACCATCCCCGTGATGCGCCTGACGCGCCGCGTCGACGCTTAGCCTGCGACCTCGCTCAGGGCGACCACCGCGTTCGCAGGGCCCGAGTATCGGCCGACGAGCGGGCACCGGCTCAGCTCACGACGACCATGGCGCCGGTGTCGCTGAACTCCCGTTCGATCTCATCGTTGCGGCGGTAGGTCGCGAGGCTCACGACGACGGCTACGACCGTCGCGACGATGAACGCGGGCAGCAGCTCGTAGAGGCCCGTTTCGAATGCCTTCCAGATGAAGACTGTCGCGGTACCCGTGACCATGCCGGCGAGCGCGCCCCAGTTGGTGAGCTTGCGCCAGTACAGGCTCAGCAGCACGATCGGCCCGAAGGCGGCGCCGAAGCCCGCCCAGGCGAAGCTCACGAGCCCGAGCACGGTGTCGTTCGGCACGAGCGCGAGAATCGCGGCGATGATCGCGACGCCGAGCACGCAGGCGCGCCCCAGCACGACGAGCGTCTTCTCGGGCGGTGGCGTCTTGCGCACGACCTTGTAGAGGTCTTCGACGAGGGCCGACGAGCAGACAATGAGCTGGCTCGAGAAGGTGCTCATGATCGCGGCGAGCACCGCGGCCAGTACGAGGCCCGAGACGAGCGGGTGCAGGAGCGTCTGCGACATCATGAGCAGCACGGTCTCGGGGTCGGCGAGATCGATGTCGTTCTTCGCGACATAGGCGACGCCGATGAGCCCCGCGAGCACCGCGCCCGCGAGCGACACGATCTGCCAGGTGATGCCGATGCGGCGCCCCGCCTTCGCATCAGCGGGCTTCCGCAGCGCCATGAACCGCACGATGATGTGCGGCTGGCCGAAGTAACCGAGACCCCAGGCGAGGCCCGAGGCGATGCCGAGAATGGTGACGCTCGTCGCCCCGGCCTCGCCGAAGACGTTGAAGTGCTCGGGGCGCAGCGAGGTGATCAGCTCGGTCGCCTCGCCGACGCCGCCGACGGCGATGATGGCGGCCACCGGCACGACGACCACGGCGATGACGAGCATGAGGCCCTGCACCACGTCCGTGAGGGAGGCGCCGAGGAACCCGCCGAACATCGTGTACGCGAGGGTGACGACGGTGACGAGCAGCATGCCGAGCATGTAGCTCGAGCCGAACGCGCTCTCGAAGAACTTGCCGCCGGCGACCATGCCCGACGAGATGTAGAGGGTGAAGAACACCAGGATGACGAGGCTCGACACCACGCGGAGGATGCGGGTGCTGTCGCGCAGGCGGTTCTCGAAGAAGCTCGGGATCGTGATCGAGTTCTTCGACACCTGCGTGTAGGCGCGCAGCCTCGGGGCGACGAGCCGCCAGTTGAGGTAGGCGCCGATGGTGAGGCCGACCGCGATCCAGCCCTCGATGAGGCCCGCGACATAGACGGCTCCCGGCAGACCCATGATGAGCCAGCCCGACATGTCGGAGGCGCCGGCGCTGAGCGCCGCAACCCACGGCGGGAGGTTGCGCCCGCCGAGCATGTAATCCTCGTGGTCGCTCGTCTTGCGCGCGGCGAAGACGCCGATGGCGATCATCGCGGCGAAGTAGACCCCCAGCGCAATGTACAGATACACCTGGTTGGACATCATCATCCTTTCCTGTCTGGCCCCAGCGGGCCGATGGGCCGGGTCTGTCGAGACTACCGGCCCGCGCACCGGGCTACAGCAGCCCGTCCGAAAGCGTGTTCGGCGTACCGAAGCGGTGCGCCGTGATCGAGACCGCCTGTTCATGGAGGTGCGGCAGCATTTCGACGCGGCCGGCCGATACGACCTCGCCGCCGTACACCGCCACGTCGGGCTTGCCGCCGGCAGCGGCGTGCACGCCCGCCACGACCGAAGCCCGCGAGTCGCCCGCGACGATGCGTACCCGCGCTCCGGCGTGCGGGCCCTGCCGCGCCGCGAGCGAGGCGACGCGCGCCGCCCACGCGGCATCGTCGTCGAAGTGCACCTCGACCGCGGCGAGCCTCAGCGCATCGATGATCGGCTGCGGCAGCGCGACCGGCGTGCTGAGCTCGGGGGTCGCCCCGGCGGCGATGCCGGCCGCGACCGCCCGCACGACCTGCACGGCCGTCGCATCGGCCGCTGCGCGGATCACGACCGGCACCGGCAGGTAGCGCAGCAGGTTGCGCTCGACGCCGAGCTGCGAGGCGTCGCGGGCCGCCCCGAACTCCTCGGCCCAGGCGGTCGCGTCCGAACCGAGGGCCGCACGCAGCCACTCGAGCTCTTCGCCCGTGATCCCCGTGCGCTGGGCGGCGGCGAAGAGCGGGGCGGCGGCCGGGCGGGGGGCACGGGGCTCGGCGGCGACCGGGGCATCGACCCAGTCGCCGAGCCCATGCAGGTAGTTCGGCCCGCCGGCCTTCGTGCCCGCACCGATCGCCGACTTCTTCCAGCCGCCGAACGACTGGCGGCGCACGATCGCGCCCGTGATGCCGCGGTTGACATACAGGTTGCCGGCCTCGATGCGGCCCGCCCACCGCGCGAGCTCGTCGCGGTCGAGCGAGTGCAGGCCGCTCGTGAGGCCGTAGTCGATCTCGTTGACCATGTCGATCGCCTCGTCGAGGGTGCCGGCGGTCATCAGGCCGAGAATGGGGCCGAAGTACTCGGTGAGGTGGTACTCCGAGCCGCGCCGCACCCCATCGCGCACGCCCGGGCTCCACAGCTTGTTGCCGCCGCGCCGGTCGGCCGCGAGCGGGCTGCCGCTCTCGATCGGGCGCGGTTCGACGAGCCAGGTCTCGCCCTCGCCGAGAGTCGTGAGGCCGCGCAGCAGCTTGCCGTCGGGCGCGGTGATGATGGGGCCCATCTGGGTCTCGAGGTGCTCGGGGGTGCCGACCTCCAGGGATCGCACGGCATCGAGCAGCTGCCCGCGGAAGCGCTTCGATGTCGCGACCGACCCGACCATGATGACGAGGGACGCCGCCGAGCACTTCTGGCCGGCATGGCCGAAGGCCGACTGCACGACGTCTTTCGCCGCGAGGTCGAGGTCGGCGTTCGGAGTGACGATGATGGCGTTCTTGCCGCTCGTCTCGGCGAGGATCGGCAGGTCGCGCCGCAGTTCGCGGAACGCCACCGCGGTCTCGTAGGCGCCGGTGAGGATGAGCCGGTCGACGCGCGGGTCGGCGACGAGCTGCGAACCGAGTGCACGATCCTCGAACTGCACGAGCTGCAGCACGTCGCGCGGCACGCCCGCCTCCCACAGCGCTTCGACCATGACCGCGCCCGAACGCGCCGAGTTGGTGGCGGGCTTGATGACGACGGAGGAGCCCGCGGCGAGCGCGGCGAGCGCACCCCCCGCAGGGATCGCGACCGGGAAGTTCCACGGCGGGATGACGGCGGTGAGCTTCTGCGGCCGGTAGGCGGCGCCGTCCACGCGATCGAGCTGCTGGCCGAGCATCGCGTAGTAGTTGGCGAAGTCGATGGCCTCCGACACCTCGGGGTCGCCCTGGTCGAGCGTCTTGCCGCACTCCGAGCCCATGACTTCGAGCAGGGCGCCGCGGCGATTCTCGAGCTGCTCGCCTGCGCGGTACAGGATGCGGGCGCGCTCGTCGGCGCCGAGCGCCTGCCACGCGGCGGCGGCGGCGATGCCTCGGGCGATGATCGCGTCGAGGTCGTCTGCGGAGTCGACCTGCGCTGCGGCGACGAGGTCGACTCCGAGCCGCGAGCCGACCATGCGGCCCGCGATGGCCCGCCCCCAGGCGCGGTTGCCGGCGAGATCGGGGTCGCTGTCGGGGGTGTTCGCGAACCCGCCTGCGCGCCCGGCAGCGACGCTTGCTTCGATGCGCGCTTCGGCGCCCGCGTCGTCGTACGCGGCGCGATCCTGATCTCGGTTGGCGGGCGGCACCGCGTAGTCCGCTGGGTCGCCGCCCGCGGTGATCGCCCCGAGCGCGTCGAGCGAGGCGAGGAAGCGCTGCTGCTCGCGCGCGAAGAGGGCCGCGTCGTCGCTGAGCTCGAACACGGCCGACATGAAGTTCTCGTGGCTCGCGCCTTCTTCGAGACGGCGGATGAGGTAGGCGATCGCGACGTCGAACTCCTCGGGATGCACCACGGGCACGTAGAGCAGCAGTGAGCCGACCTCGCGCCGTACGGCCTCGGCCTGCCCGGTCGCCATGCCGAGGAGCATCTCGAACTCGATCGCCGGCCGGCCCGCAGTGCCCGGGCCGGCGACCCCGCGCGCCTGCGCGAGCAGCCAGGCGAGGGCGACGTCGAAGAGGTTGTGGCCGGCGATGCCGACCCGTACGTTCCGCACGTGCTCGGGGGTGAGGGCGTAATCGAGTACGGCCTTGTAGCTCGTGTCCGACTCCTGCTTGCTGCCCCAGGTGGCTGCCGGCCAACCGTGAACGGCGGCGTCGACGAGCTCCATGGGCAGGTTGGCGCCCTTCACGAGACGCACCTTGATGGGGGCGCCGCCGCGGGCGACACGGGCGGCCGACCACTCCTGCAGGTGCATCATCGCGGCGAGCGCATCGGGCAGGTACGCCTGCAGCACGATGCCGGCTTCGAGCTGCAGGAAATCGGGGCGGTCGAGGATGCGGGTGAACACCTCGAGAGTGAGGTCGAGATCCTTGTACTCCTCCATGTCGAGGTTGATGAACTTCTGCGGCGAGGCCGCGGCGGCGCGTTCGAAGAGCGGCAGCAGGCGCTGCTCGATGCCCCGGGCCGCCTCGTCGAAGGCCCAGTGGTTGTGCGGGGCGACGGTCGATGAGACCTTGATCGAGACGTAGTCGACATCGGGGCGGGCGAGCAGTCGATGGGTCCCGGCGATACGCCGCTCCGCCTCCTCTTGTCCGAGGATGGCTTCGCCGAGCAGGTTGATGTTGAGGCGGGCACCGCTGCGCTTGATCTTCGCGATGGCGGGGCCGAGCTTCGCGTCGCTCGCATCGATGATGAGGTGGCCCACCATTTCGCGCAGCACCCTGCGGGCGATGGGCACGACGACGCCGGGCATGAGCTTCGCGGTCGCACCGCCGAGGCCGATCGCCGCGCGCATGGGGGCGGGGAGGAACTCCGGGGTGAGCGGTACGAGCTGCCCCAGCTTCTTCGCGGCGACGCCGAGGTCTTCGGGGCGCACGACCCCGTCGACGAAGCCGACCGTGAAGTCGAGGCCGTTCGGGTCGCGCAGAACGCCCGCGAGTCGCTCCGCAGAGGCATCGGCAGGGATCTCCGCGGCCTCGGCGAGCCAGCGCCGCACCAGGGCGATGGCGTCGTCGGCGAGATCCTGGGGGCGAGCAGTCGTCATTGAGGTGCCTTTCGAGTGCCGGTGCTCCCGGGTTCCGGGGCCTGCGAAGGAGCCCTGCGCCGGGGAACGTGCTGTGCCACCAGGCTGCAACGACCGATCAGTGAAGTAAAGCGATTGTTTCTGATGGGTAATGTGAAGCTGAACTGCATGAATGAGGGGAGACGCGAGTCATGATGGAGATGAAGCGGCTTCGGCTGCTGTGGGAGCTGCACGCGCGCGGCACCGTCGCGCGGGTCGCCGAGGCGCTGAGCTACACGCCGTCGGCGGTGTCGCAGCAGCTGAAAATTCTCGAGCAGGAGGCGGGCGTACCCCTCTTGCGCCGCACGGGGCGCACCCTCGAGCTGACCCCCGCGGGCGAGGCGCTCGCCGCAGAGGCGGAGGGTCTGCTCGCCGGGCTCGAGCGCGCCGAGGCGCGCGTGCTCGAGCTGCGCTCGGAGGTCACCGGCGCGCTGCGCATCGCCGCCTTCCAGTCGGCCATGCTCGCGATCGTGCCGGGCGCCCTGCGCCGGCTGCGCGAACGGCACCCCGGCCTCCGGGTCGAGGCAGTGCAGTACGAGCCGGGCGCGGCGCTCTACGAGACCCGGGCGCGCAGCTTCGACCTCGTCATCGCGGAGCACTACCCCGATCATTCGACCCCGCACTTCGCGGGCCTCGACCGCGTGCAGCTCGTCCACGACCGGATCCGCCTCGGACTGCCGCCCCTCGGCGCCGGCCACGCCGCATTCGACGCCGTCACCCGCGTGAGCGACCTCGCCGAACTGCCCTGGGTCATGGAGCCGCAGGGGGCGGCGACGCGCCACTGGGCCGAGCAGGCCTGCCGGCAGGCGGGGTTCGAGCCCGACGTGCGCTACGAGTCGGCCGACCTCCAGGTGCATCTGCGCCTCATCGAATCGGGCAATGCCGCGGCCCTGCTTCCCGACCTCGTGCACGCCGGCGCCGCCTCCCGCCCCCGCTCGATCGAGCTGCCGGGCGACCCGCGGCGCACCGTCTTCACGGCTGCCCGCGCAGCATCGGGGCGCAATCCCGCGCTCGTCGCGGTGCGCGAGGCGCTCGCCGAGGAGGCCGCGACGCTCGCGCTGTAATCGCGCAGCCTCCGGGCGGATAATGAGATCACGGACGGGAGGCGATGTGAGCGAACCGATAGAGGATTATGCACTGATCGGCGACTGCCGCTCGGCCGCCCTCGTCTCGCGCGACGGCAGCGTCGACTGGCTGTGCGTGCCCCGCTTCGACTCGCCGTCCGTATTCGCAGCGCTCCTCGGCGACGACGGCCACGGGCACTGGAGCCTGCAGCCGACCGACCCGAATGCCACCGCGACCCGGCGCTACGAAGACGGTACGTTCACCCTCGTCACCCGCTGGGAGACGGCCACCGGTGTCGCCGAGGTGCGCGACCTGATGCCCATGGACCATCGGCACCGCGACCTCGCCCGCCGCTCGGACCTGCTGCGTCGCATCACCGGCGTGACCGGCACGGTCGAGTTCGCGCAGCAGCTCAGGATGCGCTTCGACTACGCCCGCGTGATCCCCTGGGTGCGCCAGGTCGGCACCGACGAATCGCCGGCGCTGCTCGCGACGGCGGGCCCCGATTCGCTGATCTTCCGCGGCGCCCGGCTCACGGCGTCCGACCACCGTCATGCCGGTCGGGTCGCGGTGGCGGGCGGCGAGCGCGTCGACCTCTCGATGACCTGGTTCCCCTCCCACTTCGCCCCGCCCGCGGCCCTCGACTGCGATGAAGCGATCGAGCGCACCGACGCCTGGTGGCGGCGCTGGGCCGACCGCATCACGGCCGACGGCCTCCACTCCGAAGCCGTGAAGCGATCCCTGCTGGTGCTGCGCGCGCTGACCGACTACGACACCGGCGGGATCGTCGCGGCTGCTACCACCTCGCTGCCCGAGGAGTTCGGCGGCCCGCGCAACTGGGATTATCGCTACGTCTGGCTGCGCGATGCGGCTCTCACCCTCGAGACCCTCATCCGCTACGACTTCCTCGACATCGCCCAGCACTGGCGCGAATGGCTGCTGCGCGCGATCGCCGGCGACCCCGCCCAGCTGCAGATCATGTACGGCATCGCGGGCGAACGGAATCTCGCCGAGTGGACCCTCGAGAGCCTGCCCGGCTACGAGAACTCGACACCGGTACGCATCGGCAACGGTGCATACCGCCAGTACCAGGCCGACGTGATCGGCGAGACCCTCACCGCGCTCAGCCGCGCCCGCGACGCCGGCCTTACGGAGACCGGCTATTCGTGGTCGCTGCAGCGCTCCCTCGTCGGCTACCTGATCGACAATCTCGATCGGCCCGATCAGGGCATCTGGGAGATGCGCGGCACGCCCCGCAAGTTCACGCACTCCCGCATCATGATGTGGGCGGGCCTCGACTGCGCCATCCGCGGCGTGCAGCAGCACGGCTTCGACGGGCCGCTCGCCGAGTGGGAGCGCACCCGCGGTCGGCTCAGGGCCGAGATCGAGAGCGAGGGCGTCCACCCCGACGGCTACTTCACCCAGTCCTACGGCTCCGATGAGGTCGACGCGTCGCTGCTGCTGATCCCGAACACCGGCTTCTGCCGCGCCGACGACCCGCGCATGCTCGCCACCGTCGCACGCATCGAGCAGTCGCTCATGCACGAGGGCCTGCTGCACCGCTATCGCGAGACCGAGGACGGCGACGGGCTCGGAACGACGGAGAACCCGTTCATCGCCTGCTCGTTCTGGCTCGTCGACCAGTACGCGCTTTCGGGCCGGATGGATGACGCCCGCGCCCTCGCCGAACGGCTCTGCGCCCTGCAGAACGATGTCGGCCTGATCTCGGAGCAGGTCGAGGCTTCGAGCGGCCGGCACGCCGGCAACACCCCGCAGGCGCTCTCGCACATCGCCCTGGTGAACGCCGTGATGTCGCTCGCGGCGGTGAGCGCTGCGGATGCGGCCGGATGACTGCCCGAGATCGGTCAGGAATCGAGAAGTCGCGGCACGGGCGAGCGCATACGCTTCAGGCATACGCATTCACGAGAAGAGGACCGAATCATGACCGATGTGAGCTACACCGACATCTCCCCGGAGGGGCTGGAGACCTCGCCGGTCGCCCCGGCCTTGGCGGGACTGCGCGCGAACGAGGCGCGCTACTTCGCGAACAAGTACCGGTCGGACTACGTCACCGCTGCCCCTGCCGAGCGGGCCGACGTGGTGGCGTGGGTCGAGCGGATCCTGCGCGAGGAGCGCGGCATCGAGCTCGCCTCCCCCATCCTCGAGGTGTTCGTCTACGAGGACGACGAGCTGTTCTGGCCCACCCTGTACTTCCAGGACGGTCTGGGCGTGAACGTGCTGTGGACCAAGGCCGAGGGCGGCAAGCGCGCGGTCGGGTTCAAGCTCAGCGACGGGATGAACCCGCCCGAAGAGCTCGCGGCCTTCAAGTGGGCGCGTCAGCGCTCGAAGCTGGCCGGAGAGATCCGCGGCACCTTCTTCGTCGTGAAGGGCGATCACCCGCTGCCCTGAGGCCGTCCACGGCCTCGCGCACGTGCGCCTCAGGCGCGGATCAGCAGCATCCCGCTCTGACCGCTGAAGATGCGCTCCTGGTCGGGGATGTCCGCGGTGCCCATGAGCACCTCCGTAGGGATCGCCACCCCCGCCGGATAGTAGGTGCCGAAGGGCGCACCCTCCATGTCGAGCACAATCGTGCCGTCGGCCTCCGGCTCGGAGACGTAGGTGAACGGCCAGGTCTCGCCCCGGTCTTCGATCGTGAAGTTCGGCAGCGCCACGCTCACGCACCCGTATCCGTTCTCGCTCTGCGGAGCCTCGCACCAGCTTCCGTTCACAACCGCCGCGCCCGTTTCGACGGGCTGCGGTGCGGTGCGACCGGCGAGCAGCCAGGCGCGCTCGACCTTCCGCGTCTCCACGTCCTGCTCGCCATCGACGCCGACGGTGACGCTCCACTGGTCTCCGCTCGTATCGATGACGGGCGCCGAGTCGTCGTCGGGCACGACGATCTCCTCGAACGCGTCACCGCCGTCGATGACGGTGTACGCGACCAGGTAGCCCTCCGGCGGCATGAACGCCCCGCCATTCACCGAGGCGAACACGGACCCGTCCTCGAGCTCGAGCCACAACGGCATCGGATCCTCCGCCGCCGCGGTCTCGGCCGGGGCCGGCCCGCTCAGCGGGATCAGCCGGAGCGCCTGCTCCTCAGGCAGCGCCTCGTCGAGGCAGGCGATCTGGGTGCTGCGCTCCGTGAGCCAGCAGGCGGAGGTCGCGTCGGCGCTCGATCCGCAGGAGACCGTGTTCTCACCGGCGCCGTGCTCGGAGGGGCCGCAGTACTCGGCGGAGACCGACCCGCCGCCGGCGAGCGCGGACTCGTCGAGCGACCACCCTGCGGCGAGCTCGCCCTCGTCGGTGAACGGGGCGAGCTCGATGACCTCCGTGGACGGCGCTTCGGGTGCGGCTGTCGGCGTCGGCTCCTCGGCATCATCACCGCATGCCGTGAGTGCCAGGCCGAGGGTCAGCAGCGCCGAGACCGCGAGGGCGGCTCGGATCTTCGGGCGGGCGGCGGGAATGATGCGCATCTCTTTCGGGGCCTTCCGGTCGGGTCGTTTCGCGGGCGTCCTTCTCACCGTAGACCGGACGCACCGGTCGGCCCGCACAACTGCGCGGCGGGTCCCCCAAGCCCACGGAGCGATTACTTCCGGCCGCCTCAACTTTCCTCGTCTTACCTCATAGACTCAGAAAACCGCTTCTCTCGAAAGGCCAGCATGAACGTCTGGGGCATCCACAATGACACGTTGACCACCGAACTCATTGACGATGCGTTCGTCAGTCTCGGCTGGGATAATGTCGGCGACCTTCGCCATATCCCTCACGGCCGCAACGGAATCAAGCAGGTGCTCGCAGAGCAGGAGCCGAACGCGAAGCAGCGCTCGATTGCGAACCAGGCCGGCGTACTCTTCCGGTTTCGTGACGAGATACGCGTCGGCGACACCGTGATCGCCCCCTATAAACCCGACTCAACCATCAACATCGGTGTGATCACTGGAGCGTACGAGTATGTCGCCGATGCCCCAACGCACCGTCACCGCCATGCGGTCGAATGGAAGAAAGTCGGCATCCCGCGAACCGTCTTCTCGCAGAGCGCTCTGTACGAGATCGGCTCGGCCATCACCGTGTTCCGCGTGCGTAGCCACTACAAGGAGTTCCTTGCGGCGCTCACATCGGATGACGCATCCATAGATGCCGTAACGATTGCCGTTGACCAAGTAGCTGTGCGCGAGAGTGACGATGCAGTCAGCGACGAGCCACGCGCATCGCGCATCGATCGGCACACCCGCGACTTCGTACTTGAGACGCTCCATAAGAACATCACCCACCGTGAGTTCGAGGAGTTCACGGCAGCACTGCTTCGCGCGCTCGGCTATCAGGCACGCGTCACCCAGTACTCCCAGGACGGGGGCGTCGACGTTGTTGCACACCGAGACCCGCTCGGGGTAGAACCACCGCAGATTAAGGTGCAATGCAAACACCTCACCGGCACCGTCGGCTCTCCTGATGTCCACCGACTCGTCGGCACTCAAGGCCCCGGAGAACATTCGCTATTCGTAACTCTGGGAACCTACAGCAAAGACGCAAGAATGATCGAACAGCAGCGCCCCGGCCTGCGCCTCCTCAGTGGTGAAGACGTCGTGAGCCTCGTGATCGAGAACTACGCAAAGCTACCTGAGCGGTGGCGGAACGAGATCCCCCTGACGAGCGTGCTTGTCGTGGCGGACGAGGCTTAGTCTTCACAAGAAATTCGAGGATCTGCCCCCCTGACACGCACCGCTTGAACGCTGCATAGTAGGCATTATTAGCTTTTCACCTGACCGAGTCGGCAGCGATGGAGCCGCAAATGGCACCTGTGGATAACTATTTTGACAGCAACGCTTCGAAGTTATCCACAGTTTCATACCGGGATGAATCACAGCTGTGTAATTATCGAACATACTTTCGAGCCTGGTCGGAGCATAAATCACGTTGCGATGCGATTGGAGCTCCCCGCATAGGAGTGCCGGTTTGTCCACAACACACTTCTGACCTGGAATTATTCAACTGCGTAAATGTCTGCGATGTCGGCTACCGTTGTGCATGCAGCAAGAAGCCCCGACCTACCTGGTCAGGTTTCTGACTGCTGTAGGACGGGGCCGGTTGTCTTGGCGGACATATCGACTCTAGAGGCCATATGCCTCTTTTGCGAGCGCTATGCACGCAACGGCCTACTTTCGAAACAGGAAGGATGATCATCATGGCGAAAGCTAGAGGATCTGGAAAGCCGTCGAAGAAGGCACTGAGCACGGCAGGGAAGACTTTGCAGTCGCCCAAGTCGAGCAAGTCTGCAAAATCGAAGACTGGCTCAACCCTAGGAAAGGGATAGCGTCCGTGGGGCTGCCGGGATCCGCGGCAGCCCCACATTTCCCCGCCTGCATTCGTCACGGTCATGCTTCCTATCGACTCCGGCAAGCCGGAGAAGGAGCAAATTACAATGAAGATTCAGTGGAACGATCGAGAGCTCAAGCGCCTCTTGGAGAATGAATTCCAGTTGGTGGTAAACGATATGGCCGCAGGGTATACACGAGACCTGAAGAATCTCGCAGATCGCTACAAGGGCCGACCGGTTGAAGAGATTAAGCCCGCGCTGCGTCGCATCTTCCAGCAGCACGATGGTGACCTGACAGACCCGGAGCTGAGCGAGTACGCAGCCCAGATTCATGCGGGCGACGAGATCGTTCTCACGGCCAACAAGGTGCGAATCTAACCGCCTGCAACGGTGGGTGTCCTGCCCCCGGGACACCCACCGTCAGGCTTTGGCAGGCCAAGCTGGCGCTCTGCGCCGAGCTGAACCTCGACGAGATACTTCAGCGCAGATCAAGGCCAAAGACGACACCGCCGTCGACCCTCACCCACAGAGAAGCAGCACCAGGTCCTGCGAGCACCCCGGGCAGAACGACGAGTCAAGCAGCACAAAATCACCCATCCGTGGTCAGTCACGCACTGGCGTAGCGCTGGCGTGCGGCCTCACCGCTGGTACCGATCGCTTCGCCCACCTCGCGCCAGGAGAGTCGCTGTTCGCGGGCGATGCGCACCGCTTCAGCGAGTTCTCGTTCAGCGGCGTCTCGCCGCCAGGCAGCGAGCTTGACCGCCATCACCGGGGGCAACGGAGCGTCTGCGTCGCCGGGCTTCGGGTCGTAGTTCTCGAACGCATCCGCAAACTCGTCGGCACGTGCCTTGATGTCTTCGATAGAGCGTGGAGCCATGATGTTCACCTCAAGTATTTGGGTCGGGCCGGACGCATCGCGTGTGCGATCGCGATCACACCGTGCCATTCGATGACCCCGACTTCGACCAGAGTGCCGGTCTCGTCGGGGCCGATGAACATAGTCATCGCATCGTCTTGCACGAAGTGCCGGACTGGGTAGCGGAGCGCATGGAGCATCGCCGCATCCGCAACACCGTGCCGATGGGCACTGTCAAGGATGAGCGGGGCTGATTCCATGTCACAAGTTTACTTGCCGCAAGATAACTTGCCAAGACTGGAGCGATACTTCCCTCCGAGCCACCAGACAGTGCCCCGATCCAGTCCCATCTCCGCCGATCGATCACCCGGTATCGTTCTGCGCGCACGGGATGCTCAGGGAAGGGCGCTCCGGCGACCACGCCGTCATGAAGGCGCCCCACACGATCGGCGAATACCGGGGGTCTCCCGTCTCGCTCCAGCGCTCCCGCTGCCGGCGCTGCCACGCGGCGAGCGCGACGACGGGATCCGGTGCGTCGTGCGCCGCGTCGACCGCGAGCACGGCATCGGCGAGCACTCCCGCGGCACGGTCGCCGAGCCCGAACCGAGCGAGGCCCGCGTCGGTCGGCAGCGTCCAGCGAGTCGCCGTCACGTACTCCGCCCCGCGGTGAGCGAACGCTGCGACGAGTCCGGTGGGCTCGGCGAAGCGCAGGTCGCCTCCGGAGTCGCACGCGACGAGCGCGACGCGGTTCGGCGCGTGGAGGGGTTCGAGGCCCGGGGCGCCCACCGCGATATCGGCCGCGCTGTACGGCCGGTGCGCACCGAGCAGGTCGGCCCGGCCCGGGGTCTCCGCATCGTCGGCGAGGTGCAGACGGGCGTCGAGCGCGTGCGTCGATCCGGTCACGTGACCGACGTACAGCAGCCGCGACGCGGTCGATCCGCCGTTCTCCACCGCACCGGCGTCGCCGAGCAGCCGCGCGAGTTCGAGCCGGTCGAGATCGGTGCGGCGGAAGGCCTCGGGCGGGTGCGCGGGGCGGGGCCGCAGGCGTGCGCCGAGCTCGCCGACCCGATCGGAGAGCGGCGACCCATCCGCGACGGGGCCGAGCACGCTCCCGAGATCGCTGCTACTCGCGTAGCCCGGCACCGCCGGGTCGAGCACCCCGACGACCGGGCCATCCGGGGTCCAGGGCGAGACCGTGCGCTCGGGATCGTTGCGGATCGACGCCGGCAGCAGCATGGCGACGTCCATCATGTCGAGAGCGCGCTCGTGCCCGTCGGCGCCGAGCAGTTCCCAAGGCACCTGCGCGGTCGACGGCGACGCCTGCACCCGCAGCACAGGTCGCAGCCCGAGCGCTTCGAGCCGGTTGAGCTCGAGGCCGAGCACGACGGGCAGGAGCGCTCCGGTGAGCTCATGCGCCAGCTCCAGCTCACGCACGGGGTCGAGCAGTTCGCCCGACCCGATGGCCCGCTCGAGCGCCTGCGCCCCGGTCTCTCCCGGAAGCGGCGTCGGGAGCGCGCGTGCGAGGCGGCCGAGCGCCGCATCGACGTCGGCGCGCTCGAACACCGTCAGCCGCGGTTCGTCCGCCTGGTGATCCCACACCCAGCTCGCGTAGAGGAGTTCGGCGTCGACGTACCGCAGGCGCACGACGGGACGGCCGACTGCGCCTCCCGCCCCGGATACCGGGCCGGAGGGCGAGAGATGCGCGTCCAGGCCCGCGAGCACCTCGCTCCCATCGCTGCGGACACCCGGGGGCTGCGCAGTGATCCACCGCTTGTCACGCCAGTTCTTGAGCACGATCCGTTTCACGCAGCACCTCTCACCACGAGGCCACCGCGATGTCGGAGTACACGCGAACGCCGTACTCGGCCTCGGCGACGGCCGCCCAGCGCATCAGCACCGGGCCGCCGCCCGGTGCTGCGATCACCCGCGGTGGAGCAGCGAAACGCACCCCATCGGCCGTGCCGCCGAAGAATGCGCGATGCCCGGCGGCGAGCGGCAGCTCCGACGGCGGATCCTCACCGCTCGCATCGGGCTCGGCGGGCGCGAAGGCGAGCAGCTCCCCGATGAGGTCGGGGCTCGGCGATTCGGGTTCCCTCGCCGTCGCGGGCGGTGAGTCGGCCGATCGCAGCGTCGCTGTCGCGGACTCGTGCTCCACGAGCTCGCCCAGCAGCTGCGCATCGTGCAGGGTCATCGCGAGGCGGAAGGCGAGCTCGCGAGCGGGAGCCGCGACCTGCGCGACCCAGCGCTCGCGGGTGGCGCCCTGCACGAACCCCTCGCGGAGCGCCTCGGTCGCGAGCAGCACCGGCACCGCGAGATCCCGCGCCTGCTCCAGTCGGGCGACCCGGGAACGCAGCAGCGGCGATTCCCCCGCCCACTCCGCATGCATCTCCGCGCGGCGCAGATCGACCCGGCAGCGCTCGTGCACGGTACGGGTCAGCTCGCGCGCGATCGCGTACCGCTCCTCGGCGCGTCCGTACCGGCCGCGCATCGATTCGGCGTCGCCGATGAACTGGTGCACCTCGCGCAGCTGCTCGGCCGCCCCGGCCCGGTCGAGCCGCTCGGCCAGGCGCTGCAGCTCGGCCACAGCCTTGCCGACGCGCCCCTCCTTCAGCAGTACGGCGGCGACGCCGGTGCGCGCCGCGGCCGCCTGCATGGGCAGGTCGGCGTCGAGCGCGAGCCGTTCGGCCTCCGTGAACCGCTCGCGCGCCTCTGCGAAGCGCCCGGCGCCGAACGCCGCGCGTGCCAGGTTCGCGACAGCGAGCTGACGCGACGCCGCGTCACCGGCGGGCGCCCCCGATTGCAGCTCGGAGGAGAGCCGCAGATACTCCTCCGCGCGCGCAGGATCGCCCGTACGCTGCGCGATGACCCCGAGGTTCGTATACGCATGGCCGGCCAGCGCCGGGTCAGCAGCCATCGCGGCGGCGATCGCGCGATTCGCCTCCGCTTCGGCCTCCTCGAAGCGGCCGGTCATGATGAACAGCGTCGAACGGATATTGTGCACCTGGAATCGCAGGACGCCGAGGTTCTGGGCGACGACCTCGTCAGAGGCCAGGCCCCCGGCCGGGCCCAGCTCGTCGAGCAGGGCCTCGGCCTGCGACGTCGACGCGAACGCCTCATCCATGCGGCCGAGCTGGGAGAGCGTGCCCGCGCGCGATACGTAGACGTTCGCGATCACCGTACGCGTGCCGTAGTCGTCTGCGGCGAGAGCGACGCACGCCTCGGCCGCGGACAGCGCGCAGTCGTAGCTGCGCAGTGCGCCCCTCTGATCGCTCTGCCATTCCTCGGCACCCGCGAGGTTCGCGAATGCCCGGGCGCGCAGGTCGAGCCGCTGCGCCTCGTCGTCGGTCGCCTCGCGCCGCCCAGCACCATCCCCCTGTTCGACGCCCTCGGTCGCCGCGATCGCGTCGCGCAGCAGCCGCATGCCCCGCGACACCATTCCGTCGTTCAGCGCCATCGCCCCGTTGTTCACGAGCTCCCGCACCGGCAGCCAGCGCTCCGAGACCCGTTTGACGCCGCGCACGGCTCCCGGCACCGCATCCCACGGCTCCGCAGCATCGCTCATGCGGTCTCCCCCGGGCTCGGCGATCCGGCGAAAGCGGCCGCGCGCTCAGCGACGGAAGCCGTGCCCTCATCGGAACGGAGAGGGGCACGACGCAGGCGCGCCTCTGCGAATGCGATGAGCTCGAGCGCCGCGGCGACGAACGCGTCGGCCCCCGGGTCATCGCCGCCCCCTGCTACCGCCTTCCGGTATCGCGCATCGCCGACTCGCACCCCTCGCTGCGACGGCGGCAGCAGCATCGCCGCGACCGGCAGCGGGGCCTCGGCCGCGTACACGTCGCCGATCAGGCGCATCGGGGCCGCGACGCCGAGCGCCGCTTCGCCGTAGACCGCCCTCAGGTCCGCGTGCGCACGGGGCTCGACGATCGGGAACACGACCCGGGGCGCTGCCGCCGCACTCACCCGCAGCCGCATCGCACCGCCGGCCTCGGTGATCTCCCACTCCGCCTCGGCTTCCGCGTCGAGCACGCCGCTCGGCAGACCGTCCCACGGGATCGGCGACCGGCCTTCGACGACCGGCGACCCGGTCCCGCCCTGCCCTGCCCCCGGCCCCGCACGGCTCGACCCTGCGGCGAGCGCCCAGCCCTCCGGTTCGGGCGGTGCCTGCACAGCCTCCGGCTCCTCGACGAGGTCGGCCCCGGTGAAGCCGGTCGGGTCGAGTTCCACTCCCCAGTCTTCCGCTAGGCCTGCCAATTGCGCGAGGAGTGCTCGGGCCGCGGGGGCGAGCGCCTCATGCCGCACGAGAGCCCGCAGACCGGCGGCCGCACGCGCCGCGACCGCGTCATCCAGCGCCCGTTCGACGGCATCCTCATCGTCGAGCAAGTGCGACACTGCCGCCGTCGCCACGGCGATCTCGCCGCGCAGCAGCGCTTTCGAGAGCGGTGCGATGCGCCGGCCGGCGGGCCACCAGGCCTCGGCCCAGGCGAGCCACGCGAGCCGACGCAGGGCCCGCAGCTCTCCATCGGAGCAGTCGGGGCCGCCCGAAGGTCCGACCGCGGGCGCGGGATCGGGGGCGTCGACCGCCAGCGCATCCCAGCTGAAGACACCGCGCGTCGTCTCCACGACCGCGGTGCGGTAGGGAGACAGGCCTGCGACAGAAGTCATGCCGCTCCCCCGAGGTCGCGCTCGATGGCACGCTTGAGGCGGTGCCGATGGTCGAGCACGACCGAGCGCAGCACTCCGTCGAACGTGCCCTCGAGTTCTTCGGCCGCGACCGGCTGCTCACGGAGCTCCCGGCCGTGCAGTCGCACCCAGAGCCGTCGCACGTAGGCTCCGCGGATGTCGGCGACATCGGCGACCGTGCCGGGGGCGACTGAGCCGGGCAACCGCCTCGCACGCCGCACGTAGGCCTCCCGCCGCCATCGCGCGCTGAGCCTCGCGTGCGTGCGGGTCGGCACCGGTACCGTACCGGTCAGCGCACCGGAGGCATCATCGGCGCCGTCGAGCAGGGCGCTGCTCGCCTCGGCGCCGAGCGCCATCGTGACTCTGCTGCGCTCGTCCGCGAGCTGCCAGGCAGCGGCGGCGCGGTGCACCTCGTCGATGCAGAGCCGGGGCAGGTCGTCGGCGGAGGAGACGCCGACGAGCGAGGGCAGGGCTGCGAAGAGACGCTCCGCGATCGAGCGGTCGAACGGCTTCGGCATGCCGCGCTTCGACGCGTTCGTGCCGATGCACGGCATCTCGAGAACCTCCCGGTCGGTCAGCCCGATCTCCGCTGCGGCACCCGGTGCGAAGAGCCCCGCCCCGCGCGCCGACCCCGCGTCCGATGCGACGAGCGCGTCGAAGTCCTGGGACGACCCGTCGAGGGCCGCGCGCAGCCGTTCCGGGGCCGGCTGCGGGGCGGTCGCGCGAGAACGGGATCGTGCCGCCACGGCCCACGCCTCCTCGAGCTCGGCGACGAGGCTTCCCGAGCGTGCGGGATCCCGTGCGAAGGCCAGCAGTCGCCCGCTCGTGAGCTCGTCGTCGGTCGGGGCCGACTCGTGCACGATCTCCTCCGCGATCGCGGCCCGCACCGCCGGGTCCAGCACCGCGGGGTCGCCGTGCGTGCGTGCCGATTCGAAGCAGCGCTGGAAGTAGAGGTCTTGAGGGTTCCCGACGGTGACGCGTACCCGACGACGTGCCGCTTTGACTTCGCGGTACCAGGCCGCGGTGGCGATGAGGTCGGATCGCGCGTCGCCGATCCGTGCCCGGAGTTCGGCCGCGGCGTCGGTGCTCAGCGACCCCGTGGCCAGCCGGGGGTGCTGCTGCGGGCGGATCACCAGCGGATCGAGGATGAGCTTGACAGTGCGGGCGAGCGGGCGACCCGAAGCGTTCGCGAGCACGGCGACCTCCGGGCCGAGCTCGGCCCACGCCTCGCCGAGCGCCTGCGCCCGCGACACGTTCACCGGTCGTGCTCCGGCTGGGTCGCACCCGATCTCGCGCACGGCTACTACCCCCTGTTCCCGGCGCCTGTCACCATTGCAGACTAACCGATCGCCGGGCGCCGCCGCGAGGAATCATGCGCGCGTCCGCGTCCGCGTGAGCATGCGGTCGCCCGCACGATGCGGAGGCGAGGGGAACGTCCCCAGGCCTCCGCACCCGGGAGTCAGGGGCAGGTGATCCGCATCTCGAACGGCTTCTCGGCGGGCGCAGCGGGGTTCGCGGCGTCGACCGCCATCATGCTGCCGGTGATCGTGTAGGTGCTGCCCTGCTTGGTCGCCGATGCCTCACCGGGAGCACCTTCGGCCCACCCCATCACGGTGCCGTCCACCGAGCCGAGCGCGACGCTCGTCACCTGGGGAGCATCGCCGCCCGACAGCACGGCGCCGATGCCCTCGGTACCGCCGGCCGCGCCGACGGCGATCGTCAGCATGCCGTCGGCCTCATGGCACACCGTCGTCGGGTCGGCGATGTCGACCGCCTTGCCGTCGACCGTCACACTCGTCTCCGCCGTGCCCGCCGAAGTCGAACCGGCGTCGGCAGCGCCCTGATCCTGCTCCGAAGCCCCCGACGGCTCCGTGCCCGATGATTCGGGCGTCTTCGCCGGGGCGTCGGAGCCGCTGCAGCCCACGAGGAGCAGGCCGAGGCTCGCGCCGAGCGCCAGACCTGCGAGTGCACGGGAAGCACCGATGCGAATGGGAGTGGCAGTGGTCGATCCGAACATGATGCACCTCTTGTTTCTCGTTCTGTCCAGCCGCTCCTGCGGCAGCCGGTGCTCACGAAGCTAGGCGGCGCTCGGCCCTTCCCGATCACAGATCGGGGGCCTTACGAACTGAGATCTGCCAGCCCAGGTAGCAGGATCGACCGGCCGGTGACGGCTCGCGGATCGTCGACCGATGGCCGGCCGTTCCTGTGATCGGGAGCACGCCGCATGCGACACTGTTGCAGACGAGAGGGGCGTCACCGGTGCTCGTCGACGGAACGGCACCCGCCGCTCCCGAACACCACGCGAAGCAGTGCCGACCAGGCGCTCGGCGCTCCCGAGAACGACGGGAGGGCGATCATGGACATGAACTCGAACGACATGCACTGGGTCGGCTGGGTCGTCATCGGGGGCTTCGTGGCCTGGGGGGTCATCCGTTTCATCTGGGTGATGCGGCACGGCGGATTCCGCACGGCGGAGGACTCAGCGAGTCCTCCGCCCGTCGATGGGCCGAGGTATCCCGGGCTGTGGGCCGGTGTCGTCGCGAGCCGCGTCCGTGGGGTCGCGCGCCCCGTGGACGTTCCCCGCCCGGAGTCCGTCGACGAGGTCGCCGTGTGGGCGGGCAGCGAGGACTCCCGTCGTGTCGAGCTCATCACTGCTCCGGTGTTCTGGGTGGTGCTGCCGCTCGCCGCGTTCGGTCTCCTGATCCAGCAGACGATCACCGACCCCACCGGCTCGCACGTCAGCATCTCCATCAACGGCCAGAGCGTGGACAGCTGGCCGACGTGGATGATCTGGCTCTTCTGGGTCGGGGCGAGCGTCTGGCTGCTCGTGGCAGTCGGGGTGCTGCTGCTGCGCTTCAGCGTCTGGAAAGAGCTGAGCGCGGAGAACGCATGGATCTTCGAGCACGGCGTCCCGCACTCGATCCACCGCACCTCGGTGGATTACGACGACGGCGAGACCAGCGGCTGGGCGACCTACATCGCGCTCGACCACCGGCTCGACTACCGGCGGGCGGCCTGGATCCACGAGGCGTTCGAGCAGTGGCTGCGCGCGGTGGGGCTGCCGAAGTCGGGCTCGGGGCCGGTCTCGTCGGAGGCGCTGTTCGGGGAGCAGGCGACAGGCGGGTACTTCTTCCTCCACCTGCCGATCTCGGCGATGGCCGGATCGGCCGTCGAGAACCAGTGGATCATCGTCACCGAGCCCCGCGGCAGCGCTTCCGGGAACGACGAGAGCACCGGTGAGGATGAAGTGATCGTCACCCCCGTGCCGGTGCCGAGGAAACTGCGGAAGATCAGGGCGAAACTGCGCCGGAGAGCCGCGAGGGCCGCATGATGGGCCCGTTCACGAGCGTGAACCTGCAGAGCCTGCTCTCGAGCGACGACGAGACCCGGGGGTGGCTCGCCATGGCTCGTACGCCCGAGACGCGGGCGCGCATCCGGCGATGGGCGACGATCGAGACCCTCGGCATGTTGATTCTGCTGGTCGGTGGGGCGCTGTGCTGCCTGGCCGTGGTCGCCACGATCGTGGTCGGTATCTGGTCGGTCGCAGGTAATGTCGACCGGCCGCATCTGTACTGGTGGATCTGGGGTGTCGCACTCGGAGTGCTCACGTGCGGGCTGGCAGCGCTTCTGGTCGCCACCCGGCAGCGGCAGACGGCGTGCTTCGCCGACGGCCGGGTCGCAGTGGGCACGGTGGAGCGGGCGATCGAGCTCCCGGGAGGCGGCGACGACCATGAGTCGTGGGATCTGCGGATCAGCGCACTCCTGCCCGACGGGACGGTTCTGCGCCGCAGGGTGCACCTCGAGGGCGGCCGGCTCGACCGCTGCGTCGGCAGCCGCGTCCGGTTCCGCCACAATACGCTCGACGCCGATGCATTCGACGACGTGCTCCTCGTCGGCCGGCCGGACAAGCGAGGGCAGCGCCCCGGGCGGAAGGAGTCGTCATGACCTGGATCCACTGGGTGCTCATCGCCCTCGGCGTGCTGTTCGTGATCGGCATGACCGTGCTCATCCGGCACGCGATCCGCACCCAGGACGAACCGATCCCGCTCATCGATCGGAGCCGCGCGTACCCCGCGACGGTCGTGGGGGTATACGACACCAGCGCTTCCGAGACGGCTGACCCGAACGTGAAGGTCGAGTACGTCGTCACCGATGGCGAAACCCGGCAGCGGTACCTCGCCGACGTGATCGACGACTCCTGGCTCGACCGCTTCGCGCTCGGAAGCGTCTGGCAGATCTACCCGTACTCGCCCGATACGACGCGGGTGGTGCTCACCGAAGCGCATGACGACGTGTGGCGTTGCGGCTACAACGTCGACGGCCTCTACGGCCTCGGCGGGAACTCGGGGCCGGTCGACCGCGGGCCCGGATCCCCCTTCCCGTACCGGCCGAGGGGGTACGGATCATGAGCGACGAGTACACCGAGCACTGGGTCGCCCGGGCGAAGTTCGCGGAAGAGCAGTTCGCCGGCTGGCCCGATCGCGAGCAGAAAAGCAGAGCACGCAGCACCGGAGAGGAATCCCCAACATGAGTCTCATCGATCCGCAGTCCCGCTGGTGGAACCGGGATTCCACGCGCCGCACCCTCGCCTACGCCCTGATCGCGCTGTCGCTCGTGACAGCAGCGGTGAGCATGTTCCACGTGATGGCCGGTGAAGCCTCCCTGCTGCCCGAGTGGTGCGTGTTCTTGACGATCCTGCCGCTACCGCTGCTGCTGGGCGGGGCGTTCCTCATCGCGTTCGGCACCCCGGATGACGTGGATTCGCGGTACGTCGTGTGGCCGCTCGGGGGTCTGTTCATCGCACTCGGAGTGGGCGCCGTGGCCGGGGGCGCGGTGTCGCCCGACGGTCTGGAGTGGTGGCATCTGCAGTTCGTCGTGTTCGCCGTCGGCGGCGTGATCGCGATCATCGTGTCGATCCTGCTGCGTCGGCGTTCGCAGCGCAACGACGCCGTACGGAAGTCGGCGGCACGCTCCCGCATCGTCGCCACCGGCGTCGTCACCCGTGCTCGCAGCTACTCGATCAACTACCAGCGGGTCACGAAGGTCACGGTGAAGTTCACCGACCGGGAGGGCAACACGCGCTGGTCCAGCGACACCATCGCCGGGGAGATCACGACCGGGCAGCGGATGCGCGTGCAATACGCGCCCGATCAGCTCGGGAACAAGGCGGCCGTGATCCTCAGCCGGATGGGGAACCGGTTCTGAACCCCGGGCCACCGAGGAGGCATGATGACGGAGACACGCGAAACACCGTTGGCTCGAGCATTCCTTCGGGTGTTCGGGCTCGATTCGCCATTCCTCGGCGAGGGCTCCGAATGGAGGTTCGCATCATGAGCTCGAAACCATCGCCCGCAGCCTGGGGCATCGGCACCATCGTGGTGATCCTGATCATCGTCGTGGTCATCGCGTTCATCGGCGGCCCGGTGAAATCGTTCTTCACGGCGACCTGGTGGGTGTGGATCGTGCTCCCCTGTCTCGGCGCCTTCGCCTACCTCATGCGGGGCATGGTCATCCACCGACGCCGCATGTTGCCTCCGCTCGACCGGACACCGCGGACCGGTATCGTCGTCGAGCACCGCCTCTGGGGCGATCACTCCGACAACCGCAGCACCACAGTCGAGTACCGAACAGCCGACGGCGAATTGCAGACGGCCACGCTGGCCGACGAGATCGCGGAGCAGAGCGTCGAACTGCTTCCGGTGGGCAGCACGGTCGAGGTGTACGCCTATCGGGATCCGCAGTACGCGAGGACTGTCGTGTTTCTGACGGAGAAGCACGACGACGTGTGGCGGAAGGGCGTCAGCAGCCTCTGGGGCTGGGACAGCAACGAGGGCCGGTTCCCCGAGCCCGCCCCGGGATCTCCGTTCTTCGGCCCCGATACGGCCTACCGCTTCGCCGAATCCGATCCAGTGGCGTCCGAGGGTGATTCGAACGGGGCGACGCCCCGATACGAGCAGAAGGAGACGCGGATACTCATCGCATACACCGTGGTGCCCGTGCTGGTGGGGCTCGCCGTCATCGGAGTCGGCCGGTTCACCTGGTGGTCCACGATCACCAGCACCCAGGCGTCGAGCGGTATCGGCATCGGCGTGGATTACGACACCGACGCGGGCGACGACTCGAACCGCGAGATCATCTTCGTGCCGTACAAGCTCGACGGTCTGCCCGTCTATCAGGCCCGGACCGCGGCGATCTCGCTCACCGACGGCACGCTCCTGTGGGATAGGAAACTCGATTCGGATGTGTGGGAGCGCTACCCCGTCGCGGTGACCTCGTTTGACCGCCCAGTCGAGGGAGGCACCGACCGCACGGTCGTCGTCACCACCGAGCGAGGCGCGTTCGGCTTCGATCCGTCTTGGGGCGACCTGGACTGCGGTCCCGGCACCTCCACGGGCGACTGCAGCATCGAGTCGGGTCAAGGCACGCTCGCGAACATCGGCGAACTCGTCGGGGAGGGCACCGACCTGTACGGCGACAGCCCGAACGGCGTCGACCTCACCGAGATCGACGGGATGGTCGGCATCACCAGCGAGCGATTCGACACGGTGCTCGATCCGGCGACCGGCGAGCCCGCCGGCGACGGCTTCCGGGTCGAGTACTACGGCACGGTGCGGGTCATCGTCGACGACCGGGTGGTCGCCGAGCTCGCGGACGTGACGAGCCTGCAGCAGGTGCTCGTCGCCCCCTCGGGGAAGGTCGTGCTGCTGATGCGCGGCGAGAACCGCAAGAGCGTGCTGGTCATTGCGACGGAAGACGGCCTCAGGCGGGTCACGATCGGCGACCGCGGGCTCGTCGCCTGGCCGGCGTGGATGGGATAGCGGAAGAGCGATGGCGACCGAGACCCGCGAGCACGAGACCCTCCCCTGGCCGGGCGATCCGGCTCGGGCACCCCTGGCAGCGCGCCCGCACGCTTCCCGTATGGTGGACGACCAGCCATACGGGCCCGATCCGGGTCGACCGGGATCGATGCGAGGAGAATCATGAGCACAGACGTTCGCCGCCGCGCGTCCACCGCGCCCCTCGTGCTCGCGGCGCTCCTCGGCGTCACTGGATGCGGCGTGATCCCTGATCGGGTGACCGATTGCGACACGAGCTCGCAGCCCCTCACCTGTCAGCGCGATGAGCGCTTCGAACTCGCCGGCACGAGCATCGTCGTCGACGAGATCGACACCATCACGGAGATCGGCGGCGACCCCGCCGATCAGGCGCATGTCGAGGCTCGGGTCACGCTCGAGGGCGAGCCCGAATCGGTGCTGGAGGCACGGCTGCACGTCGTGAACCCGCTGACCGAGGAGACGCTCACCGTCGCACCGGACACGCGCCCCGTGGCGGGCGAGCAGACGCTCACTTGGGACTTCAGCGGCCGCGGGTACGCCGAACGCATCCAGACCGATGCCTTCCCGCCCGATATTCGCCTCGTCTTCAGCGACGCCGACCACGAGGTGACGGTGATCGTGATGAGCGTCGAGTACTCCTGGGAGGCCGAATGAGCACCCTTCCGACGCCCGACGACGGCTGGGCGCACCTGCTGCGTCGGGTCGTCGCCGTCTTCTCGCTGTGGGCGATCGCGGCGTTCATGTTCGCGGCGGCGGGGCTGCCCGTGATGGACCCGCAGTGCTACTCCGACTCGCCCGGCGGAGGCCGCGTCTGCCCGCTGCACCCCGACCCCGTGCTGACGCACCTCTTCGACGCCCGCTGGCCGGCGGTGCCCGAGGCCGTGACGGTGACGGTGATCCTGGGGGCGGTTTTCCTCGGCATCGGGGTCGCGCTCTTCCTCGACACCTCCGAGCCGTGGTCGGAGCGAGGCGGGGCGCCCACTGCCGCCGGCGCCATCGCGGGGCTCCTGGGCAGCGGGCTCGGCCTGCTGGTGGCGGGCCCGGGATTCATGCAGCCGCTGATCGCGCTGGGCATCACCGCCCTCGGCGTGCTGCTGCTCATGTCGGGCCTGCTCGCTCTGCGCGCATTCGCCCGGTCTCTGCATCGTCGGTACGCGCGGCACCTGCGGCGCGAGCACCTCCGACATCACGGCACCCGCACCATTGCGCAGGTCGCGGCGCTCGACTGGAGGCGAACCTGCGAGGATGGCGATGCCGTGTTCGCCGTGACCGCTGCGGTCCCCGCTTCCGCGGGAGCCCGGTCGGTGACCGACGAGCTGTGCGTGCCGCGCGAGGACGCCCCCGTGCTCGGCGGCACCGTGGTGGTGATCCACGATGGCGAGACCGGTCACTCGACAGGGATCGACGTGCTGCTCGAAGTCGACCCCGACGGGCCGCGCGACCCCGACGCCCTCGAGAAATACCCCGAGGCCCCGGAGCAGTCTCCGAGCTGAACGCACGACGAGGCAGTCGGCACCCGTTCGGCCGGGCCTCGCGCTCACGCCGTGATGACCGACGGAAGGTTACGGACCGCCGACTCGGCGCTCGTCGATCTGGCCGCACACGTCGATGAAGGGCTGCACGAGTCTGGCGAAGGGCTCCGGGTCGACGGCATCCGGCCGCAATTCGCGCAGCAGCACCGCCAGGCCGATCGTCATCAGCGGCTGCTCATCGATATCGCGCCCTCCGGGAGCGACCCGCGCGAGCTGGCTGAGGCACTCGGCTTGCGGTGTGAAGAAGTCCGAGCCGAGAAGGTGCCAGGCGGGGTTCACTGCGGTCCTGGCCTCGTCCCACGCGTTGCCGTCCGCGCGGATCAGCTCGAGCACGGCCCGTGCTTCCGGTGTGGTCATCAGGCCCATCCGGAACCGGAGCGCATCCCAGAGCGGATGGGTCGCAGACGCCGTGGGCTGCATGCGTTCGAACAGCTTTGCCGTGCTCGGCACGGGGTACCGGTGCAGCAGTGCCGCTGTGCGGAGGTCTCGCGCGTCCCGGACCTGCTGCTGCTCCGGGCCGACCAGCGGCAGGTCCGGGCCGCACGGGGGCTCGAGCAAGAGGATCCGTGCCGGAGTCGCGCGGTCGATGATTCCTGGTGCGAAGAAGCCGACCACCAGGCCGCTCGTGCTGAACGGCCGGGTCCCCGAACGGGTCGTGCCGCGGTAGGGCGCACCGCCGGGCGCATGGATCTCGACGTCGAGCGACTGGTTGTAGTCGAGCACGCGGAGTCGTACATGCTCCGGCTCGGCCAATTCCGGAACACCGACATCGCAGAAGCGCCCGTCTTCGCGTCTGCCGCCCGGTCGCCGGAGTCCGAACATCCTCATCCCCTCACGCATCCGTACCGCCCGTTCTGCGGTTTCGGCCGGTTCTCAGAGTCCATCACATCGACCCCGGATCCCGCCGCGGACACGCGATCGATCACGGGTTCACACCGCACGAACGCGAAATGGGTGAGGCCCCTGCATCTGCAGGGGCCTCACCCATTTTCTCTCGTGCGCGAGGGGGGACTTGAACTGACCTCGACCCCCTCGCGCAGCGAACCAACATCGGGCGTTCAGCCGCATAAAATCAACGATCTAAGGCATGTGACCTGTGGATAACTCCATCGCGATACCCCGACCTGCAGGCTGCTTAGCACTTTCGTTAGCACTTTTTGCTGCGTGGAAGACTTGACAGCGCCCGGCTCCAGGTCAAGACAATGTAAGGCACGGAATCTGCCTATATGCGGCGTCCTCACTTACGTCTCCTCTTCTAGCTCGGATCTTTCCATTTGCATTTTCAGCCAGCCCGCGGGCGCTCGGAGCGCTTCCCGGTTGAGGTAGTACAGGCGGCGAATGCCGTAGGGTTCGACAGTTAGGAAGCCGCTCAGGGTCAGAGTTCTCAGGTGCTGCGATATCGCGGGTCTCGAGATGCTGAACTCGTCGGCGATGTCGAGAACCGTGCGTGGCCCGGTGACGAGGAGCTCGATTATTCTTCGCCTGGTCGGGTCGGCCAGCGCTTTGAATCTACCGTCGAGCACCGTGCGAGTCGACTAACTGCACGAGCTGGTCGATGTAGCTCTGCAGGAAATCGATCGTCGGCTCGCGCACGATCTCATCCCCGCCGTTGAAGAGTTCCGGCGACTGAGAGAGGAAGACTTCCGGTTGCCCGACTGTCGGCATGTCGAAGTAGGACAGCGCGAGGCGGAGGTTCTTCTGCGAGGAGTAGCCGCCCATGCGTCCGACGGAGTGGCTGATGATCCCGACCGGTAGACCTCTCCACGCCACGTCGCCATTGGGTTTGGAACCAACATCGATGGCGTTCTTCAGACAGGCCGGGATAGTGCGGTTGTTCTCCGGCGTGAGGAAGAGGACGCCGTCGGATGCCGTGATCGTCTCGCGAAAGGCGGTGTATTCGGGAGGTACTGGCTTGTGTGCGACGTTGGGGTCGTCGTAGTCGAAGTCGTAGAGGGGGAGATCGCGGATCTCCACGATTCGTGCCTCGTAGACCTCGGGGAACATGGGCAGGACGTTCTCCGCGATCTTCCGGGCGAAGGAGCCGCGGCGCAGGCTCCCGATGATCACACTGATCTTCTTGGTCATGGGTGTTGCTCTCTTCCGTTGGTCTTTATCGTCGATGCGTCGCGACTGCTCAGGAGCCGAAGGGCGGCAGGAATGGTCGCGCTCCGAATGCCGGTGGGGTTCCGGCACGGTGCGAGGCCTCGATGAAGCGGTCGAGTTTTGCCCGGTCTGTTGCGTCTTCGGCGCGGAGGAAGATGCTGAGCATCGACAGCAACCCGCCGATCACCGCGTAACGATTCGAGCTGGTTCCGAGCAGCCTCAGCGCGGCGGGCTGGTCGCCTTCTCGGATCGCCTCGAACAGTGCGATCGTCTCAAGCCAGGCGCCCTCGTCCGGGCCTGGCATCGGCTCAGAAGCAGGCTCAGAAATCCCAGTCGGCATCCGTGGTGTCCTCTCCCATTCCCATGACGTAGCTTGATCCCGAGCCGCTGAAGAAGTCATGATTCTCATCGCTGCCCGGGGAAAGCGCGGCGAGGATCTCCGGGTTTACCTCTGTCTCCTCGGGTGTGAACCGTGCTGGGTAGCCGAGGTTCATGAGCGCCTTGTTCGCGTTATAGCGCACGAACACTGCGACGTCGTCCATGAGCCCGAGCGGTTCGTATAGTTCACCCGAATACTGCAGTTCCAATTCGTACAACTCTTCGAGCAGGGCGAAGGTGAAGTCGCGCATCTCCTGCTGCTCGGCCTGCGAATGCGTTTGGAGGCCGCGCTGATATTTGTACCCGGAGTAGTAGCCGTGCACGGCCTTGTCGCGCAGGATCAGCCGGATCATGTCGGCCGTGTTCGTGAGCGTGGCGTGCACCGAGAAGTGCAACGGCAGATAGAAGCCGGCGTAGAGCAGCAACGATGACAGGAGCGTCGACGACACCTTGCGCTTCAGCGGATCCGGGCCGAAGTAGTGCTGCAGCACTTTCTTGCAGCGCTCCTGCAGCAGGTCGTTGCCGACGGCCCACCGGTATGCGTCGTCGATCTCTGGGGTCGAGGTGAGTGTCGAGAACACGGAGGAGTAGGAGCGGGCGTGGACGGACTGCATGAACGCGATGTTCGTGTAGACGGCTTCCTCATGCTCGGTGCGGGCGTCCTGGATCTGGCAGATCTCACCGACCGTGGCCTGCACGGTGTCGAGCATGGTGAGGCCGGTGAAGACGCGCATCGTGAGCGTGCGCTCTTCCTGGCTCATCTTCTGCCAGGCGGGGATGTCGTTCGAGAGCGGCACTTTCTCGGGGAGCCAGAAGTTCGCGGTGAGCCGGTTCCACACCTCGAGGTCTTTGTCGTCGCCGACGCGGTTCCAGTTGATCGGGCGCAAGCGTGCTGCGGGGTCGTGGCGGTAGGCGGGCGGGGTGACGGAGAGCTCGGTGAGCGAACGGTCGAACGCGAGGGAGTGGGTCATGTTGCTGGTCTTTCTGAGTGAGGTCGGGTGGGGTCAGAGGGCGCAGGAGACGCAGCCCTCGATCTCTGTTCCCTCGAGGGCGGGCTGGCGCAAGCGGATGTAGTAGAGCGTCTTGATGCCCTTGCGCCAGGCATAGATCTGCGCCTTGTTGATGTCTCTGGTCGTGGCGGTGTCCTTGAAAAACAGCGTCAGCGAGAGGCCTTGGTCAACGTGCTGGGTGGCGGCGGCGTAGGTGTCGATGATCTTCTCGGGGCCGATTTCGTAGGCGTCCTCGAAGAACTCAAGGTTGTCGTCGGTCATGTGCGGGGCTGGGTAGTAGACGCGGCCGAGCTTGCCTTCTTTGCGGATCTCGATCTTTGCCGCGATCGGGTGGATCGATGCTGTCGAATGGTTGACGTAGCTGATCGACCCGGTCGGCGGCACCGCCTGCAGGTAGGCGTTGTAGATGCCGTGCTCTCGGATTGAAGCCCGTAGTGCCTCCCAGTCGGCGACGCTCGGCAGCGCGATCCCGGCGGCTGTGAAGAGTTCGCGCACGCGCTCGGTGGCGGGCCGCCATTCCTCTGCGATGTAGCGGTCGAAATAGGTGCCGTCGGCGTAGTCGCTCTGATCGAATCCCGCGAAGGCTTCGCCGTGTTCTAGCGCGAGCCGGTTCGAGGCGCGCAGCGCATGGTAGGCGACAGCACGGAAGTAGGCGTCGGTGAAGTCGATACCCTCCTCGCTGCCGTAGTGGATGCGCTGGGAGGCAAGATAGCCGTGCAGGTTCATCTGCCCGAGCCCGATCGCATGCGACGCTGCGTTTCCGGCTGCGATTGAGGGCACCGCGTCGACATCGGTCTGATCCGACACGCTCGTGAGCGCCCGCACCGCCGTCTCCACCGTCGCCCCGAAATCGGGGGAAGCCATTGCCTCGGCAATGTTCAGCGAGCCGAGGTTGCAGGAGATATCCTGTCCGACTTCCGCGTAGCCGATCGCCGCATCGTAGGTGGAGGGGGTGTTGACCTGGAGGATCTCGGAGCACAGGTTCGACATGTTCACCCACCCCTGAAGCGGTTTCGCACGGTTCACGGTGTCCTCGAACAGCACATACGGGTAGCCGGACTCAAACTGCAGTTCCGCGAGGGTTTTGAAGAACTCGCGGGCGCTGATCGTGGTCTTGCGGATGCGCGGGTTCGCGACGAATTCCTCGTATCGGTCGGTCACCGAATGATCCGACAGCGGGATGCCGGTCTCGCGCAGCACGTCGTAGGGGCTGAAGAGGTGCATCTCGCGGTTCTGCTTCGCCAGCTCGAAGGTGATGTCCGGGATCACGACCCCGAGCGAGAGGGTCTTGATGCGGATCTTCTCATCGGCGTTCTCACGCTTCGTGTCGAGGAACCGCATGATGTCGGGGTGGTGCGCGTGCAGGTACGCCGCGCCCGCGCCCTGCCGGGCGCCGAGCTGGTTCGCATAGCTGAAGCTGTCTTCGAGGATCTTCATCACCGGCACCACGCCGGAGGCCTGATTCTCGATCTGCTTGATCGGGGCGCCCGTCTCGCGGAGGTTCGTGAGCAGCAGAGCCACTCCGCCGCCGCGCTTGGAGAGCTGCAGGGCGGAGTTCACACTGCGGCCGATCGATTCGAGGTTGTCCTCGAGACGCAGCAGGAAGCAGGACACGAGCTCGCCGCGCTGCGCCTTGCCCGCGTTCAGGAACGTCGGGGTCGCCGGCTGGAACCGACCCGACAGCATCTCGTCGACAAGGCGCGCGGCGAGCTCCGCATCGCCCTGTCCGAGGAAAAGTGCCGTTGCGACGACACGCTCCTCGAAGCCCTCCAGGTAGCTGCCACCGTCGAAGGTCTTCAAAGCGTAGGAAGTGAAGAACTTGAAAGCGCCGAGGAACGTCTGGAAACGGTGCCCGAAGCACGAAGCCCGCTCGTGCAGCAACGCCACGAAATCCGCATCATAGGCGCGCAGGTACGCCTCTTCGTAGTAGTCGCGCTCGATCAGCCACTCCAGTCGTTCCCACACGGAACCGAACCGCCTGGTGTTCGGGGCGACCTGCTGCGCGAGGTAAGCGTCTGCGGCCTCACGATCCTTGTCGAACTGAATCGACCCGTCCAGTGCGAACAGGTTCAGCTGCGCATTCAGGGCGTGGTAGTCCTTGCGCTCGCCGACCCTGGCACGCTTCGGGGGAGCCGGGGTGGTGTCGGTGTTGGGTGGTGCGGTGATGGTCATGCGATTTCCTTCTCGTTCAGCAGGGTGGTCGGGTGCGCCCAGAACTCGGGGAGCCCCTCGTTCACACGGGCGACGTCGCGGTCAGTGCCGAGGAGCTCGAAGCGATACAACTCGGGCACCCGACACTTGGCGGAGATGACGGGCCCGGCGAGGCAATAATGCTCGCCGAAGTTCGTGTTCCCCGCGGTGATGACACCGCGAATCAAGGCCCGATTGGCAGGGTCGTTCAGGAACTGGATCACCTGCTTCGGCACCGCTCCCGACTGCTCGCCCCCGCCGTACGTCGGGAGGACGAGCACGAACGGGCGGGTTACCCGGATCATGCCGTCGAGTCGGGGCCGTAGCGGGATCCGTGCCGCGTCACGATCAAGTCGCTCAACGAATCGCCTGGTGTTCTCCGACACGCTCGAGAAGAACAACAGGTCGGGTGACTCCTGGCCTTCGAGCACCCGAACTTCCCGGTCGGCATGCCCCGGAAATCGGTGCTTCACACTCATGCGCGCATCACTCCCATCTCAGTCAAGAACCCAACATGTAGTAGGCGCTGGCCCTTGCCTCACTAGATCTAGTGTTAGCACGATCTTCGAGTGCGGGACTACGACACGCCCATGTTTGCAACTACGGGTAGCCGAACATTAGAGTTAGACGCGCTGACCATGGTGGAGTGCGGGCAGGGCGCATCACCAGTCCACGCGGGCCGAGACCGGCCTACTGAGAATGAGTGAGGTTGTGCCATGAGCGATCCAACGCGGATCCAGATTCCTGTCGAGATTCAGAACGAGAGCATCCGCGCATTCGTGGAGGAGTGGGCCGGAATTACCGAGCCCGACAGAATCGAGCTCGTCTCGGCTATCGATGACCCTCGGCTTCTCGGCGAAGCCCTCACCTCCGGTGAATTCCTGCCCGCAGGTGAGGGCCGCTACTACGCGAGATCCCATCCGAAGGACACCGCCCGCTCCGAGGAGCGCACGGTTGTCGCGACCTCGGATCCCGCTGACCGCGGCCGCTATAACAACTGGCAGTCCACAAACGAGGTGAAGCCGCTCATCGTCGAGCGGATGCGCGGCGCATCTCGCGGGAAGACGATGTACGTCGTCCCCTACCTGATGGCACCGCCCGGCACCCCGCTTGCGGCCTACGCAGCTGGCGTGGAGCTGACGGACGATCGCACGGTCGTGCTGCAGATGATCCGCATGGCCCGCGTAGGCCTCGAACACTTCGACGGGCTCACTGACCCGAACTTCTTCGTCCGTGGCGTGCAGGTTACCGGCGATCCCGACACGCTCATGCACGGCACGCCGGAGGACGCGCGCCTGTTCGCGACCATCGCCGACGAGCGCACGATCCTCCATTACGGCTCCGCCTACGGCGGCAACGCACTCCTCGGGAAGATCGCTCATGGCCTCCGCCAGGTCTCCTATGACGGCTACATCTCGGGCAAGTTCCTCGCCGAACAGTTCCTCCTGTTAGGCATCCGTGACCTCGAAACCGGTGTCACCACTCACGTCTGCGGCGGGTTCCCAAGCGCATCGGGTAAGACCAACCTCGCGATGACATTGCCGCCGGACACGCTCGGGGATAGGTACCGGGTCGACTTCTACGGCGACGATATCGCCTGGTTGTGGATCGACGACGAGGGCCGCTTGCGGGCGATCAACCCCGAGAATGGCGCGTTCGGAGTCGCGAAAGATACGAACGAGCACACAAACCCGACCGCGATGGCCGCGATCGCGGAGGGGTCCGGCACGATCTTCACCAACACCGCCTACAATCACCTGACCGGCGACGTGTGGTGGGAGGGCCTCACCCCGCACCCGCCCGCGGAGCTCGAGGGCTGGCTCGACTGGACCGGGGCCTCGATCGCCGACCGGGGCCCCGACCAGCAGGACGCTCCGTGGGCGCACCCGAATAGCCGGTTCACGATCCCGCTCCCTCAGGTCCCGAATCTCGCCGCCGATGCAGCAGACCCCGCGGGTGTTGTGGTCGACGCGATCATCTTCGGGGGACGCACTCGCGACCGCGAACCCCTGATACGCGCTATCGACGACCCGGCAGTCGGCGTCTACGACGGCCTCACCCTGGGAGCGGAGGCGACGTTCGCAGCGGAAGGCGTTGACGGTCAGCTCAGATACGACCCGATGTCGATGCGGCCGTTCTTCTCTTACTCCGAGGGACGCTATGCCCAGCACTGGTTGAGTGTTCTCCGGCAGGCGCGGGAGCTGCCGGTATTCGCGCACGTCAACTGGTTCCAACGCGACCCCGAGGACGGCCATTACCTCTGGCCCGGTTACCGCGAGAACCTCCGCGCCCTGAACTGGCTCTTCCGCTACCGGAACGGGGACGTCCACGGGCGGCCCACTCCAGTAGGTGTCATTCCTACGGCGGAGGAGCTCGATCTCACCGGCCTCGACATTCCCGCTGAGGATCTCGAGCGGCTCCTACAAATCGACACGAAGCGGTGGATTGAGGAAGTGCAGCATCGACAGGCACACCTCGCGAGCCTGCCCGATATTCCGCGTGAGATCTGGGACGCTCACGAGGCCCTCACTACGGCACTCACCAGGCACGCGGCCTCGGCAGGCCAGGAGCATCCTGGCTTCCGCCCTGGTTCCATTCTCCCCGACACCCACTGATACAGGAAGGCTGCCTCTTTTGAAGATCACCCGGAAGTTCCTCAACGGAATCGCGTTCACGGCGATCGCCGCACTCAGTCTCACCTCCTGTGCGAACCCCGGTGTCCCCGCGCCGCGCGGGGATGGCGACCCGCTCAAGGTGTACGCGACCACCGGATATCTCGCCGACGCGGTGGCGAACATCGCGCCCGATGCCGAGGTCACGACGATGGTCGGCCCTGGTGGGGACCCGCACACATATCAGCCGTCAACGAAGGACATCGAGACAATCCAGAACTCAGATCTGGTGTTTTGGAACGGTTTGCATCTCGAAGCACAGATGACGGACATGCTCACCAGTCTCGGCGACCGGCAGCTCGCCGTCGGTGACCGACTCCCGGACAGCCTCCTCCTTGACTGGCCCGAAACCGACGATCAGGGAAACCCGCTGCATGATCCACACGTCTGGAACAGCCCCGAAGCATGGTCGCTCGTGGTGGAATACGTCGCTGACAAATTCGGGGAGACCGACCCTGAGAACGCGGACAAGTACCAAGCAAACGCCAACGCCTACCTTAACCAGATCGATGCGGCCGTTGCGGAGGCCCACGAATTGCTGGGCGACGGGAAGATCGCGCCGCGCATCCTGATCACCGGGCACGACGCATTCAACTACTTCGGACAGACCTTCAACCTCGAGGTGTATGCCACCGACTTCGTCTCGACCGAGGCGAAGCTCAGCGCCGGTGAGCTGTCGGAGCTTGCACAGCTCATTGCCGACAACGCGGTGCCGGTGATTTTCCAGGATAATCAGGCCAATCCCCAGGCCATCACGAGCCTGAAAGAGGCCGTCCGGTCACTCGGGTGGCAGGTCGAGGTGTCCAGTGAGGAACTGTTTGCGGACTCTTTGGGTGCGGAGGCTCCTGTAAACACCTATGTCGGCGCGTTCTCGCACAACGCCCGTGCTGTTGCGGAAGCACTGAAGACAACTGGAGAGTAGAACGTGACACACCTGAGCGATACACACGAATCCCGCACTGGAACGAATTTACTCGAAGAACGCGCAATCCCTGCCTGCCGCACCCGTAGCCTTTCGGTCGCCTATCATGCCGAGCCGGTGCTGCGAAGCGTGGACTTCACGGTGCCCCAGGGGGTGGTGATGGGGATCGTCGGCCCGAACGGAGCCGGGAAATCGACGCTCATTAAGGCCATGCTGGGCCTCGTGAAGCCGCTGACCGGCACTTCCGAGTTCTTCGGGCAGCCCCTCGCACGCACGCGGAAACGGGTCGGCTACATGCCGCAATCGACCAGCGTCGACTGGGACTTCCCGACCACCGTGCTCGATGTGGTCACAATGGGCACCTACGGCTCCCTCGGCTGGATCCGCCGCCCCGGAAAGCGCGAGCGAGCCCGTGCGGTCGCGGCCCTGGAGCAGACCGGGATCCCGGATCTCGCGTCCCGTCAGATCGGGGAGCTCTCTGGAGGGCAGCGGCAGCGCGTGTTCCTCGCCCGCACGCTGGTGCAGGCCCCGGATCTGTACTTCATGGACGAGCCGTTCCAGGGCATCGATGCGAAGAGTCAGCAGGCCATCGTCTCCGTGCTGCACACTCTCAGGGAGCAGGGCAAGACGGTGGTGATCGTGCACCATGACCTCGCCACCGTGCGCGACTACTGCGACCATGTCACCCTGCTGAACCGCCGTGTCGTCGCTTCGGGACCGGCCGACGAATCGTTCACGCGCGAGAACATCCGCACCGCGTACGAAGTCACCGCAGGTGATGATGCGTTCCTGGAGTTCGCGTCGTGACTCTGATCGAGTTCCTCGGGAACCACACCTACCGGATGGTGCTCTTCGGCACCATGACCATCGGGCTCGTCGCAGGCGCGCTCGGATCCTTCGCCTATCTGCGCAAGCAGTCGCTCATCAGCGACGTGATCTCCCATGCCGCGCTGCCCGGCACGCTCCTCGCGTTCCTGACCGCGGTCGTCGTGCTGGGCGCGGACGGCCGCAACATGATCGCGCTGATCATCGGCGCGGTCATCGTCGGAACCCTCGCGGTGCTCTTCGCCAACGGCGTGACCCGGGTCTCAAAGATCCGCATCGACACCGCGATGGCCGTGTCGCTCACGGTCTTCTTCGGCAGCGGCATGCTGCTCATGCGGATCATCGCGAACGGAGCCTTCCCGGGCAAGGGCGGCATCCAGGACTACCTCTTCGGGAATGCCTCCGTGATCACGATCGCCGACCTCACCACGAGCATCACCGTGGGCGCCCTCGCCCTCGCCCTGATGCTGGTGTTCTGGAAGGAGTTCGCGCTGCGCACCTTCGACCCGGATCACTCCACGGTGCTCGGGTTCCGGGCACGCACGATCGACACGCTCATGTTCACCACGATCGTGATCGCCACCGTGATCGGCGTGAAGGCCGTCGGCCTCGTGCTCATGGTCGCGTTCGTCGTCACCCCACCGGCCGCGGCCCGTCAGTGGACGCGCACCCTACCGGGCATGGTCGCCCTGTCCGCCGTGTTCGGCGCGGTCGGCAGCGGTACCGGAGCCTACCTATCGATCGTGCTCGGCAAGGTGCCAACCGGCCCGCTCATCGTGATCACGCTGTTCGCGATCTTCCTCCTCTCGCTGCTGTTCTCGCCCCGGCGCAGCATCCTCACCCGCGCCGTCTCACGCGCGCGTGCACGCACAATCCTCAAACGCGAACTCCTCATAGAAGGAAGACACCCATGAGCTTCGTTCTCGGCACTATGCTCCTTGCGGTGGTCACCGCCTTGGCCTGCGCGCTCCCCGGCGCATTCGTGGTGCTCCGACGCAACTCGATGCTGGTCGACGCGATTAGCCATTCGATCCTGCCGGGGATCATCTTCGGCTACTTCTTCACCCACAACTTCAACTCTCCCTTCATGATCGCCGCCGCCGCCCTCGCTGGCCTTGCCGTCGTGCTCGGCAGCGAATGGCTCACCCGCACAGGATTGCTCACCGGCGACGCCCCGCAGGGCCTCATATTCCCCGCCCTGTTCAGCGCCGGAGTGATCCTGGTCACACTCGAGTTCGCGAACATTCACCTCGACACGCATATGGTGCTCGCCGGAGATCTCAATATCGCGGCCTGGGAACCGCTCATTATCGCAGGAACACGAGTCGGACCCGCCTATCTGTATGTGATGCTCGGCGTACTTCTCATCAACGCCATATTCCTCGCACTGTTCTACTCGAAGCTGAAAGTTACCACCTTCGATCCTCAGTTCGCGACCAGCCTCGGCATCCGATCCCGGCTCCTGAACACCGCATTCATGTTCCTCGTCTCCGTCACCGTCACCGCCGCATTCAACGCAGCCGGCGCGATCCTCGTGATCGCACTCGTCGTCATACCGGCAGCGACCGCGTACCTGCTCACCACCCGTCTGCCGGTGATGATCGCGTTCACCGCGCTCATCGCCGTCGCCGGAGGGCTCGCCGGGTTCTGGGTCGCGTATGTGCTGAACGCCGCGACAAGCGCAGGCATGTCAGTCTTCTACGGTCTCGTTTTTGCTGCAGTGCTCATCGTCACGAAGCTGCGCCAACGTCAGATCCGGAGTCGGCGCCAATCTGCCGTATCGGCGTGAACAAGCAGGAACGCGCATGTCGACTCCGCAAGAGGTCACGATCATCCCGTACCTCAAAACGATCTGGATCCTGCAGCATGAAGAACAGGCCCGCGTTGGCATCACCATCCTCAGCAAACGGCTCTCGAAAGCCCCAGCTACGGTGTCTCAGACCGTTCGCGCGCTCACAGTCGCACGGCTCATCCACCACAAACCGTACGGCCCGATCGAACTCACCCTCAAAGGTGAGCAACTCGCGATCAAAGTAGTACGCAACGACCGGATCGCCCGCGCCTTCCTCTACCGGGTCCTCGACTACCCATGGCCGGACATCGCGGGAGAAGCCGACACGCTCATGACTGTACTCCACGACGGCCTCGCGAACCGACTGCATCTCCTGTCAGGCTCGCCACTCACCGACCCGTACGGTAACCTGATTCCCGGAACGGGCGCATCGTCTCCGCGAGGGGCTCGCCCGCTGACCGAGCAGCCCCTCCGTACCGAGCTGGAGATTCTGCGCGTCCCGGACGCTGAACCCGCACTGCTCGACCGCCTACATTCGTTCGGTCTCGTGCCCGGTCGCATCGTTCAAGTTGAACGAGTCGACGACACCACTGAAGTGATCGAACTGATGTGCAACGACACGGCGCGCACAATCGGAATCCACTCAGCCCACCGCATCCTTGCAGCACCAACAGTTGGGGCGTCAAGGCCTGGCTCAGATCAGCGGCTCCACCCAGACCGCATCAGAAGCAGCGCGCCCTAACGGGAGCGGCTCACTCCTCCCCTCAACGAGGACCTCGACCGCTTCCGAATAGGGCGCAGCCGGATGTGACTCAAGCATCGTACCGAAGCGGATACCGTTCTCCGCGAAGAACTGCAGTAACTGTGGGTCTTCGTCAGAGATCCGCTCCACCCGCGCCCGCTGCCCCGACACCAATTCAGTCAACAGGATTGCGTCGGGGCGTGCGACGACGCCGTCCGCTGTTGGTATCGGGTCACCATGGGGATCACGGGCGGGATGCCCAAGGAGCTCGTCCAGACGTTCGATCATGAGATCGGAGACAGCGTGCTCAAGCATCTCGGCCTCATCGTGCACCTGATCCCATCGATATCCGAGCGTCTCCACGAGGAACGTCTCAATCAGACGATGCCGCCGCACCATTGCCACCGCATATACCCGCCCCTTTGTCGTTAGCGTCACCGCACCATACGGGGCGTGCTCAATGAACCCCTGCTCAGTGAGTTTCCGAACCGCGTCCGATACCGAGGAGAGCTTCAAGCCGACCCGGTCGGCAATCAGCTTTGGCGTCACCGGGGCATCTGACCACTCCGCCAGCGACCACACCGCCTTCAAGTAGTCCTGGGTACTCGAAGACAACTCAGACACAGTCACTATGGCAGAGTACCGCTCCCCAGACGTCCCAAGGGCTCCGTTGCCCGGAGCGTCCGGAGACACGGAGGCCCAAAAGACATAGCGGCCCTCAAGGTGCCACGGCTTCACGGAACGTCGTTGATCGCTCCTGCCTGTCTGGCACGCGCCTAAGAGGTTCGACGACCTCGTTCCAGACCGAGTCACGGGAATAGGTCCAGCACTCGTGCGATCGCCGCAGCGGTAGAGAACGACGGTGCTGCAACGCGACCGGACTCGATCTTGCGGAGGGTCTCTGGAGAAACAGCTGCCGACAGAGCGACGTCGATCATGGTCCGCCCCTCTCGTTCTCGGCGCAGTATCCTTCCCAGGCGCTCCCCCGTTCGATCTGCTCGGGTGAATGCGGTAGACGAACCATGGAAATATTCCAATATCGGTACGGTTATACCGGTACTAGTGTCGCGAACGGAGGGGCGTGTGGGATCGAGATCCTGAGCAGTGTCGAGCTGAACCTAGCGAGGGTCGCCGGTCGGCTCGTGGGGAACATCCTCGCGGCGTTGCGAGCTTAGTGCTCAGTTGGCTCCAGCCTTCTAGAGATCGATCGGGAAGCAGAGCGACTGATTTACGCCGTCAAGGCCACGTCCTTCTCCGTCGACTATGCGCCAGCATTTGGTCGCGGGCCGCTCGGGCATCATATCTGCGCCCCTTGAACGACGCGATCCTCCACGGGTGCCATTCGACTATCGGCTTGCCGATGGTGACCTTCTCGCCCTTGACCTTGCGATCAAGAAGGGAGGCATGGCCGCGGACGCTGCCATCAGCTTCATTGTCGGAGAACGACGTGAATCGGGTGATGCGGCGATGATCTCCGGGCTGGGTTCAGCATCAATACGGAATTCGGAGGGCATGGCATTGATCCCACCATGCATCAGGACCCGCACGTCTCGAATGTTGGCCGCCCATGTCGAGGATACCGACTGCGTCCTGGCTTGTTGCTCGCACTCGAACCCTGGGTGATGGCTGACGCATTTCACCTCGTCACGCACCCCTATGATGGGTGGACGCTACGCAGCAGGACCGGCGGTCGGGCCGCACACAGCGAACACCCCATCGCCATCACGGAATCCGGGCCGGAGGTCCTACGCTACCAAGCGAAGCCTGGCGTCAATCGGCATGAGGCGACTGTATCGCCGACCTGACCGACTCCCTCGGGTCAATTGCGTGTACCGCACGAGCAGTGCTCAGTCTGTTCGCGTCTTCCAGTCAAGATTGCTTAGCGGGCAGAGCTCACATTGGAGTCCTGCCCGCTACCGTTGAGTTAGCGACTAACGAAGCTACCCGACAGCGATGGCCAGTTCGTTCGGGGTGTGATCGAGCTCGGCTGAAGCTGTGACCTTTCCGGTTGTCAGATCCACTGCGTGCACCCTCTTCGCTGCGGGTTCGGTGATGTACGCGATATTACCGTTCACTTTGATCGCCGGGTGCGCGTCTTGCCATGCGGCTGGGCCTTCCCACGGCTCAATGACCGGGAAGGAGTTCGTGATCTTGCCGGTCTTCGGCTCGAGTACGTGGACTTGCCCGTCCGTCGACAAGATGTAGGCGAGGTCGCCGGGTCCACGCGCGAGGTCACGGAATGTGTACCGCACTTCTTCCGGCAGCGAGAGCACCTCGAGGGTCTCAGCGTCAGTGTCGATGAGGGCGACCGAGTTCAGCAGGTAGCCTTCCGCATCGGGGTCGTTCTTGTAGTCTCCGACAACGATGGGGCTGGTTTCGGAGACGAAAGCGTTCCCCATCCGGCCGTACGCATCCGGGGCGGCGAGTTTTGTGAAGGAGCCGTCCTTGAACAGGAGCGCGCCGTTCTCGCATCCGAAGACCACGGTCTCCTTGGCTGCGGCGCCCTCCCCATGGATGCCTGGGCAGTCGGCATTCACGGCTTCCTCGAGCCAGCGATCCTCGTGCGGGTGCAAGGCCTTCGCTCCCGTGCGCGAGGTCTCGTCACCGACAGTGGTGAGCAGCGACCCGTCCTCGAGGACAATCGAAACACCGTGGTGTGGAGCATCGGCGGTGTACGTCATTGTCTTAGGTACGGTTTCGTAGCCGCCGGCGAACCCCGCGGTGGGGACGATGGTTGTTGTGCCCGTGCCGTCATCAAACAGTACGGTGTTCTCGCCGTGGATCACCACGTGGCCGGCAGTCTCGGCCTTGAACATCGCGTCGGTGAGGGCGGGAGCAGAGGTATCGAGCATCTGGAAGCCCTCGGACGTGGTCACAGCGATCGTGCGTCCATCACCGAAGGCGTTGAGACGAGTGAACTCCTCGGTCTTGAATTCACCGACGACATCGAGGGTTTGGGGATCGAGTACGGCGATCCCACCGGGGTAGGAGACCGCCACGCGGCCTGATGTCTCCGAGGCAGCGGGGGATTGCTCGCCGTCGGGCGGAGCGGTTCCACCTGCAGCGCAGGCGGTGACAAGCAGCGAGACGCCCGCCAGCGCCAGGGCCGCAGCGCCCATCCTGTTATGTTGCTTCATATTCTTCCTTTCGTGGCGACCCCTCTAACGGGGGCCTGTCAGGGGGTGAGTCCGTCGGCGATGCGCTGCGTGTTCGTGCGCATCATCAACAGATAGGTATCTGCTCCCCCACCAGGTTCGGTGAGGGACTCGGTATACAACTCGACGACATTCACATGGACGCCGGCCTCAGACGCAAGGACCTGGATCAGTCGGTCGGACTGTGAGGACTCGGCAAAGATTGTGCGAACTCCGGCCTTGTCGATCGCGTTGGTGAGGTCTCGGAGATCCGCGGCGCTGGGTGCGGCGAGAGTGGTGCCGCCCGGTATCACTGCGCCGATGACTCGGAAATCGAACCGTTCAGTGAGGTAGCCAAATACGTGATGATTGGTGACTAACGCGCGCCGCTCGGAAGGAATTTGCGCGAACGTCTCCACCATCTCCGTGTCGAGGGCGGCAAGCTGCGCACGATACGCGTCAGCGTTCTCATGGACTTGGGTCGTATCGATCCCATCCACCTCGACCAACGCTGCTTCAGCCGCGTTCACGACCTGCACCATGCGCGCTGGGTCGGTCCAGAAATGCGGATCATCGGGGCCCTCAGCGTCCCCGGACGCATATGGCAGAGTCGTGATCACGTCACCGGCGACGACGGCAGGTACGCCAGCAGACGTGGCGCGATCGATGTGCTTCTGTAAGCCCTCCTCGAGCCCCAAACCGTTGGTTACGAGCAGGTCAGCGCTGTCCATCAGCGCAGCCTCCTGTGCAGATACCTCGAACGAGTGCGGGTCAGCATTCGGCTTCATCAGGGTCGTTACCGCTGCCGCATCGCCAGCAAGATTCTCGACGACGTCGCCGAGGATGTTGGTCGTCACAACGATCTGGGGCCTCTCGGGTTCCCTCGCTTCAGCACATGCGACCAGACCGACGCCGAGCATAGTCGTTGCAGCGGCCAACGCGAGTGCGCGTAGTACCTTCATCGCCCTACCTCCGTGAAAAACGCTGGCTTGCTCGGCGATATGAGAGACCGGGCAACGCGGGCTTCGTCGGCAAAGTCGATCTCGTAGACGACGCCTTTTGCCGGCGCATTGACGTATGCGCGCTGGCCATCGACAACAAGTGACGAGCCCATGCCCCCGTCGGCGAGCAGCGGATCCGTCGAACTGACCATCACGGCCGTCTTGGCGAGATAGACCACGACTCGGCCGTCAGCATCGATCGCGACCACGTGCCCCTCTGTATCGTCCACGGTCGATACTCGCGTCAGCGGGCGTGGGGTCGGAATGAAGACCCAGCTGCGCTCACGCGCGTCGAGCAACCAGAACCCCGTGGACCCTGCCACTGCCGCAACGGTCGGCCGTCCCTTGCGTCCCTCGAATGATCGCGCACGTTCAGCGACGATTCCGACCGGATATGGGATACGTTCAACACTGACCTTTGACCCCTTCCACGTCGCGAGTACTGCTCCGTCATCGCAACCGATCACGAGCCCAGCCCGGGTAGTGATCGCCCCTGCGGCGTCGACGCAGTCGAAGGAATCTCCCACTGGCTGCCCGTCACGGTCGTGATAGACCAACTGGTCGCCGTCGGTGACGAGAGCGCCGTCGCCAACCGGAGCGACCAGCCCCGACCTAGCATCGGTCTCAATACGAAAGAGTTCCTCGATCTTGCCGGCTGTCAGAGACTTATTATCGAGCAGCACCGCCTCGCCTGAGCCTGTGAAGAACACCCCCGTGGTGCCGGCTGTGGAGAGCGCGCCAAAGGTGACAGTTACCGGACCGGCACCGGGCAGCTTTCCGAGCAAGGCGGGTTCGGCACGGTAATAGTGGAAATGGTCGCCGTGGTCCCAACTCCACCGGCCCGAGTCGATCACGACCACCCCTTCCCCTGTGGTGACGAAGCCATAGCGGCCATCACTGGCAAGCGATTGGGGTGCGGGAACGCCACCGATTTCGGACGTCTGCTCACTGAGCAGATCAAGCAGTGCAGCATTCCCCTGCTCATCGATAGAGAGGAGCCCGAGTGGAGGTTCACCGATCTCTTCAGCCCCGGCGATCGCGCCGTGGCCCGATCCACTTTCAGGCGAGGCGGTCGAGGTCTCTGCCGGCGCGGGAGTGCAGGCGGAGAGACATCCAACTGCTAAAAGAACGGTGAACGTCGTGAGGTAGCGGGAAGTCATCGGGTCCTTTCCAAGGGAAGCTGTGAGACGTGTTCATGGCGAACTCGGTGACGGGCAGCGCGGGAGAGCAACGTGCGCAGGGGTGCCGAGCAGGCGGCGAGGAGCACCGCGGCGGCTCCGATAGATGCTCCTGCCGCGGTTGCAAAGTGCCAGGATGCCAACAGTCCCAGAAACACTGCGGCTGCTCCGAAAGCAATGGCACAAAGCATTGTTGCCGGGATGCGTGTGGTCCATGCACGTGCCGCGACCGCGGGGGCGAGGAGAAGTCCCACGACTAGCAGCGTGCCGACCGCCTGGAACGACGCGACGACAGCGAGCGTCACGAGTGCAACCAGTACCACGTTCGCGAACGGCGGACGCAGCCCGAGGGTACGCGCGATTCGGGTGTCGAAGGCGGCCGCGACGAATGCGCGATGAAACGCAGCAGTCACGCACACTGTTACTAGGGCTCCCACCAACAGAAAGATGATGTCGTCGGTGCCGATGGCGAGGATGTCACCGAAGAGAAGAGCCGTGGCGTCCGTCGCAAAACTCCGCGAGTGCGACACGATGATCACCCCTACGGAGAGCATCGCGACAAAAAGGAGACCAATGCTGGTGTCGTAGGACAACCGGCCACGGCGCTGAAGCAAACCTATGGCCGCGCTCATCACCCCGGCGCTGAGTGCCGCCCCGATCAGCACCGGCGCACCGGTCACGGTGGCAAGGGCAACCCCAGGAAGCATCCCGTGTCCGATCGCTTCCCCGAGGAATGCCATCCCGCGAATAACCACCCACGTCCCCACCACCCCACAGATCACCGCAACCAGGAGCCCGCCGGTGAGGGCGCGGGTAAAGAAGTCCACAGCAAATGGGGCGAACAAAGGAGGCATGACACATCACCATACAGGAGAATGAGAATCATTCTCATTAGATGTTACGGTGGGGCCATGAACCGAACTTCAGCGATCTCTGCACGCGACGTATGTTACGGCTACACCAACACGGATGTCTTGCACGCTGTTTCCGTTGAACTGCGTTTCGGCGAGATCGTTGCCGTGGCGGGGCACAACGGGTCTGGGAAGTCGACTCTGCTTGAGGTCCTTGCTGGCGTGCGAAGACCGCGTTCCGGTGAGGTTCACCAGTTTGGGGATCTTGCACTCGTTGTGCAACGTCCGTCTGCGCCAGAGACGCTACCGGTGACCGCAGCGGAGGTTGTACGCATTGGCACCTGGAAACGCGGCAAGCGCGTGTCGCGCACAGCCACACGACGCGCCGTCGGCGAAGCTCTCCACCGAGTCGGAATGATTGACCTTGCCACACGCCCACTCTCGGAGCTTTCTGGAGGGCAACGGCAGAGGATCTTCCTTGCACAGGGCATCGTGCGCCGCCCGGACATTCTCTTACTGGACGAGGCCGCGGCGGGACTCGACCATGAAAGCGCTGACCGACTGCAGCAGATCCTGCGCGATGAGGCAGATCGAGGCGCGGCCGTCTGCACGGTCACTCACGACGACACGGCCGCATTCGCAGCAGACCGAGTCATTCGTCTGCAGAGCGGAAATGTAGTCAGAGAAACCGTGAGTACGACCAAGTGAGGGCCGGGCTGCTGGTCCAAGATCACGGCAGGACAGACGAGATGTGTGAATCGGCCTGACTTTCGTTCTGTTCTTCAAGCAAGGATGAAACACGATGAACAGGAAGTATTCGCCGGAGATGCGGGAACGTGCGTTGCGGATGCTCGCGGAGACGCGGCCGTCGCACCGAACATGATGAGCGCGCTTCGTCACGTGGCGGGGCTGCTGGGCATGAGCCCGGAGACGTTGCGACTCTGGCAGCGTCGGGTTGAGGTCGATGCTGGAGTGAAGCCGGGGTTGACGACGGAGGCGGCGGCGGAGATCAAGCGGCTGCAGAAGGAGAACGCCGAGTTTCGCAAGGCGAATGTGATCCTCAAAGCTGCGAGCGTGCTTTTCGCGAATGAGCTCGACCGCGCCCGACTGAGATGATCCGGTTCATCACCGAGCACCGGGATTGTTTCGGGGTCGAGCTCGTCTGCCGGGTCCTACGCCCGGCAGTCCAGGGGTTCCTTACCTCCCGCGGCTACCGCGCCGCGATGGGTCGCGCCCCCATCCGTCCGGCAGCTGCGCGACGACCTGCTTGTGCCAGAGACCGCGCGGCTGCACGCGGAGAAGTACGGCGTCTACGGGCGACGGAAGATGCACGCACTGATGCGACGCCAAGGGTGGGAGACCGGCCGCGACCAGACCGAACGCCTGATGCGCCTCGCGGGCGTCCGCGGTGTGAAGAAATCGAAGCGGGTCTTCACCACACGCTCCGACAAGACGACGGCACTGCCCTCCGATCTCGTGAACCGCCGCTTCACCGCGCCAGATCCCAGGCGACTTTGGGTCTGCGATGTGACCTACGTCGCGACGTGGTCCGGGTTCGCATATGTCGCGTTCGTCACCGACGTCCACTCGAAGCGGACCGTCGGGTGGAACGTCGCGTCGACGCTGCGGCCCGAGATCCTGCCGATGATGCAGGCGCTGGACATGGCAGCCTGGAACGCCGGCGGCCGACTCGACGGACTCATCCATCACGCGGATCGCGGGTCGAACTACACCGCGATGGTCTGCACGGAGCGGATCGTCGAACTCGGCGCTGTCCCCTCCATGGGAACCGTTGGCGACTCGTTCGATGGCGCGATGGCCGAGGCAGCCAACAATCTCTACAAGACCTAACTGATCCGCCAGCAAGGCCCCTGGCGAACGGTCGAGCAGGTCGAACTCACGACGCTCGAATGGGTGTGGTGGTGGAACAACTCCCGCCTCCACGGCGAACTCGACATGCGCACCCCATTCGAAGTCGAAGACGCGTACTACGCTGACCTCGAATCAGCCAATCCAGCAACCGCCGGACAAGGCCCCAATGGGAACGAAAGTCAGGCCGATTCAGACCGAGGACCTGCGAAAACGACCTCGACTTCGATCGTTGCCGCAAGTTCACAAGCTTCCGAGGGTTGCTTCGCTGCTGGCCAACGTAGCGCGGCCGCGTACATGCACCGCCGTATCAACTCCGCCATCGAAGCAACGGGACGTCCGGTGAGCCATATCGCCGCTTCGCCTGGCAGACAATAGACAACGTGCGCCCTGGATCCTCGTCACCGCGTATATTGGTGGACACCGCGGGATGGCCGCCTGAGAACTCGACCGCGGCGAACTACCCGTGGACGAGCGTCGGGGCCGATTGGCGCCTGTCCCTGACCGGTCACTAGCTCCGCTCCAACGCCGGTGGACCCCGCCCCAGCGTCACTACTCGTTGCTACACCACCACCGGGGCTCTGTCCAAAGCGCAGAGCGACAAGGAATCACAGGATGCAGGAACAGTGCTCCTCGTCGTAGACCATCGCGCGAGAACGCAGACTAGGTGTGGGACCCGGGCAGCGATCCCGATCTGCAGCGCACGGCCACGCTCTCCGTCGTCCTCGACTCGACTGTGACGGAGCTAAGCGTCATTGGCGATTCCTAGTTGACACACCTGGAAGGACACGACGATGAAACCTGGTTTTGGGGAAGTTTTGCCTGCACTGTTGTTCACAAAACCCCACGTTCAACTGAACTCCATGACGCGCTGACTTTACGTGCAAAAGGATTGATCGCCCGCGTGACTGCGGTCAACGGCGTGGGAGGTGAGCTGATCCGTTCCCCTCGCACATGAAATCGTGAATCGGCGTTCTGCCGCATGATTCCGCGGTTTCCGTGAGCCTCACCTGTGGATAACTTCACCGTGATACGCGACTCAGCACGGTCGGTAGCACATGAGTTGGCGCATGAAGCGTTCCGAGCCCACCGACGTCGGTAGGGCCGTTTTCAGTGACTCAACCGATCGTGACCGGGATGATTACGATGGGCTGCGTGTAGGTGTCGATGCGGGTTGTTATCTGGATCTGCCACTCGCCCGCCACGGGCATCGTGAGCGCCGCCTCGTACCCACCCGTCGCCGCGTCGAACTGCGGGGTTGCGGTGAAAGGGCCGAGTTCCTGCTCGGGCAGGCGTGCCTCAACGGTTACCTCTTCGGTAGTGATGGGTTCACCCTTGTATTCCAGGCGGAACGCGACCGTGTTCTTGCCGATGGTGGCCGGTGTGATCGTGCCGTCGACGGTCAGCCCTTGCGACGCGGCATGCAAGGCAGTCTCTTGCGCCGGGGGTGCGGTGGTCTCGGTGCCGTGCGAGTGCTCGGGAGTCGTGGTGGGGCTGGTGTTGGTGAGGAATCCGGTGACCGCAAGCACCGCGACCAGCAGCATGGCCTCGGCAGTGAGAGTGCGGCGCAAGCTCACCCACTGCCGCTCGTCTGCCGGGTGCCGGGTGATGCGGGGCAGGAGGTCGTTGCGGTTCCATGCTGCGACCGCGATGACCGCTCCGACGATGATGAGCTTGATCGTGAGGAGCAGGCCGTACCCGCTGCTGACGAGGGACTGCCAGGAACCGACGATGAGCACGGCCATGATGGTGCCGCTGACCGCGAGCAGGATCACGCTGTACAGCGCGAACCGCGAGAACCGGGCGACCACTCCGGCCGAATGCCGGGCCGAGATGCGGGGGCGTCCGCCACGCACTGCCGGGCGCGCGGCACGAACATACAGCAGGAGTCCGGTGACGCCGCCGAGCCAGAACGCCCCAGTGGCGAGGTGACCGTAGTCTGCGGCGAGCATCACCCACACGGGCTGCACGGTCTGGGTGTGCCCGACCAGGAGCGGCGCGGCAAGCGCGAGGGCCGTGCACCCGAGCGCCCAGGCCCTGCCCGCAGCACCTCGCGAGCGGGATCCCAGAATCGTGGCGGCGAGGCCGAGCACGGTGACGAGAGTAGTGGCGGCGAGAAGTTGCCAGGAGACACCAGGCATCCAGGTGCTTGCGGGGAGGAGCACGAGGTCGCCGCTCTCGGGCAGGTAAGTGATGAACTCGCGGCCGGTGACGCGCGACCCCGACGCCGGGATGAGCAGCAGCGACGCGACCACCGCCGCGCCAATGGCATAGTGCAGGATCCGGCGGGTGCCCCGGGTCGGGGCTTCGTCGCGGCGGAGCACGATGCGGTCGAAGCACAAGAGTCCCGCCAGGAGGAGCAGTCCGAGGTACTGCGCGACAGTAAGCAACGACACGATGGTGTCGGTCACGACCGGATCGGCGGGGGCCGCGCTCGTGTCGGGGGCAGTGTAGTCGCCGTCACCGATCTGGAAAGTCAGCGCCCCGCCGATGGGATGCCCGTCAGCAGACACGACCCGGTAGGCGAGCGCATACGCGCCCTCACCCAGATCGTCGGGCAAGGTGATCGTGACGGTCGTATCGACCGTGCGAGCAGTGAGCACCACGGGGGTGCCGTCGCCGGGGAAGAGACGCATCGCGTCTTCGATCAGCTGCACGGGCTCATTGAACCGCAGCTCCACGGTGTCCGGTGCCGCGTCGATCACGGCACCGTCCTCGGGATTCGTGCTCAGCAGTTCGGCGTGCGCCTGCGCGGGCGCGACCCCGACCCCGAACACGAACAGCAGCCCGAGCAGCAGCGCGCCCACCGCACGCAGGACCGTGCGCCTTGCGTGCGGTGGGAGCTCCCCGGCGACGGTGAGGGTCATGCCTGCTTGCGCCCCCGGATCAGCGCGATCACACCCGCGATCAGGCCCAGCCCGCCGACGACGAGCGCGGTGGTCACGAGCGGCGTCTGGTCATTGCTCGCGGCCGTCTCCTCGTTGTGCGCCGCAGCCTCCCCGGTGCTCGCTTCGGAGGCCTCATCCCCGTGGCCGTGGCTGTCGCCGCTTGCTGCGACGACCTCGAAGCCGGGTGCGGGCAGCTCGAGTTCATGGGGATCCTGCCCATCTGCGGGGATCTGCACCCACGCCGACTCACCCTTTTCACAGGTCTGCACCGCTGGGAAATACAGCATCGAACCTGCCGCCTCCTCGGGGAGCTGCAGCGACAGCTCGAACACGTCACGCTGATCCGCAGGCAGCGGAGTCGAGGCCGTGTAGACGACCTCGGCGACCCGCTCGGTGACCTCGTTGCCATGCGCGTCGGTGATCGGGGTGTCCAACTGCTCCATGGTCTTCTCGACCGTGTAGAAGCTGTTGCGGGTCGGGGTGACCGCGTTGATCCCGTCCGGGATCTGGATCGCAACCTTCGTCGTCGGCGAGGCGTCGCAGCCGTGAGGAACGCTGAGGGTCACGACCGCGTATGCGCCTGCCTCGTTCGTGTTCGGGCTCGCACCGACATGCGCGTGAGCACTTGCCGTGCCCCCGAGCGTGAGCGCGACTGCGCCGAGTAGGGCCGCACCGCCCACGAGGAGGGGGCGCTTCTTGGAATCGGTGTTGGTGTTCATGTTAATGATTTCTTTCTTTCAAATGATGTGTGTGATGTGTTTTCTTGGTGCGCTGCGACCTCGCGGAGATGCCGCCATGGGTCAGCGCAGCAGGGTATCGCCGATGAAACCGCCCTCCGCACAGCCGGGCGGGATCGCAAACACCGCCGACCCGATCGGGGTAGTCCACTCGTTGAGCAGATCGAGCTCGTCCAGGCGGCGCTGGATCGGCACGAACTGCCGCTCCACATCCGCCTGGTAGGAGACGAAGATCAACCCCGACTCCGACAGCTCATCACCCGCAGGCGGGCCCTGATAGTTGTAGGCACGACGGAAGATCCGCTCGTGCGCCTCGACCGGGCGGGCCCTCGCCATATGGGAGAACTCCGGGATCACCGTGAACCCGATCGGGGTCTTCGCCTCGAAGTCAGGTTCATCGAACTCAGCCGCCGCCCCGTGCGGGCTGCTCGTGAGCGGTGCGCCGTTGGACTGGAACCGGCCGATGGATTGGTCGCGTCCGGAACGGTCGAGACGATCCCACTTGTCCAGATCCATCCGGATCCTACGGATCACCGCCCCCGTGCCGCCCGAAAGCCAGCCGCCCGTGGACCACACGACCTCGTCGAAGTCCGCGGTGCCGGGGGTGGGGTTGGTGGTGCCGTCGACCTGCCCGAACAGGTTCCGCATCGTCGTGCCCGGCTTCACCGAACCGTGCGCGCGCCGGAACCCCGACTGCACCCACCGTAAGCCTGCGAAGCTGCGCGTGTCCTTGAGGAGCATCCGGGTCGCGTGCGCGACCGTGACCGGGTCGTCCGAGGCGACCTGGATCAGCAGATCCCCGTCACCGTACTCCGGTTGGAGCTGGTCGATGCCGAACGCGGGCAACGGCCCCAACCACCCGGGGCTGGGGCCGCCCGCGCGAGCGACGAAGCCCGGCCCGAACCCAAACGTCACCGTCAACCTCGCGGGTGCGACTGCGAGTTCCGGTTCGGAATCCGCGAGCGGCGGCACACCCTGCGTGAGACGCGCCGCATCATCCGTGAGGATCCCCATCATGCGCCGCAGCCCATCCCGGTCAGTCTCCTGGTGCAGGTCGAGGCCGATGAACACGGCGTGCGCCTGTGCATCGGTATCCACCCCGGCCTGATGTGCACCGTAGAACGGCACCGTCTCGCTACCGTTCAGCGGCATCGACGCAGGCGCTTCACCGCCGCGTGGGGTGAGGGCGTAGTCGATGCCGAGTGCGGCGGCCGCGCCGACCCCGGCGGCAGCCCCTCCGAGGAGGAACTGCCGCCGGGTCGACGACGCCTTGCCGGACGGCTCGCCCCGGTCGGCGCCCCTCATCAGTGCTCGCTGTGGTCGGCGTCGTCGTGGTTCATGTCGCCATGATCCATGTCGCCCTCATACGTCTCGTTTGCGCCCGCGTAGTCCTTCGCGACGGCCGTGAACTCGAACGTGGAGCCGTCGGAGAACGTGAGGGTGAACGTCACCTCCTGACCGGCCTGGATCGCCTCCGGGAGTTCCATCAGCATGAGATGGTTCCCGCCGGGTTCCAGGTGCAGGTGGTCGTTCGCGGGGATCGTGAAGCCGCCCTCGACCTCCCGCATCACCATCTGCCCCGAATCGTTCTCGACGGTCTCGTGGAGTTCCATCATCGGCGACGCCGACGATTCCACCAACACCACCGTCACGTCCTGGTCTGAGTCGTTCTCGAGCGTGCCGAACGCGGCCGTCATCTCGCCCGGCTGCGCGGTCTTCACCCACGCGTCTTCGATCGAGACCGCGTCCGCCTGGGCCGTCTGCGCGGCAGATTCCTCCTGTTGTGTGTTCGTGCCGCCGGTGGCCCCTGTCGCGCATCCGGTCAGCGCGAGCAGCGCCACCCCGAACACGGCCCCGGCGCGCGCGGCGCGATTGCGAATCTTCATCATTGGTTTCTTGTGCCTTTCAAACATGCATACTCCCGACCGCCAGGCGCACTCGTGCGCCGGGTTGGCACCGCACCCGCCTGTGCGGGGATGCGGTCAGATCAATACGAACTGCCGTATAGATACGCCCAAACGCGCTCTCCTTAGTGGTGGCAGGGTTCACGCAAGCGACAGCGCACGCAAGATAGGCGTGCGTGCGCGGCGACAACCGGCTACAGCACACGAATCGCCAGCCTGAAAGCGGCGACACTGAGAGAGTTAGTGAGCGATCCGAAAGATACGAGGCGGCCCGCGCCTGCTCAGCGTCGATGCGTGAAGCTGCGACAGCACCGACCAACCGCTCGTCTCCACGGTGACCGGCACCCGCGCCGGGGCCGTCGCGACCGGGAAACGCAGCGGCACCACGAGACGATGCCGCACCCATGCGACGAACTGCTCCGCCAAGGCGCGGAGACGATGAATCGCCTTCTCACCCCTATACAGGAAGAAGACCGTGACCGCGGCACCGATGAAGTGCGACACCCACATCGTGGCATCGCCATGCACCAGCGTGATCGTCTGCTCCGACACCACCGGCATCTGCATCATCCCGTGACCGTGATGGTGACCGGCGGACATATTCATCTGCGCGCCCGCGGTAGGGGTGCCAAGCACGAAAAGCGTGTGAAACAGCATCTGGCTCGCGACCACCGACACCGACAGCCGAGCAAGCGACAGCTTCCGCCCAGCAAGCAGGATGCACACCATCAACGACAGCAGCAACGGCACAGCGATACCCAGCGGCCCAGGCATCGCGCCCCCGCCGACGACATGCGAGAACAATGCCGCGAACGTCGCGATCCCGGCCGCGCTCGATCCGCGCACCAAGTGCGGGAGACGCGACGGAGACTGCATACACCCATTATCGCAGTTCCGGTAGCTTCACACCGCTCCACCCTGGCCGACCGGCTTCACGCTCTCTGGACAGCGCCCTCCGCGCGCCTCCAACCCCGAACCTCTTCAGGGACTGCTGCACGGATAGGTGACATCTGAGTTGGCTAGGTGTAGTTCCTCGGGACGTCGTGCTCTCCGAGCGGCCGGCCGAGGCCGATGATCGTGCCGTTCCCGGGCACTGGGAGGGTGATCTGATCATCGGCACGGGCCGGTCCGCGATCGGCACGCTCATCGAGCGCTCCAGCCGCTCCACGCTGCTGGTTCACCTGCCCCGTCTGGAGGGGTGGGGCAAGACACCAGTCGTGAAGAACGGGGCCTCGCTCGGCGGATATGGTGCTGTCGCGATGAACGCCGCGCTGGCTTCATCGATCACATCCCTGCCGATCCAGCTGCGCAAAACGCTGACCTGGGATCGCGGGAAAGAGCTCTCCGGGCATGCGCAGTTCACCCTCGATACCGGTACGAAGGTGTTCTTCGCCGATCCGCACTCGCCTTGGCAGCGACCCACGAACGAGAACACCAATGGTCTGCTGCGGCAGTATTTCCCGAAGGGTACTGACTTGTCGCGGTGGTCGGCCACGGATCTCGAGGCGGTGGCCCTCGCCCTCAATAACAGGCCTCGCAAAGTTCTTGGCTGGAGAACCCCGGCAGAGGTATTCGCCGAGCAGCTACAATCGCTCCAACAACCCGGTGTTGCATCGACCGGTTGAACCCGCCCAGTTCCGCAGCCGGAAGTTCCTGCGCGCCCTGACCCACCACCGCCTCGTCGGATCGATGGGCCGAGTCGGCGCGGCCGGAGACAACGCGGCCATGGAATCGTTCTTCGCCCTGCTGCAGAAGAACGTCCTCAACCGCCGGCGCTGGGCCACCCGCGCTCAGCTGCGCATCGCGATCGTGACCTGGATCGAACGCACCTATCACCGACGCCGCAAGCAGGCCTCGCTGGGGCGTTTGACGCCCGTCGAGTTCGAGGCCATCATGAACACGACCGTCGCACTGGCGGCGTGACTAGAACTGTCACCTAATCGTGCAGCAGTCCCCATCGCAGCCAAGACGTCTGGCAAGAAGCGTCGCGTAAGCCGGCGCAAGGACAGTAGTGGACAGCCGTTGAGACGCCCGTACGAGCTCGACCTCGATACCGGGTCACCGCCGGGCGACAGCAGCTGAGAAATCAGCTAAACCCGAAACTTCACATTGAGTTAATACGAGCCCCGAAAGGGGCTACACGTGCTCCAGCGAGAGCGTCAATACGAGCGTCTCCACATAGAAGCGGCCGTCACGCCGTCCCCCAGCACCGCCGAAAACGAAGAAGCGGGCCGGATCTCCGTAGAGATCCGACCCGCTTTCGAATTTCGTGAACTCGGGGCCTCACATTTCGTGAAACACCCTGAGTGCGCGAGGGGGGACTTGAACCCCCACGCCCTTGCGGGCACTGGCACCTGAAGCCAGCGCGTCTGCCATTCCGCCACTCGCGCGCATCGCCGCCCGGGCTTCCGCTCGGGCAACTCTGCAAGCTTAGCAGCTTGGATCGGCTCACACCAAAGCGGGCTAAACTGATGCGAACCTGTGTTCCGGCAGGCCCGGACCACACGGGCGACCTGCTAGGAATGAGTGAGAGCAAGACCGAGAGAGAGCGAAGCGGTACGTGGGCATTCTGGACAGCGTTGAGCGTGGGCTCGAACGCGCCGTGAACGGCGCCTTCGCCCGCACGTTCCGCTCCGGCGTGCAGCCCGTCGAGATCGCCTCGGCGCTCAAGCGCGAACTCGACATCGGCGCCGTCATCGTCGACCGCGACCGCGTACTCGTTCCCAACCGCTTCACCGTGCGCGTGGCCCCGAACGAGGCCGACCGCCTGCGCAGCATCGGCGATACCCTCGAGCAGGAGCTGCGCGGCGTCGTCTCGAAGCATGCGCAGCGCCAGAACTACCAGCTGCTCGGCGAGCCCGACGTCGAGATCCGCGCCGACGGTTCGCTGACCGCCGGCGTCGTCGAGATCGACGCGTCGCGCGTCGAGGGCTCGGTCGACTGGGTGGCCGTGCTCGAGGTCGACGGCGTACGCCACGAACTGAATCGCGGCACGACGACCATCGGCCGCGGCAGCGACTGCGGAGTGCGCATCACCGACAATGCCGCATCGCGCAAGCACCTCGAGATCATCTGGGACGGCTCGGCGGGCGTCGCGCGCGACCTCGGCTCGACCAACGGGTCGAAGATCAATGGGCAGAAGTTCCGCGAGGCGGCGCTCGTCGCGGGCACCGTCATCACGATCGGCCAGACCTCGCTGCGCTTCAACATGGCGCCCGGCCGCAAGAACGCGGCGCCGGCCCAGCGGCCGCAGCCCGCGCAGAGCACCCCGCAGCCGCAGCGCCCCGCGCCGCCCCAGCGCCGGCAGACCTCCGCCCCACCGCTCTCCTCGATGCCCTCGGCCGGCAAGGACGGCAACGACGCTCCCGGCATCGATCAAGATTTCTGGAGGGGACTGTGAGCGAACTCACCCTGCTCATCCTCCGCAGCGGCTTTCTGCTGCTGCTGTGGTTCTTCATCTTCGCGATCGTCTACGCGTTGCGGAGCGATCTCTTCGGCGCCCCCGTGCGCCGCATGAAGAACACCGACGCCGGCCCGTCGGTGCAACAGCTGCAGCCGGCCGCCCCCGTCCCGGCCGCCGCCCCCGCAGCCGACAACAGTCTCCCCTCTGCGGGCACCGGTGAAGCCGCGCGCCACCTCTACATCACCTCGGGCGTCGCGACCGGCACCACGATCGACCTCGATGAAGACCTCGTCACCATCGGCCGCAGCGGCGACTCCACACTCGTCATCGTCGACGAATACACCTCGACCTACCACGCGCGCCTCATGAAGACGGGCCAGCAGTGGGTGCTCACCGACCTCGACTCCACCAACGGCACGCGCTTGAACGGCCAGCGCATCTCGAAGCCGGAGACGGTGCCTCTGTTCACCCCGGTCACGATCGGCACGACCACGTTCGAGCTGAGGCCCTGAGCGTGAGCGTCGGCTACGAAAGCGCCATCGGCTCCCATGTCGGAATGGTGCGATCCAACAATCAGGATTCCGGTTTCGCCGGAGACCACCTGTTCCTCGTCGCCGACGGCATGGGCGGCCACGCGGGCGGCGACGTCGCCTCCGCGATCGCCACGAAGTTCATCTCCGATATCGACGTCCCGCCGACCGAGAACGCCGCGAAGACCGCCGAGCAGCTGCGCACGAAGGTGCTCGCGGCGAACAAGCGCCTGCGCGACACCGTGCTCGACCGGCCCGAGCTCGCCGGCATGGGCACGACCTTCGTCGGCTTCATCACGGTCGGCGAGCAGCTCGCTCTCGCCCACATCGGCGACTCGCGGCTCTACCTGCTGCGCGGCAACAAGCTGCACCAGGTCACTCAGGATCACACCTTCGTGCAGCACCTCGTCGACACCGGCAAGATCACCGAGGAGGAGGCGAAGACCCACCCCCGCCGCTCGGTGCTGATGCGAGTGCTCGGCGATGTCGACGCCTCGCCGAAGGTCGACACGCACGTGCTCGACACGCGGCCCGGCGACGTCTGGCTGCTCTGCTCCGACGGCCTCTGCGGCTACGTCGAAGACCCCGACATCGAGAAGATCCTGCGCCGCCGCCACTCGCTGCAGGGCGCAGTCGACGACCTCATCGACAAGAGCCTCGCGCACGGCGCGCCCGACAACGTGACCGTCGTGCTCGTCGAGACGGTCGCCCAGCCAGCGACCGACCCCTTCGAGACGAAAGAGCTGCGGCCCTCGAACCAGCGCTTCGCCGGTTCGGCCGCGAACGCCCCCGACTCCCGCGACGGCGAGGTCACGACGGCGCGCACCCGCCTCATGGGCCGGCGTCGGCCGGTGCGCAAGCCGCCGCAGGTCGAAGAGAGCCACTTCGAGCCGCGCGTCGACGAGTACCTCGCCGAGCTCATGGCCGAGACGCGGCGCCGCAATCGCAACCGCCGCCTGCTGTGGGCGCTCGGCGTGCTCGCGGTGCTCCTCGCCGTCGGCGGCGCGCTGCTCTTCGGCTACCAGTGGACGCAGACCCGCTACTTCGTCGGCACCGACGGCGACACCGTCATCATCTACCGGGGCGTGCAGCAAGACATCGGTTCGTTCAGCCTGCACTCCGTCGCGGAGGACACCGACATCCCGCTCGAGCAGCTCGACGGTCTCGAGCAGCGCCAGGTCGAGCGCACGTTGAGCGCGGCCTCGCTCGCCGAGGCCCGCGACATCGTGCTGCGGCTGGGGGTGCACGATGAGTGACGCCGGCGCCGCGGCAGCACCGCGCACCTTCGAGAAGACCCGCACGAGCGAGACCGTGCTGCAGCGCATCACGGCGATCCGCGCCCCGCGCAAACTGCTGGCTCTCGAATCGTCGATGCTGCTGTTCGCGCTCGCGATCGGCGTCGCGGCCGTCGTCATCATCGACCTCACCCTCGTCGGGCGCACGACCGCGACGCTCTTGCCGATCGGCATCCTCTACATCGTCGCCGTCTTCGCCCTGCACTTCACGGTGCGCAAGGTCGCGCCCGACGCCGACCCGCTGATCATGCCCCTCGCGGTGCTGCTGAACTGCATCGGCGTCGCCATGATCTATCGCATCTCGTTCGACGACTCCGATGCCGACCCGGTGCGCCAGCTGCTGTGGTCGACCATCGCGGTGATCGCAGCGATCGCGGTGCTGCTCGTCATCCGCAACCACCTGATCCTGTTCCGCTACACCTACCTCTCGGGCCTCGCGGCGGTCGTGCTGCTGCTGCTGCCCATGCTCCCCGGCATCGGCAAGACGATCGGCGGCGCCCGCGTTTGGATCCACATCGGCGACTTCTCCTTCCAGCCCGGCGAGATCGCGAAGATCTTCCTCGCGATCTTCTTCGCGGGCTATCTCGTGCGTAACCGCGACTCGCTCGCCATGGTGGGCAAGAAGTTCCTGGGCATCCGCTTCCCGCGCGCCAGGGATCTCGGGCCGCTCCTCGTCTTCTGGCTCGCCGCGATGTCGGTGCTGGTCTTCCAGCGCGACCTCGGCACCTCGCTGCTCTACTTCGGCCTGTTCCTGACGATGCTCTACCTCGCCACCGCCCGCATCGGGTGGATCATCATCGGCGGCGGGCTCTTCATCGCCGGCGGGCTCATCGCGAGCCAGACCCTCGACTACGTGAATCGGCGCTTCGTGAACTGGCTCGACCCGTTCTCCGACCCCTACGGCGCAAGCCACCAGATGATCCAGGGCCTCTTCGGCATGGCCAACGGCGGCATGACCGGCACCGGCCTCGGGCAGGGCTACCCGGCAGATACGCCGCTGTCGTTCAGCGACTACATCATCCCGAGCCTCGGCGAGGAGCTCGGTCTGATCGGGCTGTTCATCATCCTCGCCGCCTACCTGCTGCTCGTCGGCCGCGGCCTGCGCATCGGCTTCGCCGGCCAGGACGACTTCGGCAAGCTGCTCGCCGCGGGCCTCGCCTTCACGATCGCCCTGCAAGTGTTCGTCGTCGTCGGCGGCGTCACCCGCGTCATCCCCCTCACGGGCCTCACCGCACCGTTCCTCGCGGCCGGCGGCTCCTCGCTCGTATCGAACTGGATCATCATCGCGCTGCTGCTCCTGCTGTCGAACTCCGTCCGCAATCGGCCGAAACTGGTGATCCGGGCATGAACAAACCCTTGAGGCTGCTCACCCGCCTGGTGTTCGTGATGTTCCTGGCGCTGTTCTTCGCGGTCACGATGATCCAGTTCGTCAACGCTGACGAACTGCGCGCGAACGAGCTCAACGGACGCACCGTCAAGAACGGCTACAAGGTCGAGCGCGGCTCCATTCTCATCGACGGCGACCCGATCGCGTTCTCGACCCCCACGGGCGATTCCTACCGCTACGTGCGCCAGTACACGAACGGGCCCCTGTACGCCCCGGTCACCGGCTACTACTCGAACACGCAGGGCCGCACCGGCCTCGAAGCGGCGATGAACAAGGAGCTGACGGGTTCGGGCGACGCGCAGTTCTTCACCCGCATCATGAACACCCTGAACGGCGCCAAGCCGCAGGGCAGCTCGATCGAGACCACTATCGACCCGGCCGCGCAGGAGGCCGCGACGGCGGCGCTCGTCGAGGGCGGCTTCTCGGGCGCGGTCGTCGCGATCGAACCGAAGACCGGCCGCATCCTCGCGCTCGCCTCGACCCCCTCGTTCGACCCGAACCTGCTGTCGTCGAACAGCGATGCCGACATCATCACGAACTACCGGCAGCTCGAGGACGACCCGGGGAAGCCGCTCGACAACCGCACCATCGCGGGCGATCTCTACCACCCGGGCTCGGTCTACAAGCTCGTCTCGGCGGCTGCCGCGATCGAGAGCGGCGCGGCGACGCCCGACACCGCCTACCCGAACCCCGCCCAGCTCACCCTGCCGCAGTCGACCGCGGTCATGCAGAACTCGACCCGCAGCACCTGCGGCTCGGGCGCCGAGGCGACGCTGCAGCAGGCGATCGTCTACTCCTGCAACATCCCGATCGCCGAGATGGCGATGGGCATGGATCGCGACGCCGTGCCGAAGATGGCGACGGCCTTCGGCTTCGACCAGGATCTCACGATCCCTGTCGATGTCACCCCGAGCGTGGCCCCGCTGCCCTCGGACCAGGCGCAGGTGGCACTGTCCTCGATCGGCCAGCTCGACGTGCGTTCGACCCCGCTGCAGATCGCGATGGTCTCGGCGGGCATCGCCAACGGCGGTACCGTCATGACGCCGCGGCTCGTCGACCAGGTCATCACGCCCGATCTGCGGGTCGAGACGGAGTTCGCGGACGAGGAGTTCTCGAAGCCGATCTCGAAGAAGACGGCCGACACGCTCGCGGGCATGATGGAGGCCGGCGTGAGCCAGGCCGACGGCTACGCGCACATCGCCGCGATCGACGGCGTGCGCGTCGCGGGCAAGACCGGCACGGCCGAGAACGGCACGGATGCCGACGGGAATGACCTACCGTATACCCTGTGGTTCACGGGGTTCGCGCCGGTCGATGACCCGAAGGTCGCGATCGCAGTGGTCATCGAAGACGGCGGCGGCGCGGCATATGGATTTGAGGGCGGGTCGTACGACCTGCCCACGGCAGTCGGAAAACGAGTAATGGAAGCGGTGTTGAGCGAATGAGGCCAGCGGCAGGGATCACATTCGGCGGACGCTACGAGCTCAGCTCGAGGATCGCCGTCGGCGGTATGGGCGAGGTGTGGAAGGCGAGCGACAGCATCATCGGTCGCACCGTCGCCATCAAGATCCTCAAGGACGAGTACATGGGCGATCCGGGGTTCCTGGAGCGGTTCCGCGCCGAGGCGCGCCATGCCGCGCTCGTGAACCATGAAGGCATCGCCAACGTCTTCGACTACGGCGAAGAGCAGGGTTCCGCGTACATCGTCATGGAGCTCGTTCCGGGCGAGCCGCTGTCGGCCATCATCGAGCGCGAGGGCCGTCTGCCGTCGAACCGCGTGCTCGGCATCGTCGCGCAGACCGCGACATCGCTGCAGGCCGCGCACGACGCCGGCCTCGTGCACCGCGACGTGAAGCCGGGCAACCTACTCATCACGCCCGAGGGCCGAGTCAAGATCACCGACTTCGGCATCGCCCGCATCGCCGACCAGGTACCGCTCACCGCAACCGGCCAGGTGATGGGCACCGTGCAGTACCTCGCGCCCGAGCAGGCGAGCGGCCACACCGCGACCGCCGCGACCGACATCTACTCGCTCGGCATCGTCGCCTACGAGTGCCTGGCCGGCAAGCGCCCCTTCACGGGCGAGTCGCAGGTGGCCATCGCAATGGCGCAGATCAACGACACCCCGCCCGAGCTGCCCGCCGACGTGCCGGAACCGGTGCGCAACCTGGTGATGGCGTGCCTTGCGAAGGATGCGGCGGGACGCCCGGAGACTGCGGCCAAGCTCGCGCAGGCCGCTGCGGCGCTGCACCGCGGCGATGTGCAGCTCGCCGCGAGCTACGTGCCGCAGGTGCTCGGCGATTCCGCGCCCGCCACCACCGTCATGCCGCAGACGACGGCGGGCGATGCGCAGACCACCGTCATGCCGCAGACCACCGCGCTGCCCGGCGCCCAGGCCTCGCAGGGCGCGGCGACCGCAGCGTTCGTCGACGGCGAGGAGCCCGTCGAGGAGCCGGGGAAGAAGAAGCGCAGCCCCTGGACCTGGCCGCTGATCACGCTCGCCGTGCTGCTGCTGATCATCGGCGGCAGCACCGCCTTCGCGATGCTGAACTCGGGGGGCGACGAGAAGCCGAAGACCACCACGTCGAAGACGACCACGACGTCGAAGAAGCCGACGTCGACCGCGCCCACGACCGGTGTCGTCGACGAGGCCCAGCTGCTCGGCATGGAGATCAACGAGGCCATCGGCTTCTTGCAGGGCGAGGGTTTCACCGATGTGCGCGCCGTCGAAGGCGATCCGGTCGATGCGGCGCACGCGAACGTCGTCACCTCGGTCAATCCGACGGGCACCAAGGTCAAGTTCAACCAGACGATCACGCTCACCTACAGCGTGCCGTTCGGCGATATCGCGCAGCCCGCGGCGCCGTCGGCGAGCCCCGCGAACGCGAAGGTCGACGAGAACGTCACGCTGCAGGGCATCTCGGGCAGCTGCCCGGCCGGCCTCGGCTCGCCGACGAACTTCGTGCTCGATGCGGGCGGCGGCACCATCGTCAGCGCGATCTCCGGCGGCACCGCGACCGTGAAGTTCGGCGCGGCGGGCACGTACAACGTGAGCTACACGTTCGACTGCACCAATGGCCAGTTCACGGCGACCTCGCCGGCATCGGCCCCGACCGCGATCACGGTCGAGGCCCAGTCGAACCCGAACGGCGGCAGCTCGAGCGGCAGCGACGGCACTGCCGGCTCGGGTGCCGGCGACGACCAGTAACTCGCAGGCCACGCTGGCAATGCGCCAGGGTTCGACCCTTTAGACTTGAAACGACCTATGAGCACGGAAGAGGTGGACATGCCCGAAACGCCTGCAGGCGACGGACAGCGCATCCTTGCCGGACGCTACGCCATCGGCGAGTTCGTGGGACAGGGCGGTATGGCCACTGTCTACCGCGGCACCGACACGAAGCTCGGTCGCCAGGTCGCCATCAAAGTCATGAAGGCCGACCTCGCAGGCGACGAGGATTTCCGTTCCCGGTTCCGCCAGGAGGCCCAATCGGCCTCGCGCATGGCGCACCCGACGGTCGTGCGCGTGTTCGACGCGGGCGACGACCTCATCCAGACCGCCGACGGCCCGAAGCGACTGCCATTCATCGTGATGGAGTACGTCGACGGCACCAACCTGCGGCAGCTCCTCGCCGAGGGCAAGCTCTCGATCACCGAGGCCTGCCGCGTCGTGAGCTCCGTGCTCACCGCGCTCGAGTATTCGCACCGCGCCGGCATCGTGCACCGCGATATCAAGCCCGCCAACATCATGATCACGAAGAGCGGTCAGGTGAAGGTGATGGATTTCGGCATCGCGCGTGCCGTCTCCGAGACCTCGTCGACGCTGCAGCAGACCACCGCCATCCTCGGCACCGCCGCCTACTTCTCGCCCGAGCAGGCGAAGGGCGAGTCGATCGACGCGCGCACCGACCTGTATTCGACCGCCGTGCTGCTCTTCGAGCTGCTGAGCGGCGATGTGCCCTTCCGCGGTGACACCGCGGTCGCGGTCGCCTACCAGCACGTGAGCGAGCGCCCGGTGCCCCCGAGCGAACGCAACCCCGAAGTGACTCCCGAGCTCGACCGCGTCGTGCTCTACGGCCTGGCGAAGGATCGCTCCAAGCGGTTCCAGTCGGCCTCGGAGTTCGCCGACGCGCTGCGGATGGCGGCGGACGGCGAAATGCCGAACCTGCAGCTGCAGCCGCAGTCGACGGGCGTGCTCTTCTCGGGCGGCGAGGAAGTATCGGAATCGGACCTCGCGCTGCGCCAGCTCTCGGAGGCCGGCGGAGCCGCGCGCACGCAGAGCCGCCCCCCGGTCATGTGGACGTGGGCCGCTATCCTCACCGTCGGTGCGGTCATCGTCGCCGTCGTGTTCTGGCTCGTGACGCTCGCCCCGCAGGAGTTCCAGCCGAACTCCTCGCGCGAAGTGCCCGAGCTCGTGAACATCAACCGCAGCGACGCCCTTGACGCGCTCAGGCAGCTCGAGCTCGTGCCGCTGCCGATCGAGCAGACGAACGAGAAGGTGCCGGGCGGCAAGGTCATCTCGACCGACCCGGTGGCGGGCACCGTGCTCAGCCCGGGCGACAAGATCACCGTCTACGTCTCGACCGGCCCCGAGTCGGCCGAGGTGCCGGCGTTCTCGCGCATGACCCTCGAGGAGTACACGACCGCCGTCGAGGAGCTCGGTCTCACCGTCGGCCAGATCACGCAGCAGGACGATCCGGTCGCCACCGAGAGCAAGGTGCTCGGCGTCAGCCCCGAGCCCGGTACGCGGCTCGAATCGGGCGCTTCCATCGAGGTCACCGTATCGAGCGGCATGGTCGAGATTCCGAGCGTCGTCGGCCAGCCCCTCGAGGTCGCCACGGGCATGGTCGAGGGCCGGGGGCTCGACGTGAACCTGGTTCCGTCGAAGGACTGCGTGCAGCAGGCCGGGTTCCCGATCAACTCGCAGTCGCTCGTCGGCCGCCAGCCGCAGGGCTCGAAGGTCGACTTCATCTACTGCACGGCGTAGCCCGCAGTCGGGGGCTCGCTGATCCCTGGCAGGGATCGCCCCGCTCGTGCCGGGGCGGCCTGCTACCGCTGAATGAGCGGCGACATGCTCTTCGCGACCATCGCCGCGTTCGGCAGCCCCGCGACCCGCAGCCAGTTGCCGAATTGCTGGTAGCCGCCCTCGGTGAGCACCGACTCGGGGTGGTACTGCACGCCGTAGATCGGCAGTTCGCGATGGCGCAGCGCCATGACGATGCCGTGCTCGGTCTCTGCCGTGACGACGAGCGACTCGGGCACCGTGCCGCGCACGACCGCGAGCGAGTGGTAGCGGGTGGCGTTGAACTCGGGGGCGACGTCGTCGAAGAAGGCGTCTCCGGTGTGGTGCACGCGCGAGATCTTGCCGTGCATCAGCTCGTCGGCATGGGTGACGGTAGCGCCGAGCGCCTCGGCAATCGCCTGATGCCCGAGGCAGACGCCGAGCAGCGGAATGCCGGTGCGCAGGGCGATGCCGACCATGGCGATCGAGACGCCGGCATCGGTCGGGGTGCCGGGACCCGGCGAGATGAGCACGCCGTCGTAGTCGGCGACGAGCTGCTCGAGCTCGCCCGCCGTGACGTCGTCATTGCGGATGACCCGCGTCGAGGCGCCCAGCTGCTGCAGGTAGCCGCCGATCGTGTAGACGAAGCTGTCGTAGTTGTCGATGACCAGAATCCGTGTCATGAGTCCACCGTCACTTCCTGCTGAGGCATCTGGAGCGCGACCCACGGGTATACGTAGGCGATGAGCGCGTAGACGAGGGCGGCCGCGACGATGAGCAGCACGATGACGCGCAGCCATGCGGGGCCGGGGAAGAACCGCCAGAGTATCGCGAACACTATTCCTGATCCCCCCTCAGGGCCTGATGGCCTTCCATCGTCGGGTTGAGCTCGAGCAGTTCGGCCGGAGGGCCGGCATCGCGGGGCTGGAAGCCCTCCAAGACCGAGTAGGCGATGGCGCGCTCGTCGCTGCCGGCGAGCTTCGGGTGGCAGGTGGTGAGCGTCAGGATCTGGTCGACGCCGGGCTGCCCCTCGAGGCGCGGGAACGGATTCAGCACGTCGGTCTCCTCGGGCAGCACGTACTCGATCGACCGGAAGCGGTAGGTGTACCAGCCGTCGGCGGTCTCGACGAACATGGGGTCGCCGACCCGCAGGTTCATGATCTCGCGGAACGAGTTGATCAGCGGACCCGAGCGGTGCCCGGCGAGCGCGAAGTTGCCGGGCTGGCCGGGCATCTGCGTGGTCTCGTAGTGGCCGATGCCCTTGTCGTCGAGGTTCAGCACCGTCCACCAGTCGGTCGTCTCGGCGACCGCATTCGCGTAGGTCGTGCCGAATGCGGGCACGCGCAGCACGGCGAAGCTCTCGGCCGGCGCGGGCACCGCGGTCACGGGCACGACACCGTCGTAGGGTGCGGGCGCCGGTGCGGCGTCCCACCCCGCCGAGAGCTCGTCGGAGAGCCGGGTCTGCTTCGCCGTCACCTCGAGGCCCGTGTGCCACGGCTGCCAGACGATGTATCCGAAGACGCCGAGCCCGGCGACGAGCAGCAGTTCGCCGATGACGGTGAGCGGGCTCAGACGGGCCCGGCGTCGACGTTCGGCAAGCATGCACTCATTGTAGAAGGTCGACCGCGGGCGAAACCGTGAAGCCGCTCCCGGCCGGTTGGCGCCCCATCAGCAAGGATCGGGGAGAACCGGATAGAATCGGGGGCATGGCAGCAACCGGTAAGAATCTGAGCAAGCGCAAGTCGTCCGAGGTCTCGAAGGATCGCGAAGCACTGGCGGCTGCTCGCAAGGATGCGCCGAACCCCGTATGGTTCAAGCCGGTCATGTTCGGCTTCATGCTGCTCGGCCTCGTCTGGATCGTGCTCTACTACATCACGAGCACCACGATGCAGCTGCCGGTGCCGCCGCTCGGTCAGGCGAACCTCTTCGTCGGCTTCGGCCTCGTGCTCGTCGGCTTCCTGATGACCCCGTGGTGGAAGTAGCGCCGCCCCTCAACAGGGTGAGCAATGGCCCGTCGCGCTTCCGCGACGGGCCATTGCTCTGTCCGCCCGGTCACGAACTACACGTGTGTAATTCTCCCCAGACTGTGCACAAGCCTGTGGATAACACTCGAGGGCCCGGCATGATGCCGGGCCCTCGAGTGTCTGGGCGGTCGCTCGAACGGGGACGCGTCAGGCGAACACCGGCGGCAGCGCGACGAAGTAGGCGAAGCCCAGCGCGACGAGCACCGCGCCGAGGCCGGCGAGCGCGCAGATGCGCAGGGTCTTCCGGCGCGGGCCGCGCAGGGCGAACATCAACCACGTCGTGAGGGCACCGACGATCATGCCGCCGAGGTGCGCCTGCCACGAGATCGTCGTCCCCGGCAACAGCCCGATACCGAAGTTGATCGCGAGCAGCACGATCAGCGATGTGATGTTGACATTGGCCTTGCGGAAGACCACCACCGTCGCGGCGAGCACGCCGAAGATGGCGCCCGAGGCGCCCACCGTGCGGGTCGCGAGCGTCGTCGGGTCCGCGTACACCCAGAACATCACGAAGAGCGAACCGCCGAGCCCCGCGAACAGGTACATCACGAGGTACTGCGCCCGTCCGAGCAGGTGCTCGAGATTGCGGCCGAACAGCCACAGCGCGTACATGTTGAAGAGGATGTGCAGCATGAACGTCGGGTCGTGCGTGAACATCGACGTGAGCATGCGCCACGGTTCGAACCCGAAGCCCTCGGGCAGGAAGACGCCCGGCATCGAGTAGAGCGGCGAGTACCAGAGCGCGCGGGTGATGCCGTCGCCGAAGAACCAGTGGCCGAGCAGCTGCAGCACGTACACGGCCGCGTTCACCGCGATGATCGTATACGTCACCGGATACTCGGCGGCGGCGAATCGGCGCCCCGTCACCCGGGCCGTGCGCGCAGCGCGGCTCGCCGTGCCCGGCTGCGTCTGCTTCACGCAGTCCGGGCACAGCACGCCGACGGCCGAGACCTGCTGGCAGTCCGGGCAGACGGTGCGTCCGCATCGCTGGCACAGCGTGAAGCTGTGCACGCGCGGGTGCCGGTAGCAGACGTCATCCGCACCGTATTCGACGCGTTCGCCGTATGCGGGTCCGTTCGCCACCGACGTGATCCCTAGGCCGCGGCGACGTCGACGCCGGTGATGACGACGTCCTCGACCGGGCGATCCATCGCGCCCACGGCCACGGCCGCGATCGCGTCGACGACCTGCTTCGAAGCGTCATCGGCGACCTCGCCGAAGATCGTGTGGTTGCCGTTGAGCCATGCCGGGGCGATGGTCGTGATGAAGAACTGCGAGCCGTTCGTACCGGCCAGGCGGCCGGTGAGGTCGGGGCGCTTGCCGGCGTTCGCCATGGCGAGCTGGTAGGGCTTGTCGAACACGAGCTCGGGGTGGATCTCGTCGTCGAAGGTGTAGCCGGGGCCGCCGGTGCCGGTGCCGGTGGGGTCGCCGCCCTGGATCATGAAGTCCTTGATGATGCGGTGGAAGATGACGTCGTTGTAGAAGTCCTTCTCGGCGAGGTCGACGAAGTTCTTCACCGTCTTCGGCGCGTGGTCGCCGAAGAGGTTGACGACGATGTCGCCGTGGTTCGTGTGGATGGTTGCAACAGAGGTGTGAATTGCCATGGAACCAGTGTATGCGGCGGGCACTTGCCGACGCAGACCCGTTATTCAGGGTTCGTTCGGTGTAGCGTGGAGAGGAACAGTGACATGTATCACCGTGCATAGGAGGACACCCATGAACCTGTCGCGCAAACGCCGCCGCGAACTCCGCCGCCTGCGCGGGGAGGCGCAGGAGCTGCTCGACCACCAGCGCCTCGTGCTCGGGCACGCCGGCGAAGTGCTGAACGAAGCCGGCCGTCAGGCGAAGAAGCTCAGCGACGAGCACCTCGCACCCCGCGTCGACGAGACCCTCGAGGCGGTGCGCCCGACCATCGACCGCGGCGTCGCATCGGCCCGTCGCACCGCCGACACCGTGCGTCGCGTGACGACGCCGTTCGTGGCCGCGGCTCTCGCCCGCACGATCCGCACCCTCGACGAGCTCGAGAGCCCGGCCGCCGCCTCGCAGGTGCGCGGCTTCGGCGAGCGCTCGGGCTACCTGAAGCCCGAGAAGAAGCGCCGCGCGGGCGGTCTCATCGCCCTCGGCCTGGGCCTCACCGCCGCGGTCGGCGTCGGCTACGCCATCTGGCAGGCGTTCCGCACCGACGACGAGCTCTGGATCGCTCCCGAGAGCGAATAGCCGACCCGTTACGGGGTCGACGAACGAGCCGGAGAAGCAGCGCGCAGCTACTTCTTCGGCTTGTTCGTTCTCTGGGGCGTCTTGCCGGGTTGCGACTTCGAGCCGGCGGGCTTGCCGCCCTGCCGGTTCTGCGGGCGCCGCCCGATCCCTGCCATGCGCATGCCGGTCTGCACGAGCGACAGGGTGCGCAGCCCGCGCACCTCGCGCAGCGGCACCCAGCGGGCCTCATCCGATGAGCCGCCGACCTCGTTGCGCAGCGGGCCGTCCTTCACCGTCGCGCGGTAGACGATCCTGATCGTGTGCAGTTCGGGGTCGGTGCCCTCCGGCACGTCTTCGCGCACCATGACCCGCGAGTCGACGCCGAGCAGCTTGCCGATCTTCGCTTCGAGACCCGTCTCCTCCATCACTTCGCGCACGACCGCTGCGCGGGGGTCCTCCCCGCTTTCGAGGCCGCCGCCCGGCAGCGTCCAACCGTGCAGGTGGCCGCGGCGCCAGTGGGTGAGCAGAATCTTGCCGCGGCGTTCCACCACTGCGTAGGCCGCGACTCGAAGATCCATGGTACGAGCCTAGCGCGTGTGCACCGCCGCCCAGCCGGTCAGCCACCGGTCGAGGCGCCGATACGCCTCGGCCCGCGCGTCGGGCGCCGAGAGGAAGACGTCGTGCAGCGCGCCGTCGATCCGTTCGACCGCGAGCGACGGCCCGAGCCGCAGCGCCGCCCGCGCGACTTCCGCGACATCGAGCACGGTGTCCGCGCGCGTCAGTTCGTCGCTCCAGCGCAACGGTATCGCGGAGCGTTCGGAGAGCAGGGTCAGAATCGGCGCGTCGATGCCGAGGCCCTCGTCGACACGCGCCTGACCGGCGAGGATGGCGCGCATCCATCCGCTGAACACGGGGTGCGCCCGCTCGGGCCGCCATGCGCCGTTGAGGCCGGCGAGGTCATCGTGCGGGCCGACCTCGTGCTGCGCGCGGGAGTAGAAGCCGTAGTCGAGCTGCGGGCCGGCTTCCCGCGGGTTCAGCCGCGCACTGAGGTTGATGATGGGCACGAGCAGCTGGCGCGCCGCCCCGGTGAGCTGCAGCGCCAGCCAGGGGCTGTTGAGCAGCAGGGCAGAGGCGCGGCCGGGGTGCGCGGCCGCCCACAGGCTCAGCACGAGACCCCCGGTCGAGTGCCCGAACAGTACGAGCCGGCGGGGCTGCGCCGTCGCGGCCCCGCCTCCATCGCCCTCGTCCATCACGGCGAGCGCGAGTTCGATCTCCGCCCCGTACTCGTCGAGATCGTCGATGTAGCCCGCCGTCTGGCCCTCGCGCAGACTGCGCCCGTACTTGCGCAGGTCGAGGGCGTAGAACCGGGCGCCGCGATCGGTCCAGAACCGCGCGAGGTCGCGCTGGAAGAAGTAGTCGGACCAGCCGTGCACGTACAGCACGTCCACGTCTTCGAACGCGCGGTGGCGGCGCAGCACCCGGTCGGAGAACGAGCGCGGTGCGGGGAGCGAGTGCACGAGCGTCGCGACGAGGGGTCCCTCCGCGTCCTCGCCCAGGTCGAGGTCGGCGCACTCGAAGCCGTCGCCGAGAATATCTGCACGCCAGACGGTCATGCCTCCCAGTGTATGAGGCGCGGCGGCCGGGCGGGGTGCTCCCGCCCGGCGCGCACTACCGCGCCCGCAGCACGACTTCGCCGAGGTCGGCGTTCACACGCACGAGGCTCTGGGCGTCGTCGCCCGTGGTGAGCCCGTTGTCGACCGAACCGATCTTGCCGGTCGTCTCCACCCGGTACGTGCCGTCGGGGAGCGTCACGGTCGCACTGCCGAGTCGCAGATCCACCTCGACGCCCTTCGGGGGTTCGCCGGTGAGGTTCACCTCGGCCTCGCCGGTGGTGAGGTCGATCGAGGCCGTCGTGACGTCTGCGAGGTCGACGGTCGCCTTGCCCGTGCCGAAGTCGAGGGCGAGCTTCGATGCGCTGCCCGCGAGCGCGATCTCACCGGCGTCGGCTTCGACTTCGAGCGCGCGGAAGTCGCCGTCGAGGCGCAGCATGCCGCGGTCGAACGAGATATCGGCAGCGAGTGCGCCGGCGGCGGCGCTCGGCAGCGTGAGCGTCGCGGTCGTGCCGCAGTCGAGCAGGCAGGCGTTCTCGGGCGAGGCATCGCCTTCGGGGCCGGTGACGACGAGGGAGTCGCCCTCGCGCACGAGCGACCAGTCGGTGGCGTACTGCCCGCTGACCTCGAGCACGGCGTCGGTCGGGGCCCCGCCGCCCGAACCATCGGCGCCGGGTGCGGCGAACGCGATGGTGAGGCTCGCCAGCGAGGCGTCGACCTCGAGGTCGGTCGCCCCGGTCGCATCCTCCCGGAACGAGTTCGCGGCCGCGCCGGCGTCGCCGATGCCCGCCGTGCCGCTGCCCGAGCCGATGATGCCGGGGAGCACGTCGATGCCCCAGGCGACCTGGCGCTCGGCGACGGCGGCGGCCGCGGCCGAGGCGCCGGCGGTCAGCAGCGCGAGGCCGCCGACGATCGAGGTCGCGATGAGAATGGCCCGCGTCGCGGTGCTGCCCGATGCGGGCTGCGGGGCGGGTCTCGGAGTCGGAGTCGTCTGCGGAGTGGTCATGGTCGTGCTCCCGTCTGGGGTCCGTTCTGGGCGGGCTGCTGCCCGGGGCGGTCGTTCGGCGCGATGGAGCCGGTGCTCTCGATGTGCGCGATCGCGGCGAGCACGCGGCGGTTGCCGCTGCCATCGGGCTCGAGGCCGAGCTTCTGGAAGATGGCGGTGATGTGCTTCTCGACGCTCGCTTCGGAGAGGAAGAGGAGCCCGGCGATCGCCTGGTTCGATCGGCCTTCGGCGAGCGCGGCGAGCACCGTGCGCTCGCGATCGGTGAGGTCGCGCAGGCGGTCATCGCGGCCGCGGCGGGCGAGCAGCTGGGCGACGACCTCCGAGTCGAGCACGGTCGCGCCGTCCGCGATGCGGCTCACGGATTCCATGAACTCTCCCACGTCGGCGACGCGATCCTTCAGCAGATAGCCGAAGGCGCCGCCCTGGGCCGTGATGAGTTCGCTCGCGTAGCGCTCCTCGACGTACTGCGAGAGCACGAGCACCGCGAGGCCCGGGCGGGTGCGGCGCAGTTCGAGCGCGGCGCGGATGCCCTCGTCGGTGTAGCTCGGCGGCAGGCGCACATCGAGGATGCAGAGCTCGGGGTCGGTCGCGGAGACGCGCTGCATGAGCTCGCTCGCGTCGGGGAGGGTGGCGACGACCTCGTGGCCGCCGTGCTCGAGCAGGCGCACGAGCCCCTCGCGCAGCAGTACGGAGTCCTCGCAGATCAGGATGCGCATGGCACGCTCACCTCCAGCGCGGTCGGGCCGCCCTGCGGGCTGTCGAGACGGGTGGTGCCGCCGGCTGCGAGCACGCGGTTCATGACGCCGTCGATGCCGCCGCCCGGCACCGCGTGGGCGCCGCCGATGCCGTTGTCCTCGATACGGGCCCAGAGTACGCCTTCGTCGCGGGTGCGCACGACGACGCGGCACTCGCTGGCACGGGAATGCTTCGCGGCGTTCGTGAGCGACTCGGCGATGCTGAAGTAGACGGCGGCCTCGGCGTCGCGGCTGCAGCGGGACTGCAGGCGCACGTCGAGCAGGACGGGGATGTGCGAGCGGGCGGCGAGCGCCGACAGCGCCGCATCGAGGCCGCGGTCGTCGAGCACGGAGGCGTAGATGCCCCGTGCGAGCTGCCGCAGCTCGGTGATGGCGGCCTTCGTCGACGTGTGCGCCTCGGCCACGAGGGCCTTCGCCGCCTCGGGGTCGGTGTCGATCTTCTGCTGGGCGAGGCCCAGGGTCATGCCGACCGAGACGAGCCTCGGCTGCACGCCGTCGTGGAGGTCGCGTTCGATGCGGGTGCGTTCGAGGTCGGCGGCGCGCACGGCGCCCTCGCGCTGCTCGCTCGTGGTGCGCACCTGCGCGGCGAGCTCCTCCTCCTTCGCCCCCGAGCCGATGATGGCGAGGGAGACGATGCGGTGCAGCAGGGCGAGGCCCACGATGCCGGCGGCGGAGAAGAGACCGCCGACGATACCGGGCTGCCACCACACGTCGAACTCGGTGAAGAGGGCGAACAGCGAGTGCACGAACCACTGCGCGAGCCCGAGCACGGCGGCGCCGAAGGCGCTCGCCACGACGAAGTTCGCGATCGCGCGCCACATGCCGCCGTCGATCGACTGCCGGCAGATCGCGCCGAGCCAGCCCTTGAAACCCGGGGCGCGCAGCTGCTGCAGGCGCAGCGCCGGAACGCGCAACTCGTAGAGGCCGGCGATACGGCGGTTCTCGAACCAGGCGATGCCGAAGAGCGCGTACACGAGTGCGACGAGCACGACGAGGCCGAGGCCGAGCAGGAAGAGCATCCCGATGCCCGCGCCGAGCACGCCGAACAGCATTCCGATCGTCGCGAACCCGACGAGACCGTAGGCGGCGAGCTGGAGGATGGTGAGGAGGATGCGGAGCGGAGGGCGCGCCTCGCGCGCGTTCGGTGCCGCAGCCTTCTGCGCCGGCGCCGCACTCTGCCCGGTCGACGCCTGCGCCTCTTCGGGCGACGGTGCGACCTGCGGGTCCGATGCGGTGGTCGGAGCCTGCGCCTGCTCGGGGATCCCTGGCGGCGGTGCCGTATGCGCGACCCCGGTGGGTGCGGCCGCGCCGTCTACTGTGCTGATCATGCTTCTACGCTATGCGCTCGCCCGTAGGCGCGGCAGCGAGACAGCCCGAGAGTGCGCTTCTGGGTTTCCCTACTCCCGGGCCTCGGCGACCTGCGCGGCCCGGCTGGCTCAGGGGTCGGTCGGGCGGGCACTCCGCCGAGCGGATCCGCTCGAGCAGCATCTCGGCCTTCTGCTCCGCGAGCGGCATGCGCTCGGCCGGTGCCATGCGATCTCCACAGCTTCTCTACTTGTCTGAGGAGTTGTGCTACAGTTGCGACATGTTCCCGATCGCACTCCTTCTTCTTCGCCGCCACGGCGGGGCCTAGTCTGACCGGCTCCCCGTCGTGGAGCCGAATCCTGCCGGTCGCTCACCCCGAAGCGCACTGCGCTCAGAAGAAGGAGCCCCATCATGACGACCGCGTTCCCCCGCATCTCCACCCCGGCAGGCCCGATCCCTGCCGACGCCCCGACATGGAACCGCCAACGGCACTCCCAGATGCCCTCGCATCGCTACACCGATGTGTTCTCGCGAGTGGACGTGCCCCGGCCCGAACCTGCGCGGGGCTGGCCCGACCGCCGGCTCTCCGCCGCACCGCTGTGGGTGCCCGTCGATCTGCGCGACGGCAACCAGGCGCTCGCCGAACCGATGGACCCGGCGCGCAAGCACCGCTTCTTCGAATTGATGGTCACGATGGGATACAAGGAGATCGAAGTCGGCTACCCCTCGGCCTCCCAGGCGGACTACGACTTCGTGCGCCTCATCGCCGAAGGCGGCATCGCACCCGACGACGTCACGATCGTCGTGTTCACCCCGGCCCGGCGCGACCTCATCGAGCGCACCGTCGATTCCATCCGGGGCATCGAGAACGAGGTCGTGATCCACATGTACACGGCCACGGCCCCCATCTGGCGCGATGCGGTGCTCGACAGGGATCGCGCATCGCTGAAGGAGCTCATCCTCGACGGCGGCCGCGACGTGCTGCGCTGCGCGGGCGATCTGCCGAACGTGCGCTTCCAGTTCTCGCCGGAGGTGTTCAATCTCACCGAACCCGACTACGCCCTCGAGATCTGCGATGCCATGACCGAGCTGTGGCAGGCCTGCCCCGAGCGCCCCGTGATTCTCAACCTGCCGGCGACCGTCGAAGTCGCCACGCCGAACGTCTACGCCGACCAGATCGAGGTCATGCATCGGAACCTCGCGCGACGAGACGGCGTGATCCTGTCGGTGCACCCGCACAACGACCGCGGTACGGGCATCGCCTGCGCCGAGCTCGCCGTGCTCGCCGGCGCGCAGCGGGTCGAGGGCTGCATCTTCGGCAATGGGGAGCGCACCGGCAACGTCGACATCGCCACCCTCGCGCTGAACCTGCACGCCCAGGGCATCGATCCGATGATCGACTTCTCCGACATCGACGAGATCCGCCGCACCGTCGAATACTGCAACCGCATCGAGGTCCACCCCCGCCACCCCTACGTCGGCGACCTGGTGCATACCGCGTTCAGCGGAACACACCAGGACGCGATCAAGAAGGGCTTCGCCGAGCACCGCGACCGGGCCGCCGCCTCGGGCATCGCCGATAGCGTGGCCGAGTGGCGCGTGCCCTACCTGCCGCTCGACCCCGCCGACATCGGGCGCAGCTACGATGCCGTGATCCGAGTGAACTCCCAATCCGGCAAGGGCGGCATCGCCTACCTGCTGGAAACCGAGTACGGCATCGAACTGCCCCGCCGCATACAGATCGATCTCGCCCGCCGCGTCCAGGCGCACACCGACACCACCGGCGCCGAGGTCGCCGCCGCCGAGCTGTGGAGCATTTTCGAACACGCCTATCTGCACCCGGCGGGCGACTCCCGGGTGCGGCTCGTCGGATACGATTCCGGCGAGCACGAGGGCGCCATCCGCACCCGGATCGAGCTGAGCGTCGACGAGGTTCGGAGCACGACCGAGCACGAGGGGGTCGGCCCGGTCGAGGCGCTCACCCGGGCCCTGGCCGCGCACGGCATCGAGATGGAAGTGCTCGGCCTGCACCAGACCAGCATGGGCGCGGGTAGCAGCAGCCGGGCGCTGACCCTCATCGAGTACCGGCACCGGGATTCCACCCGGTGGAGCGCCGGACGAGCCGACTCCGTGCTCGCCGCCAGCATGAACGCCGTCATCACCGCCGCTGCCGGCGCGATGACCACCGCCTCCATCCCGGGTCCGGAGCACTGATTCCCCCGCTGTCGGCAGCAGCCCTCAGATCCATGGACCCGTCACCGCGCTGCGCATCGCCGACGGGCGGTGACATCGGAGCCATGCGCGCGCCTCTGACCGGCCGAAGCGCACGAGAGGGACGATCGAGACCACGAGAACATCAAACGGGAGCCTCCCTCATCAGTAGATGTGGGAGGCTCCCGTACGAGATTGCGGTGGATCCTGCGAGAATCGAACTCGCGACCTCCTGCTTGCAAAGCAGGCGCTCTACCAATTGAGCTAAGGACCCGAACTGCCGTTGCGGGCTGTTCAGCAGGCGCTTGCGGCGCCGACTGAACAACTATAACCGGCCGATTTCAGCAACACAAATCGCGAACGCGCGGGCGTTTCACAGCCCGTCGTGCGACCCGGTACCGGCAGGGATCAGGTGCCCCATGCGGGTGCGCTTCGTCTCGAGATAGCCGGCGTTGTGGGCGCCGACGCCCACCACGAGCGGCTCGCGGCCGACGACCTCGATGCCGTGCTCATCGAGCTGCGTCATCTTCTCAGGGTTGTTGGTGAGGAGCGTCACGCGCGAAATGCCGAGATCGGCGAGGATCTCGGCGGCGGCCGTGTAGTCGCGCGCATCGGCGGGGAACCCCAGCTGCAGATTCGCATCGAGGGTGTCGACTCCGGTCTCCTGCAGCGCGTAGGTGCGCATCTTGTTGGCGAGGCCGATGCCGCGCCCCTCCTGCCCGCGCAGGTAGACGACCACTCCCCCGCGTTCGTGCACCGTGGCGAGCGAGGCCTGCAGCTGCGGCCCGCACTCGCACTTCAGCGAGCCGAGCGCTTCGCCCGTGATGCATTCCGAGTGCACTCGCACGAGCGGTGCGGCGACCGCCGACGCGGCGATCGCCTCGAGCGTGCCGGGGCCGACGAGGGCGAGGTGGTCGACCCCCGCTTCGATATCGGCGTAGGCGTAGGTCTGGAAATCGCCGTGCACGGTGGGCAGCAGGGTGGTCGCGAGTCGAGCGACCGGAGTGCGGGGCCCCGGGGCCCCGGCCGGGTCGGCGTCGGGTGCGGGCGTCAACGTGGCCACGTGGTCGGTGATCATGTCGCGGTCTTTCGTCGGAGTGGAGACGGTGCGCCGCGATCCCTGGAGATCTGGGAGCGCGGGCCGGGGCCCGCGCGCGCGCCATCGTTTCAGTGCCTCCATTACAACACCTTCTCCGGCTGCCGTATGCCACACCGGCGCACCGAACCCGGCATGATCGCTACTCCGGGAAGCAGAGCGTCAACAGCACGTGCGCGTCGGTCACGGCCTCGACCTCGTGCACCACCGATGGTTTCACGTGCAACATCGCCCCGGCGGGCATCGCGATCTCTTCGCCCGAGACGCGGAACTGCACCTCGCCGTCGAGCACCTGCACGATGAGGGGAGCATTCGTCGAATGCTCGCGCATCACCTGCCCCGCGGCGAAGGACAACCGGATGACTCTCGCGCCCTCGCCCTGGAAGATCCGTTTGATCTGGAAGCGATCGGACGACACGGGCGCCGCCTGCAGCAGCGCGTCGCGATCGGCGGCGATGAGCGTACGGCCCGCGCTCACCGGCTCCGCGCTCGCGTGCGCCACGCTCAGGCCCCGGCTCGACGGATCAGGATGCGCCAGCGCTCGGGACCCTCGTCGAGGTAGCTCGCGCTGAAGGCGTCTCGGTGGCGCTCCTTCAGCTGGGCGAGCAGCGGCACCGGATCGTGCGTCGCCGAGATGACCATGCCGAAGCCGGGGCGCAGCGACTCGAGCGCACCGAAGATGGCCGCGTGACGCACGGCGTGCGGGATCGTCTGGACATCGAGCTCGGGGAGCTCTTCGTCTTGCCCGCCGCACGCGCAGCCCGTCCGGGTGCCCTGCGCTTCGGCGCGTGTGCGATGAATCTCGATGCCGGCCATGCGTCTCCTTGCTTCGGTTACCTCACGCTCCCCCATTTTATTACACTGAATACCGTGGAAAAAGACGTGCACCCTCCCATCGCGCCGAGCGGGGGCTCGACGCCGAACAGCATGCCGCCGCCCGGCCGCGCGCATCGCTCGAACCCGCGAGAGCGCGTCTTCCAAGCGCTCGAACTCCACGACGCCGCCACCATCGGAGACGTCGCCGCCGCGACCGGCCTGCACGAGAACACGGTGCGCGAGCATCTCGCGCGGCTGCACGAAGAGGGGCGCGTGCGCTCCCGCCCCGCCCCCGCCGCCGGCCGCGGTCGACCCGCCCTGCTGTGGTCGGTCGTCGACCTCGCAACGTCGAGTGCGACGGCGGGCCTCGCCGCCGCGCTCGCCGACTCCCTCGCCCGCACCGAGAACGCCCGCGAGCTCGCCTTCGCCGCAGGGCTCGACTGGGGTGCGCGCGTTGCGGCAGGCGCCCCCGATGACGGCTCGGTTCATGCAGGGAGTACGATCGTGCTCGATGCGATGCGCGCGCAGGGCTTCGACCCGGTTCTCGTCGAGACCGCCCGCGAGGCCGCATCCGACTGCACGACCGTGGAGCTGCGCAGCTGCCCGATCCGCGCCGCAGCGGCTGCCCACCCCGACATCGTGTGCGCGGTGCACGCGGGGCTCGTCGAAGGGCTCGCCCGATCCCGCCGCGGTGCGTTCACCGCCGAGCTCACCCCGTTCGCCGGGCCCGAACGGTGCCTGCTGCGCATCAGGCCGGTGTCATGAGCGCGCCCGGCATCCCTCGGACCGGCGAGCCCCTGACGGTCGCGCGCCGTCGCGCGCCGGGCCCGCGCCTCCTCTGGCTGCTGCCCGCGGGCTTCGCACTCCTGTCGGGCCTCGGAGCGGGCCTGATGCTGCTCGGTGTCGCCCCGGCCTTCGGCTTCGAGCGTCTCGAGGTCGTGCACGGCATGCTGCTCGTGCTCGGCTTCGTCGCCACGCTCGTCTCGCTCGAACGGGCCACCGCGCTGGACCGCTGGTACGGTTTCGCGGCGCCCGCCCTGCTCGCGTCGGGCGCCGTGCTGCTCGTCGTCGCACCGGTTCCGCTCGCCGTCGGCAAGTCGCTGCTCGTCGCAGGCATGGCGGCCTTCACGGCCCTCGGCATCCCCCTGTGGCGACGGCAGTTCGACCATCCGCTGCTGACTCAGATCCTCGCCACCGGTCTCGGGCTCGTGGCCGCCGTGCTCTGGCTGGGCGGGGCGCCCCTCGTCGTCGCCCTGCCGTGGCTCATCGGGTTCCTCGTGCTCACCATCGCCGCCGAGCGCGTCGAACTCGCCCGCATCACCATGGGCCCCACCGCCGGCGCCCGCCTGCTCGCGCATGCCGTGCTCATCGTCGGGGCACTGCTGCTCGGCTTCGCCTTCCCGAACGCCGGCACGATCGTGCTCGGGCTGGCGCTCATCTCGCTGACCGTCTGGCTCGTCGTGCACGACATCGCGCGGCGCACCATCCGCGGCACGGGGGTCACCCGCTTCATGGCCGCCTGCATCCTCTGCGGCTACGTCTGGCTCTTCCTCGCCGCACTGCTGCTGCTCCTCGGGCAGCCTCTCGATCAACCGGTGTACGACGCGGTCGTGCACGCGGTGTTCCTCGGCTACACGTTCTCGATGATCATGGCGCACGCGACCACCATCCTTCCGGCCGTGCTGCGCATCGCGCTCCCCTACCGTCCGGTGCTCTGGGTGCCCGTAGCGATCCTGCAGATCGCGCTCGTGATCCGCATCTGGTTCGGCGACGGTCTCGGCAATCTCGTCTCCTGGCGCATCGGCGGAGTGCTCGGAGTGGTCGCGATCCTGCTGTTCGCCCTCACCGCGGTCTCGAGCGCGATCGCAGGCCCGCCGCGCACGCAGCGCCCGGCACCCCGCATCCGCGAACTCTCGTCGCAGCCGAACGGCCCCCTGTTGAAGCGCCCCGCTCGGCCTCCGCAGACCGCCCATCACATCGATAGGAGCGCCGAATGACGCTCAGCACGCGACCCCCGCAGGGCGCCGCGTCGCCGACGCGCGGCTTCCGGTTCATGCGCGACATCCCGACCGCGCTCTGGCTCATCGCCGCTGTCGTATCGACCGTCCTCCACCGCGTGCTGCCGGCCCCCCGGTGGCTCATGATCCATCTGCTGCTGCTCGGCGCGATCACGCACGCCATTCTCGTCTGGAGCGAGTATTTCTCGTTCGCGCTGCTGCGCAGCCGCGCCTCACGGTCCGACCGCAGGCGGCAGAACATCCGCCTGATCCTCGCGAACCTCGGCGCAATCGCCGTGTTCATCGGAGTACCGTCGGGCTTCTGGCCTTCGACGGTCGCGGGCGCCGCGGCCCTCATCGCGGCGGTCGGCTGGCACAGCGCGGCTCTCGTTCGTCGGTCGCGCCGCAGCCTGCCCGGAAAGTTCGGCCGTACTGTCCGCTACTACATCGCGGCCTCCGCCTTCCTCGTGGTCGGGGCCGCGCTCGGCGCCCTCATCGCGACCGGACACGGCGCCGCGCGCCTCGGCCTGGCGCATGCGCTCATCAACCTGCTCGGCTGGGTGGGGCTCACCGTCGCCGGCACCCTCGTGACGCTGTGGCCCACCATCCTGCGCACGCGGGCCGACGATCAGGCGGCATCGGGCGCCGCGAGCGCGCTCCCCGCGCTCTGCATCGGCGCGGCGGCCGCCGCACTCGGGGCCGTGCTCGGCGTCCCGGCGCTCACCGCCGCGGGCCTCGTGGCATATCTCATCGGTCTCGTCGTGATCGGCTTCTCGGGGTTCCGTGCGGCCCGCCAGTCGCCGCCGACCTCGTTCGCTGCCCTCTCCATCGCGGCGGCGTTCGCGTGGTGGGCGGTCGTCATCGCGTTCATCGCCGGCGGCAGCGTCGTCGGTCAGCTCAGGGGCGCCGACGCCGCCGAGACAGCCGGGCTCATCGGCGGCGCCGTCCCCTACCTCGCGGCGGGCTTCGCCGCCCAGGTACTGCCCGGAGCGCTGAGCTACCTGATCCCTGTGGTGCTGGGCGGCGGCCCGACCCCGGTGCGCATCGGCACCGCGGCGTTCGAGCGCTGGGGCGTGCTGCGGGTCACCGTCGCCAATGCGGCGCTCATCGTCTGCGCGATGCCGGTGACCAGCCTGGTGCGCGTCGTCGCATCGGTGCTCTACCTCATCGCGATGGCCTCGTTCCTCGTCATCCTGTTCACTTCGATGCGGGCGCAGTCGCGTGCGAAGCGCGGAGGTCGGCAGCGAAAGCCCGAGCCCCCCGCCGCACATCGCGGCGGGCAGCTCGTCGCCGGGCTGCTCACGGTCGTGCTCGCGGTCGCGATCACGGTATCCGCCGACCCGTCGAGCACAGGATGGCGCGTCGCGCAGAGCGGACCGGACGACGCGCCCGTGACGACCGTGCAGGTGGAGGCCGCGAACATGCGCTTCACGCCGAACGAGATCGCAGTACCCGCCGGCAATCGGCTCGTCATCGAGCTGACCAATACCGACCCCGAGCTCACCCACGACCTGGTGTTCGAGAACGGCGTCGTCGGTTCGCGTCTCGCGCCCGGCGAGTCCGAGACCATCGACGTCGGGGTCATCACCGAGAACCTCGACGGCTGGTGCTCGATCGTCGGCCACCGGCAGATGGGAATGACGCTCGCGGTGACCGTGGCCGGCAGCGAGGCATCGTCGGCCCCGAGCATGCACGGCGACCTGCAATCGTCTCCGAGCTCGGGTGACGCCATCGATCTCATGGGCGAACCGGGCGACCGGTTCACGCCCTACGACCCCGTGCTGCCGCCGCTGCCGGCCTCTGACGGGCCGATCACCCACCGCGAGCATCTCGTCGTGCAGGACACCGAGGTGGAGATCGCTCCGGGCGTCACGCAGACGCTGTGGACGTACAACCAGACCGCGCCGGGACCGGTGCTGCACGGGCGCATCGGCGACCGCTTCGAGATCACCCTCACGAACGACGGCAGCATCGGGCATTCGATCGACTTCCACGCCGGCGCCCTCGCACCGGATCAGCCGATGCGCACGATCGCACCGGGCGAGACGCTGACCTTCGCCTTCACCGCGACGCGTGCGGGCATCTGGATGTACCACTGCTCGACCATGCCGATGACGGCGCACATCGCCAACGGCATGTACGGGACGGTCATCATCGAACCCGACGGGCTGCCCGAGGTCGATCGCAGCTACGTGCTGACGCAGGGCGAGTACTATCTCGGCGATCACGACGGCGGGGATGTCGAGCCCGAGAAGATCGCGCGGCGCGCGCCCGACCTCGTCACCTTCAACGGCTACGCGAACCAGTACGATCACCGCCCGCTCGGAGCCGCCGTCGGCGAGCGGGTGCGCGTGTGGGTGCTCGACGCCGGTATCGAACGGGCATCCAGCTTCCACGTGATCGGCGGTCAGTTCGACACCGTCTGGTCGGAAGGGCGATACCTGATCGACCGCTCCCCCGACACCGGCTCGCAGGCGCTCGCCCTCGCGCCCGCGCAGGGCGGATTCGTCGAACTCGTCTTCCCCGAGGCGGGCGACTACCCGTTCGTGTCGCACTACATGATCGATGCCGAGATGGGCGCCCGCGGGACGTTCGCGGTCACACCCTGAATTACATCGATGTAATTTATCCACAGGTGGGTATAGATCTGTGGAAACGGGGTGCGCGGACTCACTGCGCGCCCCGCCCAGGGTGTCCGCGCATCGCGGCGCACCCGGGGCGAACTGCTGCGGAGAACGCGAGTCGCGTCGGCGGTCGGACCTCGCGCGGGGAAGCCTCGGGGCCGGAATGCAGAAACCCGGTTCCCTCCGCATGCTGCTGCGGGAGGAACCGGGTTATCGGTGGGGCTACCAGGACTTGAACCTGGGACCTCTTCATTATCAGTGAAGCGCTCTAACCGCCTGAGCTATAGCCCCTTGACCAAGAAACGACTTTACCCGATGTGCGGCGAAAATCGAAATCGACACCGCACATCGGGCGAGTTGATGCTTAGTTGCTCGTGAATCCGAGCTGGAACCCGCCGAGCACGCGCACGAGCAGGTTGTAGACCAATGCGCTGATCGCGCCGAGTACAGTGCCCACGATGATGTTGAGGATCGCGACGACCACCGCGAAACCGAGCACCTGCGGGAAGCCGATGATGTTCATCAGGCTGTTCTCGTCGCCCACGATGTCCATGAACAGCGAGTCGACCTGGCCGAACACACCGGTCTGCATCAGCACGGTGTAGATCAGGATGGTGGAGACCACGCTCACGATCGCGAGGCAGATCGAGATCAGGAAGGAGAACTTCACAGCCGACCAGAAATCGATGAAGACGAGCTTCAGACGCACCTGCTTCGCGGGTGCCTTCTTCCGGGTCTTCTTGGCCAGCTTGTCGGCAACAGTGTTACTCATTTACGTTTTCCTCGCTCTCGGCGACAACGGTCTGCTCGGTGTCGGACCCGTCGTCGTCGAGCCCGCGTTCAGAATTTCGCGCGATGCCAATAATACGGTCCCGCTCTGGGAATCTCGCAAATACGACACCCATCGTATTGCGGCCCTTCGCCGGCACTTCGGCGACATGCGACCGTACGACCTTGCCGCTGGCGAGCACCGCGAGCACCTCATCGCCCTCGTCGACGATGAGCCCACCGACCAGGACGCCGCGGTTCTCGTCGAGCTTCGCGACCTTGATGCCGTAGCCGCCGCGCTGCTGCACGCGGTACTCGTCGACGTCGGTGCGCTTGGCGTAACCGCCCTCGGTGACCACGAAGACGTACCCGCCGGCATCGCCGATGCGCGAGGCCGAGAGCAGCGCATCGCCGTCGCGGAAGTTCATGCCGCGCACGCCGCTCGTGGAGCGGCCCATGGGGCGCAATGCCTGGTCGGACGCGGTGAAGCGCACGGACATGCCGTGGCGCGAGACCAGCAGCACGTCGTCGGTGCTCTCCGCGATCAGGGCCGAGACGAGTTCGTCGCCCTCGCGCAGCTTGATCGCGATGATGCCGCCCGTGCGATTCGTGTCGTAGTCGGTGAGCGCCGTCTTCTTGACCAGCCCATCGCGGGTCGCGAGCACCAGGTAGCCGGCGGCGTCGAAGTCGCGGATCGCCAGAATCTGAGTAACCGTCTCCTCGGGTGCGAGCGCGAGGAGGTTGGCGAGATGCTGCCCCTTCGAATCCCGACCGCCCTCGGGCGCTTCGTAGGTCTTCGCACGGTACACGCGACCGGTGTTCGTGAAGAACAGCAGCCAGTGGTGCGTCGTGGTCACGAAGAAATGCTCGACGATATCGTCGGCTCGTAGCTGAGCGCCCTTGACGCCCTTGCCGCCGCGATGCTGCGACCGGTAGTTGTCGATGCGGGTGCGCTTGACGTAGCCGCCGCGGGTCACCGTGACGACCATCTCCTCTTCAGGGATCAGGTCTTCCATCGACATGTCGCCTTCGAAGCCGTACATGATCGCGGTGCGGCGGTCGTCGCCGTACTTGTCCACGAGCTCGCCGAGCTCCTCGATGACGATCGATCGCTGCTGGCTCGGCGATGCGAGGATGCCCTGGTACTCGGCGATCTGAGCCTCGAGCTTCGCCGCGAGGTCGAGGATCTTCTGGCGCTCGAGCGCCGCGAGGCGGCGCAGCTGCAGGCCGAGGATGGCGTCCGCCTGGATCTGGTCGACGTCGAGCAGATCCATCAGCCCGGTACGGGCGTCGTCGACGGTCGGCGAACGGCGGATCAGGGCGATGACGGCGTCGAGCGCGTCGAGGGCCTTGAGGTAGCCGCGCTGGATGTGCGCCTCGGCCTCCGCCTTGCGCAGGCGGAACTCGGTGCGACGCACGATGACTTCGATCTGGTGCTTCGCCCAGTTCGTGATGAAGCCGTCGAGCGCCAGCGTGCGAGGCACTCCGTCGACGATCGCGAGCATGTTCGCGCCGAAGTTCTCCTGCAGCTGCGTGTGCTTGTACAGGTTGTTGAGCACGACCTTCGCGATGGCATCGCGCTTGAGCACGATGACAAGGCGCTGACCGGTGCGACCGCTGGTCTCATCGCGAATATCGGCGATGCCCTGCACCTTCTGGTCCTTCACCAGATCGGCGATCTTCACAGCCAGGTTGTCGGGGTTCACCTGGTACGGGAGCTCGGTGACGACGAGGCAGGTACGGCCCTGGATCTCCTCGATGTTGACCACCGCGCGCATGGTGATCGAACCGCGGCCCGTACGGTAGGCCTCGCGGATGCCCTTCGTGCCGAGAATCTGCGCGCCGGTCGGGAAATCGGGCCCCTTCACGCGCTCGATGAGCGCCTCGAGCAGCTCCTCGCGCGTCGCGTCGGGGTTCTCGAGGTGCCAGGTCGCCGCCTCCGCGACCTCGCGGAGGTTATGCGGCGGAATGTTCGTGGCCATGCCGACCGCGATGCCGACCGAGCCGTTCACCAGGAGATTCGGGAAGCGCGACGTCAGCACCGTCGGCTCCTGCGTGCGGCCGTCGTAGTTGTCCTGGAAGTCGACGGTCTCCTCGTCGATATCGCGCACCATCTCCATGGCGAGCGGCGACATCTTCGTCTCGGTATAACGGTGCGCGGCGGCGCCGTCGTTACCGGGCGACCCGAAGTTGCCCTGACCGAGCGCCAGCGGATAGCGCAGCGACCACGGCTGCACGAGACGCACGAGCGAGTCGTAGACCGCCGTATCGCCGTGCGGGTGGAACTGGCCCATGACGTCGCCGATGACACGGGTGCACTTCGAGAACGCCTTGTCGGGGCGGTAGCCGCCGTCGTACATCGTGTAGATGACGCGGCGGTGGACCGGCTTCAGGCCGTCGCGTACGTCGGGCAGCGCACGGCCGACGATCACGCTCATCGCGTAGTCGAGGTACGAGCGCTGCATCTCGACCTGCAGATCGACCTGGTCGATCCGACCGTGGTTGATCTCCACCTCCGGCCGCTCGCCCTGCTCCTCGGTCACGTCTTCGGGGGTGTTGTTCTCAGATGTCAAGGAAACGGACGTCCTTCGCGTTCTGCTGGATGAAGCCTCGGCGGGCCTCGACGTCTTCGCCCATCAGTGTGGCGAAGATCTCGTCGGCCGCGGCGGCATCATCCATGGTGATCTGGCGGAGAGTGCGGGTCTCCGGGTTCATCGTGGTCTCCCACAGCTCCTCGTAGTTCATCTCGCCGAGGCCCTTGTAGCGCTGCACGCCGCTCTCCTTCTGGAGGCGCTTGCTGTTCTCGGCGCCGAGCTTCAGCAGTGCATCGCGCTCCGCATCGCTGTAGGCGTATTCGTGCTCGGCGTTCACCCACTTGATGCGGTAGAGCGGCGGCTGCGCGAGGAAGACGTAGCCGAGGTCGATGAGGGGGCGCATGTAGCGGAAGAGCAGCGTGAGCAGCAGCGTCGTGATGTGCTGGCCGTCCACATCTGCATCGGCCATGAGCACGATCTTGTGGTAGCGAGCACGCTCCGGATCGAACTCCTCGCCGATGCCGGCGCCGAACGCCGTGATCATGGCCTGCACCTCTGCGTTGTTCAACGCACGATCGAGGCGCGCCTTCTCCACATTCAGGATCTTGCCGCGCAGCGGCAGGATCGCCTGCGTTTCGGGGTTGCGGCCCTGCACGGCGGAACCGCCTGCCGAGTCGCCCTCCACGATGAAGATCTCGGAGATCGACGGATCCTTCGATGAGCAGTCCTTCAGTTTGCCGGGCATGCCGCCCGACTCGAGCAGGCCCTTGCGCCGTGCCGTCTCGCGCGCCTTGCGTGCTGCGAGTCGCGCCGTGGCGGCCTGGATCGCCTTACGGATGATCTCCTTCGCCGCGGACGGGTTGCGTTCGAACCAGTCCCCCAGCTGATCGCCGACGACCTTCTGCACGAACGCCTTCGCCTCGGTGTTGCCGAGCTTGGTCTTCGTCTGGCCCTCGAACTGGGGTTCGCCGAGCTTCACCGAGATGACGGCGGTGAGACCCTCGCGCACGTCGTCGCCCGAGAGGTTGTCGTCCTTCTCCCGCAGGATGTTCTTGTCGCGCGCGTACTTGTTCACGAGCGTCGTGAGCGCCGCCCGGAAGCCTTCCTCGTGCGTACCGCCCTCGTGCGTATTGATCGTATTCGCATAGGTATGCACGCTCTCGGTGTACGCGGTCGTCCACTGCATCGCGATCTCGGCCGAGATCTTGCGATCGGTGTCCTCGAGCTCGAACGAGATGATCTCGTCGTGCACGACGTCCGCGCGCTTGGCGGAGTTCAGGTACTCGACGTAGTCCTCGATGCCCTTCTCGTAGAGGAACTCATCGTGCGGGGCGGCCGGGGCGACCAGCTCGCCTTCCTCGTTCTCGACCGCCTCCTGCGGGCGCTCGTCGGTGAGGATGATCTTGAGGCCCTTGTTGAGAAAGGCCATCTGCTGGAACCGACCGCGGAGAGTCTGGTAGTCGAACTCGACGGTTTCGAAGATCTCATCGCTCGGCCAGAAGGTGATCGTGGTGCCCGTACCATCGGTCGGTGCACCCTGGACCAGCGGACCGGTGGGCACGCTCGAGTCGAACGCCATGTTCCACGTGAAACCCTTGCGCTTCACCTCGACCTCGAAACGACTCGAGAGCGCGTTCACGACCGACGAGCCGACACCGTGCAATCCACCCGAAACCGCGTATCCGCCGCCGCCGAACTTACCGCCGGCGTGCAGCACGGTCAGCACGACCTCGACCGTCGACTTCGTCGGGTCGGACGAATGCGGATCTACGGGAATACCGCGACCGTTATCGATCACCCGGACACCGCCGTCCTCGAGGATCGTGACGTCGATCGTGTCGCAGTAGCCAGCCAGGGCCTCATCGACCGAATTGTCGACGATCTCGTAGACGAGGTGATGCAGGCCTCGCGGCCCGGTCGATCCGATATACATGCCCGGGCGCTTGCGAACCGCCTCGAGACCCTCGAGCACCTGGATGGCGCCGGCGCCGTATTCCTCCGCGGCCGCGGCCTGTTCAGAATTCATACTGTGAATGGTGCCTTTCTGGGCTTCTCAGAGCGTTTCTCCACCCCGGACGTTTCCGCAGTCCATCCTACCAATGCAGAGCCCTGAAATCGCTGATTTCGGGCCTCTGAGGGCCTTTTTTCTCCAGGGATCGTCCCTCCCCTCGAACGAACACCGCCCCGACCGGGCTCGACGGGGCCTTTCAGGGCCTGCATACGGAGCGTCACGGCGGGCTACTCGACCGAAGTTTCACGTGAAACGTTCTCTCAGAACGATTCTCCGGGGCGGCAACCATCAGTGGGACCGGAGCATCCGACGCGCGGCGCGGAGAAGAACGGTGCCGGACCGCAGGCGAAGTCGGAAGAATCAGCCGTAGGTGTCTCGTGGACCGCGACCCGGAACCGAGCGCGGGCCGTGGCGCCAGCTCGGGGCCCCGGGGCCGAGGAACCGGAGATCCCTGATCTCGGCCTCCGGGTAGTCGTTCAGCACACGAGTCAGCATCTCGGCGCGCAGCCGACGCAGCTCAGTGGCCCACGTCGTCGAGTCGCATTGCACCTGGAGCACACCGTTGGAGATGCCGATGACCGTCGTGTGCTCGGCGGTCGCCGAACCGGCGAACTCGGGCCACTCGGTGATCAATCGCGCGCGATCGATCTCCCCGCTCCACCCCATGTCCTCGGAGACGCGCAGGAGCACCTCGCCCAACCCGCGCGGATCGCGTCCTGCTCCGAACGGACGAGTCGTCCCCTCCCCGGTCTGCACCGTGCGCCGCCGCACCGGCCGGCCCCGCCAGACCGACTTCGCACGCAGATAGGTCTCGCTCGCGAAACTCAACTCACTCGAGGCCATCGGGAGGTCCCTCCACCACCGCACCGTCATCGATATAGATACGGTGCCAGTCTACGGAGTCCGGAATATCTTCAGCGGCAGCGGCAGTCACCAGAATCTGCTCGAAGTCGCTCACCGCCCGCATGAGCCGCTCGCGACGACCGCGGTCGAGCTCGGCGAAGACGTCGTCGAGCACGATCACCGGGTCCCCCGCCGGCGAATCCGTGCGCAGCACATTCGCGAGCGCGATCTTCAACGAGAGTGCGAACGACCAGGATTCGCCATGACTCGCGTAGCCCTTCACGGGAAGATCATTGAGCGTGAAGAAGACATCGTCGCGATGGGGCCCCACCAGCGTCAATCCTCGCTCGATCTCCTTCGGGCGCGCCTCCGTCAAAGCCGCTCGGAAGTCCCGCGCGAGTGTTTCACGTGAAACAGTTCCCTCACCGGACCCCTTCGCGGAACCGGAGCCTGTTTCACGTGAAACCTCGTCGATCCCGCCGGAAGCGTAAACGGACTCGACGAGCGCGAGGCCCGGCGCATGATCCTGGCCGACCAGCGCTTCGTAGGCCGTGCCCAACGGACCGCGCAGATCATCGACCAGTTCGCGTCGGCCGAGCATGATCTGCGTCCCGAATGCGATCAGCTGCTCATCCCAGACCTCGAGGGTGGATTCGAGCGAGCGCACCGAGCCTCGTCTGGCGGATTTCAGCAGCGACGTGCGCTGCCTCAGCACCCGTTCGTAGTCGGCCAGCGCGCCCGCGGCGATCGGAAAGCGCGAAGACAGCGCGTCGTCGAGGAATCGTCGACGTCCTGATGGATCTCCACGAACGATCGACAGGTCTTCGGGAACGAAAGCGACCGTTGCGATCCAGCGCATGAGCTCTCGGGGTCGAACGAAATTGCGGTTCACCATCGCCTGATTACGGCGGTCGCGTTTGATATGGACCTCGAGCAGCACACTCCGTCCCGTCGCTTCGACGCGAACGCGGGCGACTGCGCTCTCCTCCCCCGACCGGATCAGTGCGGAATCGCTGCTGACCCGATGGGAGCGGAGCGTCGAGAAGTATCCGATCGCCTCTACGAGATTCGTCTTACCCTGTCCGTTGCGTCCGAGCAGCAGGTTCGGCCCGGCTGCGAACTCGACTTCGGCCGCCTCGTAGTTGCGGAAGTCGACCAGGGAAAGATGCGAAACCCGCATCGCCGGCCTAGCGCAGCAGCAGGTTCGGCTGCAGCAGGTAGCGGAAGCCTTCGGAATCGGCGTCGTCCTTGCTGCGCTGGCTGGTGATGAGCACGGGGCCGGGCTTGCCGGGGTTATCGGTACGTGTGAAGGCGATGCGCGCGAACTCGGAATGAGTCGAGCGCAGCCCGTCGAGCAGGAACTGGGGCTTGAGGGAGACGACCATCTCTTCGCCGACGAGGTGCGCATCGACGGTTTCGACCGCCTGCGCCGTCTCGGTGCCGGCGGCTTCGAGGGTGACGGTGCCTTCCGAGAACGAGAATCGGAGGGCGGCCTCGCGCTCGAGCACCAGACCGACACGGGCTACTGCTTCTACGAGCTCGGCGGTGTTCACCACGGCGTAGTTATCGATGTTCTCGGGGAAGAGCCGGCCGACCGGGGGGTAATTGCCCTTGATGAGGAGCGTCGTGACGGTCTTGTTCCCGCCGGTGAAGGCGACGAGCTCGCGATCGTCGTTCTTGACGATGGTGACCTGCACCGGGCCGCCGTTCGCGAAGGTCTTACCGACTTCGGTCACCGTCTTCGACGGCACCAATGCCGAAAGCCCGCTCTGCTCGCTGCGGTTCTCCCAATCGATCGCACGCGTGGCTACGCGATACCGGTCAGTCGCGGTGAGGGTCAGCGAGTTCTCCTCGATCTCGAACTGCACGCCTGTGATCACCGGAGTCACATCGTCCTTCGATGCCGCGAGCGACACCTGGGCGATCGCCTCGCTGAAGGCATCGGCAGGAACCTCGCCCGAGATCGAATCGACGACGGGAACCTGAGGGAACTCCTCCACCGGCATCGCCGGAAGGCTGAACGAGGCCGAACCGCACCGGATCTCGACGCGGGTCGAGTCGAGCGATACCTCGACATCGGAATGCGGCAGGCGCTGGGCGATATCGCTGAGCAGTCGGCCGGACACGAGAGCGCGCCCCTCCTCCGATACCGCGGCGGTGACCGACGTACGTGCGGAAGTCTCGTAATCGAATGAGGACACCGTGAGCCGATCGCCCCAGGCCTCGATCAGTGCGCCGCTCAGCAGAGGCTGGGTGGGTCGCTGAGGGAGCAGCTTGACGGCAAATGAAACTGCGTCGCTGAACACGTCACGGTTGACGGTGAATCTCATCGGGTCCCTCCATAAATGCGCACGAAAAACTGGCGCGTGTGATGGCTTCACAATCTTTGCACACTCCGCGTCGACTGGCACGCCCGCTTTCTTGTGAGCAGCGGATTCGACGCCTCGAGCGCCGATCGCAGTGCGTGATGGAGTGCCCGTAGAGTAAAGAAATTACGTTAACAGTGTTAACGGCTGTGGATACTGTGGATAAGTCGCGACACGCCTGTCGGTTCTAGGTAACTACACGAGTGTGAGTTGTTGGCGAGCGGTGGACAGACCGAGATCCGCATGATCACGCCGAAGCCGGGCCGTCAGAGCGATTCCACAGGGGATGCCGGATCATCCACAGATTGCGTCGAGTTATCCCGAGTTATCCACAGAGGGCCGTGGATTGTGGATGAATAAGCGGGCCGGACCTCGCCGTTCGACCCGCAGGATGAGGTCAGCGCGAGCCCTGCTTGATGCGGGTCGTGAGCTCTTGCACCTGGTTGTAGATCGAGCGGCGCTCGGCGATGAGCTGCGTGATCTTCTTGTGCGCGTACATGACGGTCGTGTGATCGCGACCGCCGAAGAGCTGACCGATCTTCGGAAGGGAGAGCGGGGTGAGTTCGCGGCAGAGGTACATCGCGATCTGGCGGGCCGTCGCGATCTGCTGAGCACGCGACGGCCCGTAGAGCTCATCGACCGAGAGATCGAAGTACTCAGCCGTGCGGCTGATGATGTCGGAGGGCTGCACCTCGTTGTCGGCGTCGAGCGTGATGAGATCCTTCAGCACCGTATGCACGAGCTGCATATCGATGCGCTGCTGGTTCAAACTCGCATACGCCGTCACGCGGATGAGCGTGCCCTCGAGCTCGCGGATGTTCGACGTGAACTTGCTCGCGATGAACTCGAGGATGCTGTGATCGATGTCGAGGTTCTCGCGCTGCGCCTTCTTGCGCAGGATCGCAATGCGCGTTTCGAGGTCGGGCACTTGGATATCGGTGAGCAGACCCCATTCGAAGCGCGACAGCATCCGCTCCTCGAACCCGCGGAGCTGCTTCGGCTGCACATCGCTCGTGATGACGACCTGCTTGTTGTGATCGTGGAGCGTATTGAAGGTGTGGAAGAACGCCTCCTGAGTCTCCACCTTGTCCTGCAGAAACTGGATATCGTCCACGAGCAGCACGTCGACGCTGCGGTACCTGGCGTGGAATGCCGCGCCCTGGTTATTCGCGATCGAATTGATGAAATCGTTCGTGAAATCCTCGGAGCTCACGTAGCGCACGCGGATATCCGGGAACAGCTCACGGGCGTAGTGGCCGATCGCGTGCAGCAGGTGCGTCTTGCCGAGGCCGGAGTCGCCGTAGATGAACAGCGGATTGTAGGCGCGGGCCGGAGCCTCGGCGACGGCTACCGCCGCGGCGTGCGCGAAGCGGTTCGACTGGCCGATGACGAAGCTGTCGAACCGGTACTTCTCGTTCAGCCGGCTGTCGAGGCGCTCCTCGACACCGTGACGGGACCGGGGTTCGTCGAGCGGGCGGATCGATTCGTGGTGGGTGCTCGAGCCGGCACCACCCGTCGCCGCCGACGGCTGATGAGCGGGAACGCTCTGAACCTCGGAGATCTCGGGATCGTCATGCTCATCGAGCGCCATCCCGAGGTCGGGGTGCGCGTCCTCATCGACGAGCACGATGAAGCTCTGGATGCCCTCGGCTTCGGGGAGCTGCGAGAATGCGGACATGATCGCCGGCCGCAGCCGGGTCTCGAGCAGCTTCAGCGTGAACGGCAGGGGGACCGCGAGATAGAGGGTGCCGGCGGCGATGCCGCGCGGAACGGCGAGGCCGAGGTGGGCTCCGAGAGTCGGCCCGACATCCTCGATCACGGCCTGGGTGACCCGCACCCAGAGATCCTGTACCTCGTCTTCGGTCATCAACTCACTCGGTTTCGGTTGTGCGCCGGGCACGTGCTGGCAGGAACGGTCGATGGACTATCCGCAGACTTATCCACAGAACGGGAAGCCCGACTTCCCAGTGATGATAAGGATTCCGCGAACGACGGAATGGACCTGGAGCCACGTTAGTCACAGATTTGTCCACAGGCAAGTCTCGGGCCGGAAATGGCGGCGAGCCCCGCAGCAGCTTGACGAACGGGGCCGATTGCTTTGACGCCGACAGGATTTTGCCGTAAGGTGAATACCTTGTATGGGCAGCAGAACTCTGGTGTCCACCACTAGATCCGACTTCCTCGGCGCCGCAGAGCTTCGGGGAGCTGTTCCATAAGTCACGGAGTCTTCACATGAGCAAGCGTACTTTCCAGCCCAACAACCGTCGCCGCGCGAAGGTGCACGGTTTCCGTGCCCGCATGCGTACCCGTGCAGGCCGCGCCATTCTCGCAGCGCGCCGCGGCAAGGGCCGCTCGAAGCTCTCGGCATAAGCCCGACTCCCCCGCGGTCATGCCGGCATGGCAGAACCGGGTTACCCGGGGAGACGATTACCGGCGCACAGTGCGAACCGGTCGCCGCGTGGGAGGTGCAACATGCATCGTCCACGCGGTTTTTCGTTCCCCGGAGGATCCCGCGCGCTTCGGCTTCATCGTCTCGAAGGCGGTGGGCAATGCGGTGGCCCGCAATCTCGTACGGCGTCGATTGAAGACCATCGCGGACCGTGCACTGCACGAGGGGCTCGCCGGAGTCGACATCGTCATCCGCGCGCTGCCGGCGAGCGCCACCGCGCCGTTCTCCGAGCTCGAGGCCGAGCTCGAGCGATCCCTGGCCCGCGCCCTGCGCACCGCGTCGCCCCAGGACGCGAGCTCCCGGTGAACCCGATGCCGCGCGCCGCACTCGAGATCTGGCTGCTGCCGCGCAACGCCGCCATCGCGATCATGCATGCTTACCGCCGCGTGATCTCGCCGCTCTATGGGCAAGTCTGCAGATACCATCCATCGTGTTCCAGGTATTCTCTTGAGGTATATCAGCAGTGCGGTTTCACGGTCGGACTCGCCCTGACAGTCTGGCGACTGCTGCGCTGCAACCCATTCAGTCCCGGTGGCATCGACGATGCGCCCGCAAGGCTGCACCCACGCTTCGTCATCAATACTCGCGGATTCGTCCGCCCCAACGTCCGAAAGGCCTAACCCGGTGGACTTCATCGAAACCATACTCTGGCCCCTGCGCTGGCTCGTCGAGCTGGTGCTCGCCTTCTGGCACTGGGCCCTGACCTCCATCGGCATGAACGCCGACTCGGGCGCCACCTGGTTGCTCGCCATCATCGGCCTCGTCGTCGTCGTGCGCGCAGCGCTCATCCCGGTGACCGTGCGCCAGATCAAGTCGCAGCGGCGCATGATGGATCTCGCGCCCGAGATGAAGAAGATCCAGGACAAGTACAAGGGCAAGAAGGATCAGTTCTCGCGCGAGGCCATGAGCCGCGAGACGATGGCGCTGTACAAGAAGCACGGCACCAACCCCTTCTCCTCGTGCCTGCCGATCCTCGTGCAGATGCCGATCTTCTTCTCGCTCTTCTACGTACTGCGCCAGGCCTCCGGCGCTATGGGCAGCGGCGGCAACGGCTCGGGTCAGGCCGGTATCGGTGCGATGACGCAGGAGCTGACCGACAGCTTCAACGCCGCATCGATCTTCGGCGCCCCGCTCAAGATGACCTTCACGCAGGGCTGGGAATCGGGCAACTGGATCGTCGTCGTCATGCTCGGCGCCATCATGCTCCTCATGATCGCCTCGCAGTTCTTCACCCAGCTGCAGATCATGTCGAAGAACGTGTCGGACGAGACGAAGCAGTCGTCGATGTACCGCCAGCAGCGGATCATGCTGTACATCATCCCGTTCGCGTTCCTCTTCTCCGGCCTCACCTTCCCCCTCGCGCTCAACATCTACTGGTTCTCCTCGAACCTCTGGACGATGGGCCAGCAGTTCCTGGTCATCCGCAGCATGCCGACCCCGGGCAGCGAGGCCTGGCGCCAGCGCCAGGCCCGCCTCAAGGCCAAGGGTAAGCTGACCGATGACGAGAAGAAAGCGGCCGAGAAGGGCGAGGAACCGACCTCCCCGCAAGGCCAGCGCCAGCAGCCGATGAGCGCCAAGCGCGCCAAGAAGAAGAAGTGAGGGCGTCGTGAGTGTTGATCGTTCGAACGATGGTGCGACCGAGCTGAGCCTCGAGGATCTCGAAGCCGATGGCGATCTCGCCGCGGACTACATCGAGGCACTGCTCGATATCGCCGATCTCGACGGCGACATCGACATCGACGTCGCCGGCGGGCGGGCGTACGTCTCGGTGACCGGCGGCGACGCCGAGCTCGACCGCCTGGCGACTCCCGATGCCGTGCAGGCGCTGCAGGATCTGACGCGCCTCGCCGTGCAGGCGAAGACCGGGCGCTTCACCCGGCTCGTGATCGACATCGGCGGATCTCGCGATGCCCGTGCGATCGAGCTCAAGGCCATGGTCGATGCGGCGATCGCGCAGATCGCGGCCGGCCGGGAGGAGATCGTGCTCGAGCCGATGTCATCGTACGAGCGCAAGCTCGTGCACGACGACGTCGCCGAACGCGGGTACTACTCGGAGTCGCGCGGCGAGGGCCGAGGCCGTCGTCTCGTCATCACCCAGCAGTGAGCGGCCCGCTCGTTTCACGTGAAACGAGCGGGGCTCCGCTCGAGCGAGCCGGGCGCAACGCGCCCGAAGGAGGACCCAGCGTGGAGCAGTCGAACGCGATCGAGGCGGAACCCGCCGCAGCGGTCGAGCTGGCGGGCGACCGCATCGAGGTGCTGCGCGCATTCGCCGCGGATCTGGGCGCGCGCGGCGAAGAGCTGGGGCTCATCGGTCCCCTCGAACCCCCGCGGTTGTGGACCCGTCACCTGCTGAACTCGGCCGTGCTCGCGCCGCTCATCGGATCGGGCGCGCGCGTCGCCGATGTCGGCACCGGCGGGGGTATGCCCGGCCTCGTGCTCGCGATCGTCCGCCCCGATGCGCGCTTCCTGCTCATCGAGCCGATGGAGCGGCGCTGCAACTGGCTGAAGGAGCAGATCGAGCGACTCGGCCTTGACAACGTCGAGGTGCGCCGGGGCCGCGCCGAGGAGTACCACGGCGCCTTCGACGTCGACCAGATCACCGCGAGAGCGGTCACGGCGCTGCGCAAGCTGGTGCCGCTGACGGCGCCGCTCGTGCGCGGCGGCGGCGAGATGCTCTTCCTCAAGGGTTCATCCGTCGAGGACGAGATCCGTACCGCCGAGAAGGTACTGCGCAAGCACCGCGTGCACGACATCGCCGTCGAGGAGCTCGGAGCCGGGCTGCTGACGGAGACCACCCGGGTCTTTCGGGCTAGAGTGGGAAGCCATGACTGAAGCGGAGAACTCGCTTGTCGGCGACCACATCGCCGACAAGGTCCGCCGTCGCCGGAAGCTCGCCGAGACGGTGTCGCCGCTGCCCGCATCGACGCGCATCATCACCGTGTCGAACCAGAAGGGCGGCGTGGGCAAGACCACGACCACGGTGAATCTCGCATCGGCGCTCGCCCGACGCGGAGCGCGCGTGCTCGTCATCGACCTCGACCCTCAGGGCAACTCCTCCACCGCGCTCGGCGTGCCCCATCGGCCCGAGGTGACCAGCGTGTACGACGTGCTGCTCGGCCATCACGAGCTCGTCGACGCGGTGCAGACCACCACGGACCACGAGAACCTCACCTGCGTGCCGTCGACCATCAACCTCGCCGGCGCCGAGATAGAGCTCGTCTCGCTCGTTGCGCGCGAGCAGCGCCTGCGCACCGCGATCGAGACCTATCTCGCGCAGGCGGAGGAGCCGATCCACTACGTCTTCATCGACTGCCCGCCGTCGCTCGGGCTGCTCACGGTGAACGCATTCGTCGCCGCGAGCGAGGTGCTCATCCCGATCCAGTGCGAATACTACGCGCTGGAGGGCCTGAGCCAGCTGCTCGGCAATATCCAGCTCATCCAGAAGCACCTCAACCCCGCGCTCGACGTCTCGACCATCGTGCTCACGATGTACGACGCGCGCACCAACCTCGCGCAGGAGGTCGCCGGCGAAGTGCGCGCCCACTTCCCCGACGAGGTGCTGAACGCCGTGATCCCCCGTTCGGTGCGCATCTCGGAGGCACCCAGCTACGGCCAGACGGTGCACGCCTACGACGGCGCCTCGATCGGAGCCATCGCATACCTCGAAGCCGCTGCCGAGATCGCCGAACGCGGCGCGGCCGCGCAGTCTCAGCAGAATGAAGGAGCATAGGACCATGGCGACGAAGAAGCGAAGCGGTCTCGGCCGCGGAATCGGCGCTCTGATCCCCCAGGCACCGTCGACCGGCGAGCGCCCGGTCGACGTGTTCTTCCCGGCATCCGGCGCCGCCGCAGCGGTCGTCGACGACGCCGCAGCGACACGATCGACGGCGGACGACGCTGCCGGGGAGCCCGCGGTCGCAGAAGCGGCGGACGCGGCGAACGCCGAGCAGCTGCGCGAGGTGCCCGGGGCGCGGCTCACGCGCATCGAACTCAGCGACATCGTGCCGAACCGCTCGCAGCCGCGCAGCGAGTTCGACGAGGAGGCGCTCGAGGAGCTCACGCACTCCATCCGCGAGTTCGGGGTCTTCCAGCCCGTCGTCGTTCGCGCCATCGACCCCGTGCCCGCGCAGGGCGAACCCCGCTACGAGCTCATCATGGGCGAGCGCCGCTTCCGTGCGAGCGGCCGCGCGGGCCTCAGCGACATTCCGGCGATCGTCCGTTCGACGGCCGACGAGCACATGCTGCGCGACGCGCTGCTCGAGAACCTGCATCGCGCGCAGCTCAACCCGCTCGAGGAGGCCTCCGCCTACCAGCAGCTGCTCACCGACTTCGGCATCACGCAGGAGCAGCTCGCCGAGCGCATCGGGCGTTCGCGCCCCCAGATCTCGAACACGATACGACTGCTGAAGCTGCCCGAGCCGGTCCAGGCGCGCGTCGCGGCGGGTGTGCTCTCGGCCGGACATGCGCGCGCCGTGCTGTCGCTCGACGGCGACGCGGAGGCGATGCAGCGCCTCGCCGACAAGATCATCAACGAGGGTCTCTCGGTGCGCGCGGCAGAGGCCGTGGCGGCCGAGACGCCGAAGCGCCGCATGCCCAAGCCCCGCGCAGGCGGCGTGCAGGCGCAGCTCGGCGAGATCGCCGAGCGCCTGGGCGATCGCTTCGACACCCGCGTCGCGGTGAAGCTCGGTGCGAAGAAGGGCCAGATCCTGATCGACTTCGCGACGATCGCCGATCTGAAGCGCATCCTCACCGATCTCGGGGATCCGGGCTTCAACTGAGCCGGCCGCTCGGTCGGCGTCGGGGCGGCGAATGCGACGCCCCGTGTCGGCCGGGGTTCTCTTCCGCGCCGGCCCCTGCTTGACTGGCCGCATGACTGAAGAGCCCCGAATCGTATCCGCAGAACGCGAGATCGCGGCTGACGCCGCCGCGATCTTCGAACTCATCGCCGACCCTTCGAAGCAGCCCGAATGGGACGGCAACGAGAACCTCGACAGCGCCGACGCCGGGCAGCGCGTCCGCGAATCCGGGTCCGTATTCGTGATGCGCAATACGGGCAACAGCACTCGCGAGAACCACGTCGTCGAGTTCGAGGAGGGGCGCCGCATCGCATGGCAGCCCTCCCCCGTCGGCGAGGCACGACCCGGGCACCTGTGGCGGTGGGAGCTCGAACCGCTCGAGTCGGGCGCGACGCTGGTGCGCCACACCTACGATTGGTCGCAGCTCACCGACGAGACGCGCTTCGAGCGCGCACGGTCGACGACGGCCGACGCGCTGCGCGCATCCATCGACCGCCTCGCCGCCCTAGCGGAGGGGTAGCGCCTCCAGGCGGTCCCCTGGGATGAACATGGTGACGAGGAGCACCGCCACGGGAACTCGGTAGGGTTCTCCCGATGACCGAAACCCCATAGGCGGCTCCTCATCCGTAACTCCGCATGTCCGCCGGAGTCGGCCTGTGACGGGTCGGCGTCACTGGAGGCAGGCCGTATCTCTACTGCTCGCCGGGCATCCGCGGTGAAGGAGCAGTTGCTGCAGAGGTCCGAGTGAAGCGCGTCGGACGGAATCCGCGCAGTCGGACGTCCGTCACGCCTGTCGTGAGTTCAGAAGCAATCACCTCTGCCAGCCACGGTCCGAGAGTGATGCCACTGTGAGTCACGACTGCCCATACGCGGTCCTGAATGCTGCCGCGCAACGGGCCTGCCGACGTGTGCCCGTCGCCGGGGATCACCCGGTGCCCGACGCGAGTTCGGAGTGTCCGGACAGCGCGACCGAGCAATCGCCGCACGCGTCTGCTGAACTCTTCGCCGATGGCGGTGAGTTCACTGTCGGGGAGATCCCCCGCGGCGTGACGGTCGAGATCAAGACATTGCACGAGAAGCGTGTCTTCGTCGATCGGGCGCAAGTTCAGGTCGTCGCCCGTGAACAGCTGTCGGATGCCGTGGGCCGGAACCGAGACCGTCGCAAGGAAGCCCCACGCGGGGCCGCCGGCAGTCTGATCAGCCATGGGGAACGATGCCCCGTACCGGGTGATTAGGTCAGCACTGCCGTTTCCGGCCGCGATCACGGTGCGGTCGACCGGTACTCGCGATCCATCCGCGAGCACGACACCCGTGTCGTCGACGGCGTCGACAGTGGCCTCGACGAAATCGAACAGCTCGTGCTGCTGGAGCTCCTTGAGTAGGGCGAGGCGGATGCTGAGCGCGTCGCAGTAGCCTTCGTCCGCAAAAGAGGCCACGAGAGCGCCGGTAGGCACGGGGACATTCAGCTCGGATCCGGGAGCATGCGTCAGCTGCGCTGAATATTCATGCGATGCGAGGTAGTCGACGCGCTCCGAGAGCAGGGCGCGGTGTTCATCAGAGACGGCGATCGCAGTGTGACCCGACCACGTGACATGATCCGCGTACCGCGGGCCAAAGACTTCGCGCCAGTAATTGAGGCCGCACAGGTTCAGCGCCTGATAGGTGGCGGGTCGCTTCCGATGGCTGTTGAGCCATTCATATGAAACCGCCGTCGCGCCGGCGGCCTGCAGACTCGGCGCGAAGACCGTGACGCGACATCCGCGGTGGATGAGGGCGCGCGCAAGCGTGATCCCGATGAACCCCGCTCCGACGATAGCGATATGCGTTCTGCTCATCGAGAGAACTCGCCACGATAGGCCTGTGCTTGTGCGCGCGCGTCGAGTGCTCGCTCGGGCTGCAGAGTGGCGATCTCGGCCACGAGGGCATCAATGAGCGACACTGTCGGGACGGCTTCCGTTGCCGCACCACCACCCGAAGAAGGCATCCGCAGATGCAGCACACCGAGTTCGTGAAGCTGAGGCGGCAGTGAAGCCTGAGCAATGACGAATACGCGAGCCCCTTTCCGTGCCGCTGCTTCGATGAAACGATGCACATCGGCGAAGATTACACGGGGTGCGAGCACGAGAACGGCGTCTGCTGCATCGATCTGGAACACCGCGTGAGCATTCGTGTGACCGCTGCCCGTGATGCCTCGTGAAACGATGCCGATCCTGGCGAACTCGAGCTCCGCATACTGCGCGAAGCAATACGCGGTGCCGAGCCCGTAGATGAACGCCCTCGGCGCGGCAGCGATCGCCGCTGCAGCCTCGGCAGCTGCAGGCCAGTGGATGCTCGATTCGACACCCAGAACGAGACCGGCCGCTGCGGTCAGCACCGAGGTCATGGTGCGTGACTCGCCGGATGGGCCGTCGTCTTCCGTACCATGAGTGCGAAGAGCCTCAAGTCGAGTCTGCAATACATGCTGCAGGTCGGCTTGTTCCTGCACGCGACTCGCGCAGCAGGCCTTCATCTCACGCACATTCGCGAATCCGAGCTTCTGGGCCGTGCGCGCCACAGTGGCATCGCTGGTCTCGGTTCTGGCGGCAATCTCTGCGCCCGTGAGCGTAGCGAATTTCAAGGGCTCGTCGCGGGCGAACCGTTCGACGGCTTGCTCTCCCGGCGTCAATGACGGTGATTGCTGCGGCCACATCCTGAACTCCTTTGAATGAAAACTATCTTTCATTATTGACGATTGATGAAAGAATCTCTACGCTGAGAAAACTTGGACAGTGAGGTTTGGTGAACAGTTGAAGAGCGACTTCATTATCGTCGGCGGCGGCGTACATGGAATGGCAGCCGCATACAATCTTGCCCTGCGGGGGGCCGAATCGGTGCTCGTGATCGAGGCAGATACCGTGGCGAGCGGCGCGTCCGGCGGGTTCGGTCAACGCGGTGTGCGTGCGAATCGACGCGACTTGCGTGAACTGCCGCTCATGCGGGAAGCCAACGAGATCTGGCCGACGTTGCACGAGGAGCTTCGGGCCCCCACCGGTTACGATCGCACCGGCGGCGCCTATCTCATCGATGGCCCGGCCAAGAACGGGTTCAAGGGCATCCATGCAGCAGAGACCTACGCCCGAGTGCAATCTGCGCTCGGCATCGCAACCGAAACGTGGACCCGCGACAAAGTGCGTGAGATCTACCCCGGTATCTCGGATGATGTGCATGGGGCATCATTCGTGCCGACCGATGGCGTGGCGTCGCATGAGGCGACGACCATCGCATTCGCGAACGCAGCACGGCGGCTCGGTGTGCAGGTACTCGAGCACACGCGCGTCACGTCGGTCGAAACCGGGGCGGATGGGGGCGTGGCGGCCGTCGTGACGAGCACGGAGCAGCGGATCGTTGTCGGCGTATCGGTACTCCTCGCGAACAACACCGGCGTACGCGATCTGGTGCTCGACGCCACCGGAGTGGACCTGCCGATGTGGCCCATCTATCCGCAGGGAGCGCGCCTGAGCTCGAGCACCGCCGCGCGCATCCCGATACTCACCGGACACGAGACCCGGTCGCTGTCGGTCAAGATGCTCGGGGACGACATCATGTTGACAGGCGGCTGGCGCGGGAAGAACGCGACCGTGGATCAGGCGAACCTGCGCGACAACATCGCCGTGCTGCAGTCAGTGTTCCCCCACCTCGATGATCTTGCGGTGATCAGCGCCGATGCGTCGCGCGCCGAGAGCGCCAGCGTCGACCAGCTGCCGATTATCGGCCGACTCGTCCCCAATCTGTACGTGGCGACCGGGTGGTCTGGACACGGCTGGGCGATCGCCCCCGCGGTCGCCCGGCATCTCGCAGGCGCACTGCTCGCGAACTCCGACGCAGCAGCGCTGGCCGCTTTCAGGCCCTCGCGATTCCACTGAACTTTCATCAATCTGGAGGCGATGATGCCTGAACTGACCGCTATCACTTCCGACATGTTCGGATCGCTGCTGTTCGCAGTGGCCCTGCTCGGTGTATTGCTCCTCGTCGGGGTGCTGCTGCGTGCGTGGATTCCACCGCTGCGGCGATTCTTCATCCCGGCGGCGCTGATCGGAGGCATCGTCGGACTGTGCTTCGGCCCGGATGTGCTGGGAGTCGTTCCGGAGGAGATCAACTCGACTTGGGGCGGTATCGCAGGCATCCTGATCACGATCGTGTTCGCGCCGATGCTGCTCGGCGAAGACCTTCCCAAGGCGAGCGAGGCGGCGAAAGAGGCTGCGCCTCACGTCTTCTACTCCTACTTCAGCAGCTTCGCGGTCATCGCTGCCCCGGCGTTGTTGACGTTCTTCGTCTTCACGCCGGTGTTCGGTACGAACCCCCTGTTCTCGAGCATCTTCGAAGTCTCGTGGCCAGGGGGCCATGGAACTGCAGCGGGCATGGAGGATGCCTATACGGCACTGGGTTGGGCCGACGGCTCCTCGCTCGGCCTCGGCTCCGCCACGGCGGGTCTCGTGTTCGGCATCGTCTCTGGCATGGTCATGATCAATATCGCCGCGCGAAAGGGGCAGCTCGCGAACTACTCGAGCAGGTCGGTGAAGACCGTGACGGACATCCTCCCGGTGGTCGATGCGCGGACCGAGTCGACGGGACGCATCAACCGTGCCTCGATCGACAACCTCGCATTCCATTTCGCTCTCACCGGGGTGGCCGTGCTGATCGGCTACGGGCTCAAAGCGCTGGTCGACCTCGTCATCACCGGCATCCCGCTGTTCCCGTTGGCAATGGTCGGCGGTCTCGTCGTGCAGCTGGTGATCAAGCGCACGCCCGCGTATCAGCTCGTCGACAAAGCGACGCTGAACGCCATCACCGGCATCGCACTCGATTTCCTCGTCGTCGCCGCTGTCGCCTCGCTCTCGCTTCCCGTGCTGCTCGACAACTGGCAGGCGCTGCTGATCACTCTCGTCGTCGTTGCGGCGATGAGCGTCGCGATCTTCTACTGGATCGGCCCGCGCATCTTCAAGAAGGATTGGGTCGAGAACAGCATCGTGAACTACGGTGCGATGACCGGCGTCGTATCGGTCGGACTCGTGCTGCTGCGCGCCGCGGATCCGAATCTCAAGACACATGCATTCCGGGGCTTCGCGCTGCGTGCACCATTCGCCAGCCCGTTCGTCGGCGGCGGGCTCGTGACCGCTCTCATCCCCGTCGCCGTCGCGAACTGGGGAAATCTCTGGGTCGGGCTCGGGTGCGTCGCGATCTGCGTCTTGCTGGTGCTGATCGCGGTCGTCACTCGGATGTGGCAAGCACCTGCCCAGCGATCCGCTGACGGAGGGTGACCCAGACGCCGGCGGTGGCCTCATCATGCTCTCGGCGGTGCAGCCACGCAGTGGGCCGCACCGCCGAGAGTGCACTGTCGGAGCGCTGCCGGAACCCCGGCACACTGCTGCCGGGTCAGATGATGCCGGTGAGCTCGTTCTCGAGCATCGCCTTGGGCATCGCACCGATGATCTCGCGCACCTCTTCGCCGTTCTGGAAGACCTTCATGGCGGGGATCGAGGTGATGCGGTAGCGCGCGGCGAGGTTCGGGTTCTCGTCCACGTTCAGCTTCGCGACGACGAGCTTGCCCTCCTGCTCCGCGGCGATCTCGTCGAGGATGGGCGCGACGGCACGGCACGGGCCGCACCAGGCCGCCCAGAAGTCGACCAGAACGGGCACCTCGCTCTGCAGCACGGCGGTGTCGAACGACTGCTCGTCGACGATGATGGGTTCCTTCATGATGACTCCTTCGGTTGTGCGCGCGGCGCGATGGGCTAGCCGCCGAGCGAAGCGATGTAGTGCTCGGCGTCGAGTGCTGCGACCGTGCCGGAGGCGGCGGCGGTCACAGCTTGGCGGTAGCTCGAATCGATGACGTCGCCCGCGGCGAAGACGCCGGCGACGGAGGTGCGCGACGAGCGGCCGTCGACGGCGATCGTGCCCTCGGCGGTCAGTTCGAGCTTGTCGTGCACGAGGTGGGTGCGGGGGTCGTTGCCGATCGCGACGAAGAGGCCCTCGATCTCGAGCTCGCTGGTCGATCCGTCGACGGTGCTCTCGAGCGTGACGCCGGTGACGCCGCTCTCGCCGTGCACCTCGGCGACGGCCGAGTTCCAGACGAATTCGATCTTCTCGTTGTCGAATGCGCGCTGCTGCATGATCTTCGAGGCGCGCAGCTCTTCGCGGCGGTGGATCACGTAGACCTTGTCGGCGAAGCGGGTGAGGAAGGTCGCCTCCTCCATGGCCGAGTCGCCGCCGCCGACGACGGCGATGGTCTTCTCGCGGAAGAAGAAGCCGTCGCAGGTCGCGCACGACGAGATGCCGTGGCCGAAGAGGCGCTCCTCGCCCGGCACGTGCAGCTTGCGGTACGCCGAACCGGTGGCGTAGATGACGGCCTGCGCCTCGTGCACGGTGCCGTCGCTCGCGGTGACCTTCTTGATGTCGCCTGAGAAGTCGACCTCGGTGATGTCGTCGTACACGACTTCGGTGCCGAAGCGCTCCGCCTGCTCCTGCATCTTCTGCATCAGGTCGGGGCCCTGGATCCCCTCGGGGAATCCGGGGAAGTTCTCGACCTCGGTGGTGTTCATCAGTTCGCCGCCGACCTGGATCTGGCTGGCGAACAGCAGCGGCTTCAGATCTGCACGTGCGGCGTAGATCGCTGCGGTGAAGCCGGCAGGGCCGGAGCCGATGATGATGATCTGATGCATGGAGCTCCTCGAGCGGAATCGGGTGGGGCGGACGGTTTCGGGCGCCCGCGACGTCACGTACAACTCATCCTAGGCGCGGCTTATTCCGCGTCGGCTGCGGGCGGGGGCCCGGCTCCGCTCTCGGCGGTATCGGCACCGGAGTCCAACGCTGCGGCCGCGCGCTTCCGCGATCGTCTGCGTACGCTCCGCAGCGTGCCGAAGACGAGCAGGAGAGCCGCGAGCGCCCCGAGCACCCACACGCCGATCCGCTCGATGCCGCTGCGAATCGTGAGGGGCAGCAGCTTGGAGTCCGACTCGAGCTCGCCGACGGTGTCGGAGACCACGATGCTGAGGCCGGATTCGCCCGCAGAGACGCGGCTGAGCACCGGCACGAGGATGCGCGCATTGCCGTCGGCCGTGACCGCGACATCGGGGAACGACCGTTCGTTCACGGTCAGTGCGGCGGAGATCGGCGTCGCTTCGGCGGTGACGACGGCGTCGAACGGGAGGTAGTTGCGCAGCTGCACGGGTACGCGGGTCGAGGTGCCGACGAGCTGGGTGTGCTCGGTGCTCACGATCTGCACCCCCGACTTCAGCTGCTCATCGTATTCTCCGTACGTCTTCGCAACCGCCGTGAAGTCGGAGCCGATGCCCGCGTACCGGGTCGCGAAGAGGTTCATCAGCCGAGCGCGCTGGTAGCCGGTGAGATCGCCGGGGTGCTGCAGCAGCACGCTGAGCCTGTCGACGTCGGCTTCGCGGCCCGCGGCGCTGCGCAGCAGCTCGCGGCGCTCCTCGAGGGACGATGCCGCACGCAGCGTCGCGGAGCCCTCGGGCAGCGCCTGCACCGCGGTCGCCTCGACCCATCCGGGAGACGAGAGCTGCTCGATGAGCGCGGCGGGGTCTTCGGCGTCGGCGACGGCGCCGCGATCGAGCGCGATCAGCATGCCGGAGTTCGGGGACCCGGCCGTCACGGCGAGGCGTGCGGAGGCGGTGGAGATCGCGGCCAGGCGATCGGTGTCGTCCGTAGCCGCGAGCGCCCGGCGCACCTCGTCGCCGAGCGCGGCGTCGGCGATCAGCGCTTGGTCGGCACCGAGCGAGGCGCGCGGCCCGCCCTCGAGCGTCGCGTTGTCCGATCGCAGCACAGTGTCGGAGATGCCGCTCGACTGCAGCAGCGCGATCGTGGCGGTGTCGACCTGCCCCTCGGCGGGCCAGGCCACGGGGCGCGCCTCCTGCGGCCACGCGAGCAGTTCGTCGAGCGTCGGGACCGGTGCGGCCTCCGGGTCGCCATCGGCTGCGACTTCAGCTTCGGGATCGGCAGTCGCAGCGGCGCCCGTGCTGGTGCCCGTGTCCGTGGCGGCGCCGGCCTCCGCATCGGTACTCGCATCGGCGCCCGCCGCATCGCCGGCCGTGCCGGAATCGGTGCCCGCTTCGGTGCTGACGTCGGTGCCCGCCGCGGCATCGGTTCCGGTGTCGGGGGCCGGGAATGATCCCTGGCGAGTCAGGTACTCGAGATTGACGGGCGCCAGGAGCTCGGTCATCCCGATGGCGGATTGCGCCGCCGGGTCGGCATCGGCGAACTGCAGCAGGAACGACGGCAGTGCCATGTTCTCGAGGCGCTTCAAGAAGTCGCGTGACTGCGCCGAAGCATTGTCGCCGTAGGCGCGGATGCTCGCGACGATGCGCGGGTCGATCGCGACCGTCGCGCGGGTCTTCGCGGCCGCATCGAGCAGCGCCTCGAACTGCGGCACCGCCTTGTCGAGCTGCGCGGGCGTCGGGGTCGCGCGCACCGACGACGGCAGCACGAGCGGCACGATGAACCCGAGCTGCGTCTTCGCCTCGCTCCCGTCGCCCGACTGCGGGGAGGCGCCGCGCCACACGAACGGCACGGTGCCCACGACCGACTCCTGGCCCTTGCCCTTGGCGCCCTCGCCGGGGGTGAGCGTCGCCCGCAGCAGATACACGCCGGGCTCGTCCGACGCCGTCAGGGGGAACTCGTCGGCGCGCACGGTTACGGTCGTCGACTGCTCATCATCGGCGGGCACCGCGCCCAGCTCGGCATCGACGACGCGGCTGCCGAACCCGGTGAAGGGCTCGTCCAACTGCGCCGCGGAATCGAGGCGCTCGGGTCGCAGATCGAGGCTGAGGTTGCCGGCAGGGATCGCGTCCTCGCCGCTGTTGTCGACGCGCACCGCGAACTCGAAGCGGTTCTGCGAGGGTTCGAGCACCGATTCGGTCGGCGCGACGATGAGCTTCGCCTGCACCGCCGCCTCGCTCGGCGGCGGCCCGTCGGCATCCGTCTCGGCGAGCGCTGCGGCGGCACCGCCCGCGACGATGCCCGCAACCACGCCCGCGCCCAGCAGCAGTGCGACGCCGCGATGCGCGAGACGACGCGGGAGGCGGGGCGTGAGCGGCATGGAAACAGTCTAGGGAACGACGCCCGCAATGCGCTGGGACGGGGTTCGGCCCGGTACCCTAGTGGGATGCGACCACTCGCCGAATCCATGGCCGACCTTCGTGCGATTGCGGCGTCGGCGCCGGTCGCCGCGCTCGCCGAGGCCTTCGCGGCCAGGGGCCACGAGTTCGCCCTGGTCGGCGGCCCCGTGCGCGATGCACTGCTCGGGCGGCCCGTCACCGACCTCGATTTCACGACTTCGGCGCGGCCCGACGAAACCCGCGCCATCCTCGACTCGATCACGAAGAACGTGTGGGATGTGGGGCGCGACTTCGGCACCATCGCCGCCCGGGTGCACGGCGAGACGGTCGAGATCACCACGTATCGCGCCGAGATCTACCGCGATGACTCCCGCAAGCCCGAAGTCAGCTTCGGCGACACGATCGAGGGCGACCTGGTGCGCCGCGACTTCACGATGAACGCCCTCGCGCTCATGCTGCCCGACCTCAGGCTCGTCGACGTGTCGGACGGTGTGGAGGATCTGCTCGCGTCCCGCATCCGCACCCCGGGGCTCCCCCAGGACTCGTTCGCCGACGACCCGCTGCGCATGCTGCGCGCCGCCCGCTTCGCCGCCCAGCTCGGGTTCGCGGTCGTGCCCGAGACGCAGGCCGCCATGCGGGAGCTCGCCGAGCGGCTCGAGATCATCTCGGCCGAGCGGGTGCGCGACGAACTCGTGAAGCTCGTATCGGCCGACGACCCGGTGCCCGGCATCCGCCTGCTCGTGGAGACCGGTCTCGCCGACCGCTTCCTGCCCGAGTTCACGGCGCTCGTCGAGACGCAGGACGACCACGGCCGTCACAAGGACGTGTACGAGCACAGCCTCACCGTGCTGCGCCAGGCGATCGAACTGGAAGCTGCGCGTCGGAGCGGACGCGCAGCGTCTGCCGCGCAGCTTGATTCGCACACGGCGGATGCGCGTCGGCCCGAGGGCGATGCCGCAGCCGCGTCGCCCGATATCGTGCTGCGCCTCGCCGCTCTGCTGCACGACATCGGCAAGCCGGCGACCCGGCGCTTCGAGCGCGGCGGCGTCACCTTCCACCACCACGACGTGGTCGGCGCGAAGCTCGTGCGCAAGCGGCTGCGCGCGCTGCGCTTCGACAACGACACCGTGAAGCGGGTGTCGCGCCTCGTCGAGCTGCATCTGCGCTTCTTCGGGTACAGTGACCAGCCGTGGACGGATTCGGCCGTGCGCCGCTACGTGCGCGACGCGGGCGGCGAGCTCGAGCAGCTGCACATTCTGACCCGCGCCGATGTCACGACGCGAAACCGCCGCAAGGCGGAGCGCCTCGAGCACGCTTACGACGACATCGAGCGGCGCATCGGCGAGCTCGCCGAGGCCGAAGAGCTCGCTGCGGTGCGGCCGGAGCTCGATGGCGAGCGCATCATGGAGATTCTGGGCATCGCGCCCGGGCCGCTCGTCGGCAGGGCCTACCGGCACATGCTCGAGGTGCGCCTCGATGAGGGGCCGATCGGCGAGGAGGCGGCCGAGCAGCGGTTGCGCGCGTGGTTCGACCAGCAGGGCGAGCAGGGATCGTGACCCGTATTTCGGCTCTCACCCGTATTTCGGAGCAGAACCTCGGTTTCGAGCCGAAATACGGGTGAGAGCCGAAGTTCGGGTTGTATTGAGACGGTGAAGACTGAGAGCGGGGAGGCCGCCATGCGTGATCCGAAGGAGTGGTTCGAGGGGCGTCCGCGCGTGATGTTCGTGCACGCGCACCCCGATGACGAGACGATCACGACCGGCGGCACTCTCGCCGCGCTCGCGGAGGCCGGCCTGGAGCCCCTGCTCGTCACTCTCACCCGCGGCGAGCGGGGCGAGGTCGTCGCCGGCCCGCTCGAAGCGCTCGTCGCGGCGCACGGGCTCGCGGTGGCGCGGCAGAACGAGCTGCGCACCGCGCTCGGCATGCTCGGCGTCGAGCGGCACGCGTTCCTCGGCGTGGAGCCGGCGCGCGCCGAGGGCCTCTCCCCCACGATCTACGAGGATTCGGGTATGAGCTGGGGCGAGGACGGCCGCGCCCGGGCGGGGGCCGATGCGGGCCCCGACGCGCTCACGAGCGTGCCCGCGGTCGAGCCGCTGCACGACCTGCTCGCCGCCGGCTATCTCGCCGGCGCGCAGGCGATCGTCAGCTATGCGGACGACGGCGGGTACGGCCACCCCGACCACGTGCTCGCGCACCGTCTCGCACGCGCGGTCGCGCAGGCGCTCGAACTGCCGTTCTGGGCGATCGCGGGTGACAGTGCGTCCGACATCGGGGCGGCGGATGCGGTCGAAGCGACCGAGGCGCTCGAGGTGCACGACATCGGCGACTGGTTCGACCGCAAGGTCGCGGCGCTGCGCGCGCACGCCACCCAGCTGACCGTCGACGGCGACGACATCGTGCACGTCGGCGGGCAGCGCGAACCGATCGGGCGCGCTGAGGGTTTCCGGCGACTCGCGTAGCGCGGCTTCTCCCCCGGCAATGCGGACCCTTCCGCCCAGGTGGGTCGCCCGACGGTCGAGATCGACCGGGTGGCCTGCGGGATGTCCGACACGATGGGGCCGACCGGCGTCTGAGGTCGTCGATCCCTGGCCCGCGCATCGCCGGCCCCACAGAAGCGCGAGAAGTGTTAGGATAGACAGGTTGTCTGCGCTCCACGCTATCTGGCGATGGACGCGGGCACGATGCACAAACACCCTCCTGCCGCAGAAATCCTGCGGCCGTGAAGTCCGAAGGAGGTGGGTCAGTAATGCATACGTACGAACTCATGGTGATCCTCGATCCCGGTATCGACGAGCGCACCGTGGCCCCCAGCATGGATAAGTTCCTCGGCGTCATCCGCAATGCGGGCGGCGAGATCGAGAACGTCGACATCTGGGGCAAGCGCCGTCTCGCATACGAGATCAACAAGCAGTCCGAGGGCATCTACGTCGTGGTGAACTTCACGGCGAGCCCCGAGGCGACTGCCGAGCTCGACCGCCAGCTGGGTCTCTCCGAGGCCGTGCTGCGCACCAAGGTCCTCCGCGCAGACGAGCTCATCGCTCAGCGCTCCGCTCAGGCCAAGCGCGACGCCGCCAAGGCAGCTCGCGCCGCCGCGAAGGTCGGCGCCTAGCCCATGGCCGGCGAGCCGCTGATCACCGTCGTCGGCAACCTGGTTGCCGACCCCGAGGCGCGCGTGTCGCAGGCGGGCAAGTCGTGGTGCACCTTCCGCATCGCATCGACTCCCCGCGTGCGCGACCGCCAGTCCGGCGATTGGTCGGACGGCGAACCGCTGTGGCTCGGTTGCCGCGCGTACGGAGAGTACGCCGACAACATCGTCGCGTCGCTGACGAAGGGCACCCGCGTCATCGTGCAGGGCCGCCTCACTCAGCGCAGCTACACCGACAACCAGGGCCAGCAGCGCACCTCGCTCGACCTCGAGGTCGAAGAGGTCGGGCCGTCGCTCCGCTTCGCCACCACGCAGGTGGCGCGCGGACAGGCGCGCGGCCAGGTCGGCGGTTTCGGCGGGTCGAACAACCAGCCGCAGGGCCAGAGCAGCTGGGGTCGCTCCGGCGGACAGCAGCAGGACAACCCCTGGACCGATTCGGGTCAGGGCGCATCGTCCGGCGGCGGTTTCGGCGGCGGTTTCGACGACGAGCAGCCCTTCTAAGGCATCACACTTCCTGATCCGGGAGTTGACCGGATCGCATCACGAAAAGAGACCAATCATGGCAGGCAAGTCCAGCGGCGCAGGCCGCAAGCCGGGTCGCGGCAAGAACGCAAAGGCCGTCGCACCCGCCAAGAAGCAGACCGTCGGCGTCATCGACTACAAGGATGTCGCGACGCTGCGCAAGTTCATCTCCGAGCGCGGGAAGATCCGCGCGCGCCGCATCACCGGCGTGTCCGTTCAGGAGCAGCGACTGATCGCGAAGGCAGTGAAGAACGCCCGCGAGATGGCCCTCCTCCCCTACGCCGGCTCCGGCCGCTGATTCGCGAAGGAGAGCACATCATGGCGAAGGTTATTCTCACTAACGAGGTCCAGGGCCTCGGTTCGGCCGGCGACGTCGTCGACGTCAAGACCGGTTACGCGCGCAACTACCTCGTGCCCCAGGGCTACGGCGTGCACTGGACCCGCGGCGGCGAGGCCCAGGTCGCGCAGCTGCGTGCGGCCCGCGAGGCCCGCGCGCTCGCTTCGGTCGAGGACGCTCAGGCGCTGAAGGCGAAGCTCCAGGAGGGCAAGATCCGCCTCCAGGCGAAGACCGGCACCGGCGGCCGCCTCTTCGGTTCGATCAAGCCCGCTGCGGTCGCTTCGGCGGTCGCCGAGGCAGGCATCGGCCAGATCGACAAGCGCAAGATCACCGTTCCGACCATCAAGTCGACGGGCGAGTACAAGGTCGTCGCGCACCTCCACGAGGGCGTCGACGCGACCATCACGCTGCAGGTCATCGCTCAGCGCTGATCGAGCTGCACCGCACGGCCGTACCCCGGTACGGCCGTGCACCCGCGAATGGCGGGGCGAAGGGGTCTCCCCTCGCCCCGCCATTGCATTTCCGGGGCATGAACGGGATGTGGACACGAGGGTGCGTCGATCGTTCGCGCGCCCCTGATCCATGCATCGAACGGGCGGAAACTTTCCACATGTCAAGTCGACGAGAGACTCTCAAGCTTCAGTTGAGAGTTGAATAACTTTCTCCATGTGGAAACTGTAAACCCCTGATCAGGCCCGAGATTTGTGACATTGTCACCGGGTTTCCCACAGTTCGTCCCCAAGCCTGTGAATAAACCGGGGCGCAAACCCCCGAGTTATTCACCGAGTTATCCACAGGCCTGTACGGGGTCGCCTGGCCTTCGACTTGCGCTCGCCGTACCGTGAATGTCAGAGGCGCGGTGTCGACTGCAGTTCACCCCCTCGAAACTATGCTGAAGGAGCCGCGGCGTGTCCATCTCCCATCTCGGGATCTCAGATCCATTCCTCGATGAACCGGTGCGGGGCAGTGAGCGGACCCCTCCGTACGACCTCCTCGCCGAGCAGAGCGCCCTCGGCGGCATGCTGCTGTCGAAGGATGCGGTGGCCGACGTCACGGGACTGCTCGGGGGCGGCGACTTCTACGTGCCGAAGCACGAGGTCATCTACGAAGCCGTGCTCTCGCTCTACTCCCGCGGCGAGCCGACCGACGTCATCACCGTCACCGATGAACTGACGAAGGCGGGCGAACTGCAGCGCGCCGGCGGCGCCGAGTACCTGCACACGCTCACGAGCATCGTGCCCACCGCGGCGAACGCCAGCTTCTACGCCGAGATCGTCGCGGAGAAGGCGCTGCTGCGCAGGCTCGTCGAAGCCGGCACCCGTATCGTGCAGATGGGCTATGCCGGCGAGGGCGAGGCGATCGATCTCGTGAACGTCGCCCAGTCCGAGATCTACGGCGTCACGGGGGAGTCGCAGGGCGAGGACTACGTGCCGCTCTCGCTCGCGGTCGATGCCGCGCTCGAGGAGATCAACAAGGCGAACAGCGCCTCCGACGGCATGCTCGGCGTGCCCACCGGCTTCTCCGAGCTCGACGCCATGACGAACGGCTTCGCCGGCGGCCAGATGATCATCATCGCGGCCAGGCCCGCCATGGGTAAATCGACGCTCGCCATGGACGTCGCCCGTCACGCCGCGGTGCATGCGGAGGCGCCGACGGTGTTCTTCTCGCTCGAGATGGGCCGCGCCGAGATCGCGATGCGCCTCCTGGCCGCCGAGGCGTCGATCCCGATGCAGACCCTGCGCAAGGGCGCGCTCGACAGCCGCGACTTCCAGAAGCTCGCAGCGACGCAGGGCCGCGTGGCCGACGCTCCGCTCTTCATCGACGACAGCCCGAACCTGACGCTCGTCGAGATTCGCGCCAAGTGCCGCCGCCTCAAGCAGCAGCACGGCCTGCGCATGGTCGTCATCGACTATCTGCAGCTGCTGTCGAGCGGCAAGAAGAGCGAGAGCCGCCAGCAGGAGGTCTCGGAATTCTCGCGCGCCCTGAAGCTCCTCTCGAAGGAGCTCGACGTGCCGGTCATCGCCCTCTCGCAGCTGAACCGTGCTTCCGAGCAGCGCGCCGACAAGATGCCGGCCATCAGCGATCTGCGCGAGTCGGGCTCGCTCGAGCAGGATGCCGATATGGTCATCCTGCTGCACCGCGAAGCCGTGGGCGACCGCGACAGCCCCCGCGCCGGCGAGGCCGACTTCATCCTCGCGAAGCAGCGCAACGGCCCGACGGGCACCGTGACCGTGGCCTTCCAGGGCCACTACTCGCGATTCCAGGACATGCCGCAGGGCGTGTAGTCCTACTGCCGCTGTCGCGCGCTTCCCGGCGCGCGTCCTGTGAGATCCATCAGCAGCGCCGGAGCGTGGAGCGATACACTGGAGGGCGGAGAAAGGGGAGTCGTCATGGCTGCTGCGGTCACGCCTGCGAAGCGTGGAGCGACCCCTGAATCGGGGCTCCCGCGCTCCGTGCGGCTCGTCCGCGTGATCGTGCTGCTGCTCGGCGGCGTCGCCATCACGTTCTCGGCGACTTTGCACGAGCATCTGGGCTTCGACCTCGCGCTCGCGACCTGCGCGATCGCCGGTATCGGCCTGGCGCACCTCATCGAGTGGTTCGCAGGCCGCACGGTCGGCGCAGGCCCGGTCGCGATGCTGCTCGCTCTCGCATCGTTCGGGGCCGCGTTCGCACTGCCGTTCCAAGGGAGCGCTATCGGGTTCGCCGTGGTCGTCGCGGCCTGGGCGCTGATCTGCGCGCTGCTCGAGTACATCGGCAGCACCGTGCGCCCCGGCACGCGACCCGATGCCGTGCTCATCGGCGCGGCGGGCATCCTGCTCGCACTGCTCGCCATCCTGATGCGCGAGGACGAGGTCGCGGTCGTCGGCCTGCTCGGCGCGTACGCCGTCATCGCCGGAGTGTTCCTCGGCATCTCCGCATTCGACATCCGCCGGGGCGGTACCCCCGATATCGAGCACTCGGGCGATCAGCGCGCCGAGGGCCTCGCCTCGTAGAGAAAGCACACGATGACCCAGTCTTCCGAGCCCGCCAAGCACGATCCCGTGACGCCGTCGCGCAGGGATCGTCTGCGCCCCCTCGAGCTCCTCGGCTTCTCAGGCGTGCTCGGCGTGTTCGCCGGGCTCGTGGTGCTGCTCGCCACCCGCAACTTCGTGCTCGCCGGAGTGTTCTTCGGCATCGCGTTCATCGCCTCCGTGCTCGTCGTGGCGCTCATCGGCCTCGGCGGCACGCCGAGTGAAGCAGACGTCGAGGCGCGCAAGGATCTCAAGAAGCCCGACGCCGGGGGAGACTGGCACTAGGACCGAAGCGCCGCGGCTGCAGCGCGACGACGCCGGCGACGATCCCTGCGCTTGCCGCGCGACCAGGTGCGGGCGTCGCGGCTCGACAGCGCGAGCAGGATGAGGATGTCGAGGGCGAGCGTCAGCAGCGTCGTCTTCACCGCGAGCTGCGCGCCCGCCGCGAAGTAGGTGACGGCCGTCGACAGGATGCTGAGGGTCGCGCCGAAGAGCACGAGCATGCGCGCCCGATCGCCGCCCCGCCACACCAGCCAGCACAGCACGAGCAGCATCAGCATCCACACGCCCTCGATGCCGATGCCGATGCCGATGATGATGTTCGCATCGCCGACGGAGATGCCGTACTCTTCGGCGATCGAGCCGCGGCTCGTGAACAGCGAGATCATCCAGGGCACCGCGCTCAGCGCGCGCAGCAGCACCAGGGTCGAGCCGCTGATGATGGAGCCGGGGCGCTTCTGCGGCGAGGGATCGGTCCCGTCCCGGCTGAACAGCGCCGAAGTCGGCTCCACCGCCGGGCGCTTGCGCACTTCACGATGCATGGCGGCCTCCGTTCGAGAGCTCCGAAGCCGGAGGCCCGTCGACGACCCGCACCGCGGTCAGATCGACGATCGGCAGGTCGCCGTCGGTGCGGATCGAATCGCCGCCCCCGTTGCGCGAGTGGTATCCGGTCGAGAAATCGTGCAGCACCTCCAGCCGTGCTGCCGGGTCGGCGGTCAGCAGGCTCCGCACGACATGGTCGCGCTCGACATCGGTGTCGGCATCGATCTTGTGCGTGATCTGCAGCGTGAAGAGCGACAGGCCGACCGCGCGGTCGAAGGTGCCGGCCGCGAGCCAGCCGACGCGCGCGCCTCCGGGCAGCAGCCAGCCGTCTGGAGTGCACCAGAACCTGACATGGTGGCGCTTCGCCGGGTTGCCGGCGACCTCCTGCTGGTAGGCGAAATCCTGCTTGCGGCCGAAGAGGAAGAGCGGGCTCACGGGCGCCTGGCCGTAGCTCTCCCGGCGCAGCGTCGAGGTGACGATGCGCAGCGAGGAGCGCAGGGTCACGGGGTCGGCGATCGTCCACCCCGCCCGCGCGAGCGCCGCATGCAGCTGCTCGGCCTCGCCCTGCAGCGCGATGTTGATCGGGTCGCCGAGCAGGCCGTCGCTCGTGCGGGTACGCCCGATGAAGTAGTCGGGCACGTAGATGGTGGTGAGCACGCGGTGGACGCGGGGGAGCGCGAGGTAGGCGAGCATCGCCCAGAACGCGATGAAGACGAGCACGCCCCAGGGGCCGATGGCGAAGGTCTCCGTGAGCAGCAGCCACGCGAACCAGACGGCGGCGACCCCGGCGAAGACGAAGAAGAACTCGTCGAGCACGGCGGACACCGACACGCGGCGGCGCCGGATGCGCCCGTTGCGCTGCTGCGCTGAATCCTGCGGTGCCATGCCCTCATGCTAGTGACCCGCGGCCATTCGCGGCGTGGATTCCGCGTACGATCGAAGGCGGAGATCTCGAAGAAAGCGGGCGGAATGTCGAATGGGAACGAGGCGGGCACCATCCCGCTGTCGGGCGAGCAGCACATCATCGAGCACGGCGAGCTGCGTGCGGTGATCGCGAGCGTGGGCGCGAGCCTGCGCGAACTGAGTCGGGCGGGCAGGGACTACGTGGTCCCGTTCGCTGCCGATGAGCTGCGACCCCATTCGCGCGGTGTCACCGTCGCCCCGTGGCCGAACCGCGTCGTCGACGGACGCTATCGTTTCGACGGGGTCGAGCATCAGCTGCCCATCACCGAGGTCGCGCGCGGGCATGCGCTGCACGGTTTCACCCCGTGGCTCGGTTTCGCGCCGGGGGAGCGGATCGGCGACCGGGCCGGGCAGGCCTCGTCCGTCACGCTGACCGCCACCGTCGAGCCGCAGCGCGGCTATCCCTGGCGCGTGCGCATCGACACCCGCTTCGCGCTCGACGAACGCGGGCTCGAGCAGACCGTCACGGCGACGAACCTCAGCGGCACGGCGGCGCCCTACGGAGTCTGCCCGCACCCCTACCTCATCGCCGGCCCCAGCCCGCTCGACGAGTGGGAGCTGACGCTGCCGGCCTCGCAGGTGCTGCGGGTGACGGAGGATCGTCTGATCCCTGTCGATCTGCAACCCGTGGGCGCCGATGCCGAGCGCTTCGACTACCGTGTGCCGCGTGCGATCGGCGGTACGCGCCTCGACCACGCCTTCACGGCTCTCGCGCGCGACGCATCGGGGGAGGCCCGAGTAGAACTGCGCGACCCCGCGGGCGGCGGCGTCGCCATGAGCTGGGGCGAGGCGTGCGACTGGATGCAGGTATTCACCGCGGATGCGCCCGGCGACCCCGACGATCGCATCGGGCTCGCGGTCGAGCCGATGACCTGCGCACCGGACGCCTTCAACGGCGGTGCCGGGCGCGGCATGATCCGCCTCGAGCCGGGCGCCTCGCACACCGCGAGCTGGCGCATCGACCCGCTCTGAACCGGGCTCCGAGACTACCCGTCCGCGTCTTCCGGGTCTTCCGGGTCGATCGGCGCGTGGTGGTCGAAGTTCGCCGTGCCGCGTTTCCAGTACCCGCTCAGCGCATACTGCTCGCGCGGCGTGCCGAGCTCGTACTTCAGCAGGCGGCGCAGCGGGATGAGGCGGGTGGCCTCGCCCGCCGCGAAGAGGAAGGTGCCCTCGTCGACGCCCATATCAGCGGCGGCTTCGGCCAGAGTCCCGTAGGCCGGCATCACGTCGATCGCTCGACCGCCCGTCTCGCGCAGGTACTGTTCGGCCCAGTCGAGGTCGGCGAGGGGGATGTCGGCCACGATCTCGATGTCGGTCGCCGCGGGCACGGAAGCGATGAAGCGTCCCGTGGCGGGGAGGGCGGAAGCGTCTACGATGCACAGCAGCTTGTCGGCGCCCTGAGGAGCGGAGACCGAACCGCGGGGCCCGACGGCCACGAGGCGATCGCCCGATCGCGCGGATGCGGCCCAGGCCGATGCGGGCCCGGCATCGGGATGCTGCAGGAAGTCGACGTCGAAGACGCGCATTCCGGTGGCGACATCCTCCCGGACGTTCAACGGTGTGAAATCGCGCGGGAACATGGGAACCTCGGGGCGGACGATGCCGCTTGCCTCCGGGCCGACGGCGGTGGGCGCCACGAGCTCCCCGGTGAGAGGGTGCGGGAAGAACAGCTTGACGTGATCGGCCGGGCCGGTCGACGCGAAATCATCGAGCTCCGGGCCGGTGAAGCTCACCCGGATGAACGGTCCGGCTGCGAGCTCCTCGATCCCGGAAACGATGATCTCGCGGGCGGTGAAGCGGTGCATCACGCGCTCTCGCGCGAATCTCTCGGTCACTGCGATCCCTTCATCAGATGTTTCTGATTCGAGGCTAGCAGTCCGCCTCTTGCGCTGCGAGGTTTCACTCGAGCAGACGGACCGCGTGCCTGATCCCGTCGACGGCCGATGAGACGACCGGGAGCCCGAGCTCGTCGGCGATGCGCGCGCCCGCATCGATGGTGCGCAGGCCGCCGCACGAGATCAGCAGCGCATCGGGGGCCGCATCGCCCGCCCGGTCGAGTGCGCGCTCGGCCGCGGCGCGGAGGTCGGCGTCCGTCACGCGGCCGAGGTCGGCGATCGCGTTGACGCCCAGGTCGACGCGCGATGCGACTTCGAACCCGCTCTGCATGAGTAACCGATCGAGTCGCCGCCCCATGTCGGAGGTGTAGGCGCCGACGACCGAGACGCGTCGAGCGTCGAGCTCGCGCAGGCTCGCGACGATCGAGGTCGACATGGTGGTGACCGGAATGCCCGGGCAGGCGCGACGGAGGCGGTCGAGCGCGCGTTCGTTGCCGGCGGCGCCGTCGTAGAACGTCAGCGACGTGCCCATGATGCTGATCGCCTCGGCTCCCCGATCGAGCAACGCCCGTGCCGCGGCATCGATGCGCTCGAGGCCGGCGTCGAACCCGGTCGGCGACATCTCGGCGATGCCGAGGCCGCGCGCGGCGAACACGACCCCGTCGGGAAAGAGGATCGCGGCCTCGGGGGGCACCGTATCCGCTTCGGGGGGCACGATGAGGCCGACGACCGGGCGTGCGGCATGCGCGCAGGTCATCCGGCCGCCCCGGGGCCCAGGGACATCGCCTGTTCGATGCGATGCTTCGCCTCGAGCAGCAGCTCGCCGTACTCCGCGAGCTGATCCTCATGCAGACGATGGCTCGGCACCGAGATCGCGAGCCCGAACTCGGCCTCGCGGTCTCCGTCGAGGCGGAGCGCGACGCCGATGCCGGAGATCTCGGAGCGCCACTCGCCGCGGTTGACCGCGTAGCCATCGAGGCTCACGCGCTGCAGCTCGGCGCGCAGCGCTCGCTCCTCGGTGAGCGATTCCGCGGTGAAGCCGGCGGGGGACGCCTGCAGGTAGGCGTCGAGGCCCTCGGGGCTGCGGGCCGCCAGCAATGCCTTGCCCGACGCGCTGACGTGCAGCGGCAGGCGGGTACCGATCGGGTCGAAGACGCGCACCGAGTGCGTCGACTCGAGCTTGTCGACCACCACGACGTCATCGCCCTGCATCTGAGTGAGATGGATGTTCTCGTTCGTGCGCTCCCACAGCCAGTGCATCGGCTCCTGGGCGAGCGAGCGCACGCCGATCTCCTTGCCCTGGTGCGCCAGCACCCAGATGCGCGAGGTCTGCACCCAGAGGCCGCCGTGCGCCGTGTCGCGCGTCAGCCACCCCTCGTCCTCGAGCGAGGTGAGCGTGCGCTGCACCGAGGACTTGGGCAGGTCGAGCTTGCGGGCGACGTCGCTGACGCCCACGGGTTGCGAGATGACCACGCACTGGAGGATGCGGAGCGCGTTCTTGAGTACCTGCATGGAGTGATCCTCTCAGATGGATCGACGGAATCTACGGCGATTCGCCTGCGCCATTGACAGCCATCGGCGACTGCCCCACACTAGTTATACCACCACGCAACACAGTGTGCCACTACACGGCACAGTGAGGACGAAGATGTCAACGCTAGAACTTGAAGGTGTCTCGAAGGACTTCGGGCAGGGCTTCGCGGTGCAGGATCTCGATCTGCGCGTCGAGAGCGGCGAGTCCGTCGTGCTGCTCGGCCCCTCGGGGTGCGGCAAGACGACGACCCTGCGCATGATCGCCGGCTTCGAGACGCCGACTGCGGGGCGCATCGCGATCGGGGAGCGCGAGGTCGTCGGCGCGCGCACCAATGTGCCCCCGGAGGGCCGCGGGATCGGCATGGTGTTCCAGTCGTACGCGCTCTGGCCCCACCTCACGGTCGCCGAGAACGTCGCGTTCGGCCTCACCACGACCGAGGGCCGCAAGCGCCTCAGGCGCAATCGTTCCGAGATCGCGACATCGGTCGAACGGGCGCTCGACCAGGTGCAGCTCGCCGGCTACGGGGCGCGCTACCCGCACGAGCTCTCGGGCGGTCAGCAGCAGCGGGTCGCACTCGCACGCGCGCTCGTTGTCGACCCCGAAGTGCTGCTCCTCGACGAGCCGCTCTCGAACCTCGACACGCGACTGCGCGAGGAGATGCGCAATGAGATCCGCCGCCTGCAGCTCGAGTCGGGCATCACCATGGTCTACATCACCCACGACCGTTCGGAGGCGCTGGGCCTCGCCGACCGCATCGTCTGCCTCGATGCCGGGCGCATCCAGCAGATCGACCCGCCCGAGCGCATGTACCGCCGCCCGGCGACGCGATTCGTCGCCCGTACTCTGGGCCAGGCGAACGCCCTCGATCTCACGGTCGAGGAGGTCGGCGCCGCAACGATCACCGCGCGCCTGCAGGGTGCGGACCTTGTGCGGCTGGACGCGGCCGACGCCCCCGACGCGCGCCCGGGGGACCGTCTGCCCGTGTGCGTGCGACCCGTCGACGTGCTGCTCGACTTCGACGACCCGCGGACGAACGCCAACGTGCGCAGCCGCTCCTTCCTCGGCGATGAGACCCACTACGTCATCGACTTCGACGGCGTCGACGAGCCCGTGCGCGCCATCGACCGGCGCGCCACCCATCACCCGGCTGGGTCGCGCCTGCGGCTCTCGGTCGATGAGACCCGCATCTCCGTGCTCACGGGCGAACTCGAAGAGCGCCGCGTCGACGCGCTCGTCTAGCGGCGCACCCCCGAAACGTTCCCTCATCCACACGACATCTCTAGGAGAATCCATGTTCCGCGCACATCGACCCGGCCGCCTCATCGCAGCGGCGGCCCTGGCCACGGCGTCCCTCTTGGTGCTGACCGGCTGCAACCCGCCGAGCAAGCAGGCGAACGACGGGCCGCTGCCCACCGACGAGGCAGAACTCGTCGAAGCCGCGCAGCAGGAGGGCAAGGTCTCGCTCGGCGCGGGCGGCCACACCAACGCCCAGGCCGAACTGCTCGCCGAGAAGTTCGAGGAGAAGTACGACATCCCCGTCGAGTTCATCCGCGAGAACTCCGGTCAGATCTCGCAGAAGGTGGAGGCGCAGAAGGACGCGGGCAACGTCGCCTTCGACGTCATCAGCCTGAACGACTCGTCGACGCTCGGCACCTGGTCGGCTGACGACGTGCTCGCAGACCCCGCCGTACCGAACCTCGACGACGTGCTCGCCCCGCTGCAGGTCGACGACGAGCACTACGTCGCCTTCACCTGGGCCGCGGCCGGCTTCGTCTACAACGAGGCGAAAATCGACGCCTCGACGATTCCGAAGACGTGGATGGAGCTCGCCGAGTCGGACAGTCGCAAGGTGATCGCCGACCCGGGCACCTCGGGGGCCGCGCTGAACTTCCTCGGCGCGCTCAACGAGACCGCCGCAGACGTACTCCCCGTGCTCGGAGCGGGCGACGTGCTGCGCAGCGAATCGGCGCTGGCGCTCGGCCAGATGGTGTCGACCGGCGAAGCGGATTACGGCCTGCCCGGCATCGAGCACGATGTCGCGACCGCGCGCACCGCGGGGGAGCCGCTCGCCATGGGCTACCCCGAGGGGAAGCTCGGCGTGCTGCCCTCATACATCGCACCGCTGTCGTCCGCGGCGCACCCGGCGGCCGCGCGCCTGCTCGTGCAGTTCTCGCTGAGCGAGGAGTTCCAGCAGGCGCAGCGCGAACTCGGGTCGCGTTCCGTGCTCGGCGCGGTCCCAGTGCCCGAGGGCCTCGAAGAGCTCGGCGAGGATCGCATGCTGATGATCGATCAGACCGAGCTGGCCGCAGAGCGCGACGAACTGCTCGCCGAGTTCGACCGGGATGTGAAGTAGATGGCGGTCGTCACCGCTCCGGCGCCGAGGGCCCGGGAGCCGCAGGCGCGGCACCGGGCCCCCGGCCCCGAACGCGCGGTCCCCGTGAAGCAGGTGCGCGGCGGCATCTCGCCCGTCATCTGGTGCCTGATCGTCCTCTTCCTGGTCGTCGTGCCCGTCGTCGCGCTCGTCTGGAAGAGCCTGGAGCTGCCCGAGGGCGGCCGGGGACTCGGCAACTACACCGATGTGCTCAGCCGCGCCGGCATTTGGGAGGCGATCGGCAACTCGTTCCTCGTCGGCTTCGGAGCGACCTTCGGCTCGCTGATCATCGCGCTGCCGTTCGCGTACCTCGTCAGCCGCACCGACCTCCCGGGCCGGGCCTTCTTCCGCTCGGTCGCGGTGCTCACCTTCGCGGCGCCGGGGTTCATCGCGGCGATGGGATGGATCCTGCTGCTCGGGCCGAAGGGCGGCCTGATCAACCAGTACGTGCTCGTCCCGCTCGGCATGCCCCCGTTCGACATCTTCACGCCGTACGGCATCATCTTCGCCCTGAGCGTGTTCCTCTACCCGCTGCTGTTTCTGCCGGTGGCCGACGCCTTCGACAACATGGACAGCCGCCTCGAAGAGGCCGCCCAGTCGCTCGGCGCCCGGAGGTGGGAGACCGCCCGGCGCGTGATCCTGCCGCTCGTGCTGCCGCCGATCTTCTCGGGCTCGCTGCTCGTCTTCATCAGCGCATTCACCATCTTCGGGCCGGTGGCGCTGCTCGGCGGGCCGGTCGGGTTCCAGACGATCCCGACCGCGATGTTCCAGCTGATGACCTTCCCGCCGCGCATCGAACTCGCCGCCGTGCTCGGCCTCCCCGTGCTCGTGGTGCTCGCGCTGCTTATCTGGGCGCAGAAGAAGCTCTACGGCCGCCGCCGCTACACCACGGTCGGCGGCAAGCCCGGTCAGCGCCGCATCCAGCCGCTCGGGGCATGGAAGTGGCCCGCTTTCCTCGGCGGCCTCGCCGTCTTCGTCGTGAGCGTCGTGCTGCCGTTCGGCGTGCTGGTGCTGACCTCGTTCCGCAAGGCCATCGGGCTGCCGCTCACGTGGGAGAACATGGTGCTCTGGGACAACTACCAGAAGGTGTTCGCGCAGGAGAGCATCATGCGTTCCTTCGGCAACAGCCTGTGGATCGCCCTCGCGGCGACGCTGCTCAGCCTCGCCATCGCCTTCCTCGCCGCATTCATCCTCGAGCGCACGCGCTGGCGCGGACGCGGGCTCGTGCAGCCGCTCATGTTCGCGCCGCTCGCCTTCCCGGGCGCGATCCTCGGCATCGCCATGATCATCGCGTACTCGGGCGGGCCGCTGTGGCTCGGCGGCACCCTCACGATCATGCTCGTCGCCTACCTGATCCGCGTCATCCCGCAGTCGTTCACCTACGTCCAATCGGGTTTCAAGCAGATCAACGTGGAGACGGAGGAGGCGGCGCGCAGCCTCGGCGCCTCGGGTCAGGAGACCGTGCGCCGGGTCACGGTGCCGCTCCTGCGCGGGCCCCTGCTCTCCGTCGGCGTGCTCAACTTCGTGCTGCTGTTCCGCGAGCTCGACATCTCGATCTTCCTTTACACGGGATCGAACGATGTCGCACCCGTGGTGCTCTACAACCTGGCGACGCAGTCGCAGTTCCAGGTGATGGGCGCGCTCGCGGTGCTGATGCTCCTCGTCAATCTCGGCGTGGTCATCCTCGCGCGACTGCTGTTCGGCGTGCGGTTCAAATGACCCGCGACGCGCCACCCGCCCTGCTTCACCCGACCACCTCAGACACCTCCAGAGGACGAAATATGAGAATCGAGCATGTCGAAACGTGGATCCTCCGCGTTCCGTTCATCCGCACGAGCGCCGACTTCGACGGCGCGCATCACGAACTGATCGGCGTCACGGTGCACGCCGAGGGCCTGACCGGGATGGGCTACAGCTTCATCACCGACACCGCGGGCGGCACTGCCGTGAAAGCGCTGCTCGACGACCTCCTCGTGCCCCGCATCATCGGCCGGTCGCCCGTCGAGGTCGAGCGCATCTGGCACGAGCTCGACCACCTCACGCACCGCATGGGCACCGGCATCAACCGCTTCGCGATGGCATCGATCGACATCGCGCTGTGGGACCTGCGCGCGAAGCTCCACGGCAACTCGCTCGCGCAGGAGCTCGGCCAGTTGACCGACACGGTGCCGGTCTACGGCTCGGGGAAGGCGGGAAACCGACTCGCGCTCGAAGAGCTCGTCGAGCTCTCGGCCGGGTATCTCGACGAGGGATTCGACGCCGTCAAGATCAGGGTCGGCCTCGAGCCCGAGCACGATCGGGCGCGCGTCGCCGCGGTGCGCTCTGCGCTCGGCGACGGGGCGCGCATCATGATCGACGCCAACGAGCGGCTCGACTGCCCGACGGCCCTCTCGCTCGGGCGCAGCCTCGCCGATCTCGATATCTTCTGGTTCGAGGAGCCGGTGCACAGCAGGGATCTCGAATCGCATGTATTCCTCTCCCGGCATCTACCGATGTCCATCACGGGAGGCGAGCACCACTGCAGCGCCGCGGAGTTTCAGCCCTACATCTCGAGACGAGCGTTCGGCATCGTACAGCCCAATGTCTGCATGGTGGGGGGCGTCACCGAGATCATGCGTATCGCCCGCGCCGCAGAGCTCGGAGGCGTCGGTTTCGCGCCGCATCTGATGACCGATCTGAATGTGCACATCTCTGCGGCGACGATGAGTACATCGTACGTCGAGTACTTCCCATTCCTCGAACCGTATACGACGAATCGGCTCACGATCTCGGAGGGGCGCGCCGAGGTGCCCACGACCCCGGGGCACGGCATCGAGTTCACCGAGGAGACGTTCGAGAGGTATCGGATCGCATGACCGGGTCGAGCACTGCCGCGACCCGCGGCGCGCAGCCGTGGCCGCGGAGCATCGCGGTCATCGGCGCCGCGGGCACCGTCGGGTCGTCGGTCGCGGCGCAGCTCGCGCTCGGCGGCATCGGGGAGCGCATCCATCTGATCGACGTGCGGCAGAACATCGTCGTGAGCCACGTCATCGACCTCACCGACGCGCTCGGCGTCCTCGGCAGGGATCGGCCGCAGCTGCTCGCCGGGCCGCCCGACGACGGCACCGTCGACCTGGTGGTGGTCGCGGCGTCGCGCCCGGAGATTCCGGGCGGCGACCGCCGGGAGTTCCTGGCGGCGAACGCGGGGCTGCTCGAGACCCTCGCACCGCTCGTCGAACGGCTCGCCGGGGCGACCGGACTCGTGCTGCTGCTCTCCAACCCGGTCGACATCCTCGCAGGCCACCTGGTGCGTCGCAGCGCGCTCCGGACCGACCAGGTCGTCGGCTATGCGCTGAACGATTCAGCGCGCTTCCGCGCCGCGGCCGCGCGCGTGCTCGGAGTGGGGGCGTCGCGCGTCGGGGGCCACGTGTTCGGCGAGCACGGCGACGGCCAGGTGCCGATGTTCTCGAGTCTGACGGTCGACGGGGCGCCCGTCGACCTCGATCGCGGCCAGCGCGAAACGGTCTCCGTCGATGTCTTCGGGTGGTTCCGCCGATGGTCGGCCCTCGAGTCGGGCCGCAGCTCGGGGTGGGCGACCGGGGTCGGCGTGCGCCGCATGGTCGAACTGCTGGCGACCGGGGAGCCTGTGGTCGCCACGGCCGGCACGGCGCACCTCGCGGGCTATCCGGAGTCGTTCATGGCGCTGCAGGTGCAGCGGACGGCGACCGGCGTAGCGGCGCTCGATCCCGTCGCGGACGCCGCCGAGGCCGAGCAGCTGCGCACTTCGGCGATACGCATCGCGGAGGCCGTCGACGCGCTCGATACGGGCGAGTGACCCGTCCGGCCGCGTTCCGGTCGGGCGTCCGCGAAGACGAACCGCCCCGTGCCGGATCCGGCACGGGGCGGTTTCACTTGGAACGTACGCTGCGACGGAGGTCGCGGCCCGAGGGCGTCAGCGCTGCAGGAAGTCGACGAGGCGCACGGCCTCGCCGATGTAGGTCGCGGGCGTCAGCGCGAGGAGGCGCTGCTTGGCGTCATCGCCGATCTCGAGCGCCTGCACGAACTCGACGAGCTCGGCCTGGCCGATGCGGCGGCCGCGGGTCAGCTCCTTGAGCGCGGCGTACGGGTCCTTGATCGTCGAACGGCCCGCCGTGACCTCGGCGCGGATCACGGTCTGGATGGCCTCGCCGAGCACCTCCCAGTTGTGGTCGAGATCGTACGCGAGCGCTTCGGGGGCCGCGTCGATCTGGCCGAGGCCGCGCAGGATGTTGTCGAGCGCGAGCACCGAGTGGCCGAAGCCGACGCCGATGTTGCGCTGCGCCGACGAGTCGGTGAGGTCGCGCTGCCAGCGGCTCGTGACGAGCGTCGCGGCGAGCGAATCGAGGATGGCGTTCGAGAGCTCGAGGTTCGCCTCGGCGTTCTCGAAGCGGATCGGGTTCACCTTGTGCGGCATCGTCGACGAGCCGGTCGCGCCCGCGACGGGGATCTGTCGGAAGTAGCCGATGGAGATGTAGCTCCAGACATCGGTCGCGAGGTTGTGCAGAATGCGGTTCGCGTGCGCGATGCGGGTGTAGAGCTCGGCCTGCCAGTCGTGCGACTCGATCTGCGTCGTGAGCGGGTTCCAGTCGAGGCCCAGGCCCTCGACGAACTCCTGCGAGACGGCCGGCCAATCGACCGCCGGGTCGGCGGCCATATGCGCGGCGAAGGTGCCGGTCGCGCCCGAGAACTTGCCGAGGTACTCGATGTCGTCGATCTGGTTCAGCTGGCGCTCGAGGCGGTGCACGAACACGGCGATCTCGCGGCCGAGCGTCGTCGGCGTCGCGGGCTGGCCGTGCGTGCGGCTCATCATGGGCAGCTCGCGGTAGAGCTCGGCCTGGCGGGCGAGCTCGGAGATGACGGCCACGAACTTCGGGCGCCACACGTCGGCGACGGCCTGCTTCACGGTGAGCGCGTACGAGAGGTTGTTGATGTCCTCGCTCGTGCAGCACACGTGCGTCAGCTCGGCGAGATGGCCGAGGCCCTGCTGCTCGAGGCGTGCGCGCACGAGGTACTCGACCGCCTTGACGTCGTGCTGCGTGGTGCGCTCGGTCTCGGCGAGCTCGTCGATCTCGGCCTGGCCGAAGCCCGACGCCCATTCGCGCAGCGAGGCGAGCTGCTCGGGCCCCATGGGGGTGCCGCCGAGCAGCGAGTGCTCGGTGAGGTAGGCGAGCCACTCGACCTCGACGTGCACGCGGGCCTTGTTGAGGCCGGCCTCCGAGAGCGTGCCGCCGAGATCCTCCACCGCCTTGCGGTAACGGCCGTCGAGCGGGCTGATGGGCTGCGGGGGCATGGGCGTCATAGTGTCTCCGGGTCGGGGCCGAGGCGCGCAGGCGCGCGATCCGCCCCCTATTCTCCCACGGCTCGGCGCGGGCTCGTGTGGACCTGTGCGAGTCGGCGCGGGCCGGGCCCGCGTGGGCCGTGCGGCGCGGTGATACGCGCTACTCGAGACCGACCTCGCCGGTGTCGCCGTCGTAGCTGAAGGTGCGCCCATCCTGCAGCACGTACTCGACGCCCGTGCCGAGCGGCTGCTGCGCGAGGAACCGGGTCTCGAGATGCTTGGCGTGCTTCGCGTACTGCGTCTCAGTTGCTGCGCCGACTCCGAAGCGGGTGGCCGAGCGCATGTCGGAGAGTATGACCTGGAAGGCGAGGTAGGCGCCGGTGTTCTCTTTCGTCTCGGGCATCAACTCCCACAGCGATCCGTCGTCGTTCATCGCCTTGTAGCGGTCTCCGAGCGCCTGCAGCCTCGGGGCGACCGGCCCGGTGCCGTCGATCTCGGGGTCGTTCGGGCCGTAGTCCAGCTCGTCGTCGGCGTCCTCGGGTTCGGTCGGCTTCTCCGGTTCGGGAGCTGCGTCGCGGGAGTGTTCTGCTTCGGCGCTGGATCCGCCGCCGTTGCCGCGGTCAGCGGCTTCCGGCGCATCCGACGGCGCCCAGATCAGCACAGCCGCGATGATGAGGGCCGCCACGACCACGACGCCGCTCGCCGTCAGCCAAATGGTCAGTTGACGGGAGCGCGATTGTTGGTCCATGCCTCTTTCTTAGCAGGTTCCCGCGGCATGGGGCGGGCGCGGATCGAGCCGCGCTTCGGGGCGGCGAAGCCCGTCAGCGCTCCCTGCGATCCTGCTTCTTCGAAGTGCCGAGCAGGCCGTTCAGAATGCTCGAGATCACGGTCATCACGAGCGCGGCGAGCACGCCCCACCAGAACGTCTCGATGCGCAGCCCGAAGCCGGCGATATCCGAGAGCCACGCGACGACGGCGAAGAGGAAGCCGTTCACGATGAGCGAGAACAGGCCGAGCGTCAGGATGTACAGCGGGATCGACACGAACCGCACGACCTTGCCCAGCGTCGCGTTGACGAGACCGAAAACGAGGGCGACGAGCAGGAGCGTGATGAGGGTCGAATACTCGTCGGTGCCGATGGGTGCGATCCAGACGCCGTGGTCGCCGCTGCCGCCGACGATGAGCGTGGTGAGCCAGAGGGCGAAGGCGCCGACGAGCACTCGGATGATGGTGCGCATGCCACCAGTCAAGCAGAGGCGCCCGAGTACCGGCTGCAGGGATCGGCGCGCCTCCGCATAGGATGAAACGGTGGGTCTCTGCGAGAGGCCATATCGAATGCGAAGGATCCAGCATGAGCGACCCTCTTCTCGACAGCCTCGCCGCAGCGGTCGCGGGCGCACCCGACGATGTCGAACTGCGCGCGCTCTACGCCGAGCGCCTGGCCGACGCCGGCCGTGCCGACGACGCCATCGGGCAGGCCCTCGTCGCACTATCGAAGCAGCCCGGGCACGCGGGCGCGCAGCGGGTCGTCGAGCGGGCCCGGGGCGGCGATACGGATGCCGAGGGAGCGGATGCCCCGAACGGCCCCGGCGCGACCGGCGCCGAACCGGGCGTTCAGCCCGCCTACACGGCCGAGAGCCGGGAGCGCCGCGTCGTGGGGTACCAGCCGCACGGCCAGGGCGACGGCCCCATCTTCGAAAGCGAGCGCGAATGGCGTCGGCGCCTCGCCGAGCTCGATGCGCGAAACGAGGCTCCGGGCACCGGCACGAACCCTGACCCGGACTCCGCGCCCGGCACGGAGTCGAATGCCGTGAACGACGCCCCCGACGCGAACGCCGGCATCGACTGGCAGCGGCTCGAGCACCAGCTCGGAAGCCCCATCCCGCCGCCGTTCATCGCGCACGAGGCGACGCAGCACCCCGGCGGATCGATCGAGGTGAGCATCACCGAGGCCGAGGACTCCTCGAGCCCCGCCGAGACGACCCGCGAGACGCTGAAGCTCTCCGACGTCGGCGGCCTCGTCGACGTCAAGCGGCGCATCCACGAGACCTTCCTCGACCCGATCGCGCACCCCGAGATCGCGCGCGCCTTCAAGAAGAGCCTCGGCGGCGGGTTGCTGCTCTACGGCCCGCCCGGCTGCGGCAAGACCTATCTCGCCCGGGCCATCGCGGGCGAGCTCGGCGCGAACTTCGTCTCGGTGACACTCGCAGACGTGCTCAGCAAGTGGATCGGCGAGAGCGAGGGCAACATCCACAAGACCTTCACCGAGGCCCGGCAGAAGGCGCCCGCCGTACTGTTCCTCGACGAGATCGATGCGGTCGGCGGCAAGCGCACCTCGCAGGGGTCGCAGTGGCTGCGCAACCTCGTCAACCAGCTGCTCATGGAGCTCGACGGCGTCGGCAGCGACAACGACGGCCTCTTCGTGCTCGCTGCGACGAACATGCCGTGGGATGTCGACCCGGCGCTCCTGCGCCCCGGGCGCTTCGACCGCATGGTGCTCGTCTCGCCGCCCGACGAGCCGGCGCGCGAGGCGATCCTGCGCGGCTACCTCGCAGAGCGCCCCATCCAGGGCGTCGACCTCGACCATCTCGTGCGCCGCACCGAGGGCTACTCGGGCGCCGACCTGAAGCACCTGTGCGACACGGCGGCCGAGAAGGCGCTCACCGCATCGATCAAGTCGGGCGCCGTGCAGCCGATCGCGATGCAGGATCTGAACCGCGCGCTCACAGAGGTGAAGCCGTCGATCGGCCCGTGGCTCGACAGCGCCCGCAACGTCGCGAACTACTCGAACGCCGACGGCCGCTACGACGACCTCGTGCAGCTGCTGAAGCGCACGAAGCGACTGTGAGCGACGGCCCCGCCCCGCAGCCGGCATCTGCGGCGTCGGCGGCATCGATCGTCGAACGCGTCTGGGCGCTGCACTCGTTCGGCCGCGCCGACGACGCGCTCGGCGCGGCGCGGCGCGGCCTCGCCGAGCACCCCGACGACGCCGATCTCGAGGGGTCGCTCGCCTGGCTCGAGTTCTTCCACGGCGATCGCGAGCGGGCCGAACAGTCGGCCGAGCGCGCTCTCGCCCTGCGCCCGGACGACTGGCGCGGCCTCAACATCCTCGTCGAGGTCGCCGTCGCCCGCGGCGAGCACGAGAACGGCGAAGCCTTCGCCCGCCGCGCCGTCGCCGCGTATCCGCAGCTGCCCGATGCGCGCCTCGCCCTCGCCTACGCGCTCGCGCAGCCGAGGCCCGAAGACGGCAAGCGGCGGGCGGCCCGCACCGCGCGCATGGCCCGCCACCGCGAGGTGCGGGGGCTCGTCTCCGATGCCGTCGGCTTCGACCCCGAGCGCGTCGAGTCGCTGCGCCGCGGCTCCATCCTGCTCGCGGTCACGGGCGACGAGCAGGGCTCCGCCGAGCTGCTCACCCGCGCGCTCGCGCTCGACCCCGACAACGAGGAGCTGCTCATGCTCATCGCGGGTTCGGACGGCACTTCCGAGCTCGAGGGGCTCCGCCTGCTCTCGGGCGTGCTGTCGTCGAATCCGCAGCAGCGCGTCGCGGCTCGCGCGCTGAACGACACCGTCTGGGGTCGCACGCAGTGGTTGGCGGCGGTCCCCGTCATCGGCGCCGCCGCCCTCATGCTGTTCGGATACCTCGTGTTCGAGGCCGGTCTCGAGACCAGCACCCGGCAGCGCACCCAGCTCGGCGGCGCCGTCGTCATGGTGGGCGTCGCCTGGGTGATGCTGTTCGTATTCGTACGGCAGGCACTGCCGAAGCGCGCCCTGCGCCGCCTCTTCGCCGAGGTCTGGTGGGTGTGGCCCGGCATCATCGGCTCGGGGCTCGCGACGATCGCGGTCGTACTGCTCTCGCTCGCCTTCGCGATCCGCGGGCTGCCCACCCAGGTCGAGATGGCGGGGGAGTACATCGGCGGCCTCACGATGATGATCGGCTTCGTCGCCTGGCTCGCGCTCATGGCCGAGCTCGCGATCGTCTGCGCCCGCTTCGCGTCCGAGCGCCGCAACTCCCTTACTCCGGACGATGCCGAGGGGTGCTCGGCAGCACGCGCGCGCCTGCGCGAGCGAGTGCTGCCGAGCGCGATCAGGGTCGGGCTCGCCGCGCTGTTCGCTCTCGTGCCGGTGGTCGCGTCGGGCATCGCGACCCGTCCCGAAGCCGCGGGCGGCTACCCGGCCGTCGCCCTCGCGATCGCCGCGCCCCCGCTCGCGAGCCTCGCGCTCGCCGCAGCGGCGGCGCTGCGAGCCGGCGGCCGGGGCCCCGCAGCACGCGCCGTCACCGGCGGGGTGCTCGCGTTCGTGCTCGTCACGGCCGCTGCCTGCTGGCTGCTCGCCGATCGGCACGCGGGAGAGTTCGACCCGCCGCCCACGCCGCACGAGCTCGAAATGCGGCGGCTGAGCGAGCAGACCTCGAAGCAGCAGGCCGAGTTCGAGGAGTCGATGCGCGCGATCCGCGAGCTGAACGAACGACTCGAAGAGCAGAACGGGAAGTTCGAAGAGCAGGGCGCGGGCGCGCCGGGCGCGAGCACGCAGGGCGTCGGCCGGTGAGCGAGACGGGTGACGACTCCGGCCCGTACGCCGAGATCGTGCGGGTGATCGAGCGCGCGGATGCGCTCGAGGGCTTCGGCCGTCTCGAGGAGGCGATCGCCGAGGTGCGGCGCGGCCTCGCCGAGCACCCCGAGAGCTCGGCCCTGTGGTCGTCGCTGGCCTGGCTGCACTGCGCCGTCGATGATGCGGCGGCGGCCCGCGAGGCCGCGGAGTCGGCGCTCGCCCTCGACCCGGATTCGCTCGGGGCGCTGCACACGATGGTGCTGCTCGACGTGCGGGCCGGGGCCGCCGCGGGCGCGCATGCGGCCGCGGACCGCATGCTGCAGCTCGCCCCCGACCACCCCGCCGCCCACCTCGACAAGGCGCGGGCGCTCGCCGGAGAGCCCGCGGGCGCGACGCGCAACGGCCCGATGATCCGCGAGGCAGTGCACCGGGCGATGGCGCTCGACCCCGAATCGGCGTCGACGGTGGCGCAGGCCGCGGGCATTCTGCACGGGGTGGCGGGCAAGGCCGAGCTCTCGCAGCTCATCGCGCACGGCCTCGCTCTCGACCCCGCGAACGAGACGCTGCTGCTCTACGCCTCCGACGCCCACACGAAGCACGACGGCCAGGTCGCGGGTGTGCTGAGCTCTATGCTCGCGCAGAACCCGCAGCAGGGCGACGCCGCGATGCAGCTCAGCCATATCGTCTGGGAGCGCACCCGATGGATCCCGGCGCTCGCGGTGTGGGGCATGCTCGCCCTCGCGCTGCCCCAGGCCGCGCTCGCGGTGCTCATCGCGTCCGTGATCAACATCTGGACGCTCGTGCATCGCGTGCGCCGGGCGGCCCCAAAGGGGTTCCTCCGCCGCACGTGGGGGGTCTCCCCGTGGGCGAGAACCGGCGTCATCCTCGGCTTCGCGGGGGCGGCCTGGCCGCTGGTGGTGCTGCCGATCGTCTTCTGGCTGCGGCTCCCGGGGCTGCTGGCGCTGGTGCCGCTGGTGCTGCTCACGGGCGAGTGCCTCATCGTGCTCGCGGGCGACCGCGAGGCGCGACGGCTGCTCGCGGCCCTCGGGGCGGAGGCCGAGACCTACGCCGCCGGCCTGTACCGGGCGGCACGCAAGGGATGGGTGCGCATCGCCGTCGGCGGCATCGCCCTCGCCGTCGGTGCGATCGGCCTGTTCTCGGGGGCCGGGCCGTGGATGCTGCCGTTCGGCGTCGTCGGCCTCGCCTTCGTCGTGCCCGCGGTGCTGCGCATCCTGCTGAGCCGCGATGCACTCCAGGGCGTGCGGCGTGGCGATCTCCGGGAGCCGCCGCGCGCCGCACGGACCCTGGTGATCGCATCGGCGGTCTGCGCGGCCGGCCTCGCGGTCGCCTCGCTACTGTGGGCGCCCGTGATCCCTGTCGATTCCTCTGCAGGCGACGAGCCGACCCGCGAACCGCCGTCCTCCGAAGAACTGCAGCGCACGCAGCAGCAGCTGGACGACCTGCTCGAGGGCGACCAGCAGCGCCGCGAAGACCTCGAACGGTCGATGGAGCAGTGGAACGATTCGCTGCGCGACCAGCAGCAGATCGTCGACGACGCCACGAAGGCGATCGTCGAATAGCACCGCGCCCGGGCGCCGAGCATGAGCGCCCGGCAGCCGCGACGTAGACTGGGGCGATGAGCGAACGTCCGGCGCCCGCTGTCCGCATCCGGCCCGAGGTGGCGGCGACGCCCGCATATCGACAGGGATCGGCACCCGTGAAGCCCGGCTTCAAGCTCTCGAGCAACGAGAACCCCTTCCCGCCGCTGCCCGGCGTGCTCGACGCCGTCGCCGAGCGGGCCAGATCGACGAACCGTTACGCGGCGGCCGCGATGCCCGAGCTGCGCGCGGCCATCGCGGACGACTTCGGCGTCGACCCGGCATCGGTGCATCTCGCCGCCGGCTCGGTCGCGATCCTCTACCAGCTCGTGCACGCCGTCGCGGGCGCCGGCGACGAGTACGTGCACGCCTGGCCGAGCTTCGAGGCCTACCCGGGCCTCGGCCTCGCGTCGGGCGCACGAGCGGTCGCCGTACCCCTCGCGGCCGGCGCGCGGCACGACCTCGAAGCGATGGCCGATGCGGTCACCGAGCGCACGCGCGCGATCCTCGTGTGCTCGCCCAACAACCCGACCGGCCCCGCGGTGCGCCGCGCGGAGTTCGACCGCTTCATGGAGCGCGTGCCCGCCGACGTGCTCGTCGTGTTCGACGAGGCGTACGCCGAGTTCGTGACCGATGCCGACGCCGTGCGCGGCGCCGACGTGCTGCCGCGGAACCCGAACCTCGTGGTGCTGCGCACCTTCTCGAAGGCTTACGGTCTCGCGCAGCTGCGCATCGGCTTCGGCGTCGGCGACCCGGCCCTCTTGACCGCCGCCGCTTCGGTGAGCATCCCGCTGTCGGTCACGGGGGTCGCCGAGGCCGCCGCCCTCGCGTCGCTGCGCCCCGAGGCGCGCGCCGTGCTCGAAGGTCAGATCGCCGAGCTCGTGGTCCGCCGCGACCGGCTCGTCGCCGCACTGCGCGAATCGGGTCTCGCGATCCCCGACGCGGAGGGCAACTTCCTGTGGGTGCCGGAGGGGCCCCGCGATCAGGGCGGCGTGCCGAGCGCGCAGGGCCTCGCCGAGGCGTTCGCCGAGGCCGGCACGCTCGTGCGGCCGTTCGCGGGCCACGGCGTGCGCATCTCCGTCGGCGAGGACGAGAGCCTCGCCGAGGTCGTGCGCGTCGTGCGCATGCATCTCGCCGGCTGACCGCCCGAGAAGCGCACCCACCGCCGTATATCCCCCCACCTTCACGCCCCCTCATTAGACTGTGTCGGGATGACTGAGCACGATATTCTGCACAGCCCCGAAGACCCGGAGCCGATCCGCTTCCTCGACGAGGCAGGCTGCTACGCGCCCTCCGACAGCGCCGCGGCGTTCGCCGACGAGCTCTCGGATATCGGGGTCGACGAGCTGCAGGTCTGGTACCGCGACATGATGTCGACCCGCGCGTTCGACATCGAATGCACGCACCTGCAGCGTCAGGGCCAGCTCGCGCTGTGGGTGCCGAGCGTCGGCCAGGAGGGCTGCCAGGTCGGCATCGCCCGAGCCGCCGAGCCGCAGGATCACATCTTCCCGGCCTACCGCGAGCATGCCGTCGCGCGCATCCGCGGCGTCGACCCCGTCGCGCTGGCCGCACAGTTCCGCGGCCTCACCCACGGCGGCTGGGATGTCACCGACCCCGCCAACGGCAACTTCCACCTCTACACGCTGGTGCTCGCAGCGCAGACGCAGCACGCGACCGGCCACGCGCTCGGCCAGCTGCTCGACGCCAAGGCCCGCGCAGGCGTCACCAGCATGGACGCCGGCGAGCCCGGCACCGCGACCGGCGAGGCGACGCTCGTCTTCTACGGCGACGGCACCACCAGCCAGGGCGACTCCAACGAGGCCATGATCTTCGCCGCCAGCTACCAGACCCCCGAGCTGTTCGTCGTGCAGAACAACCGCTGGGCCATCTCGGTACCGGTGGCACGCCAGAGCCGCACCCCGCTCTACCGCCGCGCCCTCGGTTTCGGGCTGCGCGCCGTGCAGATCGACGGTAACGATCCGCTCGCCGCCTACGCCGTGGCGAAGCGCTTCCTGCGCGAGGCCCGTGAGGGCGGCGGCCCCGGCTACATCGAGGCGCTCACGTACCGCATCGGCGCGCACACCACAGCCGACGACCCGACGCGCTACCGCGAAGAGGGCGAGCTCGAGCACTGGCAGGAGCGCGACCCGATCGAGCGCCTCGAGGCGTACCTGCGCGAGCAGGGCACCGGCGACGAGTTCTTCGACGCGGTGCGGGCCGATGCCACGCGGGAGGCCCGCGCGGTGCGCGACACCATCCTGAGCCTGCCCGCGCCGAGCGCCGACTCGATGTTCGAGCACGTCTACGCCGAACCGCACCCGCGCATCGAAGAGCAGCGCGAGTGGATGGCGCACTACGAGTCGTCGTTCGACACCACCGAGGAGGGCGCCGAATGAGCATCGAGGGCATCGAGACGTTGAGCGAGCGGAAGACCCTGCCCCTCGCGAAGGCCATCAACGAGGGGCTGCGCTCCGCCATGGCGGCCGACGACAAGGTGCTGCTCATGGGCGAGGACATCGGCCCGCTCGGCGGCGTCTTCCGCGTCACCGACCGGCTGCAGGCCGACTTCGGCTCGGCCCGCGTGCTCGACACGCCGCTCGCCGAGGCCGGCATCGTCGGCAGCGCGATCGGTCTCGCGATGCGCGGCTACCGTCCCGTCATCGAGATCCAGTTCGACGGCTTCATCTTTCCGGCATTCAACCAGATCGTCACGCAGCTCGCGAAGATCCGGGCGCGCCACGACGGCAAGGTCGACATGCCGGTCGTCATCCGCGTGCCGTACGGCGGGCACATCAACTCGATCGAACATCACGAGGAGAGCCCGGAGGCGTACTTCGCCCACACCCCGGGCCTGCGCGTCGTCGCGCCGTCGACGCCGAACGACGCCTACTGGATGATCCAGCAGGCCATCCGGTCGAACGACCCCGTGCTGTTCTTCGAACCGAAGGCGAAGTACTGGATGAAGGGCGAGGTCGACCCCGCCGCCCCCGCCGCCGAGCTGCATCGCACCCGCGTGGCACGCACCGGCACCGACTGCACCGTCGTCGGCTTCGGGTCGATGGTGACGACGCTGCTGCAGGCGGCCGAGGTCGCGGCCGCCGAGGGCACGAGCGTCGAGGTCGTCGACCTGCGCACCCTTTCGCCCGTCGACTACGGTCCGCTGCTCGAATCGGTGCGCAAGACCGGCCGCCTGGTGGTGGCGCAGGAGGCGAACGGCAACGCGAGTCTCGGCAGCGAGATCGCGGCGACCGTCGCCGAGCACGCGTTCTACTCGCTGCAGGCGCCGGTACTGCGGGTGTCGGGCTACGACGTGCCGTTCCCCGCCGCCGCCATCGAACCGCTCTTCCTGCCCGACGCCGACCGCGTGCTCGAAGCCGTCGACCGCACCATGCACTACTAACCCTCCCGGAGCTACGGAGCAATCATGAGTGAAATGACCTTCCCCCTCCCCGACGTCGGCGAGGGCCTCACCGAGGCCGAGATCGTGTCGTGGCGCGTGGCCCCCGGAGATGCGGTCGAGCTGAACCAGGTGATCTGCGAGATCGAGACCGCGAAGTCGATCGTCGAGCTGCCGTCGCCCTTCGAAGGCGTCGTCACCGAGGTGCTCGCGAGCCCGGGCGACACGGTTCCGGTCGGGCAGCCGATCCTGCGCGTGTCCGTGACGGGCGCGGGCGATGCCGGCGAGGAGTCGCCGGGCTCGGACGTCGGCGGGTCCGCCGCAGCCGCGCCCGACCGCGACGTCGCCGACACGGTGACCGACACCGCGGCCAGCATCGCCCATGAGGACGAGGATGAGGCCGGTGCCGTGCTCGTCGGCTACGGCGCTGCCGGCTCCGTGCAGAGCCGTCGCCGACGTGGCGGCGCCAAGCCCCGAGGACGCGAAGCGTCCGGAGGCGCAGGCGGTGCCGCAGCAGCGGCAGCCCACGGAGCGCAGCGAGGGGTGGAGCCGTTGCTGCAGCGGGCGACGATCCCTGTCGCCGAAGCGACCCCGATCATCGCGAAGCCCCCGATCCGCAAGCTCGCGAAAGACCTCGGCGTCGATCTCGCCCAGGTCTCGGGGTCGGGCATCGCCGGCGAGATCCTGCGCGATGACGTCGTGCGTCACGGCGGCCAGGCCAGCCTCTTCCGCAATCTCTCGACCCCGGCCCCCGAGCCGTCGGCCCCGCGCGAGGAGCGCATCCCACTCAAGGGCATGCGCAAGCACATCGCGAACGCGATGGTGACGAGCTCGAACGAGGCCCCGCACGTCGGCGTCTTCACCGACGTCGACGCGACCCGCACCATGGAGTTCGTGAAGCGCCTCAAGAACTCGAGCGACTTCGCCGGCACCAAGGTGTCGCCGCTGCTCATCTTCGCGAAGGCGATGCTCTGGGCGATCCGCCGCAACCCCGAGATCAACTCGACCTTCACCGAGACCGAGATCATCAGGCACCACTTCGTGAACCTCGGCATCGCGGCCGCCACGCCGCGCGGCCTCATCGTGCCGAACATCAAGGATGCGCAGGAGCTGAGCCTGCTCGATCTCGCGAAGGCGATCGAGCAGCTCACCATCACGGCGCGCGACGGCCGCACCCAGCCGGCCGAGATGCAGGGCGGCACGATCACGATCACGAACATCGGCGTCTTCGGCATGGACTTCGGCACCCCGATCCTGAACCCGGGCGAGGTCGCGATCATGGCGATGGGCACCATCCGCGAGAAGCCGTGGGTCGTCGACGGCGAGGTGCGGCCGCGCATGGTCACGACCGTCGGCGGCTCGTTCGACCACCGCGTCGTCGACGGCGACGTGATCTCGCGCTTCGTCGCGGATGTCGCGTCGGTGCTCGAAGAGCCCGCGCTGCTGCTTGACTGATGCCCGGCGCACGCCAGTCGGCGAAGTTCGCGGCGATCGACTGGGGCCGCCTCATCGTCGCGCTCGCGATTCTCGCAGCGGTCATCGGGCAGCTCGCGGTCAGCATCGGGTTCTGGACGAACCGCGGCGATGAACGCATCGGCCTCGACATCCTGAACTTTTTCAGCTTCTTCACGATCGAGTCGAACCTGCTCGCGATGGTCGTGCTCCTCGCGCAGGCGATCGGACGCGCCCGCGGCCGGGCCGGCGGCCGCGCACTGCACGTCGCGGTGCTGTGCGCGACGACCTACATGGTCATCACGGGCATCGTCTACAACACGGTGCTGCGCAGCATCGAGCTGCCGCAGGGCACGACGCTCGGCTGGTCGAACGAGATGCTGCACCTCATCGCACCGCTCTGGATGCTCATCGACTGGCTGCTCACCGCCCGTACCCGCGAGTTGCGGTTCGCGCACATCGGTGTGGTCGTGATCTATCCCGTCGTCTGGCTCGCCTATACGTTGATGCGCGGCCCGGCCACCCTCAACCAGGGCACCGGCGCGGGCCAGTGGTATCCCTATCCCTTCCTCGACCCGGCGCATGCGGGCGGGTACGGCGCGGTGGCGGTCGCGTGCGTGCTCGTCGCCGTCGCCATCGTCGCGGTCGCTCTGGGGCTCGTCGCGGTCTCGCGCTGGGCGAGGCGCCGCAGCTGACTCGAGGCCGTCGCCGCCGGTACTTTCAGGCGTGCAGCGGAGATCCCAGTTGGCGGGAGAGCTCGCGCGCGGTCTTCGAGGTGTATTCGCCGAGGATGTCGAGGCGGTCACCGATACGAGCTTTCGGAGCGCTGACGTTGACGGCTGCGACGATGCGCCCCGTGAAGTCGACGACGGGCGACGACGCCGCGACGACGCCGCTCTCGAGCTCCTGGTCGGATGTCGCGTAGCCGCGATCGCGAATCGCCCGCAGCTCGAGCATGAGGCTCGAGAAGTCGGTGATGGGCGAGGCTCCGGGCCCCGGCTCGGGGAGCACGGGGAACCCGAACGGGTCGGCTTCGGGGTTGAGCGGGCCGACGAGTGCGCGGTCCTGCCCATGCGCTTCGTACCAGCTGGTCAGCGAGCTCTCGTCCCAGTCGCTCAGCAGCACCCGGCCGGACGGCGTGCGCCAGGCCGCCGTCGTACTGCCGGCCCAGCCGGTCGTACGGATCTCGAGCGGACTGAGTTCGCTGAGAATCGTGAGCACATTGCCGCCCTGCAGCACGCAGAGATGGCTCGTCTCGCGCGTGAGCTGAGTGAGCCTGCGCAGGTGCGACCGTGAGGCCTGGGCGAGCGCTGCCTGCGCAGTGTGGGCGGCGAGGGCATAGAGTCTGGAGCCGAGGAAGTACTGCAGCGTCGTTTCGTCACGTGCGATCAGGCCCGAGTCTGCGAGCGTTGCGAGTGCACGGGACACCGCGGCTTTGTCGCGGCCCACGATCTGAGCGGCTTGCGAAACGCCGAGGCCGCCGCCGCGTAATGACGCGGGGGAAGCGAGTGCATCGAGGAGATCGAGATCTCGGCCGAGTCCCGATGAGTTTCGCCTCGGACCGGTGGGCTGCGCGGTTGAGTTCATAACGACACGATAACTTCAAGTAGCCATATTGACAACCGTGTATGTCTATTTGTCAACGACTCGTATCTTGGAGACAGTCACCCGACGCAATCACTCGACGAAGAGACAGGAGGCCGATCCTTGACCGGATTCGATCTCGATGGGTTGATGACCTTTCTCTCGCGACGCTCCGACGACATCGTCGACCTCGTGGTCGACCACCTCGTCGTCGTTCTGATCTCGCTCGCCCTGGCCACGGTCATCGGCATCGGGCTCGGCATCGCCGTGCGGAACCGGCGCTTCGCCCGCTCCGCGGTCATTACCGCTTCAGCCGTAGCGATCACCATCCCATCGCTTGCCCTGCTGGCACTGCTGAGCCCCGTGCTCGGTCTCGGCTGGCTCCCGACAGTCGTCGCACTGGTCTTCTACTCGCTGCTGCCGATCGTGCGCAACACCGTCGTCGGCCTCCGCGAGGTGCCGGTCTCGGTGCTCGAAGCGGCCCGAGGCGTCGGCATGGGCCCGGCCCGCGTGCTCCTCCTGATACAGCTGCCGATCGCCTGGCCCGTCATTCTGGCAGGCGTGCGTGTCGCGGCCCAACTCACCGTCGGCATCGCCGCGATCGCCGCCTACGTCGCCGGCCCCGGCCTCGGCGAATACATCTTCAAGGGGCTGTCCTCTCTCGGCTCGAAGAACGCCCTCAACTACGCGTTGACCGGCACCGTCGCCGTCATCCTCCTCGCGCTGGTGCTCGACGGTGTCTTCGTGCTCATCTCCCGCTTCACGACATCAAGGGGTCTCCGTGCCTGACAACTCAACGAATACCGGCATTCTCTCCGCTCTCGCCTCCCGCCAGGGCGGCGCGTCGATCGAACTCGACAGCGTCACCAAGCTCTACCCCGGGCAGACCACTCCCGCGGTCGAAGACTTCTCCATGAGCATCGAGCCCGGTGAGCTCATCATGTTCGTCGGCCCATCGGGCTGCGGCAAGACGACCACGATGAAGATGATCAACCGCATCATCGAACCCACCTCGGGCTCCATCCGCATTGATGGCAACGATGTGCTCTCGCTCGACGCCAATGATCTGCGACGCCACATCGGCTACGTCATCCAGCAGATCGGTCTATTCCCGCACTTCACCATCGCCGAGAACATAGCCACGGTGCCGCGCCTCCTCGGCTGGTCGAAAGACCGGATCAAGGAACGGGTCGAGGAGCTCCTCGAAACCGTGCAGCTCGATCCCGGCGTCTTCGCGAACCGTTACCCGCGCCAGCTCTCTGGCGGCCAGCAGCAGCGCGTCGGCGTCGCCCGTGCGCTTGCCGCGGATCCGCCTGTGATGCTCATGGACGAGCCCTTCGGAGCGACCGACCCGATCACGCGCGAGAAGCTGCAGGCCGAATTCCTGCGCCTGCAGGCCGAGATCGGCAAGACGATTATCTTCGTCACGCACGACTTCGAGGAGGCTATCCGCATGGGCGATCGCATCGCCGTGCTGAGCGAGCGCAGCAGGATCGAGCAGTTCGACACCCCCGCAAACATCTTGCAGAATCCTGCGAACGAATACGTCGCCTCGTTCATCGGCGAGGGCGCTGCGCTGAAGCGCCTCGCACTCATCCCCACGGGCGACGCCCGCCTCGGGCCGGTTGATCGGTCCGCACCGACATCGACTGTCGCGGTCACCGACTCGCTGCGAGAGGCCCTCGACCATCTCGTCTTCACCGGTGCGCCGCGCATCAACGTGACTGAGGGGAAGCGACCGGTTGGCTCGCTCGATTACGCCGCAATCTCCGCCGTGCTCGGCGCCGGGGTGCCCGGCGCCCGGCACCCCGCCGAAGCGGAGGGCTGATCATGTCCCAGCAGGTCACTCCATCACCGACGATGGCGATTTCGACCGCCGCAGCGACGCCGCGCAAGAAGGGTCGTGCCGGCGCGATCGTGAAGCGCTGCCTGCCGCTGATCGTGGTCGCCGGTGTGCTGATCCTCACCTACATCTGGATCTCGCTGCTCAGCCTCGACTCCATCGAGGCGCGCACGCTGAACGCCGAGTACATCTCGCGCCGCATCTGGGAGCACCTGGTGCTCTCGATCTGTGCAGCCGTACTGGTCGCGGTGCTCGCGATCCCTGCAGGGATCGCCGTGAGCCGTTCGAAGTCCCGCATGTTCAACGGCATCATCATCGGCATCGCGAACATCGGGCAGGCCACCCCAGCCATCGGCGTCGTCATCCTGCTCGCGATCATCTGGAAGACCGGTTTCGCGACCGCGCTCGTCGCCCTCGTCATCTACTCCTTCTTGCCGGTGCTGCGCAACACGATCACCGGTCTGCAGCAGGTCGACCCGAACGTGCGCGAATCCGCGCGAGGCATGGGCATGACCCCCGCGCAGGTGCTGCGCCGGATCGAACTGCCGCTCGCCTCGCCCGTCATCGTCGCAGGACTTCGCACCGCACTCGTCTTCGCCGTCGGCGTGGCCACCGTCGCAACCTTCATCAACGCGGGCGGTCTCGGCGACATGATCGTCAACGGCCTGAAACTGCAGCGCTACCCGGTGCTCGTCGTGGGCGCCGTGCTTGTCGCCTGCATCGCCGTGCTCATCGACTGGGCCGCCGGCCTCGTCGAAGACGTTCTCAAGCCGCGCGGCGCATAGCCGCGGGCTCTTCCGCATACATCAACGAAAGGCAACCACATCATGCAGAAACGAAAGATGGCTCTCGCAGCTTTCTCCGCACTTGCGGCAGGCTCGCTCCTCCTCACCGGTTGCTCCGGCGGCGGCAACAACTCGGCCGAGGGCGGCGACGATCTCGCGGGCCTCACCGGCGAGATCGGTGCGAAGGATTTCTCGGAGCAGTACATCCTCGCCCACATCACCACCGAGTTGCTCAATGCGCACGGCGCCGACCTCAAGGCGAACACGAAGCTCGTCGGTTCGGCGAACACCCGTCAGGCGCTCGAGAACGATCAATTCGTCGGCTACTGGGAGTACACAGGCACCGGCTGGGTCACCTACCTCGGCAACACCGAGCCCGTGCAGGGCGCCGAGGCGCAGTTCGAAGCCGTGCGCGACGCCGACCTCGAGAAGAACGGCATCGCCTGGCTCGAGCCCGCAGGGTTCAACAACACCTACGCCTTCGCGATCCGAGAGAGCGAGGCCGACGAGCTCGGCGTCAAGACGCTGAGCGACGTCGCGGCGCTGCCCGAAGCCGACCAGACCTTCTGCATCGAGAGCGAGTTCTCCACGCGCGACGACGGTTGGCCCGGCCTCAAGGAGGCCTATGGCTTCAAGGCGCCCGAGTCGAACGTGACCATGCTCGACACCGGTGTCATCTACACCGCCGCCGAGAAGGGGGACGACTGCAACTTCGGCGAGGTTTTCCAGACCGACGGCCGCATCCCCGCGCTGAACCTCGTAGTGATGGAGGACGACAAGGAATTCTTCCCGAGCTACCAGGGCGCCTTCACGCTGAAGCAGGAGACGCTCGATGAGTACCCCGCGATCGCCGACATCATCGACGTCGTGAGCCAGAAGCTCACCACCGAGGTCATGCAGAGCCTCAATGCGAAGGTCGACGTCGATGGCGAGGATCCGCAGGATGTGGCCCTCGACTGGCTCGAAGAAGAAGGCCTGATCTGACGGTCTCACGATCCGGGGGCGGCGCGCTCATGCCCGTCGCCCTCGGGTTCACCCCTCACTTCTAAGGAACGATAGTGAACATCACCGATTTCTCCCTCGACCTCTTCTCGCTCGCCGGGAAGAAGGCCGTGGTGACAGGGGGAAACACCGGCCTCGGCCAGGCCTTCTCGCTCGCGCTGGCAAAAGCGGGCGCCGATGTCTTCGTCCCGGGGCTCTTCGACGACGGCGGCGAGACCGCGGAACTCGTGCGCGCCGAAGGCCGCGGCTATGCGGAACTGGCGATCGATATCACCGGCCCCGGCGCCCCTGCGCGTGCGATCGAGCACTGCGTCGCGGAGCTCGGCGGCATCGACATCCTCGTGAACTCGGCGGGCATCAGTCGTGTCGCCGATGTCGAGGACTTCGGTCGTGGGCAGTGGGATCCGATGGTCGCCGTGAACCTCACGGCGGCGTTCGAGATGGGCCGCGAGGCCGCGAAGCGCATGATCGCGCAGGGCTCGGGCAAGATCATCAATATCGCCTCGCTCTTCTCCTTCCTGGGCGGTCTCGGCTCGCCGGCCTACGCGGCCACCAAGCACGGCATCGTCGGCTTCACGAAGGCCTACGCCGATGAGCTCGGCGGCAGGGGCATCCAGGTCAACGCGATCGCCCCCGGCTACTTCGCCACCCCCCTCACGGCGGAGACCCGCGCCAACCCCGAGACCAACAACCGGATCATCGACCACACCCCGGCGGGCCGCTGGGGCGATGTCGCCGATCTCATGGGCGCCGCCGTCTTCCTGGCGAGCCCCGCATCGAACTTCGTCACCGGTCACGTGCTGACCGTCGACGGCGGCTATCTGGTGCGCTGATCCCGACAGGGATCGCCGCAGGACCGCTCGCGGAATCTCCGCACCCACCCCACGATCAAACAGAACAGGATCACGATTCCCATGGTTACATCGCGTTCGGGCCTCGACCGCGCCGAGATCGTCTCGCGCCTCGAAGCACTCGTCGACGCCGGCCAGGTCATCACCGACGAACAGGAGCTGCGCGAGGCGAGCGTCGACCGTTTCAAGAAGTACACGGCCGTGCACGGCATCTTCGACGGCCCGATCCCCGCGGCCATCGTGAATGCCCGATCCACCGAGGACGTCGCAGCGGTACTCGCCTTCGCCGATGAGCATCTCATCAATGTCGTGCCCCGCACGGGGCGCACCGCCACTGAGGGCGGCCTCGAGACCATCGTCGAGAACACGATCGTGCTCGACGGCTCGCACATGAACAGCATCCTCGACATCAACGCCGTCGACATGATGGCCACGGTGCAGTGCGGGGTGCCGCTGCAGGTGCTGGAGGACGAACTGCGTGCGCAGGGCTTCACCACGGGACACTCGCCGCAGTCGAAACCGATCGCCCAGATGGGCGGCCTCGTCGCGACCCGCTCCATCGGCCAGTTCTCGACGCTCTACGGCGGCATCGAGGATATGGTGGTCGGCCTCGAGGCGGTCTTCCCGGGAGGGGAGGTCAGCCGCATCAAGAACGTGCCGCGCCGTGCTGCCGGCCCCGACATCCGCCACATCGTCATCGGCAACGAGGGTGCGCTCTGCTACATCACCGAAGTCACGGTGAAGATCTTCAAGTATCAGCCCGAGAACCTCCGCTTCCTCGGCTATCTCGTCGACTCGCTGCCCGCGGGTGCAGACGGGCTGCGCCGGGTCATAGTGGAGGGCTACCGCCCTTCGGTGGCGCGCGCCTACTCGGAAGAAGACGCCGCCCAGCACTTCTCGCACTTCGCAAACGGCCGCGCCGTCGTGGTTCTCGTCGCCGAAGGCCCGAAGGGCGTCGCCGATGCCACCGCCGACGGTATCGAGGAGATCTTCGCCGGCATCCCGCACGAGAAGGTCGAGACCGCGCTCATCGAGCAGTGGTTCGAGAACCTCAACTGGGGTCAGGACAAGATCGATGCTGAGAAGCGGGCCATGCTCGAGAAGGCCCATCTCGGCTACACCACCGAGGTCTCGGTCGATTGGTCGAACGTCGAGGATCTCTTCGAATCGGTGATGCGCCGCGTGCGCACCGAATTCTCGCACGCAGCTGACCTCACCATGCTCGGCGGGCACTCCTCGCACAGCTACCAGACCGGCACGAACCTCTATTTCGTGTACGACTACAACATCTCCTGCGAGCCTCGCGACGAGATCACCGAGTACCACGAGCCCATCAACGCGATCGTGGTCGAGGAGGCGCTGCGCTTCGGCGGCTCGATGGTGCATCACCACGGCATCGGCAAGTACCGCACTCCGTGGACGCTCGAGGAGCACGGCAGCGCCTACCGTCTGCTGGAGGGGCTGAAGCGGCAGTTCGACCCCAACGGCATCATGAACACCGGGACCATCTTCCCGATCTCGTGATGTCAGGCTACGTGGTCGCCGTCGACAACGGCTCGCAGAGCACCAAGGTCTCGATCATCGACCCCGACGGGGTCGTGCACGCGAGCGCTCGAGTGGCGCTGCGCCCGTACGACGCTCCGGCCCCGGGCCGTTGGGAGCACCCGGGCGACGACCTGTGGGAGTCGATCGTCGAGGCCGTGCGCGGTGCTCTCGCGGGCTTCGCGGGCGACCCCGCCGAGATCCGCGGGCTCGGTCTCTGCACGATCCGCTTCTGCCGTGCCGCGCTGCGCGATGACGGAACGCTCGCCCAGCCGGTCATGAGCTGGATGGACGAGCGGGTGTCTCGGGCGCACGAGGCCGAGAGTGCCGATGTGCGATACGTCACGACCTCCTCCGGCTACATCGCGCACCGGCTCACCGGGGAGCTGCGGGATGCGGCCGGCAACTACCAGGGCGTCTGGCCGATCGATACGCTGACCTGGGACTGGAGCACGGACCCGGCCGACTACGAGCGCACCGGCATGCATCGGGACATGCTGTTCGATCTGGTCCGTCCGGGTGGAGTGCTGGGAACGGTCACCGACGAGGCGGCCGCGCAGACCGGCCTGCCGGTCGGGCTGCCGGTGATCGCCACCGCGAACGACAAGGCGGTCGAGGCGCTCGGGGCGGGCCTGCGTTCCCAGCACGATGCCCTGCTCTCGCTCGGCACCTATGTCGCCGCGATGACGGTCGGCCGTGAGAGTGCCTCGGCCGATGACGCCTACTGGGTGAACTTCGGGGCGGAGCCCGGCCGCTACCTGTACGAGAGCGACGGCGTGCGCCGAGGCATGTGGACGGTCAGCTGGTACCGCGATCTGATCTCGGGCGCAGGCGGAGCGGCCTCCGAGCACGAGCTCGGCATCGGCGCCGAATCCGTGCCCGTCGGTTCGGGGGGCCTCGTCGTCGGCCTCGACTGGCTCGCTCCGAGCGATGCTCCAGAACGCCGCGGGGCCATCGTCGGCTTCGACGGTACCCAGGGCACCTTCCACGTATTCAGAGCGATCCTCGAAGCCCTTGCCATCGCATCGGCAGAGGGCGCCGATCGTACCTTCGAGGCTCTGGGGCGCGATCTCGGCGAGCTCGTCGTCACCGGTGGCGGCGCGTCTTCCGCGCTCATGCTCCGCATTCTCGCGGGGGTGTACGGCGTGCCGGTGCGGCGGCCCGTACTCACCGATGCCGCCGGTATGGGGGCCGCAATCTGCGCGGCCGTGGCTACAGGGATCCACCCCGATTTCGATTCGGCCGTCGCCGCGATGGTGCGTGTGGATGTGCGCGTGGCTCCGGACCCGGCCTGGGTCGAGGCCTATGCCGCCGTGCGCGAGCGCTACCGGGAGCTGCTGCCGCGTCTGCACGCGATCTACCGCTGATGCGGCGCCTCGCGATGCGCGTCAGCCGTGCGCGCCGAGAGTCTGCGACAGCGTCGCACCCGCCTGCCGCATGATGTTCGCGAGGGCTTCGACCTTGGGCTCCAGGCGGTTCTTCGGCCCGCTCACGTTGAGCGCGGCGACGATGCGGCCCGTGTGATCGAGCACCGGCGCCGAAACACCGATCACGCCGTCCTCGAACTCGCCATCGATGATGGCGTATCCGTCGCGCCGGATGCCCCGGATCTCCTCGTGCAGCGATGCGTAGTTCGTGACGCGGGTGCGCGCCGGCGGGGGCGTTTCGAGGAGGAAGAACGGGTTCGATTCGCGGTCGAATGCCTCCCGATCGATCACCGACTCGTCACTGCCGTGCTCGGCGAACCAGGCCTGCAGCGAGGCCTCGTCCCAGTCGCTGATGAGCGCGCGCCCGGATGAGGTGCGCCACGCGGCCGTGGTGACGCCCTCCCATCCGGCCGATCTCAGCTCGTGGGGGCTGATCTCGCTGGCGAGCGTCAGCACGTTGCCGTGCGCGAGCACGCAGAGGTGGCTCGTCTCATGGGTGGCCCTGACGAGCCCACGCAGTACCGGGCGCCCGAGCCGCACGAGCCCGGCCTCGGCGGTCCGGGCCGCGAGGGCGAAGATGCGAGACCCGACGGTGTACCGGCCGGTGTCGGCGTCGCGGGCGACGAGGCCTGCTGCGGCCAGAGTGGCGAGCGCGCGCGACACCGCGGTCTTGCTGCGACCGGTGAGGCGCGCGAGTTCGGTGACGCCGGTGCCGCCCGACCGCACCGAGGAGTCGTTCGCGAGCAGTTCGAGCAGCTCGATGTCGCGCCCCAGCCCGGCGGCGTTCGTGCGCGGCTGTACGCGGAGTCGAGGGGTGCTCGTCGAAGGCGTGGAGGACATGGGACCGATCGGTTCGGTTTCTGGATCTGTTCAGTGTGGCGCATTGGCCCCATATGCGCAACATTAATTGCGCATATCGTGGCTCGCTTCGTACGGTGTCCCTGATAAGACAGCAATGCCGCTTTCGAGCGGCCGATCTGAGGGAGTGAGATCCGATGACGGAGAACATTCAGCTCGGCGAGAGCTTCGTCGGTGACGGAGTGAACGCCGCGCACATCAATACGGTGCTGGGCGAACGCCAGGGCCCCGTCGGCACCGCGTGGGCGACCGCGCTCGCCAGCCCGAGCGAGGGCTTCGTGCCTTTCGTCGCGGTGCTGCAGCCGTCGTTGCCCGTGAAGCCGATGACACTGTTCGTCGCGAAGGCCTCACCCGCGAACGACCTCCACGGCACGGCCATCTGGGGCCCGGCCCAGGCCGGCGTCGCCGCCGGTGTCGCCGACGCCGTCGCCGAGGGCGTCATCCCCGAGTCGACCACCGATACGCATGCACTCATCGTCGCCGTCTGGGTGAACCCCGAGACCGACGACCTCGATGCGATCTACCGGAACAACCGCGAAGCCACCCGCCGCGCACTCGAAGCCGGCGCGAAGAACACGCCGACCGCGGCCGATGTCGTGGCCGCCCGCAATGCCCCCCGAAACCCCTTCTACACGCCTTCCGAGGAGGTCAGCGCAGATGTCGCACGCTGAGACAGTCCCTACGCCGGTCATCGGTTTCATCGGCCTGGGCAATATGGGTTCGGGCATGACCCGCAACCTGCAGGCGAACGGCTACAAGCTGGTCGTCACCGACCTGCGCCGCGAAGCCGCAGAATCCCTCATCGCAGGCGGGGCGGAGTGGGCCGATACCGCTGCCGATCTCGCCCGTCGCTCGGACATCGTCATCACGATGCTGCCGACGCCGCGTATCGTGCAGGCCGCGCTGAGCGGTGAGGACGGCATCCTCGCCGGTCTCTCGAGCGGCAAGACCTGGATCGACATGTCCACCTCGGTTCCCGAGGTCGCCGACGGCATTCGCGACGAGGCGACCGCGCGCGGCATCCGCGTGATCGATGCGCCGGTCAGCGGCATGTCGGTGGGGGCGGCGAACGGCCGCCTGCAGATCTTCGTCGGCGCCGAGCCCGAGGACTTCTCCGAGCTCTTCCCCGTCTTCAGTGCGATGGGCGACCCCGAGCGGATCATCAACGTCGGCCGCCACGGCGCCGGCTACGCGGTGAAGCTGATGATCAATCAGCTGTGGTTCTCGCACGTCGTGGCGACCGCCGAGGTGCTCGCCATCGGCACCGAGGCCGGCGTCGACCTCGACGTGCTGCGCCGCTCGCTCATCGCGAGCCCCGCGAACAGCAACTTCCTCGAGAACGACGTGCTGTCGATCCTCGAGCACGGCGACTACGACGAAGGGTTCGCGATCGCCCTCGCATGCAAGGATCTGGGGCTGTCGATCGACCTGGCGCGCTCCGTCGGCGTGTCGAGCGAGCTCTCCGCACTGGTCGAGCAGGTGTTCCGGCGGGCCCGTCGCAGCTATGGCGAGCGCGCCGGCGAGATGACGCCGTTCAAGCTCTACGAGGACCTGATCGGGAAAGAGCTGCGGCTCGACCCCGCCGACGGCTCGCGGACCGTCGCCGAGGAGGCCGCAGCGTGAACACCCTCCCCGAGAACACCCCCACCGGTCTGTACATCAATGGCGAATGGCGGGACGCCGAAGGCGGTGCCACGCTCGACGTGCTCAACCCGGCCACCGGCGAACTGATCGCGAATGTCGCGAGCGCCACCGTCTCGGACGGGGCCGCAGCGCTCGATGCCGCGGTTGCGGCCCAGGAGGCCTGGGCTGCCACCGCCCCCCGCGAGCGCGGCGAGATCCTGCGCCGCGCCTTCGAGCTGACGATCGAGCGCCGCGAGCAGCTGGCGCGTATCATCACGCTCGAGATGGGCAAGCCCCTCGCGGAGTCGCTGGGCGAGGTCGCCTACGGCGCCGAGTTCCTGCGCTGGTTCTCGGAGGAGGCCGTGCGCATCGACGGCCGCTACACCACCTCGCCCGATGGGAAGAACCGTCTGATGGTGCTGCACCGCCCGGTCGGACCGTGCATGTTCGTCACCCCGTGGAACTTCCCGCTCGCCATGGCGACTCGTAAGATTGCTCCGGCGCTCGCGGCGGGCTGCACTTCGGTGCTGAAGCCGGCATCGCAGACGCCGCTCACGGCGCTCTACTTCGCGGCGATCCTCGAAGAGGCCGGCGTACCCGCCGGCGTTGTCAACGTCATCCCGACCGCGAGTGCGGGCAAGGTCACCGGTCCGATCATCGCCGACCCGCGTCTGCGCAAGCTCTCGTTCACGGGATCGACCGAGGTGGGCAAGCGCCTCATCCGCGACTCCGCAGAGCAGATCCTCAAGGTGTCGATGGAGCTCGGCGGCAATGCGCCGTTCATCGTCTTCGAAGACGCCGACGTCGACGCCGCGGTCGAGGGCGCGCTCGTCGCCAAGCTGCGCAACGGTGGCGAGGCCTGCGTCGCCGCCAACCGCATGCTCGTGCACGAGAGCGTCATCGAGGAGTTCAGTGCGAAGCTGAGCGCCCGCATGGCCGCCTACGTGCAAGGGCCGGGCATCGAGGAGGGCGTCACGATCGGCCCGCTCATCGATGCGGCCACTCGCGACAAGGTCGACGAGCTCGTCCGCGAGGCCGCGGGCGAGGGCGCGACCGTCGAGATCGGCGGCGCGGTGCCCGAGGGCGAGGGGTTCTTCTACCCGCCGACGGTGCTCACCGGCGTGCCGGCTCACGCTCGCATTCTGCAGGAGGAGATCTTCGGGCCGGTCGCGCCGATCGTGTCGTTCAGCGATGAATCCGAAGCCGTGGCTCTCGCGAACGCGAGCGAGTACGGCCTCGTGGCCTTCGCCTACACGCGCGACCTGAACCGGGCGCTCCGTCTCGCCGAACGCATCGAGACCGGCATGCTCGGCATGAACACCGGCCTCGTCTCGAACCCGGCGGCGCCGTTCGGCGGTGTCAAGCAGTCGGGGCTCGGGCGTGAAGGCGGTGCCGAGGGCATCTTCGAATTCCTCGAGACGGTCTACGTCGGCATCGCCGACCCCTTCGCCGCCTGAAACAAGCGGACGTGTTCCGCGCGGCCCTACGCCGTGCGGAACACGTCGTTCAGCGTGACCGACTCGAGGCCTTTGCGGTTGATCATGTCGATGAGGTGGTCGAAGAGGTCGACGACGGTCTGCGCGTTCGCGTGCCCCAGGATGATGCTCGCGGGCTGTATCCACCGCTCGGCCTCCTGCAGCAGCACGGCGGGCGGGATGAGCCCGGAATCGCCGATCGAGCCGTTCCACATGACCGGGGTCGTGTACCCGACGGCCGCGGCCGCGGCGTCGGTGCGCGCGTCGCGGTTGCCGTAGGGCGGCCGGTACCAGGGTCGGGCGTCGACGCCGAAGGTCTGCTCGATGAACGCGTGATTGGCCATGAGGTCGTCTTGGATCTGCGCGTCGCCGATGCTCGTGAGCGACGGGTGCGAGTAGGTGTGGCTCGCGATCTGCACCTGCCCGCTCGCGATCATCGGGGCGAGCACGGGGGCCGCCGCGACCCAGGAGTCGGCGTACATGCCGTTGACGAAGAAGGTGATGCGGTGGCCGGTGCGCTGCGCGAACTGCGCGTACGCCATCACGACATCCGGGCTCGCCCCGTCGTCGACCGTCCAGGCGAACTGATTGCCCACCTCGGGCGGCAGCGAGTTCAACGGCCCGTGCGGCGCATCGAACTGCGGCGCGACCTCCCGCACCGGCGGCTCATCGGGCACCGGCGGCCCGGTGATCTCGGGGTCTTCGGCCACGGGCGGAGCCGCCGTCGGGGGAGCGGGCGGCGGTGTCGTCGGCTTCGGCGCGGAGCCGGTCGGCACCCGCTCGGCGCCGGGCTCGGGGCTCGCGCACGCCGACAGGCTCAGCGCAGAGGCGGCGAGAGCGGCTGACAGGAACATGCGACGGTCCACGGCACCAGACTACTGCGCGGCCCGCACCGTGCGGGGGCGGATACGCGGAATCACGCGGCGGCGCGGCGCACGACCCTCGACGCCGCGACGCCTTCGTGCCACGATGGAGGGACCCGGGCGCGAACTCGGCGCAGCCCGGCAGACGGGAGGCGACCATGCGGTACATGCTCTTGGCTCACGGGACGAATGCGGCGTTCATCGCGCGCGGGCCGGCCTGGGTCGAGGAGGTTGTCGGCTTCCTCGCGCGCTTCGAAGACGACCTCGCGGCGACCTCCGAACTCGAATGGACCGAGGTGCTCGACGACGACGAGCTCGCCGAGGTGGTCGGGCCGGGCGGCGAGTCGCGCGCGGGCTGGTACAACGAGGCCGGCAAGCCGCTGCGACGCGTCTGGGCGGTGAAGGTCGACACCCATGCGCGGGCGCGAGAACTCGCCGGGCTCCTGGCAGGGGAGCTCGACACCTGGGTCGAGGTGCGCAGGTGCTTGCCTGGGGCGCAACGTCCGTGACGGTGCCCGGAGCCCCGCGGCCGAGGGTGGTGCGGCGCACCCGCGCGGGTGCAGAATGAGGGCATGACGCTCGAACATCCCGGCGCGCTCGCCGGCCGCCTCGTGACCCTCGAGCCGCTGCGGCTCGAACACCTCGAGGGCCTGAGCGCCGCGGCGCTCGACGGCGAGATCTGGCGCAACCCGTACACGAACATCCCGGCACCCGAGGGTATGGAGGCCGAGATCGAGCGGCGGCTCGAGCTGCAGCGACAGGGGTCGATGATCCCGTTCACCGCCCGGCGCACGGACACGGGGAGCGTCATCGGCATGACGACGTTCATGAACATCGACGCGGCTGCGCCGCGCGTCGAGATCGGTTCCACGTGGAACGGAGCGAGCGCGCACGGCTCCGGCACGAACGCGGAATCGAAGCTGCTGCTGCTCACGCAGGCCTTCGACGTTTGGGGCTGCCTCGCCGTCGAATTCCGCACCGACTTCCTCAATCACCAGTCGCGCGCGGCCATCGCGCGGCTCGGCGCGCATCAGGACGGCGTGCTCCGCGCGCACATGCGGCGCCCCGGCTACGTCCGCGACACCGTGGTGTTCTCGATCACCGAGCACGACTGGCCGGGCGTGCGCCTCGGGCTCGAGCACCGCGTCGCGCGCCGTCTCCCCGTGCCGGGCGGCGCCCCGCGACTCGGATAGGCGATCCGGCCCGTCGGGCGGCCTAGGAGCCCTCGCCCGTGTGCGCCCAGACGATGAGCTGAATGCGATCCCTCGCCCCCATCTTCTGCAGCAGATTCGACACGTGCGTCTTCACCGTCGCCTCGCCGAGGAACAGCGCCTGGGCGATCTCGCCGTTCGAGCGGCCCTCGGCGACGAGCGCCAGCACCTCGCGTTCGCGCTCGGTGAGGCCCGCCGTCTGCGCGTGCGCCTCGACCCGTTCGGCGACGCCCGTGGCGGTACCGGTCGCGGCCGACGTGCTCGGGGCCTCGCTCGCCGCCGCCCGCGTCATCACCGCGCGCGTCACGGCCGGGCCGAGCAGCGCCTCGCCCCGCTCGAGCGTGCGCACCGCGTCGATCAGCTGCTCCGCCCGCGAGGCCTTCAGCAGGAAGCCGCTCACTCCGGCCGCCAGGGCATCGAACAGGTACTCGTCGTGCCCGAAGGTGGTGAGGATCAGGATCGCGGGGGCCGCGCCGTCGGCGCTCGCCGCCAGGATGCGCCGCGCCGCCTCGATGCCGTTCATCTCGGGCATCTCGACGTCCATGCAGACCACATCGGGCGCCGTATCGGCCGCCAGTGCCACCGCCTCGATGCCGTTCGCCGCCTCGCCGACGATCTCGATATCGGGCTCGGATTCCAGGATGATTCGGAATCCGGAGCGCACGAGCTCCTGATCATCGACCAGCAGTACTCGGATCATGCGCGGCTCTCTTCTTGTTCGTGTTCGTGTTCCCGCACCGCCGGTGCGGGCTCGCCCGGTACCGGGAACGTATCGCGGGTGGGCACCGTCGCGCGCACGATGAAGCCGCCGTGCTCGCGCTGCCGAGCCTGCACCTCGCCGCCCACCGCGCCGATGCGCTCGCGCATGCCGCGCAGGCCGAGACCCGACCCGCGCGGGGCGCCGCCGCGCAGCCCGGGCGAGGCCAGGCGCCGCTGCACTCCGTCGTCCGAGACCTCGATCTCCACCGAGGCGGTGTTGAAGCGCAGCCGCACCGTCGCCTCGGCGCCCCGGCCCGCGTGCTTGCGCACGTTCGTCAGCGCCTCCTGCACCACGCGGTAGAAGGCGACGTCGACGAGCATCGGCAGCGGCCGGTGTTCGCCGATCGTGATGAGCGTCGTGGGCACGCCGGCCTGCTGCGATTCGGCGATGAGGGCGGGCAGGTGCGAGATGCCGATGGTCGTCGAGGCATCGTCGGTCTCAGGGGTGCGCAGCGTGCGCACGAGACTGCGCAGCTCGTCGATCGCCGCGTGAGCGCTCGACTCGACGATCTCGAGCGATGCCTCGGCGCGTTCGACGTCGCGCCCCAGCAGGCGCCGCGCCGCGCTCGCCTGGATGCCCATCACCGAGACGTGGTGGGCGACCACGTCGTGCAGTTCGCGCGCGATGGCGACGCGGTCGAGTGCCACGGCCTGAGCGGCCCCCGTGCGGCGCTCGAGCTCGAGTTCGCGCCCCTGCGCTTCGAGCAGGGCCTGCGCACGGGCGGCGCGCCAGGCGCGCTCGCCGAAGTGGATCGCCGCCCCGAAGTAGAGCAGGTTCGTGATGATCTGGATCGCCGCGAAGGTAGCGAAGGCCGAGAAGATGCCCGAGCGGGCGAGCCCCGGGAAGGATTCGGCGTCGGCCGACGAGATGATGAGGTTCACGACGAGCCAGACGAGCATCGTCCCGGTGATGCCGAGCCGCGCGTAGAGGGCCGCCCGCCGGTCGCGGCCCCACGCGCCCACGGTGTAGAGGGCGAGGAACATGCTGATCTGCACGACCAGCAGGTCGGGCACCCCGTACTGACCGCACACGAAGAAGCCGATCGAGACGAGCAGCGAGACGGCGATCGGATACCGGCGCCGGAGCGCGAGGGGGAGGGTGGAGAGGCCGATGCCGACCGCCCACACCCACGGCGCGGCGTAGTCGGCTTCGGCGCCGTAGATGCCGGTGCGCACGTAGAGCAGGCCGACGACGGGGGAGGCCACGGCGAGCACCAGGGCTATCCCGACATCGATGCGGAGCTGCTCGGGCCCCGGGCCGGGCCGGGCCCAACCGCTGCCGTTGAAGGAGAACATGCTTCCAGCGTAGATCGTGGGCGGAGGCCCCGGATCACTCGCGAGGCGGATGCGGTTCCGCCGACGGGCGGAGGCGAGTGCACCGTCGCCCCTCCTAGCCTGGATACCAGTACGGAACGAGTGACGAAAGAGGCGACATGATCGAGATCTCAGGCATCTCACGCAGCTTCGGAGACCGGCGCGTGCTCGACGACGTCGGCTTCGACGTGTCGGGCGGCCGCATGACCGGCTTCGTCGGCGGCAACGGCGCGGGGAAGACCACGACGATGCGCATCCTTCTCGGGGTGCTGTCGGCCGACAGCGGCGAGGTGAGGCTCGACGGCGAGCCGATCACGGCGGGCGACCGCGCGCGATTCGGCTACATGCCCGAGGAGCGGGGGCTCTACCCGAAGATGCGGGTGCTCGAGCAGCTCGTCTACCTCGGGCGCCTGCACGGCATGGCCGCGGCCGACGCGAAGACGTCGGCGCAGGGGCTCGTCGAGCAGCTCGGCCTCGGCGAGCGCGCGAACGACACCCTCGAGAGCCTGTCTCTCGGCAACCAGCAGCGCGCGCAGATCGCGGCCGCCCTCGTGCACCGGCCCGTCGCGCTCGTGCTCGACGAGCCGTTCTCGGGTCTCGACCCGATGGCGGTCGACGTCGTGCTCGGCGTGCTGCGCGATTACGCAGCGCAGGGCGCGCCCGTGCTCTTCTCCTCGCACCAGCTCGATATCGTCGAGCGGCTCTGCGACGATGTCGTGGTCATCGGCGGCGGCAAGATCCTCGCACAGGGATCGCGCGAGGCGCTGCGCGCCGAGCACTCGGGGCGCGAGTTCGAGCTCGAGATGGCGGGCCCGCAGAGCGACGCCGGCTGGGTGCGCGACCAACCCGGCATCGCCGTCACCCACCTCGACGGCGGGCTCGCCCGCTTCGAGGCCGACTCCGACGGCGCCGCGCAGCAGGTGCTCGCGCGCGCGGTCGACGGCGGGGCGGCGGGGGATCCCGCGCTCAACCGCGTGCTCCGCTTCGGCCCCGTCACCCCCTCGCTCGCCCAGATCTTCAAGGAGGTCGTGCGATGAACGCGCAGCCCCGGACCATGCAGACTCGTACCGCCGCCCGACCGCTGAGCGGGGCGCAGGGCGCCTGGCTCGTCGCCGAGCGCGAGATCACGACGCGTCTGCGCAGCAAGGCGTTCCTCATCTCGACCGGCATCCTGCTGCTGCTCGTGCTCGCGAGCGTGCTCTTCAGCGGCTTCATGGCGAAGTCGGGCGGCTTCGGCGGTTTCGGCGGCTCGGACGAGTCGACGACGGTCGCGACGACGCACGAGCTCGCCGACACGGTCGAGATGCTGCCGTTCGACTGGCGCACCGTCGACGATCGTGCGGCGGCCGAGCGGCTCGTGCTCGACGGCGAGGTCGATGCGGCAGTCGTACCGGGAGGCGACACGCCCCTCGACCTGACCGTGCTCGCGAAGGACGAGGCCCCGCTGGGCGTGATCCAGTCGCTCACCGCCGCCCCGTCGGTCGAGCTGCTCGAGCCCTCAGGCACGAATCCGGCGCTCGCCTACATCATCGCGATCGGCTTCGGCATCGTCTTCATGATGAGCGCCGTGACCTTCGGCACGACGATCGCGCAGAGCGTGGTCGAAGAGAAGCAGACCCGCATCGTCGAGATCCTCCTCGCGACCGTGTCGGCCCGCACCATGCTCGCCGGCAAGATCCTCGGCAATTCGGTCCTCGCCCTCGCTCAGGTCGTCGCGATCGCGTCGCTCGCCTCGATCGGCATGCTCGCCACGGGGCAGGACCTGCTGCTCGGCGAACTCGGATCGTCGCTGATCTGGTTCGGCATTCTCTTCGCGTTCGGCTTCGTGCTGCTCGCCGGCCTCTACGCCGCGCTCGCATCGCTCGTGTCGCGGCAGGAGGACATCGGATCGGTCACGAGCCCGGTCATGATGCTCGTGATGCTGCCCTATGTCGCCGTCATCATCTTCAACGACAATCCGCAGGCGCTCGCCATCATGAGCTATATCCCGTTCTCGGCGCCCGTCGGCATGCCGATGCGGCTCTACCTGGGTACGGCGGAGTGGTGGGAGCCCATCCTGTCGCTCGGCATCCTCTGCCTCGCGATCGCGGCGGTGCTGTGGATCGGGGCGCGCATCTACAGCAATTCGATCCTTCGCACCGGGGCGCGAGTGAAGCTGGCCGACGCCATCAGGGGGTGACGGAGCCGGGCGCGGAACCCGAGTCGGGTTCCGCGCCCGACCCGGCGAAGNACTCGGGTTTTCTCCCCCCCCCGACCCGGCGAAGCTGCGCACCAGCACCTGGTAGGTGCGGGTCGCGAAGGCCGCGACGGCTGCGGCGAGTACGACGAGGCCCGCCCAGAAGAAGATGAAGGCGATGCCTCTTCCCGCACCGTCGCCGAGGAGCCACTCCCAGCGGTCGCGGCCCGCCGCGCTCTCGATGTACGGCACGATCCAGAACTCGGCGACGGGCGCGATGAGGAACGAGGTGAGCGGGGCCGCCGCTGCTTCGAAGGTCATCGCGAGGCCGAAGACGCGGCCCTGCTTCTCGAACGGCACGACCCGCTGGATCACCGTCTGCTCGGCGGCCTCGATCGCCGGCATCAGCAGCATGAACACCCAGATGCCGGCGATGAACAGCCACGCCCAGTCGCGCAGCGCCAGCACCGAACCGACGATGCCGAGCACGCCGACGGCGACGAGCATGGTGCGCACCGGGTTCGATCCGAGCCCGAACCGGGCGACGAGCGCGCCGCCCGCGATGAAGCCGGTGCCGGCGATGCCGAACACGATGCCCCACATCTCGACCGAGAACAGGGTGAGGCCGTACGGGTCGAGCAGCGCCATGTGCACGCCGCTGACGAGGTTGTTGAACATCGAGAAGAGGATGAGGCCGAAGAGCCCGGGCACCGCGCGCATCGCGGCCATGCCGCCGCGGAAGTCGACGGCGCCGCTCCCCGGTTCGGGCACGGTCTCCGCCTCCTCGATGCGCAGCAGGTAGAGGTGCGCGAGCGGCAGCGCGGTCAGGGCGGTCGCGATCAGCATCGTCGGCCCCATGCCGAGCAGCCCGATCGAGATGCCGCTGAACACGCTCGTGACGATGAACGCGAGCCCCTGCACGGTGCCGACGAGACCGTTCGCGTTCGCGTGCCGTTCGACGGGCACGAGCAGCGTGACGAGCGTCGAGAGCGCCAGGCTGCGCAGCAGCTCGACGACGCACCCGGCGAGCACGACGAGCGTGAACACCCAGAACCACGGGCCGTCGAGCGCGAGCAGCGCGTCGGCGGGCACGAGGAAGAACATGGTGCACCCGATCGTGAACGCGACGAGCGAGCACCAGGCCGACAGCCGCATCACCCGCAGCTTGCGGGTGCGGTCGACGAGCGAACCGAACCACATCGAGCACACCGCCAGCGCGAGCATATACGCCCCGCCGAGAATACCGGTGGCGAGGATGCTGCGCGTCTCGAGGTACACCCAGAACACGACCGCGAACCAGAGGAAGTTCGTGACCAGGCCGGCGACGGCGGTGTTGCCGAGCGCGTGGGCGAACGTGCGCCACCCGCCGGGCGGCGGGAGGCGGGTCTGAGCGTCGGGTACCGGTGCGTCCACCTGTTCAGCGTAGACAATACTGAGGAGCAGCGCGATAGGGCCGAATCCGCTCGCGAACGCTAGGCTGATACGAGTGAACGCACAGCCCGGAGCCTCGCAGGCCCGCCCCGAGATCCGCCCGTGGCCGGCCCTGTGGTCGATGGTGCTCGGGTTCTTCATGATCCTCGTCGACACCACGATCGTGTCGGTCGCGAACCCGTCCATCATGCGGGGGCTCGACACGACCATGGTCGCGACGCTGTGGGCGACGAGCGCCTACCTGCTCGCCTACGCCGTGCCCCTGCTCATCACGGGCCGGCTGGGCGACCGCTTCGGCCCGCGTCGCATCTACCTGCTGGGCCTCGCCGTCTTCACGCTGTCGTCGCTCGCCTGCGGGTTCGCCGCGACCATCGAGGTGCTGGTGATCGCCCGCGTCTTCCAGGGTCTGGGGGCGGCGATCATGACGCCGCAGACGATGACGGTCATCACGCGCATCTTCGGCCCGCGCGAACGCGGCGCGGCGATGGCGATCTGGGGCGTCACGGCAGGGGTGGCGACGCTCATCGGCCCGATCCTCGGCGGATTCCTCGTCGACGGTCTCGGCTGGGAATGGATCTTCTTCGTCAACGTGCCCGTCGGCGTCATCGCCTTCGTGCTCGCGCTGCGCTATGTGCCGGTGCTCGAGACGAGCGCGCACCGCTTCGACCTCGTGGGCGTCGTGCTCTCGGGCATCGGCATGTTCATGCTCGTGTTCGGCATCCAGGAGGGCGAGAGCTACGACTGGGGCACCATCCGAGGGCCCATCTCGGTGTGGGGCCTCATCATCGCCGGTATCGTCGTGCTCGTCGTCTTCGTGATCTGGCAGCGGGTGCAGAAGGGCGAGCCGCTCGTGCCGTTGCAGATCTTCAGGGATCGCAACTTCTCGGTCGGCTCCATCGCCATCGTGCTGGTCGGCTTCTCGGTCACCAGCATGTCGCTCCCGCTCATGTTCTACCTGCAGCTCGTGCTCGGGCAGACCCCGACCCAGTCGGCGCTCATGATGGTGCCGATGGCCGTGCTCTCGATCGCGCTCGCGCAGCCCGTCGGCAAGCTGCTCGACCGCGGCGACCCGCGCCGGCTCCCGATCCTCGGTCTGGTGCTCGTGGCGCTCGGCCTCGCCGGATACTACGTACTGCTGAAGCCCGACGCGTCGATCGTGCTGCTGCTGATCCCGAGCGCCCTGCTCGGCGTCGGCAACGCGTTCATGTGGGGTCCGCTCGCGAACCTCACGACGTTCAACCTCAAGATGGAGCTCGCCGGCGCCGGTTCGGGCGTCTACAACACGAGCCGACAGATCGGGTCGGTGCTGGGCTCCGCGGGCATCGCGGTGCTCATGGCGTCGCGCATCGCCGCGGAGCTCGGCGCCGCGGGCGCAGGGGTCGGCGGCTTCGGCGACGCGGCCGCCGGGGCCCTGCCCGAACCGTTGCGCCCGGGCTTCGCCGACGCGATGGCGCAGTCGATGCTGCTGCCCCTCGCGGTCATCGTGCTCGGCGCGATCGTCACCGTGTTCTTCTCGAAGCGGCCCCCGCGCACGGGGCCGGTCACCGTGCAACTGCAGGAGGGCTCATGATTCTCGCATTCTCCGTCGCCCCGAGCGGTGTCGGCGCATCCGGGCAGGCGCCCGAGGCCGACGGTTCCGTCTCCGCGGCCGTCGCCGCCGCGATCCGCGTCGTGCGGGCCTCCGGCCTGCCCTACCGCACCTCGTCGATGTTCACCGAGATCGAGGGCGAGTGGGACGAGGTCTTCGGCGTCGCCAAGCGCGCGACCGAGGCCGTGATGCCCTTCGGCTCGCGCGTATCGCTCGTGATGAAGGCCGACATCCGCCCGGGCTTCGCGGGCGAGCTCGACGGAAAGCTCGAACGCCTCGAGCAGGCGATCGAGGATTCGGGCCGGTAACCCGCCTCGGACGGACGGTCTCCGAGCTCCCGGTCGAGGCTCGGCGCCGCCGGAAACGTCCGCATGCCGGCGAGGGCGGGCTCAGCCCTCGGACGAGCTACACGGCATCGGCGGTCGTCGACCAGGCCTCAGTGGCCGTGAGATTCTCTTGTGCACTCTCGAAAGCGGTCCGGGGGTCTCTGCGTTCGATCGCATCGAGCAGCTCCTGGTGGCCCCGAGGGTCGTCCTTGCGGAAGCCCTGACGCTTTGCCGCGAGATCCGTCGACTCTTCGAGCAGCGGCAGCAGAGCCAGATAGACCTGTTCCAGAACCGGGCTGCAAGCCGCCTCGGCCACCGCGCGGTGGAATGCTGCATCGGCTCGGGCCCATCTGGTGCCGTCGGCGGCGTTCCTGGCTTCGAGCGCCGCGCGAATCTGTGCGATCTGGGCGGCACTGGCTCGCTCGGCAGCGAGTCGAGCGAGCTGGGGCTCGATCGTAGCGCGCGCTTCCAGCACGTCTCGCAATGACGGCTGCGCATGTGCCAGGGCGGTGCCGACCTCGCTTCGGGACCTCACATAGGTGCCGTCGCCTCGGCGGATCTCGAGCAATCCGGCGTACTGCAGCGACCGCAGCGCCTCGCGTAGTGTGCCGCGCGAAACTCCGAGCTGAGAAGCGAGCTCCGGTTCCGCCGGGATCGCATTCCCGACGGGCCAACGCCCGGAGAGTATCTCGGCCCGGATTGCGGCGGCAGCCCCGTCGCTCAAGTTCATGCGCGGAATTGCGGGAAGGGTCATGGGCAGATACTATCAAACGATCAAACATCCAAACATCTAATGTCTGTCGGAATCTTCATGCCTTCCCGTTCATCTCTGCTCGCGTCTCAGTCGGCGCCGACGCTCGTACTGCTCTGCCTCGGCTTCAACCTGCGCTTGGGCATCACCGGGGCCAGCCCGCTCCTGGGCGAGCTCCAGGCCGCCGGCGCGCTCTCCCCCCTCTCAGCAACGGTCGTCACGAGCGCCCCGGTATTCGTCTTCGCGATCGCGGGGCTCGCGGTGCTCCCTCTGCTCGGGCGGTGGGGCATCCGGACCACTATGACCGCGGCGCTCTCCCTGCTGACTCTGGGGCTCGCCGTCCGTGCGGTGCCGCACGAAATCGCGATCGTCGCGGGCACCATCTGTGCGGCCGCGGGCATCTCCGCGGTCAATATCATCCTCCCGGCACTCGTCAGGGAATGGTGTGCAGGGCGCACGCATCGCGCGACGACCGGATACACGAGCGCAATGGCCCTCGGTGCAGCCGTAGCCGCGGCCCTCGCTCTGCCGATGGCCAGAATCTTCGGGCTCCCGACGGTCGGCCTCGCGATCTGGGCACTGCCCTCCCTGGCGGCGGGGGTGCTGTGGATCTCCCTCACCAGATCCCAGTCGCAATCGGCACTCGCCTTACCCCTCAAGCGCTCCGGCTCGCCGACTCGAGATCGTGCCACCGCGTCCGGCGCGAATCTCGGATGGCCACGGGGCACGTTCCCCATGCTCGGATTCTTCGCGCTGCAGACGGTGCTCAGCTACACCATCATCGGCTGGTTGCCGCTCATCGCCGCAGACGGCGGTATCGACGACAGGCGTGCCGGGGTCATGCTGGGAATCGTGATGGCCGTAGGAATCCCGTCCACCGCCCTCGCCGTCCCCGCAGCTGCACGGCATGCCACCCGAGTGCTGGGCATCACGATCACGACCGCATGCGCCGTAGCCGGCGCAACCGGGCTCCTCAGCGCCCCGACTGCGGCACCGGAAGCCTGGGCAGTGCTCCTCGGGATCGGGATGAGCGGGTTCCCCTTTGCCCTCGCGCTGCTGTCGTCAATCGGCGAAGACCACGTACAGGTCGCCCGAGTCTCCGCCCTGACGCAAGTCGTCGGGTACTTCCTCGGCGGCATCGGCTCTCTCTCCGCCGGGTGGGTCGCCGCGTCGAGCGGGGCATGGTCGTCGGTGATCGCGGTCATGATCCTCGGGGCGCTCACCCAAGGAACGCTGGGCGTAGCACTGTCTATCGCGCTCCGGCCGGCACGGAGAAGGCCCCGACCGCGGCCGCGCAGATAACGGTGGGGTGACGCTCTCGGCGGACGATTGAGTACCGCCAGCGGCTTGGATAGTGTGAAATGCGGAAGCAGGGTTGCTCTCCACCAGCAGCACTGCTTCTCCATGATGCTCGTCGACCACGAGTCTTCGACCGAGGAGAGTGAAGGAGTGCCATGTCCACGCAACCTATTCCACGCCGTGCCCGATCCCTGAGAAGCATCGGGGTGACATCGGTCGCCCTCGCCGCAACGGCGGTGCTCGTGCTGACGGGGTGCTCGGGCGGAACGAGCGGCGACGATGTCGCGGTCGATGGCGACTTCTCGGGCGAGACGCTCACGATCGCGGCCGCCTGGTCGGGTGCCGAGCAGAAGAACTTCGAGGCGGTCCTCGGGGCGTTCGAGGATGCCACCGGTGCGAAGGTCGATTACACCAGCTTCGGTGACAACGGACCCACCTATATCCAGGGTCAGCTCGAGGGCGGAACGCCGCCGAACGTCGCCGTCCTGGGGCAGCCGGCCCTGATGCAGTCGCTGGCGGAGAACGGAGACATCCAGCCGCTGGGAGACTCCGTGAAATCGGCGGTGGAGAAGAACTACGCGCAGTCGTGGCTCGATCTGGGCAGTGTGGATGATGAACTGTACGGCGTCTGGTTCAAGGGCGCGAACAAGTCGACGATGTGGTACAACGCCGATATCTACGACGAGGCAGGAGCTTCCGAGCCGGAGGACTGGGACGACTTCCTCACCCAGCTGGGTCTGGTCAGCGACGCCGGATACTCCGGGATCTCGATCGGGGCCGACGTCGGGTGGCCGCTGACCGACTGGTTCGAGAACGTGTATCTGCGCACTGCCGGCCCCGAGAAGTACGACCAGCTGACCCACCACGAGATTCCGTGGACGGACCCCTCGGTCAAGGAAGCGCTCGAGGTGCTGGCCTCGCTCTGGGGCACCGATCTCGTGCAGCCGGGCGGTGACCAGCGCGACTTCCCCACGAGCGTCACGGAAGTATTCGGCGCCGACCCCGAGGCCGGCACCGTCTACGAGGGCGATTTCGTCGCCGGCAACATCGCGGATGACGGCAATTCCACCGTGGGAGAGAATGCCCTGTTCTACGATTTCCCGGCGGTGAACGGCTCCGCACCGGTGGTGATGGGCGGCGGAGACGTCGCCGTGCAGTTCACGGACGACGGGGCCACCTCCGCACTGATGGAGTATCTGGCTTCTCCGGAAGCGGCGGAGATCTGGGTGCCCAACGGCGGCCTGACCTCGCCGAATCAGGCGGTCGACACCTCGCTGTATCCGGATGACGTGTCGCGTCAGATCGCCGAAGCGCTCACCGGCGCCGAGGTGTTCCGCTTCGATATGTCCGACCTCACGCCGAGCGCCTTCGGCGGCACGCCCGGGCAGGGCTTCTGGCAGGAGATGATCGCTTTCTACCAGAACCCGAGCGATATCGACGGCACGATGCAGCGGCTCGAGGCGGCGGCTGCTGCGGCCTACTGACCGCTGAGCCATGACACGAACGCACACCGTCCCGGTGCACCTCCGGGGTCGCGGGCTCCGCCCCCGCGGCTCCGGCCGTGCGCGTCGCGCATTGATCATCGCCTCCTTCCTCGGGCCCGCACTCGTGGTGCTCGGAGCGTTCGTCGTCTATCCGATCGTCTACACGGTCGTCCGGTCGCTGTTCGACAAGGGCGGCACGAGTTTCGTGGGGTGGCAGAACTACGTCACGATGTTCACGAACGACACCACGTTCACCGCGATTCGCAACAACGTCATCTGGGTGATCGTGGCGCCGCTCGCCGTCACAGTGCTGGGGCTCATCTTCGCGGTGCTGGTCGACAGGATCGGATGGAAGGTCGCGTTCCGACTCATCGTATTCATGCCCATGGCCATCTCCATGCTCGCCGCGGGTGTGATCTTCCGCGGGATGTTCCAGGAGAGCCCGCAGCTCGGCGTCGTCAACGCGGCGATCGTCGGGGTGCAGAGCGCATTCGGTGAGCAGTCCAGCTACCCCGGGGCGAAGCCGAGGGGCGACGCAGGGATCGAGGCGGACGACGGGATCATCGTGTCGAGCGACGCCGTGATTCCCGGGAGCGTGCAGAACTTCCCGCTCACCGGAATCAAGCAGGGGGACCTCCCCGACGGGCTGGTCGACGGGCTGCCCGCCGCCACGGCTTCGGACGACGAGATCACCGGAACCGTGTTCCTCGATGTGATCCGCGGCGGCGGAGGAACGAACGGCGAGCTCGAAGCGGGCAAGAAGGGGCTCGAGGGGGTGCGCGTCGACGCGGTCGACCCCGATGGCGCCATTCGCGGGTATGCCACCACAGGGGCGGGCGGCGCCTTTACGATCATGGGGCTCGAGCCCGGCGAGCACTACCGCGTAGCGCTGCCGGCCGCGAACTTCGACGGCGGAGCGCAGGGCGTATCGTGGCTGAGCGCGACGTTCATCAACGTCGTCGTGATCCTCGCGTACATCTGGATCTGGGCCGGATTCGCGATGGTGATGATCGCGTCCGGGCTGTCCTCGATCGACCGCTCGCTCCAGGAAGCTGCACGCACCGATGGCGCGAACGAGTGGCAGGTGTTCCGGCGCATCACGGCGCCGCTGCTGGCCCCCGTGCTGATCGTGGTGCTGGTCACGCTGATCATCAACGTGCTGAAGATCTTCGATCTCGTCTATGTCATCCCTCCCGGAGCATCGAAGCCGGCCGCCAACGTGATCGCGGTCGAGATGTGGACCGTCTCGTTCGGCGGCGGGAGCAATCAGGGCCTCGGCTCCGCCCTGGCGATCCTGCTGCTCGTTCTCGTGCTGCCATCGATGATCATGAACGTGCGCCGATTCAGGGAGGAACGAAGCAGATGACGACGCAGGCCGCCACCGGGAGCGTACGCCCGCCTCGCAGCGCCGCGCAGCGCGTGCTCGGCTTCTTCAGCCGCGGGGCGGTGCACGCCGTGCTGCTCGTGGTGGCCGTGTTCTGGCTCGTACCCACTGTCGGGCTGCTGCTGACCTCGCTGCGCAGCTCCGGTGACAACGCGTCCAGCGGCTGGTGGACCGTGCTCACCAGGCCCGCAGAGCTCACGATCGAGAACTACGCGGGCCTGCTCGCGAACCCGACGATCACGGGATCGTTCTGGAACACCATCGTCATCGCGGTGCCGACCACCCTGCTCGTCGTCGTGCTCGGCGCACTCGCGGCGTATGCGTTCGCTTGGCTGCAGTTCCCCGGCCGGGACTGGCTCCTCATCGCGGTGATCGTGCTCCTCGCCGTACCGCTGCAGGTTGCGCTCATCCCGCTCGCGCGCCTGTTCGGGGCGCTCGGGATCTTCGGGAGCGTGCTCGGGGTCATCCTGTTCCATACCGCGTTCGGGCTCCCCTTCGCGATCTTCCTCCTCCGCAACTTCTTCGCGCAGGTGCCGGCGGAGCTGATCGAGGCCGCCCGTATCGACGGCGCGAAGGATTGGCGCATCTTCTTCCAGGTCATGCTCCCGCTCGCGCTGCCCGCTATCGCGTCGCTCGCCATCTTCCAGTTCCTGTGGACCTGGAACGACATGCTCGTGGCATTGATCTTCACGAACTCCGACTCCCAGCCGTTGACGGTCGCGATCCAGTCGCAGCTGCGCCAGTTCGGGTCGAATATCGACGTGCTGTCGGCCGGGGCGTTCCTGTCGATGATCGTGCCCCTCATCGTGTTCTTCGCCTTCCAACGGTACTTCGTGCAGGCGCTGCTCGCAGGGTCCCAGAAGTAGCTCGGCGGCCGCTGCCGGCGGGCGAGGGGGAGCGGGGCGGGCGCCGGCGCGGTAGCGTGATCTCATGCATGCAGAAGCATCCCAGCAGAGCACCGCAGCAGGAGCACGGGCGGTCGTGCCGCGCGAGGCCGAGGTCGGCACGGCGAGCGCCGCCGCGCTCGCCGCCTTCGCCGCGCGCACCTTCCCCGACGCGTGCCCGGAATGGATGCCCGCGGAGCACGTGCTGGCGTTCATCGCCGAGGGGCTCTCCGAACGCCAGTTCGCGGCCTGGCTCGCGGACCCCGACAGCCACGTGCTCGTCGCGGAAGGCCCCGACCGGGCCCTGGTCGGCTATGCAGTCTGCCTCCACGGCCTGCACGACGAGAACCCGGAGCAGTGGGCCGGGCAGCGCACGGCGTACCTCTCGAAGCTCTACGTCGATCCCGAGAGCCGCGGGGCGGGCGTCGCCCGGAGTCTCTTCGACCTGGCTCTCGAGACCGCGCGCGCCGACGGCTGCGCCGCATTCTGGCTCGGCGTGAACGACGAGAACGCCCGGGCACGGGCGTTCTACCTCAAGGCGGGGCTCGCGGTGAGCGGCAGACGCAGATTCCGCGTCGGCGACACTCTGTGCACCGACGACGTGCTCGGCCGCGAACTGCTCGGCGCCTGAGCTCGGATCAGGCCTCCGGGGTCGAGATATCGGCGACCGTCGCCGCATATGCTTCGATGAGCATATCGGCCTCGACGAAGAGGCTGAAGCCGTGGGCGCCCGCGCCCATCGCGATGCGGCGGCCGACGATCGAGGAATCGGCGAAGACCGGCCAGTCGGTCGTGCTGCCGATCGGCGTGATCGTGCCGCGCTCGTACCCCGTCGCCTCGAGGGCGAGATCGGGGTCGGGCATGCGCAGCTTGTTCACGCCTACGACCGCCCGCAGTTTCGGCCACGAGATCGACCGGCCGCCCGGTACGAGGGCGAAGAGGTAGGTGCCGTCCGAGCGCTTCACGACGAGGGTCTTCACGATGTCCGAATCCTCGAGACCGAGGATCTCGGCGGCCTCGTGCAGCGACCGCGCCTCGGGGCGCGCAACGATCTCGACGTCGAGGCCGCGCGCCGCGGCGGCCTCGCGAACGCGGGCGTGGCCCTGCTCTTGCTCCTGGGTTTCCGACATGCGCGCCTCCGCTCGTGCCACGAGTACTGCTCCTCATTCTGCCAGGACGCGGGCGGCGGCGATCCCTGGAGACCGCGCCCCGGCGGACAATGCCGTGCGAAGCATGCCCCTGCCGAGCAATGCCGCCAGCGAACAACGCCCGCAATGCCGCCCGTCCCGCGTATTCTCCGAGTCATGAGTATGAGCGGTGGCGGCGGAGGCGGGCGGGGCGGCCGCGTATCGGCGGGCGACGCCTCGAAGCAGCGCGAGATCAACAGCGCGGCCCCCGTCATCCCCGAGCTCGGGTCGCGCATCGCCGCGCTCTTCCGCCCCTACCGCGGGCAGCTCGCCGCCATCGTCGTGCTCGTGCTCGTCTCCGCCGGCCTCGGCATCCTGCCCCCGCTCCTGACCGAGCGCGTCTTCGACGACGGGCTCTTCCCGCAGGGCGGCCCCGACCTGCCGCTGCTCGGCTGGCTCGTCGGGGCGATGGTCGCGATCTTCGTGGTCTCGTCGGGATTCGGCATCGTGCAGACCCTGCTCACGGCGCGCGTCGGCAACAGCGTCATGGGCGACCTGCGCGTGCGCCTCTTCACCCACCTGCAGTCCATGGAGCTCGGCTTCTTCACCCGCACGAAGACCGGCGTCATCCAGTCGCGGTTGCAGAACGACGTCGGCGGCGTCGCGAACGTGCTCACGAACACGGTGTCGAGCGTGCTCGGCAACACCGTCACGGTCATCGCCGCCGGCATCGCGATGGTGCTGCTGAGCTGGCAGCTCACCCTCGTCGCGCTCGTGCTCATGCCGGTGCTCGTGTTCGCGCAGCGCCGCGTCGGCCAGGTGCGCGCGAAGATCGCGGGCAAGACGCAGGAGTCGCTCTCCGAGATGACAGCCATCACGCAGGAGACGCTGTCGGTGTCGGGCGTGCTGCTCGCGAAGACCTTCTCGCAGCAGCGCACCGAGACCGAGCGCTACGCGGCCGAGAACCGCAACCAGATCGAACTGCAGGTGCGGCAGACGATGAGCGGGCAGGTGTTCTTCGCGCTCGTGCAGATCTTCCTCTCCGCGGTGCCCGCGATCGTCTACCTCGTGTCGGGGCTGCTCATTTCGCGGGCGATGGGGCAGGGCTTCGACCCGGGCATCACCGCCGGCACCATCGTCGCCTTCACGACCGTGCAGTCGCGCCTGCTCTTCCCGCTCATGGCGCTCATGCGCGTCGCCCTCGACCTGCAGACCTCGCGGGCGCTCTTCGCCCGCATCTTCGAATACCTCGACCTCGACCCGGCGATCGTCGACGCCCCCGATGCGCGCGAGCCGTCGGACGAGCCGGGCCGGGCCGGCCGCATCGAGTTCGACGACGTCGTGTTCCGCTACCCGGATGCCGGCCCCGACGACCGCCCGACCCTCGACCGGGTGTCGTTCCACGTGAAACCCGGCGAGTTCGTGGCATTCGTCGGCGCCTCGGGTTCGGGCAAGACCACCATCGGCTCGCTGATCCCGCGCCTCTACGATGCGAGCGGCGGCTCGGTGCGGTACGGGGGAGACGACGTGCGCGAACTGCGGCAGGAGTCGCTCATGGACCGCATCGGGGTCGTCACACAGGAGCCCTACCTCTTCCACGCGAGCATCGCCGAGAACCTGCGGTACGCGAAGCCCGGCGCGAGCCACGACGACATCGTCGCCGCGGCCCGTCTCGCGAACATCCACGACACCATCGAATCGTTCGCCGACGGCTACGACACGATCGTGGGCGAGCGCGGCTACCGTCTCTCCGGCGGCGAGAAGCAGCGCATCGCCATCGCCCGCGTACTGCTCAAGAACCCGCGCGTGCTCGTGCTCGACGAAGCCACCAGCGCGCTCGACACAGTGAACGAGCAGATCGTGCAGCGCGCCCTCGATGACGCCCGCAGCGGGCGTACGACGGTCGCCATCGCGCATCGGCTGTCGACGGTCGTCGACGCCGACCGCATCTACGTCGTCGACGCCGGGCGCATCCGCGAAGCGGGCACGCACGACGAACTGCTCGCGCTCGGCGGGGCCTACGCCGAGCTCTACGCGCGCCAAGTGCACTGACCGCGAGGGAGCAGCCGCGCACCGCAGAAAGTTGCGGGATCGTGCGGTCTTCCGCAGCCTCGTCGCAGTTCCTGCAGAAATCATCGCTTCGCGCGTGGAATAATCTTCTCGTGAAGCCCATCAACCAGTCCTCGAAGCTCGCCGGGGTCCGCTACGACGTACGCGGACCGATCCTGCAGGAGGCCGAGCGCCTCGAGCGCGAGGGGCACGAGATCCTCCGCCTCAACATCGGCAACCCCGCCCCCTTCGGTTTCGAGGCGCCCCCCGAGATCGTCGAGGCGCTGCGCGAAGCGCTCCCCGTCGCGCAGGGGTACAGCAGCTCCCTCGGCATCCTTCCGGCGCGCGAGGCCGTCGCCCGCTACTACGCCGACGAGGGCATCGCGGGTATCGGCCCCGACGACGTCTTCATCGGCAACGGCGTGAGCGAGCTCATCTCGCTGGTCGTGCAGGCGCTCGTCGACGACGGCGACGAAGTGCTCGTTCCCGCCCCCGACTATCCGCTGTGGACGGCGCAGGTGACCCTCGCGGGCGGCCTCGCCGTGCACTACCCGTGCGACGAGGCGAACAGGTGGATGCCCGACCTCGACGCCATCGAGGCGCTCATCACCACCCGCACCAAGGGCATCGTGCTCATCAACCCGAACAACCCGACGGGCGCCGTCTATTCACCCGAACTCGTGCGCGGCTTCGCTGCCCTCGCCGAGCGCCACGGCCTCGTGCTCATGGCCGACGAGATCTACGAGCACATCCTCTACGACGACGCCGTGCTCGAGCACGCCGCACTGCACGTCGCGCACACGCTCTGCATCACATTCAGCGGCCTGTCGAAGGCGCAGCGCGTCGCCGGCTACCGCTCCGGCTGGGCCGCCATCTCCGGCGACCGGGCGCGCGCCCGCGACTTCCTCGAGGGGCTGACGCTGCTCGCCAACATGCGCATGTGCGCGAACGTGCCAGCTCAATACGCGATCCCCGTCGCGCTCGCCGCCGAATCGAACTGGTCGGGCATCGCCGAGCTGTGCGCCCCCGGCGGGCGTCTGCGCGAGCAGCGCGACGCCGCGCACCGACTGCTCACCGGCATCCCGGGCGTCAGTTGCGAGCTGCCGGGCGGGGCGATGTACCTCTTCCCGAAGCTCGACCCCGAGCAGTACCCGATCGAAGACGACCAGGCCTTCGTCATCGACATGCTGCGGGCGACGCGGGTGCTCGTGACGAACGGGCGCGGATTCAACCTGCCGACCGCCGACCACCTGCGCTTCGTGACGCTGCCCGGCGTGCCGGTGCTCACCGAGGCGATCGGGCGCATCGCCGAGCACCTGGACAGCGTGCGCGCCGCGTGAGGGAGGGGGCGGGGCCGTCTCGGCCCCGGTAGGGTGCGTCGTATGAGCGTCCGCATCCTCGCCGTGGGAAAGAAGCACGCGCGCTGGAGCTGGGAGCGAAGGCCATTTCTGGCCTTCGCCGCGACGCCAGCGCCGCGGCTCTCTGAGCTGCGGGTATGTTCTCTCGTATGAGCGTCCGCATCCTGGCAGTCGGCAAGAAGCACGAGAGTTGGGTCGTCGACGGCATCGACCGCTACGAGAAGCGGCTGCGCAAGCCGTTCGACGCGAGCTGGCAGCTGCTGCCGCACTCGGCGCGCGAGGGAGAGGCCGCACGCGCCGAGGAGTCGGAGCGCATCCTCGCGAAGGTCGGGCGCGACGACTTCCTCGTGCTGCTCGACGAGCGCGGCCTGGGCGTCGACTCGCCGGCGCTCGCCGCGAGACTGCGCTCGGCCTTCGACCGCGGTAGGCCCGTCACGGTCGCGATCGGCGGCGCCTACGGGGTCGACGACCGCGTGCGCGAGCGGGCCGACTTCGTGTGGAGTCTGTCGCTGCTCGTGTTCCCGCACCAGCTCGTTCGGCTCATCCTCGCCGAGCAGCTCTACCGCGCGCAGGAGATCGCGGCCGGGCGGCCGTACCACCACGTGTAGCCCGCCATTCGCAGGGCCGCCGCAGATTGCGATTTCGCATCGGATCGGGGCCAGTACCGGGAATCGTCCCCGCACGGACCCGCAGATGTGCGTAGCCTGGGTGGCGTGCGCTTCGCAAACCGCGGAGCCTCCAGTGAAGGAGGAGCACCCAGTGCACCAGAGGACACAATCATTCGGCCTCAGACTGGCGATCGGGGCGGCCCTCACCGGGCTCTTCCTGCTCGTCGCAGGAGGCGCGGCGCAGGCCGTGCCGCAGACGCCGCCCAGTGCCGCGGTCGCGGCAGTACCAGACCGGGCGGTCGCGCCCGGCCCCGCGAAGGCCGCCGATCTCGGCGGCAAGAAGTTCGTCATCGCGACGGACACGACGTTCGCGCCGTTCGAGTTCCGCGAGGGCGGCGAGCTCGTCGGCATCGACATGGACCTGCTCAATCGCATCGCGGAGGAGGAGAACTTCACGGTCGATATCCAGTCGCTCGGGTTCCAGGCGGCGGTGTCGGCGGTGACATCGGGTCAGGCCGATGGCGTGATCGCGGGCATGTCGATCACGGATGAGCGCAAGCAGACGTTCGATTTCTCGGACCCGTATTTCGATTCGGGCATCCAGATGGCCGTCGCCGATGACAGCGACATCACGGGCTACGAGGATCTGCAGGGCCAGACGGTCGTCGCCAAGGGCGGCTCGGAGGGCGAGTCGGAGGCGAAGAAGCTGTCGGAGAAGTACGGCTTCACGGTGAAGGCGCTCGATCAGTCGACGAGCCTCATCGAGTCGGTGAAGAACGGTTCGGCCGCGGCGGTGTTCGATGACTACCCGGTGCTGAAGTACGGCATCGCGCAGGGCAACGGGCTGAAGGTGGTCACGGATAAGATCCCTGGCGGCCAGTACGGCTTCGCCGTCGCGAAGGGGCAGAACGCCGACCTGCTCGAAGCGTTCGACGAGGGGCTCGCAGAGCTCAAGGCCGACGGTACCTACGACGAGATCCTCGCGCAGTACCTCGGCGATGCCGGAGGCTCGGACGCCGCGCAGAGCGAAGCGCCCGAGGCCCTCGATCTCGGCGGCAAACAGTTCACCATCGCGACGGATACGACGTTCGCGCCGTTCGAGTTCCGCGAGGGCGGCGAGCTCGTCGGCATCGACATGGACCTGCTCAATCGCATCGCGGAGGAGGAGAACTTCACGGTCGATATCCAGTCGCTGGGATTCCAGGCGGCGGTGTCGGCGGTGACATCGGGTCAGGCCGATGGCGTGATCGCGGGCATGTCGATCACGGATGAGCGCAAGCAGACGTTCGATTTCTCGGACCCGTATTTCGATTCGGGCATCCAGATGGCCGTCGCCGATGACAGCGACATCACGGGCTACGAGGATCTGCAGGGCCAGACGGTCGTCGCCAAGGGCGGCTCGGAGGGCGAGTCGGAGGCGAAGAAGCTGTCGGAGAAGTACGGCTTCACGGTGAAGGCGCTCGATCAGTCGACGAGCCTCATCGAGTCGGTGAAGAACGGTTCGGCCGCGGCGGTGTTCGATGACTACCCGGTGCTGAAGTACGGCATCGCGCAGGGCAACGGGCTGAAGGTGGTCACGGATAAGATCCCTGGCGGCCAGTACGGCTTCGCCGTCGCGAAGGGGCAGAACGCCGACCTGCTCGAAGCATTCGACAACGGCCTCGCGCGCCTCAAAGCGGATGGCACCTACGATCAGATTCTCGCGCAGTACCTCGGCGAGGACACCTCGGCGAGCGGAACGGCCGCCCCGACCGAGAAGTCCAGCTTCTTCCAACTGCTCGTCGACTCGATGCCCGCTCTCGGACAGGGCCTCTGGAACACCGTGCGCATCACGGTGACCTCCTTCGTCATCGCCCTGGCGCTCGGCCTCGCGTTCGGTTTCATGAAGATCTCGAGCTCGCGCATCCTGCGAGGGATCGCCTCGACCTTCGTCGCGATCTTCCGCGGCACCCCCGTGCTCGTGTGGGCGTTCCTCTTCTACTTCGGTCTGCCGCAGCTCACCGGCATGAAGGGCGACATCTTCTGGGCCGGTGTCGCGACGCTCGCCCTGAACGCGGGCGCATACCTCACCGAGATCGTGCGCGGTGGGCTGCAGGCCGTCGACCCGGGCCAGATGGAGGCGGCCCGCTCGCTCGGCCTCGGCTGGGGCAAGTCGATGCAACGGGTGGTGGTGCCGCAGGCGGTGAAGATCTCGACGCCGGCGATCATCAACCAGTTCGTCATTACGCTGAAGGACTCGTCGCTGCTGCTCACCATCGGCTTCGCCGAGCTGCTGTACCAGGCGCAGCAGATCTACGCGGCCAACTACCGCACGACCGAGATGCTGATCATCGTCGGCATCATGTACTTCGTGGTGATCACCCTGCTGACCTGGGTGGCCAACATCGTGGATAAGAAGGTGAACAAGTGACTGAGAAGCTCACGTCGGGCACGGTGCCCGTCGTCGTCAGCGGAGCCGGTATCACCGTGAGCGGGCTGCGCAAGTCGTTCGGCCCGGTCGAGGTGCTGCAGGGCATCGACCTCGAAGTGGCGCCGGGCGAGATCGTCTCGCTCATCGGCCCATCGGGCTCCGGCAAGTCGACCATTCTGCGCTGTCTGAACAAGCTCGAGGAGCCGACCTCCGGCACCGTCGTGGTGAATGGCTTCGACATCATGGATGCGAAGGTCGACATCAACGAGGTGCGGCGCAGCGTCGGCATGGTGTTCCAGCACTTCAACCTCTTCCCGAACATGTCGGTCATCGAGAACGTCATGCTCGCACCGGTCGAGACCGGGAAGCGGGGCAAGGAGGAGGCGCGGAAACAGGCGCTCGCGCTGCTGCGCCGCGTCGGGCTGGAGGAGAAGGCCGATGCGCGGCCGTCGCAGCTCTCGGGCGGCCAGAAGCAGCGCGTCGCCATCGCCCGCGCGCTCGCGATGGAGCCCGCGATCCTGCTGTTCGACGAGGCCACCTCGGCGCTCGACCCCGAGATGGTCGGCGAGGTGCTCGAGGTGATCCGCGAGCTCGCGAAGACCGGCATCACCATGGTGCTCGTCACCCACGAGATGGGCTTCGCCCGCGAGGTGTGCGACAAGGTCGTCTTCCTCGCCGACGGCGTCGTGTGCGAGGAGGGCGAGCCCGAGCAGGTATTCGGCAACCCGCAGACACCCCGTCTCCAGGAGTTCCTGAGCAAGGTGCTCTGACCCGGACGGAAGCACCGGAGGGCCGCTCGGCGGCCGAGCGGCCCCGCGCGCGAGACGATCGCGAGCGGGGCCGCCTCCGCATGTCCGAGGGGCCGGTTACCCTGCCCGCATGAACCCGTTCCGCATCCCCGCGCAGCACCTGCCGGCACCGCTGCTGCGCCGCCCGGCGCCCAGCGCGACCGCGGTGCCGTGGCGGGTGCTGCGACCCGGTGACGGCGTGATCGAGGTCGAGCACCGCGGCCGCGGCCCGCTCTACTCGGTGCGCTTCTCGCTCGCGGGCGGCGGCATGCTCGGCCTGTCGCTGCCCCGCACGGTGCTGCCCGGCGAGCGGGTGCGCGCCCGGGTGCGCGGGCCCGAGGCCGACGGGGCCGCACTCGCGCCCGACGCGATGCTCGTGCTGCGCTGGTTCCAGCCCGAGGGGGAGGAGCTGCTGTGGCCGATCGCGCTCTAGAACGGGGTCCGCCGCGACACGCCGGGAGCGGTCGGTGGAGAAATATCTTTCCGCTCTCCCGGGTTGTGGATAACTCGCCTCGATGGGCGGAACCGCGCCGAAAGTTCTCCCCAACAAGGGCCTTGCGCCGGTGGAGTTCCCGTGGAAAACTACATTGATGTAACTACATCATGTTGTGGTCAGTCGAGGTGTGGTTCACTATATGTAGTGCCCGAAGCGGGCAACGCAGATTTTCAACGAAGGGCGTGAAATGGCCATTACGGTATACACGAAGCCGTCGTGCGTGCAGTGCACTGCGACCTACCGGGCGCTCGACAGCAAGGGCATCGAATACAACGTGCTCGACCTCTCGCAGGACGAGACGGCGTTGGAGACGGTGAAGGGTCTCGGCTACCTGCAGGCCCCCGTGGTGGTCACCGAGGATGAGCACTGGTCGGGCTTCCGCCCCGACAAGATCTCGGAGCTCGCAAGCCGCCTCGCAGATTAATCGAGCGGCAGGGACCATGCCCGACCTGGTGTATTTTTCCAGCGTCTCCGGCAACACCCGCCGTTTCGTCGAGAAGCTGGGACGACCGGCGCTCCGCATCCCGCTGTACGCGCGTGAGGAGCCGCTAGTCGTCACCGAGCCCTATGTCCTCCTCGTCCCGACGTACGGAGGAGGCCCGGATACGCGGGCCGTTCCCAAGCAGGTCATCAAGTTCTTGAACGACGAGCGCAACCGCTCGCTGCTCCGGGGCGTGATGGCCGCGGGCAATACGAACTTCGGCGAGGCCTACGGGCTCGCGGGGGCCATCATCGCGCGAAAGTGCCAGGTGCCCTTCCTCTACAAGTTCGAACTCTTTGGAACACCCGACGACGTCGCAGCCGTCGAAGAAGGATTGGAGAAGTTTTGGAAACAGCAGTGATGGAGCCGGGGCTCGAGTCGTCGAAGATCAGCGAGATGGACTACCACTCGCTGAACGCGATGCTGAACCTGTACGACGCCGATGGTCGCATCCAGTTCGACAAGGACCGCGAGGCGGCCCGTCAGTACTTCCTGCAGCACGTCAACCAGAACATGGTGTTCTTCCACAACTTCGAGGAGCGCATGCGCTACCTCATCGACAACGACTACTACGAGAAGCCGCTGCTCGACCAGTACTCGATGTCGTTCGTCGAGACGCTGACCGATGAGGCGTACGCCCTGAAGTTCCGCTTCCCGGCCTTCCTCGGCGCCTTCAAGTTCTTCACCTCGTACGCGCTCAAGACGTTCGACGGCAAGCGCTACCTCGAGCGCTTCGAAGACCGCGTCGTCATGGTCGCCCTCGGTCTCGCCCAGGGCGACGAGGAGCTCGCACGCGGCTACATGCGGGAGATGATCTCGGGCCGTTTCCAGCCGGCCACCCCGACCTTCCTGAACCTCGGCAAGGCGCAGCGCGGCGAGCTCGTCTCCTGCTTCCTGCTGCGTATCGAGGACAACATGGAGTCGATCTCGCGCGGCATCAACTCCTCGCTGCAGCTCTCGAAGCGCGGCGGCGGCGTCGCGCTCTCGCTCTCGAACATCCGCGAGCAGGGCGCCCCGATCAAGAAGATCGAGAACCAGTCGTCGGGCATCATCCCCGTCATGAAGCTGCTCGAAGACAGCTTCAGCTACGCGAACCAGCTCGGTGCGCGCCAGGGCGCCGGCGCCGTGTACCTCAACGCGCACCACCCCGACATCATGCGCTTCCTCGACACCAAGCGCGAGAACGCCGACGAGAAGATCCGCATCAAGACCCTGTCGCTCGGCGTCGTCGTACCCGACATCACCTTCGAGCTCGCGAAGAAGAACGAGGACATGTACCTCTTCTCGCCCTACGACGTCGAGCGCGTCTACGGCGTGCCCTTCGGCGACATCTCCGTGAGCGAGAAGTATTACGAGATGGTCGACGATGCGCGCATCACCAAGACGAAGATCAGCGCGCGCCAGTTCTTCCAGACCGTCGCCGAGCTGCAGTTCGAGTCGGGCTACCCCTACATCGTGTTCGAGGACACGGTGAACCAGGCGAACCCGATCAAGGGCCGCATCAACATGTCGAACCTCTGCTCCGAGATCCTCCAGGTCAACACCCCGACCACCTACAACGAGGATCTGAGCTACAACGAGATCGGCAAGGACATCTCGTGCAACCTCGGTTCGATGAACATCGCGAAGATGATGGACGGCGACGACTTCGGCCAGTCGGTCGAGCTCGCGATCCGCTCGCTCACCGCCGTCAGCGATATGAGCCACATCTCGTCGGTGCGGTCGATCGAAGACGGCAACGACAAGTCGCACGCCATCGGCCTCGGCCAGATGAACCTGCACGGCTACCTCGCCCGCGAGCACGTGCACTACGGTTCGGAAGAGGGCGTCGATTTCACGAACATCTACTTCTACACGATCCTGTTCCACGCGCTGAAGGCGTCGAACCGCATCGCGATCGAGCGCGGCACGACCTTCGAGGGCTTCGCCGATTCGAAGTACGCGACGGGCGAGTTCTTCGACAAGTACACCGAGAGCGCGTGGGAGCCCGCGACCGAGCGCACCCGCGAGCTGTTCGCGCAGTCGGGCATCGCGATCCCGACGCAGGCCGACTGGCACGAGCTCAAGGCGAGCGTCATCGAGCACGGCATCTACAACCAGAACCTGCAGGCGGTGCCCCCCACCGGTTCGATCTCGTACATCAACAACTCGACGTCGTCGATCCACCCGATCGCGTCGAAGGTCGAGATCCGCAAGGAGGGCAAGCTGGGCCGCGTCTACTACCCGGCGCCCTTTATGACGAACGACAACCTCGAGTACTACGAGGACGCCTACGAGATCGGCCCCGAGAAGATCATCGACACCTACGCCGCGGCGACGCAGCACGTCGACCAGGGCCTCTCGCTCACGCTGTTCTTCAAGGACACGGCGACGACGCGCGACATCAACAAGGCGCAGATCTACGCGTGGCGCAAGGGCATCAAGACGATCTACTACATCCGCCTGCGCCAGCTCGCGCTCGAGGGCACGGACATGACGGAGTGCGTCAGCTGCATGCTGTAATTGGTTCGACTGCGGATTGCGACTGAAGAAAGAGTGAGATGAACTACAAGCTGGGCCACGCGGTGCGCGCGATCAACTGGAACCGCATCGAGGACGACAAGGATCTCGAGGTCTGGAACCGACTCGTCAACAACTTCTGGCTGCCCGAGAAGGTGCCGCTGTCGAACGACGTGCAGTCGTGGGCGACGCTGACCGACGACGAGAAGCTGATGACGATGCGCGTCTTCACCGGCCTGACGCTGCTCGACACCATCCAGGGCACCGTCGGTGCAGTCTCACTGATCCCCGACGCCATCACCCCGCACGAGGAAGCGGTGTACACGAACATCGCGTTCATGGAGTCGGTGCACGCCAAGAGCTACTCGTCGATCTTCTCGACCCTCTGCTCGACGCAGGAGATCGACGACGCCTTCCGCTGGTCGGTCGAGAACCCGAACCTGCAGAAGAAGGCCCAGATCATCGTCGACTACTACGAGGGCGACGACCCGCTGAAGCGCAAGATCGCCTCGACGCTGCTCGAATCGTTCCTCTTCTACTCGGGCTTCTACGCGCCGATGTACTGGTCGGCCCACGCGAAGCTCACGAACACCGCCGACCTCATCCGCCTCATCATCCGCGACGAGGCCGTGCACGGGTACTACATCGGGTACAAGTACCAGATCGCGCTTGCGAAGGAGAGCGAGGAGCGCCAGCAGGAGCTCAAGGACTACACCTTCTCGCTGCTGTACGACCTGTACGAGAACGAGGTGAAGTACACGCAGGATCTCTACGATCCGCTCGGCCTCACCGAGGATGTGAAGAAGTTCCTCCACTACAACGCGAACAAGGCTCTCATGAACCTCGGCTACGAGCCGATGTTCCCGAAGGAGTCGACCGACGTGAACCCGTCGATTCTCTCGTCGCTCTCGCCGAACGCGGATGAGAACCACGACTTCTTCTCGGGTTCGGGCTCGTCGTACGTCATCGGCAAGGCCGAGGCCACCGAAGACGAGGATTGGGACTTCTAGAGCACCCGCCAACCGCATCGCGGAGGTCGCCCCTGCGGCGCCGAGCTTTTCGCTCGGTCGCCGTGGGGGCTTTCTGCGCCCTCGTCGAAGCCTGTGCGATCCCTGGAGAAACCCGGCCTCGGGCCCGAATGCGGGCGTAGGCTGGAGCCATCGACCGCGGGCGGCCCCGCCGGCGATCGAGTGGAACACCCATCCGGCGACTGACCTGCTGGTGCCGGGCCCACGAGGCCCGACGGCTTCCGATCAGTTGCTCCCGTGAATCGAGGGATTGATCAGTATGAAGGCAGCGCGCTACTACGACCGCGGCGATATCCGCATCGAAGACATCGAACCGCAGGCGCTCGAACCCGGCACCGTGCGCATCGATGTCGCCTGGACCGGCATCTGCGGCACCGACCTGCACGAGTACCTCGAAGGCCCCATCTTCGTGCCCGCCCATGGCCACCCGCACCCGATCTCGGGTGAGGACGCGCCGGTGACCCTCGGCCATGAGTTCTCGGGCGTCGTCTCGGAGATCGGGGAGGGCGTCGCCGACCTGGCCGTCGGCGACCATGTCGTCGTGGAGCCCTACATCATCCGTGACGACGTGAACACCGGCCCCGAGTCGAACGACTACCACCTCTCGCCCGACATGAACTTCATCGGACTCGCGGGGCGCGGCGGCGGCCTCTCCGAGAACATCGTGGTCAAGCGCCGCTGGGTGCACAAGGTCGATCCGTCGGTCGCGCTCGACGAGGCCGCCCTCATCGAGCCGCTCTCGGTCGCGTATCACGCGGTCAAGCGATCGGGCGTTGTCGCGGGCCAGACCGCGGTCGTAGGGGGTGCGGGCCCCATCGGCCTGCTCACGGCCGCGGTGCTGCACGCCATCGGCGTGCGGGTCATCGTCTCGGAGCTGTCGCCGCTGCGCCGCCAGAAGGCTCTCGACTCGGGGGTCGCCGATGTCGCGCTGAATCCGGCCGAGGTCGACGTCGTCGAAGAAGTGAAGAAGCTGACCGATGGCAAGGGGGCGCACGTCGCGTTCGAGGCGACCTCGGTGCAGGTCGTGTTCGACACGCTCATGGATGCCGTGCGACCGACGGGCGTCATTGTGGTCATCTCGATCTGGGGCAAGCCCGCCACCTTCGACATGCACAAGCTCGTCATGAAGGAGATCGACGTGCGAGGCACGATCGGGTACGTGAACTCGCACCCCGACACGATCGCCCTCGTCGAGTCCGGCAAGATCGATCTGAAGCCCTTCATCACGGACCGAATCGGTCTGGAGGACCTGGTCGATAAGGGCTTCGACACGCTCATCAACCACAACGAGACGGCGGTCAAGATTCTCGTCTCGCCGACGGGCAAGGGGCTGTAGCAGCTTCTCTCGACGGCCCGGATCCGCATCATCCCGCGGATCCGGGCCGTCCTCGCATCCAGGTCTGGTGCGGCTGCACTCGGCTCGGATCCCGGCACCGGAGTCGGAAAGTTCGTCGTGTCGGTTCCCGTGAGGCCCTTCGGTGACGTATCGTCGAGGCATGGCTTCAGAGAGTTTCCTTCGGCTGCCCCAGTCCGTGCAAGACATCGTGACGTCCGGCCTCGAGGCCGAGATCCAAGATTCCTTCTCGCGGATCGAGTCGCTGCGCGACCAGGGCGGCGACGAGAACGAGATTCGGTTCCTCGAGGGCGACATCCTCAACGCCTCTGCGCTGCGCAAGGCGCTCACCGGCGAAGAGACCCCGAAGAACTAGGCTCGTCTGTTTCGGCGTGCGGGCCTCAGGCCCCGAGCACGCGGCGCAGATACGGGTTGAGGAACACGCCCTGCGGGTCGAGATGCTCGCGGAGGGCGGTGAAGTCCGTGAAACGGGGGTAGGCCTCGGCGAGGTCGCCGGCCTCGCGCCAGTGCATCTTGCCCCAGTGGGGGCGGCCGTCGTAGCGCCGCATGATGCGCTCGACCTCGTGGAAGTACGGCGCGAAATCCTCGCCGGCCGTGCGATGCACGGCGATGTAGGCCGAGCGCCGGCGGTACGCGGTCGACAGCCACAGCTCGTCCTCCGCCGCGAAGCGCACCTCGATCGGGAACGAGATGCGCCATCCGGCCCGGTCGATGGCGGCCCGCACCTCGGCGAAGGCCTCGACGACGTGCTCGGCGGAGATGGCGTACTCCATCTCGACGAACCGCACGGAGCGCCGCGTCGTGAACACCTTCGACGAGACGTCCGAGAATGCGCGCTCTCCCGACAGCACCGCGGCGGCCCGGTTCAGCACGGGCACGGCTGCGGGGACAGCGCGGCTGAATGCCGTCGTGGCCCCGAACACGCCGTTGGCCATGAACGACTCGTCGAACCAGCGCCGGGTCGACGAGAGCGGGGCGCGGCTCGCTCCGGCCGCGACTCTCGTGTTGCTCTTCGTCAGCGCGCGGTCGGTGTGCGGGAACCAGTAGAACTCGAAGTGGTCGGTCGTGGCGACGCGCTCGTCGAGCGTGCCGAGCACATCGTGCAGCGGCTCCGCCGTCTCGACGGCCGCGAGGTCGAAGGCTTCCACGCATTGCAGGGTGACCTCGACGAGCACGCCGAGAGCGCCGAGTCCGAGCGCGACGGCGGGCAGCAGCTCGGGTCGGTGATCCGCGTCGACGCGCAGCAGCTCGCCGTCGGCCGTCACGAGCACGGCGCCCCGCACCTGCGCCGCGATGCCGCGGAACCCGCGGCCGGTGCCGTGCGTGCCCGTCGAGATCGCACCGGCGATCGACTGCGCATCGATGTCCCCGACGTTCTCCATGGCGAGCGCGTACGGTGCGAGCAGCTCCGGAATCGCGTGCAACCTGGTCCCCGCGCGCAGCGTGACCGTGCGCGCAGCGGCATCGACGCGCACCAGACCGGTCATGCGGTCGAGCGTCATCTGCACCTCTTCGGGCTGCGCGATCCCGGTGAAGCTGTGCCCGGCGCCCACCGCCTTGACCCGATGGCCCGCAGCGGCCGCGATGCGCACGAGGGTGCTCACCTCGTCGGCGGAGGCGGGCGCGACGACCGACAGCGGGCGGGCTTCGACCGTGCGCCCCCAGTTGCGCCAGACTGTCTCGGACCCGGCTGACCTGCTCCGCCTCATAGGAATGCCTTCCCCTCGCCGCGGTACGTCGGCAGGCGCTCGACGATGCGGCCCTCCTCGACGCACACGAATTCGTTCACGTGCTCGCTGAGCTCCCCCGACTTCGCGTGGCGCAGCCAGACGCGGTCGCCGATGCCGAGCCGCCGCGCGGCCTCGCCGATGAGCGGGGTCTGCACCTCGCCCGCCATCTCACGCGCCGCCATGCGCAGCCCCGCGGGGTGCGCGACGAGAGGCAGCCGGTCGGTGCCGGGCGGGCCCGAGGCGACCCAGCCGCCGCCGAGCACCGTGACGCAGTCGGGGCGCGGCTTGCGCACAACACTGAGGGCGAACCCGGTCGCGGGTCTCGGGCTGAAACCCGCGTAGCCGTCGAAGTAGTGGCCGGCGAACAGACCGCTGCCCGCGGCGACCTCGGTCACCGACGCATCGGCGGCAGTGCTCTCCAGGGATCCCGTACCCCCGCCGTTCACGAACTCGAGCGGGGCGACCGCCGAGACCGCCGCCACCGTCTGCGTCCGCCGTTCCGCGATCTCGGCCCGGGACCGTCGCTTGATCGCGGCGATCGCGGCGTTCATGGCCCCGCGATGCGGGACACCGTCTGCGACGCCGGCGATCTGCGCCTCGTAGGCCATGAGCCCGACGAGGCGGAACCCGGGGCGACGGGCCACGACCTCGGCGAGCGCCCGCACCTCGTCGGGGGTGCCGAGCGGCGAACGGAGCACCCCCAGCCGCCCGAGCGGGGGAGGGCCTGGCCAGGAGGCGTCCAGCTCCAGGCAGATGCGGATCGGGGGCCGCTTCGCGGGCGGGGCGATCGCATCGATGAGGTCGAGCTGCGCGGAATCGTCGATCATGAGCGTGACACGCGCGGCCGCCCGCTCGTCCGCGGCGAGCCGAGCGATCGCCGCACGGTCGACGCTCGGGTAGCCGACGACGACATCGGCGCAATCGGTGGCCAGCCACAGCGCTTCGGGCAGGGTGAATGCGAGCGCGCCCGCATACCCCGGCATCCGCAGCACCCGTTCGATCGCGCCGCGCACGCGCAGCGACTTCGTCGCGAGGCGGATGGGCTTGCCCGATGCGCGGTAGACCATGCTCGCAGCGTTGGTGCGCAGCGCCTCCAGATCGAGCACCGCGAACGGCGGCTCCTCGTCGGCGGTCGCCGTGCTCCAGGCCTCCCAGAGAAGCGCATCCCGCCGAGATCGCCTGAGCACCATCGCCTCCTCGCGAGTCGCAGCGGCGGGCCTGAAACGACCGCCACTGCGCATAGAGTGTAGGTGGGCGCCGAGGCCGGATCAAGTGCCCTCGCATGCACCGGTCGGCACAGCGGCGCTCGTGTCACCAGGAGGCCTCATGAGCACCGAAAGCGCAGACGCCGGCATCGACGGAACGGAAGTCGTGCATGCCCCGAGCGACACGGCGCAGCTCCGCCACGCCTTCGACGCGGGGGTGACCCGGCCCCTCCGGTGGCGACGCCGGCAGCTGCGCGCGATCCGCCGCCTGCTGCTCGAGAACCGCTCCGAGATCGAGGCGGCGCTGCGCAACGACCTCGGCAAGCACGCGGCAGAAGCCGCCATCACCGAGACCGGCATCGTGCTCGGCGAGATCGCGCACGCCGAGAAGCATCTGCGGCGGTGGGCCCGGCCGCGCCGCGTCTCCCTGCCGCTGGTGCTCGCCCCGGCCTCGGGCCGCGTCGTCGCCGAACCGCTCGGCGTCGTGCTCGTCATCGGCCCCTGGAACTACCCGTTGCAGCTCATGCTCGGCCCGCTCGTCGGCGCGATCGCCGCCGGCAACGCCGCGGTGCTCAAGCCGAGCGAGATCGCGGCGGCGACGGCCGAGACGCTCGCCCGGCTGGTGCCGCGCTACCTCGACCCCCGTGCCGTGGCCGTCGCCCAGGGCGGCGCCGAGACGACCGGGAGGCTGCTCGAGCAGCGTTTCGACCACGTGTTCTTCACCGGCTCCGAACGCGTCGGCACCCTCGTCGCGCAGGCTGCCGCGCGCACGCTCACCCCCGTGACGCTCGAGCTCGGCGGCAAGTCTCCGGTCTACGTCGACGGCACCGTCGATCTCGCCGCCGCAGCGCGCCGCATCATGTGGGGCAAGCTGCTCAACGCCGGGCAGACCTGCGTCGCCCCCGACTACCTGCTCGCGACGCCGGAGACGGCGCGCGCCCTGCTGCCGCATCTCGAGCGCGCGGTGCACGAGATGTACGGTGCAGACCCCGAGTTGAGCGAGGACTACGGGCGCATCATCACCACCGGTCATGCCGAGCGCCTCGCCCGCCTGCTGCAGGGCCAGCAGCCCGCCTTCGGAGGCGGGGTCGCGGCCGAGCGGCGCTACGCCGCCCCCACCGTCATCGACGGCACCGACCCGGAGTCCCCGCTCATGCAGGAGGAGATCTTCGGCCCGATCCTCCCGATCGTCCACGTGCGATCCGCCGACGACGCTCGAGCGTTCATCAGGCGCCGCCCGAAACCGCTCTCGGCGTACGTCTTCACGGACGACCGCCGGGTGCGTCGCGCCTTCCTCGAGCAGACCTCTTCGGGCGCGCTCGCCTTCGGCGTGCCGGCGGCGCACTTGAGCGCCCCGAACCTGCCGTTCGGCGGCGTCGGCCCGAGCGGCATCGGCGGCTATCACGGCGAGCGCTCGTTCACCGCGTTCAGCCACCTGAAGTCCGTGCTCGACAAGCCGTTGAAGCCCGACACGCTGCGACTCGTCTACCCGCCGTATCGGGGCGCCGCGACCGCGCTCATCGTGCGCCTCATGACGGGAGCTCCGCGTCGTCGTGGCGCCCGCGCCCGACCGACCCGACCGGAATGACTCCGGCTCGGGCGGGTAGGCTGGCAGCAATGAGCACCATCGGACCGGACGAGATGAGCGCGGGCCTGCCCGACACCGTCGAGCTGCTGCGCGCGATGATCCGCGAGGCCTGCGTCAACGACGGCGCGCTCGACTCGGGGCAGGAGATCCGCAACGTCCGCGTGCTCCAGCGGTTCCTCGCCGAGGCCGCCGCGACCGAACGGCTCGACGTGCAGGTCTTCGAGGCCGCGCCCGGCCGGGCCTCGCTGATCGCCCGCGTGCACGGCACAGACCCCGATGCCCCCGCGCTCGGCCTGCTCGGCCACCTCGACGTCGTGCCCGTCGACCCCGAGGGCTGGAGCCGCAACCCCTTCGGCGGCGACCTCATCGACGGCGAGGTGTGGGGCCGCGGCGCCGTCGACATGCTCTACCTCACGGCCGCCTTCGCGACGGTGGTGCGAGACGCCGCGCTCGCCGCAGAGCCGCCCCGCGGCGACCTCGTGCTGCTCGCCGTGGCCGACGAGGAGGCCGGCAGCGAGCACGGCATCCACTGGCTCGTGCGCGAGCACCCCGACGTCGTGCGCGTCACCGAGGCGATCTCGGAGTCGGGAGGCATGCGCATGGGCGAGCACGTCGCCATCGAGGTGGCGGAGAAGGGATCGGCCGGCCGCCGCCTCGTCATCCGCGGCAGGCCCGGGCACGCCTCGACCCCGTACGGCGCCGCCGGCGCCGCCTACAAGGTGGGCGAAGTACTGCAGCGGCTCGCCGAGGTGCAGCCCGCGGCCGAGCTCGGCCCGCTCTGGGCATCGTTCGTCGCCGCCCGCATCGCCGACCCCGACCTCGCCGAGAAGCTGCTCGACCCGGTGCGGCTCGACGCCGCGCTGCCGCAGCTCGGCGGCATCGCCGGCTACGCGCACGCGGTCTCGCGTACCACGCTGTCGCCGACCGTCGTGCGCGCGGGGCGCGTGCACAACGTGATCCCCGCCGTCGGCACCATCGACCTCGACATCCGCACCCTCCCAGGCACCGGCGACGCCGAGGTCGACTCCCTGCTTGCGGCGGTGCTCGGCTCGCATGCCGAGCGCATCGAGATCCAGCACCTGCGCGGCTGGGCGGCGACGGCCTCGCCTGCCGACACCCCGCTCTACGGCGCGATCGAGCGCGCGGTGACCGCGGTATCGGGCGCGCCGGTCGTGCCGATCATGGCGGCGGGCGGCTCAGACAACCGCGTCATCCGCGAGCTCGGCATCCCTGCCTACGGCTTCGGGCTGCTCGGCCCGGGCTGGACGTACGAGCGCTACCGCGAGGGAGTGCACGGCAATGACGAGCGCATCGATCTCGAGTCGATCGAGTTGTCGCTGGCGGCGCTCAGGCTGATCGTCGCCGACCGCGTCGGGGCGCAGCCAGCCCCCTGAGTCGTTGCCGAAGGGCGAGACTTCGCGGCGATCCCTGTCGAAACGTACGATTTCTCGCCCCTCGAGCCCCCAGCCGTAGCGCCGAGGAAGTAGATCGCGCTTGCATCCCAAAATGGGATGTATGATGAGATCATGAGCACCCAGATCGCCGTTCGCCTCCCGGAGCGCATGGTCGAATTTCTCGACAATGCCGTCGCCGAGGGTCGCGCATCGAGTCGTGCCGCGCTCGTGTCCTCTGCGATCGAGCGAGAGATGCGGCGCATGCTGGCCGAGCGCGATGTCGAGCTCTTGCAGCGCCATGGCGCAGCAGATGATCTCGACGGGCTCGTGGATTGGACCGCCTCGAATATTCGCATCGAGGATTGATCGTGCGCGAGATCTGCCTCGTGCGGCTCGATAAGACACGGCCCGCGGTGATCCTCACTCGGGAGATCGCGCGGCAGGCGATGACCAAGGTCACCATCGCCCCTATCACCTCGACAGTGAAGGGGCTGAGCAGCGAAGTGCTGGTCGGGCCCGAGAACGGCCTTGATCGCGTGAGCGCCGTATCTATAGACAACGTCATGACGGTGCCGGCCCATGCGCTCGGCCGGTCGATCGGGCTGCTCACCGAGCGCCAGGAGGCAGAACTCGCTCGAGCGATCGTGCTCGCCTTCGACCTCGATGTTCCCTTGCTGGGGCTCGACCGCTGAGCCGTTTCCTCGCCGCCAGGGGTTTCGGGGCGCGCTACCCGAAGACGATGCGCGGGTGCGTGAGCCGCCACCAGAAGTCGGGCTCGCTGATCGCGCCGCCCGTCACGACCGGCACCTCCTGCACCCCGGTGGGCGTCGCGACGCGCACGGTGCCGATTTCGCTGCCGGCCTCGCTCGCCGTCTGCGCGACGCCGAGCACGACCTCGAAGGTCGCCTCCTCGCCCGGCAGCATGACGGCGCTCGCCGACCCCGCGGTGATGAGCGGCACCGTCGAGCCGTCGATGAGGGTCGCCTCGCCGACGGTCGTGCCCTCGGCGAGCAGCGGCACTTCCTGCGGCAGCGGCGCCATCGCCTCGAGCATCTCCGCGCCCGAGGCCGCGCGCTCCTCGTTCGACTGGCGGCCGAGCGTCACCGAGATGTTGGTGATGGGGCGACCGAGGGCGTCGACCTGCTGCGACACGATGAGGTTGCGGCCGAAGGAGTTGAGCGTGCCGGTCTTCGTGCCGATGACGCCCGGCACGACGCCGAGCAGCGGGTTCGAGTTCTCGATGATGCCGACGCCCCAGGGCATGTCGGCGTACTTCATGCCGTTGAACTCGGCGATCGTCGGGTTCGCGAGGGCGAGTCGCGCCACGCGTACGAGGTCGGCGGCGCTCGCGACGTCCTCCGCCTCCATACCGGTCGGTTCGATCAGCGAGATCGACTCGAGGCCGTGCTCCGCCGTCCACGCGGCGAGCGCCTCGAGATACGCCTCGTTCGTGCCGAAGGTCCACAGCGCGTACGCGTGGGCGTAGTCGTTGGCCGAGGGCAGGAAGATGAACTTGAGCATGTCGCGCTGCGTGAGCTCGGTGCCGACAGGGATCGAGTACGCCACCCCGTCGACCGCGAGGTAGGAGTCGGTGCGCGCCGCGTCCTCCTCCGTCCACACGTAGGTGTCGCCCTCGGCGCCGGGCTCGAGGGGCTTGGCGTCCATGCACACGAGGATCGTGATGAGCTTGGTGATGCTGCCGAGAGGGTATGCGGTGTCGTCGTTCGCCCAGACCGCGTCGCTCTCCGCGAATCCGATGGCGGTCGGCAGCGCCTGCGCGTCGACCGCGGCCTGCGCGGCAGCGGCGTCGGCGATGACCGGTTGGGCGATATCGGCGGCGGGCGCGACCTCGGGCGCAGGGATCGGCGCTCGGGCCGCGGCGACCGCGTATCCCGCCCCGGCGACGACGATGGCTGTCACCAGGAGCGTCGTGGCGAGCCTGCGGGCGCGGCGGCGACGGCGGAGGCGGGCGTCTGTTGCTGGGGAACTCACTCCACCACCCTAACGAGCGCGCACCGTCCGACCCGGTGCACGGCCCCGGCGCTGCGGAATGTGCATGATGGGCTCCCGCGGTGATTCGCGATCCGGCATGATGAGAGCACCGCACCGAACAGATGGAGACTCCGCCATGACCGCGCTCATCGCAGGCTACGCCCGCACCCCGTTCGCCCGATTCACCGGCCAGCTGGCCGCGCAGCCGGCGACGGTCCTGGGAGCCGGTGCGGTCGCCGCTGCGCTCGAGCGTGCGGGCGTCTCTCCCGCGCAGGTCGACGCCGTGATCGCGGGTCAGGTGCTGCAGGCGGGAGCCGGGCAGAACCCGGCGCGCCAGACCGCGGTCGGTGCAGGGGTCCCGTTCACCGTGCCCGCGCTGACCCTGAACGCGGTCTGCCTCTCGGGCATGGAAGCCGTGGCACATGCGGCCCGGCTCGTGAACGCCGGCGAGGCCGATATCGTCGTGGCGGTCGGGCAGGAGTCCATGTCGCTCGCGCCTCATATCGTGCCGATGCGCGCCGGGGTCAAGTACGGATCGGCGGCCCTCGTCGATACCGTCGATCACGACGGCCTCTCCGACGCGTTCGACCGGGTCGCGATGGGCGAGCTCACCGAGCAGGGCAATGGCCCGCTCGAGCTGACGCGCGAGGAGCAGGACGCGTTCGCAGCCGCCTCGCACCAGCGCGCAGCGGCCTCAGCCGAATTCTTCGCCGGCGAGATCGCGCCGTTCACGGTCGCGTCGCGCCGGGGCGAGACCGTGGTCTCGGCCGACGACGGCGTGCGCGAGAGCACGAGCACCGAGTCGCTCGCAGCCCTGCGCCCGGCATTCGCGCAGGGCGGCACCATCACCGCGGGCAACGCCTCCCAGATCACCGACGGCGCCGCGGCGCTCGTGATCGTGAGCGAGCAGGCGGCCTCTCGCCTCGGCCTCGCGCCGCTCGCGCGCATCGAGGCGACCGCGCTCGTCGCCGGCCCCGATACGCAGCTCCACTCGCAGCCGTCGCGCGCCATCGCGGCCGCGCTCGGCAGGGTAGCGGGCGGCGCCGAGTCCGCCGATCTCGTGGCCGTCGAGATCAACGAGGCCTTCGCCGCGGTCGGCATCCAGTCGACCCGCGATCTCGGGATCGACCCGGCCATCGTCAATCCGCACGGCGGAGCGATCGCCCTCGGCCATCCGATCGGGGCGTCGGGTGCCCGCATCGTCGGCACTCTCGCGCGCCAGCTCGCCGCTGCGGGCCCGGGCTCGCTCGGCGCCGCCGGTATCTGCGGCGGCGGCGGCCAGGGCAGCGCGGTCGTGCTGCGCGCGGTGTAGCGCCGGGCGCCCCCGCGGGCGAACTGTCCGGGTCGCGGGCGAACTGGAACCCGCGGCACCGCTGGGCCAGGATGGAGGCATGCGTCTCGTCCTGGTCCGACACGGACAAACCCCCTCGAACGTCGCCGGTCTGCTCGATACCGCCGCCCCCGGGCCCGGCCTGACCGAGCTCGGGCTGCGGCAGGCGGCGGCGATCCCTGCCGCGTTCGCCGCCCGCGGCATCGACACGGTCGCGGTGTCGCCGCTCGTGCGCACCTCGCTCACCGCGGCGCCGCTCGCCGAGGCTCGGGCGCTCGAGCTCGGTGTGCTCGACGGCCTCAGCGAGGTGCGCGCCGGCGACCTCGAGATGCTCGGCGAGCACGAAGCCATCGGCACCTACATCTCGACGATCTTCGGATGGGTGCGGGGCGACACCGCGCGGCGCATGCCGGGAGGCGAGAGCGGGGCCGAGTTCTTCGCGCGGTACGATGCGGCGATCGAGCAGCTCGTCGCCACGGGCACGGAGTCGGCGGTGGTGGTGTCGCACGGCGCCGCGATCCGCGCATGGGCGGCGTTGCGCGCCCGGGGCGCCGATGTCGCGGTCGTCGAGCACCGGTCGATGCCGAACACGGGCTTCGTCGTGGTCGAAGGCGACTTCCGCCGCGGGTGGGATCTCGTCGAATGGTCGGAGCACCCGGCGGGCGGCGCCGAGCTCTCCTCGGGCCTCCTGCCCGACCCCACCGCCGCGCCGCTCGAGATGTAGCTCGTCAGCGCCGTGCCGGTGAGATCATTCGGATGTGAGAGCTCGTTCGGACGTTCCCTCGCAGTTTCGTCCGAACGAGCTCTCAGATCCGACTGAAGTGACGCGGTGCGTCAGTCGAGTGCCCGCCACCCCTCGCTGCGCTCCGTGGGCTGCCGCCGTGTGCGGCACTGCGAGTGCTCGCCCGACGCGGTGCGTCAGTCGAGTGCTCGCACTCTCACCGACAGGCATGTGGGGCAGCCCTCGAGCTTCTCGTACTCCGAGATCTCGACTTCGGTGACCGCGTAGCCGAAGCCGCGCAGCATCTCGGCCGTCTGCGGCGCCGAGGCCGAGATGAGCAGCTCGGAGTCGCTCAGGCAGACGACGGCGGTGCCGTGGGGCTCGGGCACCGCGACGAATCGGCTGAAGACCGCCGGGTTGTCGACGAAGTCGGGGTAGCCGATGACGGTGCCGTCGGGCAGCGCCGTCACCGCGGTCTTGAGGTGCAGCACCTTCGTGACGGGCACCGCGACGACGTTGCCGCCCAGCGGTGCGAGGATGCGGCGCAGTTGCGCGACGCCCTCGGCGTTCGTGCGGCCGCCGCGGCCGACGTAGACGGTGTCGCCGATCTTCAGCACGTCGCCGCCGTCGAGCGTGCCGGGCGCCTGGATCTCGACCACCGGGCAGCCGAGCGCCTCGAGCGCGCGACGGGTGCCGGCGGTCTCGGGCTTGCGGCTGTCGGCGCCGGGGCGCGAGATGACGGCGACGTTCTTGAACATCACGACCGTGTCCTCGATGAACACCGAGTCGGGGCAGTGGTCGGCGGCCTCGACCTCGACGGTCTTCCAGCCGTGCTCCTGCAGCGCCGCGACGTAGCCCTGCCACTGCGCACGGGCGCGCTCCAGATCGACCGCCACCTTCTCGATGTGATCGACGATGCCGTTATCGAGCAACGGACTGGGCTGGCGCACGAGCGCAATCTTCGACATGAATTCTCCTACTCCCAAGATCTGGCTTTTTTCACGATTCAGGGTACCGGTTCGGGAATGCGGCGCGGAGCTAGGATGGTGATCGGGTCCTGATCGGGCCTGCATTGAGTTCAGAACAGGACGTAGAGGTTCATGGGTCGCGACGCCGCATTTGCCACCATTCAAGAAGCGTTGGAGACGGTCGACCCGACCCTGAGACCCGTGCTTGAGCGACTGCTGAAGAAGCTGGGCGATGCCGACCTCGATGCGCGCGAGCCCCGCGACATCGTCGGCGCGGCCGGCTCGATGCACGAGCTCGCCTCGAAGCGCGCACCCGGCGAGACCCTCGTCTCGGTGTTCACGCCGACCCTCGCCGAGCACGGCTGGACCTCGCGCCGCACGATCGTCAACATCTGCACCGCCGACTCGCCGTTCCTCGTCGACTCGGTCGCCATGACCGTCGCCCAGCAGGGCCTCTCGGTGCACGCGCTGCTGCACCCCGTCGTCTCGGTGCGCCGCGACGACGACGGCACCCTGCTCGAGACCGACGCGCACGGCGGCGAGCTCGAATCGTGGATCCATCTCGAAGTCGACCGTATCCCGACCGAAGAGGGCCGCGTCGAGCTCACCGAGCGCCTGGACGGCGCCCTCGGCGATGTGCACGCCGCCGTCGGCGACTGGCAGGCCATGCGCCGCGCCTGCCTCGACATCATCACCGACCTGCGTACGGGCGCCCCGGCGACGGCCGACCCCGCGACGGTCGCGCCGACGATCGACTTCCTGAGCTGGCTGGCCGACGACAACTTCACCTTCCTCGGCTACCGCGAGCACGTGCTCGAGACCGATGAGAACGGCCTGGAGGTGCTGCGCTCGCTGCCGCAGTCGGGTCTCGGCATTCTGCGCAAGTCGACCGAGACCGTCGCCCATCTGACCCCCGAGGCCGAGCGCACCGCCCGCGAGCCGCGCCTCCTGACCATCACCAAGGCGAACTCGCGCGCCACGGTGCACCGCGACGTCTACCTCGACTACATCGGCCTGCGCACCTTCGACGCGGAGGGCAACGTCACCGGCGAGCGCCGCTTCCTCGGCATGTTCACCTCGACCGCTTACGCGGCATCGGTGCTGACGCTCCCGATCGTCGCGAACAAGGTGCGCGCGGTGCAGGAGGCGTCGGGCTTCTCGCCGACCTCGCACTCGGGCAAGGACCTGCTGCAGGTGCTCGAGCAGTTCCCGCGCGACGAGCTGTTCCAGGATTCGGCCGAGCACCTGCTCGAGGTCGCGACCGAGGTGAGCCGCCTGCGCGAGCGCCGCCGTGCCCGCCTCTTCCTGCGCAGCGACGAGTTCGGCCGCTTCGTCTCGGCCCTCGTCTTCCTGCCCAGGGATCGCTACAACACCTCCGTGCGTCTGCGCGTCGAGGCGCTGCTGCGTTCGACCTTCGGCGCCGAGTTCGTCGATCATACGACCCGCGTCGGCGACTCCCCGCTCGCGCAGCTGCACTTCGTCGTGCGGCTGCCGAAGGGCGCGTCGATTCCCGAGGTCGACGAGACCGCGCTGCAGGCCGAGCTCGAGCGCGCCATCCGCGGCTGGGAGGAGGGCCTCGTCGACGCCCTGCACCAGACCGTGGGCGAGGAGGAGGCGGCGCAGCTGCTCGGCGAGTACGGCGACGCCTTCCCCGGCGCCTACAAGGAGGCCATCACCCCCGAGGAGGCGCTCGGCGACATCGCCCTGCTCGAGAGTCTCGAGGAGCGCGACTTCGCGGTGCGCCTCTACGAGCCCGAGACCGACGACCCGGGCCGACGCGTGCTGACGGTCGCCTCGCACCGCCAGTACCCGCTCACCCAGGTGCTGCCGATCCTCACCGACCTCGGCGTCGACGTCGTCGATGAGCACCCGTACACGATCACGCGCGCCGACGGGGGTATCCGCTACATCTCCGACTTCGGGCTCACCGCGCCCGACGTCGAGTCGTGGAGCGACCCCGCATGGGGCGCGACGTTCGAGGACGCCTTCGCGGCCTCCTGGACGGGCGAGGCCGAGAGCGACCGGCTCAACACCCTCGTGCTGTTCGCGGGGCTCGACTCGCGGCGCATCGTCATCTTGCGCGCCATCAGCATGTACCTCGGCCAGATCGGCTCGGCGTTCTCGGTGGAGTACATCGAACAGGCGCTCACCGCGAACCCCGAACTCGCCAAGGGGCTCGTGCGCCTCTTCGAGCTGCGCTTCGACCCGACCGAATCGAACGACCGCGACGCGCGCGTCGCCGAGCAGACCGCCGCGCTGCGCAGCGGCCTCGACGCTGTCTCGAGCCTCGACCACGACCGCATTCTGCGCTCCATGATCGGCGTCATTGAGGCGACGTGGCGCACCAACTTCTACCAGAAGGCGGCCGACGGCTCGGCGAAGCCGTGGGTGTCGATGAAGCTCGACTGCGCCCGCGTGCCCGGCCTGCCGAAGCCGCACCCGATGGCCGAGATCTGGGTGTACTCGCCCGAGGTCGAAGGCGTGCACATGCGCTTCGGAGCGGTCGCCCGCGGCGGCCTCCGCTGGAGCGACCGGCGCGAGGACTTCCGCACCGAGGTGCTCGGCCTCGTCAAGGCGCAGATGGTGAAGAACGCCGTCATCGTTCCCACCGGTTCGAAGGGCGGCTTCGTCGCGAAGCGCCTGCCGGCGCCGAGCGACCGCGCAGCCTGGCTCGAGGGCGGCAAGGCCGCCTATCGCACCTTCATCCGCGCGATGCTCGACATCACCGATAACCGCGACGGCGCCGAGGTGATCCCTCCAGTCGACGTCGTGCGCCACGACGGCGACGACCCGTACCTCGTGGTCGCCGCAGACAAGGGCACCGCCTCGTTCTCGGACATCGCCAACGCGATCTCAGAGGAGTACGGCTTCTGGCTCGGCGACGCCTTCGCGTCGGGCGGTTCGGCGGGCTACGACCACAAGGGCATGGGCATCACCGCCCGCGGTGCCTGGGAGTCGGTCAAGCGCCACTTCCGCGAGCTCGGGCACAACACGCAGGCCGAGGACTTCACGGTCGTCGGCGTCGGCGATATGTCGGGCGACGTGTTCGGCAACGGCATGCTGCGTTCCGAGCACATCCGCCTCGTGGCGGCGTTCGACCACCGGCACGTGTTCGTCGACCCGAACCCCGATGCGGCGTCGACCTTCGTCGAGCGCCAGCGCCTCTTCAACCTGCCCGGCTCGTCGTGGGACGACTTCGACCGTTCGGTCATGTCGCAGGGCGGCGGCGTGTTCCCGCTCTCGGCGAAGTCGGTCGAGCTCACCCCCGAGATCATCGAGGCGCTCGGCATCGACCCGTCGGTGAAGACTCTGACCCCGCTCGAGCTGAAGAAGGCCGTGCTGCTCGCGCCGGTCGACCTGCTGTGGAACGGTGCCATCGGCACTTACATCAAGTCGAGCGAGGAGACGAACGGCCAGATCGGCGACCGCGCGAACGACCCGGTACGCGTGAACGGCAACGAGCTGCGGGTGCGCGTCGTCGGCGAGGGCGGCAACCTCGGCGCCAGCCAGCGCGGGCGCATCGAGGCCGCGCTCTCCGGCGTCTCGATCAACACCGACGCGATCGACAACTCCGCGGGCGTCGGCACCTCCGATCGCGAGGTGAACATCAAGATCCTGCTCGGCGCCGTCGAGCGCGACGGTCGGCTCGAGCGCGAGGCGCGCAATGAGCTGCTGCACTCCATGACCGACGAGGTCGGCGTGCAGGTGCTGCGCGACAACTACGAGCAGAACGTGCTGCTCGGCAACTCCCGGTCGAATGCGGTCGAGATGCTGCCGTCGCACGAGCGTCTCATCGAGTGGCTCGAGGGGCGCGACGAGCTCGACCGCGAGCTCGAGTACCTGCCGAACCCGGCCGAGGTGGCGCGCCGCATCGAAGAAGGCCGGGGGCTCACGCGCCCCGAGTTCGCGGTGCTGCTCGCCTACTCGAAGCTCGCGCTCAAGCGCGACCTCGGGGAGACCGAGCTCTCGAGCGACCCCTGGTTCGACGCGCACACGCTCTCCGAATACTTCCCGGGGCCCATTCGTGAGCAGTACGAGGCCGACCTCTCGGGCCACCCGCTGCGCACCGAGATCATCGTGAACTCGGTCGTGAACTCGATGGTCAACCGCGGCGGCATCACCTTCGCCTACCGCGCCGCCGATGAGACCGGCGCGTCGAGCGAGCAGATCGCCCGGGCCTATGTCGCGGCACGCGAGATCTTCGACCTGCGCGGCTTCGTCGTCGACGTCGAGGCGACCGACAACGTCGTGCCCTCAGCCGTGCAGACCGATCTCTACCTCACCTTCCGCCGCCTGCTCGACCGCGCGACGCGCTGGTTCGTGCAGCACCGCCCCGAGGGCGTGAGCATCGGCGAGGAGATCGAGCTGTTCAGCGAGTCGGTGCAGCGCTTCACGGGTCGCATGGGCGAGCTGATGCGCGGCGAGGAGCTCGCCCGCTTCGAGGCCCGCGCGACGGAGTTCGAGGCGGCGGCCGTGCCGCAGGGCCTCGCACGTCTCGGCGCCGGCCTGCTCGAGGCGATGCCGCTGCTCGACATCATCGAGCGCTCGCGCGTGCGCGGTTGGGATCTCGAGGAGCTCGCGAAGGTCTACTACGTGCTCTCGGAGCGCGTGCACTTCGATGACACGCTCACCCGTGTGACCGCGCTGCCGCAGGACGACCGCTGGGGTTCGATGGCCCGTGCGGCCATGCGCGATGACCTCTACGCCGTGATGATCGAGCTCGCCTCGGCCGTCATGGAGAAGACCGAGTCGGGCGATCCCGAGGCGCGCGTCGAGGCCTGGGTCGAGCAGTCGGGCGAGGCCGGTCGCCGCGCCCTCGGCGAGGCGAGCGAAGCCGTGCACGCTGGCGAGGAGACCGGGCTCGCGACGCTGTCGGTCGCGCTGCGCCGCCTGCGCTCGCTGACGCGCTGACGCATCGACCGCCTGCAGCACGGGCCCGAACCCGTGCTGCAGGCGACAAAGGGTCGCAAGTTGGGGGATCCCTGTCCCGGGAACCCCAGATTGCGACCCTGTGCTGCGCTCGGCGGCGGGCATCGACGGGCACCGCAGGGATCACCGCCGCGCGGTAGCCTGGACCCATGACTGATGCCGCACCGACCTTCGATCTGCCGTGGGACGCATTGACGCCCGAAGCGGTCGGGAGCCTCTTCGGGGCGTCGCCCGTGCGCTGGTGGCTCTCGGGCGGTGCGGCGCTCGACCGCTGGCTCGGCGAACCCATCCGCGAACGCCGCAACATCGATGCGAGCGTCGTGCTCGCCGACCTCCCGGCGCTCATCGAGAGCCTGCCCGAGGGCGTCGACGCGTGGGCCGTGCGCGACGAGCGGCTCGTACCCTTCGCCGAGGTGACGGCCGAAGACGAGGTGCAGCCGGTGCTCGTGCGCGATATCGGGCGCGACGTCTGGGTGCTGCGCATCAACGTCGAAGACGGCGCCCCGCGCGCCTGGGTCTACAAGCGCGACCCGCGGCTGAATCTGGCGTGGGATCGCGCCGTGCTCGACCTCGACGGGATTCCGACCGGAGCCCCCGAGGTGCAGCTCGTGTGGAAGGCGCTGCGCCCGCGGCCCGAGGACGACGTCGACAAGGACGCGGTCGTGCCGAAGCTGTCCGACGAGGCGCGCGCCTGGTACGAGCGCTGCATCCTGTCGATCCACCCGCACTCGTCGTGGTCGATCCACGTGCGCAGCCCCTTCGCGCCGGCGAAGGCGAGCTGGAACCGCACGAAGCGCCAATAGCCCCGAGGGTCGCCCGGGCGCCGGGCCTCAGCGCGCGGCGACCGCCTGCAGCACGAGGGCGCGGAACCAGCGCTGCGCCGGCGACAGGCCCGCGTCGCTGCGCGTGTACAGCGACACGGGCGTGCTGTGCGCGGGCCAGGGGAGCTCGGCGAGCCGCAGCCCGGGGTACCAGCCGATGAACACTTCGGCGACGTGGCGCGGCACGAGCACGACGAGGTTCGTCGCCTCGAGCACGGCCGGCACGGTCGCGTACTCCTCGACGGTGAGCGCGACCCGCGGCATGAGGCCGTGGTCGGTGAGCGCCTGCAGGGGGAAGATGTGGCCGCCGCGGGCCGACACCCGCATGAAGCGGCGCCCCTCGAACATGTCGGGGCCGGTCTCGGGCAGCGGGTGCTCGCCCGAGGTGAGCGCCACGTACTCGACCGCGCGCACATGGCTGCGCCAGAGGCGAGGGCTCGCGATCATCGATACGGTCATCGCGAGGTCGACGGTGCCGCGGGTCAGCCCGTCCTCCACCTGATCGGAGTCGAGGCGGGAGACCTGCAGGTGCGGGAACGAACCGGCGCGGGCGAGGGCCGTCATGATCGGGGGGAGGAAGGTCTGCTCGCCGATCGAGGTGAGCCCGAGCTTCAGCTCGCCGCTGAACTCGGAGGGGTCGAAGGCGTCCGCCTCGTCGACGGTGGTGTCGATCTGGGCCAGGGCCTCGTGCAGCGGCCCGAAGAGCTGGGTCGCCTTGCCGGTCGGCACCATCGCGTGCCCCTCGCGCTGGAAGAGCGCGTCGTCGAACTGCTCGCGCAGGCGCCGCAGCGTGTAGCTGACGGTCGGCTGCGTGACGTGCAGCAGGTCGGCGACGGCCGTCACGCTGCGCAGCTCGTAGAGCGCGACGAAGGTGCGCAGGTGGTTCAGATCCGAAAGCGCCATGCATAGATTGTATCTATACAGGGATCCCTGAGTATCTATTCGACTATATGCATGAAGCGACCTAACCTGGAGGTCATCAGCCACTCAGTGATAAGGACGTCCCGCGTTGATCATCGATATTCACGGCCATTACACGACCGCTCCCGCACAGCTCGGCGCCTGGCGCGATCTGCAGATCGCGTTCGCCGATGGGACGGGCGAGGCGCCGGACCCGAAGACGCTGCATATCTCCGATGACGACATCCGCGAGACGATCGAGGCGAACCAGCTGCGCCTCATGAACGACCGCGGCAGCGACATCACGGTGTTCAGCCCCCGCGCCTCGTTCATGGCGCACCACATCGGCGACTTCGCGGTCAGCGAGACCTGGGCGCGCATCTGCAACGACCTCGTCGCCCGCGTCAGCGAGCTGTTCCCCGACCGCTTCCTCATGGGCGCCATGCTGCCCCAGTCGCCCGGCGTCGACCAGAAGACCACGCTCGACGAGCTCACCCGCGCGGTCGAGGAGCTCGGCGCGGTGACCGTCAACATCAATCCCGACCCCTCGGGCGGCAAGTGGTCGGCGCCCGCCATCACCGACCGCTCGTGGTACCCGATCTACGAGAAGCTCGTCGAGTACGAGATCCCTGCCATGGTGCACGTGAGCACCACCTGCCGCCCCGACGTCTTCCACACCACCGGAGACCACTACCTCGGCGCCGACACCACGGCGTTCATGCAGCTGCTCAAGGGCGACCTCTTCCGCGACTTCCCCGACCTGAAGCTCGTCATCCCGCACGGCGGCGGCGCGGTGCCCTACCACTGGGGGCGCTTCCGCGGCCTCGCCATGGCGCTCGGCAAGCCCGAGCTCGAAGAGCACCTGCTGAACAACGTCTACTTCGACACCTGCGTCTACCACCAGCCGGGCATCGACCTGCTCACCGACGTCATCCCGACCGACAACATCCTGTTCGCGAGCGAGATGATCGGCGCCGTGCGCGATGTCGACCCCCGCACCGGGCACTACTTCGACGACACCAAGCGCTACGTCGACGCGACGCCGAACCTGAGCGACGAGGCGCGTGCGCAGATCTTCGAGGGCAACGCCCGCCGTATCTACCCGCGCCTCGACCGCGCCCTGACCGCCCGCGGTCTCTGACACCGCCGAAGATCGAGAGAGGATCTCCATGCGCACCAACAACCTGGGTATCGTCCGGACCGCGATCGAGCGGCCCGACCCCGCCGAGGTCGCGCGTCTGTCGAAGTTCGGCGTCGCGACCATCCACGAGGCGATGGGCCGCGTCGGCCTCATGCGCCCCTACATCCGCCCCGTCTACCACGGCGCGAAGCTCTGCGGCCCCGCGGTGACCGTACTGCTGCAGCCCGGCGACAACTGGATGTTCCACGTCGTCGCCGAGCAGGTGCAGGAGGGCGACGTCGTCGTCGCCGGCTGCACCACCGAGAGCGAGGACGGCTTCTTCGGCGACCTGCTCGCGACCTCGCTCACCGCCCGCGGCTGCAAGGGCCTCGTCATCGACGGCGGCGTGCGCGATGTCGCCGACCTCGAGGAGATGGGCTTCCCCGTCTTCTCGCGCGCCATCAACGCGAAGGGCACCGTCAAGGCGACGCTCGGCTCGGTCAACGTGCCGGTCGTCGTGGCGAACGCGCTCGTGAACCCGGGCGATGTGGTCGTCGCCGATGTCGACGGCGTCGTTGTCGTGCCGCGCGAGTACGTGTCGGCGGTCGCCGATGCGAGCCAGAAGCGCGAGGACAACGAGGAGGCGAAGCGCCAGCAGTTCCGCGACGGCGTGCTCGGCCTCGACATCTACGGCATGCGCGAACGTCTCGCCGACGCCGGCATCGAGTACGTGGAGGGTTGAGCATGGCGCACGGAGACACCACCGGCGATTTCGAGAAGACCCCGGGCTGGCTCGACTGGTACGACGGGCCCGCGAAGCCCGCGTTCCAGCTGCCCGCGGGGGCGGTTGACGCCCACTGCCACGTCTTCGGGCCGGGCGAGCAGTTCCCGTACGCGCCCGAGCGCAAGTACACGCCCTGCGACGCCTCGGCCGAGCAGCTGTTCGCCCTGCGCGACCACCTCGGCTTCGAGCGCAACGTCATCGTGCAGGCCACCTGCCACGGCGCAGACAACCGGGCGCTGGTCGATGCACTCGAGCGCAGCGAGGGCCGGGCGCGCGGCGTCGCCACGGTGCGGCGCGACGTCACGGCCGAGCAGCTGGCCGAACTCCACGCGGCCGGCGTGCGCGGCGTGCGCTTCAACTTCGTGAAGCGCCTCGTCGATCGCGTACCGACCGATTCGCTCGAGGAGATCGTCGCGAAGATCGCGCCGCTCGGCTGGCACGTGGTCATCTACTTCGAGGCCGCCGACCTGCCCGAGCTCTACGACTTCTTCTCGGCCATCCCGACCGACGTGGTCGTCGACCACATGGGCCGCCCCGACGTCTCGAAGGATCCGGACGGACCGGATTTCGAGCTGTTCCTCCGGTTCATGCGCGAGAATCCGAATGTGTGGACGAAGGTCTCGTGCCCCGAGCGGCTGAGCATCACGGGCCCCCGGGCCCTCGCTGGGGAGCAGCACGCCTACACCGACGTCGTCCCGTTCGCCCGTCGCGTGGTCGAGGAGTTCCCCGACCGCGTGCTGTGGGGCACCGACTGGCCCCACCCCAATCTCAAGGACCACATGCCCGACGACGGGCTGCTGGTCGACTACATCCCCCGGATCGCGCCGACCCCCGAACTGCAGCGGCAGCTGCTGGTCGACAACCCCGCGCGACTCTACTGGCCCGAAGGAGCATGACATGGCACTCGACAAACCGTACAAGGACGTTCCCGGCACCATCATCTTCGACGCCGAGATGGCCCGGAAGGGCTACCACCTCAATCAGTTCTCGATGTCGCTGATGAAGCCCGAGAACCGCGAGCGCTTCCTCGCCGACCAGGAGGCCTACCTCGACGAGTGGCCGCTCTCGCCGAAGCAGCGCCAGGCCGTGCTCGACATGGATCTCAACTCCATGATGGAAGAGGGCGGCAACATCTACTTCCTGTCGAAGATCGGCGCGACCCACGGCCTCAGCTTCCAGCAGATGGCCGGCTCGATGACCGGCATGTCCGAGGCCGCGTACCGCGACATGATGGTGAACGGCGGTCGCCGCCCCGAGGGCGCGCGCGCCAAGGATCTCGACGGCTGGCAGCCGCCGAAGCCCGGCGAGAAGTCCGAGGTCATGCGCGAGAACCCGCCCGCCAAGTACACCTCGGCGCTCTTCACCTCGCACGTGCCCGCGATCGGCGCCGCGATGGATCTCGGCAAGACCGAGGAGCCGTACTGGAAGAAGGTGTTCACCGGGTACGAATGGACCCGCAAGTGGGCGCGCGAGAACCGCCCCGACGTCGTGATCCTCGTCTACAACGACCACGCGACCGCCTTCGACTCGTCGATCATCCCGACCTTCGTGCTCGGCACGGGCGTCGAATACCCGGTCGCCGACGAGGGCTACGGCCCGCGCCCGGTGCCCGACGTGAAGGGCTACCCCGAACTCGCCGCGCACATCGCGCAGTCGGTGATCCAGGACGACTTCGACCTCACCCTCGTCAACGAGATGGTCGTCGACCACGGCCTCACGGTGCCGCTGTCGCTCGTCTACGGCGAGATCGACCCGGCAGACGAGTGGCCCGTGCGCGTCATCCCGCTCGCCGTCAACGTCGTGCAGTACCCCGTGCCCTCGGGCCGCCGCTGCTACGAGCTCGGCAAGGCGCTGCGCCGCGCGCTCGACAAGTGGGACGGCCCCGAGCTCAACGTGCAGATCTGGGGCACCGGCGGCATGAGCCACCAGCTCCAGGGCCCCCGCGCCGGCCTCATCAACGAGGAGTGGGACAACGCTTTCCTCGACCACCTGATCGCCGACCCGCTGGGCCTCACCGAGTGGCATCACATGGAGTACGTCGACGAGGCGGGCTCCGAGGGCATCGAGCTCGTCGACTGGCTCATCGCCCGCGGCGCGATGGACGACCAGTTCGGCGGCAGCGCCCCGTCGGTCGACCACCGCTTCTACCACGTGCCCGCCTCGAACACGGCGGTCGGGCACCTGGTGTTGAGCAACCCCGGCAGCTGAGCGACGCGCAGCTGAGCGATCCGAACTCCCGAGCCGCCCGAGAACCGGGCGGCTCGGCACACCCCAGGAGACATGCATGAGTGACAAGATTCGAATTGCAGTGGTCGGCGCGAACGGCGCGTTCGGCATGAAGCACCTCGACGGCCTCGCGAACATCGAGGACGCCGAGGTGACCGTCGTCGCGGCGACGTCGCAGGAGAAGGCCGACGGCGTCGCCGCGAAGTACGGCGTGCCGCACGCCGTCGTCGGGCTCGAGGCCGTCCTCGAGCGCGACGACGTCGACGCGGTCATCCTGGCGACGCCGACCGGCATGCACGCCGAGCAGACCCGCGCGGTGCTCGCCGCCGGCAAGCACGTGCAGGTCGAGATCCCGCTCGCCGACTCCCTCGCGGATGCGGAGGGCGCGCTCGCCGCGGCCGAAACCGCCGCCGAGTCGGGCCTTGTCGCCATGGTCGGCCACACCCGACGCTTCAACCCGTCGCACCAGCTCGTGCACGACCGCATCGCCGCCGGCGAGTTCAACGTGCAGCAGATGGATGTGCAGACGTACTTCTTCCGCCGCACGAACACGAACGCCAAGGGCGAGCCGCGCTCGTGGACCGACCACCTGCTGTGGCATCACGCCGCGCACACGGTCGACCTGTTCGCCTACCAGGCCGGCAAGATCGTCGAAGCGCACGCCATCCAGGGCCCGATCCACCCCGAGCTCGGCATCGCGATGGACATGTCGATCCAGCTCAAGAGCGAGAGCGGCGCGATCTGCACGCTCTCCCTCTCGTTCAACAACAACGGCCCGTTCGGCACGTTCTTCCGCTACATCGGCGACACCGAGACCTACATCGCGCGCTACGACGACCTGTTCAACGGTCGCGAAGAGCAGATCGACGTGTCGGGCGTCGCGGTCAGCATGAACGGCATCGAACTGCAGGATCGCGAGTTCGTCAGCGCCATCCGCGAGGGCCGCGAGCCGAACTCGTCGCTCGGCCAGGTCATCGACTGCTACCGCGTGCTCGGCGCGCTCGAAGAGCAGCTCGCATGATGCTGCCCCGCACCGGCCTCGGGTGCATGAACCTGAGCCACGCGTACGGCACCCCGCCCTCAGAGGCGGAGGGCCTCGCGGTACTCGACGCCGCCTTCGAGGCCGGTGCGGGCTTGCTCGATACGGCCACCCTCTACGGCGGCGGCCGCAACGAGGAGCTCGTGGGCCGGGCTCTTCGCGGGCGTCGCGACGAGGTCGTGCTCGCGAGCAAGTGCGGCATGGCGATCGTCGACGGCGTCAAGAAGATCGACGGCCGCCCCGAGACGCTGCGCCAGCAGATCGACGCGTCGCTGCGGCGCCTCGACGTCGAGCACATCGACCTCTACTACCTGCACCGGTGGGACAAGCAGGTGCCCATCGCCGAGAGCGTCGGCGCCCTCGCCGAGATCCGCGACGCCGGCAAGATCGGCGCCATCGGCCTCTCCGAGGTGTCGGTGCAGCGGTTGCGCGAGGCGCAGGCCGAGACGCCGATCGCCGCGGTGCAGAACGAGTACTCGCTGTGGAGCCGCAACCCCGAACTCGGCATGCTCGACGCCACCCGCGAGACCGGCGTCGCGTTCGTCGCGTTCTCGCCGCTCGCGCGCGGTTTCCTGAGCGACGGCGTCGACGACCCGGCCGAGTTCGCCCCGAAGGACATCCGCCGCAACATGCCCCGCTTCCAGCCCGAGCACTGGCCGGCGAATGCCGCGCTGCTGCCGGCCTGGCGCGCCCTCGCTGTCGAGGCCGGGTGCACCCCGGGCCAGCTCGCCCTCGCCTGGGTGCTCTCGCGCGGCGACCACGTCACCGTCATTCCCGGCACCACGAGCATCGCGCACCTGCGCGAGAACGAGGCCGCGGCCGATCTCGCGATCGATGCCGCGCTCCTCGCGCGGGCGGGCGAGATCATCGGCACCGAGACGGTGTCGGGCCCCCGTTACAACGCGGCCTCGTCGGCCGAGGTCGACGCCGAGACCTTCGAGGTCGCGGCATGAGGGCGATCTCGTCGATGGCCACCCGCCACGTGCTGACGGCCCTCGGCGCCGAAGCCGGGCGGGCGGGCCTTCCCGGTCTCGAACTCGAGTCGGTGGGCGGCGTCGATGCGGCGACGCGCGTCGCCGCGGGCGAGCCGTTCGACCTCGTGTTCCTCGCATCGGGCGCGCTCTCGAAGCTCGCGCAGGCCGGGCATGTGCGCGCCGAGACGGTGACGCCGCTCGTCGTGTCCCAGGTCGCCGTCGCGGTGCCCGCACCTGGCGTCGAGGCGGCAGAGGCCCCGTCGGGGCCGGCGTTCGCCGATGCGGCCGCGCTGCGGGAGGCGCTCCGAGGCGCCGCGCGCATCGGATACTCGACCGGGCCGAGCGGCGCCGCGCTCGTCGGCATGATCGAGGAGTGGGGCCTCTCCGGTGAGATCGGCGACCGCCTGACCCAGGCGCGGCCCGGCATCCCCGTCGCCCGTTCGCTCGCCGACGGAGAGGTCGACCTCGGCTTCCAGCAGTTGAGCGAGCTGGTCGGCGCCCCCGGCATCCGGATACTCGGCGTGATGCCCGCCGACTGCGCGGTCGACACCGTGTTCTCCGGGGCGGTCGCCGCGACCGCCGCCGATGTCGCGGGGGCCGAAGCGGTGCTGCGCTTCTTCGGCTCGGCCGACGCCGCTCCCGTCAAGGCCGCGCACAGCTTCGCGGCGGCCTGACCCGGGCGTGGCCGAGGCGGCCGTTCTCACGGCGCGACAGCGGCCGAGGAGCGGGTGCACAACAGTGGAGAGGACGCGAAGGTGACGGATTCTGCGAGGAGCGTGCTGCTCAGGTTCGCTCCGGCGATCTACGGGCCGAACCTGCTCTTCGCGCTCGGCGAGGGCGCGGTCGTGCCGCTGATCCCGGTGATCGCGACGAAGCTGGGCGCCGATCTGTCGCTGTCAGCGTTCATCGCGACTGCCCTCGTCGTCGGGCAGCTGTGCGGCAATCTGCCGGCCGGCTGGTTCGTCGCGCGCCTCGGCGAGCGCAAGACGATGGTGCTCGCGGCCGTGGTGGCGCTCGTCGGCGCGGCAGGCATCGGCCTCGCCCCGAACCTCGGCGTGCTCGCCGCGTCGGTGTTCGTCATCGGTCTCGCCGCGGCGGCGTTCGGCCTGGCGCGGCATGCGTTCATGGTGGTGCACGTGCCGCTGGCCTTCCGCGCCCGCGCGCTCGCGCTGCTCGGCGGCACCTTCCGTTTCGGCATGTTCGCGGGGCCCATGTGCGCCGCCCTGCTGCTGACCCTCACGGGCGCGACGGAGTCGGCCGCCTGGTTCTTCGTCGCCTGCCTCGTCGGCTGCGCGGCGCTGGCGGGTCTCGGGCCCGATCCCGAGCTCGAGATGCAGCGGCAGGAGTCGCGGGGCCCGGCCGATGCCGTGACCGCGACGGGCCCGATCGTCGGCCCGAGCGGGGTGCTCGCCACCATGTGGCGCCATCGCGGGGTGCTCGCGCGCATGGGCGTCTCGGCCTCGGCGCTGTCGGCGGTGCGCCAGTCGAGGCAGGTCGTGCTGCCGCTGTGGGGCGTCTCCCTCGGCCTCGACCCCGAGGCCATCGCGCTCGTCATCGGTGTGACCGGCGCGATCGACTTCGCGCTGTTCTACGCGAGCGGTCAGGTGATGGATCGCTTCGGGCGGCTGATGGCGGTGCTGCCTTCGATGCTGATCATGGGCCTCGGCTTCCTGCTGCTCGCCCTCTCGCACGACCTCCCGGGCGCCGGGGTCTGGTACGCGGCGATGGCGGTGCTCACGGGCGTCGGCAACGGCCTCTCGACCGGCATCCTGATGACGCTCGGTGCCGATCTGTCGCCGAGAGGCGACCCCGCGCCGTTCCTCGGGTCGTGGCGCCTCATCGGCGATGCGGGCGGTGCGGCGGCGCCGCTGCTGTTCTCGGCCCTCGCGGGGGTCGCTACGATCGGCATCGCGACGGCCGCGGTCGGCGTCATCTCGCTCGCCGGCGCCTGCGGGTTCGCGCGCTGGATCCCGCGCTACATCACCGCGAAGCGGTAGGCGCGACCGCCTCAGGGGAGGTGTTGCTCCAGGGATCGACGGGCGTATCGGCGCCGAACGACCGGACAGTCGAAGTGCAGTGATTCCGCTATCCGGTCGTTCCGCGCCTCTACGCCGGCCTCGCGTCAGGGGCCCGGAGCCAGGGTGCGGAGCCGAAGGCGCCGGCCGCAGCTCGCGGCGCTCAGACGTCGGTGCGCAGCGGCCAGCCGGTGTACGCCTCTGCCAGGTACTGCTTGCCCGCCTCGGAGTCGACGACCGAGCGCAGTTCGCCGAGCTGGCGCAGTCGGTCGAACTCGCTCGCCTCGGGCTGCAGGTGCAGCATGCTCGTCATCCACCACGAGAAGTGCTGCGACTTCCAGATGCGCTTGCGGGCGGCCTCGCTGTAGTTGTCGATGCCCGACGCGTCGTTCTCCGTGAGCAGGCGGCGCAGCGCCTCGTTGAGCAGCACGACGTCGGCGATGGCGAGGTTCATGCCCTTCGCGCCGGTCGGCGGCACGGTGTGCGCGGCATCGCCGACGAGGGCGACACGGCCGTGGCGCAGCTCGCTCGCGACGAAGCTGCGGAAGCGCAGCACATCGCGCTGGAAGATGTGCCCTTCCTTGAGATCGTGGCCGGGGGTGCGCCGCTGCAGGATGTCCCAGATCTCGCTCTCGCTCAGCGACTCGGGGTCGGTCAGCGGGTCGCACTGGAAGTACATGCGCTGCACCGAGGGGCTGCGCTGGCTGATGAGCGCGAAGCCGTCGGGCGAGTTGCTGTAGATGAGCTCCTCCGCGCTCATCGGCGCCTCTGCGAGTACGCCGAACCAGGCGAAGGGGTATTCGCGGAAGTGGCCCGACGAGCGCGAGCCCGTGACTGTGGGGCGTACGGCGCTGTGCGAGCCGTCGGCGCCGACGACGAAGTCGGCGACGATCTCGAAGTCGTTCCCGTCGGCGTCGGTGCCGAGCACACGGGGCGAGTCGGTCTCGGCGCCCTCGACGGCGGTCACCCGGGCGCCGAAGCGCAGATCCTGCCCGGCCTCGAGGCGGGCCGCGATGAGGTCTTTCAGCACCTCGTGCTGCGGGTAGAGCCATACGCTGCGGTCGATGAGGGTCTTGAAGTCGATGCGATGGGCCTCGTCGTCGAAGTGCAGCTCGATGCCGTCGTGGCGGTCGCCGATCTCGTGCACGCGGCTGTGCGGGATCTTCTCGAGCAGCTCGACGGTGCCCTGCTCGAGGATGCCGGCGCGGATGGTCGACTCGATCGATTCGCGGTCGCGCGAGTCGACGATGATCGAGTCGATGCCGGCCTCGGCGAGCATGTGCGAGAGGAGGAGGCCCGCGGGGCCTGCTCCGACGATGGCGACGCGGGTGCGTTCTGCGGTCATGGGGTGTCTCCTTCGACTCGGTCTGATGCCAGTGTGCGATGTCGTGCGCCCGCTCGCACATTCTTCCCAATCAATGAGAAACGACCGAGCGGCGGGCGATCAGGGGCGGTTGGCGCGCAGCTGCTCCTCGATGCGCGCGGCAGCCCGTTTCAGCGACTCGACAGCTCCCGCGACCGGCGCATCCCGCGGCAGGATGACCGATAGCGCCGCGATCACGACGCCCGCATCGCGCACCGGCACCGCGACGCCCGTCGACACCGACTCGATCGAGCCGGGTGCGACGACGAGCCCCGTGCGCCTGATCTCGGCCAGGGATCGCCGCAGACGGTCGGGGTCGGTGATCGTCGCCGGCCCGACCGACGCGAGCGGAGCCGACAGCAGGCGATCCCTCACCCGCGCCGGGGCGAAGGCCAGCAGCACGAGGCCCGAAGACGAGGCGTGCAGGGGCAGGCGCCCGGCGATGCGCGTGATGTTGGCGCCGGCGTCGGGGTGCGAGAGGCGCTCGATGAACAGCGCCTCCTCCTGCTCGAGCACCGCGAGCTGCGTGTGCTCGCGGATCTCGGCCTGCACCGCCTCCATGTAGGGCAGCGCGGCTTGACGCAGCCGCAGCGCCGTCGAGCCGCGCAGGGCGAGCTCCCACAGGCGCATGCCGAGCCTGATGCGCCGATCCTCGTCGCGCTCGAGCATGCCGGCCTCGATGAGCTCGTCGATGAGGCGGTGCGCGGTCGACGAGGGGAGCCCGGCCCGACGCCCGATCTCGCTCGCCGATTGCAGCGTGCGGTCGGCCTCGAAGGTCTCGAGCACCCGCACCACGCGCGTGATCATCGAGTCGCCGCTCGCCGAATTCGCCATGCTGAAAGCATGCCACGTGCGGAGCTCGACCCGGGCCCCGCGATCCGCTAGCGTTTCGATTGGGCGGAAACGCGGCTTGCCGATGGGCACGAAGGAGTGTGAGATCGATCCATGTTGCCGAAACTCGAACCGACCGAGAACCAGTACGGCGCACCTGTTGCGCAGTTCATTCCCGCAGAGGTCACGGGCATCTTCGCGATGGAGCCCGAGCACCGCGCCGTCTGGGAACTCGCCGAGCCGTACCTGAAGGTGCGGGACAACGACGCCCATACGGTCTACGCCTACGGGCTCGCCCGCACGCTCTGCGCATCGGAGCCCGACGCCGACCCCGGCATCGTGCTGCCCGCCATCCTGCTGCACGACACGGGCTGGTCGCAGGTGCCCGGGGAGCTCGTGCTGCGGGCGATCAGCCCGGCGGGCGGCGACCCCGAACTCGTGCTGCTGCACGAGCGCGAAGGAGTGCGCCTCGCGACCGCCATGCTCGAATCCCTCGGCTTCGCTCCGAATCGCATCGCCGAGATCGTCGACATCATCTCGACGCACGACAGCATGAAGGCGGCGAAGTCGCTCAACGACGCGATCGTGAAAGACGCCGACAAGCTCTGGCGCCTGAGCCCGCACGGCATCGACACCGTCATGGACTGGTTCGGCCTCGACCGCGCGACAGCAGCGCGCCTCTGCTCGTGGCGCGTGCAGGATTACGTGCACACCGACGCAGCGCGGACCCTCGCGCGCGGCCTCGCCGCCATCGCCTCGATCGACGCCGCGCCCGAGCGGGTCGCGCTGGGCTGATGGAGGCGGGTAGTTGAGGCGGAGCGGATGAGGACCGGCGACTCGGGGCGGAGCGTGGCCTCCCGCATCTTCGCCGTGTTCGAGGCTTTCGAGGATCACGGCCCCCTGCTGTCGCTCACGCAGATCGCGGAGTGCTCGGGCCTGCCGATATCGACGACGCACCGCATCGTCGCCGAGCTGCAGGAATGGGGCGCGCTCGCGCGCGACGCGCACGGGCGCTATCAGGTCGGGCTGCGCCTGTGGGAGCTCGCGCAGAACGCGAGCCGACGTCTGCGGGAGGCGTCGCGGCCGTTCATCCAGGATCTCTTCTCGCTCACCGGCGAGACCGCCCACCTCGCCATCCGCGAGGGCAATGAGGTGCTCTACGTCGATCGCATCTACGGCTCCAAGCGCGTGCCGAAGGCGTCGCGCATCGGCGGCCGCCTGCCGCTACACGCGACCGCGGTCGGCAAGGTGCTGCTCGCAGGCGAAGAGCAGTGGTTCAAGGACGCCTATCTTGCGGGCGAACTGGTGAGCCTGACTCCGTACACGCACGTCGACCCCGTCGCGCTCGCCGCAGAGCTCGATGAGATCGCCGATCAGGGCTTCGCGGTGGCCGGGGAGGAGGCGCGCACCGGCGCCTGCTCGATCGCCGTACCGATGCTCGTCGGCCGCGGTTCGGTGCCGAACATCGTGGATGCGGCGATCGGGCTGGTCTGCCCGCTCGACCAGTGGTCGAGCCTCACCAACCACCTGCCGGCGCTGCAGGGCATCGCGCGGCGCATCGAGCAGAACTTCCAGCCTCGCCTCGGCTCCCTCGGCGTCACCAGCGACGACCCAAGTCGTTTCCGCTGAGTGGAAGCCCCGGTTCGCGCTCCGTGGGCCGCGACGCATACTTTCGGCAGACGCATTTTCGAAGAAGAGATCGTGGAGGACAGGTCATGACCGCATCGGAGAGCGCCGCGCAGGGCGGCTGCCCCGTGGCTCACGGGCATCACGGCTTCGAGCCGTTCGCGCAGAAGGATCCCTTCCCCGCCTATGCGGAGCTGCGGCGCGAAGAGCCCGTCATGTTCGACGAGCGGGTGGGGTACTGGGTGGTGACCCGGTACGACGATGTGAAGGCCGTCTTCGACGATTGGGAGACCTTCAGCAGCGAGAACGCGCAGGCCCCAGTGCGCCAGCGCGGCGCGGAGACGAAGCGGATCATGGAGGAGGGCGGTTTCACGGCCTACTCGGGCCTCTCGGCCCGTCGCCCGCCCGAGCATTCGCGCATCCGCAAGGTCGCGCAGAAGGCCTTCACGCCGCGCCGGTTCAAGGCGCTCGAGCCCTCCATCCGCGAGCACGTCGTCGACCGTCTCGAGGCCATGAAGGCCCGCCCCGACGCGACCGGCGACTTCTTCGCCGACCTCGCCTATGACGTGCCGACCATCACGATCCTGACGCTCATCGGCGCCGACACGAACCAGGTCGACCTCTTCAAGCAGTGGAGCGACTCGCGGGCCGCGATGACCTGGGGCGACCTCTCCGACGAAGAGCAGATTCCGCACGCCCACAATCTCGTCGACTACTGGCAGGAGTGCCTGCGTCTCGTCGCGGACGCCCACGAGCACGAGCGCGACACGCTGGTCGGCGACATGATCCGCGCGCAGCAGGCGGGCGACGAGATCAGCGACCACGAGATCGCCTCGGTCGTGTACAGCCTGCTCTTCGCCGGGCACGAGACGACGACGACCCTCATCGCGAACTCGCTGCGCGTGCTGCTCGACCACCCCGAGCAGTGGCAGCGCATCGTCGACGACCCGAGCCGCATCGCCGCGGCCGTCGACGAGGTGCTGCGCTACAGCGGCTCGATCGTCGCCTGGCGGCGCAAGGCGCTCAAGGACACCGAGGTCGGCGGCGTCGCGATCCCCGAGGGGGCCGAGCTGCTGCTCGTCATGGGCTCGGCGAACCGCGACGCCGAGCGCTTCGCCGACGGCGAGGCCTTCGACATCGGCCGCGAGAACGCGCGCGAGCACCTGAGCTTCGGCTTCGGCATCCACTACTGCCTCGGCAACATGCTCGCCAAGCTGCAGGCGAAGATCGCGATCGAAGAGACCGCGCGCCTGCTGCCCGGGCTGCGGCTCGCCGACGGCGCAGACATCGATTTCCGCGAGAACCTCTCGTTCCGAGTGCCCCTCGAGGTGCCCGTGACCTGGGCCGAGACCGAGGAGGCGGCGGCATGAACGCCATCGACACCCGTTACGTGCAGTTCTTCGATGCGGGGATCGCGCCCGACCACGACCAGCTCGGCGGCAAGTGCGCCTCGCTCGTCACGATGACCGCGGCCGGCATGCCCGTGCCCCCGGGCTTCGCCGTCACGACCGCGGCCTACGACCGCTTCGTCACCGAATCGGGCGTCGCCGGCTTCATCGTCGGCGCGCTCGAAGGGCTCGATCCCGAGGACGTCGGGGTGATCGACCGCATCTCGCAGACGATCAGGGATCGCATCTGCGAGAGCCCCGTGCCCGAGGCGCTGCACGACGCCGTCTCGGCCGGCTGGGCCGAACTGCAGGGCCGCTTTCCGCAGCCCGTGCCGGTCGCGGTGCGCAGCTCGGCGACGGCGGAGGATCTGCCCGACGCGAGCTTCGCCGGTCAGCAGGACACCTACCTCTGGCTGACCGACGAGACCGAGATGCGCGAGCACATCCGCAAGTGCTGGGCCTCGCTCTACACGAGCCGCGCCATCACCTACCGGCTCAAGAACGACATCCCCGAAGAGGGCCTGTCGATGGCCGTCGCCGTGCAGAAGATGGTGTCGGCGCGCACCGCCGGCGTCGCGATGACGCTGAACCCGAGCACCGGCGACCGATCGAAGGTCGTCATCGACGCCTCGTGGGGCATCGGCGAGGCCGTCGTCTCGGGCTTCGTCACCCCCGACAACCTGATGCTCGACAAGGTGATGCTCAGCATCATCGAGGAGCACATCGGCGACAAGCACATCGAGATGGTGCCGGTCGCGGGCGAGAAAGGCCTCGTCGAACGGCCGGTCGAAGAAGCGCGCCGCACTGTGCGCTGCCTGAGCGACGCCGAAGTGCGAGCGGTCGCAGAGCTCGCCAAGCGCGCCGAGCAGCACTACGGCACTCCGCAGGACGTCGAATGGGCGATCGACAACGACCTCCCCGACGGCGAGAACCTGCTGCTGCTCCAGGCTCGCCCCGAGACGGTGCACTCCTCGAAGCCGCAGGAGGCGAAGCCCGTCACCGCGACCATCGGCGTGGGCAGCCTCACCTCGATGCTGACCGGCTCCATCAAACTCCCATAAGCACATCACCTTACGAACAGGATCAGAACAATGACGTCAGAATCCCCGGCACACGCCCTCAAATCGTTCCCCAGCGCCGCAGACATCCCCGTGCCCGAGGGTGCCGAAGGATGGGAGCAGCTCTATCCCTACTACCTGCCGTTCCGCGAGGGCGACGGCTCCGAGAACAAGTTCTGGTTCTGCGACAGCCAGCACTGGCCGACCGCGTACAAGCCGTTCGAGACGATCGGCGGCGAGTTCGCCGTGAAGTGCCTCGGCCAGTACAACACGCGCCACCTGCTCATCCCGCCGGCCAACGGCATCGAGTTCAAGGTGCACCTCGGCTACCTCTACATGAGTCCCGTGGCCGTGGCGCCCGAGGACATGGCGGCCCGCGTGCCCGAGTTCGAACGCCGCGTCGGCCACTACTTCGGCAACTGGGAGCGCCTGCTCGACGACTGGCGCATCAAGGTGCGCGGCACGATCGCCGATATGGAGGCGCTGAGCTTCGCGACGCTGCCCGACATGGTGCCGTTCGAAGACATCGAGAACGGCACAGCGAAGGACGGCTCGGAGGTGCTGCTCGAGGGCTACGACCGCCTCATCCAGCTCGCCTACCAGAACTGGCAGTACCACTTCGAGTTCCTGAACCTCGGCTACCTCGCCTATCTCGACTTCTTCAACTTCGCGAAGGAGGCCTTCCCTGGCATCCCCGATCAGGCCATCGCCAAGATGGTGCAGGGCGTCGACATGGAGCTCTTCCGCCCCGATGACGAGCTCAAGACGCTCGCGACGCTCGCCTCGGAGCTCGGGCTGCAGAGCGCGTTCGAGAACACCGACGATGTCGCCGGCACCCTTAGGGCTGTCGCTGCGCTGCCCGGCGGCGAGCGCTGGCTCGCCCGCTACGAGGAGGCGCAGGATCCCTGGTTCAACTTCACGGTCGGCAACGGCTTCTACGGGCACGACAAGTACTGGAACGAGTACCAGGAGATCCCGCTCGGCTACATCAGGGACTACATGCGCCGGGTCGATGCGGGCCAGACCATCCTGCGCCCGAAGGAGGAGCTGATCGCCGAACGCGACCGCATCATCGGCGAGTACCGCGGCATGCTCGACGCCGACAACGCGGCCGTCTTCGACGCCAAGTGCGGCCTCGCCGCGACGGCCTACCCCTACGTCGAGAACCACAACTTCTACATCGAGCACTGGACGATGGGCGTCTTCTGGCGGAAGGTGCGCGAGCTCGGGCGCGTCTTCGTCGCAGCAGGGTTCTGGGACGACGAGAGCGACATCCTCTACCTGACCCGTAACGAGGTGCGCGACGCCCTCTTCGACTACGTCACCGGTTGGGCCGTCGGCTGCGACTCGGTCGGCCCGCAGTACTGGCCGGCCGAGATCGCCCGCCGCGCGAAGATCGTCGATGCGCTGCAGAGCCAGCGGCCCCAGCCTGCCCTCGGCACGCCGCCCGCAGAGATCACCGAGCCGTTCACCCAGATGCTCTGGGGCATCACGACCGAGCAGGTGCAGACCTGGCTCGAAGACGACGATGCCGACGACAGCGGTGCGATCAAGGGCATGGCCGCATCGCCGGGCCTCGTCGAGGGCCGCGCGCGCGTCGTCTACCACGCCGACGACCTCGGAGAGGTGCAGGACGGCGAGATCCTCGTCGCCACCATCACGGCACCGTCGTGGGGGCCGGTGTTCGGCAAGATCAAGGCCACCGTCACCGATATCGGCGGCATGATGAGCCACGCGGCCATCGTCTGCCGCGAGTACGGCCTCCCGGCGGTCACGGGTACCGGCAACGGCTCGACGAGCATCCGCACCGGCCAGCTCATCCGCGTCGACGGCAACGCCGGCCGCGTCGAAGTGCTCGAGGGGTGACCGGCATGGCGCAGGCATCCGCAGCGGCCGGCCGCACCGCCCTCGTGACGGGCGCGGCCGGCGGCCTCGGGCGATCGTTCGCCCTGGGATTCGCCGAGCGCGGCTACGCCGTCGCCGTCGCCGATGTCGACGAGGCGGGCGCCGCGGAGACCGCGGCGCTCATCGCCGACGCCGGCGGGCGCGCCTGGCACGGCCGCCTCGACGTGACCTCGGTGGATTCGACCGAGGAGGTCGCCGCCGCGGTCGCCGAATTCGGGGGCGGGCGCATCGATGTGCTCGTCAACAACGCCGCCCTCTACGCGGGCATCACCCGCGCCTCGATCGAGGAGCTCGACCCGGCCGAATGGGATCGGGTCATGGCGGTGAACGCGAAGGGTCCGTGGCTCATGACCCGCGCCGCGAGCCCGCACCTCGGCGCCGGCTCGAGCGTCGTCAACATCGCCTCGGCGACTGTCATGTCGGGGTCGGCGCAGTGGGCGCACTACGTCTCGTCGAAGGGGGCGGTCATCGCGCTCACCCGGGTCATGGCGAAGGAGCTGGGCGTGCGCGAGATCACGGTCAATGCGATCGCCCCGGGGTTCACCCTCACCGAGGCGAGCTACGGGCACATGGCCGATGCCGACAGCTACGGCGTCGATCGCGGTGCTCTGCGCCGGGCCAGCACGCCCGAGGACATCGTCGGCGCAGCGCTCTTCCTCGCCGGCCCCGACGCGGCCTTCATCAGCGGCCAGACCCTCGTCGTCGACGGCGGCCGGCAGTTCATCTGACAACGAAGCAACGAAGCAAAGGAGCAGTCATGCCTCAGGTAACTTTCACCGATTCGAGCGGCGCCGAGACCGTTATCGCGGCGAACGTCGGCGACTCCGTCATGGAGACCGCGGTGCGCAACGGCATCACGGGCATCGTCGCCGAGTGCGGGGGATCCCTGTCGTGCGCCACCTGCCACGTCTTCGTGCGCGAGGATCAGCTCGCCTCGCTGGCCCCGATGGAGGAGATGGAGGACGAGATGCTCTGGGGCACCTCGGTCGACCGCCAGGACAACTCGCGCCTGAGCTGCCAGCTGCGCATCGAAGAGGGCACCGATCTGCACGTGACCCTGCCCGAGACCCAGGTCTGATCGTGACCGCGCCCGCTCGATCGGCCGAGCACGGCCTGCTCATCATCGGTTCGTCGCAGGCCGGCGTGCAGCTCGCGGTGTCGCTGAGAGCGCTCGGCTACGAGGCTCCGATCCGGCTGCTCGGCGATGAGGATCACCGGCCGTACCAGCGACCGGCCCTCTCGAAGGAGTTCCTGCAGGACAAGATCTCGAAGGAATCCCTCATCTTCCGCACGCAGGAGTACTGGGACGAGCACCGTATCGAGGTCGTCAAGGGCGAGTGGATCGTGCGGCTGGACCAGCGGCCCGACGGCTCTGGAACCGCGATCTCGGCCACCGGTGCGACCTTCGCGTATGACCGCCTCGCACTGACGGTGGGCGCCCGCGCCCGCCACCTCGAGAAGCCCGGCGCGATGCTCGACGGCGTGCTCTACCTGCGCAACGCCGACGACGCCCTCGACCTCAAGGCGCGCGTCGCACGTGCCCAGAGCATCGTCGTGGTCGGCGGCGGCTTCATCGGCATCGAAGCGGCCGCGAGCCTGCATTCGATGGGGAAGACCGTGACGCTCATCGACCGCGGCGACCGGCTCGTGCGGCGGGCCGTCGGCCCCGAGACGTCCGACTTCATCCTGCGTCATCACCGCGGGCAGGGCATCGACATCCGCCTCGGCACCGATATCGACGAGATCGTCGGGATGGACGGCCGGGTGCGCGCGGTGCGGGCGGGCGGCGAGGAGATCGCCGCCGATATCGTGCTGGTGGGCATCGGTGTGATCCCGAACACCGGGCTCGCCGAGCAGCTGGGCCTCGAGGTGTCGAACGGCATCGTCGTCGACAGGTACGCGACCGCATCCGATGGCAGCACGCTCGCCATCGGCGACTGCGCGAACCTGCCGAACCCCATCCCGGGGGCGCCCGACGGGGAGCGCGTGCGGTTCGAGAGCGTGAACCACGCGATCGAGCAGGCGAAGGTCGCGGCCTACGCGCTCACCGGACGCCAGGCCGAGTACGAGAACATCCCGTGGTTCTGGTCGAACCAGGCCGACCTCAAGCTCCAGATCGCCGGCGTCTCGACGGGCTACGATCGCGTCGTCGACCGCAGCCCCGAGGGCCCGAACAAGTTCTCGCTGCTCTACTACCGCGGCGACCGGCTCATCGCGGCCGATTGCATCAACGCGCCCCTCGATTTCATGATGGTGCGCCAAGCGCTCACCAAGGGCATCAACCTCTCCGCCGAAGCCGTCGCCGACCCGGCGACCCCGCTGAAGACGCTGCTCGCGGCGTCGCAGAATTCCTAGGGAAGTGACCACCATGCAGACGCATCCTCTGCCCCAGCTGCCGATCCGGGCCGCGGGGCCGGTCGACACCTCGCCCATTGCGAGCACCCCCGCCGCGGGCGACGACCTCGACCCGATCTGGGCCGCCGTCGTACCCGAGACGCGGGCGCGCTCGAACGACATCCACCTGCCGATCTCGTTGGCCTACGCCGAGCGACTGCTCGCCGCCCACCCCGAGGCCGATGCGCTGCTCGTGCGGGTCGCCATCCTGCTGCACGACACGGGCTGGGGGCGCGTCGACGAAGACCGCATCCTCTCGGAGGGATTCACCGGCGACTGGCGCAAGGCCGACATCCGGTACCAGCACGAGCAGCAGGGCTGCGAGATCGCCCGCGAAGTGCTGCCGCCGCTCGGCTACGACGCCGAGTTCGTCGAGGCCGTCTGCGCCATCATCGACGGGCACGACACCCGGCCGGTGGCGCACACGCTCGAAGACGCGCTCGTACGAGACGCCGACCGGCTCTGGCGCTTCGATCATGCAGGCATCGCGCTCGCGTCGGGCTGGTTCGGCCTCGACCCCGCGACCTATACCGCGCGTCTCAGGTCCGAGATCGTGCCCGAGCTCCTCAGCGAGGCCGCCATCGAGATGGCGAACGCCGACCTCGATCGCTCGGACGCGCTGCTCAAGACGGCGGTGCTGCGATGAGCGGGGCGGGCGCGGCTGCGGCGGCGTCGAGCATCGAGCCCGGCGGGCCTCGCGAGTCGACGTGGCACCCGACCGACCAGTTCATCGGGGGCGCCTGGGTGCCCTCGCACGGCACCGAGCGCATCGACGTCGTCGACCCCGCCACCGGCGAAGCGTGGGCGAGCGTGCCCGCCGGCGACGCCGCAGACGTCGACGCCGCAGTCGAGGCCGCCCGTGCCGCCTTCGTCGAGGGGCCGTGGGCGCGGATGCGGCCGAGCGCGCGCGCCGAGGTGCTGCTGCGCTTCGCCGACGAGGTCGAGGCGCGGGCCGACGAGCTTTCGGCGACGAACACCCGCGAGAACGGTTCGCCGGTCGCCGAATCCGGAGGAGCCGCCGCGAACGCCGCCGGCATCCTGCGCTACTACGCGTCGCTCGCGGGCCACCTCGAACAGGAGGACGTGCGGGAGTTCCCGAACGGCACGGGGCGAAGCGTCGTGCGCCGCGACCCGCTGGGGGTCTGCGCCCTCATCGCGCCGTGGAACTTCCCGATCAACCTCGTCGTCATCAAGCTCGCGCCGGCGCTGCTCGCCGGCAATTCGGTCGTCATCAAGCCGGCCTCGCCCACCCCGCTGTCGATCCGGCACATCGTGGATGCCGCTGCGGCGGCCGGCGTACCCGACGGAGTCGTCAACCTCATCACCGGCCCGGGCCGCATGGGCGACGTGCTCGTCAAGCATCCGCTCGTGAACAAGGTGGCCTTCACCGGGTCGACCGAAGTCGGCCGCCGCATCGCCGCGGCGTGCGGCGAGCTGCTGAGGCCGGTCACGCTCGAGCTCGGCGGAAAGTCGGCCGCGATCCTGCTCGACGACGTCGATCTCGACGCGTTCGCCGAGGTGTTCGTGCGTTCGAGCATGCGCAACACGGGGCAGACCTGCTACATCTCGACGCGCATTCTCGCGCCCGAGTCGCGGTACGAGGAGGTCGTGGCGCGCATCACCGAGGTGGTCGAGAGCAGCCCGCAGGGCGATCCGTTCGACCCGTCGACGGTGTTCGGCCCGGTCGCGAACCGCCCGCAGTACGAGTCGGTGCTCGAGCACCTCGAATCGGCGCGCGCCGAGGGTGCGAGGTTCGCGACGGGCGGCGAGCCGTTGCCGGGGCCGGGCTTCTTCGTGGCCCCGACGGTGCTCGCAGACGTCACCCCGGAGATGCGCGTCGCCCGGGAGGAGATCTTCGGCCCCGTCGTCACGGTGCAGCGGTACGCGACCGAGGATGAGGCCATCGAGCTCGCCAACAGCACCCCGTTCGGGCTCGGCGGCATCGTCTTCTCGGCCGACCCCGACCGGGCCTTCGCGATCGCCGAGCAGGTCGACAGCGGGTCGGTCGGCGTGAACTTCTTCGCCTCGAACCACGCCGCGCCGTTCGGCGGTCGGCACGACTCGGGCCTCGGCGTGGAGTACGGCATCGAGGGCCTCGAGCAGTACGTCTCGTACAAGTCGATCCACCGCAGGTAGGCGGGCGCGGCGGCATGCTTGTGCTCTTCGTCGGGCGAGTGGGAAACCGCTGGGGCGGCTGCCGGACCCGGGACCGGTGGCGCTACCCGTCGAGCTCGTCGAGCAGCTCGAGCCCGCGCTCGGCCCACGCGATCTCCGTGTCGGCGCGCGAGATCTTGCCCTCGTAGGCGAAGGTCTTGAAGGCGGCCACGCGATCCCTGTCGGCCGGATCCGTCACGGCGAAGCGGCGCTGGATCGCGGGGCTCGTGCGATCCCTGATCTCGTCGATCTGCCGCTGCGCGACGCGCTTCACCTCTCGGAACGCCTCCCGGTGCTCGATGAGCCGTTCGCGCGCCGACTCGGCATCGCCCCACTCGAAGTACGCGGCGAGCAGGTGGGCCTGATCGCGTTCGGGCGCGTAGCTGAGCGGTGTGCGCTGCCAGCTCGCGAGCGCGGCCCGCCCCGCATCGGTGATCGAGTACTGGGTCTTCGTCGCCTGCTTCTGGCCCCACGGCACCTGCTCGGCCTCGAGCAGCCCTTCCGCCTGCATCTTGCGCAGCTCGGGGTAGATCTGCGAATCGGGGGCGTGCCAGAGGTGGCCGACCGAACCCCTGAACTGCTTCGCCGCGTCGTACCCGGTGAGCGGGCCGGCCGAGATGAGCGCGAGGAGCGCCGAGCGAAGACTCACTGCGTGGTTCCTTTCGTCGTGACTCATATTCTTGCGCAAAACCAAATAGCTATGTATATAGTTATTGCACATCTTCGACAGGAAGCCGTCGACTGAGCAAGGGAGCTCGCAATGAATGCCGAATCGTCGTCCACCGTGGCCAAGCTGCTGTCGTACCCCCTGAACGGCTGGTACGTCGCGGCGTGGGATCACGAGGTCACCGCGAAGGGGATCCTCGCGCGCACCATCGCGGGCCGCCCGCTCGCGATCTACCGCACGCAGGACGGGCGCCCGGTCGCCCTCGCCGATGCCTGCTGGCACCGCCTCGCTCCGCTCTCCCAGGGCAAGCTCATGGGCAACGACGAGATCCAGTGCCCGTACCACGGCCTGCGCTTCAACTCGGCAGGTCGCTGCACCGGCATGCCGGCGCAGGAGACCTTGAACCCGTCGGCGACCGTGCCGTCGTTCCCCGTCGTCGATCGCTACCGCTACGTCTGGGTCTGGCTCGGCGACCCGACCCTCGCCGACCCCGCGACCATTCCCGATATGCACCAGATGGATGCCGAGGGCTGGACGGGCGACGGGCGCACGATCTACGCCCCCTGCAACTACCAGCTCGTGCTCGACAACCTCATGGACCTCACGCACGAGGAGTTCGTGCACAGCTCCTCGATCGGGCAGGAGGAGCTCAGCGAGTCGGAGTTCAAGGTCACGCATACCGAGGACTCGGTGACCGTGACCCGGTGGATGCGGAACATCGACGCCCCGCCGTTCTGGCTCAAGAACATGCGCGACAAGTTCCCCGGCTTCGACGGGAAGGTCGACCGCTGGCAGATCATCCACTGCTATTACCCGTCGACGATCTGCATCGACGTGGGCGTCGCGAAGGCCGGCACCGGAGCCCCCGAGGGCGACCGCTCGCAGGGCGTGAACGGTTACGTGATGAACACGATCAGCCCCGAGCAGGATCGCAGCTGCCACTACTTCTGGTCGTTCCAGCGCAACTACCGCCTCGACAGCCAGCTCATCACGACGCAGCTGCGCGACGGCGTGCACGGCGTCTTCGGCGAGGACGAGCGCATGCTGAAGGCGCAGCAGGACGCGATCGACCTGAACCCCGACTACGAGTTCACCAGCCTCAACATCGACGCCGGCGGCATGTGGGTGCGCCGCATGCTCGAGCGGGCGATGGAAGCCGAGGGGCGCTCTACGACCGCGGCCCCCCGCGGCTTCCGCTCGGTCGGCAAGGCGCCCGCCGCTGCCGGGGCAGAGGCGTAGCCGTGGCCGATAAGCAGTCCGAATGGCAGTGGGCGACGGTCGTCGAGGCGACGGAGATCGCGACGGGAGTGCTCAGGATCGAACTGAGCCCCGAGCGCCCGACCCCGGTGAAACCCGGCGAGCACGTCGATGTGGCGGTCGAGCTCGAGGATCGCGGCGATGAGCGCTCGTATTCGATCGCGGGCGCCAGTGCGAGCGGTGACCGCATCGCGCTCAGCGTCTACGAGTCGCCGACGTCGCGCGGCGGTTCGCGCTTCATGCACGGCCTCACGGCGGGCGATCGGCTGCGGATCACCAAGCCCCTGCAGGACTTCCCGCTGCGGGTGGGCGCGCCGTCGTACGCGCTCGTCGCGGGCGGCGTCGGCATCACCGCGATCCGAGGCATGGCCACGCTGCTGAAGCGCCTCGGCGCCGACTACACCCTGCACTACGTCGGCAATTCGCCCGAGCGCATGGCGTACCTCGACAGCCTCGCCGAGGAGCACGGCGATCGCCTCGTGCCGCACATCACCGCCCGGCACGGGCGCATGAGCGTCGCTGGCCTGATCGAATCGGTGCCGCGCGACGCCGAGCTCTACATGTGCGGGCCCATCCGCCTCATGGAGGAGATCAAGCGCACGTGGGAGCGCGGCGAGCGGGACATGACGGCGCTGCGCTTCGAGACCTTCGGCAACTCGGGCTGGTACGAACCCGAGGCGTTCGAGGTGAGCGTGCCGCAGTACGACGTGACGGTGCAGGTGCAGGCGGGCGAGTCGATGCTCGAGGCGCTCGAGAACGCGGGGGTCGACATGATGTTCGACTGCCGGCGCGGCGAATGCGGGCTCTGCGAGGTCGAGATCCTGCAGGTCGAGGGCAAGGTGGATCACCGCGACGTCTTCTACTCGGAGCGGCAGAAGGCGCCGAACAAGAAGATGTGCTGCTGTGTCTCGCGCATGGCGGGCGGCTGCCCGGGCCGGCCCGCGCGGGTGGTCATCGAGACCAGCTGAGCGGGGCGGGCGGGCGGTGGGTTCAGAACCGGGGGTCGGCGAGCGTGCGCAGCGCCAGGAAGAGCGCGTCGCGGTCGTCGGCGCTCGGCAGCTGCGCGAACCAGCCCTGATCGCTCTCGACGACTCTGCTGCGGGCGCGGTCGGCGAGCTCGCGCCCGGCATCGGTCGCGATGACGACCTTCGCCCGGCGGTCGTTCGGGTCGGGTTCGCGGCGCACCAGTTCGCGGCGCTCGAGCTGATCGATGAGTGCGACGATCTGGCTCGGGTCGAGGCGAAGGAACTCGGAGAGCTCGCGCTGCGACGGGCGCGCGTCGGCCGCGGCGATGGCGAGCAGCGAATACGAGCGCGCCTGCAGCCCGAACTCCGCCAGGACATCGTGCATGCGGGCCAGGGACAGTGCATTGGCGCGGGCCAGCAGGAATGCCGGATCCTTGCCGACCTGCGTGTCCCACAGCCGGTCGGAGCTCGACGAGCCGTGCGAGGGAGCAGGAGGTGTCGCGGTGGCCGCATTCTCCGTCGAAGGTGCGGTGGTGGTCATGCGCTTCATTGTATTCTCCAACTCCGAAATACTGGAAGTTCATAATGGTTGACTTTTTCAAGTATTTACTGTTTCATGAAACCATCTGATTCGAAGGAGCGTCAATGACCACGATGATTCCGTACGCGGAACTGCCCGATTACGTCGGCAAGGACCTCGGGTACACCGACTGGTTCGAGATCACCCAGGAGCGGGTGAACCAGTTCGCCGATGCCGCCGACGACCACCAGTGGATCCACGTCGACCCCGAGCGCGCGGCCGACGGCCCCTTCGGCGGCGCGATCGCCCACGGCTTCCTGACCCTGTCGCTGCTCATCCCGCTGCAGACCGAGCTCTTCGACGTCGACGGCGTCAGCACCAAGGTGAACTACGGCCTCGACAAGGTGCGCTTCATCTCGCCCGTCAAGGTCGGCGCGAAGATCCGCGCGACCGCGGTCATCGCCGAGGCGAACGAGGTGCCGGGCGGCACCCAGCTCGTCATCGACGTCACGATCGAGATCGAGGGCGGCTCGAAGCCCGCCGTCGTCGCGCGCAGCCTGCAGCAGTTCTACGCCTGACCTCCCGGCCGTATCAGCACCACCCAACCCTCTCGAACCCCGAGAACCGCTCAGTAACAAAGGAGTCACTGAATATGAAGAAGAAGCGTCTTGCCGTCGCCGCCGCACTCGCGGCGACGACGGCCCTGCTGCTGACCGCCTGCTCCGGCGGGTCCACCGGATCCGACGAAGCGGCGAAGAGCAGCGGCGACGGGCTCACCCGGGTCACCGTCGGGGTCCTGCCGATCGCCCCTTCCGCCGTCGTGCAGATGGGCATCGACGAGGGCATCTTCGAGAAGAACGGCCTCGAGGTCGAGCTGCAGAGCGGGCAGGGCGGCACCGCCCTGCTGCCCGCCGTCTCGAGCGGCTCGATGGAGTTCGCGGTCGGCAACGAGCTCGCCGTGCTGCTCGCGGCGAGCCAAGGCATCGACATGCGCATCGTCACCGGCTACTCGAGCAACGTGCAGAGCCCCGATGATCCCGAGGATCAGGCGCCTTCGGCCGTCGTCGTCAAGAGCGACTCGGGCATCGAGTCGTGGAAGGACCTCGAGGGCAAGACCGTCGCGGTCAATGTCTTCAAGGGCCTGGGCGACCTGAGCATCATGGCGCAGGTCGAGGCCGATGGCGGCGACCCCTCGAAGATCAACTTCACCGAGATCGGCTTCCCCGACCAGACCGCGCAGCTCGAGAGCGGCCACATCGACGCGGCCTGGATCCCCGAGCCCTTCCTCAGCGGCGCGAAGGCCACCGAGGGCATCGAGCAGCTCGGCGACCCGTTGCGCATCATCGACAACCTCAACACGATGGTCACCTTCACCTCGGGCAAGTTCGCCGATGAGCACCCCGACGTGGTGAAGGCCTTCGCCACGTCAATCACCGAGTCCGCCGACCTCGCCATGAGCGATACCGACGCGTTCCGCGCCGCGATCGTCGACTTCACCGGCATGGACGCCGCGGTCGTCGACAAGGTGAACCTCGAGTACATGTCGGGCGACCTCAACCGCGAGATGCTCGAACAGCTCAACGACCTCGCCGTGAAGTACGGCGTCATCGAAGAGGCCCCCGACCTCGACAAGGTCATCTTCAAGTAATCCGCCCGAGGGCCCGGCAGTGCTGCGACGCGGTGCCGGGCCTTCGTCGCGACGGCCGGCACCACCGAAGGACACAGCTGTGCAGCATCAAGGCATCGGCACATGGATCGCCCGCAAAGCGACCCGTTACTCTGACGACATCGCTCTCGTGTACCGTGACCAGCGCATCACCTATGGCGTGTTCGCGGAGCGCATCGACCGCCTTGCGAACGCGCTTTTCGCGGGCGGCGTCGCGCGTGGCGACAGGGTCGCGTACCTCGGCAACAACCATCCGGCCTTCCTCGAGACCCTCTTCGCAGTCGCGACCCTCGGTGCGATCTTCGTTCCGCTCAACACCCGCCTGGCCGCCCCCGAGATCGAGTACGCGCTCGACGACTCGGGCTCGACCGTGCTCATCTTCCACGAGAACCTGCAGGGCGTCGCCCTCGCGGGCAGCGCCGCGACCAGCGTCACGCGCCGAATGATGGTCGAGGAGGCCGGCGGCGACCTCGCGACCGACGGCGTCGAGGACTACGACGCCGTGCTGCGCGATGCCGGCACCGAGCGGTACGACGTGCTCGTCGGTCTCGACGACCGCGCCATGATCCTCTACACTTCGGGCACCACCGGGCGCCCGAAGGGGGCCGTGCTCACCCACGGCAACTTCACCTGGAACAGCTTCAACGCGATCGTCGACAAGGAGATCACGAAGCAGGATCGCGTGCTGCTGATCTCGCCGCTCTTCCACGTCGCGGCGCTCGGCATGGGCGCCCTGCCGTCGCTCCTGCAGGGCGGCATGCTCGTGCTGCACGAGAAGTTCGACCCGGGCCACGTGCTCGAGACCATCGAGGCCGAACGCATCACGATGCTCTCGGGCGTGCCGACCACGTTCCAGCTGATTCAGGAGCACCCGGCCTGGGAGACCACCGATATCTCGAGCCTCACCGGGCTCACCTGCGGCGGATCGGCCGTGCCGCTGCGCGTCATCGAAGCGTACGAGCAGCGCGGCCTCGCCTTCGCGGCCAGCTACGGCATGACCGAGACCTCTCCCGGTGCGACCGCGATGCCGCCGCAGATGACGCGCGAGAAGCCGGGGTCGTCGGGCCTCACGCACTTCTTCAGCGACATCCGCGTCATCGACGAGACCGGCGCCGAGGTGCCGGCAGGGGTCGACGGCGAGATCTGCATGATGGGCCCGAACGTCATCTCCGAGTACTGGCAGAACCCCGAGGCGACCGAGGCGGCCTTCATCGACGGCTGGTTCCGTTCGGGCGACATCGGCCACCTCGACGAGGACGGCTACATCTACATCTCCGACCGCCTGAAGGACATGATCATCTCGGGCGGCGAGAACATCTACCCGGCCGAGGTCGAAGCGATCGTGATGGAGCGCCCCGAGGTCGGCGCCGTCGCGATCATCGGGGTGCCCGATGATAAGTGGGGAGAGGTGCCGCTCGCGGTCGTCGAATTGAAGCCCGGCGCGACGCCCGACGGGCCCGCGATCATGGCGCACCTGGCCGGCCGGCTCGCGAAGTACAAGATTCCGAAGCGCGTCGAGTTCATCGACGAGTTCCCCCGCACGGCGAGCGGCAAGATCCGCAAGGCCGACCTGCGCCGGCAGTACGGGTAGGGCGCGGTGAGACGGCGGTCGCCGCGGAGGGGATGCTGATGCGCGCACCCTCGCACGTCGGGAGTTCCGGGCGCATCTCGCCGGGTCTCATGATCGCCCTCGGGTACGTGTCGATGGCGGCGTCGCTGTCGACCGACCTCTACCTCCCCTCATTCCCAGGGATCGCCGAGCACTTCGCCGTCGGCCCGTCGATCGTGCAGCTGACGCTGACCGCCTTCATGCTCGGCGCGGCGCTCGGCCAGCTCGTCATCGGCGCGCTGTCGGACGCGCTCGGCCGCAGGCCGACGCTCATCGTCGGCCTCGCGGTCTTCGCCGCCTGCGCCTGCGCCGCCGCGATGAGCCCGTCGATCGAACTGCTCATCGCCGCGCGCTTCGTGCAGGGCTTCGCGGGCTCCGCGGGCGCCGTGCTCGCACGGGCCGTCATCGCCGACCTGCTGCCGCCCGCCGAGACCGCGCGGGCGTACGGCACGCTGTTCGTCATGATCGCGCTCGGCCCCGCCGTCGCGAACCCGCTCGGCGGCTGGCTCACCGAGCTCGGCGGCTGGCGCACCCCGCTCGCCGGCCTAGCCGTGCTGACGGCGGGCATGTTCGCGGTCGCCGTGCTCGCCGTCCCCGAGAGCCTCCCGCACGGCCACCGGCAGAGATTCCATGCGGGCCGGCTGCTCGGCAACCTGAAACGGCTCGCCTGCACGCCGTTGTTCGCGGGCTTCGCCGGCGCCTTCGGGCTGGCCTATGCCGGCATGATGGCGTACATCAGCGCGTCGTCGTTCATCGTGCAGGACGTCTTCGGGCTCTCGCCCCTCGGCTACTCGCTCACCTTCGCGCTGACGTCGGCGACGTTCATGTGCGGCGCGTGGGTCAGCCGCAGGCTCGTGCCCCGGTTCGGCGGCGTCGCGACCCTCCGGGCCGGGCAGACCGTGCAGCTGTCGGCTGCGGGCCTCGGCATCGTGCTGGTGCTCACGGGCGTCTTCCCGTTCGGCACCTATCTCGTGGTCGTCGCGAGCTTCACCTGCGGCACCGGCATGATCATGCCGACGTCGTCGGCGCTCGCGGTCGCGCAGGCGGTCGGCGTCGTGGGGGCGGGGTCGGCGCTCGTCGGGTTCAGCCAGTTCCTCTTCGCCGCGATCGGCACCCCGCTCGGCGGGCTCTTCGGCACGGGCACGGCGCTGCCGACGCTCATCGCGATGGCGGGTTTCGCTCTGCTCTCGTTCGTGCTCGCCGGCGTCTCCATCCGACGAGCGCGCTGAGATCCCGGCTGGCGCCCGCCGGAGCCCGTTGTATCAAGAGGGCTCCGGCGACGTCGATTCAGTCGGTGATCTTGTACAGGCTTCGCGCGTTCTCGCCGAGAATCTTCGCAAGGTTCTCGTCACTGATACCGGGGAGGCCCATCTCCTTGCCGATCCGGTCGAGGTTCCTGATCGTGTCGAGATATCCGGTCGAGAACGGGTTCTCCGAGCCGTACAGCAACTTGTCGTAGGGGTTGAGGCAACCGAAGTCGTGGATGATCTGATAGACCTTGCGCGGATGCCAGAACCCCAAGGCGCTCACATCGCCGAAGAAATTCTCGTGCCGGGCGATGACGGCCGCGGCTTCATCGGTCCAGGGATTGCCGAGGTGGCACATCACCACCTTGAGGTTCGGAAACCTGCGGCCTACGTCGTCGAGCAGCCAAGGCCGTTGGAAATCCATCTTCGCGGAGGCCACCGGCGTCCAGCCCATATGGAAGTGCACGGGAACATCGAGCGCCTGTGCGGCTTCGTAGACGGGCTCCACCGCAGGATCCCGTGGGTCGTAGTGCTGGTATGTCGGGAACAGCTTGATCGCGCGAAAGTCGTGTTCCTTGACCATGCGTTCGACCTCGGTGGCAGCACCCCAGGGGTCGGCTACTGGGTCAACGCTCGCGATTCCGAGCAGCCTGCCGTTCGACTCGCGTACTACGCTGGCGACGTAGTCGTTGCTGACGTTGTAAGGCCGTTGTTCGGGCGTGAGCACGCGGTTCCAGTCGCCGGCCATGATCAATCCGAGGTCGACGCCGGTCGCGTCGAGCGTGTCGACGAGGCCGAGCGTATCGCGCTTCTCGCCGGAGATCGGGCCGGTATTGTAGATATTTCCGCGATCGTCCCAGTTCTTCCGGAGTTCCGAGTACACCCACGCGGACACGTGCTTGTTCGGTTCTCCGACATGGAGATGGTTGTCTACCGTGAACATTCTTATCCCTTCCAGTACAGAGTCGAGTAGTCGGGGCCGTCTGTCAGGATGCCGTACCGCTTCGCGCTGCCGGCGATCTTCGGCATTTCGACGAGCCCGCCGCCGAATACCGGGATCGGCATCTCGGACACGACCTCCTCCGGGAGGTCGAGATAGCCGGGAAGCGAAGCTCGGGCTTCATCCGTATGCGCATTCGTGTACTCAGCGGCTTCCGCCATTGCTGCGATGAACTTCTCGGCGGTCTGCGGATGCTCTGCGAGCCATCCGCTGGCGGCGAAGTATCCGCCCACCGCTTCGCCGGCGTACAGTTCGGAATAGGGATGTGCGATCGGCTTCAGCTTGTCCGCGTTGAGTTCGAGGAATGGCGTGACGAGAAAGCCAGCATCGACGTTGCCGGTCTCGACGGCGGCCGGGATCTCAGGAAAAGCGATTTCCACGAACTGCACGGATTCGGGATCTGCCCCGGCGGCTTCGACCGCGTCGCGTACAGCGAGCTCGCTGATACTCGCCAGCGCGTTGATCGCGACGGTCTTCCCTGCGAGGTCCGCGGCGGATTCGATGGAGGAGTCGGTGGATGCGACGATCGACGACATGTCGGCCGTCGGGTCGGAATCGACGATGAACGAGGAGGTCAGTACTTGTACCGGAACGTTCTGCTCAGCGCCGATCGCGACCGAAAGCAGGTTCCCGTCGCCGATGTCGATGCTCCCGGAGAGCGCCGCGGGTACCATGGCTGCGCCGCCGTTGAACTTCTCGAGTTCGATATCGAGTCCGTGCTTCTCGAATATGCCGTTCTCGTCTCCCAGGACGAAAGGTGCGTCGGCAACGCTTCTGAGCACGCCGACCCTGATGGTCTCAAGACCGGAAGCAGGTGCTGCATCGTCTTGGGGCGCGCCTTCCGATGCGCAGGACGACAGCAGTACGAGCCCACACAGGGCGGCCGCAGCAGTCTGCCAGATTCGTGATGTCTTCATTGACGTTCCTTCCGGGAGGGGGGTGTGCCTCGGGGCGCCGGGAGCGCTGCACTGCGCGCTTACCGCCAGAGCTGACGATGCGTCTAGCTGCGTCCTGATGCATGGGATCGGCGGGCGAGCTGGATGATCTCCGAAGCGATGCGCTCTGCGAGGTCGGGGTCTCTCGCCGAGATCGCATCGACGAGCGCATCGTGCTTGAGATTGAGCTCGCTGTTCTCGACGGCGAACGGGCTGGAGAGCGTACTGACCATGTCCGAGATGTGGCCGGCCAGGTCGTCGATGCTCTCGTGCATGTCTGCGAGAAGCTGATTTTTGCTCGCGCGGAGCAGCGCGCGATGGAACTCGACTTCATGGCGCACATAATCCGCGGTGGTTTCAGAACAATTGCGGGCGCTGAGCGAGGCCCTGAGTGCGCTGAGATCGGCCTCGTCCGCGTTCATTGCCGCGAGTCTGGCACCGCGAACCTCGAGAAGGTCGCGAACCTCGTAGACCTCCTCGACGCGATACCTGCCGATCTGCCGACGAAGTACTGCCTGAATCTCGCTGCCAGAGACCACGTATGTCCCGTCGCCGGCGCGGGATTCGAGCAGCCCCGCATGCACGAGTGAACGCAGAGCCTCTCGAATGGTTCCGCGGCTGATGCCCATGGCCCGGGCGAGTTCGAACTCGCCGGGAATCTTCGACCCCACCGGCCATTCCCCATCGGCGATGAGCTGACGCATTTGAACGACGGCCTGGGTGGCGAGAGGAACGTTCCGGGTCGGGCTATGGAGACTCATAGATGTGACCCTTCTTGATCGGAGGCGTGTTTCGGGAAGTCGGATCAATTCTTCTCGCGCAGATGGCAAATGTCAAACATTTAACATCGGAATTGTCGAGTCGCAATGAAGTCGGCTTCTCGTCAGCGATGCGATCGTTGCAGGCTTTCGGCTTCGCGGAGACTGCGGTGCCGTACTACACGAAGGCGGAGGCGCCGGTGAGCGCGCGGCCCACGATCAGCGAGTTCACCTCATGGGTGCCCTCGTACGAGTACACCGCCTCCGCATCGGCGAAGAAACGGGCGACGTCGTAATCGACGACGATGCCGTTGCCGCCGACGACCTCTCGCGCGAGCGCGACCGTCTCGCGGGCGCGCAGCGACGTCCACATCTTCGCGAGCGACGAGTTCGCGTCGCTGAAGACGCCGCGGTCCTGCAGCTCCGAGATCTGGCAGACCATGCCCAGCGACGCGACGACATTGCCCGCCATGCGGGCGAGCTTCTCCTGGATGAGCTGGAAGCCCGCGAGCGGGCGGCCGAACTGCTCGCGCTCGCGCACGTAGCGCGTCGCGGCCTCGAGGGCGCCGGCCTGCAGACCCGCGGCGATCCAGGCGACATCGGCGCGCAGGGTGCCCATGATCGAGGCGACATCGCGCCACGAGTCGATGCGCTGCAGGCGCGCGCTCTCGGGCACGCGCACATCGGTCAGCGTGAAGTCGGCGTTCTGCATCGGCCTGAGCGACACCTTGCCGGTGATCGTCGAGAGTTCGACGCCATCGGCGGTGCGCGGCACGAGGAAGCACTTGACCTGACCGTCGGCGGTGTCGCGGGCGAACACGGCGATCACGTCGGCGCTCACGGCGCCGCCGATCCACCGCTTGTGCCCGTTCAGCACCCACTCGTCGCCGTGACGGGTCGCAGACGTCGTCATACCGCCGGCGATGTCGCTGCCGTGCTCGGGCTCGGTGAGGGCGAAGACGCCCGTGAGGTCGAAGTCGCGGATGCGTGGGTCGAGCTCCGCCGCCTGCTCGGGCGAACCGCCCTGCTGCACGGTGGCGCGGAACAGCCCGGCCTGCGCGTTGTAGACGGTCGCGACCGAGACGTCGGTGCGGGCGAGCACGTAGGTGCGAAAGCCCTTGTAGAGCGACGAGGCCGCCTCCTCGGCGGTCACGCCCTCGGGCTCCATGAGCTTCAGCGGGGCGAGGGCGCCGATGATGCCGGGGGGCATCGTGGCCGTGTCCCAGGCCTCGTTGATGAGGGGCTTCACCTCGTCGTCGAGCGCGCGCTGCAGGCGTCCGAGCGATGCCAGCGCGGCATCGCTGAGCCGGCCGGCCGCGAACTGGAAGGGGTCGATGCCGATGGGGCCGTGCGGTGCGATCTCGGGGTCGCGTAGCCCGCCGGTGCTCATGCCGCACCGCCCAATCGCAACAGGCGCACGGCGTTGTCCTTGACGATGCCGGGCAGCGCCTCGGGCTTGAGCTTCGTCTGCTCGATGTCGCTCAGCCACCGGTCGGGGCTCAGCATCGGGTAGTCGCTGCCGAACAGCACCCGCTTCTTGAGATACGTGCCGGCGGCGCGCACGAGACTCTCGGGGAAGTACTTCGGGCTCCACCCCGAGAGGTCGATCCAGGTGTTGTGCTTGTGCGTGGCGACTGAGATCGCCTCGTCCTGCCACGGCACCGAGGGGTGGGCCATGATGATCTGCAGGTCGCCGAACTCGGCCGCGACGTCGTCGAGCAGTATCGGGTTGGAGAGGCCGAGACGCAGGCCGCGCCCGCCCTTCATTCCCGCGCCGATGCCGGTCTGACCGGTGTGGAAGAGCGCGATCGAGCCCGCCTCCTCGAGCGCCCGATAGAGCGGGAAGTACGCGTCGTCGCTCGGGTCGAAGCCCTGCACCGTCGGGTGGAACTTGAAGCCCCGCACCCCGTGCTCCTCGATCAGGCGCCGGGCCCGGTCGACGGCCTCGGCGCCGAGGTGCGGGTCGACCGTCCCGAAGGGGATCAGCACGTCGTTGTTGCGCGCCGCCCCCTCCGCGATGTCCGCGCTCGAGATCGGCGCGTGCCCGAGGTTCGTGGTCGCGTCGACGGTGAAGACGACGGCGGCCATCTTGCGCTCGCGATAGTACTCGGCGACCGAGTCGAGCTCGGGCTGCAGCCCGCCGTTCTTGAAGTACGCGGCCGCGGCTTCGGCGAGGTCGTCGGGCAGCGAGTTCTGGCCGTGCGCATCCATCTCGATGTGCACGTGCATGTCGATCGCGACGAGCTCGTCGACGTCGATCGCGGGTTCGTAACGGGTCATCGTCGGTCTCCTTGCGCGAGTGCCGGGCTTCGAGCCTACGCCCGGGCCGGGGGCTGCAGCTCGTCGGGCAGAGCCGGGAACTTCTCGCCGACGGACTGCACGTTCTCGCCGATCAGCGCGCCGCCCCCGCCGGCGTACGCCTCGGCGTCCCACCCGCCCTCGTGGTATGCGGTCGCGACGGGCTCGGGATGGCCCCAGACCTGCAGGCGGTCACCGCCCACGCCGATGGCCTGGCCGGTGACGCCCGTGGCGTCGTCGGATGCGAGGTAGGCGATGAGCGGTGCGACATCGCCCGCGTCGCCGAAGCCGAGATCGTGGCGGAAGAACGCGGGCATGACCTCGCCCTGCGCCTCGGCCTCGACTGCTGCGTGGAAGTACGGGACGGTGGCGGTCATCGCGGTCGCGGCGACGGGGATGACGGCGTTGGCGGTGATCCCGGCCCTCTTGAGCTCGAGCGCCCACGTGCGCACCATACCGACGATGCCCGCCTTCGCGGCGGCGTAGTTGGTCTGGCCGAAGTTGCCGCGCTGGCCGGTAGGGGAGCCGATCGCGATGATACGGCCGCCCTCGCCCTGCTCGCGCATGTAGGCGGCGGCCTCGCGCACGCAGGTGAAGGTGCCGCGCAGGTGCACGTCGATGACGAGGTCGAAGTCTTCGTCGCTCATCTTCCAGAGCACGGTATCGCGCAGCACGCCGGCATTGGTGACGAGGATGTCGAGACGACCGAAGGTCTCGACCGCGGCGGCGACGAGCTGCTGCGCGGTCTCGGTCGGGCCGACGGGGGCGACGACCGCGGTGGCCTTGCCGCCGACGGTCTCGATGGAGGCGACGGCCTCCGCAGCGGTGGCGGCGTCGACGTCGTTGATGACGACGGACGCGCCCTGCCGGGCGAGCTCCTGCGCGTAGGCGAGACCCAGGCCGCGGCCCGATCCGGTGACGATGGCGACCTTGCCGGCGAGTGTCATGAAAACTCCTTCGTTTGCGGTAGTTCTATCAGATCGTATTCCATTGAAAAAGTCAATCATTGCAGAAGTCACGCGAGAGCGGAGCGATCCCTGACGCCAATAGATATGGGATCCGCCGAAGATCGGGCCGTTCCGCGGGAGGAACGACAGATCTGCGGCAGATCCCATATGGACCGGCGGCTTCCGGAGAAGCGTTCCGGGTCAGTGCGAGAGGCCGGCCTCCGCCACCGAGCGGGCGCCCTTCTTCGCGGCCTGCACGAGCTCGTACACGTGCGTGCGCAGGCGCGAGAACTCGGGGTGGCTGCGGGTCTCGAGCTGACTGCGATGATCACCGAGATCGACCTTCACGTCCTCGAGGATGATCGTCGGGCGGCCCGAGAGCACGAGCACGCGCTCGCCGAGGTAGATCGCCTCGTCGATATCGTGCGTGACGAATACCACGGTGACCTTCAGCCGCTCCCAGAGCGAACGCACCAGATCTTCGAGCTCGAAGCGGGTCTGCGCATCGACGGCAGCGAACGGCTCGTCCATGAGCAGCACCGCCGGCTCGTACGCGACCGCGCGGGCGATCGCGACGCGCTGCTGCATGCCGCCCGAGAGCTGCCAGGGGTACTTGTCGCCGTCGTCGGGCAGGCTCACGGCCTCGAGCGCTTCGCGTACGAGCTCCTTGCGCCTCGCCGCGGGCACTTTCTTCTCCTTGAGCGGCAGCTCGACGTTCTGCGCGACGGTGAGCCACGGGAACAGCGAACGGCCGTACTCCTGCAGTACGACGGCCAGACCGGGCGGCGGGCCCGAGATGACCTTATCGGCGAGCACGACCTCGCCGCGGCTCGGGGCGAGGAGGCCCGCGAGGCAGCGCAGCAGCGTCGTCTTGCCGGCGCCCGAGGGGCCGACGATGCAGACGAGCTCGCCGGCGGCGATCGTGAAGTCGAGGCGCTGGATGGCCTCGACCGGTTCGCCGCGACCCGTGTAGGTCTTGCCCAGATCGCGGACCTCGAGAGTCGCGGATGTAAGAGTGGAGTCGGTCATGGTTTACGCACCTCCGCGTTGCGTATTGAGGTACCCGTAGTACCACTTGAGGATGGCGCCGGTGACGACGCGGAAGACGAGAGCGAAGAACAGGCCGAGCAGGCCGAGTAGGATCACGCCGCCCCACATCTCGGGGATGGCGAAGCTGCGCTGGAACTGCACGATGGAGAAACCGAGGCCGTCCTTCGCAGCGAACATCTCGCTGATCACCATCAGGATGATGCCGATCGAGAGCGCCTGGCGGGCGCCCGTCACGGCCTGCGGGCTCGAACCCGGCAGGATCAGCTTGAAGAGGCGCCCGTGCCAGGTGAAGCGGTAGCTCATCGAGATGTCCTTCAGCACCGGATCGAGCGCGCGCACGCCCTCGACGGTGTTCAGCAGGATCGGCCACACGCAGCCGATCGCGATGACCGCGATCTTCATGCTGTCGCCGATGCCCATGAAGAGCATGAAGATCGGCACGAGCACGGGCGGCGGGATCGCGCGGAAGAACTCGAGCACCGGCTCGACGGTCGCGCGGAGCTTGCGCGACGATCCGATCGCGATGCCGAGCACGATGCCGATGACGAGCGCGATGCCGAAGCCGGCGATGATGCGCCAGAAGCTCGGGATCACGTCTTTCATGAAGCGGGTCTCGCCGAACGAGTCGCCGCCGAACCAGGTCGGCCCGAACTCGGCGAAGGTGGTCTGCAGCGGCGGGTTCAGGTAGTTGGTGCTGTTCGCCGAGGCGAACCACCAGATCGCGAGCAGGATCACCGGTAGCGCGATCATCATCAGGATGCGTCGAATCGCGCCGGCTGCGCGATTCGGCTTCTTGCCGCGCTTCGCGATGGTCTTGAGAACGGTCGTGGTCACGAGTTCACCTCCATGCGGATCGAGGGGTGCCACGACAGTGTGCGGCGCTCGATGACGCGCGCGAGCAGGTTGACGAGCACGCCGAGCACGCCGGCGACGATGACGTAGGCGTACATGGGGGCGACCTGACCCGATTCGCGCGAGAGCGCGAGGGCGCCGCCGATGCCGGTGCCGCTGATGAGCAGCTCGCCGGTGACGGTGAGGATCAGGGCAACGGAGGCGGCGAGGCGCAGACCGGTCATCGCGAACGGCAGCGTCGTGGGCCAGATCACCGTGCGGATGCGGGTGAGGGGGCGGAAGCGGTAGGAGCGCGCCGTGTCGGATGCGACCGGGTCGACATCCTGCACACCGGCCATGACCTGCATGAGTACCTGCCAGAAGCTCGCGTAGATGACGAGCAGCAGCGTCGACTGGATGCCGGTGCCGAGCGTGAGCACGGCGACGGGGATCAGCGCGACCGAGGGCACGGGGCGCAGGAACTCGACCGTCGAAGCGGTGAACTCGCGCAGGAAACCGACGGTGCCGAGGAGTACGCCGATGACGACGCCCGCGACGAGCGAGATGGCGAGGCCGATGCCCCAGGTGAAGACGGTGCTGCCGAGCTGCTTCCAGAACTCCGCGGTCGACGCGGCCTGGCCGAGGGCCACGAGCATCTCGGAGACGGGTGGCAGGTAGCGGGCATCGATGATGCCGAGCCTCGGAATGAGCTCGAGCAGCACGAGCATGATGGCGACGCCCACCAGGCCGAGCCCCCAGTTGGGGAGGCCCGGCCTCGTGGCGCCTGACTTGGCTGTCGACATCGGAGGGTTACGGCAGCAGCTGCGTGATGTCGACGGCTTCGTCGACCATGCCGTACTTCAGGGCGAGATCGGCGAGCAGCTGCACGCTGTCGGTGTTGATCTCGGTGTCGAAGCGGGGCATCGTCATCGCGGCCTTGATGTCGTCGTCGATCTTCGTGTACTGATCGAGGATTGCCCGGGTCGCGTCGGGGTTCTCTTCTGCGAAGGCGAGCGACTTCTGCATCGCCTTCGTGAACGATGCGACGACCTCGGGGTTCTCAGCGGCGTAGGGCTTGCTGGTGAAGTACGCCGAGATCATGAGGTCGGGGTCGGTTTCCATGAAATTCCAGGAGACGACGCGGGCGCCGTCGTTGAGCGCGCGGGTGAGGTGCGGCTCGAGGATCCACGCGGCGTCGACCTGCTTGCTCGACACTGCGGCGGGCATGTCGGGGAAGCCCATCTCGACGAACTGCAGCGACTCGGGGTCGCCGCCGTCGTTCTCGACGACGTTGCGGATCGTCGAGTCGCCGATGTTGTTCAGAGTGTTGACCGCGACGGTGTGGCCGGCGAGGTCGGCGGTCGACTGGATGTCGGAGTCGCCCGGCACGACGACGGCGCCGATGTCGGGCTCGCTGCCGGTGCTGAAGTTCGCGGCGCTCACGGCCTGCAGCGGCACGCCGTTGGCGGTGCCGAGCAGCAGCGAGGTGACGTTGCTGAAGCCGAACTGGTAGTCGCCCGAGACGACGGCCGGCGTGATGGCGGCGCCGCCCTGCGCGAGCTCGAGCGTGACGTCGAGGCCCTCCTCCTCGAAGAAGCCCTCGTCGACGCCGACGTAGATCGCGGCGACATCGACGATCGGCATGACGCCGACGGTGATGGGGGTGAGCCCGCCCGACTCCCCCTCGCCGCCCGAGGCCGGGGCCTCGGAGCCGCCACCGCTGCACGCGGTGAGAGCGAGGGCGCCCGCTGCGGCGAGTGCGAGCAGCGTTGCAGATTTGCGCATGAGAGTTCTCCTTCGAACCGTTCGAGGCCTGAATGCCAGGTCGCTCACCGAAAGCTCGATCCGCCGACGCGACGAATCATAGGATTTTCCAACATTTGAAAAAACCTTCTATCCACGTTAGACCGCGATCTCCGCTACGTCAAAACCCTCTCGCAGAAGAGACCGTTTCGTAATGAAGTCTCGCATGCGGCCCGCGCCGGCGACAGGTCCTCGCGGCAGTGGCGGCGGCGATCCCTGGAGAATCGGCCTTCGTCGCGGCTCAACGGTCGAGCACGAAGCGACGGCGCCCGACCGCGACCCCGACCGCGAACTGCACCGCCGCAGCCGCCCACAGCACCGTGAACGCGAGCGCCCAATCGCCCTGCGTGCCGAGCAGCCAGCCGAAGACGGCGGGCCCGACCCCCGCGATCAGGTACCCCACCGACTGCGCCATGCCCGAGAGGGCAGTCGAGTGCGAACTCGTGCGGGCGCGGGTCGCCATGAGCGTGAGCGACATCGTGAGCTGCGCGCCGCAGGTGAGCCCGCCGATCACGATCCATGCCGGGAGCGCGGCCGGTGCGACGATGAGCCCCGCCCAGGCGATCGTGCCGAATGCGGGCAGTAGTGCGGGCAGCCACCGGCGCAGCCCGCCGCGGGCGAGGGCGGGCATGAGCAGCGACCCCGCGATACCGAGGAACTGGAAGATCATGAGCCCGACGCCGGCCGCGACCGCCGACACCCCGAGCGAGACCTGGTAGAGCGGGAACCAAGCGGCCAGCACGTAGAAGATGGTCGACTGCGTGCCCATGTACAGCGACACGAGCCAGGCCACCGGGTCGCCCCAGATGCGCCGCCCCGCTTGATCGCCGCCCGGGCCCTGCGGCTCGCCGGCCTCCGTGCTCGCCACAGCCCGGCGCGGCGCGTTCGACCGGGTGGCCCGCATCCAGACGACGAGCGCGACAGGGATCAGCGCGCCGGTCGCCAGGAGCGCTGCCCGCCATCCGATCGGCGCGCCGCCGCTCTCGAATTCGGAGATCGGCACCACGATGCCCGCGCCCACCGCGCCGAGCCCGCCGAGCAGCGCCGAGTAGACGCCCATCACGAGGGGGATGCGGTTCGGGAAATCGCGCTTGATCACCGCGGGCAGCAGCACGTTGCTGATCGCGAGCCCGAGGCCGGTGATCGCGGTGCCCACCCAGAGGTTCGCGGGGGAGCCGGGGAGCGACCGCAAGACCGTGCCGGCCGCGAGCACTGCGAGCGACCACGAGACCGCGTTCGTCATGCCGATGCGGGCCGCGACGCCGTGGGCGAGCGGCGAGAAGAGCCCCCAGGTGAGCAGCACGAGCGAACCGAGCAGGCCGAGTACCGCGGTGCTGATGCCCTGATCGGCGCCGATCTGATCGAGCAGCGGGCCGACGCCAGTGATCGTCATGCGCAGGTTGACTGCGACGAGGCATACCGCCACGAAGAGCAGCAGCCAGGGGCGGCGCTCGTCGGCCGCGGAGCCCGGGGCGTTCGGGGAAGACGGGGGCACGGAACCGCACTCTATCCCATGACGGCGGGGTGCGCGTCGCTGCCCGAAGGGATCGCGCGGATGGTCTCGATCGCGAACTGCGCGAACCACGCGCTCGCGTTCGACATGGCCTGCCGTGCCGTGTGCCCGCGCACGGTGCTCGTGAAATGCTCGGCCGGCAGCGGCCACTCCTCGAGCGGCCAGGCCGGCGTCCAGACCTGTGCGATGCTGCGCGGTACGAAGGCCACGAGGTCGGAGTGCGCCACGATGGCGGGCACGGCCGCGAAGGCGGGCAGGTGCAGCGACCCCGGCGGCGGCGCGGCCATGTGCGATTCGAGCAGCTGGTGCCCGAGCGCATTGGGGGTGACGATGCGCGGCAGGGCCGAGAGTTCGTCGAAGCCCGGCTCGCCCGTGAAGCGACCGGCGCGCGCGACGCAGCAGTAGACGTCGTGCCGCAGCACCGAGGTGCGCACGTCGCCCGTGAGCAGAGTCGATGCGACGGCGAGGTCGAGCCGCCCGGCGAGCAGCTCCTCGGGGGCAGTGTCGATGTCGAGGTTCACCGCCACGAGGCTGCTGTGCGGCGCGACGCGGGCGAGCGCCGGAGCGAGTGCGGGGAGGAAGAGCGTCTGGCCGAGGTCGGTGAGCGCGACGCTGAAGGTCTCGGCTGTCGTCGTCGGGTCGAAGAGCGTCAGCTTGCGCACTGCCGCTTCGGCCGCGCCGGGCAGGTGGCCGATCTCGAGGTAGAGCTGGGTGGCCGAACGCGTCGGGGCGATGCCGCGGCCGATGCGAGTGAAGAGCGCGTCGCCCGCCTCGCTCCGGAGGCGGTTGATGGCCTGGGTGACCGAGGGCTGCGACATGTGCAGCCGCTTCGCCGCGGCCGTGACCGTGCCCTCCTCGTAGACCGCGGTGAATATGCGGATGAGGTTGAGATCCATGTCGCTCCTCGTTCGCCCTCGAACGTGCTCCGGTGTTGGGGACGCCGGTGTGAGCGGCGGTACATCTGCCCATTCTATAGGCTGGGTCTATAGATATTGACGCAACATCTATTAGAAACTTGGCATATTCCTCGATAGCGTCGAATCCAGCGCCACCCCGCACGGGGTGAGCCGGCAGCGGAGCCGAATCGGGCTCCGCGAGTGCCGCCGCAGCAACCGCAGGAGTGGAACGATGACGTCAGTGCTCGAGTCGACCTTCAACGTGTTCCGTGCGCACGGGATCACGAAGATCTTCGGCAACCCGGGCTCGAACGAGATCCCCTTCCTCGCCGACCTCCCGGCCGACTTCGACTTCGTGCTCGGGCTCCACGAGCAGGTCGTGATGGGCCTCGCCGAGGGCTACTCGCGTGCGACTGGCGCAGCGGCGCTCGTGAACCTGCACGCCGCATCGGGCACGGGCAACGCCATGGGCGCCCTCACGAACGCGCAGAACGGCCATACCCCGCTCGTCATGCTCGCGGGGCAGCAGGTGCGCCGTACGGTAGGGCAGCGGGTCATGCTCGGCAACGCCGAAGCCGCGACCCTGCCGTCGCCGCTCGTGAAGTACTCGCACGAACCGCTCTCGCCCCAGGACGTGCCGCGGTCGCTCTCGCAGGCGCTGCTCGAGGCGACGACCGCGCCGACCGGCCCCGTCTACGTCTCGGTGCCGCTCGACGACTGGCAGGCCGAAGCGCTCGACAGCGACGCGCTGCTGACCCAGCGGAGCGTGGTCGTCGACACCAGCGAGCGCGGCCGTGCCGTCGCCGAGGTCGCCGCGGCAATCGCTGCGGCCGAGCGGGTCGCCATCGTCTTCGGTCCGCAGGTCGACGCCGCCGCGGTCCAGGATGCCGCCGTCTACACGGCGGCCATGGAGCTCGCCGAACGCGCCGACGCCTCCGTGTTCTCGGCACCGTCGCCCGATCGCTGCGCTTTCCCGACCACGCACCCGAACTTCGCCGGCGCGCTCGTGCCGGGCATCAAATCGATCCGCGATGCGCTCGAGGGGTACGACCTCGTCGTGGTGATCGGCGCACCGGTCTTCCGCTACCATCGCTGGGAGCCGAGCGAGTACCTCGGAGCCGGCGTCGCGCTGATGCAGGTGACCGAGGACGCCGGCGAGGCGACCCGCGCCCCGTTCGGGCGCTCGTTCGTCGCCGACGTCGCATCGACGGTGCGCGGGCTCGCGCGCGAGGTGCCGGATCGCGGGTCGCGGCGCGGCGAGCGCGGCAGCCGGGCGATGACCCCGCCGACGCTCTCGGACGCCGGCATGACCGGAACCCAGGTGCTCGACGCGCTCAACGAGCTCGTGCGCGATGACGTGGTCTACGTGAACGAGACGACGAGCCTCGATGTCGACTACTTCGAGCGCGTCGCGATCGATCGGCCCGGCATGTACCATTTCCCGGCCTCGGGCGGCCTCGGCTTCGGCCTGCCCGTCGCCGTCGGCCATGCGATCGGCGACCCGGCGAAGCGGGTCGTCGCGACGGTCGGCGACGGCTCTGCGAACTTCGGCATCACAGCGCTCTATACGGCCGCGCGCAGGCGTGCCGGAGTGGTCTTCGTGATCATGAACAATGCCGGGTACGGCGCGCTGGCCGGATTCACGAAGCGCATGGGCGCCTCGTCGGTGCCGGGCCTCGAGCTCGGCGAGATCGACTTCGTCGCGATCGCCGAGGGATACGGCGTGCCCGCGAGCCGGGTCGCTACGGTCGACCAGTTCCGCCGTGCGTACGGCGCGGCCCTCGACGCCGAGGGGCCGGTACTGATCGACGTGCAGATCGTGCGCGAGAACTAGCCATGCCGGGCGGGCGGCGCCCTCCCGGACACGTCCAGACGAACCAGAGAAAGACCGAGAGCCCGAGGGGGCGGAGGAAAGGGAGAACGATGAAGAGGATGCAACGTCGAGCAGCGGCGCTCGTCGGAGGAACAGCGGCGGCTCTGCTCGCCCTCACCGGGTGCGGCGGTGGAGCGGGCGGCAGCGCAGAAGGGGAGACCATCACGCTGCACGTGGCCTCGTGGGCCAGCCCCAACAGCATCAGCGAGTACATGGCCGACTGGTGGTACGCCGAGATCGAGGATCGCACCGACGGTCGCGTGACCTTCGACGTCGCGGCGGGCGATACCCTCTGCAGCGCCTCCGAGATTCCCGAGTGCGTGCGCGACGGCCGCGCCGACGTCGGCCAGACGCTCACCGATTACTCATCGCAGCTCTTCCCGATGGCCTCGGTCGCGAGCATCCCGTTCCTGAGTCCCGGCAGCGAAGTCGTGGCGAACGCGATCTACGACCTCGGCACCGAGCACGAAGGCGCGGCCGCGCTCTGGGAACAGAACGGCCTGCAGCCCCTCGCGCACATTCCGCCCGGGCGACTGCTGCTCGGCGGCCATGAAGACCTGAACTCGGTCGAGTCGCTCGAGGGCCTGCGCCTGCGCATGGCCGGCCAGTACGCGCAGCAGGCGGTCGACGCCGCCGGCGCTTCGAGCGTCGCGCTCACCGCCCCCGAGACCTTCGAAGGTCTGCAGCGCGGCGTCGCCGACGCCGCCGGCTTCCCGCTCGACGGCACGATCGCATACCAGCTCAAGGACATCCTGCCCGAGTGGACCGACCCCGGCGTCGGCACCTACACCACCATCGGCATGTGGATGAACAAGGACGTCTACGACGGCCTGCCCGAAGACATCCGCCAGGTCGTCGACGAGGTGACCGAGGAGTTCGTGCGCGAGGCCGCGCCCCGCATCTACTCCGAGACCGGCGAAGGCCACTGCGACCAGCTGCTCGAGACCGTCGGCGACCTGAAGCAGTGGGACGACGCCGAGACCGAGAAGTGGAGGGCCGCGCTCGAGAGCGAGGACATCGAGGCCAAGTGGATCGCCGCGGCCGAGAAGGACGGCCTGCAGGACGCCGAGGGCTACCTCGCAGCGTACAAGGAGAAGCTCGCGGAGTACGAGGCGACCTCGACGCAGGTCGATCCCGCGATCGCCTGCGCGACCCGCTGACCCGAACGACCGGGAGCCGAAGCACATGGAAACTCAGCAGAGCGCGCCGCCCGACCGGGCCGAGCGAGTGCTGCGCAGCGCGGCCGGCGCCATCGCCGGCCCGCTGGGCGCCCTCGGGTCGATCTCGACCGTGGCGATGATGATCGGCATCACCGCCGACGTGATCTCGCGCAACTTCTTCGGGCAGTCGATCGCGGGCCTGCTCGAGTTCACGGAGACGCTGCTCGTCACGACGGTCTTCCTCGGGCTCGCCTATGCGGGCGCGACGAACGCGCACGTCTCGGTCGACCTGCTGTCGTCGAAGCTCCCGGCCGGCGTATCGCGCCGCATGGGCGGAGCGATGTGGCTGCTCGGCGCCGCGATGACCGTCTGGTTCATCGACGCGTGCTGGCAGCGCGCAGTGCAGAGCACTCAGCGCGGCGAGGTCACGCAGGGGCTCATGGAATGGCCGGTCTACCCGGCCCGGTGGATCATTGTGATCGGCCTCATCGCCTTCCTCGTCATCGCCCTGATCAACGCCTATCTCGGCCTGCGCGGCAGGCTGCTGCTCGGCGAGGACGAGTGGGACCCGACCACGGGCGACCCGCGGCCCGAGACCGCCGCCGTCCCGACCATCGAAGATGACGCCGCCGGCGTCGCCGCGGCCTCGGGCGCGGAACGAACGGAGAAGAACGCATGAGCGCCGCACTCGCCGTGCCCGTCGTCGTCGCGCTGCTGCTCGTGCTGCTGCTGCTGCGCCTGCCCGTGTGGCTGTCGCTCGCGGTCTCGGGAGCCGCCGGCCTGTTCCTGCTGCGGGGCGAATCGTTCGTCACCAACACGCTCGCGGCCGTCGCCTACGAGCAGACCTCCAGCTTCACACTGACCATCATCCCGATGTTCATCCTGCTCGGCGTCTTCGCGGTGAAGGCGAAGATCGCCGAACAGGTCTTCGCCATCGCCCGCCGCATCTTCCGGGAGACCCCGGGCGGCATCGGCATCGCGACCGTCGCCGCGTGCGCCGGGTTCGCGGCGGTGTCGGGCTCCACGATCGGCACGACCGCCACCATGGCGAAGCTGTCGGTCGAAGAGATGCGGCGCTCCGGCTACAGCCAGAGCCTCGCGGGCGCGCTCGTCGCCGTCGCCGGCACGATCGGCGCCATGATCCCGCCGAGCCTGTTCCTCGTGCTGTACGCGATCCTCACCATGGAGCCGATCGGCGAGATGCTCGTCGCCGGCATCATCCCCGGCGTGCTCAGCGCCGTCGCCTTCGCGGTCTACGTACTCATCCGCACCCGCAAGATGCCGGCACTGGCCGAGACCCTGGCGCGCCCCGGCGCGCTCGTCGGCGCGTCGGCCGGCAGCGGTGCGAGCGGTGCCGGCCTCGACGACGCCCTCGGCACCGCGATCGCCGACGCCCGCGAGGCCGGCGAACGCACGCGCCTGCCCTGGCGCGGCCTCGTGCGGCTCGTGATCATCTTCGCCATCATCATGGGCGGCATCTACCTCGGCTTCTTCACGCCCACCGAATCGGCCGCCATCGGCGCCCTCGCCGCGCTCATCATGCTCGTGCTCGAATTCCGTAGGCAGGGCATCCGCACCATCGTCGCGCAGTTCGTGGATGCGCTGAAGGAGACCGCGAAGACGACGAGCATGGTGTTCGCGATCGTCTTCTCGTCGGCGCTGCTCTCGCTGTTCTTTGTCGTCGCGCGCGTGCCGCAGTCGATCGGCGACTTCGTGGGCGGCCTCGACGTGCCGCCGTGGCTTGTGATCGCGATCCTGCTCGCCTTCCTGCTGCCGCTCGGCATGGCGCTCGAGTCGATCTCGATCCTCGTGATCACCGTGCCGCTCATCTACCCGGTCGCGACCGAGCTCGGCTTCGACGGCATCTGGCTCGGCGTCATGATCGTGAAGCTCATCGAGATCGGGATGGTGACGCCGCCGGTCGGCATCAACTGCTTCGTCGTCGCCGGCACGGCGCGCATCCCCACGGCCGAGGTGTTCAAGGGGGTCTGGCCCTTCGTCGTCGTCGAACTCGTCCTGCTCGCGATCCTGTTCGTGTTCCCGCAGCTCGCGACCTGGCTGCCGTCGTTCGTGCAGTAGGCCCCTTGTGAGCCGCACCCGGGTGCGGCTTGACTCGTAATCAGACCAGCAAGAAGGAGGAATCATGTCAGAGAATGCATCGGCAGAGCCCCGCGGAGACGCGATGGACGTCGAGCGGTGGCGCGGAAAGGTGTACACCGACGGGTGGACGGTCGCGGCCGGCGGCACCATCGATGTGATGGAGCCCGGCACGCTGCAGAAGCTCACCGAGGTCGGCCTCGCGAACGCCGATGACGTGTTCGCCGCGGCGACCCGTGCTGCCGAGGCGCAGCGGGAGTGGGCCGCGAAGAAGCCGGCCGAGCGCGCAGCGGTGCTGCGGGCCGCGGGCGACTTCTTCGTGCGCAACGCGGAGGAGCTCGGCGAGTGGGTGCAGCGCGAGACCGGTGCGATCGCCCCGAAGGCCGGGCTCGAGACCCTCGTCGCCTCGAACGAATGCTTCGACGGCGCGGCGCTGCCGCATCACCCCATGGGCGATGTGCTCACCTCCGATGAGGATCACTGGTCGTTCGCACGGCGCCTGCCTTCGGGCGTCGTCGGCGTCATCTCGCCGTTCAACTTCCCGCTGATCCTGTCGATCCGCTCGGTCGCCCCGGCGCTCGCCCTCGGCAACGCCGTGATCCTGAAGCCGGACCCCCGCACCCCTGTCGCGGGCGGCGTCACGATCATGCGGGCCTTCGAGGAGGCCGGTCTGCCGGCGGGCGTGCTGCAGCTGCTGCCCGGCGGCGCCGACGCGGGCGCCGCACTGACCGAGGCGCCCGAAGTGAACGTCGTCTCGTTCACCGGCTCGACCCCGGCGGGCCGCGCCGTCGGCGAGGCCTGCGGCCGCAACCTCAAGCGCGCCCACCTCGAGCTCGGCGGCAACAACGCGCTCGTCGTGCTGCCCGGCGCCGACATCGCCGCAGCTGCCTCGGCCGGCGCCTTCGGGTCGTTCCTGCACCAGGGCCAGGTCTGCATGACGACCGGGCGCCACATCGTGCACGAATCGGTGTACGACGAGTACGTCGCGGCGCTGCGCGAGAAGGCGGAGCATCTGCCCGTCGGCGACCCGTGGACCACGCTCTCGCCGATCGGCCCCATCATCGACGAGAAGCAGCGCGACCGCATCGACGGCATCGTGCAGGCCGCGAAGGCCGCGGGCGGCACCATCGAGGCCGGCGGCAGCTACGAGGATCTCTTCTACCGCCCGACCGTGGTGTCGGGCATCGACACGCAGAACCCCGCCTGGTCCGAGGAGATCTTCGGCCCCGTCGCGCCGGTGATCAAGTTCTCGACCCTCGACGAGGCCGTCGCGCTCGTGAACCAGAGCGCCTACGGTCTCTCGGTCGGCATCCTCGGCAACGTCGGGGAGGCGATGAAGGTCGCGGATCGCGTGCGCTCGGGCAAGGTGCACATCAACGAGCAGACCGTCAGCGACGAGTCGAACGCACCGTTCGGCGGCTTCGGCGACTCGGGCACCGGCTCGCGCTTCGGCGGCTACACCGCGAACATCGAGGCCTTCACCGAGGTGCAGTGGCTGACCGTGCGGTCGGACATCGCGCCGTACCCGTTCTGATCGGAGGACGCACCATGCGCATCGCGATCGTCGGCGCCGGAGCGATGGGGCAGCTCTTCGGGGCGCACCTGGGCGCGGCCGGCCATGACACCGTGCTGATCGACGTGTCGGCCGAGGCCGTCGCCGCCATCGACGCGCACGGTATCGCGGTGCGCACGGGCGACGGGGGCGGATTCCGCGCTCAGGTGCGGGCCGCCCTCGCCCCCGAGATCGCAGGGGCCGTCGAGCTCGTCATGGTCTTCACGAAGACGATGCACTCGGAGGCCGCCCTCGACTCGGTCGCGCACCTCATCGACGACGGCACGCTCGTGCTGAGCCTGCAGAACGGGCTCGGCAACGAGCGGCCGATCGTCGATCGGGTCGGGGCGGATCGGGCCTTCATCGGCACCACCGACTATCCGGCCGACCGCCAGCCCGAGGGCGGCATCGCGACCTCGGCCGAGGGGAAGATCGTCATCGGCGGCCTCGGTGCGGCAGGGTCCGACCGGGCGGCCGAGCTCGCCGAGGTCTTCGCGGCGGCGGGCATGCGCGCGCTGCACCACGAACGGGTGTACGAGGCGGTGTGGGAGAAGGCGATCTTCAATGCGGTACTGAACACGCTGACCGCGGCGACCGGGCTCACCGTCGGCGCAACGGGGCGCGAGCTGCCGGCGCTGCGCCTCGTCGACGACGTGCTCGCCGAGACGTTCGCCGTGGCCGCTGCGCGCGGCGTCGCGGTCGACGAGGCCCGTGTGCGCGCGGCGGTGCGGAATGCGCAGCAGTCGCACGGCGAGCACCGCACCTCGATGCTCGTCGACCTCGAGGCCGGTCGCGCGACCGAGATCGAGGCGATCGGCGGCGCGATCAGCCGCATCGGGGTGGAGGTCGGCGTGCCGACGCCCGTGCTCTCGACGCTCTGCGACATCGTGCGCCTGCGCGAGGCCGCGCTGCAGCGGACCGCATGATTCAAGCAGCTTCGGGCTGCAGCGAGGCAACGATCTCGGCGATCTCATCACGGCATTGGAACAGCAGTGCGAGCCGGTCGCGCCGCAGCATCGAATCGAGTCGCACGATCGGCGTCGCGATCGAGATGCCCACTGCGGGTCGTCCTTGCGGGCCGAGCACGGCCGTGCCGACTGCGCCGACCCCCATCTCGGTTTCGCCCCGGCTGAGCGCATACCCCCAGGCGCGCGCCTGGTCGAGCTCCTGCGTGAACCGTTCGAACTCCGCTTCGTCGAGGGCGGTACCCGCGATCTGCGCGGCGCGACCGCGGTAGAGATTCTCCAGTTTCTCTCGAGGTTCGTAAGCGAGAAGCGCTTTGCCGCTCGATGCGCCGATCGCCGGCATCACCGTGCCGCTCCGGTCGCCGATGCGCAGCATCTGGCTCGCTTCGACGGTGTGCAGGAATCTGATGCTCACGCCGACGCGCACTACGAGGTTCACGGTCTCGTCGAGCTGCGATGACAGGATCTCCATGGGCTCCTGAGCCTCGCGGCGCAGTTCGTGCAGCCATGGGGCGCCCACCGCCCGTACGCCCAGTGCCGGGCCCGCGACATACCGGCGCCTGTCGTTCTGCATCGCGAAGCCCCGGTAGATGAGCATCGCCATCAGCCGGTGCGCTGTCGACTGAGCGATCTGCAGCTCCTCCGCCGCATCGGTCAGGCGGATATCGCCGCCGTCGCGCAGCATCTGCAGGAGGCGCAGAGCGTTGTCGACGGACTCGATCGGGTAGGGGGGCTTCTGCTGGAGCAGTTTCTTCTTCACACCAGAAGATCATTGTCTATTTTCTTCTGCGAGTAAAGAGTCGATGTCAACAACTCGTTGTCAGCGCCAACTCGAAGGAGAGAAGCAGATGGCCGATACGACAGTGATCGACGACCTCTACGTCGGAGTCGATACGGGCGGCACGTTCACCGATGTCGTCGTGATGGATGGAGCGGGCGGAGTCATCACGAACAAGGCCCCCACCACCCCGCACGCGCTCGAAGAAGGCGTGCTCGCCGCGCTCACCCTCATCGCGGACGAACGGGGGCAGACACTCGCCGAGATGCTCGCGCAGGTCGTCAGCTTCGGCCACGGCACGACCCAGGCCACGAACGCGCTCATCGAGCGGCGAGGCACCATGACCGGTCTGCTGACGACGCGCGGCTTCGGCGACACGATCCTCGTGCAGCGTCTCATGGGCTTCACCGCGGGGATGCCGAACGAGCTGCTCGGCCGCTTCAGCCAGCGCGCCTACCCGGAACCTCTCGTTCCCCGTCGTCTGATCGCCGAAGTGCCGGAACGCGTCGATCAGGCCGGCGAGATCCTGCTCCCATTGGACGAGGAGGCGGCGCGGACCGAGGTGAGGCGTCTGCGCGACGCCGGAGCCGAGGCGTACGCGATCAGCCTGCTGTGGTCGTTCCGCAACCCGGCGCACGAGCAGCGCATCGCCGAGATCATCCGCGAAGAGGCCGGCCCGGACGTGTACGTGAGCCTGTCGAGCGAGGTCAATCCGGTGCTCGGCGAGTACGAGCGCACCGCGACGACTCTGCTCAATTCGTACCTCGGACCGACCGTCGCCCGATACCTCGAACGTCTCGAACGAGTGCTGCGGGATGCGGGCCTCGTCGGCAGGTTCAGCGTGCTGAACTCGATCGGTGGCGTGATGAGCGCCCACGACGCGGCCGAGCGGGCGGTGCTGCTGCTCGCCTCGGGCCCCACCGGCGGCGTGCTCGGCTCGCACTTCCTCGCCCAGGAGCTCGGACATCGGAACGTCATCACGACCGACATGGGCGGCACGAGCTTCGACGTCGGCCTCGTCGTCGCAGGTCGACCCGTGGTCTCGCAGGTGACCGAAGTCGCGCAGTACCACGTCGGCGTGCCGATGGTGAACATCACCGCCATCGGCGCCGGAGGCGGATCCATCGCCGAGGTCGTGTCGGGCGAGCTGCGAGTCGGCCCGAAGAGCGCCGGCGCCTTCCCCGGCCCCATCTGCTACCGGCGGGGCGGAACCCAGGTCACGGTGACGGATGCCGATGTCGTGCTCGGCGTGATCGACCCGGCCGTCTTCCTCGGCGGGCGCATGAACCTCGACAAGGCGGCGGCCGAAGAGGCGATCCGCACCCAGATCGCCGAGCCGCTGGGCCTCTCGACGATCGAAGCCGCGGCGGGCATCAAGCGCATCGTGGACGCCCGCATGGCCGACACCCTGCGCGAGCTCACGGTCGGCCACGGACACGACCCCCGAGATTTCGTCATCTACGCCTACGGCGGTGCCGGACCGATGCACTGCGCGGGCTTCGGAGCGGACCTCGGAGTCGGCACCATCCTGGTGCCCGCGACCTCGATGGCGCACTCCGCGTACGGAGCGCTCGCCGCGGACATCCACCACAGCGCCGAACGGTCGATCTCGTTCCGTTCTGCACCGGGCAGCGATGACCCCGCCTCCGATTTCGACGCGACCGCACTGCGCGAGGTGTTCGCCGAGCTCGAGGTGCTCGCGCGGGAGCAGCTCGAGCGCGATGGAGTGAAACCGGAGGACGTGATCATCGATCGGTCGATCGACATGCGCTACCGGATGCAGACCCACGAGCTGATCGTTCCCGTCAGCGAAGAGCTGAGCGATGCCGATGCGGTCTCGCGGCTGGTCGCGCGATTCGAGACCATCTACGAGGACACCTACGGCCACGGCGCCGGGTTCCGGGAAGCCGGGCTCGAGATCACGACCTTCCGGGTCTCCGGTATCGGTCGGACGCCGAAACCGCGCTTCGCCGAAGCAGCGCGAGAGACGGCGCCGGCGGCGCCCACCAGCAGACAGGTCTACGACGTCAACCAGGCGGCATGGTTCGACGCGACGGTCATCGACTGGAACGGGCTCGGCACCGACCCGATCCCGGGCCCCGCGGTCATCGAACACCCCACGACGACGGTCTATGTGGCGAGCGGGCAGCAGGTCGCCCTCGACGCCATCGGCAACCTCGTCATCACTCCCACCGTGTGACAAGGAGGTCACGAACATGAATATCACCGTGCAGCAGAACGACACGGCGACGACCGACGTCGATCCGATCACCTTCGAGGTGGTCCGCAACCGCCTGACCGCGATCACCGAGGAGCAGGCGATCACGCTGAAAGCGGTGTCGGGGTCGCCCGTGGTGACCGACGCCACGGACTTCAACGTCGGCACCTACCTCACGGATGGCGAGATCGTCACCATGGGCCCGCAGGTGCTCTTCCACTCGGGATCGATGGCGAGCGTCGTGCGCAACATCGTCGCCGATTGCGCGGAGAACCCAGGCATCCGGGAGGGCGACATGTTCATACTGAACAATCCCTACAAGGGCGCGTTGCATCAGCAGGACGTGTCGATCGTCGCCCCCGTCTTCTCCGGCGGCAAGCGGGTCGCCTGGGTCGGATGCTGCGCGCATCAGATCGATATGGGCGGCCTGAACTTCGGATCCTGGGGCATCGGTGCGACGATGGTGCAGCAGGAGGCCGTGCTGATGAGCGGGGTCCGCATCGTCGAGGCCGGCGAGATCCGCGAGGACGTCTGGAACATGGTGCTCGGCATGACGCGCATGCCGCTCGCAGTGGGGCTCGATCTCAAGGCGATGATCGCGGCGAACAACGTCGCGGCCAAGCGTCTGATCGAGCTGTTCGATCGCTACGGGCTCGATCAGGTGCAGCAGGTCATGAGGCTCGAGATCGAGCACTCGGAAGAGCAGCTGCGGGATCGCCTGCGGGAACTGCCGGACGGCGTCTACCGGGGACAGGATTACATCGAGCACGACGGCCACACGAACAAGCTCTACGAGTTCCGCCTCGAAGTGCGCAAGACGGGGGACCGGCTCGTCTTCGACTTCACCGGCACGAGCGAGCAGGCGCCCGGCTTCATCAACTGCACCTGGTCGGGCATGCTCGCCGGCGTGTTCTCGGCCCTGCTGCCGACGCTCGCCCCGACCCTGCGCTGGAACGAAGGACTGCTCCGAGTCATCGAGATCGAGGCCCCCGAGGGCATCGTGTGCAACGCCAGCTTCCCCTCCCCGGTCTCGGCCGCGACGATCTCGGCGACCTGGGTCGTCACCAATGTCGCGGTGCAGGCGCTCTCGAGGCTCGCCGCGACCACGCCCGAGACCCTCGCCGATGCGACCGCGGTCACCAAGGGGTCGATGAGCGCGTTCGTCATCAACGGGATGAACCGCGACGGCACCCCCTACGGCAACTTCCTCCTCGATTCCACCGCGGGCGGCGGCGGGGCGTACGACGATCACGACGGGCTCAACGGATCCGGCGACTTCTGCGTGCCGCGCCCGGCGATCACGAACGTCGAATCGCACGAGGCATCGGGTCCGATCCTCTTCCTCTACCGCGGCATCATCGCGGACACCGGCGGCCCCGGGCGGCACCGCGGCGGGGCATCCCTCGGCCTGGCCATCACCCCGCACGACACGGAGAGTCTGAACGGGATGATCGTCGGGCACGGTGTCGAGGTGCCCAACAGTCTCGGTCTCTTCGGCGGGCTCGAAGGGTCGTGCAATCGCAACGCCAAGCTGCATGCGGACGGGAGCAGCCCGGTGGGCCGCATCTCGGGCATCGACGATCTGCCGAAGTGGCCGGGCGAAACAGAGAACTTCGGGGCGAAGCCCGGTTTCTTCGGTTTCGAACGCGGTGACGTCATCGCCTACAGCTTCCAGGGCGGCGGCGGTTTCGGGGACCCGCTCGATCGCGACCCGCTCTCGGTCGTGGCGGACGTGCTCGACGGCTATGTGAGCGAATCGGCGGCGCGCGAGATCTACGGGGTGGAGGTCGCGGGACCCGACTTCGATGCCGCCGCGACCGAAGCACGGCGGGCCGCGATCCGCGCCGCGCGCGTCGCCGGCGCGAGCTCCGAGACGGATGTCCCGGTCCCTGACGATGCGGTATGGATCACCCCGGACGTGTTCCAGAGCGGCGAAGAGGTGCGCACCCGCGCCGGCGCGCTGCTCGGCGGCCCGCACGATTGGGCGACGGGAGCGGTCCGACGGATCGTGCCGGCCGCGGAGCACGGCCCGTACATCGCGCTGCACGAGGAGCTCGAACTGCGCGAGTACCTGTGCCCCGTCAGCGGTCGACTGCTGTGGACCGCGGTCAGCCGCATCGGTACGCCCGACCTCGTCCCGGTGGAACTCCGATGAGTACCGGGTTCACCGTCGGCACCCGGATCCACTCGGGGCTCGGAACGCTCGCCGGCACCGCAGGAATCCTCCGCGGCATCGGCGTATCCCGGGTGATGGTGGTCGTCGACGGCGGCCTCGCCCGGCTCGGGCTCCTCGACGGCCTGGTCGAATCCGCCGGGGTACGCGATCTCATCGTCGGGACGTCCCTCGTCGGTGTGAACCCCGCCCCGGCCGAGGTCGAAGCGGCGGCGGCCGAAGCGCTCGCCGCGGGCGCCGACGGCGTCCTCGCGATCGGCGGCGGCAGCGGGTTGAGCGCGGCGAAAGCCGTCGCCCTGCTGATGACCAATCCCGTGGCGATCGGCAGTCTCGAGGGCGATGGTCGGGCCGCGCACCCGCCCGCTCCGACCGTCGCGGTGCCGACGACCGCCGGCAGCGGGAGCGAGGTCTCGAACGCGCTCGTTCTGCACGAGCCCGGGAAGATCCGGGAGATGGTCATCAGAGGCACTGGATACGAACCCGTGGCTGCGGTGCTCGATGCGACCGTGCTGCGCGGGCTCCCGAAGGAGCCGCTGGTGTTCGCCGCTCTCGACGCGCTCACCCATGCGCTCGAGTCTCTGTGGTCGCGCGGGCGCAACGTCTTCACCGATGCGTGCGCACTGCACGCCGGTTCCGAGATTCTCGATGCGCTGCCCGAGACCGTCGAGGGGGCGATCGATGGGCGCAATGCGCGCGGCGAGAACGACGATGCGCTGCAGCGTCTGCTCGAAGCCGCGAGTCTTGCGAACATCGCGTGCGGCAACAGCGGCCTCGCGCTCGTGCACGCGCTCTCGTCGTCCCCCGCGGTGCAGGTGCCCCATGGCCTGCAGAACGGGATCCTGCTGCCCTACGTCGCGGACTTCAACCGGGGCGAGCTCTCCCGCGAGGGGCAGGAGCTCGTCGACCGGATCGACGAGCTCTATCACCGGATCGGCTTCGAAGCCCGCTTCGATGCGGGTCAGGCGCAGGCCGAGGCGATGATCGATGCCAGCCGTGGACATGTGTTCAGAAACAATAACGCCCGTAATTCGAGCGATGGCGAGCTGCACGAGCTGCTCCGGCTCGCCGGCGCAGCCGCCGCGTGATGCCGCGGGTGCGATCGCGAGGCCCCGTACGACCGAGCCGACCGAGGAGGAAATGATGACTGGAATCGACCTGAGCTCAGCGCTCGAAGGCCGCGAGCACGCGGCCGAGGTGGAGCGTCTGCTGAACCGCGAATGGCGCATGCTGATCGGGGGCGAGCTGCGCGCCGCGAGCGACCGCAGCACCTTCGCCTCGACCGACCCGTTCTCGCTGCAGCCCATCGCGGATGTGCCCGATGGTACTCCGGAAGATGTGGATGCGGCCGTCGCGGCCGCCGAAGCGGCCCGCACGGGCTGGCGCGAGACCCCGGCGCTCGAACGGGCGGCACTGGTGCTGGAGTTCGCGGACCTCGTGGAGGAGCATGCGGACGACCTCGCCCTGCTCGACGCGATCGACGCCGGCTCGCCCATCGTCAACGCCCGCTTCGATGTGCAGATCGCGCTGCAGCAGATGCGCATGTTCGCGGGTCTCGCCCTCGAGATGAAGGGGCAGACGATCCCTGCGTCGAACGGCTTGCACATCACCGTGCGGGAGCCGGTCGGTGTGGTCGCCAAGATCTGGCCGTACAACCACCCGCTGATGTTCTTCTGCCGTATCGCGGCTCCGCTCGTCGCGGGCAACACCGTCGTCGCGAAGCCTCCGCAGACGGCACCGCTGTCACCGCTCGCCCTCGCCGAGCTCGTGGCCCGAGTGTTCCCCCCAGGGGTGGTCAACGTCGTCGTCGGCAGCGATGCCGAGGTGCCCGACCGTATCGTTCGTCACCCCGCGGTGCGACGCATCGGGTTCATCGGTTCGGAACCGACCGGCCGCCGGATCCAGCGGGCGGCCGCAGAGAGCGCGGTCAAGCACGTGACCCTCGAACTCGGGGGTAAGAACGCCATGGTCGTCTTCCCCGACTCCGACCTCGACGAGGCCGCGGCCGGCGCGGTGAACGGCATGAACTTCACCTGGTCCGGCCAGTCCTGCGGATCGACCTCGCGATTGCTCGTGCATCGCGATATCCATGACGCGCTCGTCGAACGGGTGGTCGCATTGGTCGAGGCCCGGCGGCAGGACGACCCGTTGAGCGAAGCCTCGCAGCAGGGCACGATGATCGACCGCGGCCAGTACGAGAAGTCGCTCGACTACATCGGCGTCGCGCAGGCTGCAGGAGCGCGCGTGGTGACCGGAGGCGGGCGACCCGTCGGGGAGCGCTTCGGCGACGGACTGTTCGTCGCCCCAACCGTGCTGACCGGGGTGACCCCCGAGTCGCGTATCGGGCAGGAGGAGGTCTTCGGGCCGGTGCTCTCCGTCATCCCCTTCGAGACCGAGGCGGAAGCGGTGCGCATCGCCAACGGCGTCGACTACGGGCTCACGGCGAGCGTCTGGACGAAGGACATCGACCGGGCGCTCCGCGTCGCGCGGGCCTTCGAAGCCGGCTTCGTCTGGGTCAACGGGTCGAGCGCGCACTACCCGAATGTGCCCTACGGCGGGGTCAAGGGCTCCGGTGTCGGCGGCAAGGAGGAGTGCCTCGAAGAGCTGCTGAGCTACACCGAGGAGAAGGTGATCAATCTCGTGTGAGGCGCACGGCTGCATCGCGATACGCATGACGAAATGACTGAAAGGCAAGTGGAAATCATGACCGACTACCAGGAACTGCGGGAGACCGTCGCTCTCTCCAGCCGCATCATGGCGGCATCGGGCAGCGGCGACTTCATCTGGGGCCACGTCTCGGCACGGGACCCCGAGGGGCGGGGCGTTTGGCTGAAGCAGGCATCGTGGGGTCTGGAGGAGATCACTCCGGAACGCGTGCACCTCGTGAACTCCGATGGAGAGGTGCTGGCCGGCGGCGGGCAGCGGCACAGCGAGTACCCGATCCACACCGAGATCATGGCGGCGCGCCCCGATGTCGGCGGCGTCGTCCATGTGCACAGCAGATACTCCGTCGCCCTCGCCGCCGCAGGGGCCGAGCTGCATCCGGTGAGCCACGAGGCGAACTATTTCGCGCCGCACGGCGTCCCCCGCTTCACGAAGACCGCCGACCTGATCCTGACGACGGAACTCGGTCGTTCGGTCGCCGCAGCATTGGGGGAGGCGGAAGCGCTGTTCCTGGTGAACCACGGCGTGGCGGTCGTCGGCCCCGACCTGCAGACCGCGACGGTCGCCGCGGTCGTGCTCGACCGCGCCTGCCGGCAGCAGCTGCTGACCGCGGGGTACGGCGGCGAGCCGAGCTGGTCCGGTCCCGAGGAGTCCCTGGCCAAGCGGGAGCACATCTACGGGGGCAACGCGCGGCACCAGGTCTGGGACTACCTCGTGCGCCAACTCCCTGCGCTGCGATCCTGAGCGTCCTCCTCGAACCGACACCGACAGACAAAGGAGTCTGACATGACACTCGTATCGGAACCGCGATCGCACGCGGCTGATTCCAACCCACAGCAGCACGAGCGAGGGCCGTCGCGAAACCGATGGAACGGCATCGGCTATCGCTACGGCATCGTGCTGGTCTGGGTCGCCATCTTCCTGCTCTTCAGCGTGCTTTCGCCGGGGGTGTTCCTCACGACGAACAACCTGTCCGCGATGCTGAGTTCGCAGGCGTCTCTGATTCTGCTCTCCCTCTCGGTGCTGCCGGTGCTGGCGGCCGGGGAGATCGACCTGTCGATCGCGGGCGTTATGACGATCGCCGCGACGACGGTCGGCCAGCTCAACGGCGTCTGGAAGATCGACATCGCGGTGTCGATCGTCGCGGCGCTCGCGATCTCGGTGCTGGTCGGGCTGGTCAACGGTCTGCTCACCATCAGGGTGGGTGTGGCCAGCATCGTCGTGACGCTCGGTATGAGCACGCTGCTCGTCGGGCTCTCGGTCTGGCTGAGCAACACGCTCACGATCACCGGCGTCTCGCCCGAGCTGGGACGGTTCGTGAACACACCGGTGCTCGGAATCAACCTCGCCTTCTGGATCTCGATCGCGATCGGCATTCTGCTCTGGTACGCCTACCGCCACACCGCGGTCGGCCGGCACATCGTGTTCATCGGTCAGAATGCCGAAGTCGCGCGGCTCTCCGGCCTACCGGTCGCGAAGCTGAAGCTCGGGGCATTCGTCGTCACCAGCTTCCTCGCGGGCCTCTCCGGGGTCATGGTCGTCTCCATCGCGGGAGGCCTGCAGCCCACCTCGCTGCAAACGCTGCTGCTGCCAGCCTTCGCCGGCGCATTCCTCGGTTCGGCCATCATCGACCCGGGCAGTCACAATCCGATCGGCACGATCATCGCGGTGCTGTTCCTCGCGACAGGGATCAACGGCCTGATCCTGCTCGGCGCCGAGTCCTGGGTCAACAACGTCTTCTACGGCGCTGCGGTCATCCTCGCCGTGACGATCTCGCGGATCGTCTACGTCCGGGCCCGCAAGAAGAATCTCGTCTAGAACTTTCCCCCTCCCATCAACATTCATCAGAAAGGCGTGGAGTCATGCGTACTTCCAGGCTCGTGAGGCGACGGAGCCTCACGCTCATCACCGCGATCTCGGCTGCGGCCGCACTCGCACTCGTCGGCTGTTCGAGCGGTGCCGGAGGCGATGCCCCGGGCGACGGCACGAATGCCGAGGTCGCGCAAGAGGTGCTCGACCGGATCGACCAGTACAGTGCGGCGCAGCCGTTCGAATACGACGGCCCCGCATTCGATGCCTCATCGGCCGTCGGCTCCACCGTATGGTGGGTGCCGATGACCTCGCAGAATCCTTTCCTCGTGACCGTCGGAGGAAACTTCGAGCGGGCGCTCGAATCGCAGGAAGTCGCGGTCAAGGAATGCGACGGCAAGGCGAACCCCGTGGACATCGGCACCTGCGTGGATCAGGCCACGGCGCAGCAGGCGAACGCGATCCAGGTGGACGGGCCCGAACCCGACATGTACTTGAACTCCCTGCAGGCGGCAGCGGCCGCCGATATCCCCGTGCTCGTCGGAGCCGCAGGAGCCGCCGAGGATCCGGTGCCCGCCGAGGTGTCGGGCATCAGCAGCCAGCCGTTCGCACTGAGCGGCCAACTCGCGGCCGACTGGATCATCTCCGACTCCGATGCCAGCGCGAACGTGCTCATCATCACGACCCCCGACGTCGTCGGATCGATCAGCCAGCAGGAGGGCTTCGAAGCCGAGATGCAGGAGTTCTGCCCGCAGTGCAAGGTGACCGTGCAGGGCGTCACGCTCGCGAACTGGGCGACCGACCTCGGGCAGACGGTGAGCGGCGCGCTGTCGCGCGACCCGAACATCGACTACGTCTTCCCGGTATTCGACCCGATGACCCAGTTCACGAACCCGGCGATCCAGCAGGCCGGGCGAGCGGGATCGGTGAAGGTCATCACGGTGAACGGCAATCTGCCCTTCATGCAGGAGCTGGCGCAGCCCGACAGCCTCATCCACGCGATGATCGGCCTCGATCTCAACGCGCAGGGCTGGCAGGAGGCGGACCTCGCGCTGCGAGCGATGGCCGGCGAGCCGACAGTGGCGGGCGTGCACCCGCCGGCCCGCATCTTCACGAAGGAGAACGTCGCCGAACTGACGCTCGACGAGGCGTCGGCGAACGACAGCTCGTGGTACAGCGGCGCCGGTACCGTCGATAAGTTCTTCACGGAGCTCTGGCAGAAATGACCAGCACGGCCTTGCTCACGGATGGCGGGGCGGAGGACCGGCCCGCCATCCGGCTCCGCAATGTGAAGAAGTCGTACATCGAGGGCATTCCCGTGCTCACCGATGTGAACCTCGACATCCCGCGTGGACGAGTCACGGCATTGGTCGGCGCCAACGGGTCGGGCAAGTCGACGCTCGTCAAGATCATCTCGGGGTACCAGGCCCCGGATAACGGTTCGGAGATCATGATCGGCGACCACCGAGTCGAGGGGCAGGTGCGCGCAGACGAAGCCCGGGCCGCGGGCATGCGTTTCGTGCACCAGGACTCGATGCTCGTGTCCGGCATTTCCGTTCTCGAGAACATGCTCATCGGTGTCTACCGCACCGGGTGGCTCGGGCGCATCGCCTGGCGATCCGAACGCCGCAGTGTGCAGGCCATGCTCGACCGCTGGGGAATCGACATCGACCTCGACCGGGACCCGAGCGAGCTGCCGATCGCGACGGTGGCGAAGCTCGCCGTCATCCGCGCGCTGCGCACCGAGCCCGGCGAGCGCATCACCGGACTCGTGCTCGACGAGCCGACGGCCTCGCTCGGGAAGGCCGACTCGCAGGAGCTCCTGCACTGGGTGCGCGAGCTCGCGAACCGGGAGCACGTCGGCGTGCTGCTCATCGGGCACCGCATCGACGAGATCCTCGCCACCGCCGACCGGGTCGCCGTACTGCGAGCGGGCCGGATCGTCACCGAGAGCGCGGTCGCCGACCTGACTCCGGACGGTCTCGTGCAGCAGATCGTCGGAGGCGAGATCGACTCCTTCTACCCCGAGCGGGAGGGCTCTGCTCTGGAAGAGGGAGGAGCCGCCCTTCGAGTACGAGGTCTGTCGCACCATCGACTGACCGAAGTGTCGTTCGAAGTGCGCCGAGGCGAGGTGCTCGGGGTCACCGGTCTGGTGGGTTCCGGATTCGAGGACCTGCCCTACGCTCTCGTCGACCCCGAGGCGGGGGCAGATGGGTCGATCCTCATCGATGGGACCGAGATAGACCCGCGGCGCGCATCCATCTCGGAGCGCTTGCGGCTCGGTCTCGCCCTCGTACCTGCGGATCGGAAGCGTCGTGCGCTCGCTCTCGACCTGAGTCTGCGCGAGAACATGGTGCTGCCGAGGCTGCGCGACTTCGTCAAGCGCGGGGGGCTCGACAGACGGGCCGAGCAGGTTGATTCCGAGCGATTGCTCGACCGGTTCGGAGTGCGGCCGCCCGATGCGCGACTCGCGGCGAGCAACCTCAGCGGCGGCAACCAGCAGAAGGTCGTGCTCGCGAAATGGATGTCGGTGGAGCCCTCGGTTCTCGTCATCCACGAGCCGACGATCGGCGTCGACGTCGGCGCGAAGTCGGATATCTTCACACTGATCGCCGACTCGGCGGAGGCCGGGTTATCGACCGTCGTGGCGAGCGTCGAGTACGAGGATCTTGCTCACCTCTGCGATCGCGTACTGGTCATCGGAGACGGCCGTATCGTCGCGGAGCTGAGCGGGGACTCCCTGACCACCGAGTCGATCACCTCCGCCGCCCTGCTCGGAGCCGGCGCAGTGGCCGCGTGATCGACGGCGCGGCGGCGCATCGTCTCCGGTTCGTCCGAAGCGATGCGCCGCTTACTGCGTTCGCCTGCCTCAGGCGCCCTGCAGATCGAGGGCGACGTCGACGAGCATGTCCTCCTGCCCGCCGATGAGCCCCCGCTTGCCGGCCTCGACGAGCAGCGCGCGGGCATCGAGCCCGTAGCCTGCGGCCACTCGTTCGGCGTGCCTGAGGAAGCTCGAGTAGGTGCCGGCGAAACCGAGCGAGAGCGTCTCGCGGTCGACCTGCACGGGGCGATCGTGCAGCGGGCGCACGAGGTCGTCGGCCGCATCCTGCAGCGCGAAGAGATCGGCCGCGACCTCCCAGCCCTGCAGCTCGGCGACCGCGACGAACGGCTCGATCGGGGTGTTGCCCGCGCCGGCTCCGTGCCCGGCGAGCGAGGCGTCGACGCGCAGCGCGCCCGCCTCGACCGCGACGACCGAGTTCGCGACGGCGAGCGAGAGGTTCTGGTGTGCGTGGATGCCGATCTCGGTGCGCTCGTCGAGCGCATCGCGGTAGGCCCTGATGCGGGCGCGCACGCCGTCCATGGTGAGCCGGCCCGCGGAATCGGTGACGTAGACGCAGTCGGCGCCGTACGACTCCATGAGCTTCGCCTGCTGCGCGAGCGACGCGGGGTCGTTCAAGTGCGCCATCATGAGGAACCCCGAGACATCCATGCCCCACGACTTCGCGGTCTCGATGTGCTGCCGCGACACGTCGGCCTCGGTGCAGTGCGTGGCGACGCGCACCGAGCGCACCCCGCGGTCGAAGGCTGCGCGCAGATCGTCGATCGTGCCGATGCCGGGCAGCAGCAGCGTCGTGAGGCGGGCGCACTGCACGACCGATGCCGCCGCCTCGATCCACTCGAGCGGGTCGTGCGAGCCCGGCCCGTAGGTGAGGCTCGCCCCGGCGAGGCCGTCGCCGTGGGCCACCTCGATCGCGTCGACGCCCGCGGCGTCGAGGGCCTGGGCGATGCGCGCCACGAGCTCCGGGGTGATCCGGTGCCTGATCGCATGCATGCCGTCACGCAGGGTGACGTCCTGCAGGAAGACGGGGGTGCTGGTGCTCATGCGGACTCCTTCGAAGCGGTGGCGGGCGACGCGGCGATGCGCTCGGCCGTGCGCAGCGCCGCCGAGGTCATGATGTCGAGGTTGCCGGCGTAGGCGGGCAGGTAGTGCGCGGCTCCCTCGACCTCGAGGAACACGGTGACGCGGGTGTAGCCGTCGGTGCGACGGTGCTCGGCGGGCACGAGCAGCCCGACATCGAGCTGCTCGTCGTCGAAGACGACCTCCTGCTTCAGGCGGTAGCCGGGCACGTACTCGGCGACCTCCGCCACGCGCTCCGCCACCGCCTCTGCGACGCGTGCGCGCTCGTCGTCGGCGAGGGGCCGGGTGAGCACTTGCACGGTGTCGCGCATCATCATGGGCGGCTCCGCCGGGTTCATGACGATGATCGCCTTGCCGCGCGCGGCCCCGCCCACCTGCTCGATGGCGGCCGCCGTGGTCTCGGTGAACTCGTCGATGTTGGCCCGCGTGCCGGGGCCCGCCGAGCGCGATGCGATGGAGGCGACGATCTCGCCGTAGAGCGCCGGGGCGACCGATGCGATCGCGTGCACGATCGGGATGGTCGCCTGACCGCCGCACGTCACCATGTTGATGTCGGGGGCATCGAGGTGCTCGTCGAGGTTCACCGGCGGCACGACGTAGGGGCCGATCGCCGCGGGCGTCAGGTCGATGAGCCGCTTGCCGAACGGCAGCAGCTTCTCGGCGTTCGCCCGATGCGCCGAGGCGCTCGTGGCGTCGAACACGACGCCGATGCCGTCGAAACCCGGGCTCGCGATGAGGCCGTCGACGCCGTCGGCGGTGGTCGCTACGCCCAGCCGCTCCGCGCGGGCGAGGCCGTCGGATGCCGGGTCGATGCCGACGAGCATGCCCATCTCGAGGCGTCCCTCCGAGCGCAGCACTTTGAACATCAGGTCGGTGCCGATATTGCCCGAGCCGATGATGGCGACCTTCGTCTTCGACATCTGTCCTCCTTGGTTGTCGAGAAATGTGTCCGGCTACGCGGCGATGTCGAGCGAGACCGGTGCGAAGCCGTCGGCCTCGGCGCGCCAGATCGATCCGATGTCGGCGGTCGTGACCGCGACGGCGCCGGTGACGGCGCCCGCGAGCACCACCTCGCCGGGGGCGAACGCCTGCCCGTACCGGCCGACCGCCTCCGCGAGCCAGTGCAGCGCGACGACCGGGTCGCCGAGCACGGCCGAGCCGGGCCCCGAAGCGACGCGCTCGCCGCCGCGGGTCATGACGATCTCGGTCTCGAGCAGCTGCCGCAGCAGCTCCGGGCTCGCTTCGCGCCACGCGCCGACCACGATGCGCGCCGACGACGCATTGTCGGCGACGGTGTCGACGAGGCCGATGCGCCAGTCGCGCACCCGCGAATCGATGACCTCGATCGACAGCGCGACCGCTCCGATCGCGTCGCGCACCTCGTCGACGGTGGGCGACGCGGGCAGCGCGCGGTCGATGCGGAACGCGAACTCGGGCTCGAGCTTCGGCGAGATGAGCTCGCGAAGCGGGAGCGCCCCGGCGTCGTCCAGCACCATCGCGTCGGTGACGACCCCGAAATCGGGGCTGTCGACGCCGAGCTGCTGCTGCATGGCGAGCGAGGTGAGGCCGACTTTGCGCCCCACCACGCGCTCGCCCCGGGCGACCCGCCGTGCGATGCCGAGCTGCTGCACCCGGTACGCATCGTCGAGTTCGAGGCCGGAGCCGGGGCCGGACCCGGCGATCCCTGGAGATGCCGCCGAGGGCTGCTCGATCGGCTCGCCCGTGGTCTCGGCCCGGTGCAGTGCCGCCGCGAGCTCCTCGCGCTGCTGCTCGGTGAGCGCCATGGCTAGAGCTCGCCCCCGAAGAAGGAGCGCACGAGCGCGAGCATGCCGTCGCGGCGCTCGATCTGCACCCAGTGGCCGCACTTCTCGAAGATGTGCAGCTGCGAGTTCTCGAGCAGGCCGTTGAAGTAGACCGACGAGTCGGGTGTGATGAAGCGATCCTCGCGGCCGTGCACGAGCAGCACCTTGTGCTTGATGCGCACGAGCGCCGACAGCGGCAGCGTCATCTCGGCGGGCGACGTCGGGGTCGCGTACATCGACGTGAACGAGCGGCGGATCTCGGGGCGGCTGACCTCGGCGAAGCGGTCTTCGACGATGTCCTCGATCGACGAGCCGAGCGTGCTCTCGTCGTACACGAACCAGCGGGTGAGCGCCTCGAGGTTCGCCTGCGTCGGATCCTTGTAGAACGACACCATGCGGATGACCTCGGTGGGCGGGACCGCCATCTTGCCGCCCGCACTGCCCATGAGCACGATGTCCTCGACCCGTTCGGGGGCGGTGACCGTGATCCACAGCGACAGCGCGCCGCCGGCCGAGTTGCCCACGAGGCGCACCCTGTCGATGCCGAGGGCGTCGAGCAGGGCGAGAATCTGGTTCACGCGGGCGCGCATCCATGCCGTCTTCGAACCGGGCGCTTCGCCCTCGGCCGGGTGATCGGTGTTGCCCCAGCCGAAGATGTCGGGCGCGATGACCCGGTAGCGATCCGACAGGCCCGGGATGAACCCCTGCCAGTTGGTGCGCGCGTTGGCGCCCGGGCCGCCGCCGTGCAGCAGCAGCACGACGTCGCCGTCGCCGCCCGAATCGAGGTACTCGGTCGTGATGTCGCCAGTGCGGATGCGCTCCACCGTGAAACCGGGGTGCGCTGCCGATCCGGCGGTCGCAGTGCTCGTGGTCATGTCAGGCCTCCGTCGTCGTGTTCATGATGTTGTCATCGGTGTGCGGCACGTAGTCGGTCGGGCCCCACATGGTGAGCGCCGTCGCGATGTCGTCCATGCCCCACTCGACCGGCTCCCAATCGGGGTCGAAGATGAGGTAGCCGTTGCTGAAGATCTCGACGCGGTGGCCCGAGCCCGGGTCGCGAACGTAGAGGAAGAACGCCTGGCTGACGCCGTGCTTGCCGGGGCCCTGGTCGGGGATGATGCCGGCCTCGACGCAGATGTCGGCGGCGCGAAGCACGTCGGCGGCGTTGTCGAGCCAGAACGCGAGGTGGTGCATGCGCGCCGGTGTCGTCTCGTGCGGGCCGGCCTGCATCACGGCGACGTCGTGCACGAGGGGCGTGACGCTCATCCAGCCGCCGACGCGGCCGCCGGGAGTCTGGATGAACTCGCGCAGCTTGAACCCGAGGTTCTGCGTCAGCCAGTCGTGCTGCGCCTCGGGGTTCTCGGTGGTCCACAGGTTGACGTGGTCGATGCGGCGCACGCCGATGCCGCGGTTCCACGACTTGTAGCGCTGGTTGAGCAGCACCGAGCGGTCGGCCTCGGCGACGCCGGGCTTGTCGACATCGTAGTAGAGGCGGAACTTGTGGCCCGACGGCATCTGCAGGCGCAGCGACTCGCCGTAGCCGTCTTCGCGGTTCGGCGCCTCGACGGCGACCTCGTTGCCGTTCTCGGTGAGCAGCGTGTGGAAGCCCTCGAGGTCTTCGGGCCGCTTCACCCGCCACGAGACATGATCGAGGCGCGCGCGGTCGCCGGCCTCGAGAACGAGGCTGTGGTGCTCGCGCTCCATGGCGGCGCGCAGGTACACCTTGGTCTCGGTCTGCGCGGTGACCTCGAGGCCGATCACGTCGCGGAAGAACCAGAGCGACTTCTCGAGATCGGGGGTGAAGAGGTGCGCGGCGCCGAGCTTGGCGACCTCCGGGTAGTGCTGAAACGTCATCGTCTTCTTCTTTCGATTCGGGGTGTGCGGGTGCGGGCGACGCCGCGGTGCTTCGGTGCTTCGGTGCGGGGTGCTGGGGTGCGAGGGCGCTCGACAGGGATCGCCGCTATGCCCAGTCGGGGGCGGCGAGTCCGCTCGTGTCGGCCGCGGCGACGAACCGATCGGGCCGCAGGGCGACGGCGCGCACGCCGTAGCGCTGCATCCAGGCTTGCAGCGATCCCTGCAGATCGACGATCTCGTCGGGGGTGTCGGTGCCCTGATCGCGCTGGCGCACCACCAGGTAGCGGGCGCCGAGGGCATCCCAGGCGGCCTTCTCGTCGGCGGTGAGCAGCGAGGCCGGGTCGATGCCGTCGCCGAGCAGCACGTACTCGCGGCCGAGGGCCTCGTCGAGCTTCAGCATCCAGCCGTCGGTCGTCTCGACGCGGGGCTGCGGCGCCATGCGGCCGATGATGCTGTCATCGCCGATCGGGCCGCGCAGCCAGCCGTCCACGAGCACCGGGGGAGCGATCAGCGGCGCGTCGGGCACCTCGACGCCGGGGGGCGGCGGGGCCGTCGCGGCGGCGAGCTCCTCGTCGCTGAGCTCCTGCTTGATGATCTTGCCGAGACCGATCGCGAGGTTCGTGAAGAACTCGACGTTCGGGCGGCGCTCGGTCTCGTAGGTGTCGAGGATCGCCTCGGGAGCCGTGCCGTCGAGCACGCGGGCGATCTTCCACGAGAGGTCGTAGGCGTCGCGCATGCCCGACTGCATGCCCGCGCCGGCCCAAGGCGGCATGAGATGCGCGGCATCGCCGACGAGGAAGACGCGGCCGTCGCGCCAGCGCTCGGCCATGCGCTCGTGGTGCCGGTAGAAGGCGTGCTGATGGATCTCGACGTCGTCGGGCGAGACGCCGAGGTCGCGCAGCAGCGGCCAGACCTGCTCCTCGGTCGTGAAATCGGCCTCCGATTCGTTCTCGCGGAGCGGGATCTCCCAGCGGTGGTTGCCGAGGGGCAGGGGGATATCGACGACTGGGCGCTGCTTGTCGGACCAGAAGGTGAGGTAGTCGCGGTCGGGCCACCAGCGCTTCACCTTGCAGTCGATCACGATCCAGAGCACATCGAGGGTGTCGCCGAGCAGCGGGATGTCGAGTGCGCGCCTCGTCGCGCTGCTGCCGCCATCGCAGGCGAGCAGGTAGCGGGCGCGCACGCGGCGCTCCTCGCCGGTCTCGAGGTTGCGCGAGGTCACGGTGACGCCGGTCTCGTCCTGTTCGACCGAGGTGGACTCCCATCCGAAGCTCACTTCGACGGAGCCCTGCTGCCGCTCGACTCCCGCGCGCAGGATCGGCTCCATCGCGGGCTGGTAGACGTTGTAGAAGCGCGTGCCCTCGACGGTGCCGAGCGTCGACGGGGTGAAGCTCACGCGCATGAGCTCCGTGCCGTCGTAGGCGACCCAGCGCAGGGCGCGCTGCGGATCGACGACTTTCAGCACGTCCTCGTCGAGGCCGAGCTCCTGGAAGATGCGCATCGTCCAGTCGTTGACCGTGACGGCGCGGGCGCGGGGATAGATATCGATGTCGCGTTCGATCGCTGCGACGCTCAGCCCGCGCGAGGCGAGCGTGTTCGCGGCGATCACCCCCGAGGGGCCGTAACCGATGATGGCGACGTCGAACGTCTCCGTGCTGTCTGCGTGGTGCATCGCTTCTCCTTCAGATCGTCCTTGACCTCTGCAACTGCGACCAAGCTAGGTCGCGGCGGGCCGAATGCCCCAGCATCCGTGCCACTGAGTGAGACGGGTGGTTTCGAGGTGTGCTTGTATGGGCGAGACTGAGGGCTCGAACCGGGCGCGATTGCAAACAGGGTGGTCGATATGGCGCAGATGAGGCATCCGGCTGAGCGGGACAACCCGACCGCGGTGGTCGATCGCATCGCCGCGATCGTCAACTGCGTCGCGGAGCACGGTGCCCCGATCTCGATCGGGGAGATCTCGCGCCGCACCGGCCTGCCGAAATCGACGACCGCGCGCATCGTGCGATCGCTGCTGCCGCACGGGCTCGTCGAGGCGCAGGAGGAGGGCTATGTGCTCGGCCTGCGGTTCTTCGAGCTCGGCGAGAAGGCGTCCCGGCCCCGCAACCTGCGCCGGCTCACCTATGCGCACATGGTCGGGCTGCGGCATACGACCGGGCTGACCGTGCACCTCGCGGTGCTCGACGGGTCGCATGTCGTCTACATCGAGATTCTGCGCTCGCGCACGACCCCCATGATTCCGAGTCGCATCGGCGGTCGCGTGCCCGCCCATGCGACCGCGCTCGGCAAGGCGATGCTCGGCTTCTCGCCGCCCGAGGTCAGCGAGCGGCTGATCGCCTCGGGGCTCGAGCGGCTCGGGCCGCGCACCATCACCGACCCCGACGCACTGCGGGCCGCGCTCTGGCGGGTGCGCTCGAATGGCATCGCGATCGAGAAGGAGGAATCGGCGCCAGGCGTCGCCTGCATCGCCGCACCGATTCTGACCGAGGGTCATAGCGGCCCGATCGCGGCGCTCTCGGTCGCCGGTGCGCTCGCCGATATGGATCTGGAGGCGAGCGAGCGCGCCCTGCGCGAGACCATCGATGCGTTGCGCAGACAGGCCAGCGCGCTGCCGCACGCGAGCCGCACGATGTGAGACCTGGGTCTGATTCTCGGGGTTCTTCGGGCTACCTTCTTCTTCCACAGGGTGGCGTTTTGGGCGGATTCGCTCAAATCGGGCGAGTTATCCACAATTCCTGATCAGAAGCACTTTTCGGGGTGCAAATGTCGGTGGGAACTGGGACAATAGAAGCATGTTCACCACCCCAGACCACGCGCCCCAGGGCCCAGGTTTTTCGCCCGCGGAGCCCAGTGCTTCTGAGGCGCGTGCGGGTGCTGCCGATGCTCGCGCCGGGGCGGGTGTGGGTGCTCGTTCGGGTGCGGTGCCGGTGGGGGTGTTCGGGCCGGGCAGTCGCAATCTTGCGGCGTTGGATCAGGCGGTGTCGTGGGTCGAGGATATCGAGCGGCGCTCCCGCGCGCTGGAGGCGGAACGTCTGCGGGCGCACGCGTATGTGCGGGCCGTCGCTGCCGCCGAACACGCGGGCCTCGTGGTGCGGGAGCCGGGCTCGAGTGAAGCCGCTTCGGGCGCCGGGAAGGCGGGGGATGGTCCGGTGGAGCGGTCGCTCGCATACCGGAGCGCGGTGGCGGATGTCGCGGCGTCCGTGAAACTATCGGAGCAGTCGGTGCAGCAGCGCATCGAGAAAGCGGTCGAGCTCACCACCCAGTACGCGCAGGTCGTGTCGGCGCTCGAGGCGGGGGAGGTGGCGCCGCAGCATGCGGGCGTGATCGCGGAGGCCGGCCGCATCATCGGTATCCCCGGCAGTGAAGATACTTCGGAGATCAGAGATCGTCGTGCGGTGTATGAGCGGCTCGTGCTCGACAAGGCCCGCACCGTGTCTCCGAACCAGCTGCGCCCGTATGCGAGGCGTATCGCGGAACGGTATGCGCTGGAATCGATCGATGACCGGCATGCACGCGAACAGCAGCACCGACGAGTGTGGATCGAGACGGCAGGCGACGGTATGGCGCTGTTGTGCGCGTATCTGCCGGTGGATCGGGCGCAGGCGATCTACACGCGCCTCACCCGTATGGCGCAAGCTACCGCCCAGTCCGAGGCGGCAGAGGCACGCGCAGCGCGGGAGGACGCCCAGAAGCAGGGCACTGAACTGCCGGTGGTGCGGCCGCGGGGTGCGGGGGAGATCCGGGCGGATCTGCTCGCCGATTTCCTCGGCATCGACTTCACCACCGAAGACAGCGCGCAGATTGTCGCGGATGCGGCAGCGCAGGCGGAGTCGACGGCTGCGGGGAATGTGCAGGGCATCGTGCAGGTGATCGTCCACGCGGACGACCTCGACACCGACCTCGACCCCGACCTCGACCCCGGCCTCGACACCGACATGGCACGCGACCCCGATACTGAAGCATCCTCGGGCCCCGGTGCACGACCACAGTCCACGCTCCAGCCCGAGCTCGAGGGCTGCGGCCCCATCCCGGCCGACATGGCCCGCCGCATCGCGGGGGCCGCGACCTCGTGGACGGAAGTCACCGTGCATCCCGGTACCGGCGACATCCGTGAGGTCGCATCGCGGGTGCCGTCGGCGGATCAGAAGCGCAAGCTCCAGGTCCGAGACGTGCATTGCCGGTGGCCGGGCTGCCGCATGCCGGGGTTCCGGTGCGATATCGACCACACGATCGCCGTGCAAGACGGCGGCGAGACCGCGATGACGAACCTCGGATTCCTGTGCCGTAACCATCATCTCGTGAAGCATCACGGAGGCTGGCGGGTGGTCCAACTGCCGGACGCGACCTACGAATGGACCTCGCCGACCGACCGGAAGACCCGGACGGTGCCGGAGGGCCGGGTCAGGTTCGTCGAGACCGGCGAACCCCCACCCTTCTGACAGGAGAGCGCTGACCGCTCGGCTGTGGTGCGCGCCGGGCTACGGGGTCGTTGAGAACGACACGCCCTGCTCGACATCGAGGCACGCGACGCCGGGCGCGGCCGACTGCGTGATCAGCGACCAGAACAGGGCGAAGCCGGTGCCGCTCAGGTGCACATCGTGGATCGGGAAGACGCGGGGCGCCGCGACCGCGCTCGCGAACTCGACCGTCTCGCGGAGGCTGTTCCACGGGCCGAGCAGCGGCAGGGCGAGCAGATCGATCCCTGCAGGCACAGTCTCGTAACTGTCGCCGGGGTGGAAGACGCGCACGCCGTCGGCGCCCGTCAGCACGAAGCCGACGTTCGTGCAGCGCGGCATCGACGGCAGGATGACCTGGTGCAGTTCGCCGACCGGCTCGATGCCGATGCTTCCGATCGAGAACGGGGCGCCTGCTACAGCGATGCGGCCACGCGGGTCGCCCGCGAGCCCGATGAGCTCGAGCACAGCGGCGGGCGCGTGCACGGGTGCGGCGGGATTGGCCGCGAGCAGTGCGCCGATGCGGTCCGGGTCGACGTGATCCTGATGCTCATGGGTGATCAGCAGGGCATCGAGGCGATCGATTTCGAACACCGCGTCGCCCGAGAGCGTGCCCGGGTCGAGAAGAATGCGCGTCTCCCCGTCTTCCACGAGCACCGCCGACTGACCGAACCGTGTGATCTCCATAACCAGAATCCTCTCGAACATCCGTGTTCCGTGAGGCATCCTAGGCGGTCGCACGGCGGCGATCAGACTCGAGAGCCCTACGATATGAATCATGAAGCGTGACGTGCGGGATCTCGACCTGCCGGCCTATGCACTGGGGTCGGTGGACAAGACCTTGCGCGTTATTCACATGCTGCGTGATGGCAACCCGATTCGGGTGAGCAATGTTGCGAAAGAACTACATATCGGAGTTTCGACAGCTCATCGAATCATGGCGATGCTGGTGTTCCACGGGTTCGCCGTGCAGGATGCCAAACGCCAGTATTTGCCTGGCCCCGCTTTGGGTGCTCCGGTCCTCATGTCGCGGGACGTCGATCAGTTGAGGCAGATCGCCGAACCGATCATCGAGAGACTTGCTGCCGAGGTCGGAGAAACGGTGAACCTGACGCTGAGGGTCGGACCGCATGCGCGAGTGCTCCTTGCGGTCGGGACGAATGGTCGAGCGGAGATGGATCGCAGCGGTGCAGTCCTGCCGGCGTACACGACCGCGGCTGGTCGAGCTGCGCTAGTGGGAGTCAGTGCAGAACAACTCGAGCATCTTTTCCGAGGACCGGCGGCGGAGCGTGCGAGCACGGCACTCGATGATGAGGCATTCGGCTCATTGGTGAGGGAGTTGAACCGGACGAAGACCAGAGGCTTTGCGCTGTCGCGGGAAGATGCCGTGAAGGGCGTGAGCGCGGTCGCTCTTCCGACCTCATATACGGGTACCCGTTCAATCACGATTGCTGTGCTGACTCCCGCCGATCGCTTCGAGGCACTGTTGGCCGACGCGAATCGCATGGACCAGATCGCACGAGCTGCGACGCTGCTCGGAGATCAGCTCCAGGTCGAGGACTGAAACCGACCATCCAAGACCTGTGCACGCCCTTCTGAGGCACTTGCCGGTGCCCGGGTTGCTTTCTTCCCAGCAGAAAGTCATACGAGTAGCAGTGTCGGGCTTCATAGCCTGGGGCCAACCTCGAACGCAAGAGGTCGGTGCAAGGCATACCGAAGTTCTGAGCTGACTCTGCGAGGGTGATCCGTCGCATTTCTGCGACCTCGGTTCACCGACCGAGGGCAGGAACTGGAAGGAGATCTCGATGGCGAGTATGACGGAACGGGCGGCGGACCAGGGCGCGCCGCCCCGGATCGACACGACCGGCGGCCACCATGCGGTGCGCGACCGCGAGTGGCGGTTCCTCGTGAACGGCGAACTGCGAGGTGCGGTGAACGGCGCCACGTTCGAGCGCATCAGCCCGTTCACCCGAGACGCGATCGCGACCGTGCCGAGCGGCGACGCCGGCGACGCCGACGTGCTCGCCGAGGCGGCCTGGGCCGCGAAGAAGGGCTGGGCCAAGACCCCGATGCCCGAGCGCATCGCGGCTGTCACACGCGCAGCCGACATCATCGAGGAGCACCGCGATGAGCTCGCCTTCCTCGACGCGATCGACGCTGGCTCGACGCTCGCCAACGCCAACATGGACATCGGCCTCGCCCTCGCGCACATGCGACTCTTCGCGGGCATTGCGATGGAGCTCAAGGGCACGACGATCCCCGCCAGCCGCGGGCTGCACCTCACCGTGCGCGAACCTGTCGGCGTCGTGGTGCGCATCGTTCCCTTCAACCATCCCTTCATGTTCGCGGCGAAGGTGTTCACCGCGATCCTCGCGGGCTGCCCCGTCATTCTGAAGTCGCCTGAAGTCGCCCCGTTGTCGGCGCTGCGCCTCGGCGAGCTCATGCGCGACGTATTCCCCGCCGGCGTGCTCCAGGTATCGACCGCTCGCGGTCGCGCCCTCGCGGACTCGCTCGTACGCCACAAGCGAGTCGCGAAGATCGCCTTCATCGGCTCGGAGTCGACGGGAGCGGCGATCTCCCGGGCCGCCGCCGAAACCGGCTTCAAGCGCGTATCGCTCGAGCTCGGCGGTAAGAACGCGATGATCGTGTTCGATGACGCCGACCTCGATAAGGCCGCGCAGGGCGCCATCGCCGGCATGAACTTCACCTGGTCGGGCCAGTCGTGCGGCTCGAACTCGCGCTTGCTCGTGCAGCGGGGAATTCACGACCGTCTCGTCGAGCGCATCGCGCAGAATCTTGAGGGCCACCGCCTCGGCGACCCCCTCGACCCCGAGGCGCAGCAGGGCACCGTCATCCACGAACGCCACTATGACACCGTCATGGGCTACATCGACCAGGCGCGCGCCGAAGGGGGCACCATCGTCACCGGCGGCGAGAAGCCCGCCGACCCCGCCCTCGGCGACGGACTCTTCGTGCCCCCGACCGTGATTACCGGGCTGCCGCTCGACGGCAGGGTCGTCACCGAGGAGATCTTCGGCCCCGTACTGTCGGTGATCCCTTTCGATACCGAAGAGGAAGCCCTCGAGATCGCCAACGCCCTCGATTACGGCCTCACCGCGAGCGTCTGGACCAGCGATATCGGTCGTGCCCTGCGGGTCGTGCACGACGTCGAAGCCGGCTTCACCTGGATCAACGACTCCTCCAAGCACTTCCTCAACGTGCCGTACGGCGGCGTGAAATCGTCGGGCATGGGGCGCGAAGAAAGCATGGAAGAACTGCTCAGCTACACCGAACTCAAGACCATCAACATCACATACTGACGCGACCGCCGTCAAGGGCGCAGTGCAGGCATCAGTAGCAGCGCGGACCGGGTCGAAGCAGACCGGCTGCGCGGAACAAGGAGAGGACCAGAAATGGGATACACAGGACTGGACGAGAAGGTCATCGTCGTGACCGGCGCGGCCCAGGGCATCGGAGCCGCCTACGTGCGGCGCCTCGTCGCGGAAGGGGCGACCGTGATCGCGGCCGACCTCAACCTCGACGGGGTCGAGAAGCTCGCCGCTTCGCTCGGCGAACGAGTTGTACCCGTGGCGATCGACGTCTCATCCGTCGACTCGTGCCGGGCGCTCGCCGACCGGCTCGCTGCCGACTACGGCCGCTGCGACGGACTCATCAACAACGCCGCGATCTTCTCGACCATTCGCATGGCCCCCTTCTGGGAGATCACGGAGCGCGAGTGGGATCTGCTCATGAACGTGAACCTCAAGGGCGTCTGGCAGCTCAGCACCGCGCTCTTCGAACTCTTCAAGGCCTCGGGCAAGGCCAGCATCGTGAACATCGGCTCCGATTCGGTGCCGATGGGGCGCACCAACTACCTGCACTACACCGCGAGCAAGGCCGCTGTCACCGGCATGACCTACGGGATGTCGAAAGAGCTCGGCGGCTTCGGCATCCGCGTGAACACCCTCTCGCCCGGACCCGTCTACACCGAGGTCGCTCGCGATACGGTGACCGAGGAACAGACGAAGGCGATGCTCGCGAACACGGCGCTCGGCCGGAAGGCCGGCCCCGACGATATGACCGCGGTCGCGGCCTTCCTGCTGTCGGACGACAGCGGGTATGTGACCGGGCAGACCATCAGCGTCAACGGAGGGCTCTACCACCGATGAATACTTCAGTTCAGACTCCGACCACGGAGCAGATCGACGAGATCCGCCTGCTCGTCTCTCAGTCGTCGCGGATCATCGGCGCAGCCGGACTCGACGACTTCATCTGGGGCCACGCTTCCGCGCGCGACCCGCAGGGCCGCGGTGCCTGGATCAAGCGCTCCGGCATCGGGCTCTCGGAGATCTCCCCCGAAGACGTGCATCTCGTCTCCCCTGAGGGCGATGTGCTCGACGGCGAGGGCGTGGCGCATCTCGAGTACCCGATCCACACCGAGATCTACAAGGCCCGCCCGGATGTCGGCGGCGTGGTGCACATCCACCCGCCGCACGCCGTCGCGCTCGCCGCCTCGGGATCCGAACTGTTGCCGGTGAGTCACCAGGCTACGCACTTCGCGCCGGGATCGCCGCCGGTCTACGCCGATACCTCCGACCTGATCCGCACCATGGGCCTCGGGGCCGATGTCGCGAAGCAGCTCGGCGATCGCAACGCGGTCTTCCTCATGAATCACGGGATCGCTGCCGTCGGGCCCGATCTGCGGAGCGCGACGATCACGGCGCTGCTGCTCGAAGAGGCGTGCGAGCAGCAGCTGCGCACCGCGGGCTACGGTGAGATCAGCACTTGGACCGATGAGGCCGAGGCAGTCGAGAAGCGCGACCGCATTTATTCGCCCGGAGCGATGGCGAACGTATGGTCGTACCTGCTGAGGAAACTGGAAGGCCCAGCTGCAGCCCGATAGAACGGCCGGTTGAGGTCTCCGTACGAGAGCCTCTTTCCGCCAGCCAGAAACACTTAGGACGACCGTTTCCGGTCTTCCTATGCTCAAACTCACAGATCCGCTGAGCAGCGGATCGAAACATCCCCAAAGGAGTGGAAGATGTCTTTTGTCATCGGTATCGACACGGGCGGTACGTTCACCGACGCGTTCGTGGCGGACGACCAGCAGCGGTTGGCGGCCGCGAAGTCTCCGTCGACGCCGCCGAACTTCGCGACCGGCTTTCTGAACGCGATCGATGAACTCGCTATCGAACTCGGCCTCTCGACGCATGAGCTGCTCTCGGAGACCGACTACATCGTGCATGGCACGACCTCGACGCTCAACGCGATCGTCACGGGCGAGGTGGCGAACGTCGGCTTCCTCGCCACAGAGGGCCACGCCGACTCGATCAGGATCATGAACCTCGAAGGCCGTTACGCGGGCCTCGGAAGCGACCAGATCCAGAGCATGGCCCGCACTGCGAAGCCCGCCGGCCTCGTGCCGCGCGATCGCGTGATCGAGATCAGCGAGCGCTTCGACTACAAGGGAGCCGAGATCGTGCCGCTCGACGAGCAGCAGGTACGCGATGCCGTGCGCAGCCTGCTCGCCGACGGAGTCGAGGCGATCGCCGTCTCGTACCTGTGGTCGTTCCAGAACGATGCGCATGAAGTCCGCACCCGCGAGATCATCCAAGAAGAGGCGCCCGAACTCTACGTCGCGATCTCGAGCGAGATCAGCCCGCGCATTCGCGAGTACTCGCGCAGCGTGACCACGATCATGAACACGCAGGTCGGTCCGAAGCTCGGCGCCTATCTCCGCCCGCTCGAGGAAGAGCTGCGCGAGCGCGGCCTGAACGGCAAGCTGCTCGTCATGCAGGGTTCCGGTGGCTGCATCACTTCTGAAATCGCCCCGAAGTACGCGGTGAGTACCATCGGTTCGGTGCTCACCGGCGGTGTGATCGGGTGCACCCGTCTGGCAGATGCACGCGGCGATAGCAACGTGATATCCACCGACATGGGCGGCACCACCTTCCTGGTTGGACTCGTGATCGATGGCAAGCCCGTTGCCGCGACTTCGACCACTCTCAATCAGTTCACGGTGAGCACTCCCATGGTCGACGTGCATACGATCGGCGCGGGCGGTGGAGCGATCGCCTGGATCGACGCCGGAGGCAACCTCAAGGTCGGGCCGCGCAGCGCCGGCGCCCACCCCGGCCCCGCTTGCTACGTCGACGGTGGTGAAGAACCGACAGTAACCGATGCGGATCTGATTCTCGGCATCATCAACCCGGACAACTTCCTCGGTGGCAAGAAGCAGCTGTCGGTCGAGCGTGCGCGGGCGATCATGAAGCGCACCATTGCAGACCCGCTCGGCATGACGGTCGATGAGGCCGCCGCCGCGATCTATGCGATCCAGAATGCGCAGACCGCGGACCTCGTGCGCAAGGTCGTCGTCGACTCGGGCAACGACCCGCGTGACTTCGTGCTCTACGCTTTCGGCGGAGCGGGGCCGATGCACTGCGCCAGCTACTCGGCCGAGCTCGGTGTGAAAGAGGTCGTCGTGCCGATCGGGTCGACTTCCGCGGTGTTCTCCGCGTACGGTCTCGCTGCCAGTGACATCGTGCTCACGGCCGAGCGCTCGCAGCCGGCTGCGATGCCGGTCGATCCCGCCGAGATGACCGCGATCTGCCGCGACCTCGAACTGGAGCTCGAAACCGGCCTCGCCGAGCAGGGCCTCGAATTCGACTCGATCGAGTTCGAACGCGAAGTAGACATGAAGTACACGATGCAGATGGGGGAGGTTTCGACATCGATCCCCGGCGGCGTGCTCGATGAGCGGGCCGTGGTGGGTGTGGGCGACGCATTCGAAGCTCGCTACGAGCAGCTCTACGGCGAGGGATCCGGGTTCCCAGATGCCGGCCTGCAGGTGCTCACCTACCGAGTGCGAGCTATCGGCAAGCTCAAGATCCGCCCTCAGCTGCCCGAGTACGCCGTGCACGCGGGTGCTCCCGAAGTGAGCGGTCGGCGCGAGGTCTTCCTCGACCCGCGTCGGGGCAAGGAGGATGCCGCGATCTACGACTACCGCGCGCTCGGCGCCGGCCAGGCGATCGCCGGTCCCGCCGTCATCGAGGCTCCGACGACCACCGTCGCGCTGCCGCTCGGGACGATCGCGAAGGTTGACCGTTTTGGAAACTTGGCCATCCGCTTCGCGGAGGCAGAAACGAAGGAGAAGAACTGATGGCACTCATCCCAGTCGCCGGTTCGGAACGGTTCGCCCAGAACGGGCAGCCGGTGGATACCGAGCAGGATTTCGGCGGCCTGACGCTGCACACGGTCGATGACGACCAGATCGCCGGCGTCGACCCGCTCACCTACGAAGTCGTGCGCCACCGCCTCGTCGCCATCACCAACGAGATGGGCGACACGATCAAGCGCATGTCGGGATCAGTGGTCGTCACCGACTGCAACGACTTCGGGGCAGGCATCATGGACGAAGGCGGCGAGACGATCCAAGTGGGTCTCTACAACACCCAGCTCGGGTCGTCGCTCGATATGGCCGCGCGGTGGACGCTCGAGAATCGTTTCGAGGAGCCCGGCATTCACGAGGGCGACCAGTTCCTCTGCAACGACCCGTGGGTCGGAGGCGGCCTGCACCAGAACGACGTGACGGTGCTCGCCCCGGTCTTCCATGACGGCGAGCTGTTCTGCTGGACCGGCGCGGTCGCGCACCAGGTCGACCTCGGAGGGGTCTCTCCGGGCAGCTGGTCGGTCGAAGGGCGCGACGTCTTCTGGGAGTCGCTGCCGATCCCGCCGGTACCCGTGGTGGAGAAGGGACGCCTCCGCGTCGACATCGAGGACATGTACCTGCGGCGCTCGCGTGTGCCCAAGCTCATTGGCCTCGACCTGCGTGCGAAGATCGGTGCGAACAATGTTGCGAAGGAGCGCATTCTCGAGATCGTAGAGAAGTACGGTCCCGACACGGTGAAGGCCGTGATGAAGCGCATGATGAACGATGCTGAGGGACGCTTGCGCGAGAAGCTGCGCTCGCTTCCTGACGGCGAATGGTCGGCAGTCGCGCATCAGGACGGTGGCAGGGCGGGGGACCGGGAGATCCACCGCATCGTGCTCAACATGCGCAAGGTAGATGACCGCTTGATCTTCGATTTCACCGGCACCGATGAGCAGGTCGAGGGCATCATCAACTGCACCTTCGCGGGGCTGCGCGGCGGGATCCTGCCTATCGTGCTGACGATGCTCTGCCCCGATATCCCTTGGGCGCCGGGCGGTATCTACCGCTGCCTCGAGATCATCAGCGAGCCGGGCACCATTAACAACTGCACCTTCCCTGCCGGGATCGGCAAGGCCTCGGTGAGCTCTGCGTGGGCTACTCAGAACGCCGCCTCCGAGACCATCGCAAGCATGCTGCACACCGACCCAGTCCTCGCCGGATCGGCGATGAGCGTGTGCTGCGGCACCTGGGACCTGGCGCTTCTCGCAGGCGTCGACCAGCGCGGGGGCGGCTTCGTGACGATGCTGTGCGATTCGATGGCAGGAGGGCTCGGCGCGAAGGTTGACGGCGACGGCGTCGACACCGGTGGAGTCAACTGCATTCCGATGGGGCGCGTCGCCGATGTAGAGATCAACGAGTTCAGCTTCCCGATGCTCTACCTGTGGCGTCGGGAGGAAGTCGATTCGGGCGGCCCCGGCGAGTTCCGCGGCGGAGTAGGTGCATCGAGCTGTTTCGTTCCTCATGATTCGCCGATCGGAGGTGTGCACCTCGTCGTCTCCGCGACGGGCAAAGCGGTACCGCAGGCTTCCGGACTTTCCGGCGGTTATCCGGCAGCGACTCAGTGGGATGTGCTCATGCGCGGTACCGATGTGCGCGAGCAGTTCGCACAGGGTCGGATTCCGCAGAGTTTCGAAGCGATCGGCGGTGCGAACGAGCTGATGCCGGTGCACCATGAGACCGATATGAGTGACACCGACGTGTACTTCACGCATTGGCAAGGCGGCGGCGGTGTCGGCGACCCGCTGCGCCGATCCCCTGAACGGGTTGCCGCCGATGTCTCCGACGGGTCGGTGTCCAGGCTCGCCGCAGCGACCGTCTACGGCATCGTACTCGACGATGCCGGGCATGCGGACCTCGACGCCTCGGAAGCGCGGCGTAAGCAGCTCCGTCGTGAACGAGCCGGGCTCGCGAGTTGAAAGGAAAGACCATGCAGATCGATATGAATCTCGAGCTCGGCGAAGACCGAGTGGTGCGTTGCAAGCACTGCGCAGCAACTGTCGGCACCGCCGCCGACGCGTTCGCGAACGCCGTGCGACGCGAGCAGGACTCCAGAGCAGCAGGGCCCGGCGTGCATGCCGACCCCGCAAACTTCTCTGATCGCGAGGTCGTGCTTCGGCAGCGCTTCTGCCCGGAATGCTTGACGCTGCTCTCGACTGAGATCGTGCCGAAGGGCGAAGAGGAAGTGCGCGGCTGGCGGATGTAGACGCATATCCGAAGACTGACCGAGCGCGCTGTCCCGATCCGATTCGGGGCAGCGCGCTTCGTCGTGTCATCGGGAGAGCCGTGGATGAGAGGCCGTTTTGAATTAATGTAATATCTGGTACGTTAATTAAAACTCCGAACCCGGAACCACGACGACAAGGAAGTCCCGTGAACGAACGCCCACCAGAACCGTCCGCGACACCGCGGCCCGTTTCGCCGCTCGCGAGGGTCGGCCGCGCGATCGGCGCCATCGAGATGACCTTCGGCATCGTCACGCTGACGGCCATCCTCATCCTCATCTTCCTGCAGGCACTGCAGCGCTACCTGCCGATGGAGCAGCTCGCATGGACCGGTGAGATCTCGAGGTTCTCGCTCACCTGGTTGACCTTCGCGGCCGCCGGTCTGCTCGTCACTTCGCGCGGGCACATCTCCCTCGAGATCCTCGACTCGCTGAAGTCGCCCCTGGCCGTCCGCATCGTGCACGTCATCTCGTACCTTGCCCTCGCGGCGATCGGCGCAGGCCTCGCCTACGCCGCATGGATACTGGCCGATTCTCAGGGCATCGTGAAGTCGCCCGTGCTGAAGGTTCCGATGTCCTACGTGTACATCCCCGTGCTGCTGGGCCTCGTCAGTATGACCGTGCGCTCGCTCATCATGGCGTTCGACGTCCTGAAGAACGGGCCCGCGCTCAATGAGATCGAAGACGACGAAGTGGAGGTCGTGGCATGACGCTCACGCTTCTCGCGCTCGGCATCGCCGTGCTGCTCGTATTCCGCGTTCCTGTCGCGTTCGCGTTCCTCGGGCCATCGCTCGTCTACATGCTGCTGATGGGGCAGAGCGCCGGCCAGGCACTCCGGCTCGTGACGAACGCGAGCAGCAGCTTCCCGCTCCTCGCGGTCCCCCTCTTCATTCTGCTCGGCTCCCTCGCCAACCATGCAGGGATCGCCGACAGCCTCTTCCGCTTCGCGATGGCGGCGCTCGCACGCGTCCGCGGCAACCTCGGCTACGTCGCCATCGGCACGAGCGTCGGGTTCTCGTGGATGAGCGGCTCGGCCGTCGCCGACGCCGCCGCGCTCGGCAAGGTGCAGATCCCGGCCATGATCCGCGCCGGCTACGGACGCCGCTTCGCCACGGGCGTTTCCGCCTCGTCGTCGCTGATCGCACCGGTCATGCCGCCGAGCATCCCGGCGGTCATCTACGCCGGTCTCGCCGCCGTTTCGACGGGCGCGCTGTTCGCAGCCTCGGTGATCCCTGCGCTCGCCATGGCCCTCGGACTGTGCATCGTGGTCTGGATCCTCGTGAAGCGCAACCCCGCGATCAAGGCCGGTCGCGTCGACCGGGCCGAAGTCATCGCCTCGTTCAAGCAGGTCATCCTGCCGCTCATCGCTCCATTCATCATCCTCGGCGGCATACTCGGCGGGTTCTTCACTCCCACCGAGGCGGCAGCGGTCGGCGTGGTCTACATCCTGCTCGTCGCGCTCGTGCAGCGATCCCTGCCCTGGAAGGGACTGCTGCAGGCGCTCAAGGAGACCGTGCTCACGACCGGTGCCATCATGATCGTCGTCGCTTCGGCGTCGCTGCTCGGATACATTCTGGCGCGCGAACGTCTCCCGCAGATCCTCACCGAGGCCATGCTGTCCGTCAGCGACAACCCCTCGGTGTTCCTGCTCATGTGCATGGTCATCTGCCTCATCCTCGGCACCGTCATCGACGCCACCGCGATCCTGGTGCTCATCGTGCCGATCCTGCTGCCGATTGCCGAGCGCTACGACGTCGACCCCATCGTGCTCGGTGTGGTGCTGATCATCTCGCTGATGATCGGACTGCTCACACCGCCGGTCGGCACCGTGCTGTTCGTCACGGCCGCGGTATCGAAGACCCGCATCGGCGAGGTCTTCCGCGGATGCCTGCCTTTCATCGTCCCGTCGCTGGTGGTCGCACTCCTGTGCATGCTCCTGCCGGCCGCGGTGATGTGGCTCCCGAACGTTCTGGGGCTGTAATCCATGGAACACGAAACGAACACTCAAGGGGGCGGGAAGTTCCCGCTGCCCGCTCGACGGAGAGGAAAGAACATGCAGAAACGACAGGGACTTCGCTGGGGATGGGTCGGTGTCGCCGCGGTTTCGGCGCTCGCACTCGCGGCGTGCTCGGGCGGCGGCAGCGACGCGGCTGCCGATGGCGACACGATCAAGCTCACCCTCGCTCACAGCTACACGGAAGATCAGCCGCAGCATGCTTGCGGCGCCCAGGTCATCGCCGATGAGGTCGCGGCCGCAGATGTCGGGCTCGAGATCGAGATCTTCCCCTCGAGCCAGCTCGGCGGTGACGCCGACCGCATCGCGTCCGTCGTGTCAGGCGACATCGACATCGACCTGCAGGGCGCCTCGGCGCTCGGCGCGGTCTACGAGCCGATCAGCGTGCTCGACGCCGCCTACGTCTTCGACGGCCCCGAGCACCTCGCGGCCTTCATGGACGGCGACGCATCGGCAGAGGTCAAGGAGGCCTTCGAAGCGGAAACCGGCGTGCATGCGCTCGGCGCGTGGTCGGTAGGCTCGCGCCAGTTCACGGCGAACACCCCCATTCGCACCCCTGAAGATCTCGAAGGCCTGCGCATCCGCTTCCCGGGCTCGCCGCAGTTCCTCATGAACGCCAAGGCGCTCGGCGCGACCGCGACCGAGGTCGCCTACGAAGAGCTCTTCCTGGCGCTGCAGCAGGGCACCGTCGACGGGCAGGAGAACCCGATCACCAACATCGAGGCGCAGGGCCTCGCCGAGGTGCAGGACTACCTGAGCCTCTCGAGCCACCAGCTCAACACGAACCTCATCATCATGAGCTCGAAGTGGAACGACCTGAACGACGAGCAGCAGGGCGCCCTGACCGACGCCGTGCAGACGGCGGTCGGCGAGGTCACGCAGTGCGTGGCCGACAACGAGCAGGCGACCCTCGACGAGTGGCGCACGGGCGGCGAGTGGGAGGTCGTCGAAGACGTCGATATCGATGCCTTCCGCGAGCGCGCCCTCGACTACCTGTCGAAGGAGCTGAGCGGCGACTCGCTCGCCGTCTTCGAAGCGATCCGTTCGAGCGCTTCCTGATCGAGCCGCGGCGATGACGATCACACCCCTGCGCGCGCTGCCGACGTACACGGGCGACATTCCGGGCGATGAGGTCGGGGTGACGCTCGTGCACGAGCACATCTTCGTCGGGGACGCCGAGCTCGACCGCAACTTTCCGCATCCCGAGTGGGATGAGGAACGCGCGGTCGAGTCGGCCGTCGCCGACCTGGTCGCGCTGCATGCGCGCGGCGTGCGCACGGTCGTGGATCTCACCGTCATGGGTCTCGGGCGCAACGCCGGGCTCGTCGCTCGAGTAGCCGAGCGCAGCCCGGTACGGCTCGTCGCAGCGACCGGTTGGTACGCTGCCGAGACGCTGCCGCCCTACTTCCGCATCAACGGACCCGGCCGGCTCATCGACGGCGACGATCCGCTCATCGAGATGTTCCTCACGGACATCACGACAGGGATCGCTGGCACCGGAGTGCGCGCCGGTGCGCTCAAGATCGCCTCCGACGAGGCCGGAATCACCGTCGATGCGGCGCGGGTGTTCCGTGCGGCAGCGACTGCCCAGGCCGAGACCGGCGTGCCGCTCATGACGCATTCGCATTCCCCGAGCCGCGGCGGCCTGGCCCAGCAGGAGATGCTCGCCGGGCTCGGCGTGCCGCTCGACCGGGTGGCGATCGGGCACGCCGGCGATTCGGCCGATCTCGACTATTTACGGGAGATGGCCGACCGGGGTTCGTACCTCGGCTTCGATCGGTTCGGCATGGAGCATGCCGCGCCCGACGAGCAGCGCATCCGCACGCTGCTCGAGCTCTGCGAGCTCGGCTACGAGGATCGCATCCTCGTCTCGCACGACGCCGCAAGCTTCAGCCGGGTGACTCCGCCGTCTTGGCGGCGGGAGCACGCGCCGGCCTGGCGCATGGACCATTTCTTCACCGGGATGCTCCCCGAACTGCGGAGACGGGGCGCCGACGATGCTCTGATCGAACGGCTTCTGGTCGACAATCCCCGGAGGCTGTTGCTCGGTTCGTGAGTTCGTCCTCGGAAGTGCGAATGGAATTGGGCGGAACGGCGAGGAAATGGGTAAGGTGCGGAACATGACGGATGCGCAGACGAAGACTCGGGTCGCTCGCCCGAAGAAGGAGCGCTCCCAGCGCGCCGAGGGGGAGCGCATCCGCGATGCCGAGCGCACCCGGGCCGAGCTGCTCGCGGTTGCAACCGAGGTGTTCGCCGAGGAGGGCTACACCGGCGCTCGCGTCGACGACATCGCCGACCGCACGAGTACCACGAAGCGGATGATCTACTACTACTTCGGCGGTAAGGAGCAGCTCTACCTCGCCGTGCTCGAAGAAGCGTACCGCGGCATCCGTGCGGCCGAGCGCACCCTCGATGTCTCGGGGCTCGACCCGATCGAGGCCGTGCGCCGCATCGCCGAGGTGACGTTCGACCACCACGTCGAGCACGAGGCCTTCATCCGCCTCGTCGCGATCGAGAACACCCACCGCGGTCGGTTCATCAGACAGATCGAGTCGCTGCGCGAGCTCGGCCGGCCGGCCGTCGACCTGCTCGACGGCATCCTCGCACGCGGGCGCGGGGCCGGTGAGTTCCGCAGCGACATCGACGCATTCGACGTGCACCTCATGATCAGCTCGTACTGCGTCTTCCAGATCGCGAATCAGCACACCTTCGGTTATCTCTTCGAGCATCCCCTGTCGGAGCCGGCGACGCGTCGGCGCCTGCGCGGGATGCTCGGCGACATCGTCGTCTCCTGGCTCACGGATACCGCTGCGCAGGCTTGAATCCGGTGCCCGGGATCGCGTGTTCCGATGCCGGGCACCGGGCCCTATCGCAGGGTGCCCGTCTCGACCCCGTGGGCGAGCATGCGGCGCAGCATCGACCGCAGTTCGTCGCGTTCCGAAGCGGCGAGGGTCTCGGTGAGCAAGGCGTCGACGCGTTCGACCCCCGGGTTGATCTCGTCGAGCGTCGACGCGCCGCGCTCAGTGATCGTGAGCACCTTGCGGCGGCGATCCTCGGTGCTCTGCGCGCGGGCGAGTAGACCGCGCCGCACCATGCGATCGACCAGATCGGCGATCGTCGACCGGTCGAGGTCGAGCTCGTCGCACAGTTCGGCCTGGCTGAGACCGGGACGTTGCCGGATGACCAGCAGGGCGGCGAACTGCACGCTTGAGACCTCGCTCGACACCTCGCGGTTCCAGAGCGCCTGGTGCAGTTGCTGCGCCCGACGCAGCAGGTGACCCGTGTGGTAGAGCGGGCCGGCATCTGCGCCGGTCACTGCAGGAACGCCTCGAAGTACGCGGTGAGCGTCGCCGTTCCGGTGAGCGGCAGCACCTGCGCGACGTACTGGTCGGGGCGTACGAGCACGGCGCAGCCCTGCTCGCGGTCGATGCCGCGCAGCTCGAAGATGTCGCGTACGGCGTCGAGGTTGTTCTCGCGGCTGATCGCGCTGAACGCCTTCTCGTGGTCGATGAGGCCGTAGCGGCCGCTCGTCGGCCGCAGCAGGGCCGGCAGCTCGCGCACGTCGATCTCGTGGTGCGGGCGCTGCAGCACACCGCGCACGTCGATGACCGAGTCGATATCGGCGCCCGCAGGGGTGTGCGCGACGATCGGCGATGCGGGGTCGTTCTCGAGCCAGTCGCAGAGCGACGCGAAGCGCTCCTCCGCCGCATCGGCGAAGAGGTAGAGGCGCCAGCGGCCATCGGCGCGATGCACATGGCCGAGCTCGCCGCGATAGGCATCGGCGACGCGGGTGACGGGGGCCGAGTGGAAGCGGCGGCCCACCTCGTAACCGGTCGCGAGCGACTGGTGCGCGGTCGTGCCGGTGAGCGAGATCTTCGCGCTCGCGTCTTCCGTGTACTGCACGCCGAAGCCGGCGGTGTACTGACCGGCCCTGACGAAGTACTCCTGCAGCTCGGCCGGGTCGACGCCGCCGCGCTCGGGGTGCTCCGGGTCGCGCGGGCCCGCGGCCATCATCGCCGACCATTCGCGATCGAAATCGATGAGATGCTGGGCGACCGGCTGGCGCTCTTCCGAGTAGGTCTCGAGCAGTTCGGGCTTCGCCTGCCCGCGCAGCACCGCGGCGAGCTTCCACCCGAGGTTCAGCGTGTCCTGCATCGACACGTTCATGCCCTGGCCGGCCTTGGCGCTGTGCGTGTGGCAGGCGTCGCCAGCGATGAAGACGCGCGGCTCGGCATCGGCGGCCTCGGGGCGGCCCGCGACGTCGTCGAAGCCGTCGGTGACCCGCTGCGCCACTTCGTAGATCGACCACCACACCGTCTCCTTGACGTCGAGGGTGTAGGGGTGCAGCACCTGGTTCGCGGTGCGCTGCAGATCCTCGGCGCTGCGGGTGCGTACTTCGGCGCGCGTGCTCTCGTCGATCTCGCCGAGGTCGACGTAGAGGCGCACCAGATTGCCGCCCTCGCGCGGAATGAGCAGGATGCTGCCGTGGTCGGCCGATTGGATCGCGGCCTTCTTGCGGATGTCGGGGAAGTCGGTGTTCACCAGCACGTCCATCACGCCCCAGGCGTGCCCGGCGGCATCGCCGTGCAGACTGCGGCCGATGGCCTTGCGCACGTTGCTGCGCGCGCCCTCGGTGCCGACGAGGTACTTGGCGCGCACGGTGCGCTCGTCACCGCTCGCCGTATCGCGCAGAGTCGCGGTCACGGGGTGCTCCGCGGAGCGGTCGACCTCGAGGGTGACGAGCTCGAGACCGTAGTCGGGTTCGAGGCGCGTGGTCGAACGCGCCATGAAGTCGAGCAGGTAATCGTTGATGCGCGCCTGATTGACGATGACGTGCGGGAACTCGCTGAGGTTGTCCGCCACGTCCTGGATGCGGCCGGTGCGGGCGATGTCGCCGCGGTCGCCCTCCGCCGGGCGCCAGAAGACCGTCTCGTTGACCCAGTACGCCTCCTCGAGCAGCTTCTGCGCGAGGCCGAACGCCTCGAAGGTCTCGACCGTGCGGCAGGCGATGCCGTCGGCCTGCCCGAGCAGCAGGCGGCCGTCGCGACGCTCGACGATGCGGGTCGTGATGTCGGGGAACTGCGAGAGATAGGCCGAGAGCATGAGGCCCGCGGGGCCGCTGCCCGCGATGAGCACGTCGACCTCGTCGATGCGGCCAGCGGTGCTCAGTGGCGCGCGTGGGCCGGTCTGCACGGGGTGCGGGTGGATCGTCGGCTCACCGGGATAAAAACCGTCGCGGTAGTGCTGCTGCATGATGAGGCTCCTTCGGCTCGGCTGTCATGAGCAGTATATGATCAGTACCCCAACTAATTCAACGACGAATTTCCACCGCGCCTCTCGACCGTGCGCGACTACCGCTTCCCGTGTTCCCGCTGCGCCGCGAGGCGAACCGGCGCGCTCGCGGCGCCGTATCCGTCGTAGCCGCCCCGCCGCTCCACGATCTCGATGAAGATCTCGCCGATGACCGGGGTGTAGAAGTGCACGAAGGCGCCGTCGGCGCCCTGGTCGTAGAGCAGGTCGAGTTCGCGCAGTTCGTCGAGCAGTGCGGGAGCGAGGCCGAAGCGGGCCTCGAGATCGTCGTAGTAGTTGTCGGGCATGTTGAGGAACACCAGCCCGGCCGCGCGCGCTCGGCGGGCGACGCCGATCGCGTCGTCGACGCGCACCGCGATGTGGCGGGGGAGGAGCGGCGCCGTGGGCGGGGCGAGGTTCATCGCGAGCCGTACCGCGCCGTCGGCGGTGCGCATGACCTGGCTGCGCACGAGGCCGAGGGGCCCGGGCACATCGGCGGGCGGCTCCGCGTCGAGGGCGAGGGTGCTCGTGTTGAAGAGCACCGCCTCGTCGAACTCCTGCCAGGGGTAGGCGACGTTGATGTGGTCGATGATGCCCTCGAGGTCGTGCGCGTCGGCGTCCTGGCCGCCCTCGAACTCCGAGAGCCACGACTCCGCCGCCGTGCGCGAGTTCCAGAAGATCTCGGTGCCGTCGGGGGCGGCGACCGCAGGCAGTTCGGCATCGCCCGAGCGAGTGCGCCGGAAGACGGGCGGAGCGCCGATCGAGACGGCCCGCCGCGCCGCGGATGCCGCATCGTCGACCTCGAAGCCGATGCCGGCGAGGTGCGCGTCTCGGGCCCGGGGCTTCTCGGTCAGGATCAGGTTCGCCCGCCCGGCGCGCCACAGATGCACGGCCTTGGTGCGGTGGCCGCCGCTGAAGACGAAGCCGAGCTGCTCGAGCGTCTGCTCGACGCCGGAGAGGTCTTCGCCCGCGATCTCGACGAAGTCGATCGCCCGCGGCGGCTGCGGCGGGTCGATCTGCAGCTCGGTCCAGCCGTGCCGCGCCGCGGTGCGGTCGTAGAGCCAGCGCAGCGAGCGGATCGCGTGCGCCGCGGTGCGAGCGGTGTCGGTCTGGCGGAAGGTGTCGTTGAAGACCTCGAGCGAGAGCGGCCCGCGGTAGCCGGCGAGCATGACGTGCGAGAGGAACCGGATGAGGTCGAAGTCGCCCTCGCCGGGGAAGAGGCGGTGGTGGCGGCTCCACGACAGCACGTCCATGTCCATCGACGGGGCGTCGGCGAGCTGCAGGAAGAAGAGCTTATCGGCGGCGATCTCCTCGATCTCGGCCGGGTCGTGCCCGCGCGAGAGCACGTGGAAGCTGTCGAGGCAGATGCCGAGGTTCGGGCGGTCGGCCTTCTCGACGATGCGCCAGGCGTCGCGGTAGTCGTTGACGTACTTGCCCCAGGCGAGGGCCTCGTATGCGATGGAGATGCCGTATTCGGCGGCGACGTCGGCGAGGGCTGCGAGCTGCTCGGCGGCGACCTCGGGGTCGGCGATCGTGGCGGTGGCGACGTTGCTGCACAGCAGCACCATCTCTGCGCCGAGCCGCTGCATGACCTCGAACTTCGCGCGGGCCCGCCGCAGGTTGTCGGCGAGCAGCTCGGAGGTCACGCCCTCGAAGTCGCGGAACGGCTGGAAGAGATCGATCGTGAGCCCCAGGCGCGCGCACAGTGCACGGATCTCTTCGGGCGACTCGGCGGCGGCGACGAGGTCGGAGTCCATGATCTCGACGCCGTCGAAGCCTGCAGCGGCGCAGGCATGGAGCTTCTCGGCGAGACCGCCTGACAGGCAGACAGTGGCGATGGAGGTGCGCATGCCCATAATGTACCAACCGGATAGTTAATTTACTAGGCTTGACAAGAACGCCGGAGACCCGGGAGCATTAACTCACTGGTTAGTACATAATGTACTGCCGAGTATCTATCGGAGAGCACTCCGGTCGATACTGCACCGCGAACGAAGGAGTGGCCGTGCCCCCCAAGAATGTGATCCTCATGGGCCTCGTCGGCACGGGCACCACTCCGTCGCTCACGCCCCCGATGCACATGCGCGAGGGGCGGGAGCAGGGCATCGCCCTCGTCTACCGGCCGATCGACCTCACCGCGCTCGATCTCGAGCCGGAGCGCCTCCCCGAGATCCTCGATTGGGCCGAGCGCCTCGGCTTCGACGCCCTCAACATCACCCACCCCTGCAAGCGCGACGTCATTCCGCTGCTCGGCCGGCTCGACCCCGTCGCCGAGGGGCTGGGCGCCGTCAATACCGTGCTCCTCACGCCCGAGGGGCGCATCGGCTACAACACCGACACTACGGGCTTCGAGCGCGCTTTCCGCGAGGCCCTCCCGGGCGCCGCCACCGGAAGCGTCGTGCAGCTCGGCGCTGGCGGGGCGGGCTCCGCCGTCTCCGATGCGCTGCTGCGCCTCGGCGCCGCAGACCTCGTCATCGTCGACCTCGACGCCGAGCGGGCCGGCGCGCTCGCCGCCGAGCTCGAGGTCCGCCACGGCCGCCCGGTGCGCGCCGCCGGGCCCGAATGGCTTCCCGAGCTGCTCGAGACCGGCGACGGCGTCGTCAACTGCACGCCCATCGGTATGGACCACCACCCCGGCACGCCGCTCGATCCCTCGCTGCTGCGCCCCCGCCACTGGGTCGCCGACATCGTCTACCGGCCGCTCGAGACCGAGCTGCTGCGCACCGCCCGCGAGGTCGGCTGCCGCACGATGCACGGCGGGCACATGGCCGTCGGCCAGGCGGTCGACACCTTCCGGCTCGTCACCGGCCGCGAGGCCGATCCGGCCCGCATGCACGCGCACTTCCGCAGCCTCATCGAAGCCGAGGACGCCGCGGAGGCTGCGGAGACCGCGGCGAAGTAGGCCGAGAGCGGCATCGCAGACGCAGCACCGACATCGGCTTCGACTCGTAGCGGCTGCAATCGCGGGCCCGCACCCGCGCTGCGGCGACGATGGGTCGCATATTGTGGGGATCCCTGTCCCGGAACCCCGATATGCGACCCATTGTTCCGCCCCGAGCGTATTCTCGTGTCAACGGATACGCGAGGGGGCGGCATGGCCGAGCAGGTCTTCGGGCGCGAGGGCGCCGAGTTCGGGCGCGGGCTCGGCTTCTTCGACGCCATCTACGGGTTCGCGATCACGCTACTCATCGCGAATATCGACCTGCCGCCGGCGGCCGAGTGGACCGACCTGGCGACGCTGCTCTCGGGCGGGCTCGGGTCGCAACTGCTCGGCTTCGTGATCAGCTTCATCGTGATCGCCATCTTCTGGCGCGCGAACACCTCGGTTCTCGCGAAGTTCCGCGCCTTCGACAGCGCGGTGATCGCATCGAATCTCGTCACCGCCGGGCTCATCGTGTTCATCGCGTTCACGACGCAGGGCATCAGCGACCCCGAGATCTCTGAGTACCCGCTGCCCACCGCGATCTACGCGGTGAACGTGGCGCTCGCGATCGCCTCGCAGGGCGTCACCGTCGAGATCGGGCGGGCCCGCGGCCTGCTCGAGGAGCGCCTCGCCCCGCGGGCGGTGCGGGCGGCGCGCTTCGACCTCGTCGCGCAGATCGCGGTGTTCGCGGCGTCGATCCCCGTCGCCTATCTCGCCGGCCCGAACTGGGCGCAGCTGTGCTGGGCGCTGCTCGTGCCCGTCGGCTTCGCGACGGGCCGTATGAGCGAGCGCGCCGCGGCCCGGCAGGCGTGATGCGCGCGAGCGGCGCCGGGTTCCGCGGTATCGGGGTGCGACGGGCGAACTCACAGCTAGCGCGAGGGGCGATCCCTGGCGAAAATTCGCGCACTCGCATAAACTTGAGTCATTATCACTCAAGTTTGTGATTCGGGTGCGTTGAGCGGCCCGATCGCAGGCGTCTGCTGAACGAAAGGACCCCCGCATGCAGGCGAATTGGCAGCCCGCCCAGGGCGAAGGCGGCGAGCAGAGCGCGCTCGAGCAGTTCGGCGTCAACCTCACCGAGGTCGCGCGTTCCGGCGGGCTCGACCCCGTCATCGGCCGCGATTCCGAGATCCGCCGTGTGAGCCAGGTGCTCACCCGCCGCACGAAGAACAACCCGGTGCTCATCGGCGAACCCGGCGTCGGCAAGACCGCCGTCGTCGAAGGCCTCGCCCAGCGCATCGTCGCGGGAGACGTCGCCGAGTCCCTGAAGGACAAGGAGCTCATCTCGCTCGACATCTCGGCGCTCATCGCGGGCGCGAAGTACCGCGGCGAGTTCGAGGAGCGCATGAAGGCCGTGCTGCAGGAGATCAAGGACTCCGACGGCAAGTTCATCACCTTCATCGACGAACTGCACACGCTCATGGGCGCGGGCGGCGGCGAATCGTCGGTCGCGGCATCTCAGATGCTGAAGCCCATGCTCGCGCGCGGCGAACTGCGCCTCATCGGCGCGACCACCCTCGACGAGTACCGCGAATACATCGAGAAGGACGCGGCGCTCGAACGGCGCTTCCAACAGGTGTACGTGGGGGAGCCCACGGTCGAAGACACCGTGGCCATTCTGCGCGGGCTGAAGGAGCGCTACGAGGCCCACCACAAGGTCACCATCGCCGACTCGGCGCTCGTCGCCGCGGCTGCGCTCTCGAACCGCTACATCACGGCGCGGCAGCTCCCCGACAAGGCGATCGACCTGATCGACGAGGCGGCGTCGCGCCTGCGCATGGAGATCGACTCGGCCCCCATCGAGATCGACGAGCGCCGCCGCGCCGTCGACCGCATGAAGCTCGAGGAGATGGCGCTCAAGAAGGAGAAGGACGAGGCCTCGAAGGATCGCCTCGCGAAGCTGCGCGACGACCTCGCGGCGCGCCAGCGCGAGCTCGACGTGCTCGAGGAGCGGTGGGAGCGCGAGCGCGCCTCGCTGAACCGCGTCGGCGAACTGCGCGAGAAGCTCGACCAGCTGCGCATGCAGGCCGAGGTGGCCCAGCGCGACGGCAACCTCGAGAAAGCGTCGAAACTGCTCTACGGCGAGATCCCCGTCATCCAGAAGCAGCTCATCGAGGCCGAGCACGCCGAAGAGGCAGGCGCCGCGGCGGGCGACGGCGAGCCGCGCATGGTGAACGACCAGGTGACCGATGAGGATATCGCGGGCGTGGTCGCGGCGTGGACCGGCATCCCGGTCGGCCGCCTCATGCAGGGCGAGACCGAGAAGCTGCTCGCGCTCGAGAGCGAGCTCGGCAAGCGGCTCATCGGCCAGAACGACGCCGTGCGTGCGGTCGCCGACGCGGTGCGCCGCACGCGGGCGGGCATCGCCGACCCCAACCGGCCGACCGGCTCCTTCCTCTTCCTCGGCCCCACCGGCGTCGGCAAGACCGAGCTCGCGAAGGCCCTCGCCGAGTTCCTCTTCGACGACGAGCACGCCATGGTGCGCATCGACATGTCGGAGTACGGCGAGAAGCACTCGGTGTCGCGCCTCGTCGGCGCCCCTCCCGGGTACGTCGGCTACGAGCAGGGCGGTCAGCTCACCGAGGCCGTCAGGCGCCGGCCGTACTCGGTCGTGCTGCTCGACGAGGTCGAGAAGGCGCACCCCGAGGTGTTCGACGTGCTGTTGCAGGTGCTCGACGACGGCAGGCTCACCGACGGTCAGGGCCGCACGGTCGACTTCCGCAACGTCATCCTGATCCTCACCTCGAACCTCGGGTCGCAGTACCTCATCGATCCCGAGATGTCGTGGCCCGACAAGGAGGGCGCCGTGCGCGAGACCGTGCGGCGAGCCTTCAAGCCCGAGTTCGTGAACCGCCTCGACGAGATGGTCATCTTCCATCCGCTGTCGGTCGACGACCTCGCGCAGATCGTCGAGCTGTCGATCGACCGCCTCCAGACGCGCCTGTCCGAGCGGCGCCTCACTCTCGCCGTGACGCCGGGCGCGCGCAGGTGGCTGGCCGAGCGCGGCTACGACCCCATCTACGGCGCCCGCCCGCTGCGCCGCCTCATGCAGCGCGAGATCGACGACCGGCTGGCCCGGGCGATCCTCGGCGGCGAGGTGCGCGACGGCGACACGGTGCGGGTCGATGTCGCTTCCGACGGCAGCGCGCTGATGCTCGAGAGCCAGGGATCGGCGCCCGCCACGGGCGGCACCGGGTTCGGTGGCGGCTCCGGTGGATCGGGCGACGGCGACGACGGCGTGATCGAGGCCGAGCTGCTCGACTGACGCCGCGCGAGCGGCCTGTGCCACACTGGTCGACGTGACCGCCGTCGCTCTGCTCGTGAACCCGGTGTCGGGGCGCGGGCTCGGAGCCCGGGCCGCCGATGCCGCGGTCGCGCGCCTGCGCGAGCACGGCATCGAACCGCGGGTGCTGCGGGGCGGATCGCGCGACGAGATGCGCCGCCTCGCCGCAGCCGCCGTGCGCGACCGGCCCGACGCGATCGCCGTCGTCGGCGGCGACGGTACGCTCTCGCTGATCCTCGACGACGTGCTCGGCTGCGGGATCCCGATCGCGCTCGTGCCCGCGGGCACCGGCAACGACCTGGCGCGGGCGCTCGGGCTGCCCGTCGGCTCGGGGTCGGCTGCATCCGCGGAGCAGGCCGCCGCCGCGATCGATCTCGTGCTGAACGGCCGCACCCGCCCCATCGATGTCGGCGAGATCGAGTGCACCGTCCCGGGCGGCGGTGTGCGGCGCATGCGCTTCCTGACGGTCTGCGCGATCGGGCTCGACGCCCGCGTCGCCGACCGCACCAATCGGCTGCGCTGGCCGAAGGGGCGGCTGCGCTACTTTCTCGCGCTCGCGATCGAGCTGCTGCGCCTGAGCGCGCTGCCGTTCGAACTGCGCCTCGACGGCGGTGCGCCCGAGCCGAGGCCCGGCATCCTGCTCGCCGTCGGCAACACTCGCAGCTACGGCGGCGGCATCCCCATGTGCCCCGACGCCGACCCGGCCGACGGCTTCCTCGACATCACGCACGTCGCGCCGATCGGCCTCGCGCGTCTGCTGCGCATCTTCCCCCTGCTGCTGCAGGCCCGCCACGCCGAGCGCCCCGAGGCGACGATGCTGCGCGCGAACGAGGTCGAGGCGCAGGCGCCCGGCCTCGTCGCCTACGCCGACGGCGAGCGGGTCGGCGAGGGCCGCGTGCGCATCCGCCTGGCCGCCGAGCGGCTCGAAGTGCTCGCCCCGGCGTAGGGCGGGCCGTTCGCGGGAGGCGATCCCTGTCGATGGTCACCCGAGGGCGGTAGCCTGGCGCAATGCGAACCTTCACCCTGCCGGGCACCGATCTCACCGTCTCCGAGGTCGTGCTCGGGCTCATGCGCATCGAGCACCAGAGCGACGAAGAGGTGCGCGCGCTCGTGAGCGCCGCGCGAGACGCAGGGATCAACGTCCTCGACCACGCCGACATCTACGGAGACGCCGTTCACGGCTGCGAACGCCGCTTCGCCGAGGCGCTGCGGCTCACGCCGTCGGAGCGCGAGCAGTGGAAGATCCAGTCGAAGGTCGGCATCGTCGACGACGGCCCCTACTTCGACTTCTCGTACGAGCACATCATCGAGGCGGTGCACGGATCGCTCGCAGCGCTCGGCACCGACTACCTCGACCTGCTGCTGCTGCACCGGCCCGACGCGCTCGTCGAACCCGACGAAGTGGCGCGCGCGTTCGACGAACTCGCGGCGGCCGGCAAGGTGCGCGCATTCGGCGTCTCGAACCACACGCCGGGGCAGATCGAGCTGCTGCGCCGCAGCCTGCATCAGCCGCTCGTCGTGAACCAGCTGCAGCTGTCGATCACGCACGCGCCCATGATCTCGCAGGGGCTCGCCGCGAACATGCAGGGGCTCGAGCAATCGGTGATGCGCGACGGCGGCGTGCTCGACTACTGCCGGCTCAACGACATCGCAGTGCAGGCATGGTCGCCGTTCCAGGCGCAGTTCTTCGACGGCGCCTTCCTCGGCTCCGACCGCTACCCCGAGCTGAACGCCATGATCGACCGACTCGCCGAGAAGTACGACGTGCCGCCCGAGGCGATCGCCGTCGCGTGGATCACCCGGCACCCCGCGCGCATGCAGGTCGTGCTCGGCACCACCACGCCCGCACGCGTCGCAGCAGCGGCGCAGGGATCCGACATCGTGCTGACCCGCCCCGAATGGTACGAGCTCGTGCGCGCGGCGGGCACCGTCGTGCCGTAGGTCGGCGTCGGGCGGGCTGCGCGGCGCGGTGCCGGTCAGGGGAAGGCGACCCCTGTCGAAGTCGCCCGCATCGGCGATAATCGACGTATGCATGATGGAGTGATTCACGGGGCGACGCTCGCCGAATGGCAGCGGCGCGAGCCGGTCATCGCCGACCTCGTCGCGCTGCGCGAGACCGAGTGGTTCGCGCCCCGCCTGCCGCCGACCGCCGTCGCGCTCGCCGATGTAGGGCTGACCCGCGCCGACATCGACGACGCGGCGGCCCGGCTGAAGCGCTTCGCCCCCTACTTCCGCGCCGTGTTCCCCGAGACGGGGGCGACGCAGGGCATTCTCGAATCCCCGCTCGTCGGAGCGCCCCGCCTGCACGCCGAGCTCGCCGCACGCGCGGGCCGCGAGCTGCCGGGCAGCCTCTGGCTGAAGCTCGACAGCGAACTGCCGGTCTCGGGCTCCATCAAGTCGCGCGGCGGCATCTACGAGGTGCTGCGGCACGCGGAGCAGCTCGCCGTCGAAGCCGGCGTGCTGAGCATCGACGACGACTACGCGAAGCTCGCGACCCCCGAGTTCGCCGAGTTCTTCGGGCAGTACGGCATCGCGGTCGGATCGACCGGTAACCTCGGCCTCTCGATCGGCATCATCAGCGCCCGCCTCGGCTTCGCCGTCACCGTGCACATGTCGGCCGATGCGCGCCAGTGGAAGAAGGACAAGCTGCGCTCGCACGGCGTCGAGGTCGTCGAATACGACGCCGACTTCTCGGAGGCCGTGACGCGCGGGCGCGAGATCGCCGAGACCGACCCGAGCTGCTACTTCGTCGACGACGAGAACTCGCGCGACCTCTTCCTCGGCTACGCCGTCGCCGCCCGCCGCCTCGCCGGGCAGCTGCGCGCCTTCGACATCGAGGTCGACGCCGAGCACCCGCTCTTCGTCTACCTGCCGTGCGGGGTCGGCGGCAGCCCGGGCGGCATCGCCTTCGGCCTGCGCACCGAATTCGGCGACCAGGTGCACCCGATCTTCGTCGAACCCACCCACAGCCCGAGCGTCATGCTCGGCGTCGTCACCGGCCTGCACGAGCGGACCTCGGTGAACGACTTCGGCATCGACAACGTCACCGCCGCAGACGGCCTCGCGGTCGGCCGCCCCTCGGGCTTCGTCGGCCCCGCCATGCAGCGCCTCGTCGACGGCTACTGCACCGTCGACGACGACCGGCTCTACCGCGACCTCGCGCTGCTCGACCGGACCGAAGGGCTGCGCGCCGAACCCTCGGCGATGGCCGGCCTCGTCGGCCCCGAGCGGGTCGCGGCGCACCCCGAATACCTGGCGGCGCACGGCATGACGATCGCACAACTCGCGCATGGCACTCACATCGCCTGGCTCACGGGTGGCAGTATGGTGCCAGCCCCTGAAATGGAAAAGTATGTGGCTCGGGGGCGATCCCTGGTCGAATGATCAGGCCTTCTCACTGAAAGGAAGACAGATGCCCGACGCACCTGTACAGACCCCCGCCACCACCGCCAGGCTCTTCGCCGAGCTGGTCGGCACCTTCGTGCTCGTCTTCGGCGGCGTCGGCACCGCCGTGTTCGCCGGGAGCCACGTCGGCTTCCTCGGCGTCGCGCTCGCATTCGGCCTCACCGTCGTGGTCGGTGCGTACGCCTTCGGCCCGCTCTCGGGCGGCCACTTCAACTCGGCAGTGACCGTCGGCCTCGCCGTCGCCGGCCGCTTCGCGTGGAAGGACGTGCCCGGCTACCTCATCGCGCAGATCATCGGCGGCGTGCTCGCCTCCTCGCTGCTCTTCGCCATCGCGAACGGCCGCCCCGATGCCGACCTCGGCAGCTTCGCCTCGAACGGCTACGGCGAGGGCTCGCCCGACGGCTACGGCCTGCTCTCGGTCATCCTCATCGAGACGACGCTGACCGCCGTCTTCGTGATCGTGATCCTCGGCGCGACCCACAAGCGCGCGGTCGCGAACCTCGCCCCGCTCGCCATCGGCCTCACGCTGACGCTGATCCACCTCATCTCGATTCCGGTGTCGAACACCTCGGTGAACCCGGCCCGTTCGATCGCCGCCGCGATCTACGGCGGCCCCGAGGCGCTCGGCCAGCTGTGGGTCTTCCTCGTGTTCCCGACCCTCGGCGGCATCATCGGCGGTCTCCTCTTCGCGCCGCTGTTCGACCGCGTGCAGCAGCTGCGCTCGGCGTAGGCGCCGGCGCGACCCCGCCCTGCGGCGCCTCCCTCGCCGGGCGACCGTATAGGCAACGAACGGCCGTGCAGCTCGAACACCGTATTCGAGCTGCACGGCCGTTCTTCGTCTATACGCTGGCCACACAGTGCCTCAGCACCTCTTCCTCTCAGTGCCTCAGTGCCCTCAGTGCCTCAGTGCGGCCGGCGGCGATGTTCCTCCACAAGTGCGCATCGTCCGAGTTCTCCACAGATTGCGCAATCCGCGCCACGGACCGGCCGGGAGCGGGCAGGATCACCGCATGAACATCATGCCCCGAAGCCTCTCCGAAGCCGGGTCGGCGCTGCGCACGACCCAGCATCTGCGGCGCGGTGGCCTGACGCCACGGCAGATCGCTCGGGCGGTCGCGACCGGCGAACTCGTCAGGTTGCGCCCCGGTTGGTACGCGCAGGGCGAGCGCTGGCGGCTCGCCGCACCGGAGGCCCGTCAACTGATGGCAGTGCAAGCCGCACATGCGGCGCAAGCGGAATCGGCGAAGCGGGCAGGCCAGGGATCGCCGCGCGTATTCAGTCATCGCTCCGCGGCCACGCTGCACGTCCTGCCGGTGTGGTCGGGTTGGATGCGTCACGGCCGGGAGCCGGTCGCCGACACCACCGGCACGGTGCACCTGCTGCTGCATCCCGCAGCCAGCGGCACGTTCGGTGATCGCGTCGTACGTCACCGGGGCGAGTGCAGTTCGGCAGAGGTCGTCGAGATCGCGGGCTTCGCCTGCACCTCGGCCGACCGCACGCTCGCCGACCTCTCCGCGACGGAACCGTTCGCGGTCGCGCTGGCCTGCGCGGATCAGCAGGTACGCGTCGAAGCCGCCCGCGACCGCGCGGTCGACGTCGAGCTGTGGGAGAGCTGGCGCAAGCGCATGCTCGCCTACGCGGAGGCCAGGAAGGGGAAGCGCGGCGTCGCCGCGCTGAGGGCGCTCGCGCGATTGGCCGATCCGCGCGCGGAGTCGCCGCTCGAGAGCGTGAGCCGCCTGCGCGCGCTGCAGCTCGGGCTCGACGTCCAACTGCAGGTCCGGGTGCCGGCGGAGGACGGCGGCACGCTGCATCTCGACTTCGTGTTCGCAGCGGCCGGAGTGTTCGGCGAGTGCGACGGTCGGAGCAAGTACAGCGACCCCGACTTCTTGCGAGGCCGCACGCCCGAGCAGGTCGTCGAGGCGGAACGTCGGCGGCACAATTGGGTCAGCGGCAGCACGGGCATGGCCGGGGTTCGCTGGGAGGCGCGGCACGTCGTCACCGTTGCGCGCTTCGCGGAGCGCATGCGGAGGTTTCAGGTGCCCTTCCCCGGCCGAGCGTCGCGCGCGTACGGCCCCGAGGTCGAGGCGTTTCTGAACGCCTTGGCCGGGTGAACCGGCCCGACGCCCGTGAGTGGCCCTGGTGGCGAGCCGGGCGGAGCCGGGTTCCGGGCCGCGCGAGGATCGATCGTAGAGGCGAAGCGCGAGCGTGCAGCCGATTCACGGTAAGCCGGCTGCACGTTCGTTACTCGGCTGCACGCTCGCCCGGGGTAATAATGGGGAAGAAGGGGGCAGGGGGAGGGGCAGGGGGCAGCACCGGGGCACGGGGCACGGGGGCAGGGGGCCGGGGGCCGGGCCGGGCCGGAGGCCGGCGCCCGAGCCGACTCACACCGCCTGGGGGAACGACTCCGCCGCGCGCTCGGCGAGGTGCTGCAGGTGCTCGGGCACCGGGATGCCCTTCGCGGCCATGGTCTGCGCCCACAGCCGGCCGGCGCGGTACGACGAGCGCACCATCGGGCCCGCGAGCACGCCCGAGAAGCCCATCTCGTCGGCCTCGTGCTTCAGCTCGACGAACTCCTCGGGGCGCACCCAGCGGTCGATCGGGTGGTGCAGCTTCGAGGGGCGCAGGTACTGCGTGAGCGTGATGATGTCGCAGCCCGCGTCGCGCAGCTCGCGCATGGTGTCGGTGATCTCCCGGCGCTCCTCGCCCATGCCGAGGATGAGGTTCGACTTCGTGACCATTCCGGCGGCCTGCGCCTGCGTGATGACCTCGAGCGAGCGCTCGTAGCGGAAGCCGGGGCGGATGCGCCGGAAGATGCGCGGCACGGTCTCGAGGTTGTGCGCGAACACCTCGGGCCCGGCCTCGAACACCTGCGCGAGGTCTTCGGGGCGGCCGCCGAGGTCGTCGGCGAGGCACTCGACGCCCGAGCCCGGGTTGAGCTCGTGGATCTGCCGGATGGTCTCGGCGTAGAGCCAGGCGCCCGTGTCGGGCAGGTCGTCGCGGGTGACGCCGGTGATCGTCGCGTAGCGCAGGCCCATGGTGCGCACGGATTCGGCGACGCGGCGGGGCTCGTCGAGGTCGAGGGGCAGCGGTTTGCCGCTCGTGATCATGCAGAAGTCGCAGCGGCGCGTGCAGATGGAGCCGCCGATGAGGAAGGTCGCCTCGCGATCCTCCCAGCACTCGTAGATGTTGGGGCAGCCGGCCTCCTGGCAGACGGTGTGCAGGCCCTCGCTCTTCACGAGCGACTGCACCTCGCGGTACTCGGGGCCGAATTTCGCCTTCGCCTTGATCCACGAAGGCTTGCGCTCGATGGGGGTCTCGGCGTTGCGCGCCTCGACGCGCAGCAGCTTGCGGTTCTCGGGTTCGGGGCGGGCGCCGGTAGACGGCAGGATCTGGACGCTCATGCGGCGACCTCCTCGATCGCGGCCGACAGGTGCGAGTGCAGGGTCTCGGCGACATCGGCGGGGGTGATGGGGCGCCCCGTGAGGAGGCTCAGCGTGGTGACCCCGGCGTCCGAGATGCCGCAGGGCACGAAGTTCGCGAACGGGGCGAGGTCGTTCGAGCAGTTGATGGCGATGCCGTGGGTGACGATGCCGTCGCTCGTGTGGATGCCGATCTGGGCGACCTTCGACGGGGTCGGGTCGCCCGCGTCGGTCCAGACGCCGGCGCGGCCCTCGACGCGAAAACCGGTGACCCCGAACTCGGCGACGGTGTCGATGATGACGCGCTCCAGGGATCGCACGAAGTCGACGACGCCGAGCGTGTTGCGCAGCCGCACGACGGGATACGCCACGAGCTGGCCCGGTCCGTGCCAGGTGACCTTGCCGCCCCGATCGACCGCCACGACCGGAGTGGCGTCGTGCGGGTACTCCTCGGGGAGGGCCCGTCGGCCCGCCGTGTACACGGCTTCGTGCTCGAGCAGCAGCAGGGTGCCGCGCTCGCCGCGGTCGCGGATGCCGGCCACCGCCTCGGCCTGCAGGTTCAGCCCGTGCTCGTAGGGGACGAAATCGGGGTCGAAGCCCGCGGCGACCATGCGCACGGGCGCGCGAGTGATGGTTGCGTTCATGCGGAACACATTAGTTGAACTCGATACAACAAACCAAGTCATGGGTGCGGGACGATGGGAATCCCGTGAAACATTCGGACGGATCGCTGCCACGGGCGGCCGGAATTGCTAGCGTCGGAGGCATGACCATCGCGCGCACCACCATCGGCTCATCGGAACTCGAAATCGCACCTCTGGCCCTCGGCGGCAACGTGTTCGGCTGGACCGCCGATCGCGATGCCTCGTTCGCGGTGCTCGACGCGTTCCTCGAAGGCGGCGGCGACTTCGTCGACACGGCCGACGGGTACTCGCACTGGGTGCCGGGCAACCAGGGCGGCGAATCCGAGACGATCATCGGCGAATGGTTCGCGCAGCGCGGCCGGCGCAACGATGTCGTACTCGCCACGAAGGTCTCGACCCACCCCGAGTTCTCGGGCCTCGCGGGCGACAACGTGCGCCGTGCGGCCGACGCCTCGCTGTCGCGGCTCGGCACCGACCGCATCGACCTCTACTACGCCCATTTCGACGACCCCGAGACGCCGCTCGAAGAGACCATCGCGGCGTTCTCGGAGCTCGTCGACGCGGGCAAGGTGCGCGCGATCGGCGTCTCGAACTACACCGCCGAGCGGCTCGAGGAGTGGATGCGCATCTCGCGCGAGGGCGGCTACCACCTGCCCGTCGCGCTGCAGCCGCACTACAACCTCGTCGAGCGGAAGTTCGAGACGAACGGGCTGCAGGCCGCGGCCGAGGCCGCCGGGCTCTCGGTGTTCACCTACTTCTCGCTCGCGAAGGGCTTCCTCGCCGGCAAATACCGCGACGCGGCCGATGCGAGCGGCGCAGGGGCGAGTCCGCGCGCGAGCGAGGCGGCGCACTACCTCGACGACCGCGGCCGCGCGGTGCTCGCGGAGCTCGACAGCATCTCGGCGGCGCACGGCGTCGCCCCCGCGACGGTCTCGCTCGCGTGGCTGCGCGCGCAGCCCACGGTCGCGGCGCCCATCGCGAGCGCGCGGAACCTCGAGCAGCTGCCGGCGCTGCTCGCCGCGCTCGAGCTCGAGCTGACGGCCGAGGAGGTCGCGCGGCTCACAGTCGCCGGCGCGTAGGTGCACAGGGAGGTGATCCCTGGCGAAAAAATTATCACAGAACGGTAACGATCTTCGCTATGCTGTGGGGCACCGGAGCGCTCGACGGGCCGCGCGGCATTCGTGCCGACCCCCGCTCGCAGCGGCCCGGGATTCCGGCGCGGTGCAGCGAGGGGAGGTCGAGCGATGCCGTTCCAAATGCTCGTCATCGCGGTGTTCATCGCCGTGTTCGGGGCGAATCCGTACGCGGCGGCCGTGAGCCCGCTCGCGCTGCCCGGGGCCCTGCAGAGCAGCGAGGGCATCGGCATCATCGCCCACCGCGGCGCCGCAGCCGTCGCTCCTGAGAACACGCTCGCTGCGGCGCGCGCCGGCATCGCACAGGGCGTCGAATTTCTCGAAGTCGACGCGCAGCTCACCGCCGACGGCGTGCCGGTGCTCATGCACGACCCGACCGTCGAGCGCACCACCAACGGCTGGGGGCCGATCGCGCAGCTCACGCTCGCCGAGGTGAAGACGCTCGATGCGGGCGGCTGGTTCAGCGCCGAGTTCGCGGGCGAGCCGGTGCCCACGCTCGAGGAGTTCGCGGCCGAGATCGACGGTACGCCGGCGCGGGCGCTCGTCGAACTGAAGGGGGAGTGGCGCCTCGAGCAGGTGCAGGCCGCGCTTGATCTGCTGCGGGCGCGAGGCATGGTGAACCGCGTCGCGCTGCAGTCGTTCGACCTCGGCATGCTCGAGGTGCTGCGCGAGGAGGCGCCCGAGTTCGCGCTCGTCATGCTGACCCGCGAGTGGACCCCGACGATCGTGGAGCGCGCTGCGCAGCTGCAGGTGTCGGCGATCGGCGCACGAACGAAGCTGCTCTACGCCCGCCCGGCCCTCATGGACCGTGCGCAGGGCTTCGGCATCGGCACGCTCGCCTACACGCTCAACTCCGAGAAACGATGGGCTGCGGCGAACGATCGCGGTGTCGACTTCGTGGTCACCGACGACCCGGTCGGGCTCGCGGACTGGCGGGGCCGGGCATGATGCGCAGGTGCGGCGGCTTCTCGAGGCGACGCGCCAGCGGTGCCGCGGCGCGGCTGACGTAGACTGTGCCCGTGCAGCAGCGGTGGGCGGGGCGACAGGGATCGGCGACGATCTTCGGGCTGCTCGTTTCGGCCCTGGTCGTCATCGCCGTGCTCATCGCGGCGGCGCTTGCGGGCCCCGGACGGCCGGGCCGCGGCGAGACCGCCGGCGGGCCTGGCGGCGGGTCGAGCGACGGGCGGGGCGGCGAGGCCGCCGGCATCCGCGCCGATATCCGTGCGGCGAGCGTCGAGGTGCGCGAGTTCGAGGTGCCCGGGCCCGCCGCTGGCGCCGACGGCGATACGCACGTCGTGACCGCTGCCGACGGCGTGAACCGCGTCGGCTCCGACGCGGTGACGGTGCGGTCGTACGTGCCGAGCGGAGCGCCGTGGGCGACGCTCGTGTGGGCGCACGGCGGATCGTTCGTGCACGGCGGGCTCGACTGGCCGGAGGCCGACTGGGTCGCGCTGCGCTTCGCCGAGGCCGGCGTGCGGGTCTACTCGGTCGACTACGCGCTCGCGAGCGACACGGTGAAGGCGCCCGCGCCTGTGAACGATCTCGGCGCCGTGGTCGAGTGGGTCGCCGCGAATAGCGAAGGGCCGCTCGTGGTCGGCGGCGCGAGCGCCGGGGCGCACCTCGCGGTGCTCGCAGCGCTCGGGCAGGCCGATCGCGCCGCGGCATCGAGTGCCGCGACGTCGCTGCCGGGTGCCGCAGTGCGGGCGGCGGATGCCCTGGTGCTCGAGTACCCGACCCTGCACCGGGTGCAGCGGGAGGATGCATCGATCGCCGATGCGGTGGCCGAGCTGCCCGAGCAGCGCCGCTTCCGCCCCGCCCGCATCGCCGACATGTACGGCTTCTATCTGGGCGAGCCGGGCGCGGATGGCCCGGCAGATGCGGCGGATGCGACCGGCGAGCTGATCGCGGGCGAGCTCGAGTCGAGCCGCCTCGCCCTGCTTCCCCCGACGGTGATCGTGAACGCCGATGCCGACGAACTGCGCGCCTCGGCCGAGCAGTTCGCGGAGCAACTGCGCGGGGCGACCGTTCCGGTCATCGAGAGCGTGCAGGCGGGCACCGTGCACGGCTACATGAATCGGCCTGAAGCGTCGGCGCAGGCGGAGGCCGATGCTCGCGAGACCATCGCGCGCTTCGTGGAGGAGCTGCGGCGCATCCTGGGCTGAGCGGCGGCCGTCAGGCGTCGAGCGCTGCGGCGATGCGTTCGGGCGACAGCGCGGCGTCGATGGCGAGCTGCGCGGCGCCGAAGAGCGCCGCATTGCCGGCCGCGCGCGACGGCGCGATCGTGAGCTGCTCGGTCGACAGCGGGATCGACCGGGCGTAGACGACCTCGCGCACCCCGGCGAGCAGGTGCTCGGCCGCCTGCGCCATGGCACCGCCGATGACGATCGTCGACGGGTTCATGAGGCTGACGCAGGCGGTGAGTACCTCGCCGACGTCGCGGCCGGCCTGGCGGATCGCCTGGACCGCCGAGACATCGCCGGCCTTGGCGAGCGCGACGACGTCGCTCGGCCGCGCGAGCGGAGCCTCGGGTGTGCTGAGCGCTCGGGCCAGTGCGCGACCCGAGGCGACGGCCTCGAGGCAGCCGCGGTTGCCGCAGGGGCAGGGGGTCTCGGCTGCGCGGGCGAGTGCGACATGGCCGATGTCTCCCGCGGCTCCGTTGGCGCCGCGCCGCAGCGAGCCGCCCGAGATGACGCCCGCGCCGATGCCGCTCGCGACCTTGACGAAGATGAGATCGGAGACCTCGGGCCAGGCGGTGCTCTGCTCGCCGAGCGCCATGATGTTCACGTCGTTGTCGACGAGCACGGGGGCATCGAACTCGGTACGCACCGCGGCCGGAATGTCGAAGCGGTCCCAGCCCGGCATGATGGGCGGGTTGATGGGGCGCCCGGTCGAGAATTCGACGGGGCCGGGCACGCCGATGCCGATGCCGGCGACCTGTTGCGTCGTGTAGCCGAGCGCCGGGAGCAGATCGGCGGCGGTGCGCAGAATCCAGGCGATGGCCGCATCGGGGCCGTCGGCGATGTCGCGCTGCGCCGACGTCTCGGCGAGCAGCTCGCCGCCGAGATCGGTGATCGCGATGCGGGCGTGCAGCGCTCCGAGGTCGGCCGCGATGACGACTGACGCCCGGGGATTGAAGGCGACCTGCGACGAGGGCCTGCCGCCCGTCGACGCCGCGTCTTCGACGGGGGCGATGAGCCCGAGCTCGAGCAACTGGTCGATGCGCTGGCTGATCGTGGGTCGGGAGAGGCCGGTGAGGTGCGCGAGGTTCGCCCGGGTGACCGGTCTGCCGTCGCGCAGCAACTGCAGCAGGCCGCCCGCCGTCGAGAGCGAGGCGCCGTTCTGGGCTGAGGGCTGAAGCACCCTTTCAGTTAAGCACAGATGAAAGTTGGTAACAGTTTGATCACTTATGAAGAAGACTTGACAAAAGTGGTTGCGATGCCAGCACAATGGGGGCATGCCCAGCCAGACAGAGCTGTCACGACCCGACCGACGCATCGGCATGATCGGCGCGGGGTTCATGGCGCGCACCCACTCGATCGCCGCGCGCCTCGCTGGTGCGCGGCTCGACGCGATCGCGGCCTCGACCGATGCGAGCGCGACGCGGGCCGCGACCGAGTACGGCTACGAGCGGGCGCTCGCCGCAGACGAGCTGATCGCGGCGAGGCTGCCCCTCGTCCACGTGTGCACGCCGAACCCGAGCCATGTCTCGTACGCACGCGCCGCGATCCGCGCGGGCGCCCACGTGATCTGCGAGAAGCCTCTCGCGACGAACGCGGCCGACGCGCTGGCGCTCGCCGCAGAGGCCGATGAAGCGGGGCGGCCGGGCGCCGTACCCTTCGTCTATCGCTACCACCCGATGGTACGCGAAGCGCGGGCCCGCATCGCCGCGGGCGAAGCCGGCGCCGTGCTCACGGTGTCGGGGCGCTATCTGCAGGATTGGATGCTCGCGGCGGAGGACGACAACTGGCGCGTCGGCGTTGACACCGGCGGGCCTTCACGGGCCTTCGCAGATATCGGCTCCCACCTCGTCGATCTCGTCGAATTCGTGAGCGGCGACCGCATTTCCAGGCTCGTCGCAACGACGCGCACGGTGCATCCCGAGCGCGGGGGCCACACGGTGCAGACCGAGGATTCGGTGGCGCTCGCAGTCGAGCTCGCGGGAGGCGGAATCGGTACGCTGCTCGTGTCGCAGGTCGCCCCGGGACGCAAGAACGGGCTCGTGCTCGAGATCTCGGGCGCGCGCGAGACTCTCTGCTTCGAGCAGGAGGACCCGGAGCGGCTCTGGGTCGGTCGCCGCGGCCACTCATTGCTTCTGCGTCGCGACACCGACACCCTCGCCCCCGACGCCGCGCGCCTGTCGAAGGTGCCGAGCGGTCATGCGCAGGGCTATCAGGATGCGTTCAACTCGTTCGTCGATGACGCCTATGCCGTCGTGCGAGGCGAGCACCGCGAGGGCCTGCCCACCTTCGCCGACGGCGCGCGCGCCGCGGTCATCACCGACGCCGTGCTCGCCTCGGCGGCGAGCGGCTCCTGGGTGGAGGTGAGCGGAGCATGACGCCGACAGCCGCGCAGACGCGGGTCCCCGTGCAGGCCGGGTCCGCTCCGGTGCTCTCTGTGACCGATGCCCGCAAACAGTTCTACGGCGTCGAGGTGTTGCACGGCGTCTCGATCGACCTCGTACCCGGCTCGGTGCACGGCCTCGTCGGCGAGAACGGCGCCGGCAAGTCGACGCTGATGAAGATCATCGCGGGCGTGCACCGGCGCGACGGCGGGGAGGTCAGACTGCGCGGCGAAGTCGTCGACTTCGGTCACCCTGTCGAGGCGGCCGCGGCGGGCGTCGCCACGGTGTTCCAGGAGTTCAACCTGCTCGCCGACCGCACGGTCGCCCAGAACGTGTTCCTCGGCCGCGAGCCGCGCCGGTTCGGTCTCGTCGACGTCGCGGCGATGCATCGCGCGACCGCCGAACTGCTCGACGACCTCGGCATCGCGGGCATCGCGCCCGACGCCCGGGTCGGCAGCCTGACGGTCGCCGAGCAGCAGATCGTCGAGATTGTGAAGGCCCTCTCGGTCGACGCCGCCGTCATCTCGATGGACGAGCCGACCGCCGCCCTCGCCGACCACGAGGTAGCGATCCTCTATCGCGTGATCCGCCGCCTGCGCGATCGCGGAGTCGCCATTCTCTACGTCTCGCACCGGTTGAAAGAGATCTTCGATCTCTGCGACACCATCACCGTCATGAAGGACGGCGCGCTCGTCTCATGCGATCCCGCTTCGGATCTTGACCAGCCGACGCTCGTACGGCGCATGGTCGGCCGCCCCATCAGCGCATTCTTCCCCGACCCCGTGCCCGGCACCGAGATCGGTGCCCCGGTCGTCGAGGTGCGCGGCGGCGGCAACACGCAGCTCGACGGCATCGATCTCGAGCTGCGCGCCGGTGAGGTGGTGGGGCTGTCGGGTCTCCAGGGGTCGGGCCGCACCGAGCTCGCCCATGCCGTCTTCGGTGCCGCGCCCTTCACCCGCGGTGAACTGCAGATCGACGGCGAGCGCGCACGCATCGCCGCACCGCGCCAGGCCGTGGGCCGAGGCATCGCTCTCGTCACGGAGGATCGCAAAGGCACCGGCCTCGCGCTGGGCCAGTCGATCCTCGACAACGCGCTGCTCGCGATCCGCAGCGTCTTCCCGGGGCGCACCCGGGCGAAGCGCGCGGAGATCCCTGGAGTGTTCTCATCGCTCGAACTGGTGAGCCAGGGTCTGAAGCAGGAGGTGCAGGCGCTCTCGGGCGGCAACCAGCAGAAGGTCGTGCTCGCGAAGTGGCTCGCGACCGCGCCGCGCGTGGTGCTGCTCGACGAGCCGACGCGCGGCATCGACGTCGGTGCGAAGGTCGCCGTCTACCAGCTCATCCGCGAGCTCGCGAAGTCGGGTGTCGCTATCCTGCTCGTCTCGAGCGAGCTCCCCGAGGTGATCGGCATGGCCGACCGCATTCTCGTGATGCGCGACGGCCGCATCGCGGGCGAGTTGCCCGCCGCGCCCACGGAGGAGCGCGTGCTGGCCCTCGCCACGGGCGCAGAAGCTGCAGAAGCAGCACCCCCGGGTGCACAGCCCGTGACCGACCGGCCTACGACCGACGAGGGAGGCGAACGATGAACCGCATCGGTGCGCGACTGCGGGGCCTCGATACGACGGTGATCGTCTACATCGCCCTGATCGCGGTGCTCGCCTTGAGCGCCGTGCTCGTCGCGACCGCCGGGCGCAACCTCTTCAGCCCCGGCAGCATCCGCGACATCCTCACCGGAATGAGCGTGCTCGGCTTCGTCGCGATCGGGCAGACGCTCGTGATCCTCGGCGGGTCGCTCGACCTCTCGGTGCCCTACGTCGTGAGTCTCTCGAGCCTCATCGCCGCCCAGACCATGCACGGCAGCACCGCCATGATCGTGCCCGCCGTGGCGCTGGCGCTCGGCGTCTCGGCCGTGATCGGCCTCGCGAGCGGGCTCATCGTCACCTATCTCAGGGTGCACGGCTTCGTCGCGACGCTCGGCATCGGCCTCATCCTCAAGGGCTACCTCGACACGAACTACAAGGGCACAGAGGGCGAGGTGCCGTGGGCGTTCCAGCTCTTCGGCGCCACGGGCGTCGGCCCCGTGCCCGTCTCGACGATCGTGATGCTCGCGCTCGCCGCCGTCGTGGCCTTCCTGCTCGCCCGCAGCGGCTTCGGCCACCACCTCTTCGCGGTCGGCGGCAACAGCGAGGTCGCGAGGCTCTCGGGCGTGCGCACCCAGGCGCCGCTCATCTGGGCGCACGTCATCTGCTCGGTCTTCGCAGGGATCGCGGGCCTGCTGCTCGCCAGCCGTCTCGGCACCGGCAGCCCGACCGTCGGCGTGCAGGGCGGCTACGACTTGCTGTCGATCGCGGCGGTCGTGCTCGGCGGCACCCTGCTCTCGGGCGGGCGCGGTTCGATCTGGGGCACGGTCGGCGGCGTTGCGATCTTCGCGGTGCTCGACAACCTCATGAGCGTGCTGCAGGTGAACCCGTTCCTGAAAGATGTGGTGCGCGGCGCCGTCATCGTCATCGCGGTCGCTGTGTACTCGCGCCGCCGCGTCGTCGCCAGGCGCGAGCGCTTCACGAGATCGGGCGGCATCGCGCCGGTGCCCCAATCGGCGTTGGTCTCCGAGACCGCCGAGGCCGAGGGAGGTGCGCGATGAACGCACGCGCCTTCGCCCGCACGCTCGTGAGCCCCAAGGGCGCCGTCTTCCTGCTGCTCATCGTGCTGCTCATCGCCGTCACGGCGCTGAACCCGTCGTTCGCCGAACCCGGGCAGTTGCTGCGCTACATCCAGCGCGTCGCCCCCATCGCCATCGTCGCGATCGGGCAGTACTTCGTCATCGTGAGCGGCGAGTTCGACCTGTCGCAGGGCTCGCTCGTCACGACGCAGGTCGTACTCGCCGGCACCCTCATCGGACAGGACGACGCGAAGTCGCTGCCGGTACTGCTGCTGCTCGTCGTGCTCGGTGTGCTCGTCGGCATCGTCAACGGTCTCGTCACCACGCTGCTCAAGGTACCGTCGTTCATCGTCACCCTCGGCATGATGCTCGTGCTCTACGGCGGCGTCATGTGGTGGACGGGCGGGGCCGCGACCGGCAACCCGGCCGACTCGTTCCGCCAGATCGGCCGCGGCGGCATCACCGACCTGCCCGTCATCGGCATGCTGCCGTGGGCCGTCATCGTGCTCGTCGCGGCCATGGCCATCGCCGCCCGGCTCTCGCGCCGCCCCTTCGGCCGCACTCTCATCGCGATCGGCGATAATCCGGCGGCGGGCGAATTCGCCGGAGCCTCGGTCTGGCTGACGAAGACGTGGGCGTTCGTGCTCTCGTCGCTCTCGTCGACCGTAGCGGGCGTGCTGCTCGTCGGCTACGCGGGCGTGCACCCTTCGGTCGGCCGCGGCTACGAGTTCATCGCGATCACCGCGGTCGTGCTCGGCGGCGTCGTGCTCGGCGGCGGCCGAGGCTCGGTCTGGGGAGCCCTCGCCGGCGCCTTCGCCCTCGAGACGCTCTTCACACTGCTGAACTTCACCTCCGTGCCCTCGACGCTGCGCGACGCCATCCAGGGCGCCATCATCATCGCGGCCGTCGCCTACTCCGGCGCGGCCTTCGCCTCGCGAAAGCGCGGGCGGGCGACGATCCCTGCGGAACAGACCCCTGCAGGGCACGACCCACAGACTCCCGGGGCTTCCGGGCCAGAACCGACGGTGGCAACCCCGTCGACCGATCCCGTCGGCAGCGGTGCCGAGCCGGGTCCGAACATGAAGGAGAACCGATCATGAAACGATCGCTGAGCATCACGGCGTGCCTCGTCGGTGCGGCATCGCTGATCCTGCTGACGGGGTGCACCACCGATCCCTCGGTGGAGAGCGCCGACGACAGCACCGCGAGCAGCGAGGAGGCGTCGACCGACTGGTTCGATCAGGCGCTCTTCGACAAGCAGTACGAGGAGCGGACGGTCGAACCTGAGGGCCCCGCTGACAAGCCGTATCTGCAGACCATCAACGCCGATGCGATGACCGACACGGCCGAGTACGCGTCGGAAGGGGCAAAGAAGCTCTGCTTCGCCAATGCCTCGATCTCGAACCCGTGGCGCCAGACCGGCTGGATCACGATGAACGAACAGCTGAAGGTGCTGCAGGAGTCCGGCGCGTTCTCGTCGATGGAGACCCGCGACGCGAAGGATAGCGACGACACTCAGATCGCCGACATCGACTACTTCATCTCCGAGGGCAACTGCGACGGCTTCATCATCTCGCCGAACTCCACCGCCGCAATGACGCCCGCCGTCGAGCGAGCCTGCGAGACCGGCAAGCCCGTCGTCGTCTTCGATCGCGGCGTCGAGACCGACTGCGCTGTCACGTTCATCCACCCGATCGGCGGGTTCGCCTGGGGCATCGACACATCCGAGTTCCTCGTCGACAACCTGAAGGAGGGCGACAAGGTCGTGGCCCTGCGCATTCTCCCCGGCGTCGACGTGCTTGAGCAGCGTTGGGCTGCTGCTGAGAAGATCTTCGACGAGAACGGCATCGAAGCGGTCGACTACTTCACCGGTGCCGACCCCGCGGAGATCAAGAAGATCATCTCGGACGAACTCGCCAAGGGCGACGTGCAGGGCATTTGGATGGACGCTGGCGACGGCGCCGTCGCAGCCATCGAGGCCTTCGAGGACGCCGGCAAGGACTACCCCGTCATGACGGGTGAGGACGAGATGAGCTTCTTGCGCAAGTGGGATGAGACCGGCCTCACCGGCCTCGCCCCTGTCTACTCGAATTTCCAGTGGCGCACGCCGCTGCTCGCGATGCAGAAGATCTTCGCCGGCGAGGCCGTGCCGACGGAATGGGTGCTGCCGCAGAGCCCCATCACGGCCGAGGAGCTGCCCGAGTACCTGAAGGCGAACGAGGGCATGCCCGACGGGCACTACGCCAAGTTCGGCGGCGAGGACCTGCCCGGGTATCCGACCGTCTGGCAAGAGCGCGTGATCCCGTAGACAGGCGTAGGGGCCCGGTCCCCGGACCGGACGACGGGCCCCGTTCCCTGAGCGTGTCGAAGGGAACGGCGCCACCAGCGGAAGGGACGACCATGCAGCGAGAGCTGGGGGTGAACACCTGGGTGTGGGTGTCACCGCTCGATGACGACCGGCTGTTCGATATCGCGCAGACGGCGCGGTCGATCGGCTACACCCTGCTCGAATTGCCCGTCGAGAGCCCGGGTGGCTGGTCGCCCGGGCTCGCCGCCGAACGGCTCGCGGGCCTCGGCATGGGAGCTCGCATCGTCGGCGCCATGGGCGAGGGGCGCGATCTGCTCGTGGATGAACTGCGCGAGGCGACGCAGGCGTATCTGCGCCATTGCGTCGATGTCGCGGTCGCCGTCGGGTCGCCGACGGTCGCAGGTCCCTTCTCGGCCCGCACCGGTCGCGTCTGGCGCATGGACGCGGAGGCGCGCGCCTCGGCGATCGGTGCGCTGCGGGCAGCGTTGGCCCCGGTCGCGGAGTACGCCGCCGAGCGCGGCGTGACCCTCGCCATCGAACCGCTCAACCGCTACGAGACCAGCCTCATGAACACCGTCGAGCAGGCGCTCGACGCGCTTGAGCCGCTGCTCGGCCGCGGCGTCGGCATCGCGCTCGACAGCTACCACCTGAACATCGAGGAGCGCGTGCCCGCCGACGCCGTGCGGCTCGCGGGCGAGCACACCGCCGTCGTGCAGGTGTGCGGCAGCGACCGTGGTCCCGCAGGGCCCGATCACACCGACTGGCCCGCCTTCCTCGATGCGCTCGACGAGGTCGGCTACACGGGCCCCTTGACGCTCGAGAGCTTCACCGGCGATAACGACACCATCGCCACCGCGGCCTCGATCTGGCGCCCGCTCGCCCGGACGCAGACCGAGCTCGCCCGCATCACCTACGATTTCCTCACCGACCTGCAGCAGCGAAGGAGCAGCCGACCATGACGCACGAGGCCTCCCACCCCGTCACACTCTTCACCGGCCAGTGGGCCGACATGCCCTTCGAGGAGGTTGCGCGCCACGCTTCTGAGTGGGGCTACGACGGTCTCGAGATCGCAGCCTCGGGCGACCATCTCGACCTCGCGCGCGCCGATGAAGACGACGCCTACCTGCGCTCCCGCCTCGATATTCTCGACCGCTACGGGCTCAAGGTCTGGGCGATCTCGAACCACCTCGCGGGCCAGGCCGTGTGCGATGACCCCATCGACTTCCGCCACCAGGCTATTCTGCGCGACTACGTCTGGGGCGACGGCGACGCCGAGGGGGTGCGCCAGCGCGCCTCGGAGGACATGCAGCGCGCTGCGCGCGTCGCCCGGAAGCTCGGCGCCGACGTCGTCACCGGGTTCACCGGATCGAAGATCTGGCCCTACGTCGCGATGTTCCCGCCCGTACCGCAATCCGTCATCGACGACGGGTATGAGGATTTCGCGCGGCGCTGGAACCCGATCCTCGATGCGTTCGATGCCGAGGGCGTGCGTTACGCCCACGAGGTGCACCCCTCCGAGATCGCGTACGACTACTGGACGACGGTGCGCGCGATCGAGGCGATCGACCATCGGCACGCCTTCGGGCTGAACTGGGACCCGAGCCACCTCGTATGGCAGGGCATCGACCCGATCGGCTTCATCGTCGACTTCGCCGATCGCATCTGCCACGTCGACTGCAAGGACACCCGGCTGCGGCCGGCGACCGGGCGCGCCGGCGTGCTCGGTTCGCACCTGCCGTGGGGCGACCCGCGCCGCGGCTGGGACTTCGTGTCGACCGGGCACGGAGACACGCACTGGGAAGACGGCTTCCGCGCCTTGAACTCGATCGGCTACACGGGCCCCATCTCGATCGAATGGGAAGACGCCGGCATGGACCGGCTGCATGGCGCCGCCGAGGCGGTCGGTCGCATCAGGTCGCTCCTGTGGAAGCAGCCGGAGGCCGCATTCGATTCGGCGTTCTCGAACCAGTAGCCGAACACGTATGGGGTCGTCTGGGGCTGATCCGCCGATCCGCGCAACTGTCGCACGGAACGCCGCGATCCGCAAGCGGTTTCGCGACCGCCTTCCTGCAGGTAGTATTTAGCTAGCTTAGCTAGCTAAATACTATTTCGGGAGTGCAACCATGGCCAGGGATCACGCGACCACCCAGCGCAGACCGGGCGTTCGCCTGTTGCGCATACTCCTGCCCGCCCTGCTGATCGTGCTCTGGGTCGTGGGCGCCGGCCTCGGCGGCCCGCTCTTCGGCAAAGTCGACGAGGTGTCGTCGAACGACCAGACCTCCTACCTCCCTGAATCCTCCGCGGCCACGGAGGTGCAGCGGGCACTGCCCGATTTCCTCGGCGACGACGAGATTCCCGCCGTCGTCGTGTTCTCGTCCGAGAGCCCGCTCGACGACGCCGCGCTCGCGCAGCTCGGCGATGCGCTGAACGATGCCGAACGCGTGCCCGGCATGGTGTCGGGCGCCTCGCCCGTCATCCCGTCGGAGGACGGGCTCGCGGCCCAGGCCTTCGTGCCCATCGACGCCGATGCCGATCTCTCGGAAGCGGTCCAGCGCCTCGGCACCGAGCTGCGGGACGCCGCCCCGGCCGGCGTCTCCGTGCATGTCACCGGGCCCGCCGGGTTCACCGCCGATCTCGTCGCGGGCTTCGCCGGCATCGACGGCATCCTGCTGCTCGTCGCGCTGCTCGCCGTGCTCGTCATCCTCATCATCGTGTACCGCTCGCTGCTGCTGCCGGTCGTCGTGCTCAGCACGAGCCTCTTCGCCCTGTGCGTCGCCCTGTTCGTCGTCTGGCACCTCGCCGACGCGGGGGTGCTGCTGCTCAGCGGCCAGACCCAGGGCATCCTCTTCATCCTCGTCATCGGCGCCGCCACCGACTACTCGCTGCTGCTCGTCGCGCGCTTCCGAGAGGAGCTGCGGGTGACGCACGATCGCGGCACTGCGATCGTCGCGGCGGTCAAGGGATCCTTCGAGCCGATCGTCGCCTCGGGCGGCACCGTGATCGCCGGCCTCCTCTGCCTGCTGCTCAGCGACCTCAAATCGAACAGTACCCTCGGCCCGGTCGCGTCGATCGGCATCGTGTTCGCCATGCTCTCGGCGCTCACCCTGCTGCCGGCGCTGCTCTTCGCCTTCGGGCGCGCCGCGTACTGGCCCCGCCGGCCGAGATTCGAACCGGACGCGGTGCGTGCCGAGGCGGGCATGCCGAGCGGCGGGGTGTGGCGCCGGCTCGCCGGTGCGGTGCGGCGCAGGCCGCGCCCCATCTGGATCATCACGCTGCTCGTGCTGGTCGTCGGTGCGGCGGGCGTCACTCAGCTCGACGCCCAGGGGGTGCCCCAGTCCGACCTCGTGCTCAGCCCGTCGGAGGCCCGCGACGGCCAGACGATCCTCGGCAAGCACTTCCCGGGCGGCTCGGGCAGCCCCGTATACGTGCTCGCCGATGCCGACGATCTGCAGGGGGCGGCCGACACGATGCTCGCCCGCGACGGCATCGGCTCGGTGTCGGTCGCGAGCGAGGATTCGCCGAGCGGAAGCGCGCCGGTGACGGCCGACGGCATCCAGCCCGCCGGTCCGCCCTCCAGCACCGCAGGCGCGACGGGCACTGCCGGCCCCGAGGCAGGCCCCGAGGCCGGCCCGCCGCCGGCCCCCGAACCGACCGTGCGCGACGGCCGGGTGCTGCTGCAGGGCACGCTCGACGACGCCGCCGATTCGAGCGCCGCCGCCGGGACGGTCACGGCCCTGCGCACCGACCTCGTCGACGCCGGCCTCGCCGACGCGATCGTCGGCGGTGTCACCGCGACCTCCGTCGACACCAATCAGGCGTCGATCCACGACCGGACGCTCATCATTCCGATCGTGCTGCTGGTGATCCTCGTGATCCTCATGCTGCTGCTGCGCTCGGTGCTCGCGCCCGTGCTGCTGATCGTCACCACCGTGCTCTCGTTCGGCACTGCTCTCGGAGTCGCGGCGCTCGTATTCAACGGGGTCGTCGCGTTCCCGGGCGCCGACCCCGCCGTGCCGCTCTACGGCTTCGTCTTCCTCGTCGCGCTCGGCATCGACTACAACATCTTCCTCATGACGCGCGTGCGCGAGGAGTCCCGAGCGCACGGCACGCGCGAGGGCATCGAGCGGGGGCTCGCCATCACCGGCGGCGTGATCACGTCGGCGGGGCTCGTGCTCGCGGCGACCTTCGCGGCGCTCTCGGTGATCCCCATCCTCTTCCTCGTGCAGATCGCGTTCATCGTCGCGTTCGGCGTGCTGCTCGACACCTTCGTCGTGCGCACCCTGCTCGTGCCGGCCCTCGCGACCGACATCGGCAAGGCGATCTGGTGGCCCTCGAAGCTGTGGCGGAGGGGCGAGCCGTGAGAATCTGGTCGCTGCACCCGGCCCACCTCGACCGCATGGGGCTGCTCGCCTGCTGGAGAGAGACCCTGCTCGCGCAGGCCGTGCTGGCGGGCCGCACGCGCGGCTATCGCAACCACCCGCAGCTCGCACGGTTCCGCGAACTCGATGCGCCGCTCGCGGCGGTCGGGGCCTACCTGGGCGCCGTCGCCGACGAGGCGCAGGCGCGCGGCTACCGCTTCGACCGCGACCGCATCCTGCACGACCCGGTCGGGCGGGCGGAGGGCAGCCCGGCGCCAATCCCGGTGACGGTCGGCCAGCTCGACTTCGAGTGGGCGCATCTCGGCCGCAAGCTGCACGAGCGCAGCCCGGAGTACGCGGCCCGGTGGGACGATGCGGAGCCGAGCCCGCACCCGCTCTTCACCGCCGTTCCGGGCGGGGTTGAAGCCTGGGAGCGGCCGTGATGCGTCGCCCGGGCGGTGCTCGCGACAGGGATCGACGAGAATGAATGCCATGACGCAGCAGCGCGTGGTGGTCGCGGGGTCTTCGGGACTCATCGGGTCGGCGCTCGTGGCATCGCTCAGCGCGGACGGCGCGGAGGTCGTGCGCCTCGTGCGGCGGCCCGCCCGCGCCGCCGACGAGGTCGAATGGCTCACTGACGGCAGACCGCTCGACCCCGGCGTGCTCGACGGGGCCGACGCCGTCGTCGGCCTGAACGGGGCGAGCATCGCGCGGCTGCCCTGGACCAGCGGGTATCGGCGCACGCTGCACCGTTCGCGCATCGAGCCCGCCCGCGTGCTCGCGACCGCGCTCGCGCGGCTCGGTGCCGGCGCGCCGGCATTCCTCTCGGGCTCCGCCGTCGGCATCTACGGAGACCGGCCGGGCGAGCGGCTCGACGAGTCGAGCGCGACGGGCTCCACTTTTCTCGCGGGTCTCTGCCAGGAGTGGGAGGCGGCGGCCCGCGCCGTCGCGCCGCACAGCCGCGTCGTGCTGCTGCGCACGGCCCCGCTGCTGCATCGACGCGGGGTGCTGCGGCCGATGCTGACGCTCACGCGCCTGGGGCTCGCCGGCCCGCTCGGCTCGGGTCGGCAGATCTGGCCGTGGATCTCGCTCGACGACGAGGTGCGCGCCATCCGCCATCTCATCGGCGCCGATATCGACGGAGCCGTGAATCTCTGCGGCCCGGTTCCCGCCACGGCGAACGATATCGGCCGCGGCCTCGCCCGCGCCATGCACCGCCCCTACCTGCTGCCCGCGCCCGCGTGGGCGCTGCGCACCGCCCTCGGCGACGCGGCCGACTCGCTGCTGCTCCCCGATGCCGACGTGCGGCCCCGGGCGCTCATCGACTCGGGCTTCGTCTTCGCACACGAAACATATCAGCAGGCGCTGACGGCGGAGCTCGCCGATTAGTCGGTGCCGGGCGAGGCCCCGGGAGACGCGCCGGTCCCGGGGTCGAGCGCCGTGCTCACCGCGTCCATCACCCGATGGGCGGCCTCGAGCTCGGCATCGTCGAACGCGGCCAGGGCGGTCCGGATGGCCGCGAGGCGCGGCCCGTACAGCCGGAAGAACTCGGCGCGCGCGGCGTCGGTCAGTTCGATCACCCGTGCGCGGCGGTCGTGCGGATGGGGTGCGCGGCGCACATGCCCCGACGTCGTCAGGCGGTCGAGCAGCTTCGTCGTCGACGCCGTCGAGATGCGCAGGTGCCGGGCGATCTCGTTCGGGCTCACGCTGCGGCCCTGCTCCTCGCGGATGATGAGCAGACGCAGCGCAGCGAGGTCGCTCGCGTTCATATCCATGCCGTGCTTGAGACCGCCCGACATGCGGTCGTGCGCGTCGCCGAACGCGCGCACGGAGCGCAGCATCTGCATCACGAGGGCATCTCGCAGCTGCGCACCGCCGCTCGGCGCGCTGCTCGGAGGCACGGATGTCATGCCTCCTATTCTCGCACCGGCCCGCCTCGACCGACCGGCAGGGCTGAGCCCCCAGCGCGGGGCTGGAAGAATGGGGGTGTGAGCGAACGCGACGTCGACCCTGCAGCAGAAGCGGCTCCCCGGCCCGGAGTCGGCCCCTGGCCCGGCGGCCGCGAGGCCTGGCCCGCGGGCGACGACGCCGCGCGCTACGACGCCGAGCTGCTCGAGCACGGCGACACACGCAACGTGATCGACCGCTACCGGTACTGGACGATGGAGGCGATCGTCGCCGACCTCGACGAGACGCGGCATCCGTTCCACGTCGCGATCGAGAACTGGCAGCACGACATGAACATCGGCACCATCGTGCGCAGCGCGAACGCCTTCGCCGCCGACACCGTGCACATCGTCGGCCGCCGCCGCTGGAACAAGCGCGGCGCCATGGTCACCGACCGCTACCAGCACGTCGAGCACCACGAGGATGTCGCGGCGCTCGTCGCCCGCGCCGAAGCCGAGGGCCTGCCGATCATCGCGATCGACAACGTGCCCGGCTGCGTGCCGATGGAGACCTTCGACTGGCCCGAACGCTGCATCATGCTCTTCGGGCAGGAGGGGCCCGGCCTCTCGCCCGAGGCCGTCGCCTCGGCCGAGGCCGTCGTCGAGATCACCCAGTACGGGTCGACCCGCTCGATCAACGCCGCATCGGCGGCCGCAGTCGCCATGTACAGCTGGGTGACGCAGCGCTCGCAGCAGCGGCCGCGGTAGCCTTATCCGCTCTTCTCGGTCGCCGAAGCATCGCCCGAGAGCCAGCGCAGCCACCGGGCGCTCGGGTCGCTCTCGAGCACCAGCGCCCGGGCGAGCAGGGTCAGCGGGATCGAGAGGATCGCACCGAGCGGGCCGATGATGAACGTCCAGAACAGCACCGAGAAGAAGCTCAGCGTCAGGCTCAGATTCACGGCGTCGCTCACGAACTTCGGCTGCACCAGCACCTGCAGCACGACGTTCACGACGCAGTAGATCGCGACGACCGCGAGCATCATCGGCCAGCCGCCGACCACGAGCCCGAGCAGCATCGGCGGCACGAGCCCGAGCACGAAGCCGATGTTCGGCACGAAGTTCGTGACGAAGGCGAGGATCGCCCAGACGATCGGCGCCGGAATGCCGAGCCACCACAGCGCGAGGCCGTCGATGACCGCCACGACGAGCCCGAAGGTCGCGTTCACGACGTAATAGCGGCGCACCCCCTGGTTGAACACCTGGAAGCGCGCCATCGCGGGTGCCGCGGCCGGGCCGAACTCGGTGAGCGCGCGCCCGTAGCGGCTGCCGTCGGCCGCCATGAACAGCACGTACGCGAAGATGAAGAACAGCGTCGTGAGCACTCCGAGAGCGCTCGAGCCGAGCGAGGTGACGAGGCCCACGATGCGACCCGGGGTCAGCATCGAGGTCACGGCGTCCGAGACCTGCGAATCGAGGCCCGCCGATGCGAGCAGGCCGACCGCCTGATCGACCGTCGACCGCAGCTCGCCCGCGTAGTCGAATGCGAGGTCCGTAAACTCGGCCCCCGCGTAGGCGAGCATGAGCGCCATCACGAGCAGCACCGCGTACGACACGACGATGACCGCGGTCGTCGCGAGCCAGCGCGGCCAGCCCCACCGGTCGAGCGGGTACCGCACCGGGTGGCAGATGATGACGATGACCGCCGCCACCGCGAGCGGGCCGACGAGCTCGCGCCCGAACGACATTCCGGCGAGCACCACGACCGCCGCGGCGAGCGTGAGCAGCACCTTGAGGCTCGGCGGCATCGCAGAGGGTACGACGGGGGAGTGCGGGGCGGGGCGGCTCATTGCTTCACTGTATCGGAGGGGGTGCCGGTGCTCTAGAAGAGCCGGTCCGACTCCGCCGCCGGAGGCTCCTCGAGCGCGAGCAGGAAGCGCTTGCGCTCGAGCCCGCCCGCATAGCCAGTGAGCGACCCGTCGGCGCCGAGCACGCGATGGCAGGGGATGATGATGCTCACGGGATTGTGCCCGACCGCCTGGCCGACCCGTTGCGCGAGCCCGCGACTGCCGAGCTGATCGGCGATCGCACCATAGGTGGTGGTCGCGCCGTACGGGATGCCGAGCAGGATCTCCCAGACGCGCTGAGACGATTCATCGCCCACGGGGGCGAGCATGAGGTCGAAGTCGCGCCGATCACCCGAGAGGTACTCGCGCAGCTGCCGCGCTGCCTCCGCGAGCAGCGCGTCGTCGGGGTCCGCGCCGAGGTCGTCGCCGATCGCGTCCTCCGCCGGCGGATAGCTGTGCCCCTCGAAGTAGACGCCCGTGAGCGCGCCGCCGTCGGCGACGAGCAGCAGCTCGCCGAGCCGCGTCGAGAACGTGCCGTGACGGATACCGGTCATGCCCGCCAGTCTATGCGTGCTCGTGCTGTCGCGCCCCTTGCGGGGTTCGATTCCCATCGGCCCGAAATGAGTGAGACCCCCGCCGCTGGCGGAGGTCTCACTCATTAATTTCAGAGGGGCCGACGGGAATCGAACCCGCGTTCTCAGCTTGGGAAGCTGATGTCTTACCATTAGACGACGGCCCCGGAAGAGGCGATCCTCGACCCGATAACCCTAGCAGAAACCGGGTGGCCGCCCGTTCACGGACGGTCGCGAAGAACCGGCTATTCGGCAGGGGCCTCCTCGGCCGGTGCGCCCTGGCAGACCGCTCCGGCGGTGAGGTTCGCCGCCTGGTCATCGGCCGACCACGAGAGCTCGGGGCCCGAACCCGCGGCCGTCGAGATCGCTGCGAGCTCGAATGCGAGCGAGCGGGCGAAGCTCGCCCCCGCCGACGAATTGTTGAGCGCGACGACCACGGTGTAGCCCGAAGCCGGGTCGTGGTAGGCGGCCGAAATGGTGCCTGTGATGGCTCCGGCACGACCGTAGAGCGGGCCGACCTTCTCCATGCCGAACGACCAGTGCACCCCGTTGTCCTCGGGCTCGTTCGTCGGGTTGCCCTCGCCGTCGCGCTCGGGGTTCACGGTCGGCTGATCGTCGTTCACGAGCTTCTTATCGCCGAAGTCGCCGGCGAGGTAGTGCTCGTAGAAGCTCTTGAGATCGGTGACGGTGGTCACCGTCGCGCCCGCGCCGGCGAGCATGTTCGCCGAGACGTCGGTGAGCTCGGTGACGCCGGCGTCGCACACGGGGGCGCCGGCGGCCGACGGGTAGGTCAGCTCCTGCAGCGCGTCGCCGTTGACCTCGGTCGCGCTGTACGCCGGGTAGTAGCTCGACGGCATGCCCGCCTGGCTGAAGACGCGCTCCGAGAGCAGGCTCGGCAGGCTCTGCGCCGCCTCGACGCTGAGCGCACGGCCGAGCAGCACCGTGTTGGTGTCGGACTGCAGGAAGTCGGTGCCCGGCTTCGACTTCGGCGAGTGCGCGAGGCCCTCGGCGATGAGCTCCTGCTCGGGCCAGGGGCGCGTCGGGTTGTTCACGAAGATGTCGGCGTAGCTCGACTTGTAGTCGGCGAGGCCCGAGCGCATCTCGCAGAGTTGCGCATAGGTGATGTCGCCGATGCCGCTCTGGCGGGGCAGGTGCTTCGTCACCGGATCGTCGAGCTTCACGTCGCCGCGCTCGACTGCATCGAGCAGCAGCGCGCAGACGACGGGCTGCGTGGACTGCGCGCCGCGGAAGCGCGTCTTGCCGTCGATGCCGTCGCCGAAGCCGCGCACGTACTCGCCGTCCTCGCTCCACACGCCGACGACGGCCTCGGTGGATCCGCTCAGCTGCATCGCCGATTCGACCGCCGCATCGATGTTCGCGGAGAGGTCGCCGCTGACGGTGTTCGCGTCGCCCGAGACGGCGAGCGACTGGCCGCCGCTGCAGGCCGTAAGTGCGAGCGCCGCGACGGCGATGGCGCCGATGGCGGCGATTCGAACGTGATGTGCGAGCTTCGGAATCACTGAACCGCCAATCTTCGGGAACAAACGTGCTGAATTCTACGCACAGAACATGGTGATTCTACTGGGTGGGCCTGGAAGTGGTGCCGAGCTTAGGGCTCCCTTACTAGGATGAGTAGCGTGATGAGCTTTGCTGCAGATGTCGTTGCCGGCGTGACCGGGCACATGAACGGTGACCACCCCGAAGACAATCTCCTGATCGCACGTGCTTTCGGTTATCCCGAAGCTACGGCGAGCGAGATGGTCGGGGTGACCGATGAAGCCGGCATCTGGCGCGTGCAGGGCCCCGCGGGCGAGCGCGAGGTCACTGCCGCATGGCCGGGAGGCTCGATCTCCGAGCGTCCCGAGATCCGTCGCGAGGTCGTCGCGCTCTACCAGGAGGCCTGCGGCCGACTGGGCGTCGCTCCGCGCGAGGAGCACGGTGCAGCACCGGCGGCGCACCCCCACGGCGCGCAGGGCGGCCACCACCACGGTGGGGCCGACGAGGCGGAACCGGCGCACGACGGCGTCAAGCCGTTCTCGCTCGTGCTGCGCGAGGGCTCGTGGTCCGATCACTCGGACAGCGAGGGAGCGACCTTCATGGAAGACATCATGCGGGGCAAGGGATCGCTGCAGGACTACATCGACCTCGTCGCGCAGCACTACTTCATGTACGCGGCGCTTGAAGAGGCTGCCGAGAAACTCGCCGCCGATCCGGCGTTCGCCGGTTTCCACAACGAGGCGCTCGTGCGCCTGCCGGCGCTCGAGGCCGACCTCGCCCACCTCATCGGCGAGGACTGGCGCGAGCGCATCTCGCCCGTGCCCGCGACCGAGGCCTACGCGGCACGCATGCGCGAGGTCGGCGAAGAGGGATGGGTCGCGGGGCTCGTCGCGCACCACTACACCCGCTACCTCGGCGATCTCTCGGGCGGCCAGATGATCGCCAAGCGCGTCTCGCGCCAGCACGCGCTCGAACGCGCGGGCATCGAGTTCTACGACTTCTCGGGTCTCGGCTCGCTCACCGATTTCAAGAACGGCTACCGGGGGCAGCTCGATCGTCTCGGCGAGCAGCTGAGCGCCGAGGAGCAGGCGCGGATGCTCGACGAGGTGCGCGTCGCCTACGGCTTCAACACGGCGGTCTTCATCGACCTCGGCAAGGCGAAGGCGGCGGGCGCGAACGCGTAGCGCCCGGCGGGCGCGACCGGTGCCCGCGCGCTACGCCGGCGTCGTCGCGCTGCGCTCCCGGATGAAGCGCACGACATTGGGGTCGACGATGACGTCGCGCGGCTGCAGCGGCCGCTTCAGGTAGAGGCCTTCGAGGGATCGCACCCGGCTCAGCGCGACATACGTCTGCCCCGCCGAGAACGCCCGCGGTCCGAGGTCGATCGCGGCCGCATCGTAGGTGTGGCCCTGCGACTTGTGGATGGTGACCGCCCAGGCGAGCCGGAGCGGGAACTGCTCGAACTCGGCCACGACCTCCTTCTCGAGCTTCTTCGTCTCGGGGTCGTAGCGGTAGCGGAAGCGCTCCCACGTCGTGGGTTCGACCTCGAACTCCTCGGCGTCGGGCCCGATGCCGACCTCGACCCACACGGTGCCCGAGATGCGCGAGACGGTGCCGATGGTGCCGTTCACCCAGCGCCCGTCGGGGTCGTTGCGCAGGAACATGACCTGCGCGCCCGGCTTCAGCTCGAGCACCTCGTCGGCGGGGTAGGTGTTCTCGCGGAACTCGCCGTTGATCTCGGCGACGGCCCTGAGCGAGGCGCCGCCGATCTCGGCGAGGCGTTCGGAGTTGATGCGGTTGACGGTCGCGTTCGTCGTAGCGAGGGTGATGACGTCGCGGGGAGCGGGGCGTGCGCCGGCGCCGTTGAGGTCGGCCGCCTGATCCTCGGTGACGACCCCGAAGCGCACGGCTCCGAGGATCTGCTTGAACCGGTCGTCGCTCTGCCGATGCACCTCGACCAGCTCGATGACCGACATCGGCACGCTCTGCCAGACCTTCGCGTCGAAGAACCAGAGGGAGCGGTAAGTGTCGGCGAAGTAGGCGCGCTCCTCGGGGTCGCGCGGAGGCACCGGCGGCAGCTGGAAGGGATCGCCGAACATGATGATCTGCGCACCGCCGAACGGGTCGTGCTTCTTGCCGCGGGCCTGGCGCATGGACCGATCGATCGCGTCCATGAGGTCGGCCGACACCATCGAGATCTCGTCGATGACGAGCGTGTCGATCGAGGCGAGCATCTTCTTCAGCTCGGCCGGCTGGTCGAGGTCGTGGTCGGCGATGATGCCGGTGGGCAGGCGCAGCAGCGAGTGGATGGTCTGGCCGCCGACGTTGAGGGCGGCCACGCCGGTCGGGGCGCACACGGCGATGATCTTGGAGGTGTTCCAGGCGAGGTGGTTCAGAATGGTCGACTTGCCGGTGCCCGCGCGGCCCGTGACGAAGAGGTGCTCGCGGGTGTGCTCGATGCGCTCGTAGACGGCGAGCTGTTCGGCGGAGAGTTCTGGGCGTGCCACCAGCCCAGGCTACCGCGAGCTCGGGCGCCCGTTCGGCGACGCAGCGAGCGCGGGGCGATCCCTGGAGACGGGACCGGCTGCTTAGACCCCGGCGGCGCGCCTCGCGGCCTCGGCCTCCTTGTACTTCCTGCTCGGCAGCAGCAGGAAGAGCAGCAGACCGATGACGAGCACGAGCGCGATGCCGAGGATGCCGTAGTGGGTGGCGCCGAACCAGCCGATGAAGAGCGCCCAGGCGAGCGGCGACAGGAAGCTCATCACGCGCCCGGTGGTGGCGTAGAGGCCGAAGATCTGCCCTTGCATGCCGGGCGGTGTGACGCGGGTGAGCAGGGATCGGCTCGCCGCCTGCGCGGGGCCGACTGCGGCGGAGAGCACGATGCCGCCGATCCAGAAGATGATCTTGCCCTCTTCGCGGAAGAGGAAGACGAAGAGCGCGCTCAGGATGAGGATGACGAGGGAGGAGATGATGACGGCGCGGGCGCCGTAGCGGTCGTCGAGCCGGCCCGCGAAGATCGTCGCGACGCCGGCGACGAGATTGAGGGCGATGCCGAAGATCATGACCTCGTTCGAGGTGAAGCCGAAGGAGACGGCGGCGAGGATGGCGCCGAAGGCGAAGATGCCGGCGAGGCCGTCGCGGTAGATGGCGCTCGAGATGAGGAACCAGAAGGTGCCGCGGTGCGTGCGGAACAGCTCGACGACGTCTTTCACGAGCACGACGTAGCCCCGGAAGAACCCGACCTGCGGCCGCTCGTCGCGCGCCGGCGACTCGGGCACGTTGAAGAAGAACGGCAGCGCGAACGCGATCGTCCACACCGCGGCCCCGGCGCCGATGATGCGATAGGCGAGTCCGTTCGAGACGTCGAGCCCGAACCAGTCGAGCTGCGTCACCACGACCACGATGACCAGGGCGAAGATGCCGCCGAGGTAGCCGAGGCCCCACCCGAGGCCGCTGATACGGCCGACGGTCTTCTCGGTCGAGACCTCGACGAGCATGGCGTTGTAGTTCACGCCGGCGATCTCGCTGATGACCGAGCCGACCGCGACGATCGCGGCGCCGAACCAGAAGTAGACGGGGTCGGCCTGCACGAAGAACAGCAGGAACTGCACGAGGGCGAGCACCGCGGTCGCGCCGACGACCCAGCGCTTCTTGTTGCCGCGGGCGTCGGCGCGCTGGCCGAGTACGGGAGCGAGCAGCAGTACGAGCATGCCGGCGGCGAAGGTGACCCAGCCGTAGTCGGCCGACAGCTTCGCGAGCCCGCCGCAGTAGGCGGTGGCGGCGTCGGCGGTGCGCGAGCACAGCAGCTCGCCGTTCGCGTTCTCGGCGGCGACCTCGGGGGCGAGGAAGGAGTCGGAGACGAGGTACAGCGATACCCACACGAAGGTGAGGATGACGGTGTTGAAAGGCTGCGTCGCCCAATCCCAGAACGCCCACGAGACCACCTGCTTGCGGGTGGCGGGCGTCGCCGGTGCATGCGGCGCGTTCGGGGTTTCGGCGTTCGGGCGGGTGTCGCTCATGGGGTCAGCGTAGCCGAGGCGGGTGTCGTGCGGGTGTCGGTGCGACGCCCGGGGGCGGCTACGCGTGCAGATGGCCCTCGGAGGCGCCCGGGCCCGCGCCGTGGCTCTCGGGCTCGAGCTGCAGCGTCACGTGGGAGGTGTCGAAGTGCTCGTCGAGGCAGGTGCGCAGCTCGTCGAGCACGGCGTGGTAGCCGCGCTCGTTCCACGCGGCGTCGGCGACGGTGACGTGGGCCGAGAACGCGGGCACGCCGGAGGTGATGGTCCAGGCGTGGATGTCGTGCACCTCGACCACGCCGGGCACCGCCAGCATGTGGCTCCGCGCGAGGTCGACGTCGACGTTCTTCGGAGAGGCCTCGAGCAGCACGTTCACGACGTCGCGCAGCAGGCTGATGGCGCGCGGGAAGATGAGCACCGCGATGAGGAGCGACGCGACCTGATCGACCCAGTTCCAGCCGGTGAAGAGGATGATGACGCCCGCGATGATGACGGCGACCGAGCCGAGCAGATCGCCGAGCACCTCGAGGTAGGCGCCGCGCACGTTGAGGCTCTCCTTCTGGCCCGACTGCAGGATGAGCAGGGAGACCAGATTCGCGAGCGCGCCGATGACGGCGGCGACGAGCATGGGCCCCGAATGCACTTCGACCTCGGCGCCGAAGCGGCCGATGGCCTGCACGAAGATGACGACCGCGATGACGCCGAGCACGATGCCGTTCGCGAGCGCGGCGAGCACTTCGACGCGCAGGTAGCCGTAGGTGCGCTTCGAGGTCGCGGGCAGTGCCGCGATGAGGCTCGCGATGAGGGCGATCGCGACGCCGGTCGCATCGGTGAGCATGTGGCCGGCATCGGCGAGCAGCGACAGCGAGTTCGAGATGATCGCGCCGACGACCTGCACCGAGACGACCGAGAGCGTGATCACGAGCACCGCGATGAGGCGCTTCCGGTGCTTGCCGGTCGCGGTGGTCGCGCCCTGCAGGCCGTGGTCGTGCGAGTGCCCGTGGCCACCGCCCTCCGCGCCCGCCGTGCCGCCCGGGCGGGGCGGGTGCGAGTCGCTGAAACGGGCCTCGCACTCGTCGCCCATACCGTTCGAACCGTTCATGCCGCCGACCATATCAATCCTCTCCGTGCGGGCTGTCGCTGCGCGCGCCCATCACGCCGCCGTGCTCCGGAAGCCGCGCAGCCGCAGCGAGTTGCCGACGACGAAGACGCTCGAGAACGCCATCGCGGCCCCCGCGATCATCGGGTTCAGCAGCCCGAGGGCTGCGAGCGGGATGGCCGCCACGTTGTACGCGAACGCCCAGAACAGGTTGCCCTTGATCGTGCCGAGCGTGCGGCGCGAGAGCCGGATCGCATCGGCCGCGCTGCGCAGGTCGCCGCGCACGAGCGTCAGGTCGGCGGCCTCGATGGCCGCGTCGGTGCCGGTGCCCATGGCGAGCCCGAGGTCGGCCTGCGCGAGCGCCGGCGCATCGTTCACGCCGTCGCCGACCATCGCGACGACGTGGCCCTCGGCCTGCAGTCGCTGGATCGCCTCGACCTTGTCGCCGGGCAGCACTTCGGCCTCGACGCGCGCGATGCCGACCTCGCGGGCGACCTGCTCCGCGACGGATCGGTTGTCGCCGGTGAGCAGCACGGACTCGAGGCCGAGCGCCGCGAACTGCGCGATCGCCTCGGCGCTCGTCGGTTTCACGGTGTCGGCGACCGCCACGACGCCGCGCGCTTCGCCGCCCCACGCGACGAGCGCGACGGTCTTGGCCTCGCTTTCGAAGCGGGCGTGCTCGCTCCGCAGCTCGGCGGGGATCGGCACCGACCAGGCTTCGAGCAGCGCGGGGCGCCCGACGAGCGCGACGTGATCGGCCGCGGAGCCGCCGTCGCCGACGGCGACGAGCCCGGAGACGCCGCGGCCGGCGGTGTTCGCGAAGTTCGACACCGTCGGCAGTTCTGCGGCCGCGATACCGAGCTCGGCGAGCGCGCCGCGGGCGATGGCCTGCGCGATCGGGTGCTCCGAGGCGTGCTCGAGCGCCGCGACGGTGCGCAGGAACTCGGCGCGGTCGACGCCCGAAGCGGGTACGGCGTCGGTGAGCGTCATGCGACCGCTCGTCACGGTGCCCGTCTTGTCGAGCACGATGGTGTCGACCCGGCGGGTCGATTCGAGCACTTCGGGCCCCTTGATGAGCACGCCGAGCTGGGCGCCGCGGCCGGTGCCCACGAGCAGCGCGGTCGGGGTCGCGAGACCGAGTGCGCACGGGCACGCGATGATGAGCACGGCGACCGCGGCGGTGAAGGCGTCGGCGGCCGAGTAGCCGAGCGCGAGCCAGACGACGAGGGTGACGACGGCGATGCCGATGACGATGGGCACGAAGACGCCCGAGATGCGGTCGGCGAGGCGCTGCACGTCGGCCTTGCCCGACTGCGCGTCCTCGACCATCTGCGCCATCTGCGCGAGCTGGGTGTCGGCGCCGACGCGGGTCGCGCGCACGATGAGGCGGCCGCTCGTCGAGACGGTGCCGCCCGCGACGGCGTCGCCCGGGCCGGCTTCGACGGGCACCGATTCGCCGGTGAGCATGGAGGCGTCGACGGCGCTGTGGCCGTTCTCGATGACGCCGTCGGTCGCGATCTTCTCGCCGGGGCGCACGACGAACTCGTCGCCGACTCGCAGGTCGTCGACGGGAACGGTCTGCTCATGGCCGTCCCGCAGCACGACGACCTCTTTCGCGCCGAGCTCGAGCAGGGCCCGCAGGGCGGCCCCCGCCTGGCGCTTCGACTTCTTCTCGAAGTAGCGGCCCGCCAGCACGAACATGGTGACGCCCGCGGCGGCCTCGAGGTAGATGTTGCCCGCGCCGTCGCTGTGCTGCAGCGTGAAGTCGAAGCCGTGGGTCATGCCGGGCATGCCGGCGGTGCCGAGGAAGAGCGCGTACAGCGACCACAGGAAGGCGGCACCGGTGCCCACCGAGATGAGGGTGTCCATGGTGACGGCGCCGTGGCGGATGTTCACCCAGGCGGCCCGGTGGAACGGCCAGCCGGCCCACACCACGACGGGTGCGGCGAGCGCGAGCGACGCCCACTGCCAGTACTCGAACTGCAGGGCAGGGATCATGGCCAGTGCGATGACCGGCGCCGACAGCCAGATCGAGCCGATGAGGCGCTGCCGCAGGGAGGTGAGCTCCGGGTCGGCGGCAGCACCGCCGGGGGTGCTCGGCGATCCCTGGCGAGCATCATCGGCTGCGGGGGCGGGCGGCTCGGGGAGCTTCGCGGTGTACCCGGTCTGTTCGACGACCTCGATGAGGCGGGCCGGGTCGAGGTCGACAGGGATCTCGACGCGCGCCTTCTCGGTCGCGTAGTTGACCGAGGCGGTGACGCCGTCGAGCCGGCCGAGCTTCTTCTCGATGCGGTTCGCGCACGAGGCGCAGGTCATGCCGCCGATGTCGAGGTCGAGGCGGGTGGTGGCGGTCATCTGCGCGTCGCCTCGTAGCCGGCCTCGTCGACCGCGGCGATGACGGCGGCATCGTCGACGGCGCCGTCGCTCGTGACCGCGAGCCGGCCGGTGGCGGAGCTGACCTCGATGCCGGTGACCCCGGCGACCTGCTCGACCTCCTGGCGGATCGCGTTCTCGCAGTGGCCGCAGCTCATCCCGGTGACGGCGTATTCGGTGGTGGTCATGATGCTCCCTCTGATCGATTCTCCGAAACACTATACCCCCATGGGGTATCTGATCGGAGGAACGCTCGCTCCTTCGAGAGTATTCCGCCGAATCGGAAGTCGCTCGGGAATCTCCGGGCTCAGAGGGTGCCGCTGAGGCGGTCGTGGAAGTCGGTCGACCGTTCGTCGAGGCCCGTGAAGCGCACCTCAGTGCCGTGGTCGGCGTACTTCTGCCGCACGCCGTCGAGCGCCGCGACGGTCGAGGCGTCCCAGATCTGAGCCGCCGAGAGGTCGACGGTGACGGGGCCCGCGTCTTCGGCGTACGAGAACTGCTCGACGAGGTCGTTGCTGCTGCCGAAGAAGAGCGGGCCCCGCACGACGTAGCCGATGCCTCCGTCGCTCTCGACCCGACGGGACACGGCGACCACGTGCGCGACCCGGCGGGCGAACAGCACGATCGCGAGCACCACCCCGGCGCCCACACCGATCGCGAGGTTGCCCGTGGCGACGACGATCGCGACGGTGGCGACCATCACCAGCGTCTCCGAGAGCGGCATGCGCCGCAGCGTCGATGGGCTCACGCTGCGCCAGTTCACGGTCGACACGGCGACCACCATCATCACTGCGGCGAGGGCGACCATCGGGATGCGCTCCATGACGTCGCTGAGCACCGTCACGAGGGCGAGCAGGAAGACGCCGACGACGAACGTCGAGATGCGCGTGCGCGCCTGCCCGAGCTTCACGTTCACCACCGTCTGGCCGATCATCGCGCAGCCGGCGATGCCGCCCCAGAACCCGGCGAGGATGTTCGCGACGCCGAGCGCCCACGACTCGCGGTTCTTCTGCGACTTCGTGTCGGTGAGGTCGTCGACGAGCTTCGCGGTGAGCAGCGTCTCCATGAGCCCGACGAAGGCGATGCTGAGCGCCGTCGGCCAGATGATCGCGAGCGTGTCGAGACTCAGCGGCACCTCGAGCTCCGTGAACCCGGGCAGGCCGCCGCCCACGGCTCCCTGGTCGCCGACCGTGGGCACCGACAGGCGCGCGATCAGCGCGATCGCAGTCACCACGACGATCGCGACGAGCGGCGCCGGCACGGCGGTGGTGAGACGCGGCAGCCCGATCGTGATGAGCAGGGTGAGTGCGAAGAGCGGGTAGACGAGCCACGGGACGCCGATCACGTGCGGCACCTGCGCGGCGAAGATGAGGATGCCGAGCGCGTTGACGAAGCCGAGCATGACCGAGCGGGGGATGAAGCGCATGAGGCGGGCGAGGCCCAGCACGCCGAAGAGGATCTGCACGATACCGGCGAGGATCACCGTCGGGAGGAGGTATTCGACCCCGTGCTCGTGCACGAGCGGGGCGACGACGAGGGCGACGGCGCCGGCCGCCGCCGTGATCATGGCCGGGCGGCCGCCGAGGATCGTCATCGAGACCGCGAGCACGACCGACGCGATCAGGCTGACCTTCGGGTCGACGCCCGCGATCACGGAGAACGAGATCACCTCGGGGATGAGCGCGAGCGTCGTGACGATGCCCGCGAGCACCTCGGTCGTGAAGAGGCGCGGGTTGCGCAGGGCCTGGGCGGTGGTCTGGGCTGCAGTCACCGCTCCACCCTATGCGACGGCCCGACCCAGTACGCTCGAGGTATGAACGCACAGCCCGGGCCCGCCCGGCCGCCCATCGGCTTCGTCATGCTGCACACGTCACCGCTCGACGTGCCCGGCACGAAGGATGCGGGCGGCATGAACGTCGTCGTGCGCGCGCAGGCCGAAGCCATCGCCGCGCAGGGGCGCGAGGTGCGCATCTTCACCCGCCGCAGCGACGACGACCTGCCCGACCGGGTCGAGCTCGGCCCGCGCCTCGTCGTCGTGCACCTCACCGCCGGCCCGACGCGCCTGCTCGCCAAGGGAGACCACGAACTCGTCATGGAGGAGTTCGGTGCTGCGCTCGCCGCAGAGCTCGAGCGCGAACCGGTCGAACTGCTGCACGCCGAGCACTGGTTCTCGGGCATCGCTGCGCTGCCCGTCGCCCGGGCCGCGGGCGTGCCGCTCGTGCAGAGCTACCACTCCATCGCCGCCGAGCCGACGTCGCCCCTCGCCGACGGCGAACGGCCCGAGTCGCCCGGCCGCCTCGAGGGGGAGCGCAGGCTCGCGCACGAGTCCGACCTCGTCATCGCCGTGAGCGAGGCGGAGCGGCAGACCACGCTCGAGCGCCTCGGCGGCGACCCCTCCCGGGTCACCGTCGTGCCGCTCGGCGTCGACACCGAGCTCTTCCACCCCTGCGACTCCGCGGAGTGCGCCGAACAGCGCGACTGGCTCGCCCGCGGCGGCAGGCCCGAGGTGCTCGTCGTCGGCCGGCTGCACCCGCTGAAGGGGTTCGACCTCGCGATCGAGGCGGTCGCGTCGATCCCTGTCGAAATGCGGCCCGTGCTGCGCATCGTCGGCGCCTCCCCGCCCGATGACGACGGCTACGTGCGCGGGCTGCACGAGGCGGTGCTCGCACACGGCATGGCCGCGACGACCTCGTTCGACGGGGCGCTGCGACGCCGCGAGCTCGCCGAACGCATCCGCAGCGCCGCCGTCGTGCTCGTGCCCTCCCACTCCGAGACGTTCGGGCTCGTGGCGCTCGAGGCCGCGTCGTCGGGGGTGCCCGTGGTGGCGCGCGATGCCGGCGGCCTGCGCGAGGCCGTCGTCGACGGCGAGACCGGCATGCTGGTCTCGGGCGACGACCCGGTGCCCTGGGCCGCGGCGATCATGCGCGTGCTCGATGACCCGGTGCGCGCCGACGAGATGCGCGACGCCGCCCGCCGTCACGCGCTCACCCGCAGCTGGGGGGCCTCGGCGACCCGGCTGCTCGGGGCCTACGACGAGGTGCTCGGGCGGTAGCGGCTACCGGGCGACGAGCGTCGTCTCGAACGAGTAGAGGTCGGGGCGGTAGCAGTGGCTGCCGACCTCGATGACGTTGCCCGACTGGTCGAACGCCGTGCGATCCATGGTGAGCAGCGGGCTGCCCTTCGGCACGTCGAGCAGCTCGCTCTCATCGCCGTGGGCGCGCCTCGCCCCGATGGTCTGGTTCGCGATCTTGAGGCTGGTGCCGCGGCTGCGCATGATCTCGTAGAGCCCGTGCTTCTCGAGGTCCTCTGCCGTGATGTCGCCGAACTCGGGCGGCAGCGTGTTCGAGAGGATCGACATGGCGACGCCGTCGACGCTGCGCAGGCGGCGGATGCGGGTCACCTCCGTGCCCGCCGGTACCCGCAGCTGCTCGGCGCAGGCGGCGTCGGCCGCGATCTTCTCGAGCGAGAGCACGCGGGTGTCCGGCTGATGGCCGGTGCGCTTGAGGTCTTCGTAGAGGCTGGTGAGCTCGACCGGGCGGCTGACGCGCGCCTGCACGACCTGGGTGCCGATCCCTCGCCGTCTCACCAGCAGCCCCTTGTCGACGAGCTCCTGGATCGCGCGGCGCACGGTGGGGCGCGAGAGGCCGAGGCGCTCGGTGATGGCGATCTCGTTGACGAGGCGGGTGCCGGCGGGGAGGATGCCGTCGCGGATGGCGCGCTCGAGGCGGCTCGCGATCTGGAAGTAGAGGGGAACGGGGCCGGTGCGGTCGAGATCTGCGAACAGCTCGTCGGGCCAGACGGGCGTGGCGGCGGGGGTCATGCACTCTCCTTTGAGACGAATGCGAGACGGGGCCTGCGCATTTGATAAGACAAGATTACCTTCCTCGGGGAACTTTTCCGTCACCCGACACCCCTTCGTGCTATTGTTAGGACAAATGCACCGGCGCACTCGGCGCCGGGCCGTGTCATGGCGAGAGGCAAGTGAATGTCAGAGCAGCGACGTCCTGATGATGTGCTGGCAGTGGGACGACTCGGAGTCGACATCTACCCGCACCAGATGGGCCACCTCGAAGATGTATCGACCTTCGGCAAGTTCCTCGGCGGCAGCGCCGCGAACGTGTCGGTCGCCGCGGCGAAGTACGGCAACGCATCGGCCCTGATCTCGCGCGTCGGCGACGATCCCTTCGGCCGCTACCTGCTGCGCGAGCTCGACCGCCTCGGCGTCGACAACCGCTTCGTGCAGACCGACCCGCAGTACCCGACGCCCGTCACCTTCTGCGAGATCTTCCCGCCCGACGACTTCCCGCTCTACTTCTACCGCGAGCCGAAGGCGCCCGATCTGCAGATCGAGAGCACCGACCTCGACCTCGACGCCGTGCGCGACGCCCGCATCTTCTGGTTCACGCTCACCGGCCTGAGCGAGGAGCCGAGCCGCAGCACCCACCACACCGCGCTCGAAGCGCGCGGACGGAAGCAGCACACCATCTTCGACCTCGACTACCGGCCCATGTTCTGGGAGCAGCCGGAAGAGGCCACCGCGCAGGCCGCCTTCGGGCTCGAGCACTCGACCGTCGCCGTCGGCAACCGTGAGGAGTGCGAAGTCGCCGTCGGCGAGGTCGTGCCCGACCGCGCGGCCGACGCGCTGCTCGAGCGCGGCATCGAGCTCGCGATCGTGAAGCAGGGCCCCAAGGGCGTGCTCGCGAAGACCCGCGACGAGCGCGTCGAGGTCGCCCCGCACTTCGTCGACGTCGTCAACGGCCTCGGCTCGGGCGACGCGTTCGGCGGCGCCCTCTGCCACGGCCTGCTGCAGGGCTGGGACCTCGAGCGCATCTTCCGCTTCGCCAACGTTGCCGGCGCCCTCGTCGCCACACGCCTCGAATGCTCGACGGCGATGCCCACGGCCGACGAGGTCGAATCCATCCTCGCGAAGGGAGCCTGATCATGGCCTTGGACTTCGAACAGCTGCGCGACATGCGCGCCGCCGACCCCGCCGGTATCGGCCGAGCGCTCGCCGAGCGCACGCGCCGCGACGTCATCGCGGGCGACGGCCGCCTCTTCATCGTCGCCGCCGACCACCCGGCGCGCGGCGCCATCGCGGTCGGCAGCAACCCGACCGCCATGGCGAACCGCTACGAGCTGCTCGAGCGCATGGCCATCGCGCTGTCGCGCCCCGGCGTCGACGGCGTGCTCGGCACCCCCGACATCATCGACGACCTCGCGGCGCTCGGTCTGCTCGACGACAAGATCGTCGTCGGCTCGATGAATCGCGGCGGGCTGCGCGGCGCCTCGTTCGAGCTCGACGACCGCTACACCGCCTACGACATCCCCGCGATGAAGCGCCAGGGCCTCGATTTCGCGAAGACGCTCATCCGCGTCGACCTCGACGACCCGGGCACCCTGCCCACGCTCGAGGCCACGGCCCGCGCCGTCGACGCGGCGGCGGCGGCCGAGCTGCCGATCATGCTCGAGCCGTTCCTGTCGAGCCGCGACCGCACCGGCGGTAAGCCCGGCCGGGTCGTCAACGAACTCACCGCCGACGCGACTATCCTCGCGACGGCCATCGCCTCGGGCCTCGGCAACTCCAGCGCCTACACGTGGATGAAGCTGCCCGTGGTACCCGAGATGGAGCGCGTCATGGAGGCCACCACCATGCCGACGCTGCTGCTCGGCGGCGACAACGGCGGCGACCCCGACGAGACCTTCGCATCGTGGCAGAGCGCCCTCGCACTGCCCGGCGTGCGCGGCCTCACCGTCGGCCGCACGCTGCTCTACCCGCACGACGACGACGTCGCCGCCGCGGTCGACACCGCGGCGCGGCTGGTGCACCCCGGCCTCGCCTGACCGCCCGGCCGGGCGCAGGTGGCGCCCCGGACGGAACCGCTGGACAATGGAAAGCGGGACTGTTCCGAAATCACAGCACAGACCTCAACCCCAGTTAGGAAGCATCGCATATGAGCACCCTCCCCGTTATCAACCACTGGATCGACGGCGCGATCCACGAGTCGAAGAGCGGCAACTCCGCCCCCGTCTACAACCCGGCCACCGGCCAGGTGCAGGCGAACGTCGCACTCGCCGACCAGGCGGAGATCGACGCCGCGATCGCATCGGCGCAGCGCGGCTTCGAGGTCTGGAGCAACCTCTCCATGGCCCGCCGCCAGACCGTCATCTTCAAGTTCCGCGAGCTGCTCGCCGCGAAGAAGGAAGAGCTCGCCGCGATCATCAGCCGCGAGCACGGCAAGGTGCTCTCGGACGCCATGGGCGAGATCGCCCGCGGCCAGGAGGTCGTCGAGCTCGCCACCGGTTTCCCGCACCTCATCAAGGGCGGCTTCTCCGAGAACGTCTCGACCGGCATCGATGTCTACACGCTGAAGCAGCCCCTCGGCGTCGTCGGCATCATCTCGCCCTTCAACTTCCCGGCCATGGTGCCGATGTGGTTCTTCCCCATCGCGATCGCCGCCGGCAACTCGGTCATCGTGAAGCCCTCCGAGAAGGATCCCTCGGCCTCGATGTGGATCGCCGAGCTCTGGAAGGAAGCGGGCCTGCCCGACGGCGTCTTCAACGTGCTCAACGGCGACAAGCTCGCCGTCGACGGCCTGCTGACCGCCCCCGAGGTGCAGTCGATCTCGTTCGTCGGTTCGACCCCGATCGCGCAGTACATCTACGAGACCGCTGCCAAGCACGGCAAGCGCGTGCAGGCGCTCGGCGGCGCGAAGAACCACATGCTGGTGCTCCCCGACGCCGACCTCGACCTCGTCGCCGACCAGGCCGTCAACGCCGGCTACGGCGCTGCGGGCGAGCGCTGCATGGCCCTCTCGGTCGTGCTCGCCGTCGAGCCCGTCGCCGACGAGCTCATCGCGAAGATCAAGGATCGCATCGCGGGCCTGCGCGTCGGCAACGGCGCAGGCGGCCCCGAGGGCGAGCCCGACCTCGGCCCGCTCATCTCGAGCGTGCACCGCGACAAGGTCTCGAACTACGTCGATATCGCCGAAGCCGACGGCGGCACTATCGTCGTCGACGGCCGCAACTGCCAGGTCGAGGGCCATGAGGACGGCTTCTTCTTCGGCCCGACCCTGATCGACAACCTGTCGCTCGATTCGCGCGCCTACACCGAGGAGATCTTCGGCCCGGTGCTGCAGGTCGTGCGCATCCAGACCTTCGAAGAGGGCGTCAAGCTCATCAACTCGGGTCAGTTCGGCAACGGCACCGCGATCTTCACCAACGACGGCGGTGCGGCTCGTCGCTTCCAGCACGAGATCCACGTCGGCATGGTCGGCATCAACGTGCCGATCCCGGTGCCGGTGGCCTACCACTCGTTCGGCGGCTGGAAGGCCTCGCTCTTCGGCGATGCCAAGGCCTACGGCGTGCACGGCTTCGACTTCTTCACCCGCGAGAAGGCGATCACCAGCCGCTGGCTCGACCCCGCCACCCACGGCGGCATCAACCTCGGCTTCCCGCAGAACGACTGATGCGACCGTAGCCGGTTGAACCGGTGCGGGACGGAGCAATCCGCCCCGCACCGTTTATCGCACTCCGGTGCACGAATCGCTGCCTCCCGCAGCACCACCTCCTCCATTTCACTCCGCGAGCATGCTGCGCTCAGGGCGCGCACGAGAGGGCACGACATGACTGATCAGGCCGAACGCTGGTTCCACCGCCGCGGCGAACTCGCCGCCGAGGGCTGGGAGAGCGTCGTCGACGAACGCATCCCGGGCTGGGCGCACACCGGCATCCGCGTCGCCCGGCTGCAGCAGGGCGCCTCGATCGACCTCGAGGGTACGGGCATCGAACGGCTCGTCGTGCCGCTCACCGGCGCGTTCACCGTGGTGAGCACCGAGAACGGCGAGGCGACGACGACCGAGCTCAGGGGCCGTGCCTCCGTCTTCGACGGCCCCACCGACGTCATGTACCTCTCGGCGGCCGCGACCGGCACGGTTACCGCGCAGTCGCCCGGCGAGACCCGCTTCCTCATCGCCACCTCGCCCACCGACATCGTGCGCCCCAGCTGCTACATGCCCGTCGAGGACGTGCCCGTCGAGCTGCGCGGCGCCGGCGCCTCGAGCCGCCAGGTGCACAACTTCGGTCGCAAGGAGTCGCTCGACGCCGCCCGTTTCATCGTCGTCGAGGTCATCACCCCGGCCGAGAACTGGTCGTCGTACCCGCCCCACAAGCACGACGAGCACCTGCCGGGCCACGAGTCCGAGCTCGAGGAGATCTACTACTTCGAGGTCGCCCCGGTGAAGGACGCCCCCGCGGGCGTCAGCGAAGAGCACGCCTTCGGCATGTTCAGCACCTACTCGTCGCCCGCCGGCGCGATCGAGATCGACTCGCAGGTGAAGACCGGCGACATCGCCCTCGTGCCCTACGGCTACCACGGCCCCGCCGTCGCCGCCCCCGGCTACGACATGTACTACCTCAACGTGATGGCGGGCCCCGACCCCGAGCGCAGCTGGCTCATCAGCGACGACCCCGCCCACGGCTGGGTGCGCGACACCTGGGAGGGCCAGGAGCTCGACTCCCGCCTGCCCTTCACCGCCGCAGACTGACGGACACTTCCGAGAAATCCTCACAAGGAGCACAACATGACCACACGCCGCATGACGGTCAGCCAGGCCCTCATCGAGTTCCTGGCCAACCAGTGGACCGTCGACCGCGCCGCCGACGGCACCGAGATCCGCGAGCGCACCATCCCGGGCACCTTCGGCATCTTCGGCCACGGCAACGTCGCCGGCATCGGCCAGGCGCTCAAGCAGTTCAACGTGCAGAACCCCGAGCTGATGCCGTACCATCAGGCCCGCAACGAGCAGGCCATGGTGCACCAGGCCGTCGGCTACGCGCGCATGCACCGCCGCCGCGGCACCTACGCCTCGGCGGCCTCGGTCGGCCCCGGCGCCGCGAACATGCTGACCGGCGCGGCGCTCGCCACGACGAACCGCCTGCCGGCGCTGCTCCTGCCGAGCGACACCTTCGCGACCCGCGTCGCCGACCCCGTGCTGCAGCAGCTCGAGCAGCCGCACGACATCGGCCTCACCGTCAACGACGCGTTCCGCCCCGTCTCGAAGTTCTTCGACCGCGTGCAGCGCCCCGAGCAGCTCTTCTCGATCGCCCTCGCCGCGATGCGCGTGCTCACCGACCCCGCCGAGACCGGCGCCGTCACGATCTCGCTGCCGGAGGATGTGCAGGCCGAGGCGATGGACGTGCCCGTCGAGTTCCTGCAGCCGCGCGAGTGGCGCATCCGCCGCCCGCGCCCCGACCGCGACGCGTTCGCGCTCGCCGTCGAGGCCATCCGCTCGGCGAAGCGCCCCATGATCGTCGCCGGCGGCGGCGTGCTTTACTCGGACGCCGAGGAGCAGCTGCGCGAGCTCGTCGAGGCGACCGGCATCCCCGTCGGCACCTCGCAGGCCGGCGGCGGCGTACTCGCCTGGGACCACCCGCAGAACCTGGGCGGCGTCGGCGCGACCGGCACCCTCGCGGCGAACCGCCTCGCAGCCGAGGCCGACGTCATCATCGGCATCGGTACCCGCTACAGCGACTTCACCACCGCTTCGCGCACCGCGTTCCAGAACCCCGACGTGAAGTTCGTGAACATCAACGTCGCGTCGTTCGACGCCTACAAGCACGGCACGCAGATCCCGGTGATCGCCGACGCGCGCGAGGCCATCCTCGAGCTGATCGATGCGCTCGCGTCGCTGAAGGTCGACGCCGAGTACGCGGCCCGCATCGCCTCCGAGAAGGCGGAGTGGGATGCGCAGGTCGACTCGGCCTTCGCCCCGTCGGGCCTCGAGCTGCCCGGCCAGCCCGAGATCATCGGCGCGGTGCAGTCGTCGTCGGATCCGAAGGATGTCATCGTACAGGCTGCGGGTTCGCTGCCCGGCGACCTGCACAAGCTGTGGCGCGTGCGCGATGCGCTCGGCTACCACGTCGAGTACGCGTTCTCGTGCATGGGCTACGAGATCGCCGGCGGCCTCGGCGCGAAGCGCGGCCTGGCGGCTGCGGGCGACGACCGCGACGTCATCATCATGGTCGGCGACGGTTCGTACCTGATGCTCAACACCGAGCTCGTCACCGCGGTCGCCGAGGGCATCAAGGTCATCGTCGTGCTCATCCAGAACCACGGCTACGCCTCGATCGGCCACCTCTCCGAGACGGTCGGCTCCGAGCGCTTCGGCACCTGGTACCGCGAGTACGACGCCGAGGCGAAGAACTTCCAGGGCGACCAAGTGCTGCCCGTCGACCTCGCGATGAACGCCCGCAGCTACGGCATGGACGTCATCGAGGTCGAGCCCGGCGCCTCGTCGATCGACAATCTGAAGGCCGCCATGGCGACCGCGAAGGCATCGGAGCGCTCGACCTTCATCCACATCAACAGCGACCCGCTCATCTACGCGCCCGACGGCGCGGGCTGGTGGGATGTGCCCGTGCCGCAGGTCTCGGAGCTCGAGTCGACGCAGCGCGCACGCGCCGAGTACGAGGAGCAGCAGGCCGCGCAGAAGCCGCTGCTCGGCTGAGCCGAGGCGGCCTCTGGCCACTGCGCTTCGAGCCCCGTTCCGTCAGGGATCCGGTTCTGGTCAGACATGCTTCGCATGAAGCATTCGACCGGACCGGGACTCACGATGGAGCGGGGCTTTCGCGTTGCCCGTGCGCCCGGATGGGAATCTGCGCGGAGAAACACGGAAGTCCCACTTGAAATGCGGGTGCGGTGATCTAGAATTGGCATATTGTCATATCAAACACGGCACCGTGTCATGTCGGCTCGGCGACCGCACCCGAGGGAGGGCGCTCGATGAGCGAAGCGATTCAGAACCAGGGCCTGCGCATCGGCACGGCACCCGACTCGTGGGGCGTCTGGCACGCCGACGACCCGAAGCAGGTGCCGTGGGAGCGGTTCCTCGACGAGGTCGTCGAAGCCGGCTACACCTGGATCGAGCTCGGCCCCTACGGCTACCTGCCGACCGACCCGAACCAGCTGCAGGACGAGCTCGGCAAGCGGAACCTCAAGCTCTCGGCCGGCACCGTGTTCACCGGCTTCCACAAGGGCGAGGAGCAGTGGCAGCGCGCCTGGGACCAGGCGCTCGCCGTCGCGGGCCTCGCCTCGAAGCTCGGCGCGGAGCACCTCGTCGTGATCCCCGACCTGTGGCGCAGCGACGTCACCGGTGAGAATCTCGAGCCGCGCACCCTCACCGATGAGCAGTGGACGAAGCTCGCCGCCGGCCACGACCGCCTCGGCAAGGCCCTGCTCGAGGAGTTCGGCATGAAGCAGCAGTTCCACTCGCACGCAGACAGCCACATCGGCACCACCCGCGAGGTGCTGCGCTTCCTCGACGAGACCGACCAGCGCTACACGAACCTCTGCCTCGACACCGGCCACTTCGCCTACTACGGCGGCGACAACGTGAAGCTCATCGAGGAGCGCCCCGAGCGCATCGGCTACCTGCACCTCAAGCAGGTCGACCCGACCCTGCTCTTCGACGTGCTCAAGAACGACACCTCGTTCGTCGACGCCGTCGCCGAAGGCATCATGATCGAGCCGCCGCACGGCATCCCCGACCTCGCGCCAGTCATCGAAGCCGTCGCGAAGATCGACCCCGAGATCTTCGCGATCGTCGAGCAGGACATGTACGGCTGCGACGTCGACCGCCCCTTCCCGATCGCCCAGCGCACCCGCGAGCACATCTTCGGCTGCACCCACATGGCGCGCATCGCCTAGAACGCATCGATCGGCGCCCCGCGATCACCGAGCCCGGCGCCAACGAACCAGCATCTCCTGAGAGGACCAACAATGACTGAAGATCTCCGCGTCGCCGTCGTCGGCGCCGGCATGATGGGCGCCGACCACATCAAGCGCATCACCCACCGCATCGCAGGCGCCCGCGTCTCCGCCATCGTCGAGCCCGATGCGGGCCGCGCCGAGGCCGCCGCCGCGAACGCCCCCGGCGCCGCCGCCTTCACCAGCATCGAAGACGCGATCGCGGCCGGCGCCATGGACGCCGTGCTCATCGCGACCCCCGGCCAGTTCCACGCCCCCGTGCTGAAGCCGGCGCTCGACGCGAAGCTCCCCATCCTCTGCGAGAAGCCCCTCACCCAGGATTCGGCGTCCTCAGAGGAGATCCTCGAGCTCGAGCAGCAGCTCGATCGTCCGCACATCCAGCTCGGTTTCATGCGCCGCTTCGACGCCGAGTACCAGCAGCTGCGAAAGCTCGTCGAGTCGGGCGACAACGGAGAACTGCTCATGGTGCGCGCCCTGCACCGCAACCCGTCGGTGCCCGACACCTACACGAACAACATGCTCATCACCGACTCGGTGGTGCACGAGTTCGATGTCGTGCCGTGGCTCGCGGGCTCGCCCGTGAAGAGCGTCGAGGTGAAGCACCCGCGCCGCAACTCGCTCGCCCCCGAGCGCCTCAAGGAGCCGATCCTCGTGATCATGGAGCTCGAGAACGGTGTGCTCGTCGACGTCGAGATGAACGTCAGCGTGCGCTTCGGCTACCAGGTCGCGACAGAGGCAGTGTTCGAGTCGGGCATCGCCCGCATCGGCCAGCCGGGCGGCATGCAGCACTGGGAGAACGGCCAGTTCAAGATCAAGGAGCACGAGAGCTTCGTCACCCGCTTCGCCGACGCCTACGACGCGCAGATCCAGCGCTGGGTCGACGCCGTGCGCCGTGGCGACCTCATCGACGGCCCGAACGCGTGGGACGGCTACCTCGTCGCACTGTCGTGCGAGGCCGGCGTCCAGGCGCTGAACGAGGGCGGCATCGTCACGGTCGAGGCGCCCGAGCGCCCCGCCTTCTACGCCTGACCCGAAATCCCCGCCGGAGGCCGGGCGATCCCTGCAATATCGACAGGGACCGCCCGGCCCGCGCGCATCACCACCCCGCAGCAAAGGAGCACCCATGGTCCGCATCGCGCTCGACCCGACGCCGTACAACAGCACCCATCACCTGCTCGACTTCCCCGACCTCGTCGCGAGGCTCGGGTACGAGTACCTGCAGCTGACGCCGAACCCCGACTTCGGTCGCCACTTCCACCACCCCAAGGTCGATTCGGCCATGCTCGCGCAGCTGAAGAAGCGCGCGAAGGATGCGGGCGTGACGATCACCTCCGTGCTGCCGGTGCAGCGCCTCGGCGGGCCCGAACCGCACCAGGTCAAGGCCGCGATCCGCAACACGACCCGCTACATCGAGATCGCCGCCGAGCTCGAGGCCCCCATTCTCAACACCGAGTTCTCGGGCCGCCCCGAGCGCGAGGAGGACTCAGAGAACGCGTTCTACGACGCCATGGAGGCGCTCATCCCGGTGCTCGAGCGCGAGGGCGTCACGATGAACATCGACCCGCACCCCGATGACTTCGTCGAAGACGGCCTCGAGGGCTGGCGCATCATCCGCGGCCTGAACAGCGACCGCGTCGGCTTCGTCTACGTCGCCTCGCACACCTTCCACTACGGCGACCGCGCGACCTCGCTCATCCCCGAGATCGGCGACCGCCTCGGCGCCGTCTACACGGCCGACACCTTCGACCACAACCGTTCGAACGGGCTGCGCTACATCACCAACCCGCCCGGCAATGCCGTGCGGGTGCACCAGCACCTCAACATCGGCGACGGCGACGTCGACTGGGCCGAGCTCTTCGGCACGCTTCGCGCGTCGGGGTACCTCGACCGCGAGGACGCCCTCATCGTGTCGAACGTCTTCGCCGAGGACGAGCATGCCGATGAGTCGTCGCGATATCAGCTCGCGAAGATCAAGGAGCTGATCGCGGGGGCATGAGCGCGATCGCCTGAGCGCGCTGTGTCGCTCGGCGGACCCGGTACGCACGAGAGCGGCGGCCGATCCCTGAGGATCGACCGCCGCTTCTGCGTGCGCGCTGTGGGGCGCGCGGGCCGGGACTTACGCGCCGGGCAGGATAGCGTCGCGCACGAGCGCGTCGAGCTGGGCGTCGGCGTCGAGGAACTGGCGCAGCGTGTTGCGCGTCGCACCGAAGTCGAGGAACTCGTCGATGCTCATTCCGTCGGGCTCGTAGGCGCGGCGGAACTCGCTGAGCTCCATGAGCTCGGCCATGACGTCGGCGTCGACCGGAACATCGATGCGGTTCTCGGCCGGGACGTTGTTCTCGTTGATGCGCACCTGCCAGTCGAAGGGGGGCGAGACGACGAGATCGCCGCCCACGAGCTCCGACCAGTGCAGGAAGCTGCGGAAGGCGGCCGAGAGGATGCGGCTGCGGTAGCCGCGCTCGGTGAAGATCTGGTGCGCGCGCTTGAGCGCCGCGACGCCGGCCCAGTCGAGTGCGCCGGGGGTCGTGAGGATGCGCTCCGCGCCGGCCCACTTCTTCAGCCAGTCGTCGAGGCGGCCGCCCATGATGGTGACGACGTGACCGAACTCCTGCTCGGGCAGGCCCTCGGCGGCACGGCGGTCGAGCGCGCGCTCGAGCGCCTCGCCGACGGCGACGGCCTGGGGCACGGTGAAGCTGCAGGTCGCGTTGATGCTGACGCCGCGGTAGGCAGCCTCTTCCATCGCGGCGATGCCGGTTGCGGTCGCGGGGATCTTCACGATGATGTTCGGGGCGAGCTGCGAGAACTCGACGGCCTGCGCGACGAGCGCATCGGCGTCGCGGTAGAGGCGGGGGTCGGTCTGGATCGAGAGGCGGCCGTTGCGCCCACCGGTCTCCTCGAAGATCGGCAGCAGCAGCTTCGCCGCATCGATCGAGAGCTCGCGCACGGCCTCCCAGCCGAGCTCGGATTCGCCCCAGGTCGGGTGCTCGGCAGCGAGCTCGCGCAGGCGCGGGCCCCAGATCTCGGGGTACTTGTTGATCGCGGTGAAAGCGATGACGGGGTTGCAGGTCGCGCCCACAGCGCCGAAGCCGATGGAGGCCTGGAGCTCGTTCGGGTCGGCGGAGTCGTTCCAGAGCGACGTCGGAGTCTCGGCGGCCGCGCGGGCGAGCGGTGCCGTCGGGTTCGGGGAATCGGCAGTGGTCACGCGGGTACCTCCATGAGTCGCGGGCAGGCGAGCTTTACCTAATGTCCTATCAAATATACCTGCGGTTCAGAATTGGGGCCACTACTTGTTCGCAGGGCCGGTCGCACACGGCGGGAGCGCGGGTACGGCACGGATGCGGGGCGGTCGCGGGGCGAGGCGATCCCTGACGAAAGCTCAGAACAGCAGGTAGGTGGCGCCGATGATGGTGAAGCCGATCACGGCCCAGTCGAAGAGGTGCTGGGGGATGCGCCGTGCGGTCCACATGCCGGCGATCGCGCCGACCACGATGCCGGGGATGAGGCAGAGGGCGAGCAGGAGCGTCTCACCGGTGATGAGGCCGAGGCCGATCGATACCGGGAGTTTGACGATGTTGATGACGGCGAAGAACCACGCGGCCGTGCCGAGGAACGCCTTGACGGGGAAGCGCGCGGCGAGGAAGTACATCGACATGACCGGGCCGCCGGCGTTCGCGACCATCGTCGTGAAACCGCCGAGCGAGCCGTAGGCCGCGCGAGTGAAACGGGAAGATCGGTGCGAGGCGTCGTCGGCGGCGGTCGCCGGGTCGCCGCTGCCCGTGCGGCCCTTACGGGCGAGTGCGGCCGCCCGCCCGCGCTGCCACAGCGTGAGCGCGATGACCACGAGCAGGATCACGCCGATGAAGCGCCGCACCCAGGCGTCGCTCGCGAAGGCGAGGAACAGCGCACCGGCGCCGACGCCGACGACCACCGCCGGAATCAGCCTGATCAGGGTTTTCCAGTCGGCATGGCGTCGGTAGATCGTGATCGCGAAGATGTCGCCGACGATGAGCAGGAGGAGCAGTGCGCCGGTCGATGCCTTCGCGGGGAGCAGGGCCGCGAAGATCGCGATCGAGATCGTGTTGATACCGGGGAGCGCGGTCTTCGAGAGCCCGACGAGCATGGCCGCGACCGCGAGCAGCACCCACGCCGCAGTAGGGAAATCAGGGAACGCAAGTGACGTCGCAAATGGCACGGGGCAACTCTACGCGGCCACACGTAGTTCCGGCATTATTTGTCCAAATGTAACTACATTGTTAGGATCGCGGGAGCGTCGCAAAGACGGCGGCGCCAACGGATTACGAAGGAGCCCACACAATGGCCTCGTCAGCAACCGAACCGAGTAGACCGGCACTGCCGCCGCTCACTCAAGGCCCGCACAGCAAGCGCCTCGGAATGATCGCCCTCGTGGCGACCTTCGGCGGTCTGCTCTTCGGCTACGACACCGGTGTCGCGAACGGCGCGGAGCGCCCGCTGCAGGCCGAGATGGGCTTCGACGCGCTGCAGATCGGCGTCGTCATCAGCTCGCTGGTCTTCGCCGCCGCATTCGGTGCGATGATCTGCGGCCGTATCTCCGACAAGATCGGCCGCCGCCCGACCATCATCCTCCTGTCGACGATGTTCTTCCTCGGCACCCTGCTCGTCGTCACCTCGCCCGGCGGCCCCGAGCACGGCACCCACACCACCTTCGGGTTCTCGATGCTCATCGCGGGCCGCATCATGCTCGGCCTCGCGGTCGGCGGCGCCTCCGCCGTCGTGCCCGTCTACCTCGCCGAGCTCGCCCCCTTCGAGATCCGCGGTTCGCTCTCGGGCCGCAACGAGCTCATGATCGTCGTCGGCCAGCTCGCCGCCTTCGTCGTGAACGCCGTCATCGCCGCGATCTGGGGCCACCACGACGGCGTCTGGCGCATCATGTTCGCCGTCTGCGCGATTCCCGCGATCTTCCTCTTCTTCGGCATGCTGCGCATGCCCGAGTCGCCGCGCTGGCTGACCGAGAAGGGCCGCTACGACGAGGCCCTCGCCGTGCTCAAGACCGTGCGCTCCGATGACCGCGCCGTCGCCGAGTTCGCCGAGGTCGAGCAGATCACCGTCGAAGAGGGCCGCGCCGACCACCGCGAGATCGGCTTCAAGGCGATCCTCAAGAACAAGCACCTCTTCGCCATTCTGCTGGTCGCCTGCGGCCTCGGCATCGCGCAGCAGTTCACGGGCGTCAACGCCATCATGTACTACGGCCAGCGCATGCTCGCCGAGTCGGGCTTCACCGAAGACATGATCGGCTGGGTCAACATCGCCCCCGGCGTCATCGCCGTCATCGGCGGCATCATCGCCCTGAGCCTGATGGACCGCGTCAACCGTCGCACCAACTTCCTCTGGGGCTACGGCATGACCGCGATCTCGCACATCATGATCGCCATCGCCATGCTCCTCATCTTCCCCGAGCCGAGCCTCGCCCGCGGCTGGGTGTTCCTCGTGCTCATCGTCATCATGATCGGCTCGATCCAGCTGTTCCTGAACCTCGCGACCTGGGTCTACCTCTCCGAGATTTTCCCGCTGCACATGCGCGGCGTCGGCATGGGTGTCGCGGTCTTCGTGCTCTGGATCGCGAACGGCGTGCTCGCCACCTTCGTGCCGTCGATCGTCGGCGCCGTCGGCATGGGGCTCTTCGCGATCTTTGCGGTCGTGAACATCGTCTCGTTCTTCTTCGTGCTGAAGTTCGTGCCCGAGACCCGCGGGCGCACGCTCGAGGAGCTCGAGGAGGACGTCACCACCGGCGCGATCCGCCTCTCGGCGCAGAAGTAGTTCGCGCCCGGGCCGCGCGTTCGTGTACGCGCCCCGGAAAGCACCTCGGCCCCCGTCTCCCGCTTCGCGCGGGGTGCGGGGGCCGAGGCGTGTCCAGGACCGGTGCGCGGCTGCCCGTGCCCGTGCCCCTGTTGGTGGAAGGTGCCCTTATGCGCGCGCGGTGCTGCTATGCGCAGTGCGTAACGGCACCGCTCGTGCGCAAGGGCACCGGTGATGGGCGGCGCGGGTGAAAGCTACGCGCCAGGGATCGCCGCTTCGATCTCGTCGAGCACGCGCAACGAGGCGATGCTGTCGGCCGGGGTCAGCAGCTCCGACTGCGTGAGACCCGCGTCGATCGCCCGCGCGACTGCAGCGGCCTCGTAGCAAAGCCCGGCGGTCTGCGACTGCGGCTCGAAGCTGCGCGTCACGCTCTCGGAGCCGTCGGCGGCCGTGAGGGTGAGCTCGCTCGGCGCGTAGAACGGCGAGCCCACCGCGAGGGTCGCGCGCGAGCCGGCGATGAACGCCGCCGTGGGCGTGCGGGTCTCGAGCGTGGTGTAGAGCTGCGCGCTGCCCGTCGGGTACTCGAGCGCAAAGGCGGCGTCGGCGACCACGCCGGTGAAGGCGCGGCGGCCGGTCGCGGTCACCGAGCACGGGGCTCCGCCGAAGACGAACGACGAGAACGCGGTGAGGTAGACGCCGAGGTCGAGCGGCGAGCCGCCGCCGAGCGCCGGGTCGAAGAGCCGCCCCGCGGGGTCGGGAGCGAAGTATTCGCCGAGGTCGGCGCGCAGGTGGCGCACTTCGCCGAGCGCCCCTGTCTCGAGCAGCTGCCTGATCGAGTCGGCGACGGGCAGAAAGCGCGGCCACATCGCCTCCATCGCGAAGAGGCCGGCATCCTGGGCGGCGCGCGCGATCTCTTCGGCTTCGGCGGCGTTCATCGCGAGCGGCTTCTCGACGAGCACGTGCTTGCCGGCGTTCAGCGCGGCCAGCGCTCCCTCGCGGTGGAAGACGTGGGGCGTCGCGACGTACACGACGTCGATGCCGGGGGAGGCGAGCATGGCCTCGGTGCTGCCGTAGGCGCGGTCGATACCGTGCTTGTCGGCGAAGGTACGAGCGCGGGCCTCGTCGCGCGACGCGATCGCGGCGACCCGCTGCGTCGAGTGCCGGGTGAGCGAGCTCACGAACTGCTCGGCGATGCGGCCCGGCCCGATGACGCCCCAGTTCAGCACCGGCGCCGTCTCGGGCGCGGGCGTGCGCGGGTCGGGAATGCGCAGTGCATCGGCGGTCGTGGGCGCTGCTGCGGTCATGGGGCTCCTTCTCGGGCGCGTGCGGCACCTCGACAGGGATCGCCGAGCGTGTGGATCCCTGTCGGGAATCGCGGCGGCGACGAGTTCGGTGCTCCCTCTTGCATCCAGGTTAGAGCGCTCTAAACTGGAGTGTCAACACACCTCGCGCAGAAGGAGCGGATCCATGCACATCGGCGTTCTGACGGACAGCCTGGCCGAACTCGGCCTTGACGCGGCGCTGGCGCACTCGCGCGACGTCGGTGCCACGACCGTCGAGTTCGGCGCGGGCACCTGGTCGCCCAAGCCGCACATCGACGCACCCGCACTGCTCGCTTCGCCTGCCGCGCAGGGCGAGCTGCTGCGCAAGGTCGAAGACCACGGGCTCGCGATCTCGGCGATCAACGCGAGCGGCAATCAGCTGCACCCGACCGAGGCAGGCGCCGACGGCATGACTCGCGACGCCGTGCGCCTCGCGGGCGAGCTCGGCCTCGACACCGTCGTGCTCATGTCGGGGCTCCCGGCCGGAACCCCGGGCGACCGTATGCCGAACTGGATCACCACCTCGTGGCCGCCCGAGACGACGCAGATGCTCGAGCACCAGTGGAACGACATCGCCCTGCCGTACTGGGCGGAGTTCGCCGACTTCGCGCGCGCCCAGGGCGTCACAAAGCTCGCCGTCGAGATGCACGCCAACCAGCTCGTCTACAACGTGCCCTCGGCACTGCGGCTGCGCGAGGCGGTCGGCGACATCGTCGGCGTGAACTTCGACCCGAGCCACCTCTTCTGGATGGGCGCCGACCCGCTCGCCGCGATCGCCGAACTCGGCGGCGCGATCCAGCACGTGCACGCGAAAGACACCCGCATCGAGGAGTCGGTCGCCGTGCGCAGCCGCCTCGAGGGGCTCACGGTGCACCACCCGGCTGAGCGCTCCTGGAACTACGTGACCGTCGGGCGGGGCCACGATGCAGCCTACTGGCGCTCGTTCGTCGCGGCGCTGCGCGCGGCCGGCTACGACGGCGCGCTCTCGATCGAGCACGAGGACGTCGCGGTCGGCGGCGCCGACGGCGTGGCCGAGGCGGCCGCGGTGCTGCGCGAAGCGCTGGCGTAGGGGCGCCGGCGGCGGCTCGGGTCGCCGGCAGTGCTCCACCGGCGACAAGGGGGCGCGAATTGGGGTGACTCCCGCGAAAACACCCCAATTCGCGACCCCTTGTCGCGCGCGCCGATCCCGAGAAACAGCGGCGGAAGAGGGATCGGGCCGAATCCGGCCTAGAGCTCGACCGAGCAGCCGAGTTCGTCGCTCTCGCGCGCCGCATCGAGAATGGCGACCGTGTGCAGGGCCTCCGCGAGGCGCACGGGCGGCTCCTCGCCCGCGGCGAGTGCGGCGTGCAGGCCGCGGTAGTAGTCGGTGTAGTCGCCCGCGACCGGCGCGATGCGGCGCGACCCCGCGGCCGTCGCGAGGGTGCCCCAGCGCTCCTCGGCCTCGACGCCCCAGTCTTCGGCGGTGTTCGGGCGCAGCCCCGCGAAGGTCTGGTCGACCTGCACATCGTGCATGCGCGACGCGTACGATCCCTCGCTGCCGTAGACGATCATGCCGCGTTCGTCGCGCAGGCCGAGCCGGCTCGACGACACCTGGCTGAAGGCGCCCGACTCGTGATGCAGCGCGATCGAGAAGCCGCAGTCGACGCGGCCGCCCGGCACGTCGAGCCAGTCGAGGTGCGCATCGACCCGTGCGACCGGCCCGAACAGCTGCGTCGCCTGGTCGACGACGTGCGCGCCGAGGTCGCGCAGCAGGCCGCCGCCGACGGCGATCTCGCGCGACGCGGGGTCTGCCTGGTCGAGCACGAAGTCGGCGCGCATCGGCGTGCCGATCTCTCCCGAGGCGACCACTGCGCGCAGCGTCAGGAAGTCGGTGTCCTGCCGCCGGTTGTGGAAGACGGTGAGGCAGGTGCCCGCGGCAGCGGCGGCGTCGACGAGCTCCTGCGCGGTCGCGAGATCCGGTGCGAAGGGCTTATCGGCGACGACGTGCACGCCGCGTTCGAGAGCGCGCAGCACGAGCTCGCGGCGGGTGCTCGGCGGGGTCGTGATCACGACGGCGTCGACGCCCGCATCGATCAGATCGTCGAGCGAATCGAAGGCTCGAAGCCCCGGCACGTCGGCCGCGAGCTCGGCGCGGCGCCCGGCCGACCGTGTCACGACGCCGACGATCTCCCACTCGGGCGCCGCCTGGATGAACGGCAGGTGGAAGATGCGCCCTCCGGCGCCGTAGCCGACGAGTCCGATACGCATGAGCTCTCCTGAGGGGTCGATCCGGTGATATGAGTTCGAGTATTCGACAGGGATCAGTGACGCGGCGTCATGATCCCTGTCGACCACACTAGAGCGCCGCGTTCGCCTCGCGCAGCACCTGCGATGCCACCTCGAGGCCCTCGATGCGGCCGAGCGACACGTCCTCGTGCTCGATGTTGACCCACATCCCGGGGTCGATGTCGCGCAGGGCGCTCAGGAACTCGGTCCAGAACGCGGTGTCGTGGCCGCGGCCGAGCGCCACGAAATCCCATGCCGACTGCTTCGGCCACTCGTTGGCCCACTCGTCGCCGCCGAGGTTCGTGCGGGGCTCGTCGGCCGAGAGGCGGCGGAACGAGTTATCGAGCACGCCGTTGAGCTGCGCGAATTCGGGGTTCACGCGCACATCCTTCGCGGCGGCGTGGAAGACGAGCTCGCCGAGGTGGCGCACGACGGCGACGGGATCCATCTGCTGCCAGAACAGGTGCGAGGCGTCGAGCTCGACGCCGACATGGGTGGCGCCGGTGAGCTCGATGAGCTTGTGCACGTCGGCCGAGTTGAACACGAGGTTCTGCGGGTGCAGCTCGAGCGCGACCTTCACGCCGTGGTCGGCGGCGAAGCGGTCGATCTCGCGCCAGAAGCTCGCCGCGATGTCCCACTGGTAGTCGAGCACGTCGAGCGCGGCCGAGTTCCAGGCGTTCACGACCCAGTTGGCGACGGTCGCGCCGGGCTCGCCACCGGGCAGGCCCGACATGGTGACGACGCGATCCTGCCCGAGTCGGGCCGCCAGCTCGATCGAACGGCGCACGTCTGCGGCGTGCGCGTCGCCGATGAGCGCCTTCGGGTGCAGCGGGTTGCCGTTGCAGTTGAGGCCCGCGATCGAGACGCCGGTGCCCTCGAAGAGGCCGAGGTACTCGTCGCGGGCAGTGTCGGAGGCGAGGATGTCGTCGCGGTTCGGGATGTGCACGGGGGCGAGGAAGCCGCCCGAGTTGATCTCGATGCCGGTGAGGCCGAGGCGCTGCACGACCTCGATCGCCTCGGGCAGGCTGCGGTCGTGCAGAATCGCGTTGTAGACGCCGAGCTTCATGTCCAGTTCTCCCTAGTTCTCAGTTCTCAGTTCTCGACCGCGACGGTCGCCCCGCCTCGGGCTGCCGACTCGGCGACCGCTGCGAGGAACTCCATGTTGTGCACGCCGTCGGCGAAGGTCTTGCAGCGCGGCAGCGATGCTTCGACAGGGATCCCTGCCACTTCTTCGAGGAACGCGCGCGCCTGGTGCACGAAGAGGTCGTTCTGGCCGACGCCGACGCCCGGCGCATCCATCGCCCAACCGCCCGCGTAGTGCGGGTGCGCGGGGCCGAGCGAGACCGTGCGGTAGCCGGCGACGTCGTCGCTCCCCTCGCCGTCCTCGTGCAGCATGACCTCGATCTCGCCGGGCACGCGCTGGCTCCAGCGGGCGGCGCCCTTCGAGCCGAACACCTCGAGGTACAGGTCGTTCGGGTGGCCGGCGGCGACGCGCGACACCTCGAGGGTGCCGACGCAGCGCTCGAACTCGGCGTTGAACGTCGCGTAGTCGTCGTTCTCGACCGGGGCGAGCTCGTCGCTGACATTGCCGCGGGTGTGGCCGACGATGGCGCCGAGGGGCTTCGGGCGTTCGGCGATCGAGGTGTGGAAGCGGCCGCCCGAGACCGAGCGCACGTCGCCGCAGAGGTGCTCGGCGATGTACGAGAGGTGGCTGCCGACGTCGCCGAGCGCGCCCGAACCGGCCGGGCCCTGGTAGCGCCAGCTCATGGGGGCGTCGGGGCGGCAGCCGTAGTCGGTCCAGTAGCGGCCCGAGAAGTGCAGGATCTCGCCGAGGCGGCCGTCGTCGATGAGTCGACGCATGAACGCGATGCCGGGTGCGCGCAGGTAGCTGTAGCCGATGCGCGCGATCGTGCCGTTCGCTTCGGCGGCGCTCGCCGCGTCGGCCATGGCGCGGGCATCGTCGATGGTGTCGCTGAGGGGCTTCTCGCAGAGCACGTGCTTGCCTGCGGCGAGCAGCGCCTCGACGATCTCGCGGTGCAGGAAGTTGGCGACGACGACGCTCACGACCTGGATCGAGTCGTCGGCGACGATGGCGCGCCAGTCGGCGTCGTGGCGCTCGAAGCCGTAGCGGGCGGCGGCCTCGCGGCCGAGCTCCTCGTTGATGTCGGCGATCGAGACGAGACGGATTTCGGGGAGCGTCGGCTTGTAGACGGACGCGGCTGCGCGGTAGGCGGCGGCGTGCGCCTTGCCTGCCATGCCGGCTCCGATGACGGCGACGCCTAAGTGTGCGGCCATGGTGATCCTTTCGGGGGAATTCGGGTGCTTCGGATGCGGTGGTGCTGCCGGTGCGACGCGATGATGCGGCGGTGTCGTTCGCCTTGCTGTGACTGCGTTGGAGCGCTCCATTGAGTTTACGGTAACCTTGACCTCGACCGGTTGTCAATGCGAAACACCGCAGCGAATTCTGAGAGCGAGGGAACGATGCGAAAGACGCCCACGATCTACGACGTCGCCGAGCGCGCGGGCGTCTCGAAATCGCTCGTGTCGCTGGTGCTGCGCGGCTCCCCGAAGGTGAGCGACGAGAAGCGCGAGGCGGTGCTCGCCGCGGTCGACGAGCTGAACTACACGCCGAGCCGCCTCGCCGCCGGGCTCGCGGGCACGCGCACCCGCAGCGTCGGCGTGGTGATCGACGACTTCGAGAACCTCTGGTTCGCGAACGCGCTCGCGGGCCTGCGCTCGGCGCTCGCCGCCGACGGCTACAGCCTGAGCGTCGCCGACGCGGCGCTCAACGCGCATCTCGGGTTCGACCCGCTCGAGGCGTTCCGCGCCCTGCGCGTCGACGGCGTGGTGCTCGCGGGCGAGGCTTCGGCCGACGCGGTGGCGCGCCTGACGGTGCCCGCGGTGGTGCTCGGTACGCGAGCGATCGAGGTGCCGCACGCGCCGGTCATCGCGAGCGATGAGGAGCACGGCGGTCGGCTCGCGGCCGCGCATTTCGCCGAGCTCGGGCACCGCGAGATCGTCTGCGTCTCGGCTCCCGGGGCGAGCGCCGCTGCGCGCGAGGCCGGCTATCTCGTCGAGATGCGCGATCGCGGGCTCGCGCCCCGGGTCGTGCGGGCCGATCAGACGAGCGAGGCGGCGGCACGCGCCGCGGCGGCCGTGCTGTTCGACGAGGCCGCGGTGCCCGGTGCGGCACCCGCACCGACGGCCGTGTTCGCGGTCAACGACCCGATGGCGGTCGGGGTGATCGGCGCGGCCAGGGATCGCGGGCTCACCGTGCCCCGCGACCTCTCGGTCGTCGGCTACGACGATTCGCCGCTCGCCGCCTACGAACTGATCTCGCTGACGACGGTGAGCGGCGATGTGCGCGAACTCGGCGAGGCCGCCGGGCGGCGGCTGACGGATCTGATCGGCTCGCGGCCGGGGGCCGATGCCGTGCGCGCGTCGAGCGCTCAGCAGCTGTTCGAGCCGCGGCTCGTGGTGCGCGGCTCGACGGCGGCGGTTGCGGCCGACCGCGGCTGAACTCGCCGACCTCGGTCGAGTTCGCCGACATCTGTCGAGTCCTCCGGTCTCGTCAGAGCACTCCGGTTCCCGCGCATCACGAATCCATGTCGTGGAGCCGAATGAACCACCGGTGCCGCGCGGGTGGGCCATATGGCTCCACGGCTCGGTCGTGTGCGGGCGTCGAGCGTTCGACGGGCGAGGAATGTCGCCCGGAGCGATTCTGGGAAGTGTGCGTGGAGATCCCTGGAGAGAAAAGACCGTGTTTCGCCACTGTTCGGACCGGTCCAATCCTCTTATACTGAACGCGGCAGAATGTCTGCACATACCAGGCGCTGAACTCCGCGCCGCGCTCACCGCAGAGAAGAATTCAGAGGACCCGCCATGACGCAGCAGCCCATCCGCTTCGGCCTGATCGGAACCGGCCGCATCGGCCAGGTCCACGCCGCCAGCATCGCAGCGTCGCCCGACGCAACGCTCGCGTGGGTCGCCGACCCCTTCATCTCGGGCGCGCACAACGTGGTCGAGCGCTTCGGCGGCACTGCGACCGATTCGCCCGAGGAGCTCATCGCTTCGGGCGAGATCGACGCCGTGCTGATCGCCTCCCCGACCCCGACCCATGTCGACCTCATCGAGGCGTCGGTCAAGGCCGGCCTGCCGGTGCTCTGCGAGAAGCCGATCGACCTCGACATCGCGCGTGTCGACGCGCTGCGCCCCCTCGTGCAGTCGAGCGGCGTGCCGGTCGCGCTCGGCTTCAACCGCCGCTTCGACCCCGCCTTCGCCGAGGCCCGCGCCCGCGTCGCGGCCGGCGAGGTCGGCGCGCTCGAGCAGCTCGTCATCATCAGCCGCGACCCCGCGGCGCCCCCGGCCGACTACGTGAAGGTCTCGGGCGGCATCTTCCGCGATATGACCATCCACGACTTCGACATGGCGCGCTTCTTCGTCGACGATATCGTCTCGGTCAGCGCGACCGGCACGCAGACCTTCGATGCCGGCGCGCGCGAGCACGGCGACTACGACACCGCGGTCACCACGTTGCGCGCCGCGTCGGGCGCCATCGTCACCATCGTGAACTCGCGCCACAGCTCGGCGGGCTACGACCAGCGCATCGAGGCGTTCGGCGGCCAGGGCATGCTGCAGGTCTCGAACGAACCGTCGACGCTCGTGAGCTTCTCGGGCGCCTCCGCGGTCGAGGCGAAGCGCCCGTACCCCGAATTCTTCCTCGAGCGCTACGCCCGCGCGTACTCCGACGAGCTCGCCGAGTTCGTGAAGCTCGCTCGCGGCGAGGCCTCGACGAGCCCGACTTTCGAAGACGGCCGTGCAGCGCTCGTGCTCGCCGATGCCGCGCAGCGCTCGGCGACCGAGGGCGTCGTCGTCGCGGTCGAGTTCTAGTATCCGGCCTGCGGCCGCACGGCGGCGCGTCGTCGGCCGCACGCGCAAGGGGCTTCGGCCCCGTGCCACAATGAGGGGGTGGCGGCGAAAGCGGTAGACGACGGGCGTGCTGACGGACGTCGCGGCCCGCGGCGCCCGACGATGCAGGACGTCGCCGACCGGGTCGGTCTCTCGCGGCCGCTCGTGTCGATCGTGCTGCGCGGCGCCCCGGGGGCGTCGGATGAGTCGCGCGAGCGCGTGCTGGCTGCGGCGCGCGAGATCGGGTACTACCCCGACGACTCCGCGCGAATGCTGCGACTGCGGCGCAGTCGGCGGCTCGGCGTGCTGTTCACTATGCGCCAGCCGTTCGAGGCCGACCTCGTCGACGCGCTCTACGCCGAGGCCGAACGGCGCGGCTACACGCTCGCGCTGAGCCATATGGGCCCAGGCAGGCCGCAGCGCACAGCGCTCGACGAGCTGATGGGGCAGCGCATCGAAGCCCTGATCGTGCTCGCGGCCGAAGACGAAGCCGGCACCGTGACGCAGCTGCCCGACGCCATTCCCGCGGTGATGCTCGGCGGCCCGCGTTCGAACGGCGACGAGCACGACGATGTGCGCGTCGAGAACGAGGCGGGCATCGCTCTCGCGGTCTCGCACCTGACCGGTCTCGGGCACCGGGATATCGTCTACGTCGGGCCGGCCGAAGGCCCGAACGCCGTCGAACGGCTGACGGGCTATACCGCCGCGATGGCAGAGGCCGGGCTGGCGAGCCACATCGACGTCGTCGAGAGCGGGTACACCGAGGTCGGCGGGAGCCGCGCGGCTCAGGCGCTGCTCGCGCGGCGGGTGCGGCCGACGGCGCTCATCTGCGCGAACGACCGCTGCGCGTCCGGGGTGACGAGTATGCTGATCCGCGCGGGCGTCGCGGTGCCCGAGGGGATGTCGGTCGTGGGGTTCGACGACAGCAGCGCAGCGCGCCTCCCGTACCTGGATCTGACGAGCGTACGCCCCGACCCGGCACGTATGGCGGCGCTCGCCATCGACGCGGCCGAAGCGCGGATCGAGTGCCCCGAAAGCAGCGCCGGCCCCGTCCATCACCGCGTGCCGGTGACGCTCGCCGTGCGCAGCAGCACGGGGCCGGCGCCCGCGAACTGACCGCCCGGTCATCTCGAACTGACCGTCCCGTGGCTCTCGTCGAGGTCGCGCCCGCGGCCTGCATGGGGGTGGTTCGCGGCCGGTTTCGGCGTGTCGCGAATCCACTACTAGCACGTTCTAGTTTTCGCTGCTATCGTCGCTCTCGAACACGGCGAGACCTGCTTTACGGCATGCGGAGTCCGTGATGCATCGCTACGAACCAGGAGACTCGCCATGACCGACGCGACCACCCATGCGAAGACCGCAACCCCCGTCCGTCTCGGCCTCATCGGCTCCGGGTGGATCGGAGCCTTCCACGCCGAGACGATCGCGCAGCGCATTCCCAGCGCCGAACTCGCGGTCGTCGCCGACCCCGTGCCGGGCGCCGCCGAGCGCGTCGCCGCACCGCTGGGCGTTTCGAAGACCGTGCTCGATGCCGCAGAGGTGTTCGCCGATCCCGACGTCGACGGCGTGGTCATCTCGTCGCCCGCGTTCACCCACGCCGGCCTCGTGGTCGCAGCCGCCGAGGCGGGCAAGGCCGTGTTCGTCGAGAAGCCGATGGCGCTCACTCTCGAAGACGCCGACCGCGCGATCCTCGCCGCGAAGAACGCGGGCGTGCCGCTGCAGACCGGTTTCAACCGTCGCTTTTCGCGCGACTTCGCGTCGGCGCACCAGATCGTCGCCGACGGCGGCATCGGCACCCCGCAGCTGCTGCGATCCCTCACCCGCGACCCCGGCATCCCGAACCCGGGCGCGGTGAAGCCGTGGACCATCTTCCTCGAGACCCTCATCCACGACTTCGACACGCTCAACTGGTTCAACGCCGACGCCCGACCCGTCGAGGTGTTCGCCGTCGCCGACGCGCTCGCGTACCCCGACTTCAAGCAGTCGGGCCTGCTCGACACCGCCATGGTCACCATTCGCTACAGCAACGGCGCACTCGCGAGCGCCGAGGCCAACTTTTCGGCGGCCTACGGCTACGACGTGCGCGGCGAAGTGTTCGGCTCGGGCGGCATGGTCACCGCCGGCGACGTACGTGCGACGAGCACGCGCCACTACTCCGGAGCCGGCGCTGCAGCACCGACCACGCGACTCAACATCGACCTGTTCCACCAGGCCTACACGGATGAGCTCGTGTCGTTCGTCGACGCGATCCGAAACGGCGGCCCAGTCGCCGGAGCCACCGGCGCAGATGCCCGCGCCGCGCTCGTGATCGCCCTGGCCTGCATCGAATCGGTCACCCGGGGCGCCCCGGTCGCGCTCGACGACCGCGGCGCGGTCATCTGAGCTGCTCATGAGAGCTGTCGACACGAGAGAGGGATCACCGAAGATGAGCTACCGCCTCGCCGCCTGCGCGGAGATGCTGTTCCTGGACCTGCCGATCGAGGAGCGCGTGCGCCGCATCCACGAGCGCGGCTTCCTCGTCGAGATCTGGGACTGGAGCAATAAGGATCTCAAGGCGCTCGCCGCCACAGGAGCCGAGTTCTCATCGATGACCGGATACCTCCGCGGCGACCTCACGACCGTCGAAGGGCGCGCCGAACTCATCGCCACCGCGAAGCTCTCGCTCGAGGCGGCAGCCGTCATCGATTCGCCGCGCCTCAACCTGCACGGCACCGGGCTCGGCGAGGGCGGCCTGCCGGTCGTGCCGCGCGAGAGCGTCACCGGCGAGGACTGGGTGCGCGCAGCCGACACGCTGCGCGAAATCGCTGCCCTGGGCGAATCCGCGGGGCGCACGTTCGTGCTCGAGAATCTCAACCTCGCCGTCGACCACCCGGGCACGCCGTTCGCCCGCGCAGCCGACACGCTCGCGCTCGTGCGCGGGGTCGATCACCCGAATCTGCGCCTGAACCTCGACCTGTACCACGCGCAGATCGGCGAGGGGAATCTGATCGAGCTCGTGACGGAGGCGCTGCCGTGGATCGGCGAGATCCAGGTCGCCGACGTGCCGGGGCGCTGCGAGCCGGGCACCGGTGAGATTCGGTACGAGGCGGTCGCCGCGGCGCTGCGCTCGCTCGGCTACTCCGGCGTGATCGGGGTGGAAGCCTGGGCGAGCGGCGACCCCGACATCGCGCTCGATGCGTTCGCGGCAGCGTTCGCGGCGTAGGCTCGGTGCTGGACGAGAAGCCGGGCAGTCGAATGAGGGAGAGCGCGTGATGGACGAGCAGAAGCAGCAGCGCATCCTGCGCATCGTCGTGTTCAGCATGCTCATCATCGGTGCGCTCGGGTTTCTGCTCTACTTCGCGCAGGGCGGTGAGATAGCCGGCGACAACGGCATCTTCCAATTCTTCCAGGCGCCCGCCGACCCGACGGTGCAGCCCGGCGGCGCCCCCGCGGGGGAGTAGAACGGCCCAGCTGGCCAGTCGGTGCTCAGGATCGCGCGCGGAGAGCATCACCTGACCAGCTGGAGGGTGCGCGTGTACTTGTAACGACACAGGATGGAGCGCGCACCGGTGATTCGGCGATGGACGAAGGTTCACCGCCGAAGCTCGGGATCAGGCGATTTTCGCCCTAGTGCCGCTTGCTGCGGACTGCAATGCGGCGTGCACAACCCCCATCATCTGGGTGGCCGTCGCGAAATCCGTGTCCATCGGGCGGCCGGCCGCGACGCAGCGGAGGAACTCCTGGATCTCGGCAGTGAAGGCCTCCGCATAGCCGGTGCCGACGCCCGCGCCCGGCATTGCCGCGACCTCAGCGAAGTAGGGGTGCTCCGGCCCGGTAAAGACGCGGCGGGCGCCGTTGTAGGCAGAGTCGCTCCCAGAGTTCTCGAAGATGTGGAACTCGCCTGAGGAGATCGAATCGAACTTCGCGCTGCCTCGTGAGCCGATGATCTCGACTCCGAGCGAGTTCGGCGTGCCCGAAGCGATGCGACTGAGAGCGATCTGCCCGACGGCACCCGATGCGAATTCGACCGACAGCAGCGCGGTGTCGTCATTCGTGACGGAGCCCGTCTCGGTCGATGCGGAGGCTCCGTGACCGATGGTGCCCTTGGCCGGTACGGGGCGCTCGGTGATCACCGTGCGCAGGGTCGCGTTCAGTACCTCGGTGATGGGTCCCGCGACGAAATGGAGGGCGTCGATTGCGTGGGCGCCGATATCGAGCAGCGCTCCGCCGCCCGACTGCTGCTGCGAGTAGCGCCAGGAGAGCGCACCCGCGGGGTCTGCGGCGTAGTCGGCGTAGTACCACCCGCGTACGGTGTGGATCTCGCCGAGACGACCGTCGCGCACGGCAGCGGCGAGTGCTGCGAGGCCGGGCAAGCGTCGGAACGAGAAGCCGACTCCGGTGACGGCGGTGGAGGCCTCGGCCAGCGCCTGAAGCCGAGCGGACTCCTCGGCGGTGGTACCGATCGGCTTCTCGGCGAAGAGGTGCTTGCCCGAAGCGATGACCTTGGGCAGTACTTCGGCATGCAGGAAGTTCGGCAGGGCTACACTGACCACGTCGATGTCATCTCGCGCGATGAAGGCGTCGACATCGGACACCGCCTCGGTGAACCCGTAGCGATGGGCGACGGACTGCGCGAGCGCGAGGTTCGGGTCTGCGATCGCGACCAGCTCGACGTCGATGTCAGCGGCCGGGGTCATCATGGCGTTACGGTAACCGAAGGCGTGGGCCTGGCCGGCCATGCCGGCTCCGATCACGCCGACGCGGATGGGCTGTGACATAGGTGGTCTCCTCTGAGAAAAATGACGGGGTTCTGATGGTGGCGATCTGAAGGGTGCTGCGTGCATCGGCTTGAGATCGATCCGATGCATTGAGGGGTCAGCGGAAGCGTGCGGGCGCGCCGCACTCCGCGATGTAGTCGTGGGTGCGCTTCGCGATCTGCAGCGGGGCGGTGAAGTCGCCGACGGGATACATGTCTTGCTCGATGACCGCGAAGATGCCGGGGTTGTGTTTCGCGGCCGCCTCGAGGATGGGTGCATATGCGGGCACGCCGAGGGGCGGCTCGACCATGACACCCTGCGCGACGGCGTCGACGAATGAGATGTCGTTCTTGAGCACGTGGGCGAGCAGATCGGGCTCGACCTGCTTGAGGTGGAGGTACCCGACACGGTCGGGGTGCTCAGAGATGACGCGCATGTTGTCGCCGAAGTAGTAGGCGAGGTGACCGGTGTCGAGGCAGAGGTTCGTGTACCGGGGGTCGGTGTTCTCGAGCAGGCGGATCACCTCGAAATGCGAGCCGACCGGACTCTCGGCATGCGAGTGGAACTGCTGCTTCAATCCGTATTCTTCGAGGAGGCGTCTGCCGATCTCGTCGTGGCCCGCAGTGAACGCCTGCCACTCCTGGTTCGTGAACTCGCGGGCGCCCTGCACTGTTCCGTCGGATCCGCGCTCCCACATTTCGGGGAGCGCGATCACGTGTTCGCCGCCGAGCGCGGTGACGAGCTTTGCGACCTCGCTCACGGCGAGCCAGGCCTTCTCGGTCTCGTTGCCTCCCCGGTGGAGCCCAGTGAAGACCGTTCCCGCAGAAAGCTCGAGCTCGTGCGCGTCGAAGTCATCCCGGAGCTTTGCGGGGTCGGTGCCAAGGTAGCCGTAGGGGCCGAGTTCGGTCCAGTGGAAACCAGCCTCGGTGACCTCGCGCAAGTACTGTTCGGGGCCCGGTTGCGCCGGATCCACGGCGTTCCACACTCCCCAGGAATCGGGGGCGATGCCGATGCGGGAGGCGGTGTCAGGCGTGCTGGACATTGGGTACGGCTCCTTCGCCATATGGGTGCGGTTGACGATTGCGATGCTAGAGCGCTTTAGTTTTTGATGTCAAGCGTGATTTCTGGTTGCCGCGAAAGGTGTGGGTGTCGTCGTTGCTGCTTTTGGGTAGTTGATAGTGGATTGTTTGTAAATAAATGCCTGATAAGACATGAATAAATGACGAATTCTCGCCAGGCTAATGACTGTGGAGGGTGCTGAGCGGATCGCCTGATTGCATGGTGGAGAGAAAATGGTACTTGACGAAGCGAACTAAAGCGCTCTAGTTTTAGTTCGACGGAACGAAGCTGTTCCGCCCACATAAGCGACAAGGAGGTCACGGTGTCTCAGAAATCACGCCGTGTAATGACCGCGGCACTGCCGCTTTCTTTGGCTGCCGCGCTCGCGCTCACCGGGTGCGGTGCCAGCGGATCGTCAGTAGAGGGAAGCCCCGATTCCGGTGATCTGAACGTTCAGGTGTATGGCGACTGGCCCTTCGTGCAGGCTGCAGCCGACTCGTTCATGAAGGAGCACCCCGACGCGAAGATCAAGGTCGGTGGCATCACGAACGAGCAGATGCGCGAGTCCGGCGGCCGGCTGTTCACCTCGAGCGATGCGCCCGACGTCGTCTCGTACACGTTGCAGGACGCCTACATGGAAGACTGGATCGCAGCCGGCGCGCTGCAGCCCCTCGACGATGTGTGGAAGGAGAACGACCTCGAATCGGTCGTCAGCGGCACGACCGTCGACCTCGCAACTGCCTCCGACGGCAAGAAGTATTCGGTGCCGGTGGCACTTACGCTGCTGCCGTACGTGTACATGGATACCGAGCAGTGGGCGAGCTTCGGCGGCGCGGCTCCCGACCCCGAGACGCACACCTTCGCCTCCGTCGACGAGTTCAGCGATTCTCTCCAGGCTGCGAAGGATGCAGGGCTCACCCCGCTCTCGGTACCCGGCAACCCCTTCGTTGAATACCTCTTCGGGTCGCTGCTCCAGACCTCGTGCGGCACAGACCTCTACACCGAGATCTCCACGAACTGGCAGAAGGGCGGCGAGAAGAGCGCTGAATACACTGATCCGTGCGTCGTCAATGCGCTCGAGCAGCTGGGCGAATGGGGGGAGAAGGGCTACTTCGCCCAGGGCGTTGACAGTCTGACGTTCGAACAGTCACAGACGCTCTTCGACACGCAGAAGTCGCCGACCTGGATCATGGGCAGCTGGGTACCGCCGGTCTACGAGCCCGAAGGCTTCACTTGGGATTGGGCGCTCTTCCCCTCGCTCGGCGATGAGCCCACCGCGCACGGTGTTTCTCTAGACTCGTTCCTGGTGCCACAGGGGGCGAAGAACCCCGAGCTTGCGAAGAGCTTCATCTCGTACCTCACTTCGAAGGCAGTCGTCGAGGACGGGATGAACAAGGTCCCGGCCCGCGAGGATGTCGACCTGTCGAAGGTCATCGAATCCCCGATTCTCACGAGCATCGTCGAACAGTACCAGACGGCGCCGCAGGCGCCCGGCTGGTTCACGATGCTGCCCGCCAGCGTCGAGCAGGAGTTCTCGGAATCGGTGGTTTCCGGTGTGATGTCCGGTCGCGTCAGCGCGAAGGATGCCGCAGCTGCGCTGCAGGACGCCGCGAGCACGTATCGCGAGCAGCACTCCTAATCCGTCAGCCGCGAGACCGGGGGAGCGGTGCGAACCGCTCCCCCGGGAAGGGTCATCATGTCTACAACACAGGTCAAAGCGAAACCGCGAAACCCGAAGTCTGCCGAAGGCCGGTCCTCCCACGGGGCTTCTCAGAAGCTGTTCTGGTCGTTCACCGCCCCGGCCATCGTGCTCGTGGTTCTGTTCACGATCTGGCCGGCGCTTACGTCGATCCCACTCATGTTCCAGCGTTGGCCCGGCTACGGAAATGCGCAGTGGATCGGGTTCGATAACTTCACCCGACTTTTCACCGATCCGGATGCGCTCTGGGCTCTGCTGAGGACCTTCGCCCTGACGGTGCTCGCAGCGGGCGGCACGGTCATTCTGGGTACGGCGTTCGCCATTGCGTTCCATCGCAAGATTCCGCTCTCGAACACTCTCAAGTTCATCATCTTCCTGCCCGTCATCTTGCCGCCGACGATGTACGCGTTGGCATGGAAGAACGCGCTCGATCCCGAGCTCGGGTGGGTGAACCCATTGCTGCAGCAGATCAACCCGGCATGGTCGCCGCACTGGTTGAGTGACCCGAACCTGGTGCTCTGGGTCGTGACATTCATCGCGACGATCCAGTACGTCGGCATTCCGATGATCCTCATGGTGTCGGCGATGAACGATATCCCTGAGTCGATCAATGAGGCAGCCACGCTTGACGGGGTGAATGCTTGGCAGAGGATCTGGAAGGTGACGCTGCCCATGACGAAGGATGTGCTCGTCGTCGTGATTGGTCTGCAGATCATCGGCAACTTCAAGCAGCTCGATACTGTCTACGCACTCACGCAGGGCGGGCCGAGCAAGGCGTCCGACATCCTGTCGACGTTCATTTACCGTGAGGGCTTCACCCTCGGAGACTTCGGATACGCGAGCGTAGCCGGGTTCGTCGGCACCATCATCATCGTCGCGGCGTCGATGGCATACACCCTCTTCTTCCGTCCGTCGAAGATCAGCAACCAGTAGGGAACGGAAATGAGCACGATCACTCACACGCAACTCATCTCCTCCGCGAATGCGGGCAAAGCAGCAACTCGCAGCCGACGCAAGCCTCGAGGCCCCTGGGGGTGGGTCGCGACCGTCGTCGTCGGCCTCTACGCGATCATGACGGTGCTACCGACGATTACCATCCTGCTCGGCTCATTCAAGGAGTCGAAGCAGATCGTCGCCGACCCGTTGGGTTTGCCGACCACCTGGGTCTTCGATAACTACGTGCGCGGGTGGGAGGGCGTTGCGGTCGGCGAATCGATGTCGCTTTACTTCCTCAACACGGCGCTCTTCTCGATAGCTGCCGTCGGGGCAAGTGTGATCGCCGGTACGATGGCCGCGTACGCGATCGCGCGCAAGACCGGCCCGATGTCGGCAGCCTTCGAACGTCTCTACTATGTGCTGTACGCGCTGCCGTTCCTGGCAGTGATCATTCCGCTCTTCAGTGTCACCGGTGACTTCGGCATCCGCAGCAACCCGTTCATGATCGGCCTCGTATTCGCTGCGGGCTGGCTTCCGCTCAATGTCGTGCTCATGTACGCGTTCTTCGCGTCGTTCCCCAACGACGTGATCGAGGCCGCGAAGGTCGACGGTGCCTCGGAAATCCGCATTTTCTGGACGATCGCCGTGCCGATGTCGAAAGGCCCGATTCTCAGTACCGTGCTGCTGAGCTTCATCTACGCCTGGAACAACCTGTCTCACACGCTGCCATTGCTCGTCGACCCGGCGAGCACGACGGTCGCGCCCGGCCTGCTGCTCTTCAGCGCTCAATACAGCGTCGATATTGGAGCGCAGATGGCCGGCCAGATCATCAGCATCATTCCGCTCGTGTTGGCCTACGCGCTAATGCACAAGCACATCATGGAGAGCTTCCGCGTCGGCTCGTTCCGTTAGAGACGCTCGCTGGAAACCGCAACACGATTCTCCGGGGCTATGCGGCGCGGAGAGGAAAAAGGAACAACACGACATGGGAAACCTCAACTGGGACTTCACGAGCCGACGGGTGCTTGTCACCGGCGCCGCCTCGGGCATCGGATACGGCGTCGCAAGCCTCTTCGCCCGATCGGGGGCTCGAGTAGCAGTGCTCGACCGCCCCGGCGATGCGCTCGACGCGGCGGTGGCCTCGCTCTCGGAAGCGGCGCAGGAAGCGGTTATCGCGATCCCTGCCGATCTCAGCAGCCTCGACGAGATCGAGCGCGCGGCCGGCGAGGTCGAACAGCGCCTGGGCGGCTTGGACACCCTCGTGAACAACGCCGGCGTGGGCAAGGAGATCGCACTCGTCGACACCGATGACGCGCACCTCGACTTCGTGCTCGACGTGAACCTGCGAGCTGTCATCGCGCTCACGCGCGAGCTCGTGCCGGCGCTCATCCGGTCGGGTGATGGCGCATCGGTGATCAACCTGGCGTCGCAGGCCGCGAAGGTCGGTAACCCCGGTATCACGGTGTACAGCGCGAGCAAAGCCGGGGTGATCGGCTTCACGCGATCCCTGGCGGCGGAGCTCGCGCCCCAGGGAGTGCGGGTCAACTCGGTAGCCCCGGGCACTGTGCTCACGCCGATGATGGAGAACAACATCCGCCACACCAGCGAGGAGCGGGGCATCAGCTACGAGGAGGCCTACGGCGTGTGGGCCGCGCCCATTCCGCTCGGCCGGATGCAGGGGCCGCAGAATATCGCCGCGGCGATCGCCTTCCTGGCATCGGATCTCGCGTCAGAGATCACCGGCGAATCCCTCAACGTCAGCGGCGGGCTGGTGACCGTCTGACTTCGCCGACACAGGCCAAATGTAAGCTAGTCAATCTGAAGAAGAACAGCGGCCCCGACCATAGGCTGCGCCGGAGGGCACGATGGCACGGACCACAATGGAGGACGTTGCGAAGCGCGCGGGAGTATCGCGGGCGCTCGTCTCATTGGCGTACCGCAACCTTCCCGGTGTGAGCGAGGCGACGCGGGAGCGTATTCTCGCGGTCGGACGCGAGCTGCGCTACTCTCCGAACCGTGTTGCGGCGCGGCTCGCGAGCAGCAGCGGCGACACGATCGGCGTCTTTCTGCAAGATCTGCACAACGACCTCTATGCCGACGTGTTCGACGGTGTTCGGGAAGTCGCTGACAGGGAGGGTATTCCCCTCGTGCTGACAGTAGGCGAGCTCGGTGGCAATCGCGATCGTTCCGCGCTCGAGACCCTGAAACAGAGCCGGGTCGATGTCGCCATCGCCATCGGGCTCCTCATGTCCGATGCGGAGGCGAGTGAGGTGGCGAAGGATTTGCCCCTTGTGGTCGTCACGCGGAAGATCGATGGCATCGACAGCGTGTACTCCGATGATCTCGAGAGCGGTCGCCTCGCTACCGAGTACCTTATTCGCATGGGGCACCGACGGATCGCATTCCTCGCGAATCCGCCCGACGACGGCTACCGGGGGCGGCGCGACGGATACTTCGCGGTAATGGAGCGGGCGGGCCTTCCTCCTCGGGTGGTGCAGAGCGAATGGTCCCGCGAAGCTGCGGCCCGCGATATTGGAGAGGTGCTCGACTCGGTCGAGCGGCCGACGGGGATTTTCGCGCATAACGACCAGGCAGCGCTCGGAGTGCTCGACGCCCTCGCGGCTCGCGGACTGCGCGCAGGGGTAGACGTATCGGTGATCGGGCACGACAATACAGCGGGAAGCCGGCTCCCCGGTGCGGCGCTGACCACTGTCGACCTGCATGGCTTCGAACTCGGGCGTCGAGCTGCGGAACTCGCCCTGAGTCGGATTGCCGAACCAGCGAGGCACGCCGAGGACTCACCGTCGAGGCCGACGCTCATCAAGCGCGAGACCACGGCATCGTACGTTCAGCCGATCACGGGGTCTCCTGAGGCGTCGCTGAATCGCGGGTGACCCCCAGTTTCGGCTCGCCGAGCGCTCTGGACCGGTCCACGCGTAGACTGGTGCGCGGACAGCGGCGCGGCCGCGGCGATGGAGGCGTGGACGTGAAGACAGAGCAGGAAACGGGCGGCACCGAGCGCAAGAGCGCACCCATGACCGCGCCGACGCCGGTGCCCGCTCCCGCGCGCAAACGTCCCCCCACCATCCGCGACGTCGCGAGCGAGGCCGGCGTCTCGAAATCGCTCGTCTCGCTCGTCTTCAACGGCGGCGAGAACGTCAGCGAGGAGCGCCGGCAGCGCGTGCTGCTGGCCGCCGAGCGCCTCGGATACCGCCCGAACCTCGTCGCGCAGTCGCTCTCGGCCGGGCGCCGCGACCTCATCGCCATCCTCGTCTCGAACCTGCACAACCCCCTCTTCGCCGACATCGTCGCCGCTGCGAAGGCCCGTTTCGGCGAGGCAGGGCGTCGCACCATGATCGTGAGCGCGCAGGTGGACGATGGCAGCGGCGAGACGGTGCTCGACCGCGACAACCTCGCGGTGTTGCGCGACCTGCGCCCGTCGGGCCTGCTCACGATCGGCACGATCCCCGAGTTCAGCGGGCTCGCCGAGCTCACCCACACCGTGCCGACGGTGGTCGCGAGCGCGATCGACGCGACCGACGACACCGTCGCGACGGTGCGCACCGATGATGCGGCAGGGATCGGCCTCGTCGTCGACCACCTCCTCGAGCAGGGCATCAGGCGCATCGTCTTCGTCGGCGGCGACGGCGGCACCGTGTCGGCGTCGCGCGAGCGGGCGTTCCGCGGTATCGCGGAGCAGCGCGGCCTCGGCGCCGACGCGCGCGTCGAGCGCGCCGACTTCACCGAGACCGGTGCCCGCCTGGCCGTCGAGCGGCTGCTCGCCGAGAAGCGCCTTCCCGAGGCGATCGTCGCGGTCAACGACCTCACCGCCGTCGCCGTCATCTCCGCGCTCGAGGCGGCGGGCGTGCCGGTGCCGGGCGGGTGCCGTGTCACGGGATACGACGATACGACGCTATCGGCGATCCCGCGCATCTCGCTCACCAGCGTCGACCCCGACAACCGCCGCATCGGCCGCGAGGCCGCCGAAACTCTACTCGCTGCCGCCTACCCGGCGGCCGGTGCCCCGGGTACTGGCGCCGCCGCAGGCCCCCATCACGAGGTGCTCATCGAGCCGAGCCTCGTCGTGCGCGGCTCGTCCGTCGCCGGCTGACACGTTCGGTCGCTACCCGTCGGCTACCGTCGGTGCCGGTGGGCGACTGTCGGTGCCGGTCGGCTACCGTCGGTGCCGGTGGGGGCCTCGCGGCGGCCTACCGGCTCCGACCTCGTCGACAAAGGGTCGCGAATTGGGGTTCGCGCCACTGCGAGACCCCAATTCGCGCCTCCTTGTCGCATCGAGCGCCCGCGGCCGCGCCCGCGCCCGCGCCCGCAGGGGCAGAAGGGCAGCGGCAGCGGGCCTCAGCTGACCCGGCGGTTGGCCTCGGCGAAGCAGGCGAGGGCCGCATCGCGCGCCTCGGCGAGACCCCGCTCGAGCGGCAGCGAACGGTGGCGATCCGAGAGCATCTCGACGCCCCACGGCCCGTCGAACCCGGTCGCGCGCACGGCGTCGATGAAGGCCGGCACGTCGAACGACCCCTCGCCGGGCAGCAGACGCCGGTGCACGGTGTCCTCGAAGAGCGTGCCGACCGGTTCGGGGGCGCCGTCGTTGAGCTCGACCGAGAAGACGTATTCGCCGGGCACGCGCTCGGCGATGACCGTGTAGTCGGTGCGCGGGCGGGCGACGTGCCAGATGTCGATGCACAGGCCGCCGGCCGGGTTCGCGACCTTCGTGACGAGGTCGATGCCGTCTTCGAGCGACGGGCCATGGGTCGCGAAGGGGAGGAACTCGTAGGCGACGCGAGTGCCGTGCTCGGCCGCCTCGGTGGCGAGCGCGTCGAACGCGGCGGCGAAGCGGTCGTCGTCGACGGGGAGCCCCGCGGTCTCGGGGCCGATCTTCACGGTGCGCGCGCCGAGTGCTTCGGCCGCCGCGAAGAGGTCGCGCCGCACACGGTCGGAGGTCGCCCGCCGTTCGTCGTCGGCCCACCAGTGCTCGATGAGCTCGAGCTCGACGTGCTGCATGCCGTGGTCGTCGAGCCGCTGCCTCAGCTCGGCGAGCGTGCCGCGTTCGAGATGCGCCATGAGGTCGGTGTGCGCGAGACCGAACCCGGCCCATCCGCCGGCGGCCGCGGCGGCGATGCGATCCTCGATCGGGATCGGGCTCCGATCGCGCTCCGGCCCGGGCATGGCGGTGCCCGCCGTGGTCCAGCAGGTGGCGAGCAGGGCGGGCGTTGCGGTCATGGTGCTCCTTCGCGTCGGGTCTCGACCCAGTGTGCCATGGGCGGTTGACGGAACCGGCGCGACATGCGTACAATTTGGACCGGTCCAAGTTTCAAGGATGAGAGAGTGAACCCATGAGCGCACAGGGCACGCAGCACACGCAGGACACGCGTGAATACGGCAACTACGATCTGCTGATCGGCGGGGAGTGGCGGGGCGCCCAGGGCGGCGCACGCGCCGAGGTGCTCTCGCCGTTCGACGGCCGCGCGATCGGCGAGGTCGCCGTCGCCACCGTCGCCGACGTCGAGGCCGCGGTGACTGCAGCGGCCGCCGGCGCCGCGAAGTGGGGCCGCACCCCGGCTCACGAGCGCGCCGCCATCCTGAACCGCGCCGCCGATCTCGCCGATGCGCGCGCCGACGAGATCGCCGCCGTCATCTCGGCCGAGAACGGCAAGCCGCTCACTGAGGCCCTCGGCGAATCCCGCCGCTCGGGCGCGATCATCAGGCTCTCCGCCCACGAGGGCACCCAGCTGTACGGCGACTCGCTGCCGCTCGACGCGAACCCCGGCACGGGGCAGGACAAGCTCGGCTTCACGCTGCGCCAGCCCGTCGGCGTCGTCGTCGCCATCACCCCGTTCAACTACCCGGCGTTGCTCGTTCTGCACAAGGTCGGCCCGGCCCTCGCGGCGGGCAACGCCGTCATTCTGAAGCCGGCGGGGGCCACCCCGCTCACGGCGCTCGCGCTCGCGCAGGTATTCGTCGATGCCGGCGTGCCCGAGGGGGTCATCTCGGTGATCACGGGCTCGGGCGGCGTGCTCGGCGACGCGCTCGTCACCGACCGCCGCGTGCGCAAGATCTCGTTCACCGGTTCGACCGGGGTGGGCGAGCGCATCGCCTCGATCGCCGGCGTGAAGAAGCTGTCGCTCGAGCTCGGCGCGTCGTCGCCGACCGTGATCCTGCCCGGCGCCGACATCGAGAAGGCAGCCGCGGCGGTCGCGGCGGGCGGCTACGTCAACGGCGGCCAGGTCTGCATCTCGGTGCAGCGCGTCATCGTGCACCGCGACGTCGAGGCCGATCTTCTCGATGCCCTGCAGCCGAAGGTGGCGCAGATCAAGATGGGCGACCCCTTCGCCGAGGGCACCACGCTCGGCCCGCTCATCTCCGAGCGCGAGGCGCGCCGCGTCGAGAGCAGCATCGCACAGGCCGTCAGCGACGGCGCGCACCTGCTCACGGGCGGCGAGCGCGATGGCGGCTTCATCTCGCCCGCGATCGTGACCGGCGTCGACACCCGCCAGGCCTTCGCGCAGGAGGAACTCTTCGGCCCCGCCGTCGCCGTCACCACCGTCGACGGTTTCGACGCCGCGATCGACGCCGCTAACGGCACCCCCTACGGCCTCGCCGCCGGCGTCTTCGGCGGAACGCTCACCGAGGGCATCCGCGCCGTGCGCGAGATCGAGGCCGGCTCCGTGCATCTCGGCTGGACGCCGCTGTGGCGCGCCGACCTCATGCCCTACGGTGGCCTGAAGGCCTCGGGCTACGGCAAGGAGGGCGTGCGCTCCACGGTCGAGGAGATGACAGAAGTGAAGACCGTCATCATGCACGGCTGATTTCTACAGGGATCGCGGATCGCGGACGCGGTTGACGGAGTTTCGGGATGCGCGCCTCATCCATCCGCGGGGTGCGAACACCCCGCTCCCGCCAGACCCGGCCAAGTCGCGCATGTGCGAATCCCACCGGACGCCAGACCTTCAGCATCGTGCATGAGCACGGGCTTCGAGAAAACGCAGAACAACAGTAAGCAAAGGAGCATCTTCATGGTTCAGGGAACCTCCGGGCAGACCGTGCGGCTCACGGTCGCGCAGGCCATCGTGCGCTTCGTCGCAGCGCAGTATTCCGTCGCCGACGGCGAACGCCGCCGCTTCGTGCCCGCGGCGCTCGGCATCTTCGGCCACGGCAACGTCGCCGGCTTCGGCCAGGCGCTCGCCGAGAACTCCGACTCGCTGCCGTTCGTGCAGGGTCGCAACGAGCAGGCGCTCGGCCACATGGCCACGGGCTTCGCGAAGGCGTCGAAGCGCCGGCAGACTCTCGCCGTCACGGCGTCGATCGGCCCGGGCGCCACGAACCTCATCACCGCCGCGGGCCTCGCTACCGTGAACCGCATCCCGCTGCTGCTCTTCCCGGGCGACACCTACGCGACCCGCCGCCAGGGGCCGGTGCTGCAGCAGCTCGACCTGCCGGGCACCCCCGACGTGACGGTGAACGACGCGTTCCGCCCCGTGTCGCGCTTCTTCGACCGCATCAACCGCCCCGAGCAGCTGCTCACGGCGCTGCCGCAGGCGTTCCGCGTGCTCGCGAACGCCGAGGAGACCGGCGCGGTCGTCGTGTCGCTGCCGCAGGACGTGCAGTCGCACGCCTACGACTTCCCGGTCGAGTTCTTCGCCGAGCGCGACTGGGTGATCCGCCGCCGTCTGCCCGATGTCGTCGAGGTCGCGCAGGTCGCCGAACTCATCAAGCACGCCGAGCGCCCCCTCGTCATCGCGGGCGGCGGCGTGCACTACGCCGACGCGCAGGGCGTGCTCACCGGGCTCGCGAAGCGCACGCTGCTGCCGGTCAGCGAGACCTTCGGCGGCAAGGGCGCCATCACCGAGGACGGCCCGTGGAGCGTCTTCGGCATCGGCCTCGAGGGGTCGCCGACCACCAACCGGCTGGCCGCCCGTGCCGACCTGATAGTGCACATCGGCACTCGCCTCACCGACTTCGCGACAGCATCGCAGTCGCTGTTCGCGAACCCCGACGTGCGGTTCGCGTCGATCAACACCGTCGAGCACGACGCCGTGAAGCAGGGCGCCACGGCCGTGCTGGCGGATGCGAAGCTCGCACTCGAAGCGCTCGACGCAGTGCTCGACGGGTATGCGATCCCTGCAGCTTGGGCCGCCGAGGTCGAGCAGGCGCGCGCCGACTGGCTGCCCGCGCGCGATGCGGCGCTCGACCCGTACACCCGCTTCCCGAAGGAGCAGCACCCCGAGCTGCTCGATACCGACGCGGTGCTCACCCAGGGCCAGCTCATCGGCCTCATGCAGCGGCACTCGCGCCCGGGCGACACGATCGTCGCCGCGGCCGGCGGCCCTCCCGGCGACCTGCAGAAGGTGTGGGATGCGACCGACGGCCGCCACGCGCACCTCGAGTTCGGCTTCTCGTGCATGGGCTACGAGCTGCCCGCGGCCATGGGGGTGCGCGTCGCCGACGCCGACCCTTCGCACCGCGTCACCGCGTTCATCGGCGACGGCACCTTCATCATGATGCCGACCGAGATCGTCACCGCGGCGCAGGAGAAGATCCCGTTCACCGTCGTCATCTCCGAGAACCACGGCTACCAGGTGATCCGCCGCCTGCAGATGTGGCGCACGGGCGAGCACTACGGCAACGAGTTCCGGTATCGCGAGGGCGAGGGATCGCTCGCGACTTCGGACGCCGGCGTGCTCGAGGGCGACTACTTGAAGATCGACCTCGCGCAGGTCGCGGCGGGTCTCGGCGCTGAGGTGCGCACGCCCACGACGGCCGAGGAGGTCGCTGCGGCGCTCGACGAGACCCGTGACGTGCAGGGCCCGGTCGTCATCGTCGTGCCGACGATTCCGCACGCCGACCTGCCCGGTGCCGAGGCCTGGTGGGACGTCTCGCCGGCGGAGGTCTTCGACCGGGTCGACACCTCCGTGAAACTCGTCGAGTACCGCGAGGGCCTCGAGCTGCAGCGGTGGCACGGATGACCGCGGGCCCGCTCGCGCCCGGGCGCAGGTTGCGCGAGCGCTTCCTCGCGGGGGAGCCGACCATCGGCACCTTCCTCGGTCTCGGCTCGGTGACCGCCGCCGAGGTGTGCGCGGCCGCCGGCCTCGACTGGGTGCTCGTCGACCTCGAGCACGGCGGCGGCGATGAGAGCGAGGTCGGCGCGGTCGCCGCGGCGGCCGGCGCCTACGGCACCGCCACGCTCGTGCGGGTCGAGCAGCCCGAGCGCATCCGCATCGGGCGCGTGCTCGACGCGGGCGCGGCGGGTGTCATGTTCCCGCGCATCTCGAGCGCGGCCGAGGCCGCCGAAGCGCGGCGCCACCAGCTGTATCCGCCCGAGGGCGACCGCGGTGTCGCGAGTTACAACCGTGCCGCCCGCTGGACCTTGGACACCCCGGCGCTCGACGGCTCGAACGATCAGGCGATCGGCATCGTGCAGATCGAGACGCTCGGCGCCGTCGATGAGCTCGACGCGATCGCCGCGACCGACGGCGCCGACGTGCTCTTCGTCGGGCCGCAGGATCTCAGCTACGCGCTCGGCGTGCCGCGGCAGTTCGATGCGCCGGTCTTCCAGCAGACGCTCGACCGGGTGGTTGAGGCGTGCCGACGGCACGGCAAGGTCGCGGGCATCCTCGCGAACGACCGCGTGGCCGCCGAACGCTACTTCGAGCGGGGCTTCGGATTCGTCGCCATCGGGTCGGACGCGACGCTGCTCGCCGCGGCGGTGCACGCGATGATCCCCGACGGCATGGGCGTGCGATGAGCGCTGAGAGGCCGGCAGTGGCACTTGCCGCATCCCCGGTCGTCGTCGGTCTCGGGCCGGTCGACCCCGCGCTCGTCGTGCCGTACCTGCCAGAGGGCGCGGTGTTCGCGGCGAAGCCGAGCGCGGGCGATCTCGCCGAGGCGCAGGGTGCGATCGTGCGCGCGGCCTACGATGTCGATCGCGAATTGCTGACCCGTATGCCGAACCTCCGCGTCGTCGCGCGCACCGGGGTGGGGGTCGAGCGCGTCGATCTCGCCGCCGCTGCGGAACGCGGGGTGCACGTCGCGATCACCCCGGGCAGCAACGCCCGGGCGGTCGCCGAGGGAGCCTTCGCGATGCTGTTGTCGCTCGTCAAGCGCGTCGGAGTTTCTCACGCGTACGTGGCGGGCGACCGGTGGGGCCGCGACGCGGTCGCAGACCCGGTGCCCGTGCCCGGCGATGCCATCGGGAAGACGCTCGCCGTGATCGGCTTCGGGCGCATCGGGCGCATCATCGCCGGCTACGGCGCCGCCTTCGGCATGCGCGTCGTCGTGCACGACCCCTTCGTGCGGTCGGAGGAGTACGAGAACGCGACGCTCGAGGCCGCCGTGCGGCAGGCCGATGCGCTGACGCTGCACCTGCCCGGAGGCGACGGCGAACTGCTGCCGCTCGATCTGCTGCGGCAGGCGAGGCCCGGGCTCGTGCTCGTGAACTGTGCGCGGGCCGAGCTCGTCGCGGTCGAGACCCTGCGCACCGCCCTCGACGAGGGCGTGCTCGGCGGTGTCGGGCTCGACGTGTTCCCCGAGGAGCCGGCGCAGTCGCACCCGCTCGCCGGTCGCGAGGACGTGCTGCTGAGCCCGCACACGACCGGGCTGTCGGAGGCGGCGATGGCGGCCACCTTCCGCATGGCGGCCGAGGCCGTCTCTCGCGTGCTCGCAGGGGGCGAGCCGGAGTTCAGAGCCTCATAGGCCGGGCTCCGGCTCGACCCCTTGTTGACGGATCGGAAAAATGCTCGTATGCTTTGGACCGGTCCAATCCTCGTGGATCCCTGATTCAGCGAGGGGGATCAGCGGCTGCGATCGGGTGCGATTGCGAGCCTCGGTTGTTACCCAACCTTTACCCGCCGGGTATCAGGGCGAGGTATTTGTGGGGTAATCTCATGAACAGAAGCGCAAGCTTTGTAACGACATTAGTTCTAAACACACGATGGAGTGAAGACGATGAAGTCACGTATGGCCCGTTGGGGCAAAGTAGGACTCGGAGCGCTCGCCGCTGCAGGTGCGCTCGCGCTCGTGGCGTGCGGCACCCCCGCAGGCGCGGGCGGCGCAGGCGGCGGTAGCGCCGCTGCGGATCAGCCGGAGCTGAAGGTCGCGCTGGTCACCCACGCGGCCCCCGGCGACACCTTCTGGGACACCATCCGCGCGGGCGCGGAGGACGCCGCGGATAAGAACAACATCGAGCTGCTCTACAGCTCGGACCCGGACGGCGCACGCCAGGCGCAGCTCGTGCAGCAGGCGGTCGATCAGGATGTCGACGGCATCGTCGTCACCCTCGCGAAGGCCGACGCCATGTCGGGCGAGGTCAAGAAGGCCGTCGAAGCGGGCATCCCCGTCTTCAGCATCAACGCCGGTGAGAACGAGTTCAAGGAGATGGGCGTGCTCGCCCACTTCGGTCAGAACGAGTTCATCGCGGGCCAGGCCGCGGGCGAGCAGTTCAACAACGCTGGTCTGACCCGTGTCGTCTGCGTGATCCAGGAGCAGGGCCACGTCGGCCTCGAGAGTCGCTGCGAGGGGCTCGCCGACACCTTCACCGGCCAGTCCGAAGTGCTGTACGTGCAGGGCACCGACATGACCAACGTTGCCTCGACCATCACCTCGAAGCTGCAGACCAACGCCGACATCGACGGCGTCCTGACCCTCGGGGCTCCGTTCGCGATGACCGCGATGGATTCGATCAAGGATGCGGGCTCCTCGGCGGTGCTCGCCACCACCGACCTCAACGCCGACGTCTACAAGTCGATCAAGGACGGCACCATCCTCTTCGGCATCGACCAGCAGCCGTTCATCCAGGGCTACGAGTCGGTCGAGGCCGTGCGTCTCTACAAGCAGGGCGGCTACGTGCTCGGCGGCGGCCAGGCAGTGCTGACCGGCCCCGCGGTCGTCAACGCCGACAACTACGAGAGCGTCGCAGCCCAGTTCGAGAAGGCTGCCGACTCCGAAGAGTCCGAGTAATCCGGGACTCCCAGGCGTAGCGAAAGCAACACATGTCTACAACAGCAGCCCCCAAGGCCGACGAACGGCTGGCCTCCGGCAACCTGTTCACCAGGTTCTTCACGAAGCCGGAGGCCGGCGCGGTCGCCGCAGCCCTTCTCCTCGCGATCCTCTTCATCGCGGTCGCGCCCCAGTTCTCGCAGCCGTCATCGATCGCCACCATCCTCTACGGCGCCTCGACGGTCGGCATCATGACCGTCGGCGTATCCCTGCTGATGGTCGGCGGCGAGTTCGACCTGTCGACCGGCGTCGGCGTCATCTTCTCGGCGCTCTCGTCGTCCCTGTTCATCTACTGGTTCGGCGGCAACGTCTGGATCGGCGTGATCTTCGGCCTCTTCACCTCGCTCCTGCTCGGCTTCGTGAACGGTTGGCTGCTGACGAAGACGAACCTCTCGAGCTTCATCGTCACCCTGTCGACGTTCTTCATGATCACGGGCCTGAACCTCGGCGTCACTCGCATGATCACCGGCGGCGTCGCGGCTCCGTCGATCGCGCAGTGGCCCGGATTCGAATCCGCAGCCGCCGTGTTCGCCGCCGACATCCCGCTCTTCGGCATCTCGGTGAAGATCACGGTGCTCTACTGGATCCTGCTCGTCATCGTGGCGACCTGGATTCTGCGCCGCACCCGGATCGGCAACTGGATCTTCGCCGCAGGCGGAGCTCCCGACGCCGCTCGCGCCGTGGGCGTGCCGGTCGCGAAGACCAAGATCGGCCTGTACATGGGCGTCAGCTTCTGCGCGTGGCTGCTGGGCATGCACCAGCTCTTCGCGTTCAAGACCGTCCAGTCGGGCGAGGGCATCGGCAACGAGTTCCTCTACATCATCGCCGCGGTCGTCGGCGGATGCCTGCTCACGGGCGGCTACGGCTCCGCGATCGGCGGCGCGATCGGCGCCCTCATCTACGGCATGGCGCTCAAGGGCGTCGTGTACGCGGAGTGGAACCCGGACTGGCTGAAGTTCTTCCTCGGTGCGATGCTGCTCGGCGCCACCGTGCTGAATCTCTGGCTGCAGCGCCGCGCAGGCAAGGGAGGCAAGAAATGACCGAGACAGCAACCAACCGGGTGCCGCTGGTCGAGCTGCGCGACGCCGAGAAGCGCTACGGCAACATCATCGCCCTGCGCGATGTCAGCCTGAAGGTCGCCGCCGGCGAAGTGATGTGCGTGCTCGGTGACAACGGCGCCGGCAAGTCGACGCTGATCAAGATCATCGCGGGTCTGCACCAGCACACCGGCGGCGAGTTCCTCATCGACGGAGAAGCGGTCAAGCTCGACTCCCCGCGCGAGGCTCTCAACAAGGGCATCGCGACGGTGTACCAGGATCTCGCGGTCGCCCCGCTCATGCCGGTGTGGCGCAACTTCTTCCTCGGGTCCGAGATCACGAAGGGGTGGGGGCCGTTCAAGCGGCTCGACATCGACTTCATGAAGAAGACCGCGAAGCAGGAGCTGCTCGATATGGGCATCGATCTGCGCGATGTGGATCAGCCGATCGGCACCCTCTCGGGCGGTGAGCGCCAGTGCGTCGCGATCGCGCGTGCGGTGTACTTCGGTGCGAAGGTGCTCATCCTCGACGAGCCGACCGCCGCCCTCGGCGTGAAGCAGTCGGGCGTGGTGCTGCGCTACATCATCCAGGCGCGCGATCGCGGGCTCGGCGTGATCTTCATCACGCACAACCCGCACCACGCCTACCCCGTAGGCGACCGGTTCTTGCTGCTCAAGCGCGGCCAGAGCATCGGCTACCACGAGAAGAGCGAGATCTCGCTCGAGGAGCTCACCGGTCTCATGGCCGGCGGCGCCGAGCTGGAGCAGCTCGTGCACGAGTTGCGCAGCGTGGGTACGTCGACGGATGCCGTTCGCACGATCCGCGACGAGATCGAGGGCGACGAGGCGGCCGGCGTCGGCCGCGTCCAGGTCACGGAAGCCGTGACCGTCGTGCCTCCCGAGGAGCTCGACGGCAAGTAGGTCTTGCCGCTGCTCGTCAGCAGGGCGCTCATCCGCAGGGATGGGCGCCCTGCTGCGTTGTGCGGGCGAGCGCCCCACCCGGTTTCAGCCCGGCAGGATCTTGAAGGAGCGCAGCCGGTCGCCGGCGACGGTGGCGATCGCGGTGCTCTCGCCATTGAAGACGCGGCTCTTCCAGCCGAAGCGCACCTCGATCTCGTCACCATCGACGGTGGTGCCGAGCACCGTCATGTGCGCGCCGGCGCCGATCGCATCGGTCGCGGCCCAGCTGCGCAGACCGTCAGGGCCGTTGAGCACGCGCCCCCAGTCGTCGACGAAGCCGTCTGCGGTGAACGCTGCGACGAACGCGTCGGTGTCGGCGCTGTTGATCGCGTCGACGAAGGCCTGGAGCGGAGCGGGAGTCGTGTTGCCGTTCATGCGGCGATCATAGGGTCGGGGCCTGCGAAAGCGGAAGCCCCTGCGCGGAATCACTGAGGGCGGATCCGCCCCGCGCCGGACGACGCCACCGACGGGGGAGCGGTCGAGGCCCGCAGGTGCAGCGACGGCGCGAGCAGCGTGCTGCGCGGTTCGACAGGCCGGTGGCCGGGGCCCGCGGCAAGCGCCTCGAGCGCGTACTCGGCTCCGATGCGACCGAGCGTGCGCGCCTGCTGGTCCACGCTCGAGAGCGCGACCCCGGGCAGGGCGGCCGCGCGGGTGTTGTCGTAGCCGATGACCGAGAGCTCGCCGGGCACCGGGATGCCGAGTTCGGCGGCCGCCGTGAGCACGCCGAGCGCGGCGATGTCGTTGTCGGCGAAGATCGCGGTCGGGCGGTCGGCCGCACGCAGCACGGCGGCCGCGGTCTCGGTCGCGTCGGCGAGCGAGAACCCGGTGTCCTGGATGAGCGGTCGGAGACCCGCGGCGCGCATCGTCTCGCGGTAGCCCGCGCGCCGCTCCGAATAGTGGGGGGCCACCGGCGGCATCAGATGCAGGATGCGGCGATGCCCGAGATCGATGAGGTGCTGCGTCGCCAGGGATCCCCCCAGCCGGTCGTCCGCGGCGACCGAATCGATGCCGGGCACGAGCCGGCTGACGACCACGAACGGCGTCGACGCGGCGAGCGAGGCGAGCTGCGCATCCGAGAGCATGCTGCCGGAGACGATGGCCGCGTCGACGCGGGCGCTCAACAGGCTCTCGACGGCGGCGAGCTCATCGCCGCGCTCGGGCCGGGCGGCGGCGAGCACGAGCTTCTGCCCGGGAGCCCCGGCCTCGACGGCCCCCTCGGCGGCGCCCGGTTCTGCGCCGCCGAGCGCGTCGCGCACGCCCTCGGCGATCTCGATGAAGACTTCGTTCGTGAGGTCGAGAATCGACAGGCCGATCGTGTTCGTGCGCTTGGAGGCGAGGCGGGCGGCGATCGCGTTGTGGCGGTAGCCGAGGCGCGCGCCGGCGGCGAGCACCTTCTCGATCGAGGCGCGGCTGGGGCCTTTGGCGCCGCGGTAGACGAGCGACACCGTTGCACGTGAAACTCCGGCCTCGCGCGCCACGGTCTCCATGGTCGTCGCCGAGGCGGGGGCGGCCCGGTGCGACTCGGTCATGCGGCTCCCTGCTCTCTCGCGGCGTCTGCGGCGATTGCGCGCCGCCCTCAGACTATCCGGCGACCGGTGCGACCGGCACGGCACGGCCCGAGGCGGAGCTGTCGAGCGCTGCCTGCACGACGCGCATCGGGTGCACCGTGGCCGCGAAGGTCGTGTCGATGGGCCGGCCGAGTGCGACGGCGGCCACGAACTCCTGCACCTCGGCCATGAAGGCTTCGCCGTAGCCGGTGCCCGTGCCGCGTGCGCGCATCGGCGACACCTCGCTGTAGTAGGGCATCGCGGGGCCGGCGATGACGCGGCGGGGGCCGTCGTCGCCCGGGCGGGCGCCCTCGAGCTCGTAGATCGTGTACTCGTTGTACTTGCTCGAATCGAAGGACACGTGCCCGCCCGAGCCGAAGACCTCGATGCCGAGCTCGTTCGGCTTGCCCGCTGCGATGCGGCTGATCTGCAGCGACCCGACGGCGCCCGACGCGAAGCGCACGGTGAGCAGGGCGGTGTCGTCGTTGGTGACGGGCGCGGTCTCGGTGTCCGAGACGGTCTGCGTGTGGCCGATGCCGCCGGTCGCGATGGGGCGCTCGGTGATCCGCGTGTCGAGCAGCGACGCCGAGACCTCCGAGATCGGTCCGAGGATGTGCGCGAGCGCATCGATGGCGTGACTGCCGAGGTCGATGATCGCGCCGCCGCCGCTGCGCTGCTGGTCGAAGCGCCAGGTGTGCGCGCCGCGGGGGTCGAGCGCGTAGTCGGCGTAGTAGTGGGCGCGGGCGAACGTCGGCGTGCCGATGCGGCCCTCGGCCACGGCGCGGCGGGTCGCTGCGAGCGCCGGGATATGGCGGTACGAGAAGCCGACGGCGGCGACGACGTCGTGGCGCTGGGCGACCGCTGCCAGCTCCTCGGCTTCTGCAGCCGAGACGCCGAGCGGCTTCTCGGCGAAGACGTGCTTGCCCGACTCGATAATGCGCGCGAGCACGTCGCGGTAGACGAAGTTCGGCAGGGCGACGCTGACGGCGTCGATCGACGGGTCGCTCAGGATGTCGTCGACGGAGGCTGCGGTGCGGGCGAACCCGTAGCGCGCCGCGATCTCTTCGGCGAGTGCGGTGTTCGGGTCGACGATCGTGTCGAGTTCGACGCGCACGCCCGCGAGGGAGTCGGCCATGGCGGCGTTGCGGTAGCCGAAGGCATGGGCCTGACCGGCGAAGCCGGCGCCGACAACGGCTACTCGAATGGTCTGTGTCATGCGCGTGTTCCTCGTCTCATGGGGGAAGATAGGGGTAATCGCTCAGTAACTTAGAGCGCTCTAAGTAAGTATTAGAACGCGGATCGACCCCTCGTGTCAATCGTGGGGTCGGCACGGTCCGCGTCGGCGTCGGCGGCGAAGGAGCATGATGGCGCGAAGAATCACGGCGGGGCATCGAGTGCTCATCGCCGCCCTGGTGTGCGGCGGCTTCGGCATCGGCGTCAGCGAGTTCATCGTCATGGGCCTGCTGCCGCAGATGGCCGCCGACCTCCTGCCCGAGCTGTATGCGGCGAACACCGAAGCGGCGCTCGCGGCCAGCGGGGGAGTCGCCGCGGCCTACGCGCTGGGCGTCGTCGTCGGGGTCGCGGTCACGCCGCTCGTCATCCGGCGGCTCTCCGAGCGCTCGGCGCTGCTCGTCTGCGCCGGGCTCATGCTGCTCTGGACCCTGCTCCTGGCCCTCGCCCCGACGCTGACGGTCGCGCTCGCCCTGCGCTTCCTCGCCGCGCTCACGCATGCGAGCTACATCGGCGTCGGCGCGATGGCGGCCGCCCACATGCTGGGCTCCAACAACTACGGCCGCGGCAGCGCGATCGTGCACGGCGGCCTCGCCGGCGCGAATCTGCTCGGGGTGCCGGTGCTCACGGCGCTCGGCGCCAGCTGGGACTGGCGCGTCATCATCGCCGCTGCGGCGCTGCTGTTCGCGGTGCCCTTCGTCGCGCTGCTCGCGATCTCGCCCGCGAGCGACGTCGGCTATGTCGTGGCCGACACGGGCAGCGCCTCGACCGACGGTGCGCGCAGGCGCCTGCGAGGCGCGCTCTTCGTGCTCGTCGGCGCCGCCGTGCTCATCGCGGCGAGCGGATTCGCGATCGTCACCTACGTCGCGCCGGTCGTCGACTGGGCCCAGGGCGGCCCGGGGAGCGGCTGGCTCAGCGCCGCGACCGGCATGCTCGCCTTCGGCATCGGCATGAATCTCGGCAACTTCGTCGCGGGATGGTTCGCCGACCGCGCGGCCGGGCCCGCCTTCGTGCTCTCGGCCGCAGCCGGAGCGGTGGGGGCGGTGCTGCTCATGCTGCCCGTCGGCAGCCTCGGCACGGCCCTCGCCCTCGCGCTGGTCGGAGCGGTGCTCGGCGGCACCGGCCCCTCCGGGCAGGTGCTCTACATGCGCGAACTGAAGCGGTTCCCGCGTCTCGCCTCGTCGCTGCCATCGGGCGTCGGCAACCTCGGCAGCTTCGTCGGCTCGCTCGCCGGCGCGGGGCTGCTCGCCACGGGCGGGGTGGCTGCGCTGCCGGTCGGCTCGCTCGCCCTCGTCGTGATCGGGCTGCTGTGCTTCGCGGGGCGATCCCTGACGAGAAAGAAGTAGCCCGAACCCCGCGATTCGCTTGACATCTCGGCGCCCGGGTTCTTACAATTTGGACCGGTCCATATTGCGCTCGCGACGCGCAGGGAATCATCTCAGGGCCCAGGGATCACCGCCGATGCACGGTGCCGCGTAGACGCAGGCACTTCGAGAGGAAGAAACGATCATGCAGATCAACGAAGACGGCACCACGACGGTCGGCGTCGGCCTCATCAGCGTCGGCTGGATGGGCCAGCTGCACAGCCGCGCCTACGCGAACCTGCGCTACGCGTACCCCGACCTGAAGATCCGCCCGCGCCTCGTGCACGCCGCCGACCCGGCGCCCGCCCGCGCCGAGGAGGCCGTCGAGGTGCTCGGCTACGAGAAGGCCTCGGCCGACTACCACGAGGTGCTGAACGACCCCGAGGTCGACGTCGTCTCGATCTGCGCCCCCAACTTCCTGCACGCCGAGATCGGCATCGCCGCCGCGAAAGCCGGCAAGCACTTCTGGATCGAGAAGCCCGTCGGTCGCGGCGAGGACGAGACCCGCTCGGTCGCCGAAGCCGCGGCAGAAGCCGGTGTCGTGTCGTCGATCGGCTTCAACTACCGCCACGCGCCCGCCATCGAATACCTGCGCGAGCTCGTCGCCGAGGGCAAGCTCGGCCGCATCACCAATGTGCGCGGCCAGATGTTCGCCGACTACTCGGCAGACCCCCGCGGCGCCCTCTCGTGGCGCTTCGTGAAGGGCCTCGCCGGCAACGGCGTGCTCGGCGACCTCATAGGGCACCTCGTCGACCTCGTGCAGTACTCGCTCGGCCCCATCGCCGAGGTCACCGCGCTCACCTCGACCGTCTACACCGAGCGCCCCGAACTGCCCATGGGCACCGGCACCCACTTCGCCCTCATCGAAGACGGCGACATGAAGCCCGTCGAGAACGAGGACTACGCGGCCATGCTCGTGCGCCTCTCGGACGACGCCGCGGCGTCGGGCGCGGTCGGCACCCTCGAGGCATCCCGCGTCTCCGTCGGCCCGCGCGCCAGCTACGGCATCGAGATCTACGGCACCGAGGGCTCCGCGCACTGGGACTTTGAGCGCATGAACGAACTGCACCTCTCGGGCGGCCTCGAGACCTCGAACCAGGGCTACACCCGCATCATGGCGCGCCCCGGCATGGGCGACTTCTCCCGCTTCCAGCCCGGCGCCGGCACCTCGATGGGCTACGACGACCTCAAAGTCATCGAAGCCAAGAAGTTCTTGCAGGCCGTGCTCGGCCGCGAGGCGCTGAACTCGAACATCCAGGATGCGCTGTCGGCCGCCCAGGTCGTCACCGCCGCCGAGCGCTCCGCCGAGACGCGCGCCTGGGAGCAGAGCGCCCCCGTCGCCGGCACCACGGCCTCGCTGCAGAACGACCGCTGATCCCTGTAGCATCGCCGTCGACGGCACCACTCGTACCTCACTCCCCACCGAATCAGGAGTCAACATGAACGTTCGCATCGCCTCGGCGCCCATCAGCTGGGGAGTCATCGAGGTACCCGGCTGGGGGCTGCAGCTCGACCGCGGTCGCGTGCTCTCGGAGATGGCATCGCTCGGCGTGACCGCGACCGAGTTCGGGCCCGAGGGCTTTCTGCCCGACGCGCCCGCCGAGCGCGCCGCAGTGCTCGCCGAGGCCGGCATGACCGCCGTCGGCGGCTTCTTCCCGATCGTGCTGCACCGCTCGGACGCCGACCCGCTGCCCGCCATCGAGCGCGAGCTCGAAGCCTACGTCGCCGCCGGCGCGAGCACCATGGTGCTGTCGGCCGTGAGCGGCGCAGCAGGCTACGACGGGGCCGCCGCCCTCACCGACGCCGAATGGGAGACGCTGCTCGCGAACCTCGACCGCGCCCTCGACGCCGCGGCCGCCGTCGGCGTCGTCGCCACGCTGCACCCGCACCTCGGCACCGTCGTCGAGGCGCCCGAGGCCGTCGAGCGCGTCATCGCCGGCTCGCGCGTCGGCCTCTGCCTCGACACCGGCCACTACACGCTCGGCGGCGGCGACCCCGTCGCGTTCGTGCAGCAGCACGCCGCCCGCATCGTGCACGCGCACCTGAAAGATGTCAGCCTCGAGGTCGCCGCCCGCGTGCGCGCCGGCGAGATCGACTACCGCGAAGGCGTGCGCCAGGGCATGTACCAGGCGCTCGGCGAGGGCGATGCGCACGTCTCCGAGATCATCGAAGCGCTCATCGCCGCCGGCTACAGCGGCTGGTACGTGCTTGAGCAGGATACGGTCGTCGAGAACGAGGCCGACGCGGTGCGGGCCTTCGAGAACGCCCGCCGCAGCGTCGACTTCATCAAGGCGGCGGTTGCCGCATGAGCACGACTGCGCCCGGTACCGCGTCAGCGTCGATGCGCATCGGGCTCCTGGGCGCCTCGCGCATCGCGGAGGAAGCGATCACCATCGCGAGCCGCGAGACCGGCGACGTGCGCGCCGCGGTCGCCGCGCGCGACCCCGAGCGTGCGCGCGAATTCGCGACCGAGCACGACTACGACCGCGTGCACGACGACTACGAGGCGCTCCTCGCCGACGATTCGCTCGACGTCGTCTACGTCGGCCTGCCGAACGGCCTGCACGCCGAATGGACCGTGCAGGCGCTCGCCGCCGGGCGCAACGTGCTCGTCGAGAAGCCCTTCGCGTCGAACCTCGCCGAGTTCGACGCCGTCGCGGCGCGGCTCTCGCGTTCGGCGGGCTGGGCGTGGGAGGCCTTCCACTACGTCGACCACCCGCTCTTCGCCCGCATCATCGAGATCGTGCGCTCCGGCGAGATCGGCGAGCTGCAGGCCGTGCACGCCCGCATGGCCATGCCCGCACCCGACTCCGCCGACCCTCGCTGGAGCTTCGACCTCGCAGGCGGCGCCCTCATGGACGTCGGCTGCTACGCCATCAACGGGCTGCTGGCCTTCGGCGAGGCGTTCGGCCTGCCGCTGACGCTGCAGTCGGCATCGGCCACGGCGGGCGAGGTCGACCCGCGCATCGACACGTCGGTCGACGCGATGTTCGCGCTCGGCGGGTTGCCCGCGACGATGTTCACCAGCATGGTGCACGAGGGCTGGGACTTCAGCTTCGAGGTCGTCGGCAGCGCGGGCTCGGTCTTCGCGCCCAACTACGTGAAGCCGCAGCAGGACGACCGCGTGATCGTGCGCGGTGCTGGTGCTGGTGCTGGTGCTGGTGGTACCGGTGCTGGTGCTGGTGATTCGGAGCGCGTTGAGCACCTCGGCACCCGATCGAGCTACATGTACCAGCTCGACCACTTGCGCGCCGCCATCGCGAACGGCGAGCGCGACGCGGCCGTGCTCGCGCGCTCACGCCGCACCATGGAGCTCATCGACGCCGTCTACGAGGCGAGCGGCCTGCCGCTGCGTCCGAGCCGGCTGCTCGGCTGAGCGCCGGGCCTCGGCGATCCCTGGAGTGGCCGTCCCGCCTCGGCTGCACACGACCCGAACTTCGGCTCTCACCCGTATTTCGGATGAGAACCGGTGATTTGCTCCGAAGTTCGGGTGAGAGCCGAAGTTCGGGCGACCTGACACCCCACACGACTACGAAGGAGTACTCATGCAGCAGCTGATGCAAGACAAGGTTCTGCTCGTCACCGGCGGCACGCAGGGCCTCGGCCTCGCGATCGCCGAGGCGGCGTTGCGCGAGGGCGCGAGCGGAGTCGCGATCGTCGGCCGGAGCGCCGAGAAGGCCGAGCGGGCCGCCGCGCAGTTGCGCGAACTGGCGGCGAACGAGTCGAGCGACCTCGCCGCCGCGGGAGTGCTGCCGATCGTCGCCGACATGGCGGCCGCCGGCGAGGCCGAGCGCGCCGTCGCCGAGACCATCGCGGAGTTCGGCCGCATCGACAGTCTCGTGAACGCCGCCGGAGCGACGAGCCGCGGCACCCTGCTCGACACGACGCGCGAGCTGCTCGGCGAGCACCTCGCCGTGAACCTGGTGGCGCCGTTCATGACGATGCAGGCCGCCGTCGCCGATATGAAGGGGCGCGGGGCACCCGGCACGATCGTGAACATCGTCTCGATGGCGATGCACGGCGGTCAGCCCTACCTCGCGCCGTACACGGCATCGAAGGCGGGCCTCGCAGGCCTCACGAAGAACGTCGCCTTCGCGCACCGCTTCGACCGCATCCGCATCAACGGCCTCAACATCGGCTGGACGGCGACGCCCGGCGAAGCGGTGACGCAGCAGACCTTCCACGGCGCGGCCGACGACTGGCTCGCGGAGGCGGCTGCCGCGCAGCCGATGGGCAAGCTCGGTCAGCCCGACGAGATCGCCGACGCCGTCGTCTTCCTGCTGAGCGATCGCAGCGGCGTCGTGACGGGGTCGCTCATCGACTGGGACCAGAACGTGCCCGGCGCCTACGACCAGTAGGCTCGCGGCCCCTGCCCCTGCCCCTGCCCCGCCCCGTCTCCGCTTCCGCTCTTACGCGCCCACGCTCCTCTTGCCCAGACAAAGGGTCGAGACTTGGGGTTTTCGCGCGCGCGGACCCCAGATCGCGACCCTTTGTTTGACCGATCGCGGGAGCAGAAGCCCTCGACGTCGCATTCGAAAGCCACGCGCCAGTATGGCTATACTTCTGGCTATACTGGCGTCATGTCGACCTACAGCGTGTTCGAAGCGCGGAACGGCCTGTCGCGGCTGATCGCCGAGGCCCGCTCCGGGGCGGAAGTGGTCATCGCGAACCGCGGAGAGCCCGTGGTGAAGCTCGTGCCGGTCGCGCCCGCTGCGCCGGATACATCGGGGGTCGCGGCCGCGGCATGGCTCGCGGCGCATCCGCTCCCGGCGCGCCTCGCGCGCCCCGCCGACGAACTCGACGCGCAGATCGCCGAGACCCGGGAGTCATGGGAGTGATCTACCTCGACAGTTGCATCGTCATCTACGCGGTCGAGGACGCGGGCGAGCGCGGTTCACGAGTGCGCGGGGCGCTCGCCGCCGCCGAAGACGTCGTGGCGGTGAGCCCACTCGTGGCGCACGAGTGCCTGGTCGGCCCCTATCGCGCGCGGGATCTCGAGCTGAGGGACCACTACCTCGAGTTCATCGACCGGCTCGAGCGGGTCGCACTCGATACGGACGTGTTCCTGCGGGCGGCCGAGCTCCGTGCGCACACCGGATTGCGCACGCCAGATGCCCTGCACCTCGCGGCGGCACAGCATGCGGGCTGCGCTGAGCTGTGGACCAACGACCAGCGGTTCGCGAAGGCCTCTCGCGGATTGGCGCGCAACATTCTCGAGGGATGACGTTCCGGCGCAAAATGCCGGAGGGCGTATCTATTCGCGACGGGTCGGACGTGCCGAACCTGTCAGAGAAACGGTCCGGACGCTCGGTCGGCGGAGACCGTACGGAGCGCGCTGCGGGCGCGCATTCAGCCCTCCGCCGATAGGGGAGCGGGCGAGGTGGTGCTTCTCGGCGCGAAAGAGATGATCGGTCCCGCGACAGGAGTCCTTAAATACGCCTGCATCGTTTCCAATTCGTGACCGAGTTTGTTTTGACAAAGGTATCGACGAGGATACATAATCTTAAACGTACCTTCTCCGGTACATTTAAGCTCGGACAAGGAAGTCTTTGTGACTACGACGATTCTTATTCCCGAACCCCAGGAGGCGGGGCAGCAGCCGAAGATGTCTCGGCGGCGTGCTGCGGCGAAAGCGCCGTTGGGGTACCGTCTTCGCCTCTATATGCAGAACCCGGTCGTCACGATCGGCGTGCTCGCGCTCATTCTGTTCGCCTATTTGATCATCGCCCCGATCGTCTCGTTGCTGATCGACGGGGCCGTGGTGCATCGCCAGGACACGATGATCACGCAGCAGGAAGAAGGCAGTCTCACTTCCTACTATCTGTGGCGGGTATTCGCTTCGCCGCAGGCGGCTTCGATCTTCTGGGAGCCTCTCGCCAATACGCTGACCATCGCGCTGTGCAGCATCGTGCTCGCCCTGGCGGTCGGCATTTCAGCCGCGTGGCTCATGGTGCGCACCAATATGTGGGGTCGCAAGTGGTTCGCGACCGCGCTGATCGTGCCCTACATGCTGCCGGCGTGGACGTTCGCACTCGCGTGGGTGACCATGTTCAAGAATCGGACGACGGGCGGTCAGGCCGGTTGGCTCGAGAACCTCGGAGTCGTGGTGCCTGACTGGTTGTCGTACGGCAAAGTCCCCATCATCTTGATTTTCGCTGCGCACTTCTCGCCGTTCGTGATCATGCTCGTCGGCAACGCGCTGAAGCGGTTTGATTCGACGCTCGAGGAATCGGCGAAGCTGCTGGGCGCTTCTCGAGCGAAGGTCACCTTCACGGTGGTGCTCCCGTTGCTCAGGCCCGCGCTGATCTCCGCTGTCACACTGATCTTGGCGAAGGTGCTCGGTGAATTCGGCGTGGCCTACGTGCTGGGCCTGCCGGTGAACATGAACGTCCTCGCGACGAGCCTCTACCGCAATATCTACAGCGATCAGAAGGGTTCGGCCGCAGTCATCGTCGCGGTCATCGTGCTGATCGGTGCGATCTCGCTGTGGGTCGACATGCATTTCCTGCGTGAGGCGAAACGGTTCGTCACGATCTCGGGCAAGAGCGGCTCAAGCAATACCGTCGCGAAGCTCGGGAAGTCGCGCATCTTCGCAACGCTCGGGTGCACGGGCCTATTCCTCATCAGCGTCGCGATCCCGCTGATCGTGCTGGCGCTGTCGACGGTGATGAAGCTGCCGGGCGTGTTCCGGGCCGAGAACTTCACGTTGTCATTCTGGACCGGCCGTGATCTGTCCACGATAGGTTTCCCCGATGGGGTGCTGTTCAACTCCGAGGTGTGGGGTGCGGCATGGAACAGCCTGTGGATCGTCGGCCTCGCGGCGATCATGGCCGGCGTCATGGGACTGATCGTCGGGTACGTCATCGTCCGATCGCAGTCGAAGTTCGTGTCGGGCTTCCTGCGGCAGATGGTGTTCTTCCCGTACCTCGTCCCCGGCATCGCGTTCGCCGTCGCCTACCTGTCGCTCTTCGCCGTGCAGCGGGGCCCGATCCCTGCGCTCTACGGAACCGCCGCCATCCTCGTGCTCATCTACTTCACCGAGCAGATGCCGTTCGCCTCGCGTGCCGGGATCTCCGCGATGATGCAGCTGGGCTCCGACCCGGAAGAAGCCGCGCAGATGTCGGGCGCGGGCTGGTGGCGCCGCTTCTTCACGATCGTGCTGCCGATCCAGAAGGGCGCGCTCGCGACCGGCATGGTGATGGCGTTCATCTCGGGGGTGAAGAGCCTGTCGCTGGTTGTCATCCTTGCCGTGCCCGGAATGGACGTGCTGACGACGCTGTCGATCCGGCTCCTCGATGTGGGCTACTCGCAGGCCGGTAATGCGGTCGTGCTGCTGGTCGCGGCGATCGCGTTCATCGGCACCTACACAGTGCAGAAAGTAATGAAAACCGATCTTGCTCAGGGAATGGGAGGCTGATATGCCCACGATCACACTTGACGGTGTCGTCAAGAACTATGGCGGAGACACCAATGCGGTCGAGGACCTCGACCTCACTATTAACGACGGCGACTTCATGTGTCTGCTCGGGCCCTCGGGCTGCGGCAAGACGACGACGGTGCGCATGATCGCGGGTCTTGAGAACATCACCGACGGCAGAATCGCGATCGGTGACACCGTCGTGGACGAGCCGAAGGCGAACAGGTTCGTGCCGCCCGAGAAGCGGGATATCGGTCTCGTGTTTCAGAGCTACGCGCTGTGGCCGCACCTATCGGTCGCGGACAATGTGGATTACGGGCTGAAGCTGCGCAAGGTGTCCAAGGCGGAACGCGCCGAACGCGTTACGAAGATGACGCAGAAGCTCGGTATCGCCCCGTACGTGGATCGATATCCGGCCCAGCTGTCGGGCGGACAGCAGCAGCGGGTCGCGTTGGCGCGCATGCTCGCCGTGAACCCGCAGCTGATGCTGCTAGACGAACCGCTCTCGAATCTGGATTCGCGTCTGCGCCTGGAGATGCGAGCCGAGTTGAAGCGCATTCATGAAGAGTTCAATGCAACGGTCGTGTTCGTCACACACGATCAGTGGGAAGCGATGACGCTCGCGACCCGGGTCGCGGTGATGAATCAGGGCGTGCTGCAGCAGGTGGGCTCCCCGATGGACATCTACGACCGTCCCGTGAACCGTTTCGTGGCGAACTTCCTCGGAGTGCCCCCGATGAACTTCATCGAGATGGGCGAGGCATCGCCGCAGCAGGCTCACGCTGCTGTGTTCGTGGAAGCCCACGGTGTTGCTGCCGGTGGGATTGGTTCGGTGGGCGTGCGCCCCGAGACGCTTGCGGTCGAGCAGCCGAACCCCGCGCGGGTGCCGGGCGGGCTGGTACTGCCCGGCCGGGTGGAGTCGGTGATGCCTACTGGCGGTTCGTGGACGGTCGAGGCTTCGGTGGGCGGTCAGCGGGTGTACGCGACGACATTGCAGCGGGGCGAGCTGCAGACCGGTGACGACATCGAGCTCGTCGCGAACGGCAGCCAGGTCCATGTGTTCGATACGAATGATCAGCGAGTAGAGGTAGCCCAGTAATGACGAACATCCAAGAGCTCAGCGAGTTCACGCTCCGTATCGCCCGCGAGGCCGGAGCGATCGCGATGGAGGGATTCCGTAACCGGGACCTCGGCATCGATGTGAAGGCCGATTTCCACGACATGGTCACGAAGTACGATCGGGCCTGCGAGGAGCATATCCGCGGCGCGATCTTGACGGCGTACCCGGATTCCACGATCGTGGGCGAGGAAGAAGGCGCGAGCGAAGGATCGGGCCCGCTGTCGTGGCATATCGATCCGATCGACGGCACGGCGAACTTCGCTCGCGGGATCGCGATGTGGGCCGTGAGCATCGGTATCGCGCTCGACGGGGAGATGGTCGTGGGGGTGGTCTACGACCCTGCGAACGACCACATGTTCTGGGCTGATGATCGCGGTGCGTTCCTGAACGACGAGCCGATGCACAGCTGGGGGTTCCCCGCAGCCGAGCAGGCGACCGTCGTGATGAACTATCCGCTGCCTCGCGATCTCGTTCATTACCCCGAACTCGCACTCGAACAGTTCGCCTCGGTGACGAATCAGTTCGCGCAGGTGCGCGCGCTCGGCAGCAGCTGCATCACCCTGTGTTGGGTCGCTGCCGGATGGGTCGACGCGACCATTTCATTCGAGGCGCATTCATGGGATGTCGCCGCGTCGGCGTTCATCATCCGTCAAGCCGGCGGCATGTATTCCACGTACGGTGATGGCGAGCGCCTGCCGGAGCGCCGCGACTATGAGAACCCGCACTACTACGCCACGATTCCCGGCGGTGATTACCCGATCCTCGAAGAGATCATGCGCACCCAGAGCAAACGGCCGCTCCCGGTCGGGTACTGAGATTTCATCACCTACAACCTCAACAGAAAGACAGTAAGGAGCTCGAAGATGAGTAAGACGATGACGCGACGCCTGGGGGCCTCCGCCGGCCTGCTGCTGGCCCTCGGGCTGGGGGTGACCGCATGCGCCCCTCCCGGGGTAGACGGTGGCGGCGAGGCGCAGAAGGACGAGAAGCAGCAGGTCGAATTGCAGCCCGATGAGACGAAGGAGGGCTTCGACCTCGATGAGCTCGTCGCTGCGGCGCAGAAGGAAGGCCCGATCACGGTCTACGACGAGACCGGCAAGGTCACGCAGATCACCGAAGCGTTCACCGAGAAGTACGGCATCGATGCCGAGGGCGTGAAGATCGAGACGAACGCGATCGACAAGGTCAAGCGCGAGCACGACTCGGGCAACATCATCGCCGATGTGCTCGCGATCTCCGAGCCGCCCGCCTTCTACTCCGAGCTGCTGCGCGACGGCATCCTCACGAACTGGGTGCCGGGCGACGTCTATGACAAGCTGCCCGAAGACGCTCGCTACCCGTACCTGACGAGCGGAAACTGGCTGTGGTGGATGTACAACTCGGAGACGTACGGTGACACCTGCCCCGTATCGAACATCTGGGAGCTCACCGATGACGAGTGGAAGGGCAAAGTCGCGATCCCTGATCCTGAAGCGCGGGCGATGTATACGAACATCTGGAACCAGTCGGCGCGCGACCATGCCGATGCGTGGGCGAAGGCCTACGAGGAGCACTACGGCGAACCGCTCGAGACCGAGGAGGAGACCGCGTTCCACGAGTGGCTGAAGCGTCTCGCCCCGAATGCGGCGGTGTTCAAGAGCGACGAAGAGGTCTCGGAGGCCGTCGGCGCGCCCGGTCAAGAGGCGCCGCCGGTCGGCCAGACCTCCGCCGCGAAGCTCCGCAACAATGATGAGAAGGGCTATCAGATGGCCCCCTGCGCAGGTCTCGACCCCTACGTCGCCGGGCCCATGCCGCAGACGATGGCCTACGCATCGAAGTCGAAGAGCCCGAACGCTGCGAAGCTGTACATCCACTTCGCGACCTCGCAGGAGGGCATGGAGTTCATCATGCCCGACGGCAAGCGCTCCTACAATCCCGATGTCGTCGCGCCCGAGGATGCCTACGGGCTCGATCCGCTGATCGCCGACGAGGCGCAGCCCTTCAGCACGGAGTATCTCGAAGACGACTATAAGAACACCGTTTTCTGGCAGGACTTCTGGCGCTCGAACCGCTGACCTCGCCGATGATGGTTGTGGCGGGGTCGGAAAGCGGCCCCGCTACAGTCTCACATGAGTACGTCGAAGTACTCGGCTGGAAGAAACCCCCGCTGATCATTGATCGGTATCGAAGCCGAAAGGGACATGGCGTGAGAGCAGTATTCGAAGAGACCTTTCGGCCTGTGGACCATACGAGTTCCATTCCGTTGTATTTGCAGATCGTCTTCCAGTTCGACCATGCCCTGCGGTCGGCCAGGCTCTCGCGCGATGCCCTGCTTCCATCCGAGAACGAGCTCTGCGCCGGGTTCGGAGTGGCACGGTCGACACTCCGGCGAGCGATGGGCAAGCTTGAGGAGCGCGGCATCGTGGCGCGCGAACGCGGTCGTGGCAAGGGCACACGGATCGTGCACGCTGCGCCGATCAGCCGTACACCGGGCAGCTTCGCCACTCTCTTCGACGCGATCTCGGCATCGGCCAGGAAGCCGCTTTCGAAGGTGCTGACCTTCGAGGAGATGACAGTCGATGATGAGTTTGCTGAACTGAGCGAGTTCCCGCCGGGGGCCTCTGTCGTGCATATTCTGCGTCACCGCAGCGCGAACGATGAACCCGTCGCCGTGCTCGAGAACTGGGTGCTCTCCGAGTACGTGGCGTTCGAGCCGGAACGACTGGAAACCGAGAGCATGGAAGCACTCCTCCGCGAGAGCGGTGTGCGCATCCACCATGCCGAATTCGAGTTCCGGGCGGTTCTCGCGATGGGCGACACGGCGCGATTCATGGGCATTCCGGAGGGTACACCGGTGATTCAAGAAGAACGCCGTTCGTTCAACTCCAGGTGTCAGTACGAGTATTCATCGCATCATAATCACCCCGAGAACGATCGTCTTCGAGGGATCGCCTCGCCGTGACGCGTGAAGAGGGGGCCGCAAGCGGTGCAGAGCAAGGAATCAGGAAGGGCTCAATGCCGAGTATGGACACTGTTGCACTTCGAATTTCTGCTGAGATTGCGGCCCGCGACGGCGCAGTCGAAGCTTTAGCCGGCTTTCGGCTTCCGAATCTCGCGGTCTCCGAGAAGAGCGACAAGCACGACCTCGTCACCGAGTACGACTCCCGCAGCGAAGAGACGATTCGCCGGGTGCTGCTGGAGCGCCACCCCGGCTCGGCCGTGCTGGGCGAGGAAGGCGGCGCCATCGGTGCGGAGAACGCCCGTCTCGTCTGGCACGTCGATCCCATCGACGGCACGGCTGCCTACGCGACCGGTTTGGCGCTCTGGTGCATATGCATCGGAGCCGAGGTCGACGGCGAGATCGTGGCGGGTGTGGTCTACGACCCGGTTGCCGAGCAGATGTTCTCCGCGGATGAGGGCGGAGCATGGCTCAACGGCACGCAGGAGCTGCATGCTCGCGGGCGCACCGAGCCGGGATGCGCTACGGTGATATCGCACTTCCCGTGGCCGCGTGATCTCGTCTGGGCGCCTGACGAAGCCATGCAGCAGTTCCGGCAGATGACCGAGGATTTCGCTACGGTCCGCTGCCTCGGTAGCGGCGCTATGGGTATGTGCTACCTCGCTGCCGGGTGGGCGGACGCCGTACTGAACCTCGGCGCGAATTCGTGGGACGTCGCGGCAGGGGCATTCATCCTCCGCCGGGCCGGAGGCGAATATCGGGCCTACGCCAACGGCGAACTCGTCGACCCGAGGCGCGACCACTACTGCGGAAACTACGTCGGAACGGTTGCCGGCGCACGTTTCCCCGCACTCGATGAGCTGGTCCAGTTCCAGAGCGGCCGTGACGAACTCTGACCTCAAAACCACCTGTGCCGGCGGAGCTCCATCACTCCATCGTCGCTCCGTCGGCACAGGTTCCTCTCGAGCGCTTCCTCGGCATCGTCCCCAGGCCCTGGCGGTTGGTCGGTGGAAGCGCCAGCGCCGAGAACATAGAACTTCTGGAGCGCTCCAAGTTCTGCTTGAGCGAGAGCCCACCAGCGGCTAGATTCGAATCGAACAGTTTGTCAGCACAAACGGGACGCACCGGTGACCCGGTCGCCGCGCGAAGGAGCACCACCATGAGAATCGGCATCATCGGCACCGGCGTGATGGGCGCCTTCCACGCCCAGTGCCTGCACTCCGAGGTCTCGGGGGCGACGGTCGCAGCCGTCGCCGATGCCGATATGGAGCGGGCCCGGGCCGCGGCGGCCGCGATCCCCGGCTGCCTCGCATTCGACAACGCGCAGGATCTCATCGACCACCCCGACGTCGACGCCGTGCTCATCGCGTCGCCTGATTTTCTGCACGCCGAGCAGACTCTCGCCTGCATCGCCGCGGGCAAGCCGACGCTCTGCGAGAAGCCGCTGTCGTATTCGGTCGAGGACGCGACCCGGGTCGTCGACGCCCACCGTGCCGCGGTGAACGGCGGCACCGCTCTCGTGCACCAGGGCTTCATGCGCCGCTTCGACCCCGATTACCTCGCGCAGAAGCGCGAGGTCGCGAGCGGCGCGCACGGCCGCCCCGTCATGGTGCACTCGATCGGCCGAGGCGTGACCTCGGGCCCCGGCGCCACCGACGAGACGGTCATCTTCAACTCGGCCATCCATGATCTCGACCTCGTGCCCTGGCTGCTCGACTCCCCGGTCACCGAGGTGAGCTGGCACGCCCCGAGCACCCCGTCGAGCACGGCGGGCGTGTTGCGCGACCCCTTCCTCCTCCTGCTGCGCACCGCCGACGGCGCGCTCTCGACCGTCGAGGTCTTCCTCAACGCCCGCTACGGCTACGACATGCGCTGCGAGGTCGTCTGCGAGACCGGCACCGTCGCCATCACCGAGCCGCACCGGCTCGCCGTCGCGACCGGGCTGTCGACGCGCACGGGCATCCCCGAAGACTTCCGCCCCCGCTTCGCAGAGGCCTACCGCCTCGAGCTGCAGGAGTGGGTGACCGCGCTGAACGAGGGCCGCGCGCCGACGCTCGCCACGGTCGAGGACGGCGCGATCGCGACCCGGGTCGCCGCGGCCGCGGTCGCGTCGATGCGCAGCGGCGGGGCGTTCGTGCAGGTCGAGGACACCCAGGGATCGGCGGTTGCCCGATGACCGCGAGCGCCGCGCCCGCCGGCACTGCGCTCTCGGGCTCCTCGCCCGCTCGCGTCATGCCCCAACCGCGCGTGCCCGACCCGCTGGCCGGCCCGGTCAAGCGCTGGGCCGTTCTCGGCACCGGCTGGATCGCCGCCCGCTTCGTCGAGGCCCTGCAGCAGCACACGAACCAGCGGGTCGTCGCCGTCGGGTCGCGCAGCACCGCCCGCGCCGAGGAGTTCGCGGCGGAGCACGGCATACCCGAGGCCTGCGGCAGCTACGAAGACCTGGTCGCCGCTGACGTCGACGTCGTCTACGTCGCGACCGGTCACCTCGAGCACCTCGCGCATGCGACGCTCGCGCTCGAGGCCGGCAAGCCCGTGCTCGTCGAGAAGCCGATGACCCCGCGTCTCGCCGACACCGAACGCCTCGTCGCCCTCGCCCGTGCGAAGGGGCTCTTCGCGATGGAGGCCGTCTGGACGCTGGCGCTGCCGCGCTATTCGGTCGTGCGGCAGATCATCGAGAGCGGCATGCTCGGCGAACTCGTGCAGGTGTCGGCCGAGTTGGGCGAGCGTCTCGTCGACCACCATCGGGCGATGGACCCGGCGCAGGGCGGCGGCGCCATGAACGACATCGGCAGCTACGTGATGATGTTCGCGAACGAGATGCTGCCCGGCGTGCAGGTGCGGTCGGCGAGCGGGCCGCGGCACGCGAGCGGGGCGGTCGGCCAGTTCCATGCGCTGCTCGAGACGAGAACCGGTCGGCAGGCCGCCGTCGCCGCGACGATGCTGGCCGACACCCCGACCCGCGCATATGTCGCGGGCGCCGAGGCGACCCTCGTGCTCGACGGGCCGTTCTACCAGCCCGGCCCGGTCGTCGTGCGGTTCCACGACGGCGGCGAACTGCGCTACGACGAGCCCGCGCTCGCGCATACCCAGCTCTTCTGGGAGGCGCTCGAGGTCGCGCGCTGCCTCGACGCGGGTCTCGCCGAGTCGCCGCTGCGCCCGCTCGACCGGACGCTCGAGACGGTCGCCCTCATGGAGCGGGCGCGCGAACTCATGGGCGATCCGCTGCCGTAGCAGGGCCTGCCGCTCGGCAAGGATCGCGTCTCGGCAGGGATCGTCGCGCATGCTGCGACCCCTGCCGAGCACTGGTTACGAGACGCGCAGCCCGGTCTCCGCGTCGAAGAGGTGCAGGTGCGACGCGTTCGGCGTGAGGGTGACGACCTCGCCGGCGACGGGGTGGTTGCGGCCGTCGACGCGCGACACGATCTCGATGCGCTCGGAGGCGCCGGCGATGTGGCCGTAGAGGTAGCCGTCGGCGCCGAGCTCTTCGACGAGATCGATCTGCACCTGGATGCCGGGGCCGCCGGCCGGGCCGACGACGAGGTCTTCGGGGCGCACGCCGAGGGTCGCGGTCGATCCGGTGGTCGCGGCGAGGGTCGCGGCGGGCACCGGCAGGAGCGCGTCGCCGAGCTTCGCGCCGTCGGCGGTGAGGTCGACCGGCAGCAGGTTCATCGACGGCGAGCCGATGAAGCCCGCCACGAACACGTTGTTCGGGGTCTCGTAGAGTTCGCTCGGGGTGCCGACCTGCTGCAGCTTGCCGGCGTTCAGCACGGCGATGCGGTCGCCCATGGTGAGGGCCTCGGTCTGGTCGTGGGTGACGTATACGGTCGTGACTCCGAGACGGCGCTGCAGGGACGCGATCTGGGTGCGGGTCTGCACGCGCAGCTTGGCGTCGAGGTTCGACAGCGGCTCGTCCATCAGGAACACCTGGGGCGAGCGCACGATCGCGCGGCCCATCGCGACGCGCTGGCGCTGGCCGCCCGAGAGCGCCTTCGGCTTGCGGTCGAGGTACTCCTCGAGGTCGAGCATCTTCGCGGCCTCTTCGACGCGGGCCCGGCGCTCCTCCTTCGAGACGCCGGCGATCTTCAGGGCGAAGCCCATGTTCTCGGCGACCGTCATGTGCGGGTAGAGCGCGTAGTTCTGGAACACCATCGCGATGTCGCGATCCTTCGGCGGCGTCTGCGTGACGTCGCGGTCGCCGATGGTGATGCGGCCCGAGCTGGCCTCTTCGAGGCCGGCGAGCATGCGCAGCGTGGTCGACTTGCCGCAGCCCGAGGGCCCGACGAGTACGAGGAACTCGCCATCCGCGATGTCGAGATTGAGGTCGTCGACCGAGGGCCTCGTGGCCCCGGGGTAGACGCAGCTGATATTTTCGAACGCAACAGTTGCCATGATTTTCCTCCACCGGCAGGTACGTGCCGGACGATCCGTAGTGAAGTGAACGGCGGTCTATGCGGCCGCCGCGGCCCGTCGTTGGGCCGGGTTCAGGTTAGCACTTTCTCCAGGGATCGCCGAGACTCATTTCTCCATGAGCTGGGCGGCGAGCTGCAGGAGTTGCGGCTCCGAGCCGCGGCGTCCGATGAGCTGCGCGCCCATCGAGAGGCCGCCGGGCAGTTGCAGCGTCGGCACGGCGATCGCGGGGAGGCCCGCGACGTTGACCATCGAGGTGAAGGGTGTCCATTCGCACTGTGCGCGGTAGTCGTCTTCGGGGGCGAGGCGCATGAACGCGCCGATCTCGGGCGGCGCTGCGGCGAGCCCGGGTGTGAGCACGGCATCGTACTCGCCCCACTGGGTGCGGAAGTCGGCGGCGATCTGTGTGAGCGTGGCGGCCGCCGCGAAATGCTCTTCGGTGGTGCGGGCGAGGGCGCGATCCCTGAAGAATCTCGTGAAATCGGTGAGTAGGATATCGGCACCCTCGGGGAGTGGCAGCAGGGAGAGCCCGGCCATCCAGCAGTGCCCGAAGATCTCGGGGTAGCGCGGGTCGTAGGTGAAGCGGGCGTCTTCGACGTGGTGTCCACGGGCGGCGAGGCGGTCCGCAGCGATGCGCCATGCTTCGCGTGCTTCGGGGGAGAGCGGCGTCGGATGCGCCGCCTCAAACGGCGATGCGGTGCTGAGGCCGATGCGGAGGCTCGTGAGTGCGTCGGCGTCGCGCACACCGGACAGGGTGGCCGCGGCGCCGCGGCCCTGTTCGCCTCGCATGGCGTCGTAGAGCATGGCGGCGTCGAGGGCGTTGTGTGCGAGGGGGCCCGAGACGACGAGCCGTGGCGCGCCGAAGGCGTCGACCGGGCCCTCGGCGAGGTCGGTCTCGATCGCACCGAGGCCGGGCTTTAACCCGACGAGGCCGCACGCGAGGGCGGGAATACGCACGGAGCCGCCGCCGTCATTCCCGGGAGCCGCGGCGAGAATGCCGCCCGCGACAGCCGCGGCGCTGCCACCGGATGAGCCACCGGGTGTGCGCGAAAGATCGAGCGGGTTGCGTGCGGGGGCGGCGACGAGGTTCTCGGAGTAGGCGTTCAGGCCGAGTTCTGGCACCTGGGTTTTGCCGAGCGAGATCGCGCCTGCCGCTCGCAGCGCCGCGACCCCGGGGGCGTCGTTCTCAGCGACCGTGGTTGGCATGGCGGCGGTGCCGTAGCTCGTTGGGGCCCCGGCCACCTCGAGCAGATCCTTGTGTGCGAGGGGGAAGCCGTGGAGCGGCGGCAGCTGTGCCCGAGCATCGGGGGAGGTCGCCGCGAAGCGTGTGTCAGCGGCGCGCGCCTCTTCGAGGGCGCGTTCGGCAGTGAGGGCGATGAACGCACCGAGTTCGGGCCGCGCTGCGATGCGCGCAAGAGTCGCTTCGGCGGCCTCGGTTGCGGTGATATCGCCGCTGCGCAGGGCGTCGCGGAGTTCGATCGCTGATCGGGGCAGTTCGTTCATGGCTCCACTGTATTGACCGCGCCGTCGCGCGTCACGGTTTTCTCGTGCCGCGGGGCTGCTCCTGGTCTGTTCGGGGTGGCTTCTGGTCTGTTCGGGGCCGCCCTGGGGTGCCCCGGTCTGTCCGAAGTCGCCCGGTGCCGCCCCGGGCCACCCTAGTCAAGACACGCCGACTTCGTTAGACTTCAGGGTCAGGACTTGCTGTTATCGCTCACAAAGATTGTGAGCGATAACAGATCCGGGATAGTTCCCAGCCGCGTCGAGGAAGACATTCATGAGCGTCCCCCTAACCCAGAGCCGACCCAGCTTGCAGCGGGTGTCGTGCCGTGCTGTGATGCCCAGCGCCACGTCGACATATGTCGACGTGTGCCGAGAGGCCGTGCGCCTCGCCGCGCCGCGCTCAGGTGTGCCGCTCGTCGCACTGCGATGCGGTGTGTCGCGATGCGGTGTGTCGCGATGTGCCGCGCCGCAATATGTCGCCGCGCCAAGGACAACTTGCCAATTGCATCCCCGGGCGAAGCGCGCTCCGTGACCGAGCGTCCTGCGCCCGCCGCCACTCGCGCGGCTTCTGGTGACCGCGGCTGCTGTTGCGCGGCCGAGCCAATGATCCACACAGTGAATAGGAGAATCAAGTGGAATCAATAACTGGACGCCGGTATCGGCCTCAAGGGCACCTGGCGCGTACTGCGTCGCTGCTCGGTGTCGGGGCGCTCATCGCTTCGTCGTTTACGGCCGGAAGTTTCGGCGCGGCGGCCTTCGCGGAGTCGATCGAGATAGTGCCGAACGGCACGTTTGAAAGTGGAATAGCAGGCTGGACAGCGCCGTTCGGTGGCACGTTAGCCGCGAGTGCTGACGCCAAAACAGGGCAGGGAGCGCTTGAGATCAGCGAACGGACGGGCTTCCAGTCGGGCCCGGCCGCCACAGTGACAGGAAAGCTCACGACCGACGCGAGCTATAACCTGTCGGTTTCTCTGAAGTACGCAGCTGCAGAAGGGGCACCGGAAACGCAGGATTTCAATGCGGTTCTGTGTACCTCATCACGAAGCAAATGCGATGTTGTGTCTTCGGTGACCGCAGCGGCTGGTGAATGGGCCACCATCACCGAGACCTTTACACCGCTTGCCGCAGAGTACGATGTGCTGTTCCTCGAAACCCCGTGGAACACGAGTGTGCAGTCGTTTGTTATCGATGACTTTTCACTCAGCGCGGGTGGCGGTGGCACCTCTGCGGCTGAGCCTCCGGCGGTTCCCGGCAATCTTCTTCCAGACGGCCGATTTGCGTCAGACTTCACGGGCTGGTCATCGACCCGTGGTGGCATCCTCGCGCTCAGCGATGACGCAGCGAGTGGCGCTCACTCCCTGCAGGTGAGCGAGCGCGAAAACACGCAGTCGGGCCCATTTGCTAGCGTCGCTGGCGCTTTAGAAGTGGGTGCAAGTTATCGGATGAGTGGAAAGCTGAAGTACGACTCCGGTAATGCAACGCAGCAGTTTAATTTCACGTTCTGCCCGTCAAACTTCAACGGCTGTGCCGACTATGGTCACACCTTCAACCAGGGTGAATGGGGTGCGTTCGCGCAAGAGTTCACCGCGGAGGCCAAGCACGCAGCGGCCGACTGGTTCTTTGTAGAGACGCCCTGGGGATCGAACGCGCTGCAAGATTTCAAGGTGGACGAGCTGTCGCTGGTCAAGATCGCCGATGCTCCGCCAGCACCTGAGTTCACCACTCTCGAGAAGGTGCAGACTAAACCGATCGGCGACCACAATCCACTCGTGGGCCACAAGTTCGGTGCCGACCCGCACCACCTTGTGTATAAGGATCGGCTCTACATCTACTCGACGGATGACACCCAGCAGTACGAGGCGAACTCGAAAGACGAGAACGGGCTGCCCACCCAGTCAAACGGATACGGGGCGATCACGCGTTTGAATGTGATGTCGACAAGCGACATGGTCAACTGGGTCGACCACGGTTCGATTCCGATCTCCAGGGCTGACGGGGCACTGCCCTGGTCCAGCAACTCGTGGGCACCCGCCGCGATTGAGAAGGACGGGAAGGTCTACCTGTACTTCTGCGACAACGGCAGCGGAACAGCTGTGACCATTGGCGGCTCACCGCTCGGGCCTTGGACTGACCCGCTCGGCAAGAAGATCATTCCCGACACGGTCTCCGCAGACTACATCGCTTCGGGTGGCTTCCCCGCCGGCATGTGGCTCTTCGACCCTGAGGTGTTCATTGACGATGACGGCCAGGGATACCTCTACTTCGGCGGCAACTCACAGATCGGCACGGAGCCGAATGTGCAGGGGCCGCAGAACCCGAAATCGACCCGCGTGGCGAAGCTGAAAGACGACATGGTCACCCTCGATGGCGATCCGGTCGAGATTGACGCCCCCGGCATGTTCGAGGCATCGAGCATGTTCAAGCGAGACGGCAAGTACTACTACTCGTACTCTTCGAACTTCCAGGTGGAGGCGGAGCCGGGCAAGTACCCGGAGCGTGGAGCGATCGCATACATGATGACCGACGATCCAATGGATCTGAGCGCATCCAAGTATGCGGGAGTTGCCTTCCAGAACCAGGGCACGTTCTTTGGTGCAGGCAATGGTGGCAATAACCATTCCGACATGTTCAATTACAAGGGGGAGACATACCTGACGTACCACGCGCAGACGCGCGGCGCAGCATGGGCTGAGGCCCTTGGTACTCCGGGTGCGACCCAGGGCTACCGTTCGGTGCACATCGACAAGCTCGAGTTCAACGAGGATGGCACGATCAAGCCTGTTGAGGGCACGCGCGCCGGTGTCGAGCAGGTCGAGAGCTTCGACCCGTATCGCACCTTTGAGGCTGAAACGCTTGCCTGGCAATTGGGCCTCAGCATGGACAAGACGGAGGTCGAGTCTGCAGAGTTCCCGGAGCACAATGGCAGTGGCAACCTGGTGCTATCAAGCGTCGATGACGGTGATTTTGCAGGGATCGCGGGAGTGGACTTCGGAACTGGCGCAAAGAGCGTGTCGGCGAAGGTCAAGCCGCTCGTCGAAGGTGCCAGCATCCAGGTGCGTCTCGACAATGTCGACGGTGCCGTTATCTCCGAGATTCCGGTCACGGGCGCGGTAGGCGAGTGGACCACGGTGACGGCCGACGTGACCGGCGCTGAAGGGGAACACGATGTATTCTTCGTCTTCGAGGCCCCTGAGGGCGTAGACGGCGAGACTGACTTGGTCGAGGTCGACAACTGGGCTTTTGCCGCAGTCGACGATTCGAACAACGGCGGTGCTGACGGCGGTAACGGCGGTGCTGATGGCGGCAACAGTGGTGCTGATGGTGGCAACGGTGGTGCTGATGGTGGCAACGGTGGTGCTGACGGCGGCAACGGTGGTGCTGACGGCGGCAACGGTGGCAGCGCCGGTGGTGGTGTCGCTGATAGTGGCGGGGCCTCGAGTGGTGCCGATGGTGTGAACGGTGGTGTTGGCAGTGCTGGTGCTGGTGCTGGCAGTGCCAGCACTGGGGCTCACGGTGACACCGTTTCTGGTGTCCAGGGCACCGGAGATCGGTTGGCCGCGACCGGTGCTGATGGTGCGGGAGGCGCTGCTGTTGCTGGCGGGGCGCTCGTGCTTCTCGGGGTGGCCGCGTGGCTGCTGCGTCGTCGGCGTGTGAACCGGGCATAGGTTCCGGGGGTATAGCCGAGGTGCCGGTGTGGTCATCGCTGCGGTGACCGCACCGGCACCCGCGCACTTTCGGGTCGGGCCGGTTTGAGGCGGTGCCGGAAGGTATGTGATCTGCCAGATATATGTTCGACACGCCGCGGAAGCGGCATATATCGGGCTGATCACTTTTTTTGGTCGAGGCCGAGGTCGAGGTCGAGGTCGAGGTCGAGGTCGAGGCCGGGGTTGAGACCGGCGGCGGGGCCGGGGCTGGGGCTACCGGGGCCGGCGGCGGGGCTGAGGACGGCGGCGGGATGACCGAGGCCGGCGGCGATCCCTGTTGCGAATGATTATCAGTAGCCGCTATCTTGGAGTTCTGACCATTGAGATCGATTCTCATTTAGAAAGCTCCTCATGACTGCACCTTCGCGCATGCGAACCCTCCGGCGCCCCGCGCCGCTCGCCCTGCCCGCCCTCGCGCTCGCCGCGGCACTCGCGCTGAGCGCCTGCTCCGCCGGTGACGGCACGTCGGGCGCCGCTCCCGACGATCGCCTCTCCGTCGTCGCCACCACGACCCAGCTGCACGATTTCGCCGCCCGTATCGGCGGTGACGACATCTCGCTCACCGGCCTCCTGTCGCCGGGGGGATCGGCGCACCACTTCGACCCGAGCCCCGGCGACCTGCTCGCGCTCGGCCAGGCCGACGTGCTCATCGTCAACGGCGCCGGCCTCGAGACCTTCATCGACAGCGCGATCGAGGCGTCGGGCTTCGACGGCGAGATCATCACGGCCTCGGAGGGCCTCGATCCCGAACTGCTCGAGCATATCACCGCCGAGGGGGAGAGCGCCGACGCGCACGAGTCCCATGACGCGCATGCGGACGAGCACGCCGACGAGCACGCCGGAGGACAGTCCGGCGATCACTCCGAGGAGCCGACCGGCGACGATGCGCACGACGGGCATGCGCACGACGGTCACGACCACGACGGTCACGACCACGGCAGCATCAACCCGCACATCTGGACCTCGCCGCGGAACGCCGAGGGAATGGTCTCGATGATCGCCGGCGATCTCGCCCGCGTCGACCCTGCGCACGCCGACGACTACACGTCGCGCGGCGACGCCTATATCGCCCAGCTCGGCGAGCTCGACGCCTGGGCCGCCGCGCAGTTCGCGCGCGTGCCCGAGGCCGATCGCGTCATGGTGAGCGGGCACGATTCGCTGCGCTACTTCCTCCACGACTACGGCATCGGTTTCGCCGGCGCCATCCTGCCGAGCTTCGAGGACAACGCCGAGCCGAGCGCCGCCGACATCGACGCGCTCGTCGCCGAGATCGAACGCCGCGGTGTCAAAGCGGTGTTCGTCGAGAGTTCGATGAGCCCGAAGCTCGCGCAGACCATCGCCCGCGAGGCCGGCGTCGAGGTCGTCGATGCCGACACTCTCTACGCCGACTCGCTCGGTGCCCCGGGCAGCGACGGCGCCGACTACCTCTCGGCCACCGTGCACAATACCCGCGTCATGGTCGAGGCCTGGGGCGTGCAGCCCGAGCCACTGCCCGCGTCGTTGGCGGAGACGGCGCAGTGAGGACCGCCGCAGCGAAGTCTCCGGCTGCGGAAGACCCGGTCGCCCCGACTCCGGCGCTCACATTCGACGGCGCCGCATTCGGCTACGACGGCATCGCCCGCGTGCACCACCTGAGCCTCGAGGTGCCGGCCGGCGCCGCCGTCGCGCTGATCGGCCCGAACGGCTCGGGCAAGTCGACGCTGCTGCGCGGTATCCTCGGGCTCGCCGACCTCGTATCGGGATCGGTCGCGGTGCTCGGCGAGAGCCCGGTGCGCGCACGCCCGCAGGTCGGCGCGCTGCCGCAGGCCGATACCCGCGACACCTCGATGCCGGTCACGCTCAAGCAGGTCGTGACGATGGGGCTCTACCGTTCGCGGGGCCTGCGCCCCATCGGCGCTGCGGGCCGTGCGGCGGTCGACGACGCCCTCGACCGGGTGGGGCTCGCCCCCTTCGCGAAGCGCCGCTTCGGCGAGCTCTCGGGCGGCCAGCAGCAGCGCGGCATTCTGGCGCGATCCCTCGTCTCGAACCCTCGGCTGCTGCTGCTCGACGAACCGTTCAACGGCCTCGACCGCGAGAACCGCGACGCGCTGCTCTCTCTCGTGCGCGAGATCCGCGACGAGGGGCGCACCGTCATCGTGTCGACCCACGATCTCGAGATCGCGCAGCGGGCCTGCACCCACGCGCTGCTGCTGTCGAGCGGCCACGCCCCCGAGCAGCCCGGCCACCCTGCCGCGTTCGGGCCCGTCGACGAGGCGCTGACCCTCGAGGCGGTGCAGCACGCGTTCCACGATCAGACGGTCGAGCTCGACGAGCACACCGTGACCACGGCGCGCGAGGTCGAGTGATGGCCGCGCATCTGGCCGTGCTCGTGAGCGACCCGGGCTTCGTGCAGATCTTCGCGCTGCCCTTCATGTGGCGCGCGCTCGTCACGGTCGCGGTGCTCGCGGTCGCGGCGGGCGTCGTCGGGCTCTTCATCAGCTTCCGCGAGCTCGAGTTCGTGAGCGACGGCCTCGTGCACGCGGTCTTCCCGGGTCTCGTCGTGGGCGCGGCGATCGGCGGCACTTCGGCCCTGCTGCCGGGCGCAGCCGTCGCCGCGGTGCTCGCCGCCGTGCTCTTCACCGTGATCGAACGCCGCGGCGGAGTCGGCGCCGACGCTGCGATCGCCGTCGTGCTCACCGGCCTCTTCAGCCTCGGCATCGTGCTCGTGTCGCGGCAGGAGGGCTACGTCTCGCAGCTGCAGGATCTGCTCTTCGGCCGCCTCCTCACCGTCACGAGCGCGCAGCTCGTGCAGGTCGTCATCGTCGCGGCCCTCGCAGTGCTCATCGTGCTCGCGAGCTGGCGGGTGCAGCTCTACCGCGCCTTCGACAGCGCGGGCGCCGAGGCCGCCGGCTACCGCCCCTTCGCGGCCGACATCGTGCTCGGCATCGCGGTCGCACTGCTCGTCGTCGCGGGCGTGCAGGCCCTCGGCGTGCTCATGGTCATCGCGCTGCTCACAGTGCCGATGGCCGCGGCGCGCCTCCTCACCCGAGGCTTCGCCCTGCTCATCCCGCTCGCCGTGCTGCTGCCGCTCGCGGCCGGTGTCGGCGGCCTGTGGCTGTCGTTCGAATGGTCGATCGGCACCGGCGCGAGCGTCTCGCCCGGTGCCGTGGTCGTGCTGCTGCTCATCGCGGGCTACCTGCTCGCGGCGTTCGTGCGCGTGGTGATGCTGCGCGCGCCCGAACTTCGGCGCTCACCCGTCGTTCGGAGCAGAACGGCGATTTCGCTCCGAAATTCGGGTGAGAGCCGAAATTCGGGCGAGGGATCGCCGGCCGCTGCCGACTGCGCGACGACCGCCGGGTCGGCGCGGGAGGGCCGCGCATGAGCTACCTCGCCACCGCCGCGCTCGAACTCGCCCTGCTCGGCATCCTCTCGGGCATCGCCGGCACTCTGATCGTGCTGCGCCGCCGCTCCTTCTTCGCCGTCGCGCTGAGCCATGCGACCTTCCCGGGCGGCGTCGTGTTCGCGGTGCTCGGCTGGAACCTGCTGCTCGGCCAGGCGCTCTTCGCGTTCGTGCTCGTGCTGCTCATGACGCTGCTGTCGCGACTGCCCGGCCAGGGTCGCCAGGTGACGAGCGGCATCGTGCTGTCGTTCGGCTTCGCGCTCGGCACGCTGCTCGCGAGTCTCAACCCGGGCCTCGGCGTCCCCGTCGACGCGCTGCTCGTCGGTTCTCCGCTGAGCGTCACCGCCGGCGACGTGGCGGCGACCGCCGCAGTGATCGTCGTGGGCGGCGGCCTGCTGCTCGTGAGCTGGCGCCGCATCGTCTTCCACGCCTTCGACCCCGTCGGCTTCACGGCGTCGGGCTACCGCGCCTGGCCCGTCGAAGTCGTCGTGACCGGGGTGATCGCCGCGGCGGTCGTCGTCGCGATGCCGGCCGTCGGGGCCATCCTCGGGGTCGCGGTGCTCATCGCACCGGCCGCCGCGGCGCGCGTGCTGGTGCGTCGTCTCGAGTGGATCCCCGTCGTGTCCGCCGTCATCGGCGTGGCGGGCGGCCTCATCGGATTGTGGGTGTCGCGCGAGTTCGGCGCCTCGGCCGGCGGCGCCATCGGTCTCGTGCTCACCGGCCTCTTCGCGCTCGCGTTCGGCGTGCGTCGACTGGCCGAGTTCGTCGCCGGGCTCACCGCGGCCGGCGGAGCTCGCGCTACGGTGGGAAGCGGCATCGGAGTCGGAGGTGGAGCATGACGCAGCCGAAGCGCAACACGTGGCAGCGCGAAGCCGTGCGCGCGGCGCTCGCCGAGGCGCACGGATTCGTCAGCGCCCAGCAGCTGCATCAGGCGCTGCGCGGCGGCGGCTCGACGATCGGGCTCGCGACCGTCTATCGTGCGCTATCGAGCCTCAGCGAGACGGGCGAGGCCGACTCGCTGCAATCGCCCGAGGGCGAGAACCTGTTCCGCTCGTGCGCGACCCAGGGGCACCACCACCACCTCATCTGCCGCGGCTGCGGCACGGCGGTGGAGCTGTCGGCGACCGTCGTCGAGGAGTGGGCGACTCGCGTCGCCGCCGAGCACGGCTTCTCCGAGATCGAGCACGTCGTCGACCTCTTCGGGCTCTGCGCCCGCTGCCGCGCGGCGTGACATCTGCCGGGGCATGATCCCTGCCGGTGCATGCTCCCCCGCGAACCCGCGCGCTGAGCGCAGAGAAACGTGGAGCCGAACGGTGCACCGAAGGGGGATGTGTGCACCATTCGGCTCCACGGTAGGTGCGCCGCCGGGCGCTGCAGGCGGTTGCGCGCCCGGCGGCGAGTCTGGGCGGGGCCTCAGACCCCGGGGCCTCAGACCACGGGGCTTCAGTCCCGGGCCTCAGACCCCGGGGCTTCAGGCCCCGCGGTTCGGGCCGCCCGGGCGCGCTCCCGAACCGTCGTCCGAGGCGGAACCGTCGCCGAGATCGTCGAGCACCTCGGTGACCGCTCGATCGTTCTCCGCGGCGGCCGCGAGCGCTGCCGGCTGCCCCGGCGCGAACCTGCGCGTCCACACGATCTTCAGCGCCCGCCGCCGCGCCCGCTTCAGCCGCACGTTCTCGCGCCGCCGCTCGACGAGCGTGTAGAGGATCGGCACGAGCACGAGCGTCAGCAGCGTCGACGATACGAGGCCGCCGATCACGACGATGGCGAGCGGCTTCGAGATGAACACGCCGCCTCCGGTGAGGCCGAGCGACATCGGGATGAGCGCGAAGATGGTTGCGGCGGCCGTCATCAGGATGGGGCGCAGGCGCAGTCGGGTGCCGTGCTCCACCGCCTCGTCGAGCGAGGCGCCCGCCGTGCGCAGCCGGTTCACGAGATCCATGAGCACGATCGCGTTCGTGACCACGATGCCGATGAGCATCAGCAGGCCGATGAGCGCGGGCAGCCCGAGCGGGGTGCCGGTGATGAGCAGCCCGAGGATGGCGCCGGTCGCCGCGAACGGGATCGATACGAGCAGCACGAACGGTCCGCGGAAGCTGCGGAACGTCGCCACCATCACGAGCAGCACCAGCATGATCGCGGCGAGCATCGCGAAGCCCAGCTGCGCGAAGGCTTCATCCTGCTCGGCGCTCACGCCTCCGAGGTCGAACACGACGCCCCCAGGCAGGTCGGTCTCGGCGATGGCCCGGTCGATCGCGGCGCTCGCCGCATCGAGCTGCCCCGACTTCGGCGTGACGGTCAGCGTCACCTGGCGCTCGCCATCGGTGCGCATGATCACGGGGGCGGTCTGCTCCTCCTCGACGGCCGCGATGGCAGAGACAGGGATCGCGGTGCCCGTGATCTGGGCGGCGGCCTTCTGCTCGGCCTCGGCGGCCTCCTGCTCGGCCATCTGCTGCGCTGCCTCGGCCTGCGATTCGCGCATCGCGGCGATCTGCTCGTCGGCGCCTTCGATGCCTGAGCGCACTCCCGCGATGGCCTCCTGCAGGGCCGCGATCTGCGCCTGGCGCTCGGCCTCGGCGGCGGCCGCGGCCTCCTCCTCGGGCGACGGCTGGGGGCCCGGCGGGGCCGGGGGCGCGGTCACGACCGGGGCGGCTGAGAGCTGCGCCAGCTGGGCGTTCAGCTGGTCGAGCTGCGCGGCCATCTCGGCGCGCGCGTTCGCGGCCTCGCCGATCTGCTTCGCGAGCTCGTTCTCGCCCTTGATGCGGGCCTCCTCGGCCTGGGCCTCGGCCTTCTCGCGCAGCGCGTCGTTCGCGACCTTCTGCGCCTCGGCGGTCTGCTGCGGGGTGACCGGCAGCATGATCTCACCGATCTTCTCGGCAGTGCGCTCGGCCCCCGGCGTGCGCACGACGATGTCGCGCTCGTTGCCCTCGAGCATGAGTCGGCCGGCGTGGCGGCCCTCGAGCGCGTCCTGCACCGCCTTCGCGACCGTGGCGCGGTCGAAGCCGAGCTTCGCGGCCAGCACCTCGTCGAGCTTCACGCGTACGACGGGCTGATCGCCCTTGATGTCGCTCTCGACCGACTGCACGCCCCGCGCATCTGCCAGCTCCTGCTCGAGCTTCTCGCTCGCGAGCCTGAGCGCCGCCGGGTCGTTGCCGCGGATCTGCAGTGCGATGCCCGAGCCCGCGGCTCCCGCCACGAAGGCGTCCTGCGTCAGCAGCTTCACCTCGCCCGCATCCTTCACCCGGTCGAGGGCGTCGCCGACGGCGTCGCTCACGACGGTCGCGTCGGCGCCGTCGTCGAGCTGCACGTCGTAGCTCACGGTCGGGTCTTCGCCCGCGATGCCGCTGCCGCCGACCGGGATCGACGTGATGACGTCGCTCACCCCGTCGACCTTCGCGAGCGCCTGCTCGACGGGTTCGGCGGCCTTCACGAGATCTTTCGACTGCTCCTTCGTCGGAGTCTGCATGACCTGCAGGCTCTCGGCGCCCGACGAGCCGAGGAAGTCGGTCGGGATCAGCGAGCTCATCGCGATCGTGCCGAACAGCACGAGCACGGAGCCGACGAGCGTGATGACCGGGTGGCGGCGGGTCGCGTTCAGCGCCGGCATGATGGTGCTCTGCAGGCGGTCGGGTGCGGTGTGGATCTCGGCGAGGTCGTCGTGGGGGTCGGGGTCTGCGCCCGGTGCGCGGACGGCGCCGGGGCCGCCGCGCTTCGCCCGCCGGTTCATGAACCAGTACGCGAGCACCGGCACGATCGTGAGCGCCACGAACAACGATGCGAGCAGCGCGATCGACACGGTCACGGCGAAGGGGCGGAAGAGCTGACCGGCGATGCCCGAGACGAACGCGATCGGCAGGAACACGGCGACCGTAGTGAGCGTCGACGCGGTGATGGCGCCCGCGACCTGGCGCACCGACGCGACCACGCCCTCGACGGTCAGCGGCCCGTCGCCGCGGCGGCGGCTGATGTTCTCGATCACGACGATCGAGTCGTCGACCACGCGGCCGATCGCGATCGTGAGCGCGCCGAGCGTGAGAATGTTGAGCGTGTTGCCGCTCCACCACAGGCCGATGAGCGTGATGAGCAACGACAGCGGAATCGACATCGCCGCGATGATCGTCGAACGCCACGACCACAGGAATGCGAGGATCACGAGCACGGCGAAGAGCAGACCGAGCCCGCCCTCGACCGAGAGGTCGTGGATCGACTGCTCGATGTACGGCGCCTGGTCGAAGATCGTCACGAATTCGGCGTGCACGATCGGGGAGAGGCGGTCGAGCTCGGCGTTCACGGCGTGCGAGATGTCGACGACGTTGGCGCCCTGCTCGGGCATGATCTGCAGCGTGAGCGCGGGCTTGCCGTTGACGCGCGAGATGTTCGTCGCCGGCTTCGTCTCGAGGTGCACGTCGGCGAACTGCGAGACGGTCACGATGACCGGGTTGCCCTCGGCATCGGCGGTCGCGATGGGCAGCGCGCCGATCTCGGCGATGGCGGTCTCGGCGGTGCCCTCGGCGCCGAGCGGCACGCCGACGGTGACGGAGGTCTGGCCGTTCTCGGATTCGGCGGCGCCCGCGGGCAGGGCCGCGCCGTGCGCCTGGAGTACGGCGTCGAGCATCGCCGGGTCGACCTTGAGCGCTGCGACGTCTGCGGGGCGCAGATCGATCATGATGCGCTGCTGCTCCTGCCCGGCGAGCTCGGCCTTCCGCACCCCCGGCACGCCCTGCAGTGCGGGGACTACGGTGCCGGCGATCGATTCGCCGAACGCGGCGCCGTCTTCGCCCTGCTCGCTGCCGGCGCTCAGCATCATCGCGGGCATGGAATCGGAGCCGCCCGAGAACGCGGCCACCTCGGTGCCGGTCGGGAAGCCCGCCTTCAGCGCATCGGCCGCGCCCTGCACGGCGCGGAACGTCTCGTCGTCGTTCTCGCCGAACGACCACTCGACCATGATCTCGGCCGAACCGCTCGACGTCGTCGACGAGACCTTCGTGACGCCCGGCACCGCCTGCAGCGCCTGCTCGACCGGTTCCGTGATGGTGCGCGCCATCTCCTCGGGTGCGAGGCCCTGGGACTGCACGCTCACGAAGGCCATCGGCACCTGCATCGTCGGCATGAGCTCCTGCTTGAGCGCACTCATGGAGAAGAGGCCGACCACCGCGACGGCGAGGGTCGTGAGGCCGACGATGAGCCGGTTCTTGAGGCTGGTGCGTGTGAGGAAGGTCATGATCGCTTTCGTCGTCGTGCATCGGCGACCGCGGCGGGGCGCGGAGCCCGCGGAACGGTCGATGATTCCACACTGCCGTGCGCGGAGGGGGCGCCGCATCATCCTGAAGTACCATTCCGCTCATCCCGCGGTATGAAGAGGGAAAACCGGAATGCTCCCGAAGGCTCTCAGCGTGTGGTGCGAGGCGCCCCCTTGTGCCCGAGATGACGGCGTGACTACGGTGTTCACGGGTGCGTTTCGCGCAAACGGGTGCGTCTCGCGATGCCGAGCCCCGCGGCGGGTGGGCCACAATGGGAGGCGAACGGCCGGTGCCGCGGGTACCGGGCGGGATGCAACGGAGGAGCGCGCATGGCCGAGGAGACCGCTGTCGACGAGTGTGCGGCGACGTACCGGGACGAGGGGCGAATCGACTCGCCGCGCGGCCGCTTCGCGGGCGTGCTCTTCGACTGCGACGGCGTGCTCGTCGACTCTGAGCTCATCACGAACGGCACGCTGCGCGAGATGCTGCACGAGCTCGGGTGGCCGATCTCGTCCGAGGACTGCCTGCGCCGCTTCATCGGGCGGGCGCTGAAGGACGAGTGGCGCGTCATCGAGCAGCACACGGGGTTCCGCATCACCGAAGACTGGCTCGCCGGCTTCCGGGCGCTGCGCGACGAGCGTCTGCGAGCGCATCTCGAGGCGATCCCCGGCGCCCCCGAAGCCGTGGCCGCGGTGTCGCGGCACTTCGGCGGCCGCATCGCCTGCGCGACCGGCGCCGACCGGCCCAAGGTCGAGATGCAACTGGCGAAGGCCGGCATCGCCGGCTACTTCGGCGACAGGGTGTTCAGCGGCATGGAGATGCCCCGCTCGAAGCCCGCGCCCGACGTCTACCTGGCGGCCGCGCGGGCGCTCGGCATCGACCCCGTCGACGCGCTCGTCGTCGAGGACACCGTTGCGGGCGTGACCGCGGGCGTCGCGGCTGGAGCGACCGTGCTCGGCTTCTCGTACGGCGGACCGGTCTCGACCGACGCCGACGTGCTCCTCGCTGCGGGAGCGTCGCGCGTGTTCCGGCGCATGAGCGAGCTGCCGGCGCTCGTCGCGGAGCTCGACGGGGCGCCGATCGTCTCCTGAGCGCCGCACGGGTTCGAGGAGTAGCGTGGGCGGCATGATCAGGGACATCGAAGTGCAGCTGCCCGGCGGCGAGCGGGCGAAGTTCGGCGACATCGCTCCGGGCGCCGCCCTCGTCGTGAACGTCGCATCGAAGTGCGGGTTCACGCCGCAGTACGCGGGGCTCGAAGCGCTGCACGAGGAGTTCGGCCCGCGCGGTCTCACCGTCGTCGGCGTCCCGTGCAACCAGTTCCTGATGCAGGAGCCGGGTACCGATGCCGAGATCGCCGAGTTCTGCACGCTGAACTACGGCGTCGCGTTCCGCCTGCTCGCGAAGACGAAGGTGAACGGCCGCGGCACCGACCCGCTCTTCAAGGAGCTGCGCAAGGGCCGCGACCCGGAGGGGCAGGCCGGGCTCGTGCGCTGGAACTTCGAGAAGTTCGTCGTCGACCGCGACCCGGCCGGCGGGGGAGCGCCTCGGGTCGTGCGGTTCCGCTCGGCGACGACGCCCGAAGACCCCGCGATCCGCGCCGCGATCGAGGCAGCGCTCGCGAGCTGACGTCGGTCGGCCGCCTGCCGGCTGCGCCCGCGACTAGCGCGGGTCGACGGCCACCCAGGCGGGGTGCTTCGCGGTGCGTCCGTCGCCGCTCGAACGGCGGGTGATGCGCCGGCCGATCCACGGCAGCACGTGCTCGCGCGTGTATCGCAGCTGCTCGCGCGCCGTCGGGGCCGGCGTCGCCTCGGCCGCGAACACCCAGTCGGCCGGCGGCTCGTAGCCGAGGGTGCGCAGCACGTTCGCGGCAACCCGGTGATGCCCGACCGGCGCCAGATGCAGCCGGTCGTGCGACCAGTACTGACGGCCAGCGAGCTCGGCGTCGCTCCAGTTATCGGTGAACGGGATGCCGAGGCGCGTGACGATCCCTGTCGCCGCCCGCACCAGCTCGTCGCCCTTGCGCCGCACGCGCTCGCCGCCGGGGAGGCCCGCCGTGGGGTTCGCACCCGCGAGCAGCAGCGGGGTCGCGCCGGTCTGCTGGATGCGGCGCAGCGCCTGTTCGGATTCGGCGGTGATCCAGGCCATGTCGGTGCCCGGGCGCAGCATGTCGTTGCCGCCGCCGTTGAAGCTCACGAGGGTCGGACCGAGGGCGAGCGCGGGCTCGAGCTGCTCGGCGATGATGCGTGCGAGCAGGCGCCCGCGGATGGCGAGATTCGCGTAGTGCACCGTCTCGCCCGTCGCGTCGGCGAGGCCCTGCGCGACCAGGTCGGCCCAGCCGCGCACCGAGCCGTCGGGCTGCTCGTCGCCGACGCCCTCCGTGAAGCTGTCGCCGATGGCGACGTACCTGATGCCCGACTGCTGCCGCTCCGCCTCGCTCACGGACACCAGGATACGGCGTCGCCCGCGCCGGCGCGTCGGCCATTTCGCTCGAACGCTTGACAGATGCGCGCGAGGTACGTAGGTTCGTTAGTGAAGTAATTAACCAGTGAACGGAGGGATCGAGTGTTCGACGACAGCCGCCCGATCTTCCAACAGCTCGCCGACCGCATCGCCGATGAGGTGCTGCGGGGCATCTACGCAGAGGAGGAAGCAGTGCCATCGACCAATGAACTCGCGGCGCACCTGCAGATCAACCCCGCGACCGCCGGCAAAGCGCTCAACCTGCTCGTGGAGCGCGACGTGCTCTACAAGAAGCGCGGCATCGGCATGTTCGTGGCGCCGGGGGCGCGATCCCTCATCGCCGAGGAGCGCCGCCGCTCGTTCGCCGTGCGCTTCGTGGCCCCGCTGCTCGCGGAGGCACGCTCGCTCGGCCTCGGCCCCGCCGAGATCGTCGCGATCATCGACCAGCAGACCGAGGCGGCCGCGCAGGCCGCCGAACCCGAACTCCGGAACCAGGAGGAAGCCCGATGACCACCGCCATCTCCACCCGCGACCTCACGCGCAGCTACCGCGGCACCCGCGCCCTCGACGGCGTCACCCTCGACATCGAGGCCGACGTCATCACCGGCCTCCTCGGCCGCAACGGCGCCGGCAAGACGACCCTGATGTCGCTGCTCACCGCGCAGGATCGCCCGACCTCGGGCCAGGTGCTGTTGGGCGGGCGCGACCCGTTCGAGCGCCCCGAGGCCATCGAGAGCATGTGCTTCGTGCGCGACAACCAGCGCTACCCCGACGACTACAAGCTCAAGCACGCGATCGCCGCCGCGAAGATCTTCTACCCGAACTGGTCGAGCGGGCTGGCCGACCGGCTCATCGAGCGCTTCCGCATCCCCGAGAAGCCGATCGTGAAGAAGTTCTCGCGCGGGCAGCTCTCGGCCCTCGGTATCGTGATCGGCCTCGCGTCGCGCGCTCCCATCACCTTCTTCGACGAGCCCTACCTCGGCCTCGACGCGACCGCGCGCGGCATCTTCTACGAGGAGCTGCTGCGCGACTACGGCGAGCACCCGCGCACCATCATCCTCTCGACGCACCTGATCGACGAGATGGATCGCATGCTCGAGCGCGTCATCGTGCTCGACCAGGGGCGCGTCGTGCGCCACAGCGACGTCGACGAGTTCAGGGGCGGCGCCTACCAGGTGGCCGGTCGCTCGAGCGCGCTCGAGCAGTTCGTCGCCGGGCGCCCCGTGCTCTCGCGGCGCACGATCGGCGGCCTCGGCACCGCCGTGATCGGCCGCGCCGTATCGCAGGCCGACCGCGAGGCGGCCGAGGTCGACGGGCTCGAGATCAGCGCGGTGTCGCTGCAGGATCTGGTCGCGGCCCTCGGCGTCGGCGAATCGGTCGAGGGTGCGGACGAAGGTACTGCCGGCGGCGACCGGGAATCCGGCGCATTCGCCGGAGCAGCGCACAACGGAAGGAGCGCATCATGAACCGCATACTGAAAGTCACCCGCCTGCATCTGGTGAAGGCCTCCACCTTCATGGTGGCGCCCCTGATGATCCTCGCGATCGTGATGGCGATCTCGGTCGTCATCGCGATCGCCATCCAGCGAGCGCTCGGCGATGCCGCCTCGACGACCGAGTACATCGAGGGGGCCCGGTACAACAGCGCCATCATGTGGGCGCTGCCGGGGTTCCTCATCTACTACGGGGTGCAGGCCATCGCCACGACGTATCCGTTCGCGCTCGCGCTCGGCACGACGCGCCGCGACTTCATCCTCGGCACCGTCATCGCGAACGCGGTGCAGTCGGCGTACATCGCACTGCTGCTGCTCGTGCTGCTCGGGCTCGAGCTCGTCACGAACCACTGGTTCGCGGGCGTCTACGTGCTCGACACCTACGTGGTCGGCGCGGGCGACCCGGTGGCACTCGTCGTGCGCTCGTTCGTCGGCGTGCTCTTCTGCCTGACGGCGGGCGGCATGTTCGGTGCGGTATGGGTGCGCTTCGGCCCGAAGGGACCCGCCGTCGTCGGCCTCGCCCTCGGCCTCGTCGTCGCGCTCGGCGTGCTGATCATCGCGCCGCGCATCGGCGAGATCATCGCCTCGGTCACAGTGGCGGGCCTCGGCGTCGCAACCGTCATCGCCGTCATCGTGTGCCTCGTCGCCACCTGGTTCGCGATGCGCAGGGCCTCGGTCAGGTAGGCGAGCACGGCCTCACGACCTCAGGGCCTCACCGCACGCGAATGCCCGATCTGGTGCAGTATTCCTCGGAATAACGCACCAGATCGGGCATTCGCATGTGAGCGGGCAGGTCGGGCTGCCCGTGCAGCAGCGCGGGTTACGCGCGAGCCGGCTCGGCTTCTGCTGCAGTGCCGACCTCGGCGGCCGGTGCCTCGGCGGCCGGTGCCTCGGTGGCCGGCTGCTCCAGTGCTTCGTCGACGTCGTCGTTATCGAACGCGAGGCCCTTGCGCGGAGCGTTGTAGAGCTGTTCGTCGAGAATGCCCTCGCGCTTCGCGACGATCGTCGGCACGAGCGCCTGGCCCGCGACGTTGACCGCAGTGCGACCCATGTCGATGATCGGGTCGACCGCGAGCAGCAGGCCGACGCCCTCGAGGGGCAGGCCCAGCGTCGAGAGGGTCAGCGTGAGCATCACGATCGCGCCGGTCGTGCCCGCCGTCGCCGCAGAACCCACGACCGAGACGATCACTATCAGCAGGTACTGCATGATCGAGAGGTCGATGTTGAAGAACTGGGCGATGAAGACCGCGGCGACCGCCGGGTAGACCGCGGCGCAGCCGTCCATCTTGGTCGTGGCGCCGAGCGGCACCGCGAACGAAGCGTAGCCGCGGGGCACGCCGAGGTTGCGCTCGGTGACGCGCTCGGTGAGGGGCAGCGTGCCGATCGATGAGCGGCTCACGAAGCCCAGCTGCACGGCGGGCCAGACGCCCGAGAAGTACTGCTTGATCGAGAGGCCGTGCGTCTTCACGAGGATCGGGTAGACGACGAACAGCACCAGCGCGAGGCCGAGGTAGAGCACGCCGACGAACGCGGTGAGCGAGCCCATCTTGTCCCAGCCGTACTCGACGATCGCATTGCCGATGAGGCCCATGGTGCCGATCGGGGCGATGCGGATGATCCACCACAGCACCTTCTGGATGATGGCGAGCGCCGACTCGGTGAGCGCGATGAAAGGCTCCGCCTTCTTGCCGATCTTCAGCGCTGCGATGCCGACGGCCGCCGAGATCACGATGACCTGCAGCACGTTGAAGTTCGCGGCGGCGCTGATCGCGCCCGTGGTCTCGTCGACCGAAGCGCCGACGCCGAGGCCCAGGAAGTTCGTCGGTACGAGGCCGATGAGGAAGTTCCACCACGTGCCCACCGTCGACGGGTCGCCGGTCTCGAGGCTCTGCGAGGCGACGGCGCCGGGGCGCAGCACGGTGCCGAGCACGATGCCGATCGACACCGCGATGAGGGCCGTGATCGCGAACCAGAGCAGGGTCTGGCCGGCGAGGCGGGCGGCGTTCGTGACCTTGCGCAGGCCGACGATGCTCGACACGATCGCCGTGAAGATGAGGGGCACGACGGCGGCCTTGAGCAGGCTGACATAGCTCGAGCCGAGCACCTTCAGGGTGGCCTGGAGGCCGTTCGCGTTGCCCTCGGCGTCGGAGCCGAGCTGCAGGGCGACCGTGCCGAGCACGAGACCCAGCACGAGGCCGGCGAGGATCTGCCAGCCGAACGAGGTCATCCAGGCAGGGAGGCGGCGCTTGCGGGCGGCTTGCTGGGCGGTCGCCGTGGGTGTTGACACGAGGAGTCCTTCCGAGAGTTGCGAAGCGTGGCGCGTGCGAGCGATGCGGCTCGTCGACGCGACAAGTTGAGGGGCGGCTCCGCGACCCGTCGCACAGGCGCGGCTGCGGCTTGTGCGACGGGGCCGCAGTGCACCCGAACCAACGAAGAGTGTAGCAAAGTATTCGTGAAGGTTATTTCATCTATTACGAAACATTCAACGATGCGGGTGGCGGCGCGGGGAGCGATCCCTGCAGTCGGGGTTGCCCGGTAGGCTGGAGCGCATGGCTGATTCTTCGTTTGACGTGGTGAGCAAGATCGATTCGATGGAGGTCGAGAACGCGATCAACCAGGCGCGCAAGGAGGTCGAGCAGCGCTACGACTTCAAGGGCGTCGGGGCCGATGTGTCGCTGAGCGGCGAGAGCATGATCCTGATCAAGGCGAACTCCGAGGAGCGCGCGAACGCGGTGCTCGACGTGCTGCAGTCGAAGATCATCAAGCGCGGCATGTCGCTCAAGGTGCTCGACACCGGCGAGCCCTACGCCAGCGGCAAGGAGTACCGCATCGAGTCGAAGCTCAAGGAGGGCATCGACCAGGCGACCGCGAAGAAGCTGAACAAGCTGATCCGCGACGAGGGCCCCAAGGGCGTGAAGTCGCAGATCCAGGGCGATGAGCTGCGCGTCTCGTCGAAGAGCCGCGACGACCTGCAGTCGACCATCGCGCTGCTCAAGGGCGCCGATGTGGACACTGCACTGCAGTTCGTGAACTTCCGGTAGGCGCGGGCATGATCGGCGAGAACCTGCTCGGGCCCGAGCCCACGCTGCTGCAGACCGACGGCGCGGTCGAGGCCGCGCTCGCCGCGGGCGCAGATGCCGAAGCGATCGTGCGCGAGCACCCCGATTCGCCGCTGGCATGGGCCGTGCTGGCCGATGCCGCGAATGCCGATGGGCGCGAGATCGAAGCGTACGCCTTCGCCCGTGTCGGCTACCACCGCGGGCTCGACGCCCTGCGTCGGGCCGGCTGGCGGGGCGCGGGCCCCGTGCCGTGGTCGCACGAGCCGAACCGCGGCGTGCTGCGGGCGCTCTACGCGCTGCGCCGCTCCGCCGGCCGCATCGGCGAGACGAGCGAGGTCGAGCGCCTCACCGAGTTCTTGAACGGGGCCGACCCCGCGGCGATCGCGGCGCTCGACGCGCAATAGCAGTATGGATCGTCCGAGTCTCATTGATGAGTTGCAGGGCCTTGCCGATGCCCTAGCGGCCCGGATTCATCAGTCTGTGGCGGTCGACGATGCCGCGGGACGCTTGCTCGCCGTCAGTCGGCATTACGGTGATGCTGATGAGTACCGGATGATACTCATGCTTGAGCGCAAGATTCCGCCTGCGTACCGAGAATTCTTCGCACCATATCTTGCGCATGGGGCGGAGGGGCCGATCCATGTCCCGGGGAATGATGAGTTGTCGATTCTGCCGAGGATCGGGTATCGCATCTATATCGAAGGACAACTTGTCGCATTCCTGTGGTTCATGGATCTGGGAAGGGAACTGCAAGAGGAGCTCATCGAGAGCTACCTTTCTCGGATGCGTGAATTGCTTGCGGAGCGTCTTGATAAAGGTTCGTTCCGTGATGCAGGTCGTCAGTCTCAGCTTTTCGATTTGATTTCCGGACGTCCAACTCATCGGGAGTCATTGATGCAGTTCGAAGCGCCGGAGGGCGTTCGGCATTGCTTCGCCGTGGTGAGCTATTACTGCGATGACGTGCGTGATGAATTCCGTGCGGGTGCCGATGCATTCATGCGGGACCTTCCCGATTACATTATCGATCACGGTTTCCGATTCGTTGGCAGCGTAGAGCCAGATGGATTAAGCGTCGCGGTGTACCGTCGGGAAGTGGGGAACGAATCCGACCTCACGGCTATGATCGACCGTTTTGCACTCGCTGCTTCATCACTCTGCGGAGACGAGTTCCGAGGACCAACGCGGGGAAGCTTCGGGTTGAGTGAGCTCGGAGATATCACAGCGGTGCGCGAACTGTACGCACAATCGGTTCTAGCCGCATTCCTCGGACATCATCTTGGCGGACCGGATCCTCTGCTTGCGTGGCCGCAGATCAAGGGGTTGGCGAGATCTCTTACTCTGCCACCCGGAACTCCACAGTCGGCGGGGCTTCGGATGCTCGAAAGCATGCTGCTCGATGAAGATGGCTTCGCGTTCGAGACGATCGGGGCACTGCTGCATTCCGGAGCGGGTATCGGAGAAGCCGCGAAACTGCTGTCGGTGCACCGTACGACGATGCACTACCGGATACAGCAGCTCCAGGGTGCGACGGGAGTAAACCTTCAGATGACTGGGCATCGCTTCCTTGCGTTCGATCTGTGGCTGAGGATTGCTTTGACCAGGTCTTCGATCGGACATCTTGTCGAGGAAATACAACAGACCTAGCTATTGCTACGTCTGTAGCAATAGTCATTGATTCTTTTCGTCAGAATGCCAATGACACGGCTCGCGGCCTGCCGTTGAATGTAATTTAACGTGCTCCCCGCTGAGGCGGCCCGCGAATTCTACGGTGTCGGTTGCGAGGCGAGGCCACGTCATAGGACGCAGATTGCGATCTGGCGCCCGGCGAGTTCTCTCCCCGAGGCGCCGGCGCGTCGCGTATACGTAGCGAGCAAGGACAACACCTCTATGGAACTGGGAAAAGATCTCCTCTACCTCAACCGTGCGCAGGTCGAAAGCCTGGGTGTCACGATGCCGACGGTGATCGATTGGATGGAATCGGCGTATCGGGAGAAGGGGCGCGGTGACTACGCAATGCCCGCGAAAACCGCGCTGCATACCCTGACCGATACCCACCCGGGTGATTTCATTCATTCCATGCCCGCGTTCATTCCGGCGATGGAAGCTGCAGGAGTCAAAGTCGTCTCGGGATACGTGCACGCACGCGAACTCGGGCACCCTTACATCAGTGGTCTTTACCTGCTCAACGACGTCGATACCGGCATTCCCCTCGCGGTGATGGATTGCACGTGGATCACGATGGTCCGCACAGGCGCGGTGACTGGACTGACCGCCAAATACCTCGCTAACGAATCATCAGAAAGCCTTGGCGTAATCGGCACCGGAGTTCAGGGCCGTATCAACCTCGAAGCACTGGTCTGCACGATGCCGAATCTTAAGTCAGTGCGGGTGTTCGACGGCAACCCTGCTGCCGCTGAAGAATATCGCCGGGAGATGAGTGCGCTCTACCCGCAGCTCGATATTCAGATCGTGGGGCAGCGGGAAGAGGCGGTGATCGATTGTGACCTGCTGTTCTCGGCCGTTCCCAGCATCGTGAAGCCGGAATGGGAGTTCATCACCGCCGACATGATCAAGCCGGGCGCCACAGCGCTGCCTGTCGACGACCTCGCGCTGTACACGCCTGAGGCAGCATCAGGGGCGCCGTTTTCGAAGTTCTTCACCGACGACCAGGGGCAGTTCGAGAGCTTCAAAGAGATGGGCTTCTTTAGGGGATTCGACGAAGTGCCGTTGGAACTTGGGGAAATGATCGTCGGAAAGCATCCGGGGCGTGAGAGTGAGAGCGAGTGCATCATGACCGTTAATATCGGGACCGGTCTCGCCGATATCGCGACGGCGAAGAACCTCTACGTGCAAGCGCTTGACCAGGGCATCGGAACCGTCCTTCCGCTGTAGCGGCTCCAAAGATGGCCGTGCTCTATTGTGCAGGGCCCGCATAGCTCGGAAGTTTCAATCAGTTCAAGGTCGAAAGGATGTAGACAATGAAGAAGAAGATGATATCCGTCGGTTTGGCGGTTGCCATGGTCGGCACGCTCGCTGCCTGTTCTGGAGGTAGCGCCGGAGGGGCGCCGGCGGGCGGCACAGAGCTGAAGCTTGCAACCATGTACCCCGAAGAACATGCGGATGTTCAATCGGTTGAGCGGGCAGCAGCCGAGATCGAGAAGCAGACTGATGGCGAGGTGAGTATTTCAGTCTACCCGTCGAACCAATTGGGCGACTATACACAGGTGTATGAAGAAGTGATGGCAGGCACCATTGACATGGCGACCATCACCATTCCCACAAACTTTGACGAGCGCCTCGAAATGCTGACCATGCCGTACCTTGTGACCACCTTCGACGAGGCCAAGGAACTCTACGCCCCGGGCTCTGAGTTCTTCAACGAACTCAATGAGATTCAGGGTGAGCAGGGGATTGAAACCCTGAATATCTATCTCGACGGTTTCATGGGTGTCGGCATGGTCGATCCGCTCAGTGATCCGATGGATCCCGGAAAGAAGCATCCGCAGCTTGTGCGTGTTCCTCCGGTCGACTCGTTCTTGTGGACCGCCGAAGCAATGGGTTACAACACAGTGTCGGTGCCATATGCGGATCTCTACTCCGCCTTGCAGACCGGTGTGGCTGACGGCTGGGTGGGCGGATCCGCCTATGTGAATCAGACTTCGTTCGGCGATGTCATCAAACAGTTCGTCGACTCTCGCTACATTATGGAACTGGTAGTCACGATCGTGAATAAGGACACCTTCGAAAGCCTGACGCCGGAACAACAGGAAATCATGCAGGAGACCTTTGCTGCCGAAGCGCTCCTGGTGGCCGACGAGCGTGAGGCTCTCGATGAGGATGCCATGAAGACCATGGCGGATGCAGGTATCGACATCTACGAACCGACGCAGGACGAGCTCGACGCGATGGCGACGCACGTTCGCGAAGTCGCTTGGCCGAAGTACGAGAAGGTGCTCGGCGAGGAACTGCTCGGCGTTCTAATGAAGGCGCAGAACTAGGCAGGAGTAGGGAGGGGCCGAGGCAGGCACATACCCCGGCCCCACCTTTCTGCAGGAGTGCGTCCTGGAACGAGGTAAGAGTGAAGCAAAAAGAACTGTGGCGCCCGTTGCTGCGGCTTGAGCGGGCTGTGCTCATCATCACGAGCATCCTCACCGCGGGCCTCGTCACCGTTGGTGTAATCACGCGTTATGTGCTCCATGTTGATTTTCTCGGCATGGAGGAGATGGTCAGTGTGATCGCGATCTGGCTGTACTGGGTCGGTGGGCTCTATGCAAGTCGGAACGATAATCATATTCAGGGCAACCTGATCGAGAATCTGTTGAAGAGCCCTCGTGCTAAACGCGTACACCGGCTCTTTGTGCTTGGAGTGAGTCTCCTAGTGCTCGTGGTGTTTGCGAAGTGGAGCTTCGATTATGTGCTGTGGAGCGTTGATCGGGGTGCGAGGACGTCCGCGCTCAAGATTCCACTGGTGTTGGCGCATGTGCCGCTGCTCGTGGGTTTCGTGATGATGTTCCTGTACACGGGCTATCACGCGGTGCGCACATTCCGGGTATCTGATGACAACTACGACGACATGATGGAAGAAGTACGTTCATGGCGCTGATCTTTGGTTTTCTCCTGCTCATTACACTGATCGTGGTCGGCGTGCCGATCGTGTATGCCTTCGGTGCGGTCATCATCTGGCTGGTGATTGCTCTTGGATACGAGCCGAGCTTCCTGATTCCGACCGCTTACAATTCGTTGAACGGAGTTGTGCTGCTCGCGATACCACTATTCGTTATGGCGGGCGGTGTCATGGCGAAGGGCGAAATCGGTGAAGCGCTCGTCGGCGTGGTCGAGAACTTCGTCGGCCGAGTGCGAGGCGCGCTGAATATCGTGCAGACGGTGACCTGTGCCGTCTTCGGTTCGATCAGTGGTAGTGGGGCGGCCACGCTCTCTGCGATCGGTTCGATCATGGCACCGAAAATGCGTGCACGCGGTTACAACATGGGTGTTGCAGCCGCAGTGCTTGCCGCCGCCGCGCCGATCGGCATGCTTATCCCGCCAAGTTCGATCCAGATTCTCTTCGCATGGTCGGCACAGTTGTCGGTGCTCGCAGCTTTCCTTTCGACGCTGATCCCTGGCCTCATTTTGACAGTTCTCATATCGATCGTCGGTTGGACGATGTCCCGACGCGATCAGAACATCGTGCTGAGCGCGCCTGTCACGAAGCGCGAGTGGCTTCTTAATACACGCAAGTCGACTCTGTTCGCTACCCCTGCGCTGGTAATGCCGGTCATTATTCTCGGTGGGATCTACTTCGGCGTCATGACCCCGACGGAGGCGGCAGCGGTATCGGTGGTATATGCGATCCCTGTCGGCATGTTCTTCTACCGGAAGCTCACACTGAAAGGGCTCAAGGAGACCCTTGTTGAGACAGCGAATACTACCGGTGTCATCATGGTGATGCTCGCCGTGATCATGGTGCTGAGCCGCATTCTGGTAATGGAGAACGTTCCGGACAAGATTCTGGATGTACTGCTGCTGGTTTCGGAGAACAAATACGTCATCCTGTTGATGATCAATGTGTTCCTCATTGTCATTGGTATGTTGATGGATGATGTGAGCGGCACGCTCCTCTGCGCGCCGATCCTTGTGCCGATCGGCCTGGAACTCGGAGTCAGCCCCTATCACATGGCGGCCATCTTGGGCGTGAACCTTGGTATGGGTAATGTGACGCCCCCGACGGCTCCATTTCTATACCTCGGAGCCCGTATTTTCAATACACCAGTGAAGGGCATGCTGCGGCCGATGCTCTGCATTCTTGTATTCGCATACCTGCCGACGCTGCTGCTCACGACGTTCGTTCCCGAGCTCGCACTATGGCTTCCGGGGACGTTGCTGGGTATTAAGTAGACTGGTCTATCACCGCGAGCGCGTCGATCTCGACGAGCATGTCGGGGTGCGGCAGCCCGGTGAAGACGGTCGTGCGGCAGGGCAGCACCCCGCTCGGAGCATGTTCGGCGATGAAGGCCTCGTAGGCTGCGTTCATGCCGTCGAAGTCCTCGCGCCGCGTCAGGTAGACGCGGAACATGATGACATCGTCGACCGTCGCATCGCCGGCCTCGAGGATGGCGCGGATGTTCTCGAGCGTGCGCGCGGTCTGCGCGGCGACATCGTCGGGCGCGATGTGCTCGCCCGTCGCGGGGTCGACCGCGCCCTGGCCCGACACCTGGAACATGCCGCCCTTGCGCACCCCCTGCGAGAAGGCGTGGGGTGCGGCCGGGGCGCGCTCGGTGCGTACGGCGATCTTCTGCGACATTCGGGGCCTCGATTCTGCGGGTGATCCACGCGTGCCGGAGCGCTGGCGGGCTGTCGGAAATGGGTGGGCTGCGGCCGCTCCACGGCACCTGATGCTCCGAGGAGCGTAGCGCCGAAGCCGGGCCGAACCGTGGAGGGAGCGAACCTCGGCGAGCCGCCGGGCGCGAGGCGATCCCTGGCCGAAATGCTGCCGGGAGCGCGCTTCGCTAGACTGGGGAAGTATCTGCCTAAGCTGCAAAGGAAGGGGCTGAAATGCCCGCAGTACTGATCACCGGAGCCCAGTGGGGCGATGAGGGCAAGGGTCGCGCGACCGATCTGCTCGGAAGTCGCGTCGATTACGTCGTCAAGTTCAACGGCGGCAACAACGCCGGCCACACGGTCGTGGTGGGCGAAGAGAAGTACGCGCTGCACCTGCTGCCCTCGGGCATTCTGACCCCGGGCGTCGTGCCGGTCATCTCGAACGGCGTCGTCATCGACCTCGGCGTGCTGAAGCAGGAGCTCGACGCGCTGTCGAGCCGCGGCGTCGACGTCTCGCGCCTCAAGGTCAGCGCCAACGCGCACGTCATCACGGCCTACCATCGCACGCTCGACAAGGTGACCGAGCGGTTCCTCGGCAAGCGGCAGATCGGCACCACGGGGCGAGGGATCGGCCCCGCCTACGCCGACAAGATCAACCGTGTCGGCATTCGCATTCAGGATCTCTTCGACGAGAGCATTCTGCGGCAGAAGGTCGAGGCCGCGCTCGAGTTCAAGAACCAGGTGCTCGTCAAGATCTACAACCGTCGCGCCATCGAGGCCGACGAGGTGATCACCGATCTCATGGGCTACCGCGAGATGCTCGAGCCGATGGTCTGCGACACCGGCCTGCTGCTGCACGAGGCGATGCAGAACGAGAAGACGGTGCTCTTCGAAGCCGGCCAGGCGACCATGCTCGACATCGACCACGGCACCTACCCGTTCGTGACCTCGTCGAACGCGACCGCGGGCGGCGCATCGACCGGTTCGGGCCTGCCGCCGCACCAGATCGACCGCGTCATCTCGGTCGTCAAGGCCTACACGACCCGCGTCGGCGCGGGCCCCTTCCCGACCGAGCTGTTCGACGAGATGGGCGAGCGCCTGGCGACCGTCGGCCACGAGTACGGCACGACGACCGGGCGCCTGCGTCGCTGCGGCTGGTACGACGCCCCGATCGCGCGCTACGCCGCGCGCATCAACGGCGTGACCGACTTCGTGCTCACGAAGCTCGACGTGCTGTCCGGCCTCGAGACGATCCCCGTGTGCGTCGCCTACGACGTGAACGGCGTGCGCCACGACGAGATGCCGGTGAACCAGAGCGACTTCCACCACGCGAAGCCCATCTACGAGGAGTTCCCGGGCTGGACCGAGGACATCTCGGGCGCCCGCACCTTCGAGGATCTGCCGAAGAACGCGCAGGACTACATCCGCACGCTCGAGGCGATGAGCGGATCGCGCATTTCGGCCGTCGGCGTCGGCCCCGAGCGCGAACAGGTCGTGGTGCTGCACGACCTGGTGGGGTGATGCGATGAGCGAAGCGACCCCGCAGCAGCGCCTCGAGAGCCTCCGAGCGAGCATCGACAACATCGATGCGGCGCTCGTGCACATGCTGGCGGAGCGCTTCCGCTGCACGCAGGAGGTCGGGCGGCTGAAGGCCGAGCACGAGATGCCGGCCTCCGACCCCGCCCGCGAGGCGCGGCAGACCGCGCGCCTGCGCAGCCTCGCCGAAGACGCGCACCTCGACCCCGAGTTCGCCGAGAAGTGGTTCAACTTCGTGGTCGCCGAGGTGATTCAGCACCACATCGAGATCGCCGCCGAGAAGTAGCGTTCTCGCCACCGCCGGGCCGCCCGCCTTGCGCATTATTCGAACATGTGTTCGAATAATCGCATGAGGTGGAGCGGTCAGTCGGCGCGCGGTGCGGCGGATGGTGCCGGGCCGTCGGCGCTGCCGGCGCTGCCCGGGCTCGAGCTCGGCGAGGTCGCCGCCGTTCCCGGGCATCTGCGCACCGTTCGGGTGCCCGAGTTCGAGGGCATCGCCTTCCACGAGGTGATCGCGAAGAGCGCGCTCAACCGCGTACCGGGCGCTTCGTCGATGCCGTTCTCGTGGACCATCAACCCGTATCGCGGCTGCTCCCATGCATGCCGCTACTGTTTCGCTCGAGGATCGCACCGCTACCTCGAACTCGACACCGGTCGCGGCTTCGACTCGCAGATCGTGGTCAAGGTGAACGTCTCCGAGGTGCTCGGCCGTGAGCTCGCGCGGCCGAGCTGGCGGCGCGAGACGGTCGCCCTCGGCACCAACACCGACCCGTACCAGCGGGCGGAGGGGCGCTACCGCCTCATGCCCGGCATCATCGACGCCTTGGCGCGAGCCTCGACGCCGATGTCGATTCTCACGAAGGGCACGCTGCTGCGGCGCGATCTGCCGGCGCTCGTCGATGCATCGAAGCGCGCCCCGGTCGATATCGCGATGTCGATCGCGATCGGCGACCCCGAGCTGCAGCAGGCGATCGAGCCCGGCACCCCGACGACGGCCGCGCGGCTCGCGACGATCGCGGCGGCGCGCGATGCGGGTTTCGAGCCCGAGGTGTTCGTGATGCCGGTGCTGCCGTACCTCACCGACTCGTCGGCGCAGCTCGACCGGTTGCTGCGCGACATCGCCGCGGCCGGGGCGCGCTCGGTCATCTACGGCCCGCTGCACCTGCGCACGCATGTGAAGCCGTGGTTCTTCGCGTGGCTCGAAGAGCGTTGCCCGGAGCTGCTGCCGCGCTACCGTGCGCTCTTCCCGGGGGCATCGAGCCGCGCCCCGCAGGCGTACCGGCTCGAGCTCGCGGGGCGCATCAGGCCGCTCATCCGCAAGCACGGGCTCGAGCGCCGCGGTGGGCGGCGGATCGCGGAATCGACCGGCGGCCCCGAGCGGGTGCCCGCGGCGGTGCCGGGCGAGCCGGCGCCGACCCTGTTCTGAAGCTGCGGGGCCGCGGCCGGTGCGAACGGCCCGTGTCAGGGAACCGGTGTCTGCCTCGACGGCATTCCCATAATCCGTATCGCATCGTCCCTGTGTCCGTAATTTTTGCGTCATCTCTCAGTAGCGGTTAGGATCGCATTGGGGATTCATCGGGGGTGCTGAAGCATCGCTCGAATTGAGCATGGTCTTGGGGGAGATCGCTCGACGCCTCATCTCTGCCGAGGTCTGCACCTGCGACTTCGCGTTCATGGACCATCAGGGGAGTTCTTCGCACATGCGTAGCAACGTTGGGGAGCGCACTTCGTGGCGCCCGAAAGCCAGGAAAGCAATAGCGGTCATCGCCGCCTTCGCGCTGAGCATCGGCACGGTCGCGCTCGGTTCGACCGCTGCGAGCGCAGGGCCGAGTTCGGTGCTGCAGCTCGTCAAGAAGGTGGACGGGCAGGATGCCGTCCGCGACCTGACGCCGGGCACGATCGTGACCTACTCGGTGAACTTCAGCGTCGAGAATCAGAGCGTGGTGGCCCCGGTGACGGTGACCGATGTGCTTCCTGCCGCATTCGAAGGCTGGGAGATCCTCGGTCTCTCGGCGACCGTGAACGGTAGCCCGAACGATGTCTCGACGGTGCTCCCCGGCGTTACCGATGGCGGCGGGAACGCAGGCACCATCGGTGCAGGCGTCGAGAACCGCATGATCACAGTCGGTGTGAATCGTGCAGTCGACGGCATCATCGGCATGTCGGCAGATGATCAGGGCGTGCTCACCTACCAGATCAAGATTCCGGAAGACCTGTCCCCGGACTGGGAGTGGAACAACGCGGACCTGGTCAATACCGCGGTGTTCGAGGCCGACGGCAACGAGGCCATCACGCAGACCGATGACGCCACGATCTCGGTCGCTGTGCCCGTCGTCGTCGACGTCACGCCGTCCAAAGCCTGGAGCCCGGCGGAGCAGGGCTTCCAGATCGGCGCGCCTTCGCAGGTCACGATCGGCGGTACGCAGTCCTCGAACGTGAACGCCACGAGCCTTTCCCTGCAAGACCCCGCCGACCCCACGGCGGCCCCCGACGGCGCGACCTCGCTCGACGCCGCGAATCCCTTCAACTACGTCGACTTCGCCGGTTTCGCGGACCCGGAAGACCCGACCACGAACCTGCCCGCCGGGGCCGAATCGGCAACCGTCGAGGTCTACCACTGGAACGGCACGAGCTGGAACTGGACTCCCTGGGTCGACACGATGACGCCGAGCGATATCGCCGGTGTGCGCACCACCTACACGGGCGATCTCGCTCCGGGCACCGCCGTCTCGCAGAGCTTCGACGTCGAGCAGCGCGGCACGCACCGCACCACCGAGGGCAAGATCTCAGAGGGCTACACGGCCGAGAACGATGTGCGCGCCACGGTCGTGGTCGACGGTCAGCCCCCGGTTTCGAAGGATGCCGAAGCGAACCTCGTCGTCGGCCCCGAGCAGATCGAGGTCGAAGCGGGCAAGTCGTTCCTCGACGCCTCCGGCAATGAACTGACCTCGCTCACCGCGGTCGGCGGCGACACCGTCGGCGTCGTGCTCCACGCCCGCAACAAGAACGTGCCCGCGAGCACCTCGCTCGACTCGCTGACCGTGCGCGAACCGGCCGACGGCGCCGACGCCGAGTACTTCTCCGATGACCTGGCGTTCGCGGGCTTCGACAATACGAACCCGGACGCCGCCTGGCCGAATGGTGCGACCGAGGCGACCGTCACCTGGATCCTGCCGAACGGCGACCGACAGACGCTGCCGGTCATCACCGCCGGTTCGCCGCTGCCCGCCGCACCCGGTGCGATCACGGGCTTCGAGATCGAATACACCAGCACGACCGGCATCGAGCCCGGCGCGCTCGCCGACATCCGCTACTCGATCAAGACGAGCGAGAACCTCGGCGAGGCGAATGCGCCCGCCGGTCCGTTCAAGAACGTCGTCGACGTCACGGGCGAGCGCAACGGCCTCGACCCCGTCGCCGATGACGCCGAGGCGCACCTCACCGTCGTCGCGCCCGCCATCGATGTCGTCATCGACAAGCGCGTCAGCCCGAGCATCGTCGAGCCCGGTGACGACGTCATCGTGCAGCTGCCGACGACGGCCACCGCCTCGGGCAGCCAGACCAAGCCGACTAAGATCGTCGTCACCGACGAGATCCAGGGCGCAGGCACCTTCTGGGATGCCTACGACCTCACCGAGATCGTCGCACCCGTGCAGGTGCCGGCCGGTGGCACCCTCGTCATCCAGCTGCGCGATGCCGACGGAGGTTGGACCGACTTCGAGACGCTCACGACCGATTCGGCCGTGAACATCCCGGTGCCCGGCGGCGCTGATGTCACCGGTGTGCGGTATGTCTACACCAACCCGAACGGCTTCCCGACCTCGACCAATGTGAAGCCGAACCTCCGATTCGAGGCCCGCGACACCTTGCGTCTGAGCGATGCTCCGACGGCGCCGGTCGACGAGAAAGACCCGCTCAAGGCGACGCCGTACGAGAACACGGCGACCGCCGACGGCACCGGCACCCTGGGCGACCGCGTCGTCACGGATGACGATGAGGCAACCGCGACCGGCAGCATTCGACCCGATGAGGCGTTCGGCCCCGGCCCGCTCTGGGCCGACAAGAACTGGCTGAAGCCCGATCTGCTCACATCTCAGTCGGGTGCGACCGCGAGTTCGCAGCAGCGCTGGGCGCTGACCGCGCCCGGCTACGAGAGCGTCGTGCTCACCGACCCGAACAACCCGACCGCGGACGGCGTCGGCACCGTGTTCGAGGCGTTCGATCTGCGAGGAGTAAAGGCGATCACTCTGGCGCAGGATCCCGCCCTGCAGTGGGATTCGATCACCGCGGTCGAGCTCTACAACGGCACGGAATGGGTTGCCGTCACGGCGCCGACGAACGGCTGGATGGGGTCGAACGGCTTCGTCGGGTACACGCTGGATGCGAACCAGCGCGGCTGGGCGCTCGGCATCCGCCTGACCGTCGAGGAGAACGCGCAGTCGCGCGCCGCCGCTGCCGCCCCCGAGGTCGGCGACATCGGAGCCCCCGCAGTGGGGTCGGGCGTCTCCGCCTCGGCAGCGATTCGCGGGTACACCCTCGACTGGCAGCTGCGCGACCGCGCACGCGGCACGGCTCAGGAATCGCCGAAGTGGGTCACCTCCAACGCGAGCTTCAACTGCGGTGCCGCGCCCGGCGACTTCGGCTGCATCGATAACGTCTTCCGGGCCGAGGCGAACCCGTTGGGCGGTGGCGCTCCCGCTGTCGATACCGATAACGATCAGATCAACCTGATCGACGGCACGCCGAACGTAAGCCTCGAGAAGTCCGTGACGAAGGGTGCGCTCGTCGCGCCGAACTACGGCGATCTCGATCCGGCCGACTACCCGACGACGCGGTACTCGCTCACCGCGAAGAACGCCTCCGAGAGCGAGGGCGGCGCGGCCGGCATCATGAAGCTGTCGCGCCTGCGCGTCACCGACGTCGCGAGCGCGACCTCGGGCAACAGCCTGATGGGGCAGAGCCCGTTCGCCGGTCGTGTCTTCTCGAACGAGGCTGCGACCAATCACTTCGATCAGTTCAATGTCACCGGCCTCAGCTTCGCTGCGCTGCCGGCGTACATCGACAAGACGCAGAGCACCGTCGAGCTGTGGCTCTACAACGACGGCCTCGGGGCGACGCAGAGCTTCTCGATCGCGCAGATCGAGGCCGGCGACGCAGGCGCACTGCTGGCCGACGTGATCGGTGTCTCGGTGACGTATCAGGGCACCTCGCCCGAGATCAACGGCAACCGCATCATCGCCGGCGATAAGTTCGTCATGAACATCGACGTGCAGCTGCGCGCCGAGAAGCGTGCGAGCGGCTCCCCCGTCACGGGCGGCCCCACGGGCTCCGCCGTGCGCGTCTCGAACGATGCCTTCGCCCTCGGCGAAGACCTCGTTGTGAACCCGGGCAGCCGCCCGACCAGCGGCGATGACGCGCACGTCGATCTCTCGCAGGCGCGCATCGAAGTGAAGCTCGCCAAGTCGATCGCCGTGACGAACACGCTGCCCGGCGCCGACAACGGCACGATCTACGAGGCCGACCCGCAGGCGCCGGCGACCGTCACGCTGAAGGCCACCCCCGGTAACTCGACGGCTCCGCTGCACGACCTGACGATCGAGGATCAGACGCCGGGCTTCTGGCAGAAGTTCCAGCTCGTCTCCTTCGGCCCAGCGGGTCTGCCGACGAGTGTCGACCGGACGACGCAGTACGTGCTCGTCGGCACCGACTGGGTCGAGTTCGGCGCCTTCACCGCCGACGGCGGCGGCCTCGCCGATGTCATCGGTGTACGCACCGTCTTCGACCGTGCTGACGGCAAGCTCTTCCCGCTCGGCGCCACCTCGTGGAGCTCGGGCTGGGGTTCGGCGACCATGCCGTTCACCGTGCAGCTGCGCGCCGACGCCGGCATCGACTGGCACGGCGAGGCCGCACCGGTCGAGAACTCGGCGACGACGATCGCGACGCGCACCGACACCGACACCGCAACCGACGGTGCCGATGCCGAGATCGATTTCTCGCAGGGCGAGCACAAGATCAAGGTGGAGAAGCGGGCGCCGAACGACACCGGAAACCATCAGGTCAACCCGTTGGATTCGCTCAAGTGGAAGCTGATCTTCACGAACACGGGCAACAGCCTGCTGCCCATCGAGACGGTCACCGACCAGCTGCCGACCACGCTCGTGTGGGACGGTGAGCAGCCGGGCTTCAGCTCGACGAGCGACGGCCTGACCGTCGATCCGGCTGTCATCGCCGTGGCGCTCTCCGATGACGGCCGAGAGCTCGGTTTCACCTGGCCCGAGGGTTCGACCATGAAGCCCGGCGAGGTCGTGACCATCGAACTCGGTTTGATTCTGCAGCCCGGTCTCACGACGGGCCAGCGCGCCACCAACGAGGTCGTCGTCGATACGGGCGAGCCGCTCGCGGCCTGCACGCAGCCGACGAAGAACGGGCAGGCGCCGAACGCTCCCGCCTCGAACGAGGAGTGCAGCAACACCAACTACGTGTCGCCGCTCGTCGGCACCTATGTGAACGGCATGAAGACCGTGAACGGAGAGATCGTCGAGACCGACGGCGAGTTCCTCGTCGACGGCGGGAGCCGCGTCGATCGCGCGACGAACCTGCCGACCGGTGAGGCCTGCTCCTCGAGCAGCTGGAGCGCCGACGGCTACACGCGCACGCCCTGCATCGCCTACACGGCGGTCGGTGCGACGGATAGCTGGAACCTCGATTACTTCAACATCGGCACCAACCCGCTGTCGAAGATGGTGATCGTCGACATGCTCCCCACTCCGGGCGACAACCTCCTCGCAGGCTACGGCTTCGAGCGCGGGTCGAACTTCCGACCCGTGATCGACTCCGCCTCGCTGCAGGTCGCGAAGATGCCGGCGGGCACTCAGGCGCTGATCGAGGTCACGACGAACGCTGAGGCCTGCTACAGCACGGGCTCGACGGCCCCGAACCGGTGGACCGACGACCCCACCTGCTCGAGCACCGCGAACCCGGCGAACGTGTGGACCTCGCTCGCCGACTATCTCGCCGGCGGCGGCTCCGACGCGGATATCGCGGGCATCCGCGTGACGCTCGACCTCGCAGCCACTCCGCTGGCACCGGGGCAGAACGTCATCGTGAACTTCGAGACGCAGAACCGCGTGATCGATCACGCCGAGGGCGGCCTGCAGCCGACGCTCGCCGACTACCAGGACGCACGCGTCGCCTGGAACCAGAGCGGCGTCATGGCCTGGGACATAACGGGAGCGCCGATCCCGCTGCCGAAGGCACCGCCGGTCGCCGGTGTGACGCTGAAGACCGCCGACCTCGTGGTCTCGAAGGACATCCTCGGCGATCCGCGCAACGCCCCCGAGTCGTTCCCGGTCGCGCTCAGCTGCACCGTGCCCGATGGCACGGGCGGCCGCACGGCCCTCGATCTCGGCGACTACGCGCTGCTGCAGGTTCCCGGAAACCTTCCCGGCACCGAGGCCGCCGAGCGCCAGTCGGTCGTGGTGCCGAACCTGCCGATCGGTGCGAACTGCGACGCCGTCGAGGTATCGAACCCCGAGAGCGGGCCCGTAGTGGGCGAGTTCGGCGAGATCGGCCGGTCGGTCGAGGCCTCGACCGGGGTCAACCCGAGCGAGGACGGTCTGTCGGCGGAGCTCCGCATCCGCGACAACGGCGCGGGTTCCGAGCCGGCGCAGGCGACGCTCCTCTCGTTCGCGAACACCTACGCGCTCGGTGACCTCGTCATCGAGAAGTCGGTGCGCAGCACGAGCGAGTACGACCTGACCTCTGAGCAGCGTGCGCAGAGCTTCGAGTTCCTCGTCGAGTGCGTGGCAGGCGAGACCGTCGATACTCGGAAGGCGACCGTGAAGGCCGGCGAACAGGAGGTCGTGACCGACCTGCCCGCGGGCGCCAAGTGCGCGATCACCGAGACCGACAGCAGTCATGCCGTCGAGACGACGGTGACGGTGGCGGGCGACACGACCGAAGGCGTCGAGCGCGAGGGCGTCGTGCTGAACGAGTCGGGCACGCATGTGCTGTTCACCAACGGGTTCGAGGGCCCGAAGCCCGTGGTTCCCGGTGAGAACGGTCAGTCGCTCGGTGAGTGGCTGTCGACCACCGGCGGCCGTTCGCTCGCCGGCCTCGGCATCGTCGCGCTGCTCGGCATTCTCGTCGGCGCGGGGCTGCTGATCCGGCGCCGTACGTCGACGGCAACGTCGAACGAGTAGCCGCACGAGCACGCGCACGGGCCCGGTCCGCTTCCTGAACGGAAGCAGGCCGGGCCCGTGCGTTCACGGCTGCGGTGACGCGCCGGCGGCAGAACCGTTCAGGCTCGCTACCGTGCGGCGCGGGCGACCGCGATCGCGTCGAGCACGCGGTGCCTCAAGGCGTTGCCGCGCTCGGTGAAGCCGCGCTGCAGACGGGCGTACTCGCGCTTGCCCTCGGCGGTCTCGACAGGGATCGCCTCGAGCACTGCTCCCGACGCCCCGCGGTAGGCGCTCACGTCGTACGGCGACGCCCGCATATCGACCTCGCGGATGTCGCGGGCGAAGACGAACGCGTCGAGCAGCAGCTCGCCCGGCACGATCGGGCCGAGCTTGCCGGCCCACTTGTAGAGGTCCATGCCGGCATGCAGGCATCCGGCCTGTTCGAGTTCGGCCTGGGTCCCGCGCGTCGGCTGCAGCGTGTTCAGCGGCCGGGCGGGCTCGGTGAAGAACCTGAAGGCATCGAAATGGGTGCATGAGATCGGGTGCGACTCGACGACCCGATCGGTGGCCGCCTGCCCGACGCGCAGCGGCAGCGAAGTGTGGCGCAGCTGTTCGGGCGTCATGCGATATACCATCGCCCACTCGTGCAGACCGAAGCAGCTGAAGCGCGGCGGCCGGTCCATGCTGCCGCGCAGCAGCGTCTCCACGTAGTCGACCGCCGCGCCGCGGCGCGCGAAGAAGTCGTCGAGGTCGAGCGTCAGCGATCCCTGACGATCGGCGGCCCGGTAGAACCGCCAGCCCTCGCGATCGGCGGCGTCTGCGAGCACGACGCCCGCGCCGGGATGCCAGCGGCGCAGTTCGCGCGGCTTCATCGGATAGTACGTCCACAGGAAGTCCTGGACCGGATGCCGCTCGCCGCGGTGGCGGCGCTCGCGGTGCTCGACCGCGAGGGCATCGGCGCGCGCCTGATGCGCGGCTTCCGCGGCCCGCCATTCGGGCGCGGCGGATCGCCGGATCGGGGACGAACGGTGGGGCATCCGGCGAGTGTATCTCCTCGCCGATTGGGTTATTCTCAATGCGGGGGATCGGTCAGGGCGCCGCGCGCACCGCGCGCGGAGAACGGCGTCCCGTGTATAGGGGAGACTCGGGTCACTGTGGATGTATTGCACCCTGCCTCGACGGGCGACTTCGACCGTGCAGAGCCGTTGGCCCGAATCGTCGGTCGCATCGAGGCCGCATTCGTCGCGCGCGAGTACTCGCTCGTCGGCGAACTCATCGAACGGAATCTGCTCGCCGCCTGGTTCGGCATCGAACCCCACCGGTTCGCCGAGATCGTGGCCGCCCTGCTCGAGCGCGGCGATGCGGTCGGCCCGACGCTCCGCGCCCTGAGCGCCATCATGCTTACCGACCCGAACGCGCCACGGCCCGCGGCGCCCGACGCCGGCGCCGGTGCGCCGGAGGCCGAGTCGCCGGAGGCCGTCGCCGTCGTCGAGAACCTGACCGCCGCGGGCCTCATGTTCAGTCTGCGGCTGGAGGGCCGCATGACCGAGGCGTTCGCCGGGGCCGAGACACTGCTCACCCGGAAGACCCCGATGCGCCCGGTGTACGACTGGAACCGCGGCTGGGCGCTCTTCAGCTCGGTGCAGTACGGTCTGACCGCAATGCTCGCGGGCCGATTCGCCGAGGCGCTCGTGAGCTTCACGAACGCCCGCATGCACGGACGCGTGCCCGCCCTGCACTTTCTGACCCGCGACGCGTGCGTGCGCGCCGCGGTCATCGAAGCGCTCTACGGCGACGTCGTGAAGGCCCGGGCGCTGCTCGAGGAGGCGGAGAGCATCCCTCGCACCTCGAGTTGGGTCGAACCTGAACTCGATGCGTTGCACGCGCTTGCCGATGCGCTCGTGCGGGCGCCCGCGGCGGAGGCGCTCGCCCGTATCGATGCGGTGACGCTCAGCAGCCTCGGCGAGAGCTGGCCGTTCTACTTCGCCGCGCTGCAGTACGCGCTGCAGCGCGCGAGCAATCTCCCCGAAGCCGTGCGGCGGGCCGCGGTCTTCGCCCAACTGCCGCTGCCGGTCGTTGCCGGCGACGGGTACGCGGGCAGCATCCAAGCGATCTGCTCGGCGGTGACCTCGGCAGCGCAGGGGGATCTCGGCGAGGCGCGAGCGCAGATCGAGAGCGCCGACCGGTCGCTGCACCTCACCCGGCTCGTGCTCGCCCTGATCGAGATGGCGTCCGGCCGATTCGACGAGGCGCTGCGCATCGGGCTCAACCTCCGCGAAGCGACCGCTGGCCTCAGGCGCCTCGAAGTCTGGCGCCGCGCGACGGTCGCCGAATGCTACTGGGCGTTGGGGGAGGAGGAAGCGTGCGCCGCGATCATCGCGCTGGTGCTCGCCGAACCCGATGCGATCCGCGCCGATGAGATCCCGTACTTCTCACGCGGCCTGCGCGATTTCGCACGACAGCGCTTCCCGGCATGGCCCTCCGCAGACGATACGGTCGCACCCCAGTTCGTGTTCATCGGCGAGGGCCAGGAGAACCTCACCGACCGGGAGCTCGAATCGTTGCGACTGCTCGCGCAGGGGCTGTCGCGCGAGCAGATCGCCAAAGCGCAGTTCATTTCGATCAACACGGTGAAGGGCAACCTCGGTTCGCTCTACCGCAAGCTCGGCGTCGGGTCGCGCGCTGCCGCGGTCACGGCCGGCGAGCAGCGCGGCCTCCTCTGATCGGCAGCGGATACCGCCCGACCCGCTTCCGAACTTTCACCCCCGGAACCACCCTTTTTTGCGAGCGTGCGGCGCATAGCGATCCTAAAGTGAGAACGTGGCCGCTGTATGCCGAGACCACTGCAGAGGTCGTGAGCCGCTGCGACGTCTCGCTGGAGCTGCCGTAGGCCTGCGGATAGTCGCATGCGCGACACGATCCCCCCATTGCGAAGCGTATGCGACTGTCCCCGGGCCTACGGCCGGTGGCGACTCTTCGGCCGGCGACGGAGCCGGCGGGCGCAGCTAGTGCCCGCGCAGCCGCTCGAGGTCGCGGCGATCCTTCTTCGTCGGACGGCCCGAGCCCGGGTCGCGGATGACCGCGGCCGGCCGCTCGACGCGGGGCGGCGGCGGGGGCGTGAGATCTTCGAAATACTTCGCCGCCTCGGTCGCGCTGCCGCGTCGCGCAGCGAGGCCGATCACGCGGTAGATGCGCTCCTGCTCGTGCAGGCGGGCACGTACCGTGTCGCCGACGCGCACGGCCTGGGCGGCCTTCGCGGGCTTGTCGTTCACCCGAATATGCCCGGCGCGGCATGCGGTGGTGGCCTGGCTGCGGGTCTTCGCCAATCGCACGGCCCACACCCACGCGTCGAGGCGCACGGAATCGGATGTCATGGCATCGATCGTACGGGAAAGCGGCGGGCGGGGCGGGCAGAATGGGAGGCATGCGCGAGGAGTACGAGACCGTCGACGGGCAGACCGACACCGAGATCGAGATCTCGCGCTCCCGCTTTCTCACCCGGCTCGTGCGGGCCGAGAGCGAGGAGGCGGCGCGCGAGGCGATCGCCGAGGTGCGCGGCGAGCATCCGCGGGCCCGCCACCACTGCTCGGCATTCGTACTCGGCCCCGACGGGCGCGTGCAGCGCTCGAGCGACGACGGCGAACCGAGCGGCACGGCCGGCGCCCCCATGCTCGACGCCCTCGTCTCGGCGGGGCTCAGCGATGTCGTCGCCGTCGTGACCCGGTACTTCGGCGGAGTGCTGCTCGGGGCGGGCGGTCTCACCCGTGCCTACCGCGGCGCGGTCGCGGAGGCCGTGCTGCAGGCCCGGCGCGTGCGGCGCGGGCTGCGGCGCGACGTGGTCGTCGTCTGCTCCTACGAGGTCGCGGGGTCGATCGAGGCGGAGGCCCGCCGCCGCGGGTACGCAGTCGGCGAGGCGGAGTACAGCGACCGCGTCGCGCAGCATTTCGCGGTCGCTGAGGACGAGGTCGCCGCGCTCGCGTCGCTCGCCGCCGAGGCGAGCGCCGGGACCGCGGAGGTGCGCGCCGGCGCATCGGCGTACGTCGACCTCTGAGCCGCGCCCGGCGATCCCTCGCGATCCCTGACGAGACAGGCGCGCGTGAAGCACCCCGGTGCGCCCGCAGCGCCCCGGTGCGCCCGAAGCGCCCCCGAGACGCCTGCATGTGCCGCGGCCCAGCTCGAAGTCGCAGGCGCGCGATACGCTTGCTGGGTGGGCTATTGGGATGAGATCGTCGGTCAACCGGAGGCCGTGCGCACGCTGCAGCAGGCCGCCGCGCCCGGAGCCGTACCCGCCCATGCGTGGCTGATCACCGGCCCGCCCGGGTCGGGCCGCTCGAACATCGCGTACCGCTTCGCCGCCGCGCTCATCGCACGCGACGAGCGCACCCTCGACCACGTGTTCTCGCAGGTCAGCGGGCGCACGCACCCCGACCTCGGCGTGCTCACCACCCAGGCCGCGATCATCAAGATCGATGCGGCCCGCGAAGTCGTCGCGAGCTCGTACTATTCGCCCGCCGAGGGCCGCTACCGCGTCATCGTCATCGAAGACGCCGACCGCATGACCGAGACCACCTCGAACGTGCTGCTGAAAGCGCTCGAAGAGCCGCCCGAGCGCACGGTCTGGGTGCTCTGCGCCCCGAGCGAGGCCGATCTGCTGCCGACGATCCGCTCGCGCACGCGCGCCCTGCGGCTCGTGACGCCGCAGCCCGCCGAGATCGCGCGCCTGCTCGCCGAGCGCGACGGCATCGACCTCGAACTCGCCGAGCGCGCTGCGCGCCTCGCGCAGAGCCACATCGGCATGGCCCGACGTCTCGCCGGCAACGCCGAAGCGCTGCAGCGCCGCGAGCAGACCCTCGACACCGCGCTCTCGATCGAGACGCTCGGCGACGCGATGGCCGCCTCCGCCCGGCTCGTGAAGCTGGCGGAGGCCGATGCGGCGGCCATCACCGAGCAGCTCGACGCCCGCGAACGCGAGGAGGCGATGCGCAGTCTCGGCATCGCCGCGGGGGCCGCGATCCCGCCGCAGATGCGCGCCCAGATGCGCGCGCTCGAAGAAGACCAGAAGCGGCGCGCCAAGCGCAGCCTCGTCGACGGCCTCGACCGCATCCTCACCGACCTGCTCTCGCTGTACCGCGACGTGCTGCTCACCGCGATGTTCGCGGGCGAAGGCGCTGACGGCGCCTCGAACGCGCACTCCGACCGCCCCGACCTCGTGAACAGCGAGCGTGCCGCCCGCATCGACGAGCTCGCCGAGCGCTGGGGGGCCGAGCGCGCCCTCGCCGCCGTCACCGCGATCGAGACCGCGCGCGACCGGCTGCTGCGCGCCATCACCCCGGGGCTCGTGATGGAGGCGCTGCTCGCCGCGATCGCGACGGGATCGGCCGCGTCGAAGACCGAGCCGGGAGTGCGCGCGTGACCGCCGCCGTGCGGGCCCGCCGCGTCGGGGCCGTCGCGCTGCTCGCGCTGGCCCTCGCAGCCGCCCCGGCACTCGGCGGCTGCGCCGCCCTCACCGGCCTGTTCTCGCAGACGCCGCACGTGAAGCCCGAACCGATTCTGCCGGCCGCGCCCGAAGCGACCCTCGACGGATTCCAGAGCCAGCAGCCGGTCTGGCAGGCCTGCGGCGACCGCCTCGAGTGCGCCGACGTGTACGCGCCGCTCGATTGGGGCGACCTCTCGGGCGAGCGCATCACCCTGCATATGGTGAAGCACGTCGCGAAGAGCAAGCAGCCCCAGGGCTCGCTGTTCGTGAACCCCGGCGGGCCCGGCGCTTCGGGCGCCGACTACGTCTGGAACGGCGCCGAGTACGCGGCGCAGCCCGCGGTGCTCGACGACTACGACCTGATCGGGTGGGACCCCCGCGGCGTCGGCAGCTCGAGCGCGGTCTCGTGCCTCGACGCGGCCGGGCTCGACGACTACCTCTTCGGGCTCGGCGATGCGGCCGATGCCGCCCTCGAAGCCGGCAGCGACGCCTGGATCGACGCGGCATACGCCGAATCCGAGGAATTCGGGCAGGCCTGCGCCGAGAACACCGGCGCCCTGCTCGGGCACGTCGACACGGCGGCGACGGTGCAAGACCTCGACCTGTTGCGCGCGATCGTGGGCGACCCGCAGCTGAACTACCTCGGCTATTCGTACGGCACCTACATCGGGGCCCGATACGCCGACGCCTACCCCGACAAAGTCGGGCGCATGGTGCTCGACGGCGCGATGGACCCGACGACCACCGAGTACGAGGTCGTGAAAGAGCAGACGCGCGGCTTCGAGCAGGCGCTCGAGGCCTACCTCGCAGATTGCCTGAAGCGCTCCGATTGCCCGTTCACGGGCCCGGTCTCGCGCGGCATGCAGCAGATCGGTGCGCAGCTCGACAAGGTCGACGAGACTCCGCTGCAGGGCACCGACGGCCGCTGGCTCAGCAGCGGCACGATGCTCACCGCCATCATCACCCCGCTCTACGCGCAGAGCAACTGGGGCTACCTCGACGACCTCTTCACGAGCGTGAACGAGGGCGACGCCGACGTCGGGCTGATGCTCGCCGACTTCTACTACAGTCGCGAGAACGGCCGCTACCTCGATAACTCGACCGAGGCGTTCATGGCGATCAACTGCCTCGACTATCCGAGCGGCATGGACCGCGACCTGATGCGCGAACAGGCTGCCGAACTCGCCGAGCTGGCCCCGACGATCGGGCGGTTCCAGGGCTACGGCGACATCGGCTGCGCGGCGTGGCCGGTCTCGGGCGTCGAGTCGCGCGACGGCGTCACGGCGGCGGGCGCAGGCCCCATTCTCGTCGTCGGCACGACCGGAGACCCGGCGACCCCGTACCGCTGGGCGCAGTCGCTCGCCGGGCAGCTCGAGAGCGGCGTGCTCGTCACCTACAACGGCGAGGGGCACACCGCCTACGGCGACAACGACTGCATCGACCGGGTCGTCGACGCCTACTTCGTGCAGAGCGAGGTGCCGTCGCGCGACCCGCAGTGCGCGGCGGGCTGAGCGCGGCGGGCTGAGCGCCGCGGGCCGTTCGCGGTTCGTGCCGGGTTCGGCGGGCCAGGGATCCCTACTCCGTCAGCCACGACCGGATGGTGTCGATGATCGCGTCGACCGGCTCATCGGCGGCGACCCGCAAGCCGGGCTCATCATCGGCGAGCGGCTCGAACGCGGCGAGCTGCGAGCGCAGCAGGGCGGGCGGCATGAAGTGGCCCGGCCGGTCGCGCATGCGGCGGTCGAGCTCGGCCGCATCGACTGCGAGCTCGACGAAGGCGGCGTCGGGCGCGTGGCGGCGGATCGCGTCGCGGTATGCCCGCTTGAGAGCGGAGCAGGCGACGACCGCCCGTTCGCGTGCCGCGAGCGCGGAGCCGACGCGGGCGAGCCAGGGCGCGCGGTCGGCGTCGTCGAGCGGGGCGCCCGCACGCATCTTCGCCACGTTCTCGGCCGGATGCAGGTCATCGGCGTCGATGAACTCGGCGCCCAGGCGCTCCGCGAGAGCGGCCCCGACCGTCGATTTGCCCGAGCCGCTCGGGCCCAGAACGACGATGCGGGTGCTGGCGGGCATGCGGTGCGGCTCCGATCTCGACCTCGGGCCGGGTCGTGCGGCGCCCCGGTGCCGGGGTGGCACGACGCGACGGTTCATCGTGCTAATATTATTGCTCGTGTGCGGAACTCGTTTCGCGCCAGGCCGACTTAGCTCAGGGGTAGAGCAGTTCCCTCGTAAAGAACAGGTCTGGGGTTCAAATCCCCAAGTCGGCTCCGAATCGGACGGGTCGGATCGGTAGGAAACTACCGGTCCGGCCCGTTTTCGTGTGTCTAGAGGAAAGCGTGCCGATGCGCCACCCCGCTGACACATTCTCTCGGCGAGGCTAGGGTCGGCTCTGGGGCCCGCTCGAGCGGGCCGATCGCGCAGGCCCGACCGGGGCCGGCTCCCGCACGAACGAGTACGCGAAGCGGGCGGGCAGAGAACCGGGCGGGCAGAGAACCGGGCGAGCAGCGAACCGGGCGGGCAGAGAATCGATGCGGGCGGAGGAACCGATGGCAGCACCATCAGCCGCTGCTCGGCGCCGCCCGATCACCCGCGAGTACGATGGCGACGAGGCGATCTACCGTCTGCAGGGCCGTCGCATCACGAGAACGGCCGAGATCGAGCGGCTGAACGCCCTCGCCGTACCGCCGGCCTGGCGCGACGTCGAGATCGCCCGGTCGCCGAGGGCGAAGGTGCTCGCGACCGGCGTCGACGCCGCGGGCCGTACCCAGGCGATCTACCATCCCGCATACCGGCGCAGGCGCGAGCGCGAGAAGTTCGACCGGATGGTGCGCTTCGCCGAGAGCCTGCCGGCGATGCGCGCTCGCGTCGACCGCGACCTGCGGCGGAGGCGCCTGTCGCGCGATCGCGTCATCGCCTGCGTCGTCCGGGTCATCGACGAGCAGTTCTTCCGCGTCGGCAACGCCGCGTACGCGTCGCGCGGCGGCGGCCGCGGGGTGACGACGCTCGAGTGGGAGCATGTGACGCCGGGCGCCGAGGCGGTGCGGTTCGATTTCGTCGGCAAGAGCGGCCGCCGGCAGCGGCGCATGGTGCGAGACGCGCGCGTCGCCCGGGTGATCGCGCGACTCGAGAGTCTGCCGGGGGATGAGGTGTTCCGCTTCTTCGACGAGGATGGGCTGATCCATCGGCTCGACAGCCGACATGTCAACGCGTATGTGAAACGGCATATGGGCGAGGAGTTCACGGCGAAGGACTTCCGCACCTGGGGCGGCACGGTCGTCGCGGCCAGTGCGCTGTTCAGCTGGGCGCGCGACGTCGCCGACGACTCGGGGAGCACCGACGACGCGTCGGACGCAGCGGCCGAGAGCCGTGACGCGGCAGCGGCACGCAGACGAGCGATCGCCCTCGTCGCCGAGCGGCTCGGCAATACGCCGGCGGTAGCGAAGTCGTCGTACATCGACCCGCGGGTGCTGCAAGCGTTCGAGAATCCCGCGGAGATCGCGCGCGTGCACCGGGTGCGGCTGCGGGCGAGGCGCTATCTGAGCGTCGACGAGCAGCGCGTACTCCTGCTGCTGCGCGAGGATTGAGCGCCCGGGAGGGGGTGCAGCGTGCGCCCCTGAACAGGTGGTCAGAACGGCGCCGCGAAGCGCTTAGGGTAGAAATCGTGACCGAACAGCCCCCGCCCACCGCGCAGCGCGAGCCGCATCCGGGGGACGACGCTGCCCGGCAGGCGGCACCGCTGGCACCGCAGGCACCGGCCGCGCAGGCGGCGATCCCTGTCGAGCCCGCCGCTGCGACCGCCGAGCCCGCCCCGAAACTGCACCCGAAGCCCCGCATCGCGCTCTGGGACAACGCCCGTTTCGCACTCATCGTGCTCGTGCTCGTCGGCCACATGGTGTCGACCGTGCGCACCGAATCGCAGTTCGGCTTCGCGATCTACGTCTACATCTACCTGTTCCACATGCCGGCGATGATTCTGCTGTCGGGCATGTTCTCGCGCGCCGACAGCTCGCCGAAGATCGTGCGCTCGACGCTGCAGCTGCTCGCGGTGTGGCTCGTGTGGGAGGGCGTCTGGGCGCTCATCCACCTGGTGCTCGAGGGGCAGGCGCCCGGCCAGGGCTTCCTCATCAAACCGGCGTGGACCCTCTGGTTTCTCGTCACCCTCGTCACGATGCGCCTGCTGCTGCCCTACATCGCGAGGCTGCGGCACCCGCTCGTCGTGTCGTGCGTGCTCGCCCTCGCGAGCGGACTCAGCCCCGTGCTCGGCACCGAATTCTCGGCGGCGCGCACCCTCGTGTTCCTGCCGTTCTTCGTGCTCGGGTGGCTCGCCAGGGATCGCGGCTGGATCGACGGCATCTGGTTCACGCGCCCGACGAAGCGCCTGCGGGTCTTCGCGTGGGCGGTGTTCGCGGCGCTCGCGCTCGTGTTCCTGTGCGTGCCGAACCTCATCAAGATCTGGCGCCTCGACCGCTGGCTCACCTGGCGCGACAGCTACGAGACCACGCTCGAGCGGGCGCCGATCGGCGCGCTGCAGCCCGACACCTGGTGGTCGACCGCGCTCGTCGGCATCCCGGCGACGGCCGCGCTGCTCTTCCTCGCCGCTCTGCTCACCTTCGCGCTGCTCATCGTGCTGCCCCGCAGCACCACGTTCTGCACCAAGTGGGGCTCGCGCACGCTGTTCGTGTACCTGCTGCACGGGCCGATCGTCTACCTGCTGCGCACGAGCGGTGTGATCGACGACGTGCACGCATGGGGGCTGCTCGGCGTACCGGCGCTCGTCATCATGGCGGTCGCCCTGTCGGCGCTGCTGTCGATGCGGTGGGTGACGGTCGTGTTCGGGCCCGTCATCGAGCCGAAGATCGACTGGCTGCTGAAGCGCGGCTGAGCGGTGTGCGGCTGCCGCGCGGCCGGTGCTGCCCTGCGCGCGGCCGGTGCTGCCCTGCGCGCGGCCGGTGCTGCCCTGCGCGCGGTCGGTGCTGCCTTGCGCGCGGTCGGTGCCGCCCTGCACTCCATCGGCGCGACTGTATAGGTGAAGCACCGGCGGGTACGTGAATCACCGTGCTTCCCCTATACGTCCGGTCGACGACTCTACGCTCGAGGGCGAGGGCGAGGGCGAGGGCGAGGGCGAGGGCGAGGGCGAGGGCGAGGGAGAGGGCGAGGGCGAGGGCGCGCTGCGGGCCAGGGATCGCCGTGCGCGCCGACGGGCAGCACCGGATCAGGGTGCCGGTACCCGGAGCGCCGAGGGCTACGCCTCGTCGGGCACGAGCAGCTGGTGCTTCGCGAGCTCGCGGTAGAGCGGCGTCGATTCGATGAGCTCGGCGTGCGTGCCCTCGCCGACGACGCGGCCCTTGTCGAGCACTACGATCTTGTCGGAGTCGACGACGGTCGACAGCCGGTGCGCGATCACAATGAGCGTTCGCCCCGTTGATACTGAGTCGAGTGCCTCGCGCATGAGCCGCTCGTTCACGCCGTCGAGGGAGGCTGTCGACTCGTCGAGCAGCAGGATGGGCGGTGCGGTCAGGAGCGCGCGGGCGATCGCGAGGCGCTGCTTCTCGCCGCCCGAGAGCAGGAGCCCGTTCTCGCCGACCTGCAGGTCGAGGGCGGTGGCGAGCGAGGCGGAGGGATCCCTGTCGAGCAGCCCGCCGAGATTCACCGAGCGCAGCACCCGTTCGCAGGCGGCGTCGCTCGCGTCGGGGGAAGCGAGGCGCAGGTTGTCGCGGAGACTGCCGGCGAGCACCGGGGCGTCCTGCTCGACGTAGCCCATCTGGGCGCGCACCTCGGCGCGGTCGAGCATGCGCAGGTCGGCGCCGAAGAGCGAGACCGTGCCCGAGTCGGGGTCGTAGAAGCGCTCGATGAGGCCGAGGATGGTCGACTTGCCGGCGCCCGACGGGCCGACGAGGGCGACGCGTGAGCCGCGGGGCACCGTGAAGCTGACGCCGTGCAGCACGGGGGTCTCGATGATCGGCGCGGGGGCGGCCTCGGCGTCGCGCCGCGAACCGCGGCGCACGAGCGCGCGGGCGTCGGCGCGGTCGGGGGCGGCCGAGCGGTAGGTGAAGTGCACGTCGTCGAACGCGATCGCGGGGGCCGGCGAGGGGAGGTCGGCAGCGGAAGCGCCTCGGGAAGCAGCACCGGGCGCCGAAGCAGCATCGAGAGGCGCCGACACCGTAGCCGGCACGGCCTCGCTCAGCGGCACGATGCGGCCGACGGGCGACAGCGCGGCGTCGTGCTCGGTCTCGGTGGGCAGCGACGCGATCTCCTGGATGCGGCCGAGCGCGCCGAGCGCCTGGTTCACGGCGGCGATCGCGCCGAAGGCCTGGCCGAGCGGCATGATCATCAGGAACAGGAAGATGATGAAGGTGACGAGCTGGGCGATGGTGATGGCGCCGGTCGCGACCCGGAAGCCGCCGAGGCCGAGCACGACGAGGAAGGTGAGCTGCATCGCGAGGAACGAGATCGGCACGATGACCGCCGAGATGCGGGCGACCTTGAGGCCGAGCTCGTACGCCTCGGTCGCGTCCTGCACGGTCGCCGCTTCTTCGCGCTCCGCGGCGCCGGCCGCGCGGATCGTGCGGATCGACGAGATGGTGCGGTCGACCTGGGCGGCGAGGTCGCCGACCTTCTCCTGAGCGCGCGTGACGGCGGGGCGGATGCGGCGCGACACCGCGACGACCACGACGAGCGCGGAGACGACGACGCCGAACGCGATCGCGAAGAGCACGGGGTCGATGACGAGCATGCCGACGAGTGCGCCCACGAAGACGAGCATGCCGCTGATCGCCTCGACGAGGCCCTGCGTGAGCACGGCGCGCAAGAGGGTCGTGTCGCTGCCGATGCGCGATACGAGGTCGCCGGTGCGGCGGCGGTCGAACTGCGAGATGGGCAGGCGCAGAATCTTCGCGATGAGGTGCCTGCGGCTCGCGAGGACGACGCCCTCGCCCATGCGCTGCAGCACGTAATGCTGCAGGCCGCTGAGCACGGCGCCGACCACCACGATGATGCTCAGCACGACGAGCAACTGCGCGAGCGGGTCGCCGTGCTGCACGCGCTCGATGACCTGCCCGAGCAGCAGCGGCTGCAGCAACGACGCGACCGCGGCGACAAGGCCGAGCACGATCGCGAGCACGAGCGGCCCGCGCTGCTCGAAGAGGTACGGGATCAGCTGCTTCAGCGAGGCCCGGGGCCCCTTCGGCGCCGTCGTCGGGGCTGTCTTCGGCGCCGGTGCCGCGGTGGTCGGGGCGGTCGATTCGGCCCGGTCGGTCGCGGGTGCTTCGGGGTGCTCTGCCACGGCTTCCACTCTATGGGAGCGGCCTGGGCGCGGGCTTATGGGAGCACTGGTCTCGGGCGCGGTCTCGGGCGCGGTCACGGTCGAGGGCTCGGTCATGATTGCGGCCGCGGTCTCGCCAGGGATCGCCGACGTCGAACCCCCGCCGGTCATCGCCCGTGCGCAGTCTGCGACGACGCGGCCGGCCCCCGCAGCGCCCGCACTGCGGCGACGAGGTGCAGGGCGGCCTCGGCGGCTTCGCGGCCCTTCGACTCGGGGGCCCCGGGGCGGCCCGACCGGTCGAGCGCCTGCTGCTCGTCGTCGGTGGTGAGCACGCCGAAGCCGACCGGGCGGCCGGTGTCGAGCTGCACGCGGGCGAGCCCGTCGGTCACGGCGTTGCAGACGTAGTCGAAGTGCGGGGTGCCGCCGCGGATGATGACGCCGAGGCAGACCGCGGCGTCGAAGCGGGGCGGGGCGCCGTCGTGCGGAGCCAGCGCGACCTGCGCGGCGAGCGGCAGCTCGAACGAGCCGGCGACGCGCACGAGCTCCGACTCCGAGCCGGCGCGCTCGAGGGCGGCTTGCGCCTCCGCGATCATCGGCGCCATCACCTCCTCGTGCCAGCTACCGGCGATGATGGCGACGCGCACGCCTTGCGCATCGACGAAGAGATCGGGGGCGCCTGCGCCGCTCATGGCTGCTCCTCAGGGTCGGTGTCGGTGTCGGTGTCGGTGCCGGTGCCGGTGGTGTCGGCGCCGAGTTCGGCGCCGGGTGCTGGAACGGGGAACGGGATCGGCACGGGGACCGGTGCGGATGCCGGAGCGGAGTCCTGAGCGGAGTCCGGTGCGATGATCTCGGGGAGCAGATGCCCCATGCGGTCGCGCTTCGTCTCGAGGTAGGCGACGTTCTGCTCGGTGATGCCGGTGACGAGGGGCACCCGCTCGGCGACCGCGATGCCGTGCTCGGCGAGCTGCTCGGCCTTGTCGGCGTTGTTGCTAAGCAGGCGCACGCGGTCGATGCCGAGGTCGGCGAGCATCTCGGCGGCGGCCGTGTAATCGCGTGCGTCGGCGGGGAGCCCGAGGCGCAGGTTCGCATCGAGGGTGTCGAGGCCGTCATCCTGCAGCTGATAGGCGCGCAGCTTGTTGGTGAGGCCGATGCCGCGCCCCTCATGCCCGCGCAGGTATATGAGCGCGCCGCCGTGCTGCTGGATGAGCGCGAGTGCCGCGTCGAGCTGCGGCCCGCACTCGCACCGGAGCGAGCCGAACGCCTCACCGGTGATGCATTCCGAGTGCACGCGCACGAGGGCTTCGCCGGTGGGCTGCTCGCCCGCCGACGTCGGCGCGAGCAGCGCGAGGTGGTCGATACCGGCGCGGCGGTCGCGATACGCGAGCACGCGGAACTCGCCGTGGCGCGTCGGCAGCCGGGTCTCGGCGCGGCGGCTGACACTGCGGCCGGCGCGGCGAACGGTACTGGCGGCACCGTCGGCGGCATTCAGGTACGCGATGAGGCGCTCGATCGTGATGACCGGCACCCCCTCCCGGTCGCCGAGCTCGAGCAGGCCGGGCAGGCGCATCATGTCGCCGTCGTCGGCGACGATCTCGGCGATACAGGCGACGGGGCGCAGCCCCGCGAGCCGCATGAGCTCGACCGCGGCCTCGGTGTGCCCGGCACGAGCGCGCACGCCGCCGGCGACGGCGCGCAGCGGCAGCACGTGTCCGGGGCGGCGCACATCGTCGGGCACGGCATCCGGGTTCGCGAGCGCGCGCAGCGTCGTCGCGCGGTCGTTCGCGCTGATGCCGGTCGTGATGCCGCGAGCCGCATCGACGGTCACGGTGTAGGCGGTGCCCCGGGCATCCTGGTTGCGGGCGACCATCATCGGCAGCTCGAGCGCGTCGGCGATCTCGTCGGTCATCGGGGCGCACAGCAGACCGGACGACCAGCGCACCGTCCACGCGATCGTCTCGGCGGTGGCGAGCTCGGCCGATAGGATGACGTCGCCCTCGTTCTCGCGATCTTCATCGTCGGCCACGATGACGGGGCGGCCGGCTCGGATCGCCGAGATCGCCTCGTCGATCGATGAGACGTCGGGTTGAGCGGGGTCGTGCGCAGAATCGTGCGCAGAACCGTGCGCAGGCGCGAGCGAAGGGCTGGCGACCGGGGTCGGAATCCCTCCGGCGACCGGTGCGCTCGCGAACTCCTGCATGCGGGCGACATGGCGCGCGATGATGTCGGTCTCGATGTTGACGCGGTCGCCCGGGGCGAGCGCGCCGAGCGTGGTGGCGGCCAGTGTTTCAGGGATCAGCGAGACCTCGAACCACTGCTCCGTCGCGCTTGCGGGCGAGATCGCCGAGACGGTCAGCGAGGTGCCCGAGACCGCGATCGATCCCTGGTCGACGAGCAGCGGCGCGAGATCTCGCGAGATGGCGAAGCGCAGCACCCGCCAGGCGTCGCCGGGTGCGACCGACACGAGCTCGGCCGTACCGTCGACGTGACCCTGCACGATGTGGCCGCCGAGCCGGGCATCGGCCCGCACCGAGCGCTCGAGGTTCACGGCATCGCCGCAGCGGAGCGAGGCGAGGGCCGACATGCGCAGCGTCTGCGCCATGACGTCGGCCGTGAACGTGCCGCGCCCGTCGGCGGTCGTGCCGCGGTCGACGACGGTGAGGCACACGCCCGATACGCAGATCGAGTCGCCATGCGCGGCGTCGCTCGTCACGAGCGTGCCGGCGATCTCGAGCCGGGTCGAGTCGCCCGCCGCGGTGACGGCGACGATCTCCCCGATCTCTTCGATGAGTCCTGTGAACACGTCTAGTTCTTCCTTCTCTCGACGGGTGGTTCGGCCGGTGGACCGGGTGTCTCGACCGGGTGCAGAGCAGGGTGCAAGAGCGATCCGCGCACGAGCAGGTCGTCGCCGAGCCGCTCGACCCCGAGGTCTTCGCGGCCGGTGCCGCGGCCGGTGCCGCGGTCGACCCGCAGGCGGGCGATGCCGTCGATGCTCGCAATGCCGATATCGCCGAGCGCGAGGCGCGGCCCGCCGAGCAGTGCCGGAGCGAGGTACACGAGCACCTCGTCGACGACGCCGGCCGCGATGAGCGAGCTCGCGACGGCGGGCCCGCCCTCCACGAACAGGCGGTGCACGCCCCGCTCGGCGAGTGCGGCGAGGTCGGCGGCGAGGTCGACGCCGCTCAGCTGCCACGGCGCATCCCAGCCGCGAGCCGCGAGCGCCGGGTGCTGCAGCACCCGCGCATCGGCCGGGATCGCTCGGCGGCCCAGCACGACCGGCATCGGCTGCCGAACCGCGGGCACGAGCAGCGTTCCGTCGGCGGCCCGCGCCGTCAGCTCCGGGTCATCGGCGAGCAGTGTGCCCGTGCCGACGAGGATCGCGTCGGCCCCGGCGCGCCTCCGGTGCACGTCCGCGCGCGCTTCGGGTCCCGTGATCCAACGGCTCGACCCGTCGGCCGCAGCGGCCCGGCCGTCGAGAGTCTGCGCCCACTTCACGGTGACGTGCGGGCGGCGGTCGTACGGTGCCGTTGGGCGGGGCAGAGCCGACGACGATCCCTGTCGGGGGCGCTGCCGGTGCTCATGCCGCGAGCCCGCACCCTGCCGCGCCAACCACGGCGCCAGCAGTTCGCGCGCCTCGTCGGCCAGCACGCCGCTGAAGACGCGCACACCCGCGGCGCGCAGCGCGTTCGCCCCGCCGCCCGACGCCCGCCCCGGGTCGGGCAGAGCGTAGACGACCGCACCGATGCCGGCCGAGATCAGGGCCGCCGTGCAGGGGCCGGTACGCCCCGTGTGATTGCAGGGCTCGAGCGTGACGACGGCGGTGAGCTCGCGAGCGCGGGCCCGATGCTCCGCAGTCAGCTGGGCGAGCGCATCGACCTCCGCGTGCCGCGTGCCCGAGCCGAGATGCCAGCCCTCGGCGACGATGCGGCCGCCGGGCCCGAGCACGACGCAGCCGACGCGGGGGTTCGGGTCGTCGTACGGGCCGCGGTGCGCGAGCACGAGGGCGCGGCGCATCGCGTCTTCGATGATCTGTCGCTCGAGCATGTGCTCCTCCCCGAGGTCTCGGCGGCGAATGCCAGGCGAACCGGGGTGCGGCAAATACCCTCCGCGTACGCGAAGGGTGCGTTCCTCTCATCCAGACTCGACTGCGACACATATCGCAGCCATCACTGTCGGCATCGGAATTTCACCGATTCAGCCTCGCATGGGCGAGGGTCGCGGGCTTTCACCGCCGGTTCGGATTCTCACCGACCCCGGAACGCTCACCACTGTACTCGCCCGAACCGTGGGTGCGGGCTGTGAGTCGGCTGAGGCCGGACGAAGCGACCCCGGCACCGCCGGCGTCGACCGGGCGGTGATGTTCGGGAGCGACCCCTAGTTCAGAAGATCGGCGAACATGCGGCCGTTGATGATCACGTTCATGGTCAGCGCGAGGATGAGCGCGTTGAAGAAGAACGCCAGGGTGGTGTGCCACACGAGGGTCCACCGCATACGCGTATCGGTCACCTGCACGTCTGACACGGCGAAGGTGGTCGCGTTCGTGAACGCCAGATAGACGAAGTCGACGAGCCGTGGTTCGGCGGTGCCCGGGAAGACGAGCGTGACCGCGGGTGAACGGTGATAGCGCGAGTAGTAGATGCGCGCGTAGCCCCAGTTGAACATCGCCCACGACAGCAGCATCGCCGTGATCGAACTGAGTTCGGCGAATACATCGTGCGACTCTGCGCTGATGCTCGCGATCAGATCGGTCGCCACGGTGAGCCCGAGCAGGCTGGCGCCCAGCCCGACGACCGTCGAGAGCATGCGCGTCAGCGGATGGCCGATGAGCAGCCGAACCGCGCGCGGGTCGGGGGTCTCGAAACGCACGATGATGTTCAGCCCGATGACGGTCGCACCGAGGTAGATCGCCGCGACTCCGCACCAGATGAAGCGCAGCACGGTCTCGGCCTCCGGCACGTCGGTGCCCCAAATGGTGTACGCGCCGACCCAGACGAGCAGAAGCTGCAGCAGCAGGCCGATCACCTCGCCCGTGACGGCGAACGCGGTGAGCGCGCGGTGGCTGAACCGGTCGAGGGGGCGCGCGGTCTTCGGGATCGCGATGCTGCCGGTCCGGCGGATCGCGCCCGGCAGCGCTGCGCCGTCGCTCGCTGCGCTCGGCTCGTCGCGCTCGCCCGCGTGCTCGCCCGCGTGCGCACCCGCGTGCTCGCCCGCGTGCGCACCCGCGTGCTCGCCCGTCACTTCGACCCCGATCCCGCGCTCGCCTCGGCCCCCGCGGCGACCAGGTCGCGCAGCGACGCGTCGGGCAGGTAGGCGCGCGTGATGGCGATACCGATGCGGGGTAGATCGCCCTCGTCGCGGAACAGCAGGTACAGCGACTCGTGCCGCGGATTGAACTTCTGCTTGAACTTGTGCAGCGACTTGAAGCCGTAGAGCGGCTCGATGAGACCGCCGATCTGCTCGAGCACCTGATCGACCGGGCCCGCCGCCGCTTCTGCGGGGCGCACGAGCGGTGCTCCCGAGAGCGATACGAACTCGTAGCCCTCCTGCGAGAACCACTGCGCCGACGAAGCGATCAAGAACTCCATCACGGGCGGGAACCCGCCGTCGCGGCGACGCATGAGATCGAGGGTCCAGCCCACGATGCGGGGCTCGCCGCCCGCTTCGGCCGGGCCGTACACGGGCAGCCACGAGGTGACGCCGTGCAGGTTGCCACCGGCGTCGACCGCGAGCCCGACGTAGGTCTCGGGGTCGAGCGCCTCTTCGACGGTGCCGAGGGTGAAGCGCATCTCGGGCAGTCCCTTGTCGCCCGTCCACTGCTCGGAGATCGCGCGAACCTGGGCGAGCACGTTCCACGGCTCGTCGGCGAGACGCGTCATGCGGAACTCGATGTCCTCGCGCCCCGCGCGGTTGATCGCCGTGCGCACGGCGGCCCACGGCTTGCCGGTGAACTGCAGGCCGGGCAGGTCGACGATGGTGTCCTCGGCGACGATGACCGAGCGCCACCCCTCGGGCACGGCGGCCGCGCTCGCCGCCCCCGCCGAGAACGCGCACGGGATGAGGCCGGCAGACTGCGTGACCTGTTCGAACTGGGCGAGCGCCTCGCCCTCGTGCCCCTGCGGCACGATCGGGTCGCCGAGCATGATCGCGACGCCCGACCACGCCTGGTACGCGATCGAGCCGGCCTCGGCCTCGGTGTTCCCTGCACCGGCGCCGGGTGATCCCTGCAGATCGACCGATCCCTGCAGGTCGACCGCGATGCGCTGGTTGCCCTCCCACGTCGTCATCCACGAGATCGTGCCGCCCCCGAAACGGCGCAGACGTGCGATGAGCTCGTCGCGGGTCTGCGGCTCGGCCGCGAGCACCCGCTTCGTATGCCGCATCGAGACGCGGAAAGCCCCGCGCGCCGCGATCAGCAGCACGATGAGCAGCAGCCACAGCACGGCAGGGGCGAGCGTCAGCCCGAGCGCCTCGGCGATGGAGTCGATTGCTCCGCTCTCGAGCAGCTGCGGCAGCACGGCCGGCACGATCGCGGCGGTGAGCACGTTGAAGCCGCCGAGCACGAGCACGACGATCCAGGCGACCCGGTACCCCTTGCGAATGCCGTTGGCGATGAGCAGAATGACGACGACGTCGATCGCGATGTCGACGAGCGACGCCTCGGGCCGGTTGCTGCCGAGCGGCCCCGAGTAGGGCACGATGAGGTCGAGCACCTGGATCGCCCCGATCGCGATGAGGCTGGCGAAGGCGAGCAGCCGCCACTCGCGCTGGGTCGGGCGGCTCTTCGGGCGGCGGAACGCGGGCAGCCAGCCGCTCACGATGAGAGCGGCGGCCATGACGACGGCGTGCTCGAGATCGTCGATGCGGCCGAGGTAGAGCACCGAGATGCCCGCCCACAGCACGACGGCGAGGCGGGCGCGCAGGCGCCAGGGCGCGGGCAGCGTCGCGATCGCGAACACGAGCGCGGCGAGTGCGCCGCACGACGGCCCGCCGTCGAGGCTCGCGGCGACCTTCTCGGCCCACGGCCACCCCGAGTTCGCGAGCGGGGTGAGGATCGCGGCGGCGCCGAGCACACCGACGAGGTGGCCCGCCAGGAACAGGCCGATGGTACGCGGCGTGCCGAAGCGCCATTCGGCCCAGCCGACTCCGCCGATGACGAGCGGCATCAGCGTGAGGTAGACGAGCGGGTGCTTCAGGATGAAGGGTGAGGTGAAGACCGTCCACCAGCGGCCCTCCGCGAATGCGGGGAGGCCGGTGCCGAGCGTCTCGTACGCGGCCTGCGCGTTCGCGACCGAGAACAGGGTGCCGGTGACGGCGCCGACGACCAGCAGCGCGAGCACGAGCGCGATCGTGAACGGGGTGCGACGCGCTACCCGCATGAATCGGTGCGCGCGCGTGTGCTCGGGCGGGGTCGCGGGGGCGTTCGCGGGCACTGCGGTCGGGGCTTTCTCCATGGCCTAAGCCTATGGCTGCGACGGGCGGATTCTCGAGATTCGCCGCGTTCTTCGCTGCAGTGGTGCGCGGATCGACTGCGGGCAGTGTCGGGCTGCTGCGGGCGGCATTGGGTCGGTCGGCGCTCGCGGTACGGGCGGCACGGCGTCGCGTGCGGGTTCTGGTGCAGAATCCGTGCGTGATTCTGCACATTTTCCCGCACGCGCGACGGGTGACGGCTTTGCGCGCCGAGAGCTCAGGGGAAGCACGTATGGCACGCGCGGGGCGCCTCGCCAGGGATCGGCCGCCCCCCCGAACGGTCAGGTGTACGAAATGGTAGTCAGGCGCTGTTGATTACGATAATGTAGTCAGGGCAGGGTGTTCACGAATTCGTAATCACAGGGGGCGACATGCAAGCGCTGGTCTCGTCGACGCAGGACATGGGGCGCCTGGTACGCCATGTGCGCACGCGCCACGGGCTGACTCAGCGCGAGCTCGCGGCCCGGCTCGGCGTCACGCACCGCTGGCTGTCCGAGCTCGAATCGGGCAGAGGCAAGCAGATGAACGACCGCTACTTCGCGGTGCTGGCTCAGCTCGGCATCCGCCTCACCGGGACCGTCGACGATGCCTGAATCGCTCGCGGTACGGTTGTCCGGGGTCGAGGTCGGGGAGCTCGACCCCGATGGGCGATTCCGCTGGGCCGATGGCTGGGAGGGCTGGGCGCCGCTGAACTCCGCCGTGCTCTCGAACTCGCTGCCCTTCGGCGCCGATGGGGGCGACCCGGCGCCCTTCTTCGGCGGATTGCTGCCCGAAGGCGTCGGGCTCGACAGGCTGGCGCGCGAGGCCCGGGTGGCGTCGAACGACCTCTTCGGTCTGCTCGCCGAAGTCGGAGCCGACGTCGGCGGCAGCGTGACAGTGGGGGAGCCGAGGCCCCTGGTGCCTCCGATCGAGATCGAGGAGCAGGACTTCGCCGGCATTCTCGACCGCGCCTACGGCTACTTTCGGGGCAGAGCGGTCGGCGGCGGAGGTTCGGCCGCGACCGGCGTTCAGCAGAAGGTGGCGTTGACGCGCGACGATCCCACCGGCAGATGGCTCATCGGCAGAGGCAGCACCCCGTCGACGCATCTGCTGAAACCGGTACCGGCGGAGTTCGGCGCACGTGTGCGTGCCGAAGCTTTCATGAACCGGCTGGCGCGCGAACTCGACCTGGCGCAGCATCGTGCATCGGTCGAATCCGCCGGTGCCCGCAGCGTGCTGGTCGTGGAACGATATGACCGACGGAAGCTCGACGACGGGACGATCGAACGCATCCATCAGGAGGACTGCGCGCAGGCGCTCCGCCTTCCGTGGGGTGGCAACGACAAGTACGAGAACGTGAATGACCGTGCAAGCCTGCGAAACATCGCCGCGCTTCTCGACCGGGGCCGCTCGCTCTTCGACTCGGGCCCCTCCGATCGGGAGCGGCTGCTCGCGGCGACCGTGCTGAATGTCGTCGCAGGCAACACCGACGCGCACGCCAAGAACTTCTCGGTGATGCTGCCGCCGCTCGCCGATCCGACTGCTGCAGCGACTCTCGCCGACATCTACGACGTGGTGCCGCAGCTGCTCTTCTCGGCTGAAGCCGAACTTCTCGCGATGCGCATCGCGGGAAGCAGCGATGCGAACGGGGTGACCGGTGAACATCTGATGGCGGAGGCTACGGGCTGGGGGATGGCGCCGACCCGCGCGGAAGCGGTCATCGCAGCCACCTGCGAGAGCATCGTCGAAGTACTCGCCCGTATCGGCGAAGACGAGCCGGGCGCAGCTCCCGCAGCCGGCACCAGGTCAGTGGCGTCGACGGCGCACGAATTGGCGCGCCTACGCAGCTACCTCCGCGAACGCGCCGAGAACCTGTTGCGCGGGGACGAGGTATGGACCCGGCGTCTGCCGCCGGCACTCGCGCTGCGCTGAGTGATCGCCGCCGTGTGCCCGAATGAGTGCAGAATTCTCGCGTGATTCTGCACATATTCCCGCATGCGCGAAGGGCGACGGCCCGTCCGGCGGGCAAGTGCGGGCAGCCGCAGACCAGGGCAGGCGCGGGCGGGGCGCCTCGCCAGGGATCGGTCGGCGCCCCGAACGGTCAGCGGATGAGGCCGACGCGCTCGTACACGAGGTCGAGCGTGCGGTTCGCGACCTCGTTCGCGCGCTCGGCCGCGGCGGCCAGCAGACGATCGAGCTCGGCGGGGTCTGCGAGCAGCTCCTCGGTGCGCTCGCGCACCGGCGTCAGGCTCGCCTCGACGACCTCGGCGACGCCCTTCTTCAGGTGCCCGTAGCCGAGGCCCGCGTACTCCTCGACGATCGCATCGATCGTGCGGCCCGAGAGCACCGAGAAGATCGTGAGCAGGTTCGAGACGCCCGGCTTCGCGGCGCGGTCGAAGCGGATCTCGTTGTCGTCGTCGGTGACGGCGCGCATGATCTTCTTCGTGGTGACCTTCGCCGGGTCGAGTACCTTGATGAGGCCCGCCTCGGTCTCGGCCGACTTCGACATCTTCGCCGTCGGGTTCTGCAGATCGTAGATCTTCGCGTTCACCTTCGGGATCTGCGCCTCGGGAACGACGAAGGTGTCGCCGAAGCGCGAGTTGAAGCGCGTCGCCAGGTCGCGGGTCAGTTCGACGTGCTGGCGCTGATCCTCGCCCACCGGCACGGACTCGGCCTGGTAGAGCAGAATGTCGGCGGCCATCAGCACCGGGTAGGTGAACAGCCCCACCGACGCCGCGTCGGCGCCCTGCTTCTGCGACTTGTCCTTGAACTGGGTCATGCGGCCGGCCTCGCCGAAGCCGGTGATCGTGTTGAGCACCCAGGCGAGCTCGGCATGCGCCGACACCTGCGACTGCACGAACAGCGTCGACTTGGCGGGGTCGATCCCTGCCGCGATGTACTGGGCCGCCGTGCGGCGGGTGCGGGCCGCGAGCTCGGCGGCATCCTGCGGCACGGTGATGGCGTGCAGGTTGACGACGCAGAAGAAGGCGTCGAAGTCCTCTTGCATCTGCGTCCACTGGCTCAGCGCGCCGATGTAGTTGCCGAGCTGCAGCGAGTCGCTGGAGGGCTGCATGCCCGAGAAGAGGACGGGCTTGGCGGTGATCTCGCTCATTGCGTGGGGGTGTTCGCTTTCGGAATCAGATGGTGTAGTCGACGATGACGGGCGCGTGATCGGACCATCGGGTGTCGTACGACGGGTAGCGGTCGACGCGGTAGTCGGCGACGCGCTCGGCGAGCTGCGGGGTCACCACGTGGTAGTCGATGCGCCAGCCCGTGTCGTTGTCGAAGGCCTGGCCGCGGTTCGACCACCAGCTGTACGGGCCGTCGACCTCGCCGGCGAAGGTGCGGCCCACGTCGGTCCAGCCGAAGCCCGTGCCTTCGCTGCCGTCGACGCCGGCGACGAGTTCGCCGCGGGGCCCGAAGAAGCGGTCGAAGTAGGCGCGTTCGCGGGGCAGGAAGCCGGAGCGCTTGACGTTGCCCTTCCAGTTCTTGATGTCGAGCTCGCGGTGGCCGACGTTGAAATCGCCGACGATGGCGACGTGGTCGCGCTCATCGATGAGCTCGTTCATGCGCACGCCCATCGCGTCGAGAAAGGCCCACTTGGCCTCCTGCTTCGGGGTGTCGACCTCGCCCGAGTGGGTGTAGTTGCTGATGACGGTGATCTGCGAGTCGCCGAAGGCGAAGTCGGCTTCGAGCCATCGGCCCGACGACTGCACGCTCGCCTGCAGGTCGGCGCCGCCGAGGCCGACGCGGTGCGCGAGGGCGGGGGTGCGGCTGAGCAGGGCGACGCCCGCGCGGCCCTTGATCTCGCAGGGATCATGCAGCACGTGCCAGCCGCCGTCGTCGGCCGCGGCGATGAGTTTCGCGATGTCGGCATCGGCGGCGCGCACCTCCTGCAGCGCGACGATGTCGGCGCCGCTGGCGTCGAGCCACTCGCCCATGCCCTTGCGGAAGGCGGCACGGATGCCGTTCACGTTGACGGATGCCACACGCAGAGATTCAGCCATGGGCTCCAGTCTAGTTCGAGTCGCCCGTGCGTGGCGCGGGGTGGCGGGTAGCCTTCCGCAAGAGGGGCGGGCAGACTGGGAGTATGCCGAAGCTCGCGAGGATGCGTGCCGGGGCCGTCGCCCTGGGTCTCTTCGGTGCGACCGTTCTCGCAGGCTGCGCTGCGGGCGCCGAGTCCGAGGCGACGACCTCCGCGCCGTCGGCCGCGACGTCGGCCCCGGCCGAGACGAGCGCCCCGCCGACCTCGCCTCCACCGGATGAGCAACCGGAGCAGAATCCCGAGCAGGATCCGGAGCATGCGCGAGCGCCGATTCCCGACTGTGAGACCGTGCTGCCCCTCGCCGATGTGCAGGCGATGCGCGGCCCCGATTGGGCCCGCGGCGACATGCTCGACATGTTCAACCCGGGCTTCGAACCCACGGGCGAGGGCGACTACTGGCTGAACTCCGGGTTCAACGACACGGTGCGCGGGGTGCTGCAGGCGTCGCCCGACACGGTGCGCTGCATGTGGGGCGTGCCGAACTCGGGCGCGCGCACGACGCTGTTCGCGACGCGTGCGACGGAGGATCAGCTGGCCGCCGTCGCGAGCTCCCTCGCAGCCGACGGGCTCGCGCAGGAGCAGGTGGGCGATGAGACTGTATACGTGTGGCAGTCGGAGGGTGGCATCGACTCGTCGAAAGTGTACTTCTGGGCGCAGGGCGGCGTGCTCATCGCCGAGATCGGGTCGGCGGGCCCAGGGCTCGGCGGCGAGCTGTACGCCCGCGTGACGTAGCCGGCCGGTGGCGCATCGGGTCGCGCGTCAGAACACCATGGGGCGGTCGAACTCGTCTTCGAAGGTGCCGCCGAGCAGCTCGACGTCGATCTCGGCGACGACCGGCACGTGATCGCTGGGGGAGTCGCCCTTGCGCTCCTCGCGCTCGATGCTCGCGCCCGTGACGGCGTCGGCGAAGGCCTGCGAACCGAGGATGAAGTCGATGCGGATGCCCTCGTTCTTCGGGAACTTGCCCGCCTTGTAATCCCAGTACGTGTACCCCTCGGGCACGATGGGGCGCACCACATCCTGCAGGTACGGTTCGAAGGCCGCGAACGCCGCGCGCTCTTCGGGCGAGATGTGCGTGGAGCGGCCCGGCACGAACGAGGGGTCGCCGCAATCGGAGTCGAAGGGGATGATGTTCCAGTCGCCCATGAGGGCGAGCGGCAGGTCGGGGTTCTCGTCGAGCCACGAGGCGGTGTCGGCGCGCAGCGCCTCGAGCCAGTTCAGCTTGTAGGGCATGTGCGGGTCGTCGAGCCCGCGGCCGTTGGGCACGTAGAGGCTCCAGAGCCGCAGGTCGCCGACGGTGACGCCGAGGGCGCGCGCCTCGACGGGCAGATCGTTCGAGCCGCCGGCCTGCAGCTCCTCCTGCCCCTTGATCGGTTTGCCGAAGCCGGGAATGCCCGCGAATCCGCGGGAGACGTCGGTCATCTCGTGGCGGCTCGCGAACGCGACGCCGTTCCACTGATTGAGGCCGTGGATCTCGAGCTGGTAGCCCGCCTGCTCGAAGGCTTCGACCGGGAACTGGTCGGGGCGGCACTTGATCTCCTGCATGGCGAGCACGTCGATGTCTTCGCGGACGAGCCAGTCGACGACGCGGCCGAAACGGGTGCGGATCGAATTGACGTTCCAGGTGGCGATGCGCATGCAGCCAGCCTATCTTCCGGCGAACTGCGGAGGATGCCGCGCCACTCGGCGCCCGCGATTTCCTGCGCGCGGTTTCATCCGGTTAGAATGATTGACGTTGTTCGCGTATGGAGACGTGCCGGAGCGGCCGAACGGACTTCACTGCTAATGAAGGGTCGGGCTTAAACCTGACCGGGGGTTCAAATCCCCCCGTCTCCGCCAGTTGAACAACACGAAAGCCCCTGCGAGAGCGGGGGCTTTCGTTATTCTCGACAGGAAGAGCAGAGCATTGAATGAAACCCAGCAGACGCCCGTTTCGCCCGGACGCGGAAAGCGGCCCGCCTATCTCGTGCTGGTGTTCGCCGCAGTCGCGATCGTGATGTTCACTTGGTTCCACACGCCTACCGCCGTAGTCGCCTCGGACGGCGCTGGAAACGAGGGCATCACGCTCCGGTGCTCCAATGCCGGCCCATCCAGGTGGGATCCGCCCACGGTGAACCGCGGCCAAGAGCTCTCGAGCGATCAGGCCCCGGCCATGCAGACGCACAACCAGCAGATCCTGAAGAACGACATCGAATCGCTCCGGGCAGACCTCGCGTGCGCCTCCGCTCGTGACGCGCATACGAATACGCTGATCGTGACGACCTTCGGTGCGGGCGCGATCCTGTTCTTCGGGCACGCTGCGCTCTGGGTCCGCCGTGACCGGCCGGAAGCGCCCGCCCGGGCCGCCGCTTAGCCGGAGGTCGTCAGGGATCCCAGGCGGTCCTGCGACGAGCCGCACTCCACGACAGACCCCTGCGAAGAGCTGCGGGGCCGCGGGGTGACCAGGAGCTCAGCCGCTCCTTCTTGCCCATGGGTCAGGAACGGCGCCGGCGCGAGCGGTGCCCGCATGGTCGCACTGCTCGTGAGTTGCGCCCTGTATCGACAGGCGTCAATATAGACACGTGTCGAATCAAGAGCTCACAGCGGCCGCCCCTCCGATGCGGCGCATGTCGATGCTGGATCGGTGGCTGCCGCTGTGGATCGGTCTCGCCATGGTGGCCGGCCTGTTGCTGGGACGCTGCATTCCCGGCGTCTCCGGGCTGCTCGCGCGAATGGAGGTCGGCGGCATCTCCGTGCCGATCGCGCTGGGGCTCCTGGTGATGATGTACCCGGTGCTGGCGAAGGTTCGCTACGACAAGGTCGCCGCGGTCGCGGGCGATGCGAAGCTGCTCTTCTCGTCCCTGATCCTGAACTGGCTCATCGGGCCCGCGCTGATGTTCGCGCTCGCGTGGTGGCTGCTCCCCGACCTGCCCGAGTACCGCACCGGCCTGATCATCGTCGGCCTGGCGCGGTGCATCGCTATGGTGGTGATCTGGAACGACCTGGCGTGCGGCGACCGAGAGGCGACCGCTGTGCTGGTGGCGATCAACTCGGTGTTCCAAGTCGTGATGTTCGCCGTTCTCGGCTGGTTCTATCTCACGATCCTGCCCGGCTGGCTCGGCCTCGACCCGCAGGGGCTCGACGTGTCGATCGGGCAGATCGCCCTGAACGTGGCCGTCTTCCTCGGAGTGCCGCTCGTCGCCGGGTTCGCTACGCGGTGGATCGGCGAGCGGCGTCGCGGGCGCCCCTGGTACGAGGAGACCTTCATCCCGAAGGCGGGACCCTGGGCGCTGTACGGGCTGCTGTTCACGATCGTGCTGCTGTTCGCGCTCCAGGGCGAGGCGATCACGACGAATCCGTTCGACGTCGCCCGGATTGCGCTCCCGCTGCTCGTGTACTTCGCCGTCATGTGGTTGGTGGGGCTGTGGGTCGGCAAGGCCATCGGCCTCGGCTATGCGCGGTCGACGACGCTCGCGTTCACCGCGGCGGGCAACAACTTCGAGCTGGCGATCGCGGTCGCCATCGGCACGTTCGGCGCGACCAGCGGCCAGGCCCTCGCGGGCGTCGTCGGCCCGCTGATCGAAGTCCCTGTGCTCGTCGGCCTGGTCTACGTCTCGCTGCGGGCCGCACGCGCCTGGTTCGGTACGGACCCCCATGCAGGGATCGCCGATGACCGCGCCTGACCCCGCGGAGTGCGCTCCGACGTCGTCGCGGGCGCTCGGCGTCGACATCGCATCCGAAGCGGCGGGAGTGCTGCGATCGATCGCCGACCCGCTGCGGTTGCGCATGCTGTCGGCGATCGCCGCCGACCCCCGCGGCGAGGCCTGCGTCTGCGACCTGAACGATCTCGCCGACGTGTCGCAGCCGACGATCTCGCACCACTTGAAGGTGCTCAGGGATTCGGGGTGGCTCACCTCAGAACGACGCGGCACGTGGGTCTACTACCGCATCGCGGAGGCGCGTCGGGAAGCCGCGACGGTGCTGCTCGGCCCGGCAGTCGCCGCGCTCACCGCACCTGACGAGAGGGTCGCACCATGACTGACCGGAAACCGACTGTGCTCTTCGTCTGCGTGCACAACGCCGGGCGCTCCCAGATGGCCGCCGGTTGGCTCCGCGAACTCGCCGGCGACCGGGTCGAGGTGCGCTCCGCCGGCTCGATGCCTGCGCAGCAGATCAACCCGGTCGCTGTGGCGGCGATGCGCGAGGTCGGCATCGATATCGCGGCCGAACAACCCCGGATCCTCACCCCCGAAGCCGTGCAGGTCTCAGACGCGGTAGTCACGATGGGGTGCGGTGACGCCTGCCCGTTCTTCCCCGGCAAGCGCTACGAGGATTGGCAGCTCGCCGACCCCGCTGGGCAGGGCATCGAGTCCGTGCGCCCGATCCGCGATGAGATCAGGGCGCGCGTCGAAGGGCTCATCGCTGATCTGCTCGTCTGAAGGGGTTCGCGCGTTCGCTCCGGGCGCCGAGTCGTGGGGAACCGGGCTCTGCGTCGCGGCGAACGTCGTAGCTATGCCTCCCCTCTGCACCCCGTGAATGCGCGCTCAGCTTGCGCCTCGATACTGGCCTTCCCGTACGAAGGAGTGCAGCATGACCGCGACAGAGCGCAGCCCCTGGGCACGGCCGGAGCCGACCCCGATCTCGGACCCGCAGCACCCGGAAGCCGAGCTGGACGACACGATCCCTCTGCCCGCCTATCGACCCGAACGGCTCGGCTGAGACCGGCACCGGAGCCGGCGCCGAGGCCGGAGCGGAAGCCGAGGTCGGAACGGGAACGCCCGCGCTACTCGCCGCCGGCGCTCTCGGTGCTCTCGGTGCGCCGCCGTTTCGGGTTCGTCGTCGCTTTGAGGAACAGGCGCACGAGCGACTGCTTCTTCTCGAAGTAGGCGTGGCGTTCGACCTCGCCGGCCGCATACTGCGCCTCGAGTTCGCGCAGCGTCTCTTCGGCGGCCGATGCGTCGAATCGGGAGTGCTGTTCGCCGAAGTCGCGGGTCTCGCGGATTCTCATGCGCGCCGCCCGTTCGGGCTGTGCTGAGCGGGGCGGCCGTTCGGCGGGCCCGCGTTCATGCGGTGCACGCGTTCGACCGGCGCCATGTCGGAGGTGACCGAGGAGTCGGCGTCTTCCAGGCTGGTGTAGATGCCCGTCATGCGCCGCATCGCCGGGTTCGGGTGCCAGGTCAGTACGAGAAAGCGCGCCTCGCCCGTGGTATCGGTGATGCGGTTCACGATCGCGACGGGGTGGTTCGACGGGTTGCGCATGAGCATCCACGAGTCGGCCTCGATCTGGATCGGTTCGGCACGGGACATGGCGGAGGCTCCTCTCGAAACTGTATGCGACGAGCGTAGGCGATGCCTCTGTCATCGCACTGCGGAGGTGAGACATCCCCAGGCCCGCCGTGTGCCGGGGCGAGAGGTCGGTCGCACGCCGAAGACTCTACGCCCGCCGGTGCTCCGCGACGATCGGGCATTCGAACGGATCGCGCGCTGCGAGCCCGACGCGGTTCAAGTAGGCGATCACGATGGCGTACGAGCGCCAGAGCGATGTCTCCGTGTACGGGACGTCGAGCGTGCGGCAGTGCTCGCGCACGATCTCGCGCGCCTTCGCGAGGTGCGGTCTGGCCATGCTCGGGAACAGGTGGTGCTCGACTTGGTAGTTGAGGCCGCCCATGAGGATGGTCGCCCACCATCCGCCGCGGATGTTGCGCGACGTGCGTACCTGCTTCGAGAAGAAATCGACCCGGGCGTCGTGCGCGATGATCGGCATCCCCTTGTGGTTGGGGGCGAACGACGCCCCCATGTACACCCCGAATACGGCGAACTGCACGCCGATGAAGGCGAAGGCCATGCCGAGCGGCAGCAGCATGAACACGGGAACGAAGAGCGCCGCGAACCGCAGCGCGATGATGCCGAGCTCGAGCCAGCGCTGCTTGACCGGGCCGCGCTGCACGAGGTGCCGCAGGCTCTGCACGTGGAGGTTGAGCCCTTCGAGGGTGAGCAGGGGGAAGAACAGCCACCCCTGGTGCTGCGTGATCAGGCGGCGCAGGCCGCGCGCCTCGACGGCGTCCTCCTCGATGAACGAGATCGTGTCGACCGCGATATCGGGGTCTTTGCCGACCCGGTTGGGGTTCGAATGGTGCCGGGAGTGCTTCGAGTCCCACCACGAATAGCTCATGCCGATCGACCCCGCGAGCACTCGGGCGAGGCGGTCGTTCTTCGGTCCCTGGAGCAGGATCTGGCGATGCGCCGCTTCATGCGCGAGGAATGCGACCTGGGTGAAGATGATGCCGAGCGCTGCAGCGATGAGCAGCTGGAGCCAGCTGTGCCCCAGCAGCACGAAACCTGTAGCGGCGGCACCCAGCGCCACGAGGATACCGAGGCCGACGCAGACGTAGAACCAGGGCGTGCGCTGGAACAGCCCGGTCTCGCGCGCCACCTCCGACACCTGCCGGTACGCTTTCGCCACCGGGGGGAAGTCGCTGCTTCTCGCTCGTGTGGGGCGGAGCGGGCTCAAGCCCGTGAGATGCGACGGTGGAATAGAGGGCATTGCGCAGCCTGCTTCCTGAATGCAGCTCTTCTCGGAAGAGTGCTGGTGAAGCCAAAGGCGGGCGCCGATCGCTGGTGCCACCGTAACGGGTCGACCATGGCGTTACATGCATACTGGTGACGTCGAGGGCGCGATCCCGGGTTGCACACCGGCCGAGGCGAACGCAACCCCCTATCGACCGGCGCCGACGCTTGCGAGAGTGGTGCCGTTCCCGATCGGGAGTCGGGGATGCAGGATCAACCGACGCGAGAGCAGAGGAGACGACTCATGGGTGCATCCGAGAAGATGTCGGCCGGTATGGACAAGGCCAAGGGAAAGATCGAAGAGGCGGTCGGGCACATGACCGGCGATGAGGGCAAGGTCGCCGAGGGCAAGGCCGAACAGGCGAAGGGCGAGCTCAAGGGCGCCGCCGAGCGTGCGAAGGACGCCGCGAAGGACGCCTTCGACCGCTGATCGAGACCGACCGCCGCTGACGGCCGCGGCGAACCGACTGCCCCGGGGTCGGGCCGATGCATTCGGCTCGGCTCCGGGGCAGTGCCGTGCCGTTCGCCCCATGCGCGCCTGGTAAATTCGTGTGGTTCCCGCTTTTCCGTTTCCGAGCCGATTCCGTCCCTTCCCGGGCACCGCTGAACTCGAACCGGCGAGGCCCCGCACGACCCCAGGCACGAAGTGGCGATGAATCAGAACCGCAGTCTCGAATGGATCCCGCCGTGGACCCAGGCGGTCGCCGCCATGCTGCTCGTGCAGCTCGCGGCAGCGCTCTCGGTGCCGCTCATCGATGTGATCGGTCCGGCGGCGACGGCCTGGCTGCGTCTCGCCTTCGGTGCGCTCATCGTGCTGTGCATCGCGCGCCCGAAGCTGCGCAGCATCAGGCGCCGCGACATTCCGGCGCTGCTCGGGCTCGGCATCGTCACGGGCGGCAACAACATGTTCTTCCTGTTCGCGATCGAGCGTCTGCCGCTCGGCACCGCCGTCGCGGTCGAGTTTCTCGGCCCGCTCGTCGTCGCTGGCATCGCCAGCAAGAGCCTGCGCGCTTTCGTGTGGCCCGTCATGGCGCTCGGCGGGGTCGTGCTGCTCACCGAGCCGTGGCACGGGCAGGCCGACGTCATCGGCATCGCGTTCGCGCTCGCGTCGGGTGCGTGCTGGGGGCTGTACATCGTGTTCACCCAGTTCGTGGGCGACCGTTACTCGGGCATCAGCGGTCTCGCGGTCACCTTCCCGATCGCGGTCGTGTGCACGGCCCCGGTCGGGGTGCCGCCGCTCTTCGCGCATCAGGTGCCGCTGTGGGTGGTCGCCGCGGCCGCCGGCATCGCGCTGCTCTCGCCCGTGATGGCGTTCGGTCTCGAAATGCTCGCGCTGCGCCGCATGACGCAGAACGCGTTCGGCACGCTGCTCTCGATCGAGCCGGCGTTCGCGATGCTCATCGGCATGGTGGCGCTGCAGCAGTGGCCGACGGCGATGAAGCTGGCAGGGATCGCCCTCGTCGTGCTCGCGGGCGCCGCGGCGCAGCGCAGCGGAAAGCGGGTCGGCGCCGCCGAAACCGAGGTACGGTAGCGGCATGAGCCTGCTTCGCGCCGCACGTATCGCACTCGGGTACGGGGCCTGACGGTGTGCGCGAGCTACGGCCTCGGCGGTGGCCGCCGCGACGACGGGCCCGGCACCGGAGTGAAGTTCGCACAGGTCGCGCCGCTCGACGAGCCGGTGCCCGCCGGGGTGGTCGCCGCGTGGATGCGCGAGTGGGGCGGCAAAGCCTCCACGAGCCGCGTGCGCAAGGACGGTCGCACGAATCTCAACCCCGTCATCTGGCAGGATGCCGGCGGAGCGCGCCGGGTCGATCTCGGCTGGTGGTGGCTGCATGTCGGGGGAGCGCCCGCGAGGTTCACGGCCTTCAACAGCCGCGATGACGCGCTCCTCGTGAAGTGGCGGGAGCCGTTCCAGCATCGCGCGATCCTGCCCGCCGACTGGTATTCCGAGGGCGGAAAGGTCTGGCGTCTGCCGGGCGGCGAGTCCTTCGGCATGGCCGCGATCCTGTCTCCGCGCATCGTGGGCGGTGCGACCACGATCTCTTACTCGCTCGTCACCCGCGCGGGCATCGGCGAGGCTGCCTCGGTCGTCACTTCGCGGGGCGATTCGCGCATGCCGCTCGTGCTGCCTGCGGGCTTGCACGACGAGTGGCTCGACCCGGCGCGGCCCGGTGATGCCGCACTGGTCGCGAAGGTGCAGGCCGGGAGCGAGGAGATCTCGCGCGCGCTCACCGCGAGGTGAGTGCGCGCATCTGCGAGGTCGGAGGCGCCTGGCGCCCCTGAGCGGGCTGCGCCGCCTGCGCCGCCTTGCGTGCCGCGCGCCAGGCGTGCCACCGCTCCCAGAACCGGGCGAGGATGCGGCGCAGCGCGCCGAGCAGACGCCTCGCCCAGTGGTATTCCGAGCCGAGCACGGTGAGGCCGAGGAAGACGATGAGCCAGCCCGGTCCGGGCAGCGGCACGAGAATGAGCCCGATCGCGACGATGGCGAGCCCGAGCGCGGTGACGATGATCTTGTACAGCGTGTTCAGCCAGGGCCGCCGTTGCAGCCAGCGCCGCCACCGTGCCATGAAGGCGCCGACGCGCCGGCTCATGCGGTGCGCGCGGGCGGCGTCTTTCGCGTACGGGTCGGTCATGCGGCGAGCGTACGCCCGGCGACTGAAAGCCGACTTCGAGCATGCGCCTCTCGTGCGAACTCGAAGCGAATACATAGGTGAATGCCCGAACGGCCAGGTTCGCGTCAGGCTCTCCCGCGTATGGTGGTGACTGTCGGCGGTCGTCGGCATTCCCGACGAAGGGCTCGATAGTGCAGATCATCAGCTACAACCTGCGCAAGAACCGTGCGGTGTGCGAGCTCGGCGAGCTGGCCGAGCGTCATGAGGCCGATGTGCTGTGCCTGCAGGAGGCGGAATCGGTCGCCCTGCCCGAGCACCTCGGGCACATGCAGCTCGCGCATACGACGTCGCGCAACCGGTTGGGGCTCGCGATGTATGTGCGCTCCGATCGCTTCGAGGCCCGCGCGGCGAAGACGTTCCAACTGAAGAAGTCGATGCACGACCGGCTGCTGGCGCCGGCGCACGAGCGTCTGCTCGGCGTCTCGCTGCACGACCATCGGACGGGCCGCGATGTCGTGATGGCGTCGTTCCACGCCGCGCCCCTGACGGCGCTGAATTCATTGCGCCGGCACCAGATCCATGCGGCGCTCGCCGAGCTGCGCGAACTCGGCCCGGGCCTGCCCGCGCTCATGGTGGGCGACTACAACTACCCGGTGTTCAAGGGGCGCCTCGATACCGAGATGCGTTCGCGCGGGTACGAGCTCAGCCTGAGCGACAAGCGCACCTACACGCGGTACAAGATGTTCCGCGGCCACTTCGACTTCGCGACGTCGGCGGGGCTCGACATCTCGAGCGTGCGCACGCTCGACCGCGGCCTTTCGGACCACCTGCCGATCATGGTGTCGGCGACGATGCGCGAGGAGCGCGTGCGCGAGATGGCCGCGGCGTAGACGGGTGAGGCGATCCCTGGAGCCGCTCTCGAACAGCGGGCGGCCCAGGGATCACCGGGCGTCATGCCTCCGGTTCGTGCCGGTGGCCTTCGGCGCAGCGGCGCGCGGGCCCGTCGGGGCGCTGCGCATCCGATGACGCGTTGAAGCGGTGCAGTCCGTTGCGCAGTTGTTCGAGGTCTGCCGAGCTCCAGTCGGCGAAACGCTCGTGATAGGTGTGCGCCCACTGCTGGTGCAGCCCCTCGAGCAGCTCCTTCGCGCGGGCGCTCGCGGTGAGCAGCACGACCCGGCGGTCTTCGGCCGCGGGCTCGGCCTCGACCAGTCCGAGCTCGCGCAGCTTCGTGATCTGGCGGCTCACGACGGCCTTGTCCATGACGAGCAGTTGGCCGATGCCCGTCGCGGTGATGGGGCCCTTGCGGGTGACGAGCTGCAGCACCATCATGCCCGCGCCGCGCAGGTCTTCATGGGTCTCTTCGGCGTACTTCGCCCAACGGGTGCGGGCGAACGCGAAGATCTCCGAGAACTCGACGATGATCTCGGAGATCACATCGGCGTCGTGACTCATGATCGCGAGCCTAGCGCTTCGACCCGGCCGCGTTCGACGGCCGGTGCGTCGGCAGCGTGATCGACCCCGTCGACGCGTCGAGCAGCACCGGGTCCGAGGCGCGCTCGGCGTCGGTCTCGGTATCGCCCGCGACATCGCCCGCGGCGTCGCCCGACCCGGCGTTCTTCGCCCGCTTCGCCTGCATCTCGGCGATGAGTTCGGAGTTGCTCTTCGTGCTCAGCGGGATGTTCGGGATGAGCGCGATGGCGATGAGCGCGATGACCGCGATCGGGGCGGCGGCGAGGAAGATGTGGCCGATGCCCATGCCGTACGACGCTTCGACGACCTCGCGGATGGGGGCGGGCAGCTCGGAGACCTTCGGCAGTACGCCGCCCGAGAGCACCTCGGCGCCCTTGAGGTCGGTCGGGGCGAGCTGCGCCAGCCCGTCCTTGATGTACTGCGCGACCTGGCCCGCGAGCATCGCGCCCATGGCCGACATGCCGGCGGTGCCGCCGATGGTGCGGAAGAACGTGACCGCCGAGCTCGCGGCGCCCATCTGGGTCGGCGCGACCGTGTTCTGCACGACGAGCACGAGGTTCTGCATCGTCATGCCGACGCCGGCGCCCAGCACGAACATTGAGATGCCGACGTACCAGTACGAGGTGTCGTAGCGCAGTTGGCCCATCATGAGGAGGCCGGCGAGTAGACCGAAGCCGCCGATGATCATGTAGCGCTTCCACTTGCCGGTGCGCGTGATGATCTGGCCGACGACGGTCGACGAGATGAGCACGCCGCCCATCATCGGCATGGTGAGCAGGCTCGATTCGATGACCGAGCGGCCGCGGGCGAGCTGCATGTACTGGCCGAGGAAGACGGCGGTGCCGAACATGGCGAGGCCGACCGCGAGGCTCGCGATGACCGACATGGTGAAGGTGCGGTTCTTGAAGAGCGTGAGCGGGATCAGCGGTTCTTCCGCCTTGAACTCGGCGACCACGGCGAGCGCGAGCAGCACGATGCCGCCGCCGACCATGGCCAGCGTCTGCCACGACCACCATTCGAACTGCTGGCCGCCGAGGGTGACCCAGATGAGCAGGCTCGAGAAGCCGGTCGAGATGAGCACCGCGCCGAGATAGTCGATGCTGATCTTGCGCTTGAGCGTCGGCAGGTGCAGCGTGCGCTGCAGCATGATGATCGCGACGACGGCGATGGGGGCGGCGACGTAGAAGTTCCAGCGCCAGCCGATGGTGTCGGTGAAGAACCCGCCGATGAGGGGGCCGCCGACGGTGGCGACGGCCATGACGGCACCCATGATGCCCATGTACTTGCCGCGTTCGAGGGGGCTGATGATCTCGGCGAGCACGATCTGGCCGAGGGCGCCGAGGCCGCCCGCGCCGAGGCCCTGGAACACGCGGAACACGATGAGCCAGGTGGGGTCTTGCGCCATGCCCGCGAGGGCGGAGCCGAGGGTGAAGACGATCAGGGCGAGCTGCAGCAGCACCTTCTTGCTCGTGAGATCGGCGAGCTTGCCCCAGATCGGGGTCGAGATGGCGCTCGCGAGCATCGTCGCGGTGATGACCCAGGTGTAGGCGGCCTGGGTGCCGCCGATGTCCGAGATGATGACGGGCATCGACGTGCCCACGACGTTCATCGCGAGCATCGAGACGAACATGCTGAGGAAGAGGCCGGTGAGCGCCAGATTCTTGGCGCGGCCGGTGAGCACGCCCGCGGGCGGCATCTGCTGGGTCTGGGTCATCGAGGTGACGGGATCCTTCCGGAACGGACGAATTGGTTGATGAGCGTCAACTATACGTGAATGGTTGATGCACGTCAACCATCGGGGTCGAGCGGGTTGCGGCGCGGCGGGCTGCCGCATTCCGGCATCGAAGAATGGAACCAGGTCGGTAGGGCAGAATAGGGGGCATGGCTTTGGGCGAGAGCGGCAGCATCAACATCGGCGTCATCGGGGGCGGGCAGCTCGCCCGCATGATGGTGCCTCCGGCGATCCATCTCGGGCTGCGCATCAGCGTGCTCGCAGAGGCAGAGGGATCGAGCGCCGCACGCGCGGCCGACATGGTCGGCGACTACCGCGACCCCGAGACGGTGTACGCCTTCGCCGACACCGTCGACGTCGTCACCTTCGACCACGAGCACGTGCCCGGCGAGATTCTGCGCGAGCTCGAGCGCCGCGGCAAGGCCGTGCACCCGCGCCCCGACGCGCTGCAGTACGCGCAGGACAAGATCCTCATGCGCGAGAAGCTCGGCGAGCTCAGCGTCCCCGTGCCCGACTGGGCCGCGGTCTCGGACGAGACGGAGCTGCAGGCCTTCATCGATGCGCACGGCGGCCGCGGTGTCGTGAAGACGGCGCGCGGCGGCTACGACGGCAAGGGCGTGCGCGTCGTCTCGAGCGCGGCCGAGGTGCGCGACTGGTTCGCGACTCTCGCCGAAGACGGCCGAGGCGGTCGCCTGCTCGTCGAAGAGCTCGTCGATTTCGTGCGCGAGCTCTCGCAGCTGGTCGCGCGGCGCCCGAGCGGCGAGATTCGCACCTGGCCCGTCGTCGAGACGATCCAGGCCGACGGCGTGTGCGCCGAGGTGCTCGCTCCGGCACCCGTGCAGAACCCCGAGAACCTCGACGTCGCCGCCGGCATCGGCGTGACCGTCGCCGAGGGCGTGCAGGTCACGGGCGTGCTCGCGGTGGAGATGTTCGAGACCCGCGACGGCCGTGTGCTCGTGAACGAGCTCGCGATGCGCCCGCACAACTCGGGCCACTTCTCGATCGAGGGGTCGGTGACGAGCCAGTTCGAGCAGCACCTGCGCGCCGTCGCAGATCTGCCGCTCGGCGACACCGCCATGACCGCCCCGGCGGCCGTCATGGTGAACGTGCTCGGCGGCCCCGCAGAAGGTCCGATGCCGATGCGCTACGCGCAGGTGCTCGCCGCCCACCCGGGCGCGAAGGTGCACAGCTACGACAAGCAGCCCCGACCGGGCCGCAAGGTCGGGCACGTGACGGTGACGGGCGACGAGCTTGAATCCGTGCTCGCGGAGGCGCGCGCCGCCGCCGCCATGTTCGACTGATAGGCCGGTCCATACGTGACGCCGGCGGTGTGAACCGAGCCGATCGAATACCGCATCACTACGTGCATCGAGGGCGGGTGCCCAGGTCCTCGATACTCGGCGTACTCATGCGGATCTCGGTCGGCCGTGCGTGAGTTTGGTCGCTGGCCCGATGTGAGTTTGGTCGCTAGTGGCGTGTCAGTTTCGTCGCAGGTGGTAGGCAAGTCCGACCGCTCGGTCTGAGCGTGAGCGGCGGGGCTGCACACTGCTATTCGGACGCGGTCAAGCGCCGGGATCTTCGAAGGTGACGTCGCGGCCGCCGAGGCTGAGGCTGCCCCCTGCCGGCACTGCGACCCGTACACGGGGTTCGCATTCGAGCAGCAGGTCGCCGTCGGCGTCGATCACGTCGGTGCCGTTCGTCGAATCGAGGTCGGTGACGTAGAGGGTGTCGCCGTCGACCTCGAGCAGGGCGTGCGTGCGCGAGAGCACGCGTTCCGCATCGGAGAGCGACACCAGCTGCGCCTTCTCGGGGGCATCCTGCGGCGACGGGTTGCGGCCGAACACGTTCGAGACGTGCAGCGCGTACGCGGTGCCGTCGAGGTCGATGAGCTTCCATCGCGTCGCGGTGTTGCTGCGCGGGATGACGATGGTCGCCTCGAACTCTTCGTCGTCGAAATCGACTGCCGGGGGAGCGGCTGCCGGCTCGGGCCGGGGCTCCGGCTGCACGTTCGGCTGAGCGGGCTGCTGCGCGACCGGGGCGGCGAACATCGAGCGCTGCGGCTCTGATTGCTGCGGCTCCGACTGCTTCGGCTCCGACTGCTGCGATTGAGGTTGGGGCGGTTGCACCTGCTCGACCGGTGCTGGTGCCGATGCTGGTGCTGGTGACTGAGCCGGAGCCGGAGCCGGGGCCGTAGGCGCCGCTGCCGCAGGTGCAGGTGCAGGTGTGGGCGAGGCCACCGGAGACGCTGACATCGGTTGCTGAGGCCGTGCCGGTGCTGGAAACGCCGGTGGCTGAGGCGTTTGCGGTTGAGGCTCCTGCGGTCGAGGCGCCGGTGGCTGCGATGCCGGTGCGGCGGGTTCTGCGAGGCCAGGCTGAGCGGGTTCCGGCGGGGTCGGCCCGGAAGCCGCTGGCTCGGCCTCGATGGGATCGGACGGGACCGGCATCGAGGGGTCGAGTTCGGAGACGGCGGGCTCAGGAGTGCGGGTCGTCAGTAATGGAGGCCCTGGGAGCACCAGGGGAACATCGCTCACCTCGCGCTGGGATCGCGGCGCGGGCCTCGGCGCGGGCGGGGGCGCCGGTCGGGCCTTGCGCTGCTTGCGCTCCTGGGGCTTGCCAGGGGCAGGCGCGGCTGCGGCGGGGTCTCCCTGGAGTTCCGAAGTGGGCATCGGCGCCTGAGGCGGCTGCCCGAACTGCGGAGGGGAGTGCGTCGGGGGCGCGAACTGTTGAGGCGCTGAGTGCGGAGGTGCGAATTGCTGCGTGTGTGGATGAGCCTGGCCCGGAGCCTGAGGCACTGGCTGCTGAAGCGCAGGCTGCTGAGGCGCGAATCCCTGAGGTGCGAATCCTTGAGGCGCGGGGGCCTGGGGCGCTGGGGGTGCAGGTGAGGGTTGCTGTATCGGTGACTGCGGGGGCAGCTGTTCGGCCGGGCGCGCGAACTGCTGCCGGTCGTGCGGGGGCTGCGGGGCCGGCGGGAGGTACTGCTGCGGTTGGGTCTGTGCTTGCTGGAATGACGGTGCCTGCTGGGGCCACTGTGCTTGCTGAGGCTGCGGTGCTTGCTGAGGCTGCGGCGCCTGCTGAAGCTGCGGTGCCTGCTGGGGTCGAGCCTGCTGGGACCACTGCGCCAGCTGCGGAGCCTGCGGTGCCGGTTGCTGCGGTGCCGGTTGTTGGGATGCCGGTTGCAGGGGTGCAGACTGCTGCGGCTGCCATTGCTGCTGGCCCTGCCATTGCGATCGCGGCGATTGCGGTTCTTGGGGCTGCGGTTGTTGAGGCTGAACCTGCGGCGGCCCGGGCGGCGCTGCTGCAGGAGGTACCGCTGCATGCGGTGCATGCGGTGGGCCGGACTGAGGAGGGCGGGCCTGAGGTGGCATGGATTGGGGCGGCATTGCCTGCGGCGGCAGGGCCTGTGGATGCGGATGCTGTGGCGGCGGAGGTGTTGCGGGCTCAGGTTGCTCCTGCGCGTCTTGAGAAGACCGGGCATTCGCAGCAGCGTTCTCCGGGTGCTCCCACGCCTGGGGGTGCGGCGGGTTCGGCTGTGACATCGGAGAATCTCCCGGCGCTCACGGGCGAACCGTGCGCGCGATCTGCTGTGATCTGACTTCGCTTCAGGGGTTGCACGTCGATCTCTGTGCGCGCCCTATGGCGAAAGTCTACGGGGGAGAAGCGCAGCCCGCACATCATGCGGCCAGAGGAAAGGCAACTGTGACATGAGAACTGAGACATGAAAACGGAGGCATGAGAGCACGAGACATGCACTGTCGTCGATGTGCTGAGACAGCGCCTCGCGCACCCGAGAGTTTCGCCCCGCAGCTTCGTGGGCGTCCTCAGAAAGACAGCCCCGATTCCTCACGCAGCCCTTCGGTTGCCGATGCTCGTGCTGAGACCGATGCCGATGCCGATGCCGGTTCCGTGCCCCGTGCCGGGCGGTGACAGTGCGTTGGCGAACGCATCTGCGAAGGCATCGGCGAGGGCGTAGTCGAGCGTCGCACGTCGTTCGAGCGGAATCGGGTCGCCGCCATCGGGCGGATGCAGCATGAACGGGCCGAGCCCGTGCCGCGTCACCTTCCACCCGCGGTTGTGCAGTTGGAGGTGATGGAATCTGCAGAACAGCAGCCCGCGGTCGATATCGGTGCGACCCCCGTCGGCGACCCAGTGGTCGATGTGGTGCGATTCGCAGTACGAGGCGGGGCGGTCGCAGCCGTTCCAGCGGCACCCGCCGTCGCGCACGGAAAGGGCGATGCGCTGCCGCGACGAGTAGAGGCGCTGTTCGCGGCCGAGGTTGAGCGGGTCGCCGTTCGGGGCGACGTCGACGGTGACGGTGCCCGAGTCGCAGATGCGCTGGTCGGCGACGGCGGTCGGGATCGTCGCGAGCCCGTCTTCGCAGTGCGCGCTGCCCCGCGAAGCTCCGCCGGTTGCATTGCCGGCAGCTGCGCCGAAATCAGTACCGGCACCGAAGGCCGCGCCGGTCGCGTCATCGACGGCGGGCGGGACGACGCGCACGATGCGCACACCGGCCTGCTTCGCGCCGAGCACGGTCTTCGCATCGGCGAGGGCGCCGGCCTTGAACAGATCGATCATGAGGTCGAAGCTCAGCTGATCGTTGGTGCGCGGGTCGGCGATGAGCGCGTCGGCGCGCGCCCGTTCATTCGGGTCGACGAAGCGGGGCCCGCCGCGGCGCGGGCGCAGCGCGGCATCGATGACCGACCGCAGCATCGCCGCCGACTCGTCATCGAAGACGAAGCTGCCGCGGTGCTGCCCCTCCGCATCGATCCACATGCGGAACGAGCGGGCCTCGTAGCGCTGCATGAAGCGCGCGTTCGCCCCATCGGGGTCGAGCAGATCGCGCAGGCTGCGCGCGGACTTGGCGAGCTCTTCGGCGGTGCTGTGCTCGGCCTCTTCGAGCAGCGCCGTTGCCGCCTGCGACCAGGCCTCGCGCACGGCGGCCGTGTGCGCGGCAGACGCCTCCGATGCATCGCCAGACTGCGCATCGCCAGATTGTGCATCGCCTGATTGCGCAGCAGTCAGCGCAGCAGGGAGCGCATCCGGCAGAGCGTCGGCGGGCAGCGGCGGCTCGCCGAGCCCCTTCTTGATCGCATCGAACTGGGCGGAAGAGATCTCGCCGGCCGTGAGTGCGCGGCGCAGCGGGGCGTGCCAGAGCTCGGGGCGCGGGCCGGCGGTTTCGCCCGGCAGTACCGACCGGTCAACTTCACCGGAAGCCCCGGCCCCGGCAGCCGAAACGGGCCCGGCGCCGGGGCCGAACGCCTCGAGCAACGACTCGCCGACGCGCACCTGGCGCAGGGCTTCGCCGCGGGTCGCCCCGGTCGCGTGCTGAATCAGCGCGACCGGCGACCGGTGCCCGAGCGATTGCGCGAGCCCTGAGTGCCCGGCCGCGCGCGTCGACCGTGCGCTCGCGACGCCGGTGGCTGCGAGCCCGATCTGCTCGATGGTGCGGGTGAGGCCCGACACGGCGGTGATGATTTCGACGATCGCCGCGTCGTCGAGCGCGGCGACGGCGGCCGGGAGATCTTCGGTGCGCGCGACCTCGCCGAGCCGGTCGCGCAGGGCGACGACCCGGGTCGTGAGGTCGGTGAAGATGTCCATGCTTCGATGATGAACCATGCCACCGACATTCGGTTTCGGCAGCGGACGGCTACGATATTCCCATGACTGAACCCGCATCGACCACCGCCGGCACGACTCCGCTCGTCGGGGTGATCATGGGCTCCGACAGCGACTTCAACGTGATGAGCGACGCCGTGCAGGTGCTGCGCGATTTCGGCATCGCGCATGAGGTCGAGGTCGTCAGCGCGCACCGCACCCCCGAGAAGATGGTGTCGTACGCGCACGACGCAGCGGGCCGCGGGCTCAAGGTGATCATCGCCGGCGCGGGCGGCGCGGCGCACCTGCCCGGCATGGTCGCGTCGATGACGACGCTGCCGGTCATCGGCGTGCCGGTGCCGCTCGCGAAGCTCGACGGCCTCGACTCGCTGCTGTCGATCGTGCAGATGCCCGGCGGCATCCCCGTCGCGACCGTGAGCATCGGCGGCGCGAAGAATGCGGGTCTGCTCGCCGCCCGTATTCTGGGCGCGACCGACACGCAGCTCGCGACGCAGCTCGACGACTACGCGCGCGGTCTCAGCGACATGGTCGCGGAGAAGAACGCTGCGCTGCAGGCGCGCATCGCAGCCGAATAGCTTCCGGGGGAAAGGCTTACGGGAGAACTCGTAGCTCGGGCCGGGCCCGGCGCGAGCTACAGGTTCGCGTGGGTCTCCCAGAGCTGCCAGGCGGTGTTGTGCCAGCTGAAGGCGCGGCTGCGGTCGAGCGCGAGCACCGTGTAACGGGCGTGCTCTTCGGCATCGCCCATGAGGCGGGTGAACTCGGCGCCGAAGTCGCCGGAGGTCTCCGCGATGATGCCGGCGTCGATCACGAGCTCGGTCGTGGCGGGGTGGCCTGCGTGCAGCACGGGCACGCTCGCGGTGAGCGCGCCGAGCACGGTGTATCCGGTCGTGGCGTAGCTCTGCGGCTGCAGCAGCAGCGAGGCGCCCGCGAGGGCGGCGCCGACGTCGCTGAGGTCGCGTGGGGTGACCATGAGCACGCGGCCGGCGAGGTCGACAGGGATCGCCGGTTCTTCGACCTGCTCGCCGGGGGCGGCATTCGCGGCGGGCTTCGGCCCGGGCTTCACCGGCGCCGTCGGGTCGAGCCCTTCGAGCACGACGACGGGCGGCAGCGATCCGTTGGCGCGCAGCGCGTCGAAGATCCATTCGAGGCGGCCGTGGTCGCCGCGAGTCGCGGTGGTGACGGCGTACTGCTCGGGCAGGCCGAGGGCCGCCGCACGCTCGGCGCGGTCGACCGGCTCGAGAAACTCTTGCGGGGTCGCGAGCTGCAGCACCTGCACGGGCAGGTCCTCGCCGTAGTGCTGCTGCAGCAGGTTGGCGACGGAGTGCGAGGTCGCGAGGATCGCATCGGCGTACTTCGCGGCACGGCGCACGAAACTGCGGTAGAGGCGGGCCTGCGAGGCGCCGAGCAGCTCGGGCGCCTCCCATGCGAGACCATGGGTGATGGTGACGGTGTTCTGGGAGCCGTCGTCGTCATCGCGCTGGCGCAGCGGCACGAACGGCGTCACGGCGTGCACGAACTCGCCATCGAGCGGGCGCGCGGCCGACCCCGACCGCCAGATCAGCGGCAGCGACTTCGCGGGCACAGGCAGGTGCTCGGCGCGGATGCGCGGAGAGGAGAACTCGGGGATGTGCGCTCCACGTGACGCGAGGTAGCGGGCGCTGCAGGCGCGCGGCGCGGTGGCGGCGACCCCGATGGTGAGGTCGCGGGCCGCTGCGAGATGCTGCGGCGCCTCCCAGTCGGGGAAGGGCTCGGCGATGAGCGTGAGTGCTGTCACTGGTCTCCCGCCTCTAACTGCGCCTGTACATGTGAATCGAAGTGCATCGATTGTGACACCTGATCCATGATTCATTCTATGGAGTGCGCGGCTGGGAATATCGCGTGCTTCGCCGAGAACGTCGAATTGTGACCTCCCCGTGCTCTTCTCGGTATTCCCCAAAGAAGGTCGGGTAGATTCTTCACGTACTTTCGCGCCGGGAGCGGCGCAGGCCGGCACCCCGGTCGCCAGCAGCAGAATCGAACGGGCCCGCGCCCGTGCCACGATGGGACCATATAGACAGATGAGCAGAAGCCGCGAAGGTGAGCAGTTCGGCCGCGTCAGGCACGGACAGCTGCGCCGGTCGAACGCCTGGACGAACGGCCTCAAGCTGCTGCTCACCGGCGTGATCGCGTTCGGGCTCAGCGGGGTCGCGACCGTCGCCTACGCCGTGTGGGGGCTGACGCAAGACCTGAACACCGTCACGCTGGCGAAGGAGCCGGGCGTCGACACGGTCGACCTGAACGGCAAGGCGCTCGAGGGCGAGTTCACGGTGCTGCTCGTCGGCTCCGACAGCCGTGCCGGCTCGGTGCTCGACGACGGCGAGGAGGGCGAGCTCAACGACGTCAACCTGCTGCTGCACGTCTCGGCCGACCACCAGAACGCGACCGTCATCAGCTTCCCCCGCGACCTGATGGTGCCCATTCCGAGCTGCCCGGGGCCGAACGGCGAGCCCGAATACACGCCCGCGATGAGCGAGCAGCAGATCAACAGCGCTCTCAGCGTCGGCGGCCTGCCCTGCGTCGCCGAGACGATCTCGTCGCTCACCGGAATGGACGTGCCCTATGCCGGCCTCATTACTTTCGACGGCGTCATCGATATGACGAGCGCGATCGGCGGCGTCGGCGTGTGCCTGGCCGAACCGATCAGCGATCCCTATACCGGCCTCGACCTGCCGGCCGGTGAGAACTGGCTGCAGGGCCTCGATGCGCTGCAGTTCTTGCGCACCCGTCATGGCGTCGGCGACGGCGGCGACACGAGCCGCATCAGCAACCAGCAAGTCTTCATGTCGGCGATGGTGCGCCAGCTCAAGAGCGCCGACACGCTCGGCGACCCGCTGAAGGTGTTCGGCCTCGCGAAGGCTGCGGTCGAGAACATGACGCTCTCGGACAACATGGCGAGCGTGCCCTTCATGCAGTCGGCCGCGAGCACGGTGAAGGACATCGACCTGAACCGCATCAACTTCGTGCAGTACCCGACCTTCACCCACCCGTACGAGGAGGGGCGCCTCACCCCCGACTCTGCGTCGGCCGCGATCCTCATGGATGCCGTGAAGGCGGGCCAGGCGATCCAGGTGACCGCCGTCGGCGAGGGCGTCACCGACGCGGGCGCAGAGGGCACCGCTCCCGCGATCGACCCGGCGACGGGCTACCCCATCGACCCGGTGACCGGATGGCCGGTCGACCCGGCTACGGGCTGGCCGATCGACCCCGCTACGGGCGTGCCGACCGACCCCGCGACGATCGCCCCGCCGGCGACCGACACGCCGAGCGCCGACCCGAATGCGCCGGTGCAGCTGCCGTCGACGATCACGGGCCAGCCCGCGGCAGAAGAAACGTGCACCTCGGGGCGTACCGTCTTCTAAGGCGGCGAGCTGAGATAAAGTAACGCGCGTGAGCCAGGACCTCGAGCGGCCGATCCGCTATCCCGACGCCGAATCCGCCCCGCTCATGAACAAGCGGGCGCGGTGGCTGGTGCTTCTCGGGTTCGTGCTGCCCGGCAGCGCGCAGGTGCTCGCCGGCAACCGGCGGCTCGGGCGCTTCGGCCTCGCGGCGACCGGGTTCGCGCTGCTGCTGCTCGTTCTCGCCGGCGTCGGCATGCTCGTCGCGCCGACCGCGACGCTGACGGTCGTCACCAACGCCTGGGTGCTGCTCGTCGTGCAGTGGCTGCTCGTCGCCTACGCGGTGCTCTGGCTCGTGCTCGGCTTCGATACGCTGCGCCTCACCCGTATCGTGAAGGTGTCGCCGGGCTGGCGCGCCCCGGTCGCCGCCGTGGCGGTCGTGCTGACGCTCTTCGCGAGCAGCGGGGCCGTGTGGGCGTCTTCGGTGGTGTCGGCGAGCCGCGGCGTGCTCGACATCTTCGCGGGTGCCCCGTCGGTCGAGCCGGTCGACGGCCGCTACAACATCCTGCTGCTCGGCGTCGACCCGGGCGCCGACCGCGAGGGCACCCGCCCCGACAGCATCTCGCTCGTGAGCGTCGACGCGAAGACCGGGCAGTCGGTGATCGTCGGCCTGCCGCGCGAGCTCACCGACATGCCCTTCCCCGAGACGTCGCCGATGGCGCCGGTCTACCCCGAGGGGTTCTGCGACGAGGTCAACAACTACGAGATCGTCGAGGGCGGCGGCTACTACTGCTACGGCACCGGCTACCTCAATTCGATGCTGACCGAGCTCGACCAGTCGGGCTCGCCGTCGTACGAGGGCATGTACGCCGACGCCGTGTCGAAGGGGTCGAGCCCCGGCCTCGAGGCGATGAAGGATGCGGTCTCGGGCGCGACCGGTCTGACCGTGCAGTTCTACGTCATGATCGAGATGGACGGCTTCTCGTCGCTCATCGACGCGCTCGGCGGCGTCACCGTGAACGTGGAGCAGCCGATTCCGCTCGGCGGCTACGAAGACGAGTACACGGGCGAGTGGGTCGATGGTGACTCGTACATCGAGCCCGGCGTGCAGCACATGAACGGCGAGTTGGCGCTGACCTTCGCTCGTGTGCGCCACGGGCTGCAGAACGGCGACTACGACCGCATGCTGCATCAGCGCGAGCTGCAGCGCGCCATTCTCGCGCAGATGAAGCCGGCAAACGTGCTGCTGCGGTTCCAGGAGATCGCGAAGAGCGGCACGGAGGTCGTGAGCACCGACATTCCCGAATCGATGCTCGGCCGCTTCGCGACGCTCGCGACGAAGGCGAAGGAGTACGACCCGGTCGCCGTCGAGCTCGCACCGCCCGCGGTCGACCCCGAGTTGCCCGACTACGCCGTGATTCAGCAGCTCGTCGCCGACGGCGTCGCGGCAGCCTCGCCCGCTCCCGAGGAGTAGGGGAGACGCACCCGCCGCCGCGGCGATTTCCGCGCCGGGGCCGACTGAGTTTATCCTCAGTTCACGCACCTACAATCGACTGTTTGGCGTATGTGCGCCGGTGGTTCGTGTTCGCTTGATCGACGGCAGGGATGGGTGCGCTGATGTTGCTGCGAAAGCTGCGCCCGCAGAAGGGCGGGAGCGACACGGCGTCGCCCGCACCCCGGCGCGCCGCGCACCGCTCTTGGCGCACTATCCGCCGCATTCTCGGCTGGGTCGGGGCGCTGCTCGGCGGTGCCCTCATCGGGGCCGCCATCTGGATTCGCACGACCTTCGGGCTCATCACCGTCGACCAGATGCTCACAAACCTCTCGGGCGGCGGCGAGGGCGTGCCCGACGGGTACCTGTCGAGCTTCGCGTGGCAGGTGCTCGTGATGCCGGCCGCGGTGATTCTGGCGGCGTACGCGGCCGTGAAGGCGATGCTCTGGCGTGTGCAGCGCAACGCGCGCAGCAGGGATCTGCGCCCTGGCCGCCTGCGCCGCGGCGCTGATGCGACGCCGAAGTGGCTGCCCGGTCTCGCTGCCGTGAGCGTGCTGTGCGCAGGTGCGGGCCTCTTCGCGCAGACCGTCGACCTCGCCGGGTACGTGCGGTCGCTCACGACCGACTTCTCGCTCGCCGACTACTACGTCGCGCCGACCGTCGCCGAGAACCCCGACCCGAAGAACCTCGTCGTCATCTATCTCGAATCGGCCGAGAACGCGTTCGGCGACGAGCGGTACGTCGAGGAGAACGCGTTCGCACCGCTCGAGGGCGTCACGCAGGGCTGGCAGCGCATCGAGAACCTCAAGCAGTTCGACGGCGGCGGGTGGACGATGGCCGGCATCGTCGGCACGCAGTGCGGGGTGCCCCTGCGCGGCACGCAGACGGCCCAGGCGGGCCGCCTTGACGAGATCGGCGCGCACTCGAGCGAGTTCATGGCCGGCGCGACGTGCCTCGGCGATGTGCTGCAGCAGGCGGGGTACGAGAACGTCTTCCTCGGCGGCGCCGATGCGTCGTTCGCGTCGAAGGGCAACTTTCTGCGCACGCACGGCTTCGACGAGGTGCACGACCTCGAGTACTGGCGCGAAGAGGGTGTCACCGAGGAGTCGGAGTGGGGCGCATCGGACCGCTCGCTTATGGAGCGGGCGAAGGACGAGGTCGACCGCCTGCACGAGGCCGGCCGGCCCTTCAACCTCACGATGCTGACGCTCGACTCGCATGAGCCGGTGTACCTCTTCGACTACTGCGATGCCGACACCGAGGTCGCGCTGACGTCGGCGCTGCGCTGCTCGATGGAGCAGGTCGCCGGGTTCGTCGAGCACATCGAGGAGCAGGGCTACCTCGACGACACGGTGGTCGTGCTGCTGGGCGACCACGAGAAGTTCGTCGTCGCGCAGTCGGAGTACCGCGACTTCGCGAAGATCGAGAACCGTACGATCTACAACCGCATCTGGGCGCCCGATGGCGCGGAGATCGCGCGCGACGACGTCGACCAGCTGAGCATGTACGCGACGATGCTCGACCTGCTCGGCTTCGACGTCGCAGACCACCGCGCCGGCGTCGGTGTTTCGGCGACGGTGCCGGCGAGCGCGAAGACGGGCATGCTCGCGCTACGGCCCGCCTACTACCGCGAAGCGGTGGAGTCGCGTTCGGGCGACCTGTACGCGAAGCTGTGGGGCCTTCCCCATGGGCAGACCGTCGATGCCGATTTCTTCGACCCCAACGATCCGAACCCGGACAGGGCCTCTGCAGAATAGATCGCATGCGTGCGGGTAGAACTGCACGCATTGTTTACCTAGACTCGATCCTGGTCTTCAGCAGTTGGAACAACTGCTCGTCTGGGTAAGGGGCTATTCGGACTCGTTTCTGACGCGCAATGAAATGCGCAGTGCTGTGCACAGGAGAGGTGTTGAGGTGCCGACAGAACGGCGGATTCGCAAGAGGGCTTTGGCAGCATTCGGTATCGGTGCTTGCTGGCTGCTCGCAGTGCTGGGCGCAGTGCTTCTCGGTGCGACATGGTGGATCAGGCACACCTTCGGTCCGATCTCCGTGGATCAGATGCTCATGAACCTCACCGCCGGCGGTGAGGCTGCACCGGGGCTGTATGCGCGGAGCTTCTTCTGGCAGGCGGTAGTGGTTCCGTTCGCATTGCTCGGCGCAGTCGTTCTCGCGCTCGTGCTGGCGCGGAGGTTCCGGCTCCGGTGGCAATCGCGCTCTGCTCGGCATGCTCAGCAGGAGACGGAAGCACTCTCCCGACCACGTTCGACGGCCTTGCGCACAATGGCGGCCTTCGCGGTCTTCGCTATCGGCATGGCGGGATTCGCGCAGACAGTCAGCCTGGTCGCGTTCGTGAAGTCCTACAGCGGGAGCGTTTCGATGTCCGACTACTACGTTGCGCCGAGCCCGGATGCGGCCGCCGGGACAGTCGGAGTAGTGGAGGAGAAACCGAAGAATCTTGTGCTGATCTTTCTCGAATCCGGCGAGGAATCGTTCAGCGACGAGGCGTTGTTCGGGCGTAACTTGAATGAACCGCTTGAGACTGCGACCGATGGCTGGGATAGCTTTGATCGCCTCGAGGCGTACCCCGGAAACGGCTGGACTATGGCAGGGATCGTGGGCACTGAGTGCGGCGTGCCGCTGAGGGCGCCTGGCATGGTTCTTGCTGGTGAGGACGCGAACGAGATCGGTGAGGCCGAGGACGCGTATATGTCCGGCGCGGTGTGTCTCGGCGATGTGCTGAGCGGCGCCGGGTACCGCAACGTGTTCCTCGGGGGAGCAGATGCGACGTTCGCATCTAAACGAGACTTCCTGGTCGCGCACGGGTATGACACCGTGAAGGACCGAAGCTACTGGGCCGATGAGCTCGGAGAGACCGAACTTGCAGAATGGGGGCTCTCGGACAGGAGGCTCATGGAGCGGGCTAAGGAGGAGATCACTGCACTCCACGATTCGGGTCAACCCTTCAACCTCACGTTGCTGACGCTTGATGTGCATATGCCCGTGTACGCGCATGAGTACTGCCCGACAGATTCGGACGATCCGGATGATGTCATGGCGGAAGTCACCCTCTGCTCGATGGAACAGGTCGCCGGTTTCGTTCAGTACATGGAAGAGATGGGTTATCTCGAGGACACCGTCGTAATGATCACCGGCGACCACAAGAGGATGATCGGTGAAGGTCGGCCATTCCTCGCCGAACTGGGCGACCTCGAAGACAGGCCTCTGTTCAACCGGTTCTGGGACCCAGACGGGGCGAAGATCAAGCGCTCTGAGACCGATCAGCTGAGTTTGTTTCCTACTCTGCTGGAATCCCTGGGGTTCGGCCGCTCCGATGGTCGGGCCGGTGTCGGTGTGTCTGCTCTGATGGATGGTAGTTCCGAGGTGGGCGCGGTCGCACTCGGGCCGGAGGACTATGAAGATCTCCTCCTCTCGCGCTCCAAGGATCTTTACGAGCAGCTCTGGGGGCGCTCAGCGGAAACTGACGCCATCGCCCTCGGGGGATAGGGGAGCGCCGACGAAGAGTGAACGGTATCCGTCGTTCAAGGAAACGTTCAGTGCCACCCCGTAAGGTGAAACACTTATGCGGCCGCATCGGCTGCCTGGGATGCGAGGAGTTGCGGTTGTCGGAAGTGTCGGGGAGCGAAGCGGTAGATGCTGAGTCGGTTAGCTCTGAACGACGGTTCTGGCGGGGCTTTTTTCGAGTAGGCGGCAGAGTGGTCTTTTGGCTGCTTCTCGTGCTCGGCGCCATCTTTGTCGGCGCAGCGATTTGGATCCGGCGTACTTTCGGACCGATCACGGTCGACCAGATGATCATGAACTTGGTCGGCGGCGGCGAAGGCGTCCCGTCCGGTTACATCGAAACGTTCATCTGGCAGGCAATCGTCATCCCGATCGCACTTCTGGTCGTTGCAGCACTGCTCGTACGGTTCGTGACGCGGAGGATTACCGGGCCTCGTGCTGCGCACACTCATCCCGAGCTGCCGAGTGCTCGAGGGGTTTCTCGATGGAGGGGAGCGGTCAAGCCGCTCGTTGCGATCGTGGCATTCTCGACTGGTTTGGCGGTGTTCGTGCAAGTGGTCGGTCTGGACACGTTCATCCGATCGATCGTCACCTCCGTCACCATGGAGAAGTACTACATGGTGCCCGACGCCGAACAGACCTATCGGAACGCTGTTCAACGGGAGGACAAACCGAAGAACTTGGTGATGATCTTCCTCGAGTCAGGAGAAGAAAGTTTCAGCGACCCGTCGCTGTTCGGTCGGAACTTGAACGAGTCACTCGAGGAAGCCACTGCAGACTGGCAGAAGTTCGACCGCTTGGAGACCTACGAAGGCGGCGGATGGACGATGGCTGGCGTCGTCGGCACCGAATGCGGTGTTCCCCTCCGCGGTGCGGGGATCTTTGCGACGGCGGGCAGCCCGAACGATATCGGCACGGACAGCGATGGATATATGCCCGGCGCCGTCTGCATCGGTGACGTTCTGGACGATGCCGGCTACCGAAGTGTGTTTCTCGGTGGCGCGGATGCCAGCTTCGCCTCGAAGAAGGATTTCCTCAAGACGCACGGCTATGACGAAGTTCTCGACTACAACGACTGGCATGAAATGGGCGAGACCCAGATGTCGCCTTGGGGCTTGTCGGATGGGCGCTTGATGGAGCAGGCGAAAGCCGAGGTTACCCGCCTGCATGACAGCGGTGAACCGTTCAACCTGACAGCGCTTACCGTGGATCCGCATGCTCCGGCGTTCATCCATGAGTACTGCCCGACCGATTCAGACGATGAGACGGAGAAGATGGCAGCTGCCACGGAGTGCTCGCTGCAGCAGGTGGCAGGCTTTGTCGACTACATGCGGGAGATGGGCTATCTCGAAGACACCGTCGTATTCATCACCGGTGATCATCCGAAGATGACGGGCGAGGGCGAACCGTTCTACGAGGAGATGCGAGGCCTGACAGACCGGCCGCTCTTCAACAGGCTGTGGAATCCGGACGCAACCGAGATCGAGCGGACCTCGATCGACCAGTTGTCCGTCTACGCCACGTTGCTCGATGTGCTGGGCCTCGGCCGCAGTGATCACCGTGCCGGCGTAGGCGTATCGGCGCTCGTCAGCCCGGATGGCTTCGACGACGATAAGTCGGCGATCACGAGTCTCACTCGTGATGAGTACAGCGAGGTGATCACCTCCCGATCTCCGGGGCTGTATGAGAAGCTCTGGGACGAATCAGGTGCGAACACGTCGGAGGCGGCGGACCGCTGAAGCAGTGGACGCTCTCTGCCTCAGAGCCTGTTCACGCAGTCGTCACCTCGAGTGGATGGTTCATGCAGTGTTGGTTCCCTAAGCTGAAGGTTTGGCTCAAGTCTTGATATCCGGGAACGGTGGATGCGGCGCGAAGTGAAGTTAGAGTTCATCCCTGAGATTCAGGGCCTGCGTACCGTCGCGTTGCTGATGGTTGCTACCTTCCACGTCTGGTTCGACAAGGTTTCCGGCGGCGTGGATGTATTCCTGCTGGTGTCCGCATATCTCATGACGCGGTCGCTGGTCGCACGGAGTGAACGCGGTTCGATCACGCGACCGTTCTCGTTCCTCGTGCACAAGTTCTCGCGACTGCTTCCGGCTGCGGTATCGGCGCTACTGCTCATCTTGGCGGGTGTGTTCTTGGTCCTGCCGCCGAGCAGGTGGAACGAATCGGTCGGGGAGTCGGTCGCTTCGCTCTTCTACGTTGAGAACATTCGTCTCCAGAATGCACTGGTCGACTATTTCAATACCAATCAGATCGACGCCAGCCCGTTCCAGCACTTCTGGTCGTTGTCCGTGCAAGGGCAGATCTTCATCGCATTCGTTCTCATCCACCTTTTCGGGGATCTCGTCGCCCGAGCGTTGAAGCTGTCTCCGCGGAAGGTGCTCCTGGTGCTTTTCATCGTGGCCGCTTCGTCTTCGTTCGCCTACTCGGTCTGGTTGACGAGCCAAGACCAGGCGTTCGCATACTTCGATACCGGAGCACGCGCTTGGGAGTTCGCAGTCGGTTCTATACTCGCGCTCGTTCATCCCTGGATTCGCGCGGCGACTTGGTTCCGTGTCGTCGCCTCGTGGGCGGGTATCTGCGCAATGCTCGCCTGCGGTTTCGTGCTCCCCGTCGAGTCGAGCTTCCCCGGTTGGGCGGCGCTCTGGCCCGTGGGCGCTGCAGCGCTCGTCATCATCTCGACCGGGCCGCCCACCAAGTACGGTGCCGATCGAATCCTTGCGACCGGCGTGCTGAACTCGCTCGGTTCGTACACCTATGCGCTGTATCTCACCCACTGGCCTGTGCTCATCCTCTTCCTCTTCGCCATGGATCTCGAGCGATTGAACTGGTGGCAGGGGGCTGTCGTGCTGGGCATATCGTTTGTGCTCAGCTTCGTGATCGCGCGTCTCGTCGAACAACCGATCGCGCGGTGGACCAAGGCCGAATTGCCTCCGAAGAAGCTCTGGATGCCGCGGTTCGGGTGGAGGAGCCCGATCACTATCGCGCTCAGTGCGGCGCTGGTACTCGTCGGAGCCGGAGCCGGTGCGCACGCAGTCGAGCAGCAGCGCTCGGCCGACCTCGACTTCGTCGAAGGCACGGTTATCGCCGACGTGGGAGCCAACGCCATCGGGAATCCCGATGCGACACCCGCACCGGTGCCGGCCGAGACAGTGGCATCGAACGACTGGGTGTTCGCCGGCGCCGAATGCGCGCAGGACGACCCGTACATCAGCGCTCGATGCTATGAGATTCCCGCTGAGACGAAGCAACCCGAGAAGACCGTTCTCACCGTCGGCAGCTCCCACACGGCGCAGCTGAACGGTGCGCTTCTGGAGGCGGTGAACCGAAATCCTGGTTGGGAATTTCGAACGCAGTTCACGCCCTTCTGCTACTTTTCAAACCGGGTCGACATCGGTGAGGAATGCGTTGTGATGTGGGACCAGGTGGCCGCATACATCGTTGACGAGCAGCCGGACCTCGTCGTGCTGCCGGCGACGCGGACCGATTTCGATTCCGAGCCTGCTGAGCCCGAACTCGTGGAATGGATGAAGGCCCTCTCCGCGGCCTCACCCAGCACGCAGTTCGTCGCAATGCGGGATACTCCGCGTAACCCGAGCTCGCTGTTCGAATGCGCGGTGCAGAACGGGTTCGAGAGCGACGAATGCGTCTACTGGTACAGCACGAGTCCGGACCCCGACTACATCGGAGAGATCGAATCAATAGGGGCGATTTGGGTGGACATCAACGACTACATCTGCCCGGACAACATCTGCAGGCCAGTTGAAGGGGGCGTGGTGACCTACTTCGACGAAAGCCACCTGACAGGAACGTACATGCGAACGCTCGCGCAGAAATTTACTGACGCGATCACCGATCAGGTCGAATGGTGGCCGCAGAACGTGTACGCCGAAGGTACGCCAGTGGACCGTGCACAACGTGCAGTCAATACGAAGCCGTTCTGGTGGCCGCTTTAGGCCCGGCCCGGATACGAGTCGGGCCTCAAGCGGCTCAGAGAACGGCGCTTCGCACGTAGGCTTCCAGAGCAGCCTGAGCCGTGCGCGGGGTGAACCCGGTCGCTTCGATCTTGTCGAGCGCGAGCGCGCTGTTCAGCGGCCGCGGAGCGACGGACTTGCCCGCGAAGTACTCGGCAGTGCTGATGCCGCTGACGCGCTCTGCATCGTGCCCGGTGGCGGCGTAGACCTGCTTTGCGATCTCTGCCCAGGACATCACGGGGCCTTCGTTGCTGAGGTTGTAGACGCCGTAATCCGCCTTGACGCCCAGAAGATGCGCGATGCCGGCGGCGATGTCCTCAGTGAAGCTGAGGCGTCCGAGCTGGTCGTTGACCACCGACGGGTCGATGCCGCGCTCGGCGAGAGACGCCATAGTGCGCACGAAGTTGTTCCCGTCGCCGATGACCCAGCTGGTGCGAACGATGTAGTGCCGCGGAACCGTCGCGATGATGGCATCGCCAGCTGCTTTCGTCTGACCGTATACGCCGAGCGGTGCGAACACGTCGGCCTCGGTGTACAGACGCTTCGTGCCGTCGAAGACGTAGTCGCTAGACACATGCACGACAGTGAGGCCGTGCTCGGTCGCAGCGAGGGCAAGCGCAGCGACGCCGGTGACGTTCGCCGCCCACGCGTCGACGCGACCCGTATCGGTCTCGGCCTCATCGACCTTCGTGTATGCCGCAGCATTGATGACCGTGTCGTAGTCGGCCCATCGCACGCCGGCGAAAGGGTTCGCCGATGCGAGGTCGATGCGGTCCCGTGCGGCGAAATCCGCGCTTGGCAGCACCTGCTGCAGTGCCTTGCCGAGCTGACCGTTCGCGCCGAGCACGAGGGTGCGCTTCGGCTTCATCGGGACCACGTCCGCGAGTCGGGGATGCGCGAGGTCCTTCTCCGAACGCTCAGCCTCTGCGAGCGGGATCGGCCATTCGATGGCAGCGGTCTCATCCTCGAGGTTCAGGAAGGTGTACTCGCCTTGGGCCTCGGCGCTCCAATGATCGTTGACGAGGTACACGTACGCCGTGTTGTCCTCGAGCGTCTGGTAGGAGTTGCCGACGCCGCGGGGAACGAAGATGGCGGTCGACGGGTCGAGCTCGGCGGTGAACACATTGCCGAAGCTCGGCCCCTCGCGCAGATCGACCCAGGCCCCGAAGATCTTGCCGGTGGCCACCGAGACGAACTTGTCCCAGGGCTCGGCGTGGATGCCGCGAGTGGCGCCTGTCTTGTCGTTGAACGAGATGTTGTTCTGCACCGGGCCGAAATCGGGCAGGCCCAGTGCGACCATCTTCTCGCGCTGCCAGTTTTCCTTGAACCACCCGCGGTTGTCGCCGTGGACAGGGAGATCGAGAAGCACGAGCCCCGGAATCGTGGTCTCGCGGATCGAGAGCTGCTTGGCCGCCATGCTTACTGACCCTGCTCCTTGTACTTCGCCTCGGTCGCAGCCTTCTGCGGCTGCCACCAGGCCTCGTTGTCGCGGTACCACGCGATGGTGGCTGCGAGCCCCTGCTCGAAGTCGGGGAACGAAGGCATCCAGCCGAGCTCGGTGCGCAGCTTGGTCGAATCGATCGCGTAGCGCAGGTCGTGGCCCGGGCGGTCGATGACGTGATCGTAGGCGTCGGCGGGCTGGCCCATGCCGGTCAGGATGAGCTCGAGCACATCCTTGTTGTTCTTCTCGCCATCCGCACCGATGAGGTAGGTCTCGCCGATGCGGCCGGCTTCGACGATGCGGAGCACTGCGGAGGAGTGGTCGTCTGCGTGAATCCAGTCGCGCACGTTGAGACCCTCGCCGTAGAGCTTCGGGCGCTCGCCCACGAGGATGTTCGTGATCTGGCGGGGGATGAACTTCTCGACGTGTTGACGCGGGCCGTAGTTGTTCGAGCAGTTCGAGAGCGTGGCCTGCACGCCGAACGAGCGCACCCAGGCACGCACGAGCATGTCACTGCCGGCCTTGGTGCTGCTGTAGGGGCTCGACGGGTTGTATGGCGTCGATTCGGTGAAACGGTTCGGGTCATCGAGTTCGAGGTCGCCGTAGACCTCGTCGGTCGAGATGTGGTGGTAGCGCTTCTCGTGACGACGCACCGCCTCGAGCAGCGTGTAGGTGCCGATGATGTTGGTGTCGAGGAACGGACGCGGGTCGTGCAGCGAGTTGTCGTTGTGGGACTCGGCGGCGTAGTGGACGACAATGTCGCTCGCGGCGACGAGATCGTCGACGAGTTCAGCGTCGCAGATGTCACCGTGCACGACTGAGACCCGGCTGTCGGGCAGGCCTGCGAGCGAGGCTTCGTTCCCTGCATAGGTGAACTTGTCGAGTACAGTCACAACATCGTCGGTGTTCGCGACGAGGTAGTGAACGAAGTTCGATCCGATGAAGCCGGCTGCACCGGTCACGAGAATCTTGCGGGCCACGGCGGTCCTCCAGACAATGAGACAGAACAGCGCCGGGGTGGGCGCACGCATCCCATCCTAACTTCGTCGGCGAGCGCGATGCCTGTGGACTCGTGCCAGTGCCCTAATTCGAGCGCTGGGCGGCGCGTACTTTGAGCGTGCCTCGCACTCGCAGACCTGCTGTAATCACCCAGCGGAGCGGAGCATTGAGCGCTCCCGCATAGCGCTTCGACATGAACCTGATCGCACTGTTGGTCATCTTGCGCTCAACCGCGACGGCATGCTTCTTCGTCGAATGGGCGCCGCTGTGCACGATGGCCACTGACGGTTCGAAGCGGTTCTCGTACCCAGCGCGGCCGATGCGGTACCCGAGGTCGATGTCCTCGAAATGCATCACGTAGCCCTCGTCCCAACCGTCGAGTTCGCGGTTCACGTCTGCACGGACCATGACTGCGGCGCCGGAGAGCCAGCCGCTCGGCCGCGGCGAGTCGTACTCCGTGGCGTTCTGGTACGCGCGACTCCAGGGGTTGCCTTTCCAGACCTTGCTGAAGAGTGCATGCCCGATGCCTGTCGAGACAGACGGAATGTTGCGTGCCGAGGGATAGACCGTTCCGTCTTCATTCAGAATCTTCGGGCCGATGGAGCCGAGCCGCTTGTCGGCAGTCAGAACGGCAGCGAGAGACTCTGCGGTTTCTTCGAGGAACACGACATCCGGGTTGCAATAGAAATAAGCATCGACGTCGCCGCCAACGGCCTGCGCCCCGGCATTCATGCCCGCGCCATAGCCCGGGTTAGTCGGAAGTGGAACGTACGCAGCACCGAACGTTCGGGCGATCTCGGCGACGTTCTCATGATCCGGCTTGTTGTCGACGACGACGACCGGATGGTGCGCCGAGTGGAATTCGCGAAGCGATTCGAGAAACTCGGTCAGGGCTTCGCCCGACCCGTAGCTCACGGTGATGAAAGCAACTCTGGGGTTCGCCATGGCCTTCATTCTAGATCGCAGCGAATCTCTCGAACTTGTGCGGAATGCCATTCGCGGCAGTGCTGAGGCGATGCGGAGCAGTGACCTCGTAGGATTGACTGCAGTTCTTGAAAGGAAGTGACCCCTATGAAGGGCATTATTCTTGCCGGTGGTTCCGGTACGCGCTTGTGGCCTATTACTAAAGGCATCTCGAAGCAGCTCATGCCGATCTATGACAAGCCGATGGTCTATTACCCCCTTTCGACCCTCATGATGGCAGGGGTTCGCGAAGTCCTCATCATCACGACTCCGGAGTACAACGAGCAGTTCCAGGCACTCTTCGGCGACGGGTCGCACCTCGGAATGCAGATCGAGTACGCAGTGCAGCCGTCGCCCGACGGACTCGCACAGGCCTTCATCATCGGCGAGGAGTTCATCGGCGACGATAGCGTCGCCTTGGTGCTCGGCGACAATATTTTCCATGGCGTGGGGCTCGGTACCAACCTGCGGAAGCACACTGAGATCGAAGGGGCGGTTGTTTTCGCGTATCACGTTTCCAGCCCGGAGGCATACGGCGTCGTCGAGTTCGATGACAACATGAAGGCGATCTCTATCGAAGAGAAGCCGACCGTTCCGAAGAGCAACTACGCGGTACCGGGGCTGTACTTCTACGACAACGACGTCGTGCGCATCGCGAAGACGATCACGCCGAGCGCTCGTGGGGAGCTCGAGATCTCGAGTGTGAACGAGGAATATCTCAACGCCGGCCGCTTGAACGTGCAGACGCTCGACCGTGGCACCGCGTGGCTCGATACCGGCACCTTCGAATCGATGATGCAGGCATCGGAATACGTTCGTGTCATCGAAGACCGTCAGGGATTCAAAGTCGGATGCATCGAAGAGATCGCATGGCGCAACGGCTGGATCGACGATGCGCAGCTCGCGGAGCTTGCACGGCCGCTGCTGAAGAGCGGATACGGGAAGTATCTCACCACGCTACGGTAAGGTTTATCTCTTGCGGCGCACGTCGTACTGCGTAATATCTGGAAAGGCAAAGCATGAATTCTGCCCCTGAGCGGTACGCTCGCCTGGCGCAGGAGCCGATGCGCATTGTCGGGTCGACGAGCAAGGGCTTGCGGCTTGCGAGCTCGTTGCGCGACCTCTGGATGAACCGGGCATTGCTGGGGCACCTGATTCGTCGAGATCTGAAGGCGCGTTACAAGGACAGCGTCCTGGGCGTGTTCTGGTCGCTCGCTCGCCCTCTCACACAGTTGCTGATCTACTACCTGGTTCTCGGCAAGTTCCTCGGTGCGGAACGGGGAATCCCGGACTTCGCTATTTACATCTTCACCGGACTCGCGGTCTACGGTCTCTTCGCCGAGATCCTGATGTCGGGCTCCTCCGCGGTCGTAGACAATAGTGGCCTGGTGAAGAAGGTGTATTTCCCGCGCGAGATCCTCCCGCTCTCATCAGTCGGCTCGGCTCTCGTCAACTTTGCTATTCAGCTCACGATTCTTCTGATCGCGATGCTGGTGCTCCGGAGCTCCCCCACTTGGGACAAGCTCGGATACCTCGTACCGGCATTTCTTCTCGCCCTCATGCTTGCGACGTCGATGACATTGGTCCTCGCCGCGATGAACGTCTACTTGCGGGACGTTCAATATCTCGTCGAGGTCGGAACCATGGTGCTGATGTGGGCTTCTCCGATCGTGTACAGCTGGTCGATGGTGAAGGGCATTCTCGGGGAAGGGATCCTGCTGTCCCTGTATACGGCGAACCCTCTTACCGTCTCGGTCCTGGGGTTCCAGCGCGCGCTCTGGGGGGCCGGGAACGACCCAGGGTTCTTCCCGGATGGCCTCTGGTCCATGCTCTGGGTGGAGTGCGGCTTCGCTGCGATCCTTCTCTGCGGGGCTTACATGCTGTTCCGTCGCATGCAGGGCAACTTCGCCCAGGCCCTCTGATTTTCCGCGACGTCTACCGCGAGATATGGAAGTGAAATGAGCAGCTCTGAAACTGCCCGGCCGATTGTGGTTTCGGTCGAAGGGGTCTCGAAGGAATTCAAGATCCGCCAGGACAATTCCTTCAAGGAACGGGTGGTCACCTTCGGTAGGCGTGGCAGGGAGCACCGTGAGGAGTTCTGGGCGCTCAACGATGTGAGCATTCAGATCGAAGCCGGGCACACGGTCGGCCTGATCGGGCATAACGGATCGGGCAAGAGCACTCTGCTCAAGATGATCGGCGGGATCTTGAGCCCGACCAGTGGGACCGTATCGACGAGGGGCCAGATGGCTGCGCTGCTCGAGCTCGGCGCCGGTTTCCACCCCGACCTCACCGGCCGGGAGAACGTCTACTTGAATGCGTCGATGCTCGGGCTTACCGAAGAGCAGATCGCTTCCCGTTTCGATGACATCGTTGAGTTCTCCGAGATCGGCCAGTTCATCGACACTCAGGTGAAGTTCTATTCGTCTGGAATGTACGTTCGGCTCGCTTTCGCCGTCGCCGTGCACACCGACCCGGACGTGCTTCTTGTCGATGAGGTGCTTGCTGTCGGCGACGAAGCGTTTCAGAAGAAGTGCTTGGACCGTATCCGTCAGTTCCAGCAGGAAGGTCGTACGATCATCCTGGTCACCCACACCCTCTCGACCGTAGAAGAAATGTGCGACCAGGCCGTGCTTCTCGATCACGGACGGGTCTTCTACTCCGGATCACCGGCAGTCGCCGTGAACGAGTTCCGGAGGATCCTCGAGGAGCATCGCCTGCATGTCGCGGGGCGGTCAGAAGCAACGAAGAGAACCGGCCGAGTGGTCGGGGCCATGGCGAAGCCTCTACACGGCAAAGTCGGTCAGCAATTCGTTCCCGGGGATAGCCTCGAATTGACCGTTGACCTTCGGTCAGAGGAGCCATTGGAAGACTGGGATCTCGTGATCAGCGTCGCCCCGGTCGGGGGAGGCACGGAGGTGTTCGAGACGAGCACTGCACGTCTTCAGCCCTCTGCCGTTCCGGTTGAAGGGCTTCGGCGGCTCTCCTTCGTGCTCGATGACATGCATGCCGGGCCGGGGACCTACTCGATCCAGCTCGCGCTTCGGGATGCCGACGGAGTGGAGATCCACACGTTCCCGGATGCAGCGACTATCACCGTCGAACCGGATCCGCTGTACAGCGGTGTGATCTACGGCAAGCCGCGACTGCTCGACCATGGTCGGGTCGACCTCGAAGGCTGAAAAGACCTACTCGTCGCGGTCGCCGGTCACGCGGTGCTCGCTCAGAACGAATCGCGCACGGCAGCTGTGACTCTGCGGATCTCGTCCGGCTGCATGTCCGTGAGCACGGGCAGGGAAACGATCCTATCCGCGATCGATTCGCTGTGCTCCAGACTCACCATTTGCGGGAACTGCTCGAGCCACGGCTGCCGGTGCAGGAGGGGTGCGTAGTACGCACGGGCCTCCACCGAAGCGTTTTGCAAAGAAGCGAACACGCGAGGTGCGGAAGCCTGGTGATCGACGATCATCGAAGCGAAACAGATCGAGGAGCGTTCGATGTTCGTGGGGAACGAAACCGGTAGTGTTGCGAACTCATCGGAGTATTGACGGAGGACGGCCTTCCGCTTCGTCAACGTATCCTCGAAGTCGGTGAGCTGATGGCGACCGATTGCCGCGTTGAGCTCTTGCAGCTTTCCGTTCAGACCGACAGCAATAGCTCCGACACCGGCAGCGAATCCGAAGTTCGTGAAGCTTCGGAGGTTCTCCGCAAGGGTGTGATCTCGCGTGGTGACCGCTCCGCCTTCACCGATCGCGAATGGCTTCGTGGCATGGAACGAGAACACCTCGCAGTCGCCTCGTGAACCGAGTCGCTCCCCGTCTGGGTACTCGGAGCCGAAACCTGCGGCGGAGTCGAGGATGAGCGGGATCCCGTGTGAGCTCGCCAATTCCTCCCAAGCGTCGATATCGGCAGCCCCGACTCCGAAGGTCTGAGTCAGGAGGATCGCTCGAATCCGCGGATTCTTCTCGTGCAGAGCATTGAACGAATCCAAGTCTGGCTGAAGCGTCACCGGGTCGATATCGAACCATGCAGGTCGATAGCCGTGCCAGATGACTGCCTGCGCTCCGGCCGCGAAAGTGAACGTGGCTACCGCGATCGATTCAGTGTTATCGCCGCGTGGAAGTAGCCCGGCGAGTGCCGCCATCAGACCTGTTGTCGCATTATTCATCGTGACGACAGCGAGCTCGTCATCGCCGATGAAGTCGGCGATCTCGGTGCGGAATGCCTGCTCGATCGGCCCGAAGTTCGAGAACCAGTTGGCTTCGGAGATTCGTTCGAGATCGTGCGAGAGCACCTGCGCAGTGGGAAGAGCCGGGCGAATGAATGGGATAAGTGCAGACATGCAGGTATGGATGCCTCTCGTTGAGGGGTGAAACCTCAGTCAGCTTAGCTGAGGCGGTTACGCTGGTTCCAATAACTACCCATGAGGTTCGTGAGCGAGGCGCAGAGATTGAACGATTTGCGAGGCAGCAGCCGCAAAGTAGGTTTCCTTGGGGCAGGCGGACAAGCCATTGAGATGCTGGACTACTGTCAGGATGAGGTCCAGTTCTTCGCAGTCGAGCGACAGTTTCTTCAATCCGAAGAACACGTCCCGAGAACTGTAGATATCGCAGAGCCTGGAGAAGCGTTTGCGCAGTCTCCGGTGATTGCGGCGATCGGGGCGCCTGGCCTCAAACGCATGCTTCTGGACCGATGGGCGGGTGTGCATTACGGGGGGGTCATTGCGGCAGACGCGACGATCGCTGCAAGTGCCAGGATAGGCGCAGGCGTAGTGATCGCCCCAGGCGCCAAAGTCATGGCGAGAGTCGTGCTGGGCGATCACGTGCTGGTGAACACCGGGGCAATCATCAGTCACGAATGCGTGGTCGGCAATTACGCCACCGTATCTCCGGGTGCAGCACTGGGCGGCCGCTGCATCCTCGAACAGGGCGTCTTCGTGGGAATTGGCGCAACCCTTCGCGATGGAGTGCGAATCGGTGAAGGCGCGGTGATCGGTGCAGGTGCGGTTGTGATCGATGACGTGGCGCCGGGAACAGTGGTCGTTGGCAGTCCCTCGCGGGAGCTGCGAAAGCTGGATGACTGGCTCACCGCACTGTGACTGAATTCACTCCCCGGCTGCGTCCTTCGCATGGTAGGGGAGCATATGGACAGTAGTGACGTAGTCCTCGGTGCTCGACATGCGAACGCCAATGTCCTTCATGCGGCGGATAAGGTTCCAGTCGCCTGGCTCGTCGACTCTCCAGCTCTCGGTGTCGTACTCCATGAACCGCAGACCGGAATGGTAGATGGCGGCTTGCATGCTGATCTGTCCTGCGACGGGGGGATCGCTGTAGATGCGTGCTTCGTCTCCGGTGAGCAGGCGCTTCTGCCGGATCGCTCCATATGCGAACTCGGCACGGGAGGAGCGCGCGACATCGAGCAATCGCTCGATGTGATCTGAGTCGAATTCGTCGTCGTCGTCGAGCGGAGCGATCCAGCTGCCCCGAGCGAGTTCTGCGCCACGATTCATGCCCGGAGAGCCGGCGACCATCCAACGAAGGTGCGGGTCCTCAGGGTATCTACTTCTCGTCGGGAACTCTTCGTACCGGATGCGGCTGTCTCCGATCGCCTCGACAGCGGCGCGAGTTTCCGTGTTCGGACCGTCGTTGACGATGATCAGTTCCCAGTTCGTGTGACTCTGAGCCTGGACCGATGGAATAGCCCGATTCACCAATGCCTCGGTGTCGCGGTAGCTTGCAATCCGAACCGATACCAGTGGGAGCTCCTCCTCCCAGGCAGCGTTGTAGTCAGAACTCTCCCGCATCCCCTGTAGGAGCTCGATCATCTCGTTCGGTCTGGCCCGCTCGAGTCGATCGCTCTCGATCTCGACTCGAACTCGTCTGGACAGGAACTGGAGCAGCTCGTCTTCCTGCTGCCAGCGGACCCGGATCTCCGCGAGCATTGCGGTCATCTGTGCTCCGAGCGCATTGACCTCCTGACGCATTTCCTGACGATTTGCGACGGCGGCGTCGAGGATCTCGGCGGCACGCTGTTGAGCTGCCGACTCCTGGTTCTCGGCCAGACGCTGAATGCCGGCCAGGCGCAGTGCGCGGTTCTTGACGCGGCTGCCTACGTTGCCGACAGAGCCCGGGGCAGGAGAATCGGGGTTATGCGAGATGTTCATACCTATAGTCTCCTATGAAGTCACAGTGGCGCAGCGCAGGGTCTTGCTTGAGCCGGGACCCGCGTTGACGGCGAACACGCACACCTCATGCGAACCCGGTGTGGCTGGGATGCGGGCCCCGAACCCATGATTCAAACCGACTTCGGGCATCAGCTGTGCCATTGCTGAATATGGTGCATTTGCGGGAACAACGTACCACTGCGTCCCGTCGACCCTGACGTGCAGATCAATGGGGTCGGTGGTGTCGGGATCGGCGGCCCAACCCCACATGCTGATCTGACCGGGCAAGCCGATGAGTTCCTTCACCTCGCCACGAGGGTCGCTGCTCGGAACGACGACGTCCTGGCACTTTAGCGTCGTGTTCGAGCCGGCGCCCTGGTTGATCGCGTAGACGCAGACCTTGTTGCTGCCGGGATCGGCCGGGATGACCGCTCCGAAACCGTGGTTCGTGCCGTGATTCGGATAGCTCGCCTGGGTCGACAGATTCTGCGCGTTCGCAGGTACAACGGCCCAACGTCCGTTAATGGATACGTGCAGGTCGATCGGGTTCACCGTGTCCGGGTCGAGGGCCCAACCCCACATCTTGATGACGCCGGATTCACCCCACATCTCCTTCACCTGTCCGACGGGGCTTCCGCTCGGCACGGTTACAGTGCGGCACCCCAATGTGGTGTTGCTGCCTGGGCCCTGGTTGATCGCGTACACGCAGACCTTATTCGATCCGGCGTCAGCGGGAATCCTCGCGCTGAAGCCGTGGTTGGTTCCGTGATTCGGGTACAGCCCCTGCGTCGACAGGTTCTGAGCATCGGCGTTCACAACTGCCCATCGGCCATTGATCGAGACATGCAGCACGATCGGGTCGACAGTGTCAGGATCGAGCGCCCAACCCCACATGCTGATGGTCCCAGGAGTCGCCCAGAGGTCTCCGAGCTTGCCTGCGGGTGAGCCGTCGGGCACGGTGAGTTCCTGACAGCCGAGTAGGCGGTCTGCGCCTGAGCCGATGTTCTTCGCGTACACGCAGACTTGCTGCGCACCGGGCGGTGCGGTGAACGCGAGGCCGAACCCGTGGTTGGGTCCGGACCCCGGATACAGGGCCTCGGCGCTGCCATTCGGGGCGTTGGCGGTCGTGGCTGCCCAGGACGGGCCGAACTTGACATGTATCTGGAGCGGCGCCTGACGGTCGTCGAGGTCGACCGCCCAGCCCCAGAGGTGGATGGTGTTATTCGTCGCCCACAAGTCTTTCAGCTCGCCGAAGGGGGTTCCGTCTGGCGCCTGGGCGTTGCCGAACCACGTGGTGAAGAGCAGGTAGAAGTTTCGGTTGCCATAGGTGGAGCAGGAGTCTCCGGTGCCCCATCCTGCATCGAGTGCTGCTTGGTTCGGGCGATACGGCGTATAGATGTACAGAGCGGCAGTCGCCCAATTCTCGATGTAGACCTGCGACGTACCGCAGGCGACATTCGGATGCCACTGGATGGTGTTCCATCCCGGGCGATAGTTGTAGTTATTCGGATGCGCCTTGTAGACCTTGATCTGCCAGGCCGCTCGGTAGACCTGCTGCATGAACCCGGTCTGGGAGGGGTCGCAGTTCGCCGAGTTGTTCGGTCCGCTGTCCGGGCAGGCGTACCCCATGGCGACATTGAACTGGCGCACTGTGGGCCAGGTGTCGGAGACGAGCGACTGTTCCTTCTCGAGCATGACGAGCAGCGTCTTCTGGCTGACCCCGCAGGATCGAGCCGCCTTCGTGATGATCGTCGCTGCGCTCTCGGAAGGGCTGCCCGCGTAACTCGCGCAGTACGCATTCGCGGCCCGGGACGATGTAGAGAAGTAGGCGTCCTTCAAGCAGTTGCTTGCGACGGTCGTGCCGTAGATGGCCGTGCCCGGTGCGCGACCAGGGTCGCCGATTGTGCAACGGGGCACCTGCTTATTGAGGAATGCCTGAACCTCTGCAGCAGTCATCGCGTTGCTGTTATAGAAGTTCTCATCGCTGATGATGTTGCCGGGATTGAAGCCGGTGACAGGAGCTGCCTGCGCTGGAGTGCCTGCAACTGCGCCAAAGCTGAGAAGCAGCGACAAGGCGAAGAGTCCGGTGAGCAGTCTGTGTCGTAGACTAGACCGTGACCGTCTCTGCGTCATTCTAGGTAGCCTCCTGGTAGCACCGACCATATCCGAATAAGTGTAGTGTGCTTTCGTTTTGAGCAGTGTGCCTGGTCGACCGTTGTCGGTCCCACCTACGAAAGCGCTGTGTGCAGTCCCATCAGGAAGATGCGGGCTGACGTTTGAAACCGAACGAAGGAAGACAATCCGTGGAATCTCTAGATGTGCAGTCGGTCGTCTATACGAATGACCCTGCCGATCTGCTCCGAGCTGCAGAAGCTGTGAGCAATTCGGCACGCATCGCTCGGGGCTCCGGGCTCCTGGGGGATTGGGCATTTCGACTGGGCGATGGCAGTCCGGTACCCGTTCTCGGAGACGGCCATCTCGAGCAGATTCGGTCCCTGGTCGAAGCGCAAGGCGGCGAGTTCGAACATGATGTGTTCGGCGACAACCTCGGGTCCGCCGGCGGGCACAACCGTCTGGCGAAGCTCGGCTCGCACTCTCAACTGGTGATCCTAAACCCCGACGCGCTCATGGACCCGAATACTCTTTCTGTACTTCTGCGAACGGCTGCGGAAGACATCGGTTTTATCGAGGCGCGCCAGATCCCCGTCGAGCATCCGAAGGAGTATGACACTCTTACCGGCGACACCGAGTGGGGCTCCACCGCCTGCGCCCTGATTCCCCGCGCTCTCTTCGAAGAGCTCGAGGGGTTCGATTCCGAGACCTTCTTCCTCTACTGCGACGATGTCGATTTCTCCTGGCGCGTCCGTCTGGCGGGCAAGCGCGTCGTGTATCAAGCCGCAGCACGCCTCTTCCACGACAAGCGTTTGACTCCGACAGGTGACTGGCCTTCATCGAATGCGGAGCGCTACTACTCCGCTGAAGCCGCGCTGCTGCTCGCGTTCAAGTACTCGCGGGATGACGTGCTCAAGCAGAACCTCCGCGCGTTCTCTCGTTCGAGCAATCCCGACCTGCAGAAGGCGCTGGCCGCATTCGAACAGCGTCGCGCGCAGGGCAAGCTGCCCGCGCGCATTGACGCGGAGAACGAAGTGGCCAGGTTCGTGGCCGGCAACTACACCGAGCACCGCTACTAGAAGGGCATGTGAAGATGACGAATGATGCGTTTGACGTGCACAGCCCCGCCGCTGAGCGATGGCTCGAAGATATCGCCGGTAGCAATGCGGACGAGCGACTGAAGAAGTCGCTCGCCGAGGTGCTGAGTGTATTGAAAGCCGGGCGAGAGATCGATGAGGATCGGCCGTTTCTGTCGGTCGTGATGCGCACTCAGGGTAAGAAGCTTGAAGCGCTGCAGGATGCGCTTCTGACTCTGGTCGGCCAGACCGATCAGGACTTCGAACTCCTGTTAATGGCGCACAATACCGATGAAGCAGTCCTGTCGTCGCTTCGGGAGATCGTCGACTGGCAGATGCCGAGCTTCAGGTCTCGTGTTCAGCTCATCGATGTGCAGGGCGGCGGCCGTTCGCGCCCGCTGAATGAAGCCATCGAGGTGGGCCGCGGTCGATACTTCGTCTTCTTCGATGACGACGACATGGTGTTCGGCAATTGGGTTGAGGCCTTCCACAGCGCCGCCGAGCAGAACCCGAGCCGATTGCTGCGTGCGATCGCTTCGACGCAGAAGGTTCGCTCCGAAGTGTGGCCCGGCGGAGTCCTGGGGTTCCGCACGCTGACGTGGCCGAAAGCCGAGTATCTTCGTAACTTCGAGTACGAGCGGCATCTCGAGGTCAACCACTCGCCATTCATGTCCGTGGCGTTCCCCCGCGAGCTGTTCTTCCTCTGGGGAGAGCGCTTCGACGAAGTGCTGGATGTCTGCGAGGACTGGGACCTCATCCTCCGCGGCGCATTTCTGCTCGGCGTGCACTCGATCGACGAGCTGACTGCAATCTACCGACTCTGGACCGGTGTGACGTCGAGCTACACCGAGCATGACCGCGCATCGTGGAAGGCGTCGGAGGATCGTGTCCGGAAGAAGCTGAACTCTCGCCCGTCGATTCTGCCCGAGGGCGCACCGGCGTCGATCGTGGAATCCGTGAAGCAAGTAGAGGATCGTGCCGTCGTCGATATGCAGGTCGTGAACGACTTCTTGAACAGCACGTCATGGAAGGTGACCGCGCCCCTGCGGAAGGTGACGCGCAAGGTACGCAGCCTGCGCGGGAAGTAGCGCGCAGAACACAAAGGGCGCGTGCGGTATACACCGCACGCGCCCTTTGTTCGTATCGCCTAAGGGGCGACCGTGGCTTTCTCTGCCGGTGGTTGACTGACTCTGTCGGCGCTGCGGCCGGTGGCCAACCGAGTGCGGCGCAGTGCGGGGCGCTCGACGAGGTACCAGCTGCTGACAGCGAAGACGGCGGTGATCGACAGAGCAAGAACGCTGAACAGTATCGGCCCGAGCGTGACGAGGCCGAACACCGCTAGGAGCTGCTGCACAGGGAATGCGTACACGTAGATGCCGTAGGAGACATCGTTCTGCGCGATCCACTTGGGTTGAGGAATCACAGTGGAGAGCCAGAGCAGGCCGTAGGCGAGCAGCGGCGCGAGCAGCTCGGCCGTCCAACTCGGGCCGAACTCGATCCCGAAGATCACGATGAGCAGGGACGCTACGCCGGAGAGCCAGTGGAGACCGAAGTACGGGAGCAGGACTCTTGCGACGGCGCCGCCGAGGAAGTACGGCAAGAGCATCGCCAGCAGCCGGAAAGAGGGGTTGCCATCCACGAATGACAGGAAGAAATCGATCTTCGCGTAGACCAGCACCGATACGAAGAACGCGAGGATGATCGGCCACACGGAAGTGCGCGCGCGGCGCCAGATCAGGAAGACGCCGACGAAGATATAGCAGAGGAACTCGTAGTAGAGCGTCCAGAGTGAGCCGTTCCAAGCATCAGGGTACGGGACGTACGAAAGCGTGTCGCCGATCGCGTAGGTGCGCACCTCGAGGAAGAGATTCAAGAAGATATAGCTCATCGGGCTCGTGCCGGTTCGCAGGTACCCGCTGAGAGTCCCGTGATTGATGAAGTGCGCGATCGGCCCGAACAGGAACGCGGTCACGAGGAGTACCACGATGAAGGCCGGGAAGATCCTTCCGATGCGCAGGATCAGGAAGTCGGCGAAGCGGGAACGCTGGCGGCTCGCCGTGATGAGGTATCCGCTGACCGCGAAGAATCCGGCCACCGCCCAGACCCCAAGGTGCTGATCGCCGAGGAGCGGCTGCGATTCCGGCGGGAGCCCGATGATGAAGTAGGTGTGGGCGAAAAGGACGAGCGAGGCCAGAAACAACCTGATGAGGTTCAGGCTGTTGTTCTTCGGGTCCAGCGGTGCGCCGAACTTCGGACGGCTCGAGGTCTTACCTTTCGTGGGCTCTGCCATCGCGACCTTAGGCGGGCTGGACATCGGGCTGCTCGTTGATCCAAGCAGCGAGACGATGGATGCCTTGAGCGAGATCGACCTGGGGCTCCCAGCCGAGCACCTCGCGGGCGCGCGAGATGTTCGCCCATGCATGGCGGACGTCGCCGAGGCGGTATGCGCCGTTGACGTGGGGCGCAGGGGCGCCGTACTCCGCGCTGATGAGCTGTGCTGCATCGCCGATGGTGTGCATCGTGCCGAGTCCAATATCGATCGGCTCGCTGTCGACGCCGGCGACGCTCGCGGCAGCAACGACAGCGCTGGCGACGTCATCGATGAGGATGAAATCACGACGGACTTCACCGTCTTCGTAGAGCGGGATCGACTTGCCGCCCATAGCCATACGGCAGAACAGCGACATGATGCCGGTGTACGGGTTGATCAGTGACTGCCCGGGGCCATAGACGTTCTGCAGGCGCACGATGACCGCCTCGATGTCGAACGATTCGGCCCAGGTGCGCACGAGATGCTCCTGGGCGAGCTTCGTGGCGGCATAGACGCTCACCGGGCTCGGATTCACGACCAAGGCATCCATCGCGACGGGAGCGAGTCCCTCGAAGTCCCACTGCGCAGCCTCGAGCTGTGCTACGGAACGCTGACCCGGGTAGTGCAGCGCACCCTCGGCATCGGCCCATGCGCCTTCACCGTACACGGCACGGCTGCTGGTTAGCACGATTCGCTGAGGCATGGCCTCATTGCGACGGAACGCATCGAGCATCTGGGTCGTGCCGACGACGTTCACGGTCGCATGGCGAGTGGATTCGCTCAGGGACTGACCAGTTCCGGTCTCTGCCGCAAGGTGGATGACGGTATCGGGCTTGAAATTGCTGAGCACGCGATCCCAGTCCTCAGCCGAACTGACATCTCCGACGACGAGTTCGACACGGCTATCGAGCTCTGTCGGGCGTTCGCCAGTCGCGTGGATCTGCGGATGCAGGTTGTCGAACGCGACAATCTGAGTGGCCGTATCGAGGAGCGAAGAGATCGCTGTGCCGATGAAGCCTGCCCCACCGGTGACGAGAGTGCGCCCAAGGGGGCGATGGGCAAGGTCTGTTCCGGTCACAAATCACTCCTAGACGAATCGATGCGGAAGGGCCGCACCTCACTATTATTGCCGACCACCCCGGGATATAGGCGAATTCGCCAGTGCAACCCGGGCCGATCAGGAGCGCCGAAAGGCGAGCAACTACGATGGCTGTAGATATAACGTGAGGCTCGTGACCTGTCCTACGCCTGCTTCACCGGGAGCAATCCGGCTTTTCGCCTAGAGGAGATCGAACTACATGAACGCAGACCATTCGTCGGTTTCCATCGTGCTCGTCAATTTTCGTGGAGCGGAAGACACGATCGAAGCCGTTCGCCATCTGGACAGTATCGACTGGCCGAAGGCGCAGCTCGAGATCGTTGTCGTCGAGAACGCTTCGGGAGACGACAGCGCCGAGCGGATCGCAGCGGCCGCTCCTCACGTAAAGCTCATCAAGTCAAAGGAGAATCTCGGGTTCGCCGGCGGCTGCAACCTCGGGGTGAAACACAGCACCGGCGACATCGTCGGCTTCCTCAACAACGATGCGAAGCCCGACACCGGGTGGGTGCGCGAGGCAGTGCGCCGATTCGACGAATCATCGAGAATCGGCGCAGTGGCGAGCCGAGTGCTGAACTGGGAAGGCGACAAGGTCGACTTCATCGATGCCGGTCTCACGTGGTTCGGTATGGGCTACAAACCGTATTCCGGGCTCGAGATCCCAGACAAGCCCGACGTGCCGCACGACGTGCTCTTCGGCACCGGCTCCGCGATGTTCGTGCGCCGCAGCGTGTACGAAGAGCTCGGCGGTTTCGATGAGCGCTTCTTCATGTTCTTCGAGGACGTCGACCTCGGTTGGCGCCTCAACCTCAAGGGCTACCGCTACGTCTACGAACCGGCCTCGCTCGCCTACCATAAGCACCACGCGAGCATGGATAAGCTCGGTGCGTATAAAGAGACCTACCTGCTCGAGCGCAACGCGCTCTACACGCTCTACAAGAACCTCGGTTCGGAGCAGATCGATGAAACCCTCGCAGCGACCTTGCTGCTCGCAGTCCGTCGGAGCATCACTCGAGGCGACCTGGACTCGACGTCGTACGACATCCGCAATGCAGGAGCCGATCACGAGCTGACCGAAGCGATCTCGAAGGACACGATCGCAACGCTCTACGCGATCGACCAGTTCATTCAGGAGCTTCCGTCGCTCACCGCTTCCCGCAAGGAGATCCAAGCGACCCGAGTGAAGCCAGAGCATGCGATGCATAAGCTCTTCCTCGAAACGAATGCCCCGTCATTCGTCGGGAAGGAATTCATGAAGGGATATCGACATATCACTGAATCGTTCGACGTGCTCAACGAGCCGGCGCGCACACGGGTGCTCATCATTACGGGCGACCCGCTCGGCGTGAAGATGGCGGGCCCCGCGATCCGAGCCTGGCACATGGCCGAAGCTCTCGCTCCCGACAACGATGTGCGGATTGTCAGCCTCGCCGGCAACGAACCACTCGACGCGGACTTCGAGATCGATACCGTGAAGCCCGGCGACAACAAGGCGATGGCTCAGCACGAGGGCTGGGCTGACGTCATCATCTTCCAGGGCCTTGCGATGGCGCTCTTCCCGTCGATCCGCAAGACCCAGAAGGTACTCGTCGTCGACATCTACGACCCGATGCACCTCGAACAGCTCGAACAGGGCCGCCCGCAGGGCGAGGAAGCGTGGACTCGCGCCACCGCCGACGCGACGACGGTGCTCAACGAGCAGCTCACCCGCGGCGACTACTTCCTGTGCGCCTCCGAACGCCAGCGGCACTTCTACCTCGGGCAGCTCGCAGCCCTCGGCCGCATCAATCCCGCGAACTACGCCGACGACCCCGACCTCACCGGCCTCATCAGCGTCGTGCCGTTCGGCCTCGAGGCCGAGCCCCCTGCCCACGAGAAGAAGGTGCTGAAGGGCGTGCACCCGGGCATCGGTGAAAACGACAAGCTGCTGCTGTGGAGCGGCGGGCTCTACAACTGGTTCGACCCGATAGCCCTCATCCGTGCGGTCGCGAAGGTCGCCGAGACCCACCCCGAGGTGAAGCTCTACTTCCTCGGCACCAAGCACCCGCACCCGGGCGTGCCCGAGATGAAGATCGTCAGGGACTCGCGTGCCCTCGCCCAGGAGCTCGGCGTCGCAGACAGCAACGTCTTCTTCAACGGCTCATGGGTCGATTACAAGGACCGCGGCAACTATCTGGTCGAAGCCGACCTCGGCGTGAGCACCCATCACTCGCACATCGAGACCACCTTCAGCTTCCGCACCCGCATCCTCGACTACCTCTGGGCCGAGCTGCCCATGGTGGTTACCGAGGGCGACCACTTCGCCGAGCTCGTCGACGACCGCGGTCTCGGCCGCGCCGTGCCAGCGGGAGATGTGGATGCGCTCGCCGCAGCGATCGAAGATCTGCTGTTCGGCAAGGGCAAGCTGGCCGCCGCGCAGAAGGCAATCCGCAATGTACGCGGCGAATACGAGTGGGGCAATGTGCTCGAGCCCCTCGTCGACTTCGTCGGCAACGCGCACTATGCGGCCGATCGAGTGCGTCGCGGCGAAGTTCGCGTCGATGCCCCAGGTGCGAAGCGGCAGAAGCGACGGCGCCCTGCGGGCCAGAACGGCATCGTCGAGGACGTGCGCCGTGCGAGCCTGCTGCTGGTGCGTCAGGGGCCGGGTGCTGTCGTCCGTAAGGTCAAGCAGCGGCTCGGGCAGTAGGAACAGTTCGCTCCGGGATTCTTACGGGCGGGCCAACGGATGCGGGTTCGCTGCCAGAGTCTGCTCGAGAGCAAAGCTGCCGAGAGGCGCTTCGGGGTAATTGCTGAACTCGGACACCCAGATGTTGCCGTTGAACAGATAGGTCCGATACCAGGGTCCGCCAAGACCGCGGTCGTACGGCTCCATGTATGCCACGGTGTTCCCAGTGGCTGTCTTGGTGAACACAGAGTCGTCGAGCGCCGACGTAAGAGTTGCCCGTGCTGTATCCGTGATCTCGGTGACGATTACCTGCGTGAGACCGTCGGTGGCGGGCACTCCCCAGACGCACACCTTTGATTGCACGGCATTCATGAACGTATCGCTGGCGACCGGTCCTTCATATGGAGAGGCCTGCGGAAAAGCCTCAGAGGGAGTGACTTCGAACCCCGTATGGCCGGTGAGTGACCTGACCGTCTCGACGGGGATAAGGTCTGCGCAGTCTAGAAGCTGGATCGGAACGGGATCGGCAGCCGGCGTTTCGGTCGGGGACTCCTCGGATGTCTCCTTCGGCGTACTGGGCGACTGCGTTGCGACTGGTGGCGTCGTGGGCTTCGCTTGCGGAGGAGTCTCGGTGGAGCAGGCGCTCAGACCGACGAGGAGTGCCGCCGCACAGGCTGCGGCCAAGGCCTTGACGACACGTTGCTTGCTCATGGCCTGAGGCTATCCCAGAACTGGAGCTCCCGAAAGCTACGCTTGCGCCGCGGGCCGGCGGTGGTCGCGCTCGCGCCACTGCGCGACGTCGGCCGCGAAGTCGCCCGACCACTCGACGATGCCGTCGAGCAGCAGATCGCCCTGCGTGTACGCCTGCTGCAGTGCCTCGATCTGCGCCTCATCGATACCGTGGCGCTGCATGCCGATCGAGTTCAGGCCGCGAATGCGCGCCGGCGAGCCGAAGGCCTTCACATACGGGGGCAGATCGCGGGCGAGGGGAGTGCCCATGCCCACCATGCAACCCGCGCCGACGAACACCCGCTGGTGAATCGATGCGTTCATGCCGATGTTGACGCGTGCTCCGATGACGCAGTGGCCGCCGATGCTGACCCCGGCGCTCACGGTGCTGCCGGCCCCGAGCAGCACGTCGTGCGCGAGGTAGGCGCGGTTCAGCACCCAGGCGCCCGCGCCGACGGTGGTCGCGCGGTAGCTGCCCTGATGGATGACGGCGCCCTCGCGGATCACCGCGCCAGCTTCGATGCGCACGCCCGCATGGGCGAGGTCGCCCGACCAGGCGGCGTTCTGGGGCTGGTCGGTCATCTCGGGCGGTGCACCGATCTGCGCGCCCGCGCCGATGAATGCGTCGTCGCCGATGGTGCACGGGCCCAGCACGATCGCGCCCGGGCCGATCGAGACGCGTGCGCCGAGCTCGACGCCCGGCCCGACGAATGCCACCGGGCTGATCAGACCATCACTCACCGGAGCCGCCGAGGTGTACGGTCGCACCGGTCTTCGCCGATTCGATCGACGCCTCGCAGACGCGCAGCACCTCGAGGCCCTGCTGCAGGCTGACTGCCTCGGTCGCCTTGCCCAGGATGCGATCGCGGAAGGCCTCGTGCTCGGCTTTCAGCGGTTCGCGCTTCTCGATCGCGAAGCGGGTCATCGTGCCCTCGCTCACGCCGCGGAAGTTATGCAGAGCCTCCCACTCGGTGTCGAAGGTACCGTTCTCGAAGAAGGTGAGATCGACATTCAATGTATCGGCGACGAAGGCGCCGCGCTCGCCAGTGACGAGCGTCATGCGCTCCTTGAACGGGGTCAGCCAGTTCACCAGGTGGTTCGTGATGATGCCGTTCTCGAGCTTCGCCGAGATCGTCACCATGTCTTCGTGGTCGCGGCCGCTCTTGAAGGCGGTCTGCGCGGCGACATCGGCATACGCCGACTTCGCGAGCCACGAGGTCAGGTCGATGTCGTGGCTGCCCAGATCCTTGATGACGCCCACGTCGGCGATGCGGCCGGGGAACGGGCCCTGGCGGCGGGTGTGGATCTGGTGCACCTGGCCGAGCTCGCCGTTCTCGAGGCGCTTGCGCAGCTCGACGAGCGCCGGGTTGAAGCGCTCGATGTGCCCGACTGCGCCGATCAGGCCGCGCGAATCGAACGCTTCGACGAGGCGCCGGCCCGCATCGATCGACTCGGCGATGGGCTTCTCGATGAGCGCGTGCACGCCCGCCTCCGCGAGCTCGAGGCCGACGGCCTCGTGGAACTGCGTGGGCACGGCGACCACGGCCGCATCGATGCCGTGCTCGACGAGCTGCGCGACGCTCTCGAAGCGGGGCAGCGACCCCGCGACGCCGTGCGGGTCGCCCATCGCGTCGGCGACGGCGACCAGTTCGACCCCTTCTACTTCGCGCGCCACACGTGCGTGGTGGCGCCCCATCATGCCGAGCCCGATGACGCCCATTCTGATGGTCATAGTGCGAAGAACCTCCGAAGTAGTCTCTGCGCCCGCAGGGTTGCGGGGCAATGCATGAGAAGAATTCTACCGCCCGCGGTGCTCCGGCTCCGCAGGAGGGCGCTGGCCTACGATTGACGCGTGTTCACCCTCACCTATTCGGAGGTCGGCGCGACCGCGGGCGATCTGCCCGCAGGCTTCCACCATGTGCGCGCCGAACGCGTCATCGGGCACGGGCGCGAGGCGTTCGAGCGTGCCGGCGCAGACCTCTTCGCAGGGGAAGTGCAGCGGCGCGCGGGCGCCGAGGTGCAGCTGTCGCAGGCGCCGCTGCGCCTCGGGAGCCGCGTGGAGATGCGCCTGCGTTTCGGTCCGCTGAAGTTCACGGCGCCGTGCCTTGTCGTATGGGCGGAGCGGAGCGCCGAACTCTGCGGATTCGCCTACGGCACCCTGCAGGGGCACCCGGAACGCGGCGAGGAGCGCTTCGAACTCCGGCTCGACGCGTCGGGCGACGTCGTGTTCCGCATCACCGCGTTCTCGCAGCCGGCGCGCTGGTACACGCGCCTCGGCGGGCCGATCGCCCGCCTCGTGCAGGCGCGCATGACCCGCCGCTATCTCGCCGTGCTCGGCGAACCGATGCGCGGCGTAGGCGCATAGAAGGCTGAACGGCGTCCTACCGGCCCTCGTCCTGCCGCTCCGAGAGCCGCGCCTCCATGAGCGCGACCGACCGGGCAAGCTCGGTCACTCGGGCATCCTGGCGGGCCCGAGTGCGCACCGAGATCAGCGCGAATACGAGCGACGCCAGTACGAACACGTAGAGCAGCAGGTCGGCGCCGCGGCCGATGCCGAACAGATTCGCCACCCAGGTGAGCAGCTGCGGGAAGAGGATCGCGAGCACCGCGCACACCGCGAAGAGGATCGCGAGCATGCGCTTCACCGCGAGCGAGCGATCGCCCGACAGCAGGCGCAACGCGAAGATCGCACCGATGGCGATGACGGCGATGAGCAGCAGCTGGAAAACAGTCATGGCGTCCCCCTTACCGGATGACCAGCTCGATGAGGATGTTGATCGAATTCAAGAGTGACTGGCCCTTGCTGCGCGAGTAGTCGGTGTACAGCACCTCGACCGGCTGCTCGGCGTACGGCAGACCCGTGCGGCCCAGCTGCATCACGATCTCGGTGCCGTGCGCCATGCGATCCTGACGCAGCTTCACCTGGCGCAGCGCATCCTCGCGAATCACACGCAGGCCGTTGTGCGCGTCGGTGAGCTTCGTCTTCGTCGACCAGTTCGTCGCGACCACCGCGGTCTTCAGCACGATGCGCTTCAAGAGCCCGGGCTTCGTGCGGTCGTCGAGGAAGCGCGAACCGAACACGATCGACAGGTCTTCGGCACGGGCCCGCGCGACCATCGCCTCGGCGTCGACGACGCGGTGCTGGCCATCGGCATCGAACGTGACCACGAACCGCGCGTCGTGCTCGAGGGCGTACTCGAAACCCGTCTGCAGCGCCGCTCCCTGGCCGAGGTTGATCGGATGCGACACCACGCGGGCGCCCGCGGCGCGCGCCACAGCCCCCGAACCGTCGCGCGAACCGTCGTCGATGCAGACGACATTCGGGAAGACCGGCAGCAGACCCGCGATGACTTCAGCGATGACCGTCGCCTCGTTGTAGAGCGGAATGACCACCCAAACATCGCGATTGTCGGCGCTGGCAGCGGGGTGCTCGGCCGGATTGAAGCTCATACGACTATTCTGGCAGACGGACGAATCGAAAGAAGGTCACCTCCATGGTCGAGTTCATTCCCGCGGCGAAGCCGATTATTGGCGACGAAGAACGCGCCGCCGTTGACCGGGTGCTGCGATCCGGGATGATCGCACAGGGCCCCGAGGTCGCCGCTTTCGAACGCGAGTTCGCCGAGCACTTCGTGAACGGACGCGAAACCGCCGCCGTGAACTCGGGTACGAGCGGCCAGCACCTCGGCCTGCTCGCCGCGGGCGTCGGCGCGGGCGACGAGGTCATCGTGCCGTCGTTCACCTTTGCGGCCACCGCGAACTCGGTCGCCCTCACCGGCGCGACGCCGGTGTTCGTCGACATCGAGCCCGACTACTTCACCATCGCCCCCGACGCCGTGCGCGCCGCGATCACGCCGCGCACCAAGGGCATCATGGGCGTGCACCTCTACGGCCACCCCTACCTCGTCGACGAGATCGACGCCATCGCCCAGGAGCACGGCCTCGCCATCTACGAGGATGCCGCGCAGGCGCACGGCGCCTCGTGGAACGGTCGCCCCGTCGGCACCTACGGCGACTTCGCCATGTTCAGCCTCTACCCGACCAAGAACATGACCTCGGGCGAGGGCGGCATGGTCACCTGCGGCAGCGCCGAGATCGCCCGCAACGTGCGCGTGCTGCGCAACCAGGGCATGGAGAAGCAGTACGAGAACGAGGTCATCGGCTTCAACGCGCGCATGACCGACATCCACGCCGCCATCGGCCGCGTGCAACTCACCAAGGTCGACGCGTGGACCGCGCAGCGCCAGGCCAACGCCGCCGCGCTCACCGCAGGCCTCGCAGGCCTCGCCGGCGTGCAGACGCCGAAGGTCGCCGAGGGCGCCGTGCACGTCTACCACCAGTACACGATCCGCGTCGACGCCGGCGAGCGCGACCGCATCCGCCAGGCACTGAACGACGAGCATCAGATCGGCTCGGGCGTCTACTACCCGATCCCGAACCACCGCCTGCCCTCGCTCACCCGCTTCGCCCCGGGCCTCGATCTGCCCGAGACCGAGAAGGCTGCAGCCGAGGTGCTTTCGCTGCCGGTGCACCCGTCGCTGGCCGATGGCGACATCGAGCGCATCGTGTCGGCGATGACCGCCGTGCTCGGCGCGGGCGCGTAACGCCGACCTGCGGGCCTCATGAAGGAGATCTGGAGAACTCTTCGCGAACTGCTGCCGATCATGCCGGCAGGCGCACGCCGGTACTTCATCGGCTATGTGATCGCCACTACCGCGATCACCGCGCTCGACGCGGTCGCCATGGGCCTCCTGGCCATCGTGATCGGCCCGGCGCTGTCGGGCGGCACGTTCACGGTGCCGCTGCTCGGCGAGCTCGGCCAGGACTCGGTGCCGCTGCTCGCGGGCACCGCGATCGGCCTCGTCATTCTGAAGTCGGTGCTCGCGGTGACGCTGCACTGGTTCGCGACCCGCCGCTTCGCGCGCTACGAGCAGGAGATCGGCGACCGCCTCTTCCACGCCTACATCAACTCGAGCTGGGAGCAGCGCTCGAAGCGCACCGTCGCCGAAGTCACCCGCATCGCCGATCAGGGCATCGCCATGTCGATGCAGAACTTCGTGCTGCCCATCGCCCGCGTACCGAGCCTCTTCTTCACCTTCGTGGCGGTGCTCGGCGTGCTCGTCTTCGCCGACCCCGTCACCTCGCTCGTCGCCCTCGTATACCTCGGTCTCGTCGCCTACCTGGTGCACGCGGTCGTCACGAAGCGGGCGCTCGTCGCCGGCCAGGTGGGCCTCGATTACACCTACCGTGTCGCGAACCTCATGACCGAGATGATCGAGGCGCTCAAGGAGCTCAGCCTGCGCGGTCGGCTGGGCGAGGTCGCGGGCCTCGTCAGCAAGAACCGCACCCACGCCGTGCGCGCGCGGGCGAACATCTCCTTCCTGAGCGTCGTGCCCGGCTTCGCCTTCGAGGCGGCCCTCATCGGCGGTGTCGTGCTCATCGGTGTCAGCTCGTTCGTCGTGAACGGCAACATGACGGCCGCGCTCGCTTCGGTCGCGCTGTTCGCAGCAACGGGCTTCCGCATGATCCCCGCCCTGACGGGCATGCAGGCCGCGCTCGTGCAAGCCGGCCAGGGCGTCGCCACCACCCGCGACGTCATCACCGACCTCACCTCGGCCGAGCACGACCTGCTCACCTCGCAGGTGCCCGACGACACCGCCCGGCTCGACGAGCGGCCGCAGCATCTGCGCTTCACCGACGTGAACTTCCGGTACCCCGGCTCGCCCGACGACGTGATCCGCGGTCTCGATCTCGACATCCCGCTCGGCAGCTCCCTCGGCATCGTCGGCCCCTCGGGCGCCGGCAAGTCGACGCTCATCGACCTGATTCTCGGCCTCAGCCAGCCCGGCAGCGGCTCGATCGACATCGACGCCGACCCGCTGCGCACGGTGCTGCAGCAGTGGCGCGGCCGCGTCGGCTACGTGCCGCAGCGCGTCGCGCTCTTCGACGGCACCATCGCCCAGAACGTCGCGCTCACCTGGTCCGATGACATCGACCGGGAACGCGTGCAGTACGCCCTCGAACGCGCGCAGCTGGCCACGCTCGTCGCCGGCCGGGAGCACGGCATCGACGAGCGCATCGGCGAACGCGGCGTCTCGCTCTCGGGCGGGCAGCAGCAGCGCCTCGGCATCGCCCGCGCGCTCTACACGAACCCGCTCGTGCTCGTGCTCGACGAGGCGACCAGCTCGCTCGACACGAAGACGGAAGACGAGGTGACGAAGGCGATCAAGGAGCTGCAGGGTCAGACGACCCTCATCTCGGTCGCGCACCGCCTGTCGACCATCAAGGACTACGACAAGATCTGCTACCTCGACGGCGGCCGCATCGCCGCGCAGGGCACCTTTGCCGAGGTCGCCGCCGGGCACTCGGCGTTCGGCGAACAGGTGCTGCTCGCCGGGCTCGCCGGCGAGCTCGGCACTGGCCGCGCGGCCGGTGAACCGGGCCCGAACGAGAGGTAACGCGCACCCATGGATCGGAACCGGCTTCCCGGCTGGGCGAACAAGGTCATCGACGGCATCGCCGATGCGCCGATGAGCCCGCTCGGCCGCCTCGCCGCGCGCCGCCTCGGTCGCCCCGAGCCGCGCGGAAGCGTGGGGGTCACCGAGTTCGACCTCCGCGTGCCGACCCGGCTGCTCATCGCGCCCGTGAACTATGCGGCGCAGGGGCGGGCCTGGGCCGAGTCGCTCGAGCGCTCGAGCGATCGCATCTCGGCGCGCAACATGGCGGTCACCATGCCGGGCGGCTTCGCCTTCGAATCGGACCTGCTCGTGCCGACCGGTACGTACCACAACGACGCGGACTGGCAGCAGCGCCAGTTCGACGCCGTCGCCGAGAACGCCACCCACGTGCTCATCGAGGCCGAGGAGCCGCCGTTCGGGCGCCTCATGGGCCGATCGGTCGAACGCCAGGCCGAGGCGCTGCTCGAGCGCGGCGTCGACGTCGCCTATCTCGCTCACGGCACCGATGCGCGGCTGCCGTCGCGGCACCGCGAGCAGAGCGAGTGGTCGTATTACCGCGACGAGTCGGTCTACCTGCCGCGCCTCGAAGAGGTCGCCGCGCGCAACATCGAGCTGCTGCAGGCGAGCGCCCGCAAGCTCTTCGTCTCGACCCCCGATCTGCTGCTCGACGTGCCGCAGGCCGCCTGGTGCCCCGTCTCCGTCGACACCGCGCGCTGGGCCGCGACCGAGCGGCCGCCCCGCGACCCGGCCGCCCCGCTGCGGGTCGTGCACGCGCCGTCGAACCCGGTGCTCAAGGGCACTCCGCTCATCATGCCGACGCTCGAGAAGCTCGCCGCCGAAGGCGTCATCGAGTTCCGGGTGCTGCAGGGCATCGCGTCGGCCGAGATGCCCGCGGTGTTCGCCGAGACCGATGTGCTGCTCGACCAGTTCCGCCTCGGCTCGTACGGCGTCGCCGCCTGCGAATCGATGGCCGCCGGCTGCGCCGTCGTCGGGCAGGTTTCGGCGCAGGTGCGCGAAGCGGTCGCCGCAGCGAGCGGCCGCGAGCTGCCGATCGTCGAGGCGAACCCCGACACCCTCGAGACCGTGCTGCGCGGGCTCGCGGCCGACGCCGAGTTCGACGCGTTGAGCCGCACTGGCGTCGAGTTCGTGAGCGAAGTGCACGACGGGCGGATGGCCGCCGGCGTGCTGCGCGAGCACTGGCTCGACTGACCCCGTCGATTACGGGTTTTCACTGAAGGGCGCCGCGGGTGCTCGTGTGCGACTCTACTCTGGGTCGACACGACCCCTCGGCCTCGACCCTCGGAGCAGATGAACCCTCAGACACCGCGCGCGCGGCCGCGCAAGGAGCGGCGAACGCATGCACTCGGGGCCGACTACTCGCCTCCGCCGTTCAAGACCCTCGTGATCACCGCATCGCTCGTCGTGCTCATGCTGTATGCGCTCGTGGTGACGCTGCACGCGACCGGCGGCACCCGGGGCGACGCCGAGAAGTATGCGGTGTCGGAGAAACAGATCGAGCTCATGATCACGCCGAGCGAAGTGGACGCGGCGGGTGATCGCCTGATCGCCGATCTGAGCTTTCGCGAGGGCGGGCTCATGACGGCCATCGACGGCCTGTCGGTGATGACCGACCTCGAGGTGTACATGACCTCCGAGCACAGCGGGCAGGAGCTGAGCTTCGAGGCGAACCGCCCCATCGCCCCGACGAAGGTCTCGCTCAACACGACCGGTTCGATCGAGCTATGGCCGTTCGACCGGCACGAGGCGCAGACCATGGTCGACGTCTACCGGCCCGCCCCGAACTCCGGGGCGCCGGTGGGCGCCGACGACGCCGAGCTCGCCGCGTACGAGCAGTCGCTGCCGGCCGTGCTCACACTCGGCGACCACGACGTGCCCGGGTGGAGTATCTCGCTGCGCTCCGACCCCGAGCTGGCGTTCACCGACCCCGACAGCGGTGCGGTGGTGCAGACCTATCTGATCGAGGCGCAGCGGGAGCCCGCGACGATCGTCTTCGGCATCGTGCTGCTCGGGCTGATGGTCATGCTGCCCGTGCTCGGGCTGACCGTCGCCATTCAGTGCCTGCGCGGCAAGCTCCGTGCCGAACCGGCCTTCTTCACCTGGAACGCCGGCATGCTCTTCGCGACCCCGACGCTGCGCAACTTCTTGCCCGGGCAGCCGCCGGTCGGGTCGTGGGTCGACTACCTCGTGGTGCTCTGGGTCATCGCGGGCCTCATTCTCGCACTGTTGTTCAGCGTGGTCGCCTGGTACCGCCAGCGCACGGCGGAGCCCGAGCCGCAGGCCGCGGCTCCGCCACAACCGCAGACGCTGGTCGAGTCGGCCGGGCGCTGAGTGAGCAGCCGCCCGGCCGACTCGGGTCGGGAGCTAGACGAACATCGTCTGCAGTTCTGAGGCGCCGACCGAGACCGCGGTGAACCCGCCGGCCAGCTGCAGCAGGCGGGGCTTCACGGCATCGACGGCCCTGCCGGCAGCCGAACGCTCGGCCACGGGGCGCGGGCGCGCGGTGCGCTGGGCGAGGAACCCGGCGAGCAGCGTGCGGAACGGGGCCTGGCTGTGCAGTGCGAGCAACGGCTGCGAGCTGATCAGGGCCGTGGGGCGGTTGTAGTGAGCCGTGGCGTCGACGAGCTGCCGTACGCGTGCGTACGACGGGCGGGCGGCCGTGATCTCATCGACGAGCGCCCGGTGCGACATCGACAGCCAGCCGAGCACGCCCGGCGAGAGGGCCTTCAGCTCTTCGGCGACGGCAGCGAGGTCGGGCTCGCTCGCCCAGAACTGCTGCTCGTTCTGCGTGCGTGCGCGCACGGCGTCGAGGAAATGCATGCGGATGAGCTTGAGCACGATCGAGCGGCGCACGTCGGCGGGCGCCTGCGCGAACCAGTCGAGGCGCTCGACCTCGCGCAAGAACCCGAAGTCGAGCATGACCTCGCGCGGTTCGGCGGTGACCCGGTCCTCGGCATCCTCGTTCAGCACGTAGGCGGGGCCGTGCAGATCGTACGCGAGCTTCTGCGCGGTGAAGAACACCGAGAGCGAATAGGGAATGTCCTCGCCCGAAGGAAGCCCCTCGGCGAGTCGCAGCTGCCCGAAGCGCTCCCGGCTGAGCAGCCCGACCGGGGTGCTGCGGTAGGCCAGACGATCGCGCACGGCGTCGAGGCCCTCGAGTCGGCGGCCGCCGCGCACCGGGGGATAGGGGTCGGTTCTGCCGTGGTCGATGATGCGGGCAAGCACCGCTTCGGCGCCCGTTCGACGCTGCATCGCGAGCCACGAGTCGATCGCCCCGGGTTCGAGCTCGTCGTCCGAGCCGATCAGAGAGATGAAGGGCGCCGTCGAGCTGGCGAAGCCGAAGTTCATCGGCCCGGCGGGTGATGGGATGCCGTCGCGCAGCTCGAGCACCTCGACTCTGGGGTCGGCGGCGTACGCGCCGAGGTTGGCGCGGATGATGCTGGCATCGATGTTGTGCGCGACGACGATGACGCGCACGGGGGCCGCAGTGTGGTCGATCACGGAACCCACAGCCCGTGCAATGGGTCGCGTGCTCGTATGCACAGCGATCGTCACGTCAACTCGTGGTGCGCTCATGCACCCGGAGTGTAGGCGAACGCTGAGTGCCGCCCCGGGCGAGGCCGGCCGAAGAGGCCCGCAACGGCATGAACTCGCGGAACACCACTAGGTGCAAGCTCGTACGCCGCGGCGCCGCACCGGGTACGGAAACTACAGTCTTGCGGGGCACATTCGAAATCGAGAGAAGTGGTGAGACGAGACGCATGTCTGCAATGAAGAAGATCGCGATCTGGGTACTGGTGGCGATTCTCATCGTCGGCGCGGGGGAGGTCGCGCTGCGCATCATCATCCCGAAGCAGATCGCCGAGGCGATGCGCTCGCAGTTCCACCTCGACACCGCCCACCCGGTCGAGGTGAGCACGAAGGGCATCGCGCTCGTCTCCGCAGTGCAGGGGCGCATCCCCGACACCCGCATCCACGTGCCCGAGCTGCCCGTCGGCGAGGGCATCGTGCCCGACGTCGTGCTGCACGCGCACTCGGCGCCCTTCGACCCGTCGAAGGGCGAGATCGAGCAGGGATCGATGCAGCTCACCTTCCCCGCCGACGAGATGGGCACGATCCTCGGGCTCATGGCCGGCGACGCCTGGCAGTCGGCGACCATCGAGAACGGCGAGATCCTCGTCGGCTCGAGCTTCGACGTCGGCGGCATGCAGATTCCGATCTCGGCGGCCATCGCCATCACGCCCGGCGACGCGAACGAGCTGCAGATCTCGCCTGAACTGCGCGAGAACCCCGATTCCCCGGTATCGCTCGACGAGCTGCTCGCGATGGGCGGTGCCGAGCTCGCCCAGCCGAGCACGGTCTGCATGCGGGATTCTCTGCCGCAGGGCTTCACGATCACCGGCGTCGAAGTCACCGCCGACGGCGGGCTGCTCGTCACGGTCGACCTCGCGCCGACCATCCTGTCCGATCCGGCGGAGATGCGCGCCGGCACCTGCGACTAGGAGCACCTACGGGTAAGTTCGTAGTCTGTCAATGGGGTTGACATTGCCTGCTGTAATGTTTGATTGTTCTGCGCCTGCGACCCGTCGTGGCGCCCGACCGCGCCCTGGGAGCCCGAGATTTCATGACTCTGCCGTCGTATCCGCTGGATTTTTCGCTCCACTCCTATGAGGAGACCCTGAAGGCCTATCGAAAGGCCGGCTACGAGGCCACGCACTTCGCGGGCTTTCTCGACGACCCGCGTGAGAAGCATCTGATCCTGCGCCACGACATCGACAACGATCTGGAACTCGCGGCCCGCGTCGCGCGGCTCGAAGCGCGCGCCGGCTGCACCGCCTCGTACTTCCTGCGCGTGCACGCCCGAGGGTACAACCTGCTGAGCCTGCCGTCGCTGCGCACCATCCGCGAGCTGGAAGCCCTTGGGCACGAGGTGCAGCTGCACCTCGAAGGCGGGCTGTGCGATGTGGTCGGCGGCGACAACCTCGAATGGGCCGAGCGGCAGCGCAGCGTCTTCGAAGCCGCGGTCGGCCGGCCGCTCACCGGATTCAGCTCGCACGAGCCCGCACGCATGGGCGGGGTGGAGTTCGCCGATTCGCTGCTCGCCCGCTGGGCTCCGACCGTGCGCTACCACGCCTACGAGAGCCGCTTCATGATGCCCACCATGAAGTACCTGAGCGACTCCAGCGGCCGCTGGCGCGAAGGCCACTTCGGCGACTGGGTGGGTCGCGAACCCGTCATGCAGATTCTGACCCACCCGTTCTGGTGGTTCGAGCAGGTACCCGCCGAGAACTACTGACGAGCCTCGATCGAGCCGGTCCTGCCTGGCCTATCCTGCTGCCTCGGCCCGGCTCAGCGCCCGCCGGTCGCGATGACGACATCGGCGACATAGCGCGCGACCGCCTGCAGCGAGTGGTGCTCGGCGGCCCAGCGCCCGAGCGCCTCGCGCTCATCCGACGATGCCGGCTCGTCGACCAGCCGCGCCATTGCGGCTGCGACCGCGTCGGTGTCGTAGGCGCAGGCCTCGCCCGCGCGCACGTGCTCGTTCGCGTTCTCGAGCAGGTCGATGGTCGGGCCCGGGCCGGTGAAGAGCACCGGGCAGCCGACGTTCAGCGACGAGAACGCCTTCGACGCGTACGAGTACTCGTACACGGTGTCGGGCTTGATCGACGCGAGACTGGCGGCCGCGCTCGCGAGGTGCGGCACGAGTTCGCTCGGCGGCACCGGGTCGAGGTAGTCGACGCTGCCGGTGATGCCGAGCTCGTGCGCCCGCGCCTGCAGCCTCGGGCGCTCGACTCCGTTGCCGATGAAGCGCAGGCGGTGGCCCGGATGGGTCTCGAGAAAGCGGGCGAAGCCGTCGATGAAGATGTCGGAGCCGTGGTACGGCGAGTAGCTGCCCGCATAGACGAAGACGGGCTCGCGCTCGCCGACCGTGACCGGGAACTCGTCGACGTCGGCGCCGAACCCGGTGACCGTCACCGCGCGCTTCGCACCGAGCTCGCGCACGCGGCGCACGACCCCCTCCGATACCGTCACGATGTGCGACGCTCCGCGCAGCGCGAAGCGCTCGACGGCGCGCAGCGCGCGAATCACCCAGCCCGGCACATCCTCGAGCTGCGCGGCATCAGACCAGATGTCGGCGGCATCGTAGACGTACGGGATACGGCGCAGCGCGCACACCAGGCGCACGACGGCCCCGGTCGTCGGCGGCGGCTCGACGAGCACGACGTGCGGCTTCGGCAGCACGAGCAGGCGGAACGCGAGCGGGATATCGAAACTCATGTACCCGGCGTACCCGCGCACGTAGCCCGATGCGTCGCGCAGCACCCGCCTGCTGCGCACGCGCTCGCCGCGCGAATCCGGCCGCATCCCTGGCGGCGGGGTCGCGGTGAGCACGTCGACCTCGTGCCCCTCGGCGAGCAGCGCGTCGACGACGGCGCCGAGGAAGAGCGAGGCGGCAGCCGGTTCGGGGCGGTAGATGCGTGAAACGACTGCGATGCGCAAGATACTCCTGTGAAAAGTGGGGGTGGGGCCGGGCGCCGGGGCGACGCTACTTGCGCTCGACCCCCATGACGCCGGCGCCGTGCGTCTTCAAATGAGTGTAGGCCTCCTCATAGGTTTCGGCCTCCGGCACATCGCGCAGCCCGAACTTCGCCTGCACGAGACCGACGAGACCGCGGCCGGGAGGGCTCAGCGGCTTGTCCTTGTGCTTGTGCGCGGGGTGCGGCGGCGCCTCCTGCGGGTTCTCGGGCAGCCACTGCGGGCTCGTCTCGGGCCAGTCGTCCGGGTGCCGCGGCTGTTCGAGGTTCACGACCAGCGACAGGCTGTTCGCGCTCTCGTCGCGCCGCGACAGCGGCTTGAGCCCATGCTGCTCGCTGAGCGTCTTGATCACCGAACCGTGATGCATCACGTCGTTCACGATCGTGTTGCGGGCAGTGTATGCGGAGACCGCGATCGCGGGCACGCGGCAGCCGAGGCGCTCGAAAGTGAAGCCCATCTCGCCGGCGGCGGCGTCGCCGTGCGGCGCGACCGTCGCGGGCGGCGGCACGTGGTCGTAGGTGCCGCCGTGCTCGTCGAAGGTGATGAGCAGCATCGTGTTCACCGCGTTCGACCCCTCGGCCGAGGCGGAGTTCTTGACCGCCGAGTAGATGCTGTGGATGAGCGCTTCGCCCGCCCGCACATCGGAGACGGCGCTGTCGATGACGTCCATGCCCTCGAGCTCCGTCTCCTTCAGCTTGCCGAAGGGCGGATGGAAATCGTTGTGGTTGAACGCCATGCGCGGCTCCACGAACGAGTAGGCGGGCAGGTCGCCGTTCTCGACATCGATGTAGAACTGGTCCATCGTCGCGAAGTGCTCCGACTTCCAGAACTTCTCGAGTACCGGCGCATGCAGCACCCCGGTGAACGAGAGCAGCTGCAGCTCGTCGTAGTAGATGCGCCAGTCGACGCCCGCGTCGTCGAGGCGGTTGAAGATCGTGGGCGACTGCTCGGAGTCGATCCACTTCTCGTACCCGCCGCCGTGCTTGTTGGTGACGAAGCCGTGCGAGGTCGATGAGTGGAAGAACGAACGGTTGCAGAACGTCTGCGACGGCACTGCGCAGAACCAGTGGTCGAACACCGCGAACTCCTGCGCGAGCGTCGACAGCACCGGCAGCATGTCGGGCGAGAAGCTGCCCATGATGGTGTTCAGGTCATCGGCGGGGGGCTCGGTGCCCTTCTGCAGTCGCCGGTAGTTGATGTAGTAGTCCTGCACGAACCCCGAGTTGTCGGGCTGCAGCCCGGGCGCAGGGCTGTTGAACGGGTGCTCCATGTGCTCGACCCACAGCTCGGAGTTGCCGGCGGGAGCGACGGTGCCGAAGAGCTGCGTGTTGACATGCGGAAACTCTTCGCCCGGGTCGGGGCTCGGCTGGCCCATGATGTCGTCGGTACTGCCCTCGTAGACGTGGGCGCTGTAGACCGTGCCGTCGGGGCCGGTGTTGCTGTAGTCGCCGAACGCGAGCCCCTCGAAGCTCTTGCCCTCGGGCAGCGTGTCGGGGGTGTAGAGGTAGCCGAGCAGATTGTCGAACGACCGGTTCTCGCCCATGACGACGACGAGATGGTCGAAGCCCGGGGTCTTGCGGGGCGAAAGGTTGGCGAAGTTGTCCGTGCCGGCCTGGAAGCCCGCACGATAGCCCGCCGCAGCACCGGCGGCCGCGCCGCCTCCCGCGAATACCGCACCCGCGGCGGCGACCCCGCCCCACTTCAGGAGGTTGCGCCGTGTCGGTTCGGGTGCGCCGGCTTCTTTGCTCACAGAGGGTCCTTTCGTGGCGGCGATGCAGCGGGTCGGCGGCCACGAGGGCGTGCCGTGCCCGAGCGTTACGTTAGCAGCGTGCCCCTGCGTTCGACGGTGGAAGCAGAGCGCCTCCGGCCGAGCGGCGAAACCTCGCCAGGGATCAGGCGCCTACGTGGTTTCCCGTGCCGGTTCGGCGCCCGCCGCGCCGACGCCTCCCGGGCGGAGGGCTCGCAGCACGCGCGGTCCGAGCCAGCCGTGCAGAATAATGCTTCCGAGCACCGTGATCACCGTCACGTAGATCGCGGCGTTCGCGTCGTCGTCGTTCAATGCGTTGAAGGCGAGCAGCCCGAAGACGATGCTCGAGGTGCCGCGCGGGCCGATGAACCCGAGGGCGGTGCGCTCGCGGAGCGAGACCCGGCTCCCGATGAACGCGATGTAGACCGGCACCATGCGCAGCACAGTGAGCGCGAGAAGGGCGAAGAGGATCCACGGCCAGCTGGCCGGCATCGTGAAGATCAGCGCGGTGACCGAGCCGACGATGAACCACATGAACAGCGACGCCACGGCGCCGAGATCATCGACCAGTGCGAGCTCGGCGTGCGGCACGTCGTGGTCGTCGCCGCCGCTCCGGGTGCGCAGCAGCTTGTAGGCGATCCCTGCCAGGAACGCGGCGACGAAGCCGTTGCCGTTCAGCGCGACCGTGCACTCGTAGGTGACGAACGGCACGAGCAGCATGGCGACGCGCACGCCGTGCGCATCGACCCAGTCGCGCGCGAGGGCGAGACGGACGGCCGCCCCCATGAAGCCGCCGACGCCGATGCCGACGAGCAATGCCCAGCCGGCCGCCGGCAGCGCATTCTCGAGCGCCTCGATCGGCGTGAGTACTTCGCCGTCGTTGCTCGCCCCGAGCAGCAGCAGCGCGAACGCGAAGATCGGCGAGAAGATGCCATCGTTGTAGCCGCTCTCGACGGCGAGGCCGTGCCGCAGCCGGCGGGGCACCAGCCGGTCGCGCATCATCTCGGGCGAGGGGGCGAAGTCGACCGGCAGCACGATGCAGGCGAGCACCAGCGCCAGCGCGATCGACGTCGTGCTGAGCAGGGGCAGGTCGAACAGCGGGATCGCGACGGCGCCGGTGAGCACCAGCGAGAGCGGCAGGGCGATGACGAGGAGTCGGGTGACGACCGAGCGCTCCCCGGCGAGGAAGCCGCCGCGCACTTCGGTCGCGTCGACGAAGAGGAGCACCGCGAGGATGAGCTCGACGATGTGCTCGGCGAGACTCGTGTTCAGATGCTCGCTGATCTCATCGCGCAGGAAGAAGCCCGTGATCGTGCCGCACAGCACCATCGCCACGGCGCCCGAGATGTGCCAGCGCCGCAGCCGCTTGCTGATGACCGTCCACAGCAGGATCGCGATCGTATTGCACACGAGGAGGATGGCCATATGCGTCCTCTCCGTGAACCGCGATGCCGGGTGGTGCGCCCGAGTCGTGCGGTCGAGGCGCCGACGCGAGCCCGACCAGAATATATCGCGGTGCTGCGGCGACCGTAGTCGGGGAGGCCCATGCCGTCGCCTCTGCGTGGTTTCACGTATGCGGTCGGTCGTGGAGCTGTGCGAACGGCGATTCGAGAATCTCAATGGTCTGCACCAATCGCGGCACCCGCTCGCACCGTGCGCCGCGCCGGGCCTTCTGCGGGCCGGGCGCGCCTTGACCGCCGTGGTAGACAATTCGCAGGGGAGAATGTGCTGGCATTCCACGAGTCGAGTACGCGCGAGGGCGGGTGAAAGGTGCAATGATGTCGCCAAGAGTTGCGATCAGACTCGCGGAGTTCACCCGAGGCGACGCGACGTGCCTGCGCGAGGTCGCAGAAGCCCTGACACCGGCGCAGCTGGCCGGCCGGAGCATGCTGCCGGAGATCCTGCCATTCGTACCCGCCATGAGCGGCAGCGTCGTGCCGTGCGACAGCGGCCCCGCCGCTCGCCGCCTCCTGCTGCGCGCCGCTCTCGACGTCACTGGCAGGCCGGAGATCGTGCTCGCCGCCTCCGCGGTCGATGCATCGGTGCTGCTGCTCGGGCCGTTGAAGCAGGAGCTCAGGATCGTCGACGGGCTGCTGCGTTTCGCGGACGAACGCGTGCGTTCGAGGGTCGTGCTCGACTCGAGTCCGTTCGAACGCAGAGAAGCCTATGCGGAGCTCGCCCGCGCGGCGAAGCGCTCGGGATGCCGCGAGGCGGCTCTGCTCTATATGGCCCGCTCGAGCGACCTCGGCAAACAGCGCCCACTGGTGCTGTCCATTCTGAAAGAGGCGCAGTCGCAGCTCGAACGGGGATACACGCGCAACGCCTACGCGCTGGCGCACAGCGTGCTCGAAGCGAATCGTGAGTTCCGGGCGCAGGCCGCCGCGCTCTGCGGGCGGGCAGCGTTCTGGCACGGCTGCTTCGACGAGGCCCGCGAACTGCTGGCGTGCGCGGATGACGACTGCGATCTCATCGAACTGAGCCGCCGCATCGAACGGGGCCCCGCGCCCCACCCCGACAATCGGAAACGCGGTGTCGAAGTCGCCGAGTGGCTCGCCGGAGTCGCCGAAGCGCACGCCGACCAGCAGGCCATGAACGGCATCGGCGTGCTCGCCGAGCTGTGGTACTCGGAGCAGTTCGACGAGTGCGACAGCTACGGCGCCCAGCTGCTGCTGACGATGGCCGCCCTGGGCAGGGGTAACGGATGGACGACCCAGGATCATCGCCTCACGCCGCTCGCCGGCGCGCAGATATGCGCGCTCAAAGCCGGCGTTCAGATACAGGCGGGGAAGCTGGAGGATGCGAGCCAGACCATCTCCGAAGACATGCCCCGGATGCCGCTCGAGCACGCCGCGGCAGGAGTGATCCCGAAGTTCATCCGACTCCTCGCGGAGGCCGGCATGCCGGTCGACCTCGTGCGAGCCGAGCGCCTCGAGGGGATACTCGGGGCCCCGCCCGAGAAGCACGTCGCCTTCGGCCCCATCACCGGCGAACGCTTCGTGGCGGCCGCTCAGGCCATCGCTCAGAAGGCGGTCGACGGCGCTGACTCCTCCCACGGCCATGAGGCCGTGCCCGCGCTCACCCCGCGGCAGAAGGCGGTGCTGGGTCTCGTGCTCCGCGGAATGACAAACCGCGAGATCGGCCAAGTCCTGCACATCAGCGAGCGCACCGTCGAAGTGCACGTCGCGGCGCTGCTGCGCAAGATGGAGGTCGACTCGCGCAGTAAGATGATCGCGCGTATCCACCGGCTATCGCCCTGACTCGATCGCCTGCGGATCGTCGTAGGCGAGAAGCAGACTGCCGGTACCGCAGCGCGAAGCGGAAGATCGATACGAGAGAACAATGCACGACGTGGGAACGACGACAGCCCGGCGGGCGGCACTTCTCAGCGCGGAGGCCGGCGTCGCCGTGTCGCCTCGCGTGGCGGTGACCCTGGGCGATTTCGCGTGCGACGCGACCGAGGCGTTGCGAGAACTGGCCTCGGTGATCCCGCCCGCAGCGCTCGGCGGCCGCAGCGCACTGCCCGAAGTGCTGCCGATCGTGCCATCCATGCGCGAGGCGGTATCGCTCGAGCGGTACAACGCGGCGGAACGGCGCGTGCTGCTGCGTGCGTCGCTCAATGCGACGCGGAGCGCGGAGGTGCTGCTCTCAGCCTCCGCCGTCGACACCTCCGTGCTGCTGCTCGGCCCGCTGAGCAGTGTGCTGCGCATCGAGCAGGGGCGCGCGGAGTTCGTCGATGAGCGGATGCGATCCCTGATCATCGAGGAGACCGGTGCGTTCGAGAGGCGGCGGGCTCATGCGGAGCTCGGACGCGCCGCCGAGCGAGCGGGCTACGCCAGCGCCGCACTGCTGCATGAGGCGCGAGCCGCCGAGTCGGGCGTGCAGCGCTCGCTCGCACGGCGCCTGGTGCAGGAGGCCGCAACGCAGCTCGAGCGCGGCTTCACTGGGAATGCGATCATGCTCGCGCGGCAGGCTCGCACCGCTGCGCCGGAACAGGCCACGGCGACGCGATCGCTTCTGGCGCGCGCGGCTTTCTGGCACGGCTGCTTCGACGACGCCCGGGCGATGATCGGCGACGCCGCGTCGCACGACCCGCAGCTCGTCGAACTCGCACGGCTGATGGAGAAGATCGAGGCGGGGCCCGAACCGGGCGGCGATGACCGCCTGCGCGCGCTGCGCGTGAAGGAATGGCTGCTCGAGGCCGCCGAAGCCCGCAACGACCTGAGGATTCTCGAGACCGTGATGGCCGCCGAGCAGTTCTGGTACGCGGGGAACGCCGACGAGGCCGACGACCTGCACGCTCGCATGCTCCTCACCGCCGGTGCGCCGCAGGAGAATACGGGGTGGGAGCCGGGAACCGCCCGGCCCACGCCTCTGCTCCAGGCCCACGTCTGCGTGATACGGACTGAACTGAGCATGCGGGAAGGAGCCATGGCGGAGGCTGCGCGGGTGCTCGTCGCAGGCGTGCGCGAACTGCCGATGGAGCTCGCGGCGGCGGGGGTGGTGCCGAAATTCGTCCGTACGATCGGCGCCTCCGGCACGGATATCGATGTGGCGCTCGCGGACCAGTACGACAGCCTGCTGCGGACGGCGTCGGTGAAATACGTGCCGAAGGGGCCGTTGAAAGCGGAACGCGCCGTCGCCGCGATGCGGGCGAGCGGCGGTCGGCCGAGCGGGCCGCCGACGTCCGACTCTGCGCCCGAGCTCCGGTCGCTGCTCACCCCGCGGCAGTGCGCCGTCTGGGACCTGCTCGCCGGCGGGCTCTCGAATCGGGAGATCGGCGAATCGCTCGGCATCAGCGAGCGCACGGTCGAAGTGCACGTCGCGGCGATCCTCCGCAAGGCCGGCGTGACATCCCGCAGCCGGCTGCTCGCGCTCACCCGCAAGTAGGCCGGGAAGGCGCGCTGCGGCGTCGGGCGATCAGCCGCGCCGGGCGATCAGCGAGCCGGCGAGCAGCGTGCGGAACGGCGCCTGCGCATGGAACCAGCGCAGCGGGTTGCGCGTCAGCAGCACCGCGGGCGACTTATAGCGGCTGCGCGCCGCGATCAGCGAGCGCATCGCTGCCGCATCGAGGCTCTGCTGCGAAGCCAGCGCATCGAGTACGCGGCGGTCGGCGATCGACAGCAGCCCCGGCGCCGACGGCGACAGCCGCGCGAGGCGGGCGAGCACCGTGCGGAACGCGTCGCGGTTCTCGCTCAGCTGCTCGTCGGAGTTCGCACGCATCGCGAGCGCATCGAACACGTGCATTCTGATGAGCTTCACGACGATCGCCTCGCGCACCCGCGCCGGGGCCTGCGCGAACCACGGCATCGTCTCGAGGTGATCGAGAAACGCGAAATCCTCGGCCAAGGGCCGCACCGCCGAGGTGACTCGGTCGCCGGCGTCGCCGTTGACGACGTATGCCGGCCCCGTGAGGTCGTACGCGAGGTGCGCGCCCGTGAACCACACTGTCAAGGAGTAGGCGAGATCCTCGCCCGAGCCGACACCGGTGGTCAGGCGCAGATCGCCGAAGCGCTCGCACGACACCATACCGAGCGGCGCGCTGCGATACGCGAGTCGATCCCTGGCCCCATCGAGGTCGCGCATCCGCCGCCCGAGCCGCACGGGAGGGTACGGATCGACTCCGCCGCTCGCGAGCAGGATGCGCGCGAGCACTGCGTCGGCACCCGTCTCGCGTTGCAGCGCCAGCCACGAATCGATCGCGCCCGGTGCGAGCTCGTCATCGGAGCCGAGCAGCGCGACGAACGGCGCCTCGGCGCGGGCGAAGCCGAGATTCATCGGGCCGGCGGGGGAGTGGATGCCGTCGGCCAGACCGATGAGCCGCAGCCGCGGATCGCCGGCGAGGTCACCGAGCCGCTCGCGGATGATCTCGGGGTCGATGTTGTGCGCGACGACGGTCACGCGCACCGGGGCCTGTGTGCCGGTGAGCACCGAACCGGCCGCGCGGGCCACCGGACGCTCCGCCGAGTGCACCGCGATGACGACGTCGACTGCATACTCGTTCACCCTGCCATCTTACGGAAAACACGTACTCCGGTCGTGCGCGCGCGAGGCAGTAGAGTTGACCGCGGCCCTTTTCCGACGCAGAACCGAGACTATGAATCCGAGAACCGCAGCGATCCTCGCAGAACGTACGCCGCGCCTCGATGTGCTCACCGGGCTGCGCTGGTGGGCCGCATTCATGGTCTTCCTGTACCACATGCGCGTCTTCGCGCCCTTGCCGGGCAAGATCAACCTCCTCTTCAACCAGGGCTACTTCGGCGTCACCTTCTTCTTCGTGCTCTCGGGCTTCGTGCTCACCTGGTCGATGCGGCCGCAGGTGCCGACGAGCACGTTCTACTGGCGCCGCTTCGCCCGCATCTGGCCCGCGCACATGGTCGCGCTGCTCGTCGCCATCCCGGTCTTCTACACCTTCGCGCCGATTCCCGAAGGCAGCTTCCTGAAACCGTTCGACCTCGGCATCCTGCTGCTCTCGGTCGTCGTGCTGCAGGCATGGTGGGCGAACCCCGTCATCCTCTTCTCGGGCAACCCGGCCGCCTGGACCCTCTCGGTCGAGGCGCTCTTCTACGCGATCCACCCGTGGGTGTCGCGCATCCTGCTGCCCCTCACGAAGCGCGGTGCGCTGCTCTTCTCGCTCGCCGCGATCGCGTGGGCCTTCGCCTATCGCCTCGGCATGACGCTCTGGCCCGAATCCTGGCTCGCCGCCGTGCCCGTGCCGGTCACCCGCGTGCCCGAGTTCCTGCTCGGTATGGGGCTCGCCTGGGCCGTGCGCAGCGGCTGGCGCCCGCGCTTGCACCCGTTCGTCGGCGTCGCCGCGATCGGCGCCGCGCTGGTCGTCATCATGGGCTCCGAGTTCTTCAACGGGATCCGCCCGCTCGGCGTGCTCGCGGGCTTCGGCAACGAGATCTTCACGGTCGCCACCGGCCTCGCCATTCTCGTGTTCAGCCTGAACACGCTGCGCGGGCGCCGCTCCATCTTCGAGACCAAGCTGCAGGTGAGGCTCGGCACCTGGTCGTTCGCCTTCTACCTCGTGCACGCCACCGCGATCTACCTCGCCCTGCGCGTCTTCGGCCCGCAGGCCCCCTCGTGGAGCAACATCGGGTGGAACCTCGCGCTGCTCGCCGTCGACATCCTGCTCGCCTGGCTGCTCTACCGCCTCATCGAGCACCCCGTCGAGGGGCGCATGCGCCGCTGGAAGGACGCCCGCGATAAGACCCGCGCCGAGCGGGGTGCCGGGCGCCGCGCAGCTGCTGCCTGAGCCTCGGGGGAGGTGTGCGCTCCCGAAGAGGCGTGGAGCCTGATGCACCACCCAGGGCATGCCGGTGATGCATGAGGCTCCACACTGGGGGCGCTGTGCCGGCGAGCTCGATGAAGTGAGCCCGTGTTCGAGGTGCGTGACGGAGATCCGAGCTCCGCACGCGTGTGCGTGAGCCCGGGCTACGCTCGGATCCAGCGCGACGTGAGCGCCCGGGCACTCGCCTCGCCCGTGTGCATCCGTGCCACGAAGCGGGGGCCGGCCGCTGCGAGCCCGCGCATGCGCGCCGGGTCGGCGATGAGCTCGGCCACCACGTCGTGCAGCGTGTCGGGCGTCGCCTCGACGATCGGCAGAGCGAAACCGGCATCGCGTTCGACGGTTTCGCGCACCTGCGGCAGCACGTGCCCGACGACGACCCGGCCGGCGGCCATCGCCTCGCACGCCGCGACCCCGTACGAGCCGAGGCGGAACTGGTCGAGCACGATATCGGCGCCCGCGAAGACGCCGGGCATCTCGGCCGACGGGGTCGACCCGATCAGCTCGTACTCGAGCGCGCCGCTCGCGATCAAGGGTGCGAGGGCGGGCTCGATGCTGCCGCTGCCCTTCTGCAGGTGGTTGCTGGACGCATGGATGACGCGCGGCCGGCTGCTGCGCGCGGCGGGCAGGAGCGGCGCATCGGTGGCGAAGCGCTCGGCGTCGACGACGACCGGGCACCACGTCGCATCGGGCACGTCGATGAGCAGGTCGGGCGTCGACACGAACACGGGCCGCCCTATGCGCTCGAGCAGGGCCGCGTTCTCGCGGGCGTCGCTCTGCAGGTCGGCGGTGCGCGGGTCTTCGGGGTACGGCGACCACGGGGTCAGTGCCGCATGCCGCTCGGGGTCGCGGATGTCCGTGCCGTGGCAGATGAACGCGACCGAGAGGCCCTCGGCTTCGAGCGCCCGCACCTCGGCTTCGAGGTCGCGGCCGAAGCGCTTTCCGAACATGGGCCGCTCGGCCTCGACCAGCACGTGCGTGAACCGCTTCGCGGCCTGCCACTCGGCTTCGGCCCACTCGGCCGACGCGTTCACCGTCGCGATCGATACCGGTGTATCGGCGGGGAAGGCGTAGCCGCCCGGCAGCAGGACGGCGCAGTTGCGGGCCGCGATCGTCTCGCGTTCGCCGTCGACGCTTTCGTTCCCGGCCCCGAACTGCTCCAGGGATCGCGCCCACAGGTAGCCCTGGCCCGAGTAGTTCGTCGGCGCGATGTAGACGCGTACATCGCCTCCGGGCACTTCGGTGTTCGTGCTCGCCGCGCCCCCGCCGAGCAGCTTGCCGCTCACGCGCCCGATGAACCCGTCGGGGTTGCGCGCGGCCGATTCCATGAGGCGCCCCATCCAGCGCGGCATGCGCGACTTGTTCTTGACCGCCCAGTCGGCGGCGGATGCGAAGAACTGCTTCATGCTCATGGCTTCCGAGAGTACCGCCTGCGCGTCGGCGCTGACGCGGCCACCCGCAGCAGCACATCGCGCACCTTGCGGCCCGTCGCGAGCATCGAATGCTCCTCGGCCGCCCATTCGGCGACCCGCCGCCGCTCGTCTGCCGGCAGCGGGTGGTCGGCCGCGGCCCGCATCGCCTCCGCGATCGCGTCGGCGTCGTAGACGACCGCGCGCCCGACGGGCAGAGTGCCGGCCGCCTCGTCCATGAAATCGACCGTCGGGCCGACGCCCGCGAAGATGACGGGGCAGCCGCTCGCGAGCGACGAGTACGCCTTCGACGTGAACGCGTAGGCGTATCCGCCATCGGGGTCGAGGGTGGCGAGGCTCGCGACTGCGCCGTTCAGCTGCGGGCGCAGCTCGGCCGCAGGGATCGACTCCGTGAACTCGACGCTCGACGCGACGCCGAGACGGGCGGCCTCCGCGCGCATGGCCTCGACGCCGGTGCCGTGGCCGACGTACTTCAGGCGGTACCCGGGGTGCGTCTCGTTGAAGCGGGCGAACGCGTCGATGAGAATGCCGGCACCGTGCAGCTCGGTGAAGGTGCCCGCGTAGAGGAAGACCTTCTCGAGCGGGCGCTCCTCGTACGAGAAGACCGAGGTGTCGGCGCCGAAGCCGGTCACGGTCATCGGCGTGTCTACGCCGAGCTCGCGCACGCGCCCGACCACGCCCTCCGAGATGGTCGTCATGGCGGCGGCGCCCCGCATCGCGAAGCGCTCGACCCAGCGCAGCGCCCGCACCACGAGCGACGAGTCGGTGGCGTGCCCCGCCGCATCCGACCAGATGTCGGCCGCGTCGTAGACGTACGGTATGCGGCGCAGCGCGCAGATCACCCGCACGACCGCGCCCGTCGTGGGCGGCGGCTCCACGAACACCACCGACGGGCGGCGCACGAAGAGCAGACGGAACGCGAGCGGCACGTCGAACGACAGGTACTGCAGGTAGCCGCGCACGTAGTCGCTCTGGTCGCGCAGCACCGGGAAGGTGCGCACCCGCTCGGTGCTGCTCGGCGATCCCTGGCGAGAACCGCCCGACCGCCCGCGCAGCGAGCGCGGGGGAGTCACCGTCAGCACCTCGATGTCGTGCCCGGCCTCAGCGAGCGCATCGGAGACGCTGCCGAGGAAGAGGGAAGCGGCGGCGGGTTCGGGGCGGTAGATGCGGGAGGCGATGGCGAAGCGTTCGACCGAAGTCATGCGTGCGAGTGTACGTGGAAAGACGTAGTGAAAGCTGCGCGGGGGCTTCGACCCGACCCGATCGCCGCCCGAACGGCACCCGGGCGCCGCGCGGTGCGCCCCGCGGCGATGGAGGATGCCTCGGGTAGGATTCATCGGGAGAATCCGCGGCTGAGAGGACACGCACGCACATGGAGTCGAGCCGCTGGAAGCGCATCGTCATCACACTGGCGCTGGGCCTCTTCGCGTTCGTCGGGCTCGGCGGCTGGGCGCTCGCCTCGCCCGTCGGCGCCGCCCCCGACGACGACTACCACCTCGCGAGCATCTGGTGCGCCTGGGGCGAGACCGAGAACGTGTGCGAGCCCGGCTCGGAGGCGCTCGTGCAGGAGGTGCCGAGCTGGCTCGTGCTCTCGGCGCACTGCTACGCCGCGAACGATGAGCAGAGCGCGGCCTGCGTACCCGAAGACGAAGACCTCATGGGCACCACCCGCACCAACGCGGGCGGCGGCTATCCGCCCGTCTTCTACTCGGTGATGCGCGTCTTCGTGACCGACAGCATCGAGGGCTCCGTCATCGCGATGCGCCTCTTCAACGCGGCCGTGTTCGTCGGGCTCACCATCGCCGTGCTCGCCCTCATCAGGCCGGGGCGGCGCGGGCCGGTCCTGTGGGCGTCGACCGTGGCCCTCGTGCCCGTCGGCGTCTTCTTCATCGCGAGCTCGAACCCGAGCAGCTGGGCCGTGCTCTCGGGCCTGCTCGTGTGGGTCGCGCTCACCGAATACCTGAGAACCGACCGGCTCGGCCCCCGCATCGGGCTCGGCGCGCTCGGCGCGCTCGCCGGCATCATGGGGGCAGGCGCCCGCAGCGACGCCGCCAGCTACGTCGCCTTCGCCGCCGTCATCGCCATGATCATGAGCTTCCGGCGCAGCCGCCAGTGGCTGGCGCTGTGCCTGCTGCCGCTCGGCCTCATCGCCGTCGGCGGCTACTCCGTGCTCACCTCCGGCCAGACCAGCTGGGCCGTCGTCGCCGGCGCCGAGGCGATCACCGCCCCGAGCTACGGCATCGGCGACCAGATCAAGCTGCTCATCTCGAACATCACCCAGCTGCCCTTCCTCTGGGCCGGCAACCTCGGCGCCTGGCGCCTCGGCTGGCTCGACACCCCGGTGCTGCCGAGCGTCATGGTCGTCATGATCGGCGTGTTCGTCGCACTGCTCATGTGGGGCCTGCAGAAGCTCGGCTGGCGCAAGACCCTCTCGCTCGCACTGACGCTCGCAGCCCTCGTCGTGCTGCCGCTCTACGTGCTGCACGGCCAGCACGCCAACGTCGGCCTCGAGGTGCAGCCGCGCTACATCCTGCCGCTCATGCTCATCTTCATCGGACTCGCCACGAGCGGCTTCGACTCCGACAACCTCGGCCTCAACAAGATTCAGGCGTTCTCCGTGTTCTTCGGCGTCGGCGTCATGAACGCGCAGGCGATGCACACCAACATGCAGCGCTACCTCACGGGCGTCGACGAGGCCAACGGCAACCTCAATCAGGGCTACGAGTGGTGGTGGAGCACTGTACCCCTGCCGCCGCTGACCGTCTGGTTCGTCTCGAGCGCGGCGTTCGGGCTGTTCCTCTTCGGGCTCTACCTGCTGCTCTTCACGAAGCGCGGGCAGCGGCTCATCCCGGGCACGAGCTCCGCGGCGGTGGTGCCGGCGCTCGCCGCAGCGCCGGCGGCCGACACGGTGACCGGGCCGGCGATCGCGGGCGGGCCCGCACCCGAGCCAGCACCCGAGACGGCCGCTCCTGAGACGGCCGCCGAGGCCGCTTCGGAGACCGGGCCCGAAGCCGCCGAGGAGGAGCCCGCGAAGCAGGTCGCACCGTGAACACGCCCCGCATCTCGGTAGCGCTCGGCACCCGCAACGGCGAGCGCTTCATCGGCGAGCAGATCGCATCGATCCTCGCGCAGACGCGGCCGGTCGACGAGGTCGTGCTCAGCGACGACGCCTCCCAGGATCGCACCGTCGCGATCGTCGAGGACGCTGTCGCGGCCCACCGCGACGCGCACGGCACCGCCCCCGAGCTCGTCGTGCTGCGCAACGACCCGCCGTTGCGCGTCACGAAGAACTTCGAGCAGGCACTGAGCACCGCGACCGGCGACCTCATCGCGCTCTGCGATCAGGACGACGTGTGGCATCCCGAACGCATCGAGCGTCTCGCCGCCCGCTTCGACGACCCCGCCGCGCTCTACGTGTTCAGCAATGCGCGCCAGGTCGACGCGGCCGGCGCACCGCTCGGGCACGACCTCTTCACGGCGCTCGCGATGTCGGCCGAGGAGCGATCCCTGGTCGAGACCGGCCGCGTCTATCAGCAGCTGCTGCGCCGCAACCTCGCGACCGGCGCGACCGTCGTGCTGCGCCGCGAGGTCGTCGAGGCTGCCCTGCCGTTCCCGGATTCGTGGCTGCACGACGAATGGCTCGCCCTTGTCGCCTCGCTGCGCGATGGCGTGCGCATGCACGACGAGCAACTCACCGACTACCGCCAGCACGACAGCAACGAGGTCGGCATGACGCGGCTCGGCGTGCGGCAGAAGCTGCGCATGTTCGCCGAGCCCCGCACCGATCGCAACCGTCGCCTCTACCTGCGCGCCGCGGCGCTCGCATCGCGCATCTCCGGGCTTCCCGGGGCGAGCCCCGAACGCATCGCCGAGGCGCAGGAGAAGTACCTCTTCGAGGAGGCGCGACAGGCGTACCCCGAAGCGCGAGTGCTGCGCATCGTGCCCGTGCTCAGGCAGCTGCGGCTCGGGCGCTATGGTCGGTACGGCACCGGCCTGAAGGATGCGGTGCGCAACATCTTGCAGCCCGTGTAGCGCGGGCTGCGCACGGGGAGGCCGCATGCGACAGGAGACGCCGCGACGAGAGCAGCGTGAAGCGCGCATCTCTGCGAAGACTGGAATCGTCGTGGGGTACCGCCATGCGCTGCGGCGCATCGGGCGCGGCGCCCTGCTGGTCGTGCTGGTGCAAGGCGCCGTGGCGCTTGTCGCGGTGCCGGCGCTGGCGTTCATGTTCTCCGAAGGGGTGCGATCCGCCGGCCTCAGGTCGCTCACCACCGACGACATCTCGAGCCTCGTCACGAGCCCCTGGGGCCTCGGTATCGTCATCGCATCGCTCGTGTGCGCGGTCATCGCGATCGCGCTGCAGATCATGGTCTTCCTCGTCGCGGCGAACCTGCGGCAGGCAGGCATCACCCCCGGGCTACGCAATATCACGCATGCGATTCTCTCGATCGCGAATCGGCTCCGTCGGCAGCCCGGCACGCTCATGCTCATCCCCTACATCGTGATCGTCGTGCCGCTCGCGCACATCGGTGTGAACTCGGCCCTGACTCGCTGGGTCGCCGTGCCCGCCTTCGTGAGCGACGAACTGCTGAAGGAGCCGCTGCACGCGGTGCTGTACACGGCGGTCATGCTCGGCATCGCCTACCTCAATCTGCGCCTCGCATTCGTGATGCCGGCGATCGTCACCACGCAGGTCGGCGTACTCGGCGCGTTCGCCGCGAGCTGGCGGTCGACCAGATGGCGCAGCGTGCAGGTGCTGCTGCTGTTCGCTGCGATCGTGCTGCCGCTCATGGCGCTCACCGCGCTCATCGGGGGCGTCGCCCTGCTGCCGGTCTGGCTGACCGATAGCGTGCTGCCGGTCGCCTCGCCGGTGACCGCAGCGATCATGTTCGGACTCGCGCAGCTCCTCGTCTTCCTCGTCACCGGGCTGATGCTGTGGGTGCAGGCGCACCTGCTCATCGCCGCGTACCGCGGGCGCGCAGCACAGCGCTCGCCCGTCGCGCAGGAGCCCTCGCCCGAAGCGCTTCCCCGGACCGCGGAACCCGCGACGGCGGCAGCCGGCGCATCCCCTGGCGCATCCCCGGCGAGCACACCTTCCGGTCGCACGCCGAACGGGCGACCGCTGCGGCTCGCGATCATCGTCGGCGGTCTCGCCGTGGTCGCCGCGCTCGCGGTGCACTCGTACGCGGTGATCGACGAACGCAGCACGGGCAAGACCACGATTCTCGCCCATCGCGGCTTCACCGAAGGCGGCGTCGAGAACACGGTCCCTGCGCTCGAAGCGGCGATCGATGCGCAGGCCGATGTCGTCGAGCTCGACGTGCAGCAGACCGCCGACGGCGAATGGGTGCTGATGCACGACCCCGACCTCAAACGGCTCGCGGGTCTCGATACTCGCATCGCGGACCTGGCCCAAGCAGATGCGACGCAGATCGAGGTGAAAGACGAGGCGGGCAACACTGCGACCATCCCCTCGCTCGAGGAATACCTGCAGCGGGCGAGCGACGGCGGGCAGACACTGCTCATCGAGGTCAAGGTGCACGGCGGTGAGACGCCCGACTACCTCGACCGCCTCATCGCGACTGTCGACGGGCACGGTGGGCAGAATGATCACTACTTCCACACGCTGAGCGCGAAGGTCGTCGACGAGATGAAGCAGCAGTACCCCGACCGGGCGATCGGGTACATCGTGCCGCTGTCGTACGGCGGGGCGCCCGTCGAGTCGTCCGCCGACTTCCTCGTCGTCGAGCAGGCCGTCTACTCGCACGACGTGCTCCACACCGTGCATGCGAGCGGCAAAGAGCTCTACGTCTGGACGGTCGAGGATCCGCGCGATATGCGCCACCTCTTCCGTGACGGGGTCGACGGCATCATCTCGGATCGCCCGGACCTCGGCCTCGCCGAGCTCGAGCGGGTGCAAGCCGACGCCCGGGTGCTGCCCGTGCTGCTCGACGATCTGCGCGACCTCATCAAGCTGTAGCCGCGCGGGGCAGCAGGGCGTGCCGGCCGATGCCCCGCGGCGACGGCGGTGCTGACGGTGCTGCGCGGTTCTGAGGTGTTGCCCGATACGGGGCAGCACGTACCCGAAGGCCGATGTTCTCGCGATCGGGATAGCCTGTGACCGGTGGCCGGCAGTACCGCACTGGCGTGCACCTATCGCATCGCTGCCGGCCGCTCAATACCCGGTCGCGCGGTCGCACCCCCTGGCCGCGCGACCAACGTGCAGGTCTGCCCCGAAACCCAGTCAGCGCCGGGTTTGGGGGCAGACCCCTCGCGTCAGGCTCAGCCCCGGCGCGAGTCGCGACGTCGCCCTCCCGTCTGCGACCGGCCAACGGTATGGCTGATCCCTGGCGAGATCTCAGATATACGGCCGAAACCATATCGAAGGGCGATGCCCGCCGACCGAAGCGCTGACGGCGACCCTTCGCGGGCGGACAACCTGAAGTATCGGCCTTGATAGTTAAAGTTATGGTGCTTAAACTTAACTATCGATCGTGGTGGTAAAGGTTGTTGGGTTGAAAGATGAGTGAGTTCGCGACTGCGGGAGCATGGCCCCCGCACGGTGCGGAAGTTCTGCCCTGGCAGCAAAAGGCTCGCGGCGGCACGCGCGAAGACCGCATGCTGCGCAGCGTCGAGGCCAGCATCCCGCCCGCCATCGCTGAACTCGACTACTTCCCTTCGCCCCTGACGCAGGCCGAGAGCGAGCGCGCCTTGATCGCAGTGGCCCGGGCGGAAGCCGATGCGACAGCGGATGGGCACAGCGCAGCCCTGTCCCGTTTCATGATCCGTAGCGAGTCCGTCGCGTCGTCGAAGATTGAACGCATCAGCGCGAGCGCCGAGGACTTCGCGCGAGCACTGGCAGGAGGTCGCGGTAACTCGAGTGCGACGAGTATGGTGGCTGCGAGCCGTGCGATGGTCGGGCTCATCGAAGAGGTCGGCGCCGCCGAAAAGTTCAGCTCGGACAGGATTCTGGCCGCCCACCGCCACCTGATGGAGGACGACCCGTACGAGGCGGAGTACGCGGGTCGAGTGCGCGATATGCAGAACTGGGTGGGTGGTAGCGACTATTCGCCGCGGGGAGCGCTGCATGTCCCACCCAGGCCTGAACGATTGGCCGAGCTGTTCGACGATCTGGTCGCCTATCTCAACCGCGATGATGTGCCGGTGATCGTTCAAGCGGCGATTGCGCATGCGCAGTTCGAATCCATACACGCATTCACCGACGGCAATGGACGTATCGGTCGTGCATTGGTCAGCGCTTCGATGCGCCGCCGCGGAGTGACTGAGAACGTCATTGTTCCGCTCGCCAGTGGTCTGCTCGCTCGACGCGAAGACTATTTCGACGCACTCACCGCTTATCGAGTCGGCGACCCCGGCCCGATCATTCACCTGTTCTCGGTGTCGGCGCGAATTGCGGCGGAAGAAGCGCGGGGAGCGATCGCGCGCATGGCCGAGATTCAGCAAGAGTGGCGGTCCGAATACAACCCGCGTGCAGGGTCGACCGGAAGTGCGCTGCTCGAAGCATTCATCGATCATCCGGTCATGTCGGCAGAGGCGATCGAGCAGGTAGTCGGCGCGTCCGACCCGGCTCGGAACGCGGCGATCTCCGCAATGGAAGCCGTCGGGATTCTGCGGGAAATGACCGGCAGGAAACGTGACCGGGTATGGGTTGCGTCAGAACTGCTTGCTGAACTCGACGAACTCGACCGACGAATTCACAAGCGCATGGGCACCGGCGCCGCCTAGCTCGAGGCCTGTCAGGTGCCCGCTGCGGCCATGGTTTCAGCCGACTCGGTCGAGCTTCGCGAGCACGTCGCCGTTCGAGTCGAGCACTTTCAACGCATTGCCGTCAACGTCTGCCGACGTGAGCCGCCAGAACCCGTCAACGAGGTCGGGGCACGCCACGTCCGTGGTCGAGGCCCCGCCGATCTGGATGCCAGTGTTCTGACCCGTGGCCGGTGTCCACGTACCAGTAAGACTGTTGCATCCATCGCTGCCGACGAAACTGCCGTCGCCCGCGATCGAAAGGTACGGCTTCGTGTCGTCGGAAGAGCCCCAGCGCCCGAGGGTCTCAGCCCTGAGGGAAGCATCCTGCTCGGCGGGCCGTTCGAGAGAACCGAGCTCTTGCTCTCCGGCACCGAGCACGGTCATAGTCGATCCCGAGATGGTCGCTGAGCATGCACCCGAAAGCCAGTCATCCGTGTCGACGCATGCCATGCGGGTTGAGGAGAACTCGCCGAACTCGATCGCCTCGGCTGTGCCGGTCCAGGTGCCGATCAATCTGTTGCAGCCATCAGTGCCCGACACCGAGCCGTTGGCATCGAACTCGAGGTACGGGGAGCCAGTCGCAGTGGGGTCGCCCCAGGTGCCATCGATCGAGGCGGTCGTCGAGTCTTGTTCGATGGGGCTCGGCGAAGCGCATCCGGCAAACAGTAGCGTCGTGGCCGCAAGCGCCGTGACGCCCGCGCCAATGCGGTGACCGGGGAATGGGAAGCGAGTAGTCCTGCGTGCCATGGCGCGGTTCCTTTGCTCACGGTCGGCCGAGGGGCTTGCGCTATCGACGGCGCGAGCCCTGCGGAGCTGACGCCTCTGCTGAGGAGCACAATCAGCGGTGTCGCCTCTGCCTAGGGCAGATGCTACCTTCGGCAGCCGGGAATGACGAACGGCCCGGCGCCCGGGCCTACTACTCGTCGTCGACGTCGAGCGACCCCGACAAGCGCCATACGGCGGCTGTGAGCTCGGGCACCTGCTCGGCGATCTCGCGCAGCAGTGCGAACTCCGCCCGGTCGGCATTGCGGCGGTGCTCCGCCGCGTCGGGCCCGGAGCCGCGGGCGGCGAGGCGGGTCATCGAGTACTCCGCCAGACGACCGCGATCCTCGAGCATCTCGTCGCGCAGCGCGGTGACGACGAACTCGTCGACGCCCGGCACCTCGGCCACGGCCTCGGCGGGGTCGCGCCCATCGCGCATCATGTGCTCGAGAATGGTGTCGCGCTCGAGCTTCGCGAACATGCGCAGATGCTCGAGACGCTCCGAGGTGACGGCGATCATGAGTCGCGCGGCTTCCGGGCCCGGGCCGCCGGGGCCGCTGCGGCCGTCACAGTGTTCTCGCGAGGGATCGGCACCCGCCGCCACGGCTCGCGTCTGGGCTCGGCATCGAGCGACGGCAGCTGGAAATCGACCCGAGATTTCACGGCGAGCAGCACGAGCAGCAGCCAGCCGCCCTCGATGAGGATGCGGCTCTCGGTGAGCGACTGCACGACCAGCGCGATCATCACGAGCCACGGCCACAGGGCGCTCGTCGCGTACGGCAGGGGCGGGCCGTAGCCGCGGCGGGGCGGGTCGACGGCGCGGAACCAGGTGCGCCACAGCGTGAGCACCACGAGCGGGGCGAACGCGAGCACGCCGATGATGCCGAGTTGCAGCCAGACGTCGATCCACGCATTGTGGGCGCTCATCACCTGGATGCCGCCCTTCGTGTCGAGCGACTTGAACGGTTCGACCCAGGGCGCCCAGTAGCTCACCCAGCCCCAGCCGAACCAGGGGCGCTGGTCGGCGAGCTCGGCGACCTTCTGCCAGGTCTCGAGGCGGCCGGTGAGGGTGCCGCTCTTGCCGAGCAGCCCGAAGGTGAATTCGCGGGCGAAGAGCGCGGCGGACGCGACTGCCGCCGCGAGCACCGCCGAGACGATGTAGAGCGGCACGCGCCGCTCGGGCCCGAGCCGGCGCCCCCAGAGCGCGATCGCGAGGCCGGCGATGACGGCGACGAGCGCGACCGTCACGGTCGCGCCGCGGGTGAGCGCCAGCGTGAGCACCGACAGCGCGACCCAGAACCAGCCGTTCAGCCGGCTCACGAGGCCCGCGCGCAGCTGGATGCCGAAGATGATGAGGCCGAGCAGACCGATGAAGCCGAAGAGCACGGAGCTCGCCACGACGCCCTGAATCGGGCCGCCCGCGAAGAGCAGGTCGCGGCTCCAGAAGAGCAGCATCGGCGTCTTCTCGGACCCCTCGGGCTCCGCCATCCACCACGGCAGCAGCGGGTGCTGCACGACGAGCGCGACCCACAGCTCGAGCACGAACGAGAGGCCGATGAGGTAGCGCAGCGCAGTACCGAGGGTGCGCAGCACCTCGTGCCAGGTCAGTACGAAGGCGAGCACCACCGCGATGAGCGTGGTGGCGAGCTGCGCGATGACGCCGAGCACGCTCTCGAAGCGGTACTGCGACCAGAAGACCGAGAGCACCGCCAGCCCGAGAAACCAGAACAGCGGCGACGGCAGGCGGTACCAGCGAAACCTCTCGGGCTTCACATGGATGAAGAGGATGACCGCGCCGCCGGTGATGGCGACTGAGAGGATCAGGAACGCGGGCCAGCCGAAGAGATTGCGCACGCCATTGCTGCCGAGGGTGAAGATGAAGACACAGATCGCATACGCGCTTATGCCCAACCGGGTCTTGCTCTCCGCCATAGTCGGTATGGTAGAGCATCGCGCATGCTGACGAAGTGGAGACCATGCTCATCTTCATCAAGAACACCCCGCGCACCTACGCGTGGGGTTCGCGCAACGCGATTCCCGAACTGCTCGGCGAGCAGCCGACGGGAGAACCGCAGGCCGAGCTCTGGCTCGGCACGCATCCCGGCAGTCCCGCGAGTGTCGCGAAAGCGACGCACGACCCGCACACCCTCATCGACCTGGTCGACAGCGACCCCGAACTGTACGGAGTGCGCGGCGGCCCGCTGCCGTTCCTCTTGAAAGTGCTCGCGATCGAGGCGCCGCTGTCGCTGCAGGTGCACCCCGACATCGAGCAGGCGCGCGAGGGTTTCGCACGCGAAGAAGCGGCAGGGGTGCCGCGCGATGCCAGCGGTCGCAACTACGGCGATCCGAACCACAAGCCCGAGCTGCTCGTCGCCCTCACTCCGCTCAGCGCGCTCAGCGGCTTCCGCCCGATCTCGGAGGTGCGCGACGACCTGCGCGGCCTCGAACGCCGTGCGAGGGCGCTCGGCGATGAGGCGGGTGCGGCCGGGCTGGCGCACGCGGTGTCGCTGCTGCACGGGGTCGGCGCGGAGGCGGCGCGGGATGCCTGCATGGACTGGGCATTCGGCGACGACCCGCGGGTGCAGGCGGCGCTCGCCGCGATCGAAGCCGTCGTCGGCGCCGACGCGGCGGGCGACGGGGAGGCCGCCGGCCAGGAGCACGCGCGCGAGGCCCCAGCGCCCGGCGCCGAGCGGCTCGACGCGCTGCGATCCCTGGCATGCACCTACCCGGGCGACCCGGCCCTCATCATCTCGCTGCTGCTGCACCTCGTGCTGCTGCAGCCCGGCGAGGCCGTCTACCTCGGTGCGCGGCAGCTGCACGCATACCTCGGCGGCGTCGGCGTCGAAGTCATGGCGGCATCCGACAACGTGCTGCGCGCCGGCTTCACCGGGAAGCACGTCGACATCGCCGAGCTGCGCCGCATCCTCGACCTCGGCGAACTCGTCGAGCCCCGGTTCTCGGGCACGGCCGTCGCCCGAGGGGTATGCGCCTGGCAGCCCGCCATCCCCGATTTCCGGCTCGTGCGCGCGCGCCTCTTCGACATCGAGGCGACCCGGCCCGGTCGCACCCTGCCGGGCAGCGCGGAGGAGGTGGTGCTCGACGCGGAGTACCCGCTGGTGCTCATCGCGACGTCGGGGCGCGTGCGCGTCGAACGGCTCGAAGCGGAGTTCGCCGAGGTCGCGAGCGTGCGGCGCGGCCAGTCGCTGTATATATCGGCGGGCTCCTCGATCAGGCTCACCGGCGAGGGCGAAGTCTTCCTCGCGACCGTCGGGGTCGAGGCGGAGTAAGGGATCGGCAGGGCTCGCCCGGCGCCCGCAGCGCGGGGTGCGCGATGGTGCGATTCGCGGGTCGTGGACGGCGCGCGAAGAACATTTCAGACACGCCAGCGTGTCATGGAACCTCAAGCGCCCGTTGAGGGTTTACACTCGGCCGGCTTGACTTGAACGAATGACAACGGTGTAATTGTGTGAGACATCGCGCAGTTGCCGTTGTTTTTCGCTCGAGAGGAGAACAGAGAACGTGGAACACCCGTCACCCTCCTCGATGCCGAGTGCAGTGCCGAGCAACTGGTTCGTCGATCCCGTCAATCTGGGCATGCCCGCGATGCGGCCCGAAGACGAGGCCCTCTCATGGCAGGGCGATGCGCTCTGCGCCCAGACCGACCCCGAAGCCTTCTTCCCTGAGAAGGGCGGCTCGACCCGCGAAGCGAAGCGCATCTGCGAAAGCTGCGAAGTGCGTTCGCAGTGCCTCGAGTACGCGCTCGAGAACGATGAGCGATTCGGTATCTGGGGCGGGCTCTCCGAGCGCGAGCGCCGCAAGCTGCGCCGCGAAGCCGGCTAACAGCTCACGCCTCGAGTCGGTAGCAGCCCGCCTCTCGAGGGCGGCATCCGAACGCGAACCGGAGTCGCCGGCGTGAGCGGGATCGTTGAGACCGGTTCCCGGAACAGAACCGCGGCCGTGCGCTCAAGTTGAGTGCGCGACCGCCGGCTTCTCAATGAGTGATGTGGCATCAGGGCTGAAGAGCAGTCGCTCACGCAGGAGTGATTTGGCCTGGGTTGAGTTCCGATCTTTCAACCAGGGAGATAGGGAGCATCATGCCCAAACCATACGATCAAGACTTCAAAGACCGAGCACTGCGGATGCTCGCTGAAGCCCTGCCCGAGCGTGGCAGCGTCCATGCCGAGAGCAAGCATGTTGGCGGGCTGCTTGGCATCTCGCCCGATACGCTGCGGATCTGGTATCGACAAACTCAGATCGATGCTGGCGATAAGCCCGGTGTGACTACCGACATGGCTGCTGAGAACCGTCGGCTCCAACGTGAAGTTGAGTAGCTGCGTAAAGCGAACGAGGTCCTTAAAGCAGCGAGCATATTTTTCGCGAAGGAACTCGACCAGCCACGAACGAAATGATCCGATTCATCGATAAGTATCGTGATCGTTTCGGGGTCGAGTTCCTCTGCCGCACCCTGCGTGCCGCAGTTCGTGGGTTTCTCACCTCGCGCGGGTATCGAGCAGCAAAGCATCGTCAGCCCTCTGCTCGCCAGCTTCGTGACAAGCTACTGATGCCTGAGATTCAGCGGCCCCATAAGCAGAACTACAGCGTCTATGGGGTACGCAAAATGCACGCCAAGTTACAGCGTGAGGGATGGGTGATCGGCCGCGATCAGACCGCTCGCCTGATGAAGCTCGCTGGGGTGCGTGGCGTACGTCGCTCGAAGAAGGTGTACACCACGAAGAGCGACCCGAAGGATGCGCTGCCTGGTGACAAGGTTGAGCGGCAGTTCATCGCTGCTGGCACGAAGCAGCTACTCGTGTGTGACATCACGTACGTGACGACTTGGTCCGGGGTCGCGTATGTTTTGTTCGTGACTGACGTGTACTCGCGCAGAGTCGTGGGCTGGAATGTTGCGTCAACCCTGAAAGCTGACGTGTTGCCGATGCAGGCGCTTGAGATGGCGGCCTGGCAGCTGGGTGGTGACCTGGATGGTGCGATCCATCACTCGGACCACGGGTCGAACTATATGGCAACGGTCTACACCAGCCGGGTTGAGGAGTCGGGTGCGATCCCGTCGACAGGAACCGTTGGCGATAGTTACGATAACGCTCTCGCGGAGGCGGTGAACGGGCTCTACAAGACCGAGCTCATCAGAATGCAGGGTCCTTGGAAGACTGTTGAGGAGGTCGAGCTTTCGACGCTTGAGTATGTGTGGTGGTGGAACCACGAACGGCTCCATGGCGAGCTCGATATGCGCACCCCGATGGAAGTCGAGGCTGCGTATTATGCTGGCACTGAATCGCTTCCGGCACTGAATCGGTGACGGGCAAACGGGTCGGAACTAAACCCAGGGCGAATCACTACAATCATCACCGACCCCATACCGGGATCGGTGGGCAGACTCCGTCAGATCGTGTTCACAACCTCACGGGGAACTACACCTAGGAAGCAGTGGTGAGGTCGGGCCCCTTTCGGACGTTACGGTGGGGGACCGTCAACTGGGGGAGGAAAGGGGCCCGGCTCGACGAGTCGTCTGTCGTTGGGGGAGCAACGCCAGAATCGACCCGTTCACCTGTGCGCGATTTTCATGGTGAAGAATCGTGCTGGTGGACTCCAACGGTGTGGAATCTGAACCATCTTCCCTCCACTTGCGCGCCCGCAGTCGCTTCTCGGTCTGTTTTAGTGCTGTGCACCATGTGCTTACCGGCGCGATCATTCGAACTCGCTGAGCAGACGCGTTTCTCGCGCGATGCGGAGTGCATCGTCGAAGCTGTGGGCGCCGAGTTTCCGGTATGCGGAGGTCAGCTGGTTGCGGACGGTGTGGCGGCTGAGAAACAGGGCCTCCGCTGCGCGCGGAGTGCTCCCATGACGAGCAACGGCAGCTAGCGCACGCAGCTCCGCCTCCGAGAGGGGCATACGTTGAGCCGCGGTCCCGGCAGCGCCGTCCGAGGGATCGAGCAGCGGTTGATACACCGTGAGTTGCGCGAGTGCTTCGGAAGTAAGCGTTCGGTACGGCAGTGCCAGTTCGTTCGACGAAGCCCGACGATAGGCGAGTTTCGTCGCGTTGCCGGCGAGGTCCGCGTCACCGTCGAGATGCGCGAGATGCGCCTGCAGGAGGAGCAGCTCGACATGTCGACGCGGGTGGTGGAGGTATCCGGGGAGGCTCAGCAGCCGGCTCACGAGCGCTCGGCTCCGATTGCGTTCATTCCGCCCGATGAGCGCGTACAGGTCGGCCAGGCTGGAGGCGCGTCGTGCAGGACTGAGCTGCCCATGCTTCCCGGAGATGTACTCGAGCCGTCCGCGGAGTCCGTCGAGCTCGGCCTGCAGCGACGGAGCAGCCGGAAAGCGGGAACTCCGAAATTCGAGCTCCTGATTCAGATAGTCGAGGGCGGTGGAAGCGTCGTGATACCGTTCCTCCAGCAACGCGCTGATCATCACGAGGTACGGCCAGTACTCGATCTTCAGCCAATGCCGCCGCATCTCGCGCATCTGATGTTCCGCTGAATCAGCGTCGTCGCTTTCCAAAGAGCAGAGCGCTGTGGCGATGCGGAAACCCGAACCTGCATACGATGTCCTCCAGCCCGCCGGCAATATCAGCGAGTCAGCGAGTTCGAGGTGTCTTCGAGAGTCTGGGATCTGACCGCGCACTGCGAATATCAGAGCTTGCAGGGAGATGCGATGCGCCTGCTCGATCGGCCGGGAGCGGCTCTCGAACGCCTGCATCTGACCGAGCGCATCCTCTGCGTCGGCGAAATGGTGCCCATGCAAGTAGGTGATTGCCTGCTGCAGATAGATGTTCGGAATCTTCATGCTGATCAGTTCGGATTCTTGCTCGCTGAGGTCGGCGAGCGACTGCGAGGTGCGTTTCGCGGCTGCCCGCCCGAGCGCTTCGTCGCCGCAGAGACGCGCGGCGATCATGCGGAGCATGGCGGTGTACAGGCCGGGCAGGCCGGGGCGTTTCGAAGCTTCGGCGAGCCACGGGCCCGAGAGCATACGCAACTCCTGCAGGATCTCCCCGAACTGCCCGTCAGGATATGCGTAGGCCTGAAACGCCGCGTAGGCGTAGATCACAGGATATTTCTTGCGTACCTCGAGCGGGATGCGTCGGAGCAGCATGCTCCGCGGATGGTCCTCCGGTTCTCCGACGAGATCGGATATTGGCCCTGTTAGGAGCAGTTCGCTGAGTGCGTCCCAGGCCTCGCCTCGAATCGCCGCGCGAAGGGCCTCGAGGCGATCGAAAGGGGCGAGGGCGAGGGCGGCTCGACGGTAGCGGCTGCGGAGGTTATTCGCAGGAGTCCGATCCTCGACATCGCGGAGAAGCTCTCGCCGTACGGCCTCAGGAAAACGGTACCAGCGAGCCCCTTGCGCATCCATGCGGTAGGTCAGATAGGGGAAGGTCGCGGATGACAAAGCCCGTGCGATCGACTTCTCTGGCTGGTCGAGCATACGAGCAAGTACACAGGTCGGCGCCGCGGTGACGAGCGCGAGCGCGCCGACGACCGATCGAACATGGTCGTCCCATGTCGCAACTGAACGAGTGATGAAGCTGCGGATCCATTCGCTTCCGCGCTCGAGGGCATCCGGGGTCGACCCGGCCCGCCATTCCTCGATGTAGGCGTGCGCAGCCAGCGGCCAGCCTTTCGTGGCGTGATAGACCTGCGCCGATGAGAGCGGTGTGCGGTCGGGGTTATCGGCCTGAGTGCGGATCGAGATCAGGGTGGCGATCTCATCCTCGGTGAAAGCGAGATCGTCGCTGGTCAGGTGCAGAACCGGAACCCGTACTCGAGCATCGATCCCTGAGAGCCCCGGCAGCTCGACTTGTGTCGTTACCACTGCCTTCCAGTGCGTGAATATCTCGAGGAAGGAGATGAGACTGTTGCCGACCTCGTCGTCGTACACGAGATGCAGCTCATCGAGGACGAGGCAGTGGTCGCCTGCCGCGGCGCCGAGCTCGTTCCGGATGCTTCGGAGGTCTGCCGGTGCTTCTTCCCAGGAGATGGGGGCGTCGATCGCGGGTGCAGTATCCTGCGTTTCGTCGCCGCGAAATGCGTTATGCACCCTGGACCAGAACGACTGAGTTCCCGTCTCGCCGGCTTCGAACTCGAGCCAGACCACTGAATCTCCGCTATCGATATGTCGGCGGGCGACCGCCGATGCGAGTGCGGTCTTGCCCGTGCCCAGCCCGCCTTCCAGGACGAGGAGCGCCGCTGCGGCGCGCTCGACGCGATGCAGGATCCCCCCTCTGTCGAGCATGTCGAAACGATGCCGAGGTACCCCAAAAGTTCTCAACGGTGTCCACCGTCCTCCCCCTGAACAGATCAACAGTGCGATCAGTTCCCCCCTGACCGACCGATTTTAGTTGAGAGCTCTGCTCTGCTTAGTGGTGTGCTGCGCAATTGATCTGGTGTACCAATGCGCTTCTTGGGTTAGAACTATGGCAGGGGGTGCGCATATCTGCGTGAACCATCCGCGAAACCACTAGTACGCTGCACTATTTCCTAGCATCGCGAGCTCGGGGCAGACGTGCGCTATCTACATTTACACCGATGCCGGCCTGCGGTTCTTTCGCGGACACGGCCGAAGAATTCTGGCGCCGCGTTTAAGCGGCCCGGAAGAAAGGTGCACTGTGGTGAGAGCCAGAACAGTATTTTCGAGAGTCGCCGCAGTTGTGATCGCGTCGACGCTGGTTGTCGGGGCATTTCCGTGGGTGGACACGTCGCAGGCGCGTGCACAGTCGGAGGCTCCCGAAGGCCTGGAGGTCGTGGAGGGCCCGGCTCCTCACGAACCGGAGTCTTCCATTGAGGACGAGCCGCCGCTCGAGAACGAAGAGCCGAACACCGGGGCTTCTGCCGGCGACTCCGAGGAGCAAGGCGAACCGGGCGGTAGCAGCGGAGAGTCAGCACCCTCAGCGGAAGGTGACGACGCTCTCGGGCCGGTGCTCGAGCCGCTCGGCCCGTCGGCACAGGAGCTCTCGGCACCGACGGCCATCGAGCCTCTGGCGCTCGGTACCGTCACGGCTCCTCCCGCGGGGGCGCACTTCACTCGAACGACACCCGGTGAGTTCTCGACGGTCGTGCCCGAGACGATACCCGGGTACACGGGTCAGGTGTGCGCGGTCACGATCACGACCCTTGCGGGCGCGGGCGGCAACGTGAACGATACGACCAACGCGGGCGCGGGAAACTACAAGAACGGATCGGGCGCAGCTGCGACCGCGACCTATCCCGTGCGGCCGGGCATGCCGGTCACCGGGCACGTCGGCCAGGGCGGCCGCTATCTGGGACAGGCCTACACTGACGCGGCCTTCGCCACAGACATCGCCGGCTTCTCGACGATGAATATCAACAACAATCAGAACACACAGAACTCCTCGCGTGCGCGCGCTGCAGGCGGTGCTCCGGACGGCGGCTTCGGCGGCAGCATGCCCGGAGCCTGGTGGGGCAACATTCGCCACGTCGGTGCCGGCGGCGGCGGCTCCTCGCTCGTGAGTATCGCCGGGGAGGAACTCGTCATGGTCGGCGGTGGCGGCGGCAACGGCGGCGGGCACTCGACGCTCATCGGTATCGGCGGAGACGGCGGCCAGCCGACCGGGCCCGGAGTCACCCCGGGGCTCGACGGTTCGAATGGTGCAGACAGCCAGTGGTACCAGAGCCACACCAACTACAGCAACGTCGGAAACATCAATGAGAATCTGGCGAACTCCGGACAAGGGAACCGGATCATCTACTGGACGAACCCGTACATCGAGCCGAACCCGGGCTTCGTTCCCGGCGGCGGGCAAGGCGGCCAGGCCGCCGGTCCGGGCATCGGCGGCCTGCACCGCATCAACGGGAACTCCGACACGGTGATTTCGACCAACGGGTGGACCACCTATCCGACGAACAGCCAGTATCTGCGCAACCAGCGCAACTCGCTGCTCCACGGTTTTGACGCCCTGGGCCGCATCGGCGGCAACGGTGGCGACGACCAGATCTTCTTCCGCGGTTCGGACCCGCAAGGGCTGCGACGCACCACCGGCAACCCCGACTCCGGCGGCGGTGGGGGCGGTGGATACTTCGGCGGCGGCGGGGGCGCCTCGACGGTCAGCTACGGGCTGAGCATCAGCGCGAACCGCGGAGTCACCGGCGCCGGCGGCGGCGGCGGGGCGAGCTTCGTCTCACCCGGCGGCATCGAGACCGGCAACGGCATGATCGGTGCGGTCCGCGGCATCGATTCCGGCCTCGGCCCGAAGGCGCTCAGCGAGCGCAACGGCGCAGACGGCTTCGTGGCGCTGCAGTACTCGACCGATTGCGGCAGCGCGTGGAAGACCGTCGATCTGGCGCCCATGAGCCCGAGCATCGTGAACGAGAGTGGAGAGTTCGCTGAGCCGGGCCAGACGGTGAAGTACACGCTGCATTTCCGTGCCTCGAGCACGGGCGACTACGCAGTCGATCATCTCGACCACCTGGCGGGGGTGCTCGATGATGCCGAATGGCTCGGCAACTTCCGCTACGGCGACAGCGAGACGGTGCCTGCCGGGCAGACCGGGCCGTATGTTCCAGGGATACAAGCGAGCTTCGACGCGACCGCGCAGACCATCCGGGTCACGGGCACGGTGCCCTCGAACCAGATCCGCACGGTGTCCTTCGAAGTGCGGGTGAAGGCGAACTTCCCCGACCGTCTGGCGGACTCCTCGGGCGACTACGTGCTGCAGAACTTCCTCGGCGAGAGCGGAACAACTCCTCCCGAGGAATGCGAACCGGAGGATCCGAACTGCACTGAGAACCCGATTCTCGGTTCGGTCATCTGGGAGAAGGTCGATGGCGGCGGCGAGCGACTCGCCGGATCGAAGTGGAGGGTCACCGGCCCTGCGGGCGACGGTTCGCAGGGGCTGGACATCAGCGACTGCGTCGCCGCCTCCGCAACGGACTGCAGCGGCCCCGACAAGGATCCGCGGTCCGGTCACTTCGAAGTCGTGAATCTCGTGTGGGGCGACTACGTGCTCGTCGAGACGGAGGCGCCCGCCGGGTATCTGCTGGATACCACGGAGCACCCATTCAGCATCGGCAGTAGCGGCGCACTCGGGGTCGCCGTCGACCTCGGCCCCTACGAGAACGTACCGAGACCGCCGCTCCAGATCCCGCTCACCGGTGGGATGGGGGCGGACGGCTTCCTGATCGGCGGCGGCGCCCTGCTCGGTCTCCTCTGCGCATTCGCCATCGTCCGTGCACGGCGAGCACGCTCATTCATCTCGGCGGCGTCCGAACTCTGACGCCGGCGGACCGGATCACAAACCTCCAACTGTGTTGTGAAAACGAAAGGAACAACATGACCACCTCAACCACTCGACGGTCGTACCGTCTGGCGGCTGCCGTCGGAGCCCTGGCAGTCGGTGCCATCGGCCTCTTCGGCGCCACTGCGGCCCAGGCCGCACCCGGCAATATCGACACGACCACGCCGGGCTCCGTCACTATTCACAAGCACCTCGAGAACAGCTCTGCGCCGGCCGCACCCGACGGTTCGGGTTCGGTCAGCGGCGCGGCCGTCGCCGGCGTCGAGTTCGAGATCTACGAGCTGAACTACAATGGCCAGCCCATCGACCTCACTCAGTTCGACGACTGGGAGGGGCTCGCCGACGTGCAGCTCACCGATACCTGCGATGTCGCCTCGCCGAGCGACTACTCGCTCGGGGCATTGGCGACCACCGTCACGACGACCGTCGACGGCAGTGCCGTCTACAACACCGGGACAGCGCGTCAGGCGTACGTCGTCTGCGAGACCGACACCTCCGGCGCGACCGTCGCCGGCGAACCCGTGAACATCGTCAAGAAGGCGGCGCCATTCGTTGTTTCGGTGCCGATGCCATACGAGGACGAGTGGCTGTATGCAGTCCATGCGTACCCGAAGAACACCGTCGCAGGCATCACCAAGACGATCGACAGCCAGCCCGCCGACGGTCTGGGCCTCGGCTCGGAGATCACCTTCCCGGTGACCACCGATATCCCGAATCTGGCGGAGGGCGACGAGCTCACCGGCTACATCGTGCGAGACCGTCTCGACGACCGGCTGTCGCCGGTCTCGGTGAAGTCGGTAACCGTCGACGGTGACGACGTCGACGCATCCTTCTACGACATCAAGGTCAACGCGACTGACGCTCAGGATATCCGCGTCGTGTTCAACCAGGCGGGCCTCGACTGGCTCGAGACCCAGGGCGGCAAGCAGATCGTCACCGTGTTTGCCGGAACTGTCGTCGAGCTCGGCGATGGCATCATTCCCAACGAGGCGACCCTCTTCGTGAACGACCCCGATGCCGATAGCGATACGACCCCGAACCCGGGGATTCCCTCGAACGAGGTCGAGAGTCACTGGGGCGACGTGATCATCCAGAAGTCCGACGCAGCGAACGATAAGAATCTTTCGGGCGCGACCTTCCAGGTCTACTCGGCAGACCCCGCCTATGTCGCCGAAGGCACCCCTTGCACTTCGAAGGTGACCACCGGTGCCGCCATCTCGGTGAACGGCGAGGACAGCTTCACCACTGGCACTGACGGCAAGGTCATCATCGACGGTCTGTTCGTCAGCGACTCCGAGAACGAGCCGAAGGGCGCGACTCAGCGCTGCTACGTCATCGTTGAGACCGCGGCCCCCGCCGGCTACACGCTGCCGACCGGAGACGCCGCGAAGACAGCGGTGACCGTGAAGACTGGTCAGACCACCCCGACGGCCTTCGACGTCGACGTGCCGAACACCAAGCAGGACGTGCCCGAGCTGCCCCTCACCGGCGCAGCGGGCCAGACCCTGATGGTTCTCGGCGGTGCAGCCTTGATCGCGATCGCGACCGGCCTCGTGCTGGCCCGTCGTCGCCGCGCAGCACAGCTGTAACCCGCGTACGGTTCGGCCGTGGCGGCGAACGAGCGAGAGCTCCTCGTCGCCACGGCCTCCTGCGTGCTCGCGAAATGCTGAGAGGGGCGTCTGAATGACTGGAACACGCGCTGACACCGCGACTGCGGAAACAGCCTCTGGCGTGGCTGACACCCGTGCGTGGAAGCCGGGCCTGCTGACGTGGCTCATCGCGGCCCTCATCATCGGCGGGTCGGGTGTCCTGCTGTATCCGAGTACTGCGGCCTGGCTCACATCCGTCAACCAGTCCCGCATCATCGACAGCATCGGAGCACTGGTCGACGACGCGAATCCCGGCGCCGAGGAGCAGCTGCAGCAGGCGCGTGCATACAATGCGGCTCTCACTGCGGGCGTCGAACTGCGCGCGAATGCCAACGTGCCTGCGGGCTCCGGCTCGCTCGGCGACGACCGCTTCGACTACCGGAGCATTCTCACTGCGAACCCGAGCGGACTCATGGCTCGGATCAAGATCCCGAATATCGGAGTGGATTTGCCGATCTACCATGGAACGAGCGATGAGACACTCCTCCGGGGCGCCGGGCACCTCGAAGGTTCGCATCTACCGGTCGGTGGCCCCAGCACTCATGCGGTGATCACCGCTCACCGTGGACTGGCAAACGCAACCATGTTCACGAATCTCGATCGTGTGGAGGTCGGCGACACATTCACGATTGAAACGTTCGGCGAAGTGCTGACTTACCGAGTGCGGGAGACGAAAGTCGTCCAGCCGGAGGATACCGACTCGTTGCGTGCAGAATCCGATCGTGATCTCGTCACCCTCATCACGTGCACGCCGCTTGGCATCAACTCGCATCGTATTCTCGTGACCGGGGAGAGGATCACCCCTACGCCGCAGCAGGACCTCGACGCGGCGGGCGCCGCATCCGAGATTCCGGGCTTCCCCTGGTGGGCGCTCGGCTTCGCCGCCTCTGTGACCGCTGCGGCCGGGTACGTCTGGAGGAGCGGAGTGAGTGACGCGCGAGTGCGTCGCGCCGCGAGCTAAGGAAGCTGCGGCGCGGTGCACGGCTTGCCGGGCCCCGCCTTCCGCTGCCGGAGCGGCTATGCCTCCGCGGCGCTGCTCCGCCGCATGCCGAGCCCGCTGATGAGTGCGATGAGCGACGCGCGGCTCTGTACCTCGTGCTTGCGCAGCAACTGAGCGACGTGCACTTCGACCGTGCGCGGCGAGATGCTCAACAGTTCCGCGATCTCCTTGTTCCGGTGGCCTTGCACGATCAGCCGCAGCACTTCGCGCTGGCGCGGGGAAAGGGTGACGGGACTGTGAGCGGCGATGCCGCTTCCGGAGCCCGCGGTCGGAGCGTGGAGCGCAGCGGCGGCCGACGCACGCCGGCCGACATCCGGGCCGTGGCCGATCGAAGCGCCATCGCCGTCGTAGCTCAGGGGTGCGGTAACGCGGATCGCGTCGTACGCATCCGCAATCGATTCATCCAGCCCGGAATCGAATGACTCGAGGAGCCGAACGTAGCTGGAGACGACGCCGGCAGCGGCGTGCGCGAGGGGCAGGCGTGCTGCGGACCTGCGGAGGAGCCGCGCGGCTCCGGCCCGGTCGCCGCCCTGGGATTGAAACGCGACCTGCATCATCACGACGTGGGCTTCGGCGTGCGCGCCGAGACGCGGCCCGCGCGTCGCATCGAGGCGTCCGTGCGACAGGAAGAGTCTGGCCTGCAACTGGTCGGCCTCATGAGGGCTGTGGTATACCGCGTCGGCGACCGCAGCGAGCTGCGAGACCGCGTCGCGGTCGATCGGGTTGCGCGCTGCCCGGCGCATCGCGCCGAAGATCTGAGCCGCCTCATCGCGCGTGAAGATCTCTCCGGTGGGGCCGGCAGTGAGGCCCTGGCAGGCGATAAGTGCAGCGTCGATCTCAGAAGCCGTTGTTCTGTACGGAGCGCGGCCCGCGAGCACGATCCAGTCAGCTGCCCGCTCGAGGTGCTCCGCGGCCTCTTCCAACCCGCCTGCCCAGAAGGCGGCGAGCCCGGCAGTTGCAGAAGCTGAGGCCCTGAGCTCGGGCGAGGCGTTGTGCGCGGCGAGGAGAGCCAGTGCCCGTGCTCTGTCGTTCTCGCCGCGCAGGAGGTATTCACCGGCAGCAGCAATGGCCGCGCGGATCGAACGGTCGTTGATGAGGCGATCGGCGTGCGCGTAGTGCCAAGTGGCCGCGGCCCGGTCGTCTCTGTTCTGGGCGGCGCGGGCGAGTGCTTCGTGCGCGGATCGACGTTCGAGCGGGGCCGCGGCCTCGAGGACCAGCGTGCGCGTGCTCGGGCTGGTGAACTCGGCTCGCCCGCTCTCGACTCTGAGGATGTCGCGGGGGGTCCCGAAGAACAGCACATCGGGCTCGACGGCGGCGGCATCGAAGATCTCCGAGATGAGACCGGTGGCAGACAAGGCGGCGATGCGCAGCAGTCGCCGTTCCGCCCCGTTCAGCGCCGCGAGCTCTGCGGGTCGTGCATCGCCGCCCAGGGGCAGCGGGTCGGGAAGAGCGGCACCGCCGCGGAGCTGAGCTGCGGTGAGCGCGCGTGCGACGCTCGCCGCTACGGCGGTGTCGCCGTCGGCGAATGCCCAGATCCGCGCCGCGGTGAGCGGCGCGACCGGCAGCGCGGCGGCCGAGCCGACGGCCTTCAGCGCCCGAGGGAGATCGCCCACTTCTGTGACCCTTCCATGCGTGATGTACGCACTGTGCTCTCGACCCCCATCGACGCGACAGGCCCCATCGTAGCCGCTCGATCGCTCACCGCGAGCCCGGTGCGTCATCACGTCGGCCGGTGATGCACCCGACACGGCCGCGATCGGCCCCGGGATACGCGCTCCGGAGGCCGCATTGGCGGCTTGCCGGGCATGGCTCCAGTCCGGTCGCACCTTCCGCGCATAGACTGAGCGCGATATGCGCACGAGAGTAACAGCCGTTCTCGTCGCCCAGAAGGGCGGCGCCTGGCTCGACGAGACCATTGCAGGCATCGCCGCGCAATCGCACGCCCCCGACACGATCATTGCGATCAACAATGGCGGGAGCACGCGGGTCGGCGCGCAACTGCTCGAAAGCGGGGCCGCGAACGTCATCGACCTGCCGAACCGGCTGCCGTTCGGCCGCGCCGTGCAGTTCGCAGTCGACGCCGCCACCGTGACGGGTGCGCTCGACGAAGAATGGGTGTGGCTGCTCACCGAGGATTCGTGCCCCGAACCCGACGCACTCGCCCACATCGTGAGCAGCGTGCAGCGCTCGCCCTCGGTCGCGGTCGCCGGGCCGAAGCTCGTCGACTGGGACCGCCCGGAGCGCATCGTCGAACTCGGCGAGAGCCTCACCCGCTACGGCTCGCGCTGGCTGCTGCGCCGCCAGGAGCTCGACCAGCAGCAGTACGACCACCTGCAAGACGTGCTCGGCGTCGGCCCCGTCGGCATGCTCGCCCGCCTCGACGTCTGGCAGCAGCTCGGCGGCTTCGACCCCGCCTACCCCGTCTACGACGACGGCCTCGACTTCTGCGTGCGCGCCCGCCTCGGCGGCCATCGCGTCGAGGTCGCCCCGGCCTCGCGCGTGCGCTTCGCCCGCAGCGGCGTCGGCGGGCCGCACGTCGACCGCAAACGATCGATCATGCGCACCTCGCATCGGCAGGCGCGCACCGCGCAGCTGCACCGGCGCATCGCCTACGCCCCCGCCTTCTTCGCGTTCCTCGCCTGGCTGGGGCTCCCGGTGTACGGGGTGCTGCGCCTGCTGTGGGCGCTGATCCGCGAGCAGCCCGGCTACATGGTCGGCGAACTCGCTGCCGCCTTCACCGTGTTCTTCCGCCCGCACCGCATCATCGCTTCGAGGCGCCGCATCAGACGCGGCTCCTCGGCCGGGTGGGCGGCGATCCGACCGCTGCGCATCGACCCCAAGACCGTGCGCACAGCGCGCATGATCGACCGCGAGGCGATTCTCGCGAACAGCGGCCGGCAGCGCCACGAGCTCCACTTCATCTCGACCGGCGGTCTCGCCGTGCTCGTCTTCGCGATCGTGGCCGCGGTCGCCTGCACCTGGTGGGCTTTCGCGCACACGAGCCTCGTGGGCGGCGGCATCGCGCCGCTCAGCCCCATCGGCGAGCTCTGGCGCAACACCCGCCCGATCGACGGGGTACCCGCCGACCCCTTCACCTGGGTGCTCGCCCTGCTCGGGTCACTCACTTTCTGGAACCCGTCGCACGCCGTCGTACTGCTGCTCATCACCGCGATTCCGCTCACCGCGCTCGGCGGCTGGATCTGGGCTGCGCAGATCACCGAATCGAAGGCGGGCCGTGCGCTCGTCGGCGTCGGTTTCGCCGTCAGCCCGATGCTGCTCGACTCGATCTCGAGCGGCCGCCTGCCGACCCTCATCCTGACGATCGTGCTGCCGTGGCTGCTCGTCGCCGCCACTCGCTGCCGCGAGTCGTGGAGCTGGGCGGGCACCGCGTCGCTGCTCGCCGCGATCGCGCTCGCCTGCGCCCCCGTACTCATGCCGGCGGCCCTGCTGCTGCTCATCGTCGGCATCTTCACGACGCTGCGCGGCATCGCCCGGGTACTCACGACCGCCCTCGCGTCAGCCGTGCTCTTCGCGCCGAAGATCGTCGCTTCGCTGCTCGCCGGGCGCCCCCTCGACATCCTCATGGACCCGGGCCTCACGAACGCGTACGAGCCCGGCAGCACCTGGCATATGCTGCTCGGATTCCCCGAATTCGGGCTCGAAGGCTGGGCGCGCATCTTCGATGACCTGGGCAGTCTCGGCGCCCTGCCGGCGACGCTGCTCGTCGGCGTGCTCATGCTGCCCATCGCGCTGCTCGCGCTGCTCGGCCTCTTCACCGGCCGCGTCGCGATCACCGTGCTCAGCTCGCTGCTCGGCGGCCTCGGCATGATCACGGCCCTCGCCTCGGCCCAGCTGCACCTCGGCATGCAGGGCGGCGAGACGGTCGCGCTCTGGGCCGGCTCGGGCCTGGCCGTGTACTGGCTCGCCGTGCTCAGCCTCGGCGCGGTCGGCGCCGGCGCCATCGGCCGCGCAGGCATTCCCGTCGTCTCGGTCGGGCTGCTCACCGCGCTCATCGCGGTCGGTCCGCTCTTCGTGCAGCTCGCGACCGCGCAGACCCCGCTCATCCCCGGCACCTCGCAGATGCCCGCGCTCGTGCAGGCCGCGGGCGAGAACGACCCCGGGGTGCGCACCCTCGTCGTCACCGCAGAAGGCCCCCACGCCGTGCGCGTGCAGAACGTGATCGGCACCGGCAGCCGCCTCGACCAGGTGCGCACCGCGTCTCAGACCCCCGAGACCACTGCGGCAGACGAGAGCATCGCCGAGATCGTCGGCGGCCTCGCCAGCACCGGCGGGCCCGACCTGAGCGAGCGCCTGCGCGCCGAGCGCATCGGCTTCGTGCTGCTGCGCACCGGCGGCGACGAGGCCGAACGGGCCGACCTGCAGCGCGTCTTCGACCAGCACGCGTCGCTGACGAGCGCGGGCGTCACGAACCAGGGGCTGCTCTGGCGCATTCTCGATTCGGGGTCGGGCGACGAAGCCCTCGGCGACGACCAGGTGAAGCTCAGCGGCACCTCGTTCACCGGCAAGACCATCTGGACGGCGCAGCTCGCCGTGCTGCTCGGCCTGCTGCTGCTCGCCCTGCCGACCGGCGAGGTCGTCGAACGGCCCGAGCGGCGCAAGCGGCCGGCCCGTGCCCCCCGCTCGGTGCGTGCGGCGCGGCCGAAGAAGGCGCCGAAGGCCGAGCAGGCCGGTGCCGGTGCAGCCGGCGCGGCGGGCGCTGCCGGTGCTGATACTGTCGGTGCTGCGGTCGGCGTCGATGCCGCAGTGGAGCCCGAGATCGTTGCCGAGCCCGGTACCGAGCCCGACGTCGATGCCGGCACCGAACTCGAAGCCGAGCCCGTGCCAGAGACCGAGACCGAGGCCGGGGCCGAACCGCCCACGGCGACCGAAACGGAAGCCGAACCGGCCACCGGCTCCGACGCGGATGAGAAGGGCGGTGCACGATGAGCGAGGGTTCGAAGGTGCTGCGCGGAACGGGCCGCGCCGCGGCCGGGCTCGTGGTCATCGCGGCCGCGGCCGCATCGCTGCTCGTGCTGCAGGGATCGTCGATCCCTGCATTCGATCAGACCCCGCCGTCGGTGACGGTCGACACCACCCAGAACAGCACGCAAACCCTCGTGTGCGCGGGTGCATACTCCGTGCTCGGCGCAGACCCGAGCCGTCCCGAGGCCGCGATTCCGACCGGCGCGCCCGAGACCGTCATCTCAGGGGAGCCCGACGCCGTCGAGGCGCTCGCCCGAGGCGAAGGCGGCGACGCGCCCCCGGCCGCGATCACCGCGCCCGCCGGTGCCGCGATCGGCGCAGCGCAGGTGCAGGCCGTCTCGACCGAGACCGCCGTCGGAGCCGTGGCGAGCGCGTGCGCGACGCCGACGAACGAGCAGTGGCTGATCGGCGGCGACACGAGCGAGGGCGTCTCGACGACCCTCAGCATCGGCAACGCGGGCAACGTGCCCGCGACCGTGCAGATCGAGCTCTTCGACGAGAACGGGCGCGTCGAAGCGGCCGGCACCAAGGCGGTGCTCGTGCAGCCGCACGCCGAGCAGATCGTGTCGATCAACGGCTACGCGCCCGAGCGAGCGAGCCTCGCCGTGCACGTGGTCAGTACCGGTGCGCCGGTCACCGCGACGCTCGGCATCGGCCGCATCGTCGGCCTCGACCCGTTCGGCGTCTCGACAGTGACCCGGCAGATCGAAGCGTCGAACACGCTCGTTATCCCGGGCGTCACCCACATCGATGACGGTCACGATCACGGCCCGAACGACGTCGGCGAAGAGAGCGAGCTCGGCGTGCACGTGCGCCTGCTCAACCCGCTCGGTGAAGAGGGCGATGTCGGCGAGGCGCGCATTCTCGGCCTGACGAAGAAGGGCGATCGTATCGACCTGGGCTCGCTGTCGGTCGTCGGCGATGCCGTAGCCGAGTTCGTCGTGCCGCGGTGGCCTGCCGAGGTCGACGCCATCGTCGTCGAATCGGACTTGCCGGTGGTCGGCGGTGCGCTCGGCCACGCGACCTCCGATGACCATCACGACTTCGGCTGGTTCGCGCCGGCCCCGGTGATCGCGGCCGACACGACGGTCGCCGCGCCGGTCGTCGACGGCGGCGAGCTCGTCATCGCGAACCCCGGCGACGCAGACGCCGAGGTCGAGCTCGCGCCCGCCGCGGGCAAGACGCGCACCGTGAAGGTCGCGGCAGGGGCGGCTGTCGCCGTCGACGCGTCGGCCGGAGGCACGCTCACCAGCACGAGGCCGGTGCACGCCGGCGTCCGGTACACCGCCGGCGGCGACATCGACGGCTACCCGATCCTCGCGCCCGCCGAGCGCGACGGGTCCCTCACGGTCTACACCCGCTAGCACGGGGCGGCAGTGGTCGCCCGAGTAGACTGGAACCCATGTTCGGCAGGCCCCGCAAGACCACGAGCCGCGCCCCGATCCATCGGGGGCGCCGGCACGGCCGACGCGACGCCCGCTCGTCGATCACGGGGCCGGGACTGCCCGACCCGAACGGCCGCGTCACCCGATTCGAGGTGTACGCGCGCGGTGCCGTCGAGCTACTGCAGTCGCTGCTGCCCGACGAGTTGCAGGGCGTGAACTTCGGGTTCCAGACGGTGCCCTCGACGGTCGGCACGGGCGAGTTCCCTATGCTGTTCTCAGTCGATCGCCCGGGGCAGACGATCGTGCTGTACCGCCTGCCGATCCAACGCACCCGAGGCCTGCACGTCGACGACGAGGAGCACCGCCGCTACTTCGTCGAGCACTGCGCCTACCTCGCCGTCTGCGAGTACCTCGGGCGCGACCCGTGGGATCTGCTGCCGGGGCGCTTCGAGCACTTCTGAGCCCGTCGGTTCGGGGTCGTGGGCTCGCGCGGTTCGCGTTCGCGGGCTCGCGCGGCTCGCGTTCGCGGCTCGCGGCTCGCGCGGCCGTGTTCGACGGTCACCCTATTCTCCCGCGAGCCCATTCGCCCGCCACCGTATAGGCGATCCACCAACGTGCAACCGAAATACGGTGAGCACCCTGCACGCTGGTGAATCGCCTGCACGCTCGCTTCGAGAAACGGTCTGTCAGACGCGCAGCACCCGCTCGCTCTCGTCGAGGATACCGTCGAGGCTCAGTTCGGCGTCGAGCGCAGAGCCCGCGCCGCCGCCCGTGCGGGATTACGCGTAGTCGAGCACGCCGGTCGGCCGGTTCCGAGCCGCCGCGCAGCGCCGCGGCGCCGCAATGCAGCCCACCTCGTAGCCGAACGGCCATAATGGGACCATGAGTGCGCGAATTCTGGTCGTGGACGACGATAAGGCTCTAGCGGAGATGCTGGGCATGGTGCTGCAGGCCGAGGGGTTCGAAACCCGCCACTCGGCCGATGGCGCCGAAGCGGTCGAAGCGTTCCGCGAGATGCGGCCCGACCTCGTGCTGCTCGACGTCATGCTGCCGAGCCTCGACGGTATCGAGGTGTGCGAGCGCATCCGCGCCGAGTCGGGCACTCCCATCATCATGCTCACGGCCCGCACCGACACCCGCGACGTCGTGCGCGGGCTCGAGGCCGGCGCCGATGACTATGTGGTGAAGCCGTTCAACCCGGCCGAGCTCACCGCCCGAATCCGTGCCCGCCTGCGCGAGCCGCAGCAGGAGACGAGCGAGAACCTGCGCGTCGGCGACCTCGAGATCGACGTCTCCGCGCACGAGGTGCGCCGCGGCAACGCGCCGATCGCCCTGACGCCGCTCGAGTTCGACCTGCTCGTGATCCTCGCCCGCAAACCGCAGCAGGTGTTCACCCGCGAGGTGCTGCTCGAGAAGGTGTGGGGCTACCAGTACAAGGCCGATACGCGGCTCGTGAACGTGCACGTGCAGCGCCTGCGCGCCAAGATCGAGCTCGACCCCGACCGCCCGACGATCGTGACGACCGTGCGCGGCGTCGGGTACCGCGCCGGCGCGCCGACGGATTAGGCCGCGTATGGCGCGCGCCGCCGTCCGATCACGGCTCTCCATCGCACTCCGCAAGCTGCGCCTGCGGTGGCTGCGGGTCACCCAGCCCGTTCTGGGGCCGTTCCGTCGGCGCTGGCGCACCTCGCTCATGGTGCGCACCATGACCATCACCGGCATCGTGACCGGCTTCGTCGTGCTCGTGTCGGGGGTCTTCATTCTCACGAGCGTGGGCGAAGACCTGTATTCGGCGCGCAGGGATCAGGCGCTCCAGGATTCGGCTCGCGCCACCCGCGCGGCGCAGCAGCTGATCGACGCCTCCGACGCGTCGGACCGCAGCGCCCTGTCGACCCTCGCCGGCTCCGTGCGCCGCACGGTGCAGGACACGTCGGCGAGCCAAATGGTCTATCTGCGGCGCCAGGCCGGTCAGGTCGCCCTGCCCGAAGCGCCGCCGCCCTCGACGACGAGCCCCATGGTCGTCGAAGCGGTCACGCCCGAGCTCTCGTCGAGCCTGATCGACGGCGATGCCCCGCAGTACTGGCAGCCGGTCACGTTCATCTCGGAGGAGGGCGACCCCGCCCCGGGCATCATCGTCGCGTCGAGCCTCACACTGCCGGCCGGGGCCGGCGTCTACGACCTCTTCATCGGCTACAACCTCGCCGACACGCAGGAGAACCTCGCGTTCATCCAGCGCACCCTCTTCATCGCCGCCGTCGCGATGATGGCGTTCATCGGCGTGCTCGTGTGGATCATGACGCGTATCGTCTTCCGCCCGATCCGCGCCGCGGCGAGCACGAGCAGCCGTCTCGCCGCCGGCGAGAACGATGCCCGCATGCCGTTGCAGAACGACGAGCACTTCGATGTGCTCTCGCGAGGCTTCAACGAGATGGCCGACACTCTGCAGGCCCGCATCGAAGAGCTCGACACGCTCTCGGAGATGCAGCAGCGCTTCGTCTCGGACGTATCGCACGAATTGCGCACGCCGCTCACCACCATCCGCCTGGTCAGCGAGGTGCTGCAGAACTCGAGCGACGCACTCGAGCCCGGCCAGCAGCGCGCCATCGAGGTGCTCGGTACCCAGATCGAACGCTTCGAGTCGCTCTTGACCGACCTGCTCGAGATTTCGCGCTACGACGCCGGCCGGGTCACGCTCGAGACCGAGCCCACTTCGATCGTCGCGCTCGTGGAGGAGGTCGTCGAAGGCCTGCGGCCCCTCTCGCCGGGCCTTATCGAAGTGCGGCCCCTCGGCGGCTACGTCGACGTCGACGTCGACGCCCGCCGCATTCGCCGCATCATCTCGAACCTCGTCGGCAATGCGATCGAGCACGGCGAGGGCGAGGCGATCGTCGTCACGATCGACTCGAACGCGGGCGCCGTCGCGGTCACCGTGCGCGACTGGGGCGTCGGCATGGCCGCCGAATCGGTCGAGCACGTGTTCGACCGATTCTGGCGCGCCGACCCGTCGCGCAAACGCACGCTCGGCGGCACCGGCCTCGGCCTCGCCATCGCGCGTGAGGACGCGGCGGTGCACGGCGGTATTCTCGATGCCTGGTCGCGCCTCGGCGTCGGCACCGTCTTCAGGCTCACGCTGCCGCGCGAGGAAGGCCTCGCCGACTTCATGTCGCCGCTGCCGCTGCTGCCGGGCGACGTGCTCGCCGAGGAGGGCGACCCGCAGGCCACGGGCGGATGGCTCAGACGGCCGAGGCTCTGGACCTCACGGGTGCCGAAGGGCACGAAGTCGCAGGTCAAGACGCCCGCGAAAGCGCAGCCGCCCGCGAAACCGCAATCGCCTTCGAAACCGCATTCGAAACCGCCGAAGGAGGGCTGAGGACGATGGGACGACGTCGGATGCTCGCCGCCGCGCTCGCCGCGGTCGCCGCGCTCGGGCTGGTGGGATGCAATGCCATTCCGGGTTCGGGCGATGTGGAGACCGGACTCGCCGACCTGCGCCAGGCCGAGCAGTTCGTGCAGTTCAACCCGCTCGGGCCCGTCGCGGAGTCGAGCCAGGAGGACATCGTGCGCGGCTTCGTGCTCGCCGCCTCCTCGAACGAGGCCGACTACGCCGTCGCCCGAGAGTTTCTCACCCCCGCATACGGCGAGCAGTGGGACCCGTCGTTCGGCGTCGTCGTCGACGAGGGCGCACGTCTCTATTCGACCGAGGGGGAGTCGAGCGGGGTGCTCGAGGTGTCGGCGATCGCGAAGGTCGATGGGCAGGGGGAGCTGCTGCCGATCGGCCCCGGCCCGAGCACCGACATGCGCTTCGAATTCGAGCAGGTCGACGGCGAGTGGCGCATCTCATCGGCGCCCGCGGGCATCATCCTCGACCGCACGACGTTCACCGCGGTCTGGTCGCCTCACCAGGTCTATTTCGCGACCTCGGCCGGGCTCATGGTGCCCGAGACGCGCTGGTACCTCAGCCGGGCCTCGCTCGCGACCGAGATCGTGAACGGCCTGCTCGCGGGCCCGAGCGAGCGCATGGGCGAGGTGCTGCACAGCGGCTTCCCGTCGGGCACTGCGCTCGCCACCTCGGCGGTCACCGTGCTCGACGGTCGGGCCCGCATCGATCTCACCGCCGAGGCGGTCGAGGCGGGGCCCGACGCGATGGCCGAGATGTTCGCCCAGCTGCGCGAGAGCCTCAAATCGGTGCCCGGGGTCATCGGCTTCGACGTGCTGGCGAACGGCGCCACCATCCGCGAGGTCGGCGGGGCGGCCGAACAGCCGTCGGTGCCGGTGGTCGAGACGCTGAATCCCTCCGTGATCCGCGACGGCGCCTTCGGCACGATCGAGCACGGCGAGTTCGTCGAGAATGCGCAGTTCGGTGGTGCGCTCGTCGAAGACGGGCCGACGGCGATCATGCTCTCCGACGACGGTTCGCTGGCCGCGTCGCTCGGCGCGCACGGCGTCAGCCGGATCGTGGCGGGGTCGCGCACCGTCGTCGACGAGCGCCCGAACCTGCTCGCCCCCGACCTCGACCTCTACGGCTACACCTGGAGCACGAACGCGGCGGGCGAGATCTGGGTCTCGGGCGCGAACGGAACGGGCTACGCGCTGCCGGCGCCCTGGCTGGCGGGCTTCGGGGCGTCGGTCGTGCAGGTGTCGCCCGACGGCAGCCGCATCGCGGCGCTCGCGCAGAGCGGCGATGATTACAGCGTCGTCGCCGTCGCCGGTGTGGTGCGCGACGAGGCCAGTGCCCCGGTGCGCACGACCTCCGAAGCCGATGTGCGCATGTGGGCAGAGGGCGATGCGATCGACTTCGACTGGATCGACTCGACGCGCTTCGCGACGCTGACGCGCGAGGGCGGCGCGGGCAATGTCGGCGTCGGCGGCGTCGGTCTGCTCTGGAACGAGCAGGGGTCGGTGCCGGGCGGCGTGCAGATCGCGAGCGGCGGCAGCCGAGCCCAACTGCGCGTGCGCGCGGCCGACGGCGAGCTCTACGCCTCGCAGGGCGGCGGCTGGCAGCGCTCGATCGGTGACATCTCGGTGCTCGCGAAGCAGGAGTGACCCGGGCCGGGCTCGACAGGGATCGCGTGGCACCGCCCTGCGGTCCTTCCTCCACAGGGCGGCCCGCGACGTCATCGGCGCCTGCTTTCGCACATTCGCCATTCTGCGGTGGTGCGCGCGGTGTTCTGCGACGAGCCTGGGGCCATGCGCGTGATGATGCCGGCGATACGAGAGCTCGGGCTCGACCTGCTCGCCCTGCTCTGGCCCACCGCGTGCCTCGGCTGCGGCGCTGCTGATCGCGATTGCTGCGACGCGTGCCTCGCCGAGGTGCGCGCCCCGCCGACGCTGGTCGAGCGCGACATCGGCCTGCCGTGCTTCGCGGCCGGAGTCTACGACGGACCCGTGCGCGCGATGCTCGTGCTGTACAAGCACGCGGGGCGGGCGCGGTTCGCCCGCGAGCTCGCGCCGCGTCTGAGCGCCCCGCTGCGCGCCGCGCTCGCACAATGCCGGGGGCCCGGCGCGCCTCTGGTCGTCGCCGTGCCGTCGCGACGGGCGCAGGTGCGCCGGCGCGGCTACCGGCACGTCGAGCTGCTGATCGCCCGCGCGCTGCGGCGCGGAGCGCCGGGGGAGCGGGCCGCGAACGGCCTTCGCGGGCGCCGCATCGCCGCGATGCGCCTGCCGGCGCTGCGGGCCCTCCCCGGGCGCATCGCGCAGGTCGGGCTCGCCTCCCGTGAGCGCGAGCGAAACGCCCGGAGGGTCGCCGTGAAACGGTCGTGCGAAAAACTTCTTCGCGGGCGAGAGGTCGTGCTCGTCGATGACATCGTCACGACGGGCGCGACGCTGCGCGCCGCCGCGGAGCGCCTGGAAATCGCGGGCGCCCGGGTGGTCGCCGCGGCCGTCGTGTGCGCGGTGCCCCGACACGACGACCGAGGCGGCGGGCTCGGAGTTTCATCAGCAGACGCGGAACAGGTGGAACCGGCCGCCCCGCACGCGGTAGAGTTCGATCAAAGGCGTAACGGTGCGCCGCACTGGCCCACCCGCCTGAGTCACCTGGGAGGTCACTATGGACGTGAACATCCGCGGCAAGAACGTCGGGATCACCGATCGGTTTGAGAACTACGTCGAAACGAAGACGGAGAAGGTGGCGGGCCTGCTGCCCAAGGCGCAGGCGCTCGAGGTCAGGGTCTCCAGGCAGACCGATCGCAGCCCCAAGCACGGCGATCGCGTCGAGATCACGCTCATCGGCCCGGGCCCCGTGATTCGCGCAGAATCCGTGGGCGGCGACAAGTACACGGCCTTCGACATGGCCTACGGGCGCGTGCTCGAACGCATCCGTCGCATGAAGGACAAGCGCCAGGATCGCCGCGGTCGCGGCCGCACCTCGCTCGCCGATGCGTCGGCAGAAGACTTCGCGGGAGTCGACATCACTCCCGCACCCGCCGAGGTGCTGAACGCGGTGGCGACCGGTGCGGTGCCCGTCGTCGGCACCGACGAAGAACAGGACTACAGCCCCGTCGTCATCCGTACGAAGGAGTTCCCGGCTGAGAAGCTGTCGGTCGAAGAGGCCGTCGACCAGATGGAGCTCGTCGGCCACGACTTCTTCCTCTTCGTCGAAGCCGGCTCCGAGAAGCCGAGCGTCGTCTACCGTCGCAAGGGATGGAACTACGGTGTGATCTCGCTCAGCGACGACTGAGCGAACACCCCGTGCGGGCCCGCGCACCCCGACCGGTTCGGGGGCGCGGGCCCGCACGCGTTACGCCCGCACGCGTTACGCCCGCACGCGTTACGCCCGCACGCGTTACGCCCGCACGCGTTACGCCGGCTCGCGGCGCGGGAAGCGCAGCCGCCACCCCCAGCGCAGCACCCCGTAGAGCGCTTCGAGCACGATCGCGCACGACATCTTCGACCGCCCGCCCGCGCGCTCGACGAACACGATCGGCACCTCGGCGATCGGGCACCCCATCGTCTCGAGCCGCCACGCCGTCTCGACCTGGAACCCGTACCCCTGCGAATCGATCGACTCGAGATCGAGCCGGGCGAGCCATGCCGTATCGATGACGCGGAACCCGCTCGTCAGGTCGTGCAGCTGCGAGCGCAGCGCGACCCGGGCCACTCCGGTGCCGGTGCGCGAGATGCAGCGCCGATAGCGGGGCCAGCCCACGATCTCGCCGCCGGGTACCCAGCGCGCCCCGATCGCGAGGCCCGCGCCGTCCTCCGCCGCGACGAGCAGTGCGGGGAGATCGCGGGGGCGGTGCGACCCGTCCGAATCCATCTCGATCGCGAAGCGGTAACCGTGGTCGATCGCGTGGCGGAACCCCTGGAGGTAGGCGGTGCCGAGTCCGAGCTTGCCGCTGCGATGCTGCACGGCGACACCGGTCGATTCGGCCGCGATCGCGTCGGCGAGAACGCCCGTGCCGTCGGGGCTCGCATCGTCGATGACGAGGATGTCGGCGCCGGGCAGATGCTCGCGCACACCGGCGATCGTGGCGGGCAGGGTCTCGCGCTCGTCGTAGGTGGGCAGGATCACGAGGGAGCCCGCGCCGAGATTGCCGCTCACCTCTCCATCCTGGCATCCCGCGGCTGAGCGGTCGCGAGGAGTCGCGGGCGGGCGCGCCGTCGGCGCGCCCGGGCCCGTGGGGCGAGCCGGCATCACGAGTGCACCGGGAACAGTGAAGGGCCGGCCTTCTCGAGTGAGAAGACCGGCCCGGTTCACCGCTCGCGAGAGGAATCAGCCCTCGTGCACGTCGGTCGCGCGGTCGCCCGCGCCGGCGGCGTACGCGTCGCGCAGGTGCTGGCCGAGGCCCGCGTCCACGTTCGTCCAGTACTGGAAGAAGCGCTCACGGATCTCGTCGATGGTGATCGCCTTGGCCTGGCCCTCGAGGTTCGCCTTGAGGTAGGCGCGCTCCTCGTCCGAGAACACGTCGCGGTAGAGGATGCCGGGCTGCACGAAGTCGCCGTCATCCGCGCGCAGCGTCGCCGCAGAGCGCACGAGCTCGCCGTCGGCCTCCCAGGTCGCTTCGACGCCCGCCGACGGGTTGACCGCCGGGCCGCCGGCAGCGCCGAACGAGTTCGGGTGGTAGACGCGCTGCGATGCGGGCGGGAAGTGGTACTGCATGTTGCCCTGGTGCATGTAGTGGTTCGCCTCGGTGGCGTGCGGCTGGTTCACCGGCAGCTGGTTGTAGTTCGCGCCGATGCGGTAGCGCTGCGCGTCCGCGTACGAGAACACGCGGGCCATGAGCATCTTGTCGGGCGAGATGCCGGTGCCGGGAACCTGGTTGCCGGGCGAGAAGGCGGCCTGCTCGATCTCGGCGAAGAAGTTCTGCGGGTTGCGGTTCAGCGTGAAGGTGCCCACCTTGATGCGGGGGTAGTCGGCCTTCGGCCAGGTCTTCGTGAGATCGAAGGGGTTGAAGCGGTAGGTCTTCGCCTCCTCGTACGGCATGACCTGCACGTAGACGTCCCACGACGGATAGTCGCCCTGCGCGATCGAGTCGAAGAGATCGCGTCGGTAGTAGTCGGCGTCTTCACCGGCGATGCGCTCCGCATCCTCGGGCGACATGGGCACGACGCCCTGCTGCGAGAGGAAGTGGTACTGCACCCAGAAGCGCTCGCCGTCGGCGTTGATCCACTGGTAGGTGTGCGAGCCGTAGCCGTTCATGTGGCGCCACGACTTCGAGAGGCCGCGCGGTCCCATCACGTAGGTGACCTGGTGGGCCGATTCGGGCGAGAGGGTCCAGAAGTCCCACTGCATATCGGCGTCGCGCAGGCCGGAGTCGCCGAGACGCTTCTGCGAGTGGATGAAGTCGGGGAACTTGATCGCGTCGCGCAGGAAGAAGGTCGGGGTGTTGTTGCCGACGATGTCGAGGTTGCCCTCGGTCGTGTAGAAGCGCAGCGAGAAGCCGCGCACGTCGCGCCACGTGTCGGGGGAGCCCTGCTCGCCCGCGACCGACGAGAAGCGCAGCAGCGTCTCGCTCTTGGCGCCCTTCTGGAAGACGGCCGCGCGGGTGTACTGCGAGACGTCCTCGGTGACGACGAACTCGCCGAACGCGCCGGCGCCCTTCGCGTGCGGGTTGCGCTCGGGCACGCGCTCGCGGTTGAATGCGGCGAGCTTCTCGACCAGGTAGCGGTCGTGCAGCACGGTGGGCCCGTCGGCGCCGACGGTGAGCGAGTGCTCGTCGCTGGCGATGGGCGTGCCGGTCTGGGTCGTCGTCAGCTTCTGCTCTGACATGGTGATCCTTTCGGGTTGCGGTGGTGCGTTGCGGTGAATGGTGGCTCGGGGGTGTCGGCAGGGATCAGTTCGCGCCGACAGCGCTGTCTGCGCGAGCGTCGCGCGAGCAAGCGGCGCACATGCCGTGGAAGACGACTTCGGCCTGCTCGACGGTGAAGCCCGCCGTGTCGCTCGGCGTCAGGCACGGGGCAGCGCCGATGACGCAGTCGACGTCTTCGATGCGGCCGCATGCGCGGCAGACGAGATGATGGTGGTTGTCGCCGATGCGGGCCTCGTAGCGGGCCGGGCCGCCGGTCGACTCGATCTTGCGCAGCAGGCCCGCGTTCGTGAGCGCGCTGAGCACGATGTAGATCGCCTGCAGCGAGGTGCCCGGCAGGTCGTGCTTGAGCGCGTCGAACACGTCGCTCGCATCGAGATGACCGCCCCGCGAGAGCGCCTCGAGCACGGCCCGACGGGGCGCGGTCGAGCGCAGGCCCGCGGCGCCGAGACGCGCGGCGGCGTCGGGCGGGGTAGCGGTGGAGGTCATGCCGACAGTCTACTCGTTATTTTGAATGATTCAAAAAAGATCTCGTTCGGAGGTGTCGCAGGCGCAGCCGGAGCGCGGAGACCGCCGGCGGGCACTCTTGGAATCCACAGTGAGCCCCGAGATCGGCATTGCTAAGCTGAGTTGTTGTCTCAATTTGGCAACGGCGGCGATTCATGGAATCGACGGATCTGCCGGGCAAACCGTATCAGGAGTAACAACGTGGCGACAGTTCTCGAGAAGCTTCTTCGCGTCGGCGAAGGCCGCACGCTGAAGAAGATGGAGCGGATCGCGAAGACGGTCGCAGATCTCGAACCGTCATTCGCCGACCTGAGCGATGAGGAGCTGCGCGAGGAGACCGCGGAGTTCCGCGAGCGTCTCGCCAAGGGCGAAACCCTCGACGACCTGCTGCCCGAGGCGTTCGCCGCGGTGCGCGAGGCGGCGAAGCGCACTATCGGCCTGCGCCCCTTCGACGTGCAGGTCATGGGCGGCGCGAACCTGCACCACGGCAACATCTCCGAGATGAAGACCGGTGAGGGCAAGACCCTCGTCGCGACCCTGCCCGCGTACCTGAACGCGCTCGCCGGCAAGGGCGTGCACATCGTCACTGTCAACGACTACCTCGCCACCTACCAGAGCGAGCTCATGGGCCGCGTCTTCCGCGCCCTCGGCATGACCACCGGCTGCATCATCGCGGGCCAGGACCCGACCGTGCGCCGAGAGCAGTACAACGCCGACGTCACCTACGGCACGAACAACGAGTTCGGCTTCGACTACCTGCGCGACAACATGGCCTCGAGCGCCGCCGAGCGTGTGCAGCGCGACCACTTCTTCGCCATCATCGACGAGGTCGACTCGATCCTCATCGACGAGGCCCGCACCCCGCTCATCATCTCGGGCCCCGCCTCGGGCGAAGCCAACCGCTGGTTCGCCGAGTTCGCCCGCGTCGCGCGCAAGCTGCAGCCCGAGGTCGACTACGAGGTCGACGAGAAGAAGCGCACCATCGGCGTGCTCGAGCCGGGCATCGAGAAGGTCGAAGACCACCTCGGCATCACCAACCTCTACGAGTCGGTGAACACCCCCCTCATCTCGTTCCTCAACAACTCGATCAAGGCGAAGGCCCTCTTCACCCGCGACAAGGACTACGTCGTGCTGAACGGCGAGGTGCTCATCGTCGACGAGCACACCGGCCGCATCCTCGCCGGCCGCCGCTACAACGAGGGCATGCACCAGGCCATCGAGGCGAAGGAAGGCGTGCAGGTCAAGGCCGAGAACCAGATGCTCGCGACCGTCACGCTGCAGAACTACTTCCGCCTCTACGAGAAGCTCTCGGGCATGACCGGCACCGCCGAGACCGAGGCCGGCGAGTTCATGTCGACCTACAAGCTCGGTGTCGTGCCGATCCCGACGAACAAACCCCTCATCCGCAAGGACCAGCCCGACCTCGTCTACAAGAACGAGGAGGCGAAGTTCACGCAGGCCGTCGAAGACATCGCCGAGCGCCACGAGAAGGGCCAGCCCGTGCTCGTCGGCACGACCAGCGTCGAGAAGAGCGAGTACATCTCGCGCCTGCTCGCGAAGAAGGGCGTGCGCCACGAGGTGCTCAACGCGAAGAACCACGCGCGCGAGGCCGCGATCATCGCGCAGGCCGGCCGACTCGGCGCCGTCACCGTCGCCACCAACATGGCCGGCCGCGGTACCGACATCATGCTCGGCGGCAACGCCGAGTTCCTCGCGGTGCAGGAGATGGCCGCGCGCGGCCTCTCGACCGAAGACGATCCGGACGCCTACGAGGCCGCCTGGGACGACGTCTTCGCTGCGGTGAAGGAGGCCGTCTCGGAGGAGGCCGACAAGGTCGCCGCCGCCGGCGGGCTCTACGTGCTCGGTACCGAGCGCCACGAATCGCGCCGCATCGACAACCAGCTGCGCGGCCGCTCGGGCCGTCAGGGCGACCCCGGCGAGAGCCGCTTCTACCTGTCGCTCGCCGACGATCTCATGCGCCTGTTCAACTCGGGCGCGGCCGCATCGCTCATGAACCGCGACGGCTTCCCCGACGACCTCGCGATCGAATCGAAGATGGTCACCCGCGCCATCCAGAGCGCGCAGAGCCAGGTCGAGCAGCGCAACGCCGAGATCCGCAAGAACGTGCTGAAGTACGACGACGTGCTCGACCGCCAGCGCAAGGCGATCTACACCGACCGCCAGCAGATCCTCGACGGCGGCACCATCGAGGACCGCATCGACGCCTTCCGCGTGCAGACGATCGACGCGATCCTCGACTCGCACGGCACCGACCAGGATTGGGATTTCGACGCCCTCTGGAGCGACCTCAAGCAGGTCTACCCCGTGAGCATCACCGTCGACGAGCTGCTCGCCGAAGCCGGCAGCTCGAAGATCGACAAGGCGTTCCTGCGCCGCGAGATCCTCTCCGATGCCGAGGTCGCCTACCAGAACCGCGAGGCCGCCCTCGGCGAGGAGGCGACGCGCGAGCTCGAGCGCCGCGTCGTGCTCACCACGATCGACCGACGCTGGCGCGACCACCTCTACGAGATGGAGTATCTCAAGGAGGGCATCGGCCTGCGCGCCATGGCCCAGCGCGACCCGCTCGTCGAATACCAGCGCGAGGGCTACACCATGTTCGAGGGCATGATGGGGCAGATCAAGGAGGAATCCATGGGTCTGCTCTACAACCTCGAGGTCAAAGTGCGCCCGGCCGAAGGCCCGCAGGATCACGTGCACCTCGAAGGCGGCGGCCTCGAAACGGAGCAGGCGACCGACCAGTCGAAGCTCAGCTACAGCGCCCCCGATGAAGACGGCGACCCCGAGGTCTCGGGCGCGAACGCCGGGTCGGGCGGTGCCGGGGCCCGTGCCGCCGCAGGCGGCCGTGCCGCTCAGGCGCAGCAGGCTCCCACCGAGCGCGGCGCATTCGGCCAGCAGGTGCCCGCAGAGGGCAATAACCGCGCTGCTCGCCGCGCCAACAAGAAGAAGTAGCGCGGCCCGACCCCGCGATCACATCACGAGAGAAAACTTCCACAGCCATGTCGAATGAATCGAACGCTCGTCCTACCAAGAACGAACGCCGCCAGCAGGCTCGCGAGCAGGCCCGCGCCGCCCGCGAGCAGGAGCAGAAGCGCGAGAAGCGCAACCGCCTCTTCATCCAGGGCGGCATCGTGCTCGGCATCGTGGCGATCCTCGCCATCGTCGGGCTCGTCGTCCAGCAGGCGACCGCTCCCGCCGGCCCCGGCCCCGCCAACATGGCCTCGGGCGGTGTCGTCTTCGGCAAGGACCTGAAGGTGCAGAAGACCGCCGCACTGCAGTCGGACGAGACGCGCAAGGCGCCCGAGGTGAACCGCGATGAGCTGCCGCTCGACGTCACCGTCTACGCCGACTACATGTGCCCCGCCTGCGGCGCCTTCGAGCAGGCCAACGGCACCATGCTCGAGAACTACGTCGGCAGCGGCGACATCACCCTGCAGGTGTACCCCCTCAACTTCCTCGACCCGGCATCGCTCGGCACCAAGTACTCGACCCGCGCCGCGAACCTGTTCGGCTGCGTCGTCGAGCAGCAGCCCGATGCCGCCTTCAAGCTGCACAATGCGCTGCTCAGCGCCGAGGTGCAGCCGTCCGAGAACACGCAGGGCCTCACCGACGACGAGCTGCTCGACCAGGCCAAGGCCGCCGGGGCGAACGTCGACACGGAGCTGAAGCAGTGCGTCAAGGATCGCCGCTTCGCCGACTTCGTCGCCTCGAACACGAAGGCCGCGACCGAGACCGGCGTCGTCGGTCTCGCAGAGGGCGCCCAGATCGCGCTCGATCAGACCGGCCAGGAGCTGCAGCCGGAAGGCGAACCGCAGCGTCTCATCTCGACCCCGCTCGTGATCGTCAACGGCCAGCAGTGGCTCTCGGGCCGCGACGGCGACCTCGAGAACTACCTGCTCAAGGTCAAGGCCGAGGTCGAGAAGGCCGCGAAGGGCGGCGACGCGTCGAAGGACGCCGCGAAGGACGAGTCGAAGGACGCTGACGCCGCGAAGGAAGCCGACGCCGCAACTGCCGGCTGACCCGCGTCGACGGAAACGCCCACGGGTCCCGCACGGTGATCCGTGGGCGTTTCCGTCTAGTAGACTGCCTGGGGGCGGTTTCGCCGCCCACGCCTCCCTAGCTCATCTGGTAGAGCAGCGGCCTTGTAAACCGCAGGTGGCCGGTTCGAGTCCGGCGGGGGGCTCTGCCTCAGCGGCCCGGGAAACCCCGGGCCGCTTTCGTCTTCGCCCCCGCGCCGGACTCTGAACCGGCCCCGGCGAAGCACGGCTTCACCGGCTTCCGGCGCGCAACGCTGACGCGTTGCCCTGAGCGCCGAAAGCAAGTCCGGCGGGGGGCTCTGAACCGGCCCGGTGAAGCGTTCTTCCCGCCGCGTGCGGAGATAAGTGCAGAATCAGTCGAGAATTGTGCACCAGATCCCGCACGCGAGTTCGGCACGGGTCGATAGAGTGGTGCGAATGCACGACAAATTGCGCATCCCGGCCGCGCTCTTCGGCGCATGCATCGCGGGCATGCTGGTCGCGGCGCAATCGCGCGTCAACGGGGGCCTCAGTCAGGAGCTCGGCGGCGGGTTCGTCGCCGCCTGCTATTCGTTCGCTTCGGGCCTCGTGCTGGTCGCGGTCATCACGATCTGTTCGGCGCGGGCGAGGCGCGGTTTCGGCAAGCTGAAGACCGAACTGCGTTCGGGCCGCTTCCCGCTCTGGGCGACGCTCGGCGGGGCCGCCGGCGCGGTATTCGTACTCGGTCAGTCGCTCGTCGCGCCCCTGATCGGGGTCGCCCTGTTCACGGTCGGCGTGGTTGCCGGCCAGGTCATCGGCGGGCTCGTGCTCGACCAGGCGGGCCTCGGCCCGGCCGGCAAGGTCGCGCCCACGCTGACTCGCCTCATCGGCACGGGGCTCGTGATCGTCGCGGTCGTGATCTCGGTCGCGGGCAGCATTTCGGGCGGGGTGCTCCAGGGCTCCCCCTGGTTCGTCATCGTGCCGCTCATCGCCGGGTTCGGCGTCTCGTGGCAGTCCGCGGTCAACGGGCTGCTGCGGTCGGCGATGGAGAGCGTGCTGTCGGCGACTTTCGTCAGCTTCGTCGTCGGCACCGTGGTGCTCGCGGTGCTCGCCGCCGTCTCGATCGCGCTGAACGGGTGGCCGCAGCACTGGCCGAGCGAACCGGTGCTGTACATCGGCGGCATCCTCGGCGCGATCTTCATCGCGATCATCACGCTGCTCGTGCGTGTCGCAGGTGTGCTGCTGATCAGCATGGCGAACGTCGCCGGTCAGCTGATCGCTTCGGTGATGCTCGAAGCGGGGGTGCCGCTCGCGGGCGGTGTCAGTATCGGTATGCTCATCGGCACGCTCGTCGCTCTCGTCGCGGTCGCGGTCGCCGCGCTGCCCGGTAGGCCGCGCACGACGCACTGATCGCCGGGGCCATAGCGCGTACCGGGGCAGCTGCAGGCCCGATATGGCGCCGGAGAAGCCTGCGTTCGTGAACGGTGGCGCTTCACGACAATGGTCGGCCCGAGCCGACCCGCGGCAGCCTCGTTACAGTGCGCTGAGATGGCGCCGCGCGTCGAGCGGGCGGCGCGGTTTGTGCTTCTGATCCCTCTCGGGGATGCCGCCGACGTAGAGCCAGCCGAGCAGGTACTCGCCCTTCTCGAGCAGGTGCGCCTTGCGCACCGGCTTCTCGCGGGTGAGCTTGCCCGTACGCCAGATCGAACCCCACCCCGCCTCGTGCAGCAGCAGCCCGAGGGTGTGCGCGACGCCGCTCGCGACGGCCTCCTGCTCCCACACGGGCACCTTCTCGCTCGCGACCGGGCTCACCACGATAGCGAGCACCAGCGGGGCGCGGTGCGCTTTCGAGATGTACTTCTCGCGGTCCTCGCCGGCGGCCTTCGCGAGCCCCTTGCCGAGCCGGTCGCGGGCGTCGCCGCGCAGCTCGATGATGCGCCACGGGCGCAGCCCCGAATGATCTGCGACCGACGACAGCACGCTGAGCATATCGAGCAGTTCGGCGGTCGACGGAGCCTCGCCGGTCAGCTTCGAGTGCGAACGACGGAGGCGGATCGCCTCGCGTGCAGGCAGGGGAGTGGCGGTCAAGACGTCGATCCCTTGCCCTCGGTCGTCTGCGTCTCGGAGGGCTCGGCGCCCTCGGCGAACTCGAGCGCGAGGGAGTTCATGCAGTATCGGTTGCCGGTCGGCGTGCCGAAGCCATCGGGGAAGACATGGCCGAGGTGCGACCCGCATCGGGCGCAGCGCACTTCCGTGCGCACCATGCCCATGCTCGCATCCTCGAGCAGCTCGACCGCTTCGGGGCGCACGCTCTCGTAGAAGCTCGGCCAGCCGCAGCCCGCATCGAACTTGGTGCCCGCGACGAAGAGTTCGTTACCGCAGGCGCGGCAGGTGTAGAGGCCCGCGCGCTCCTCGTGGAGCAGCTCGCCGGTGCCCGGTCGCTCGGTGCCGGCCTGGCGCAGCACGGCGTACTCGTCGGGGGAGAGGCGGTCGCGCCACTCGGCGTCGCTCAGGGCGAAGTCGTGGCCGCTGTCGGGGGTGATGGGGGTGCTCATCGGGGCCTCCTTCGGGGAGTCTGCTCGGGCGCAGCACTCGTCTGCGCATGCCTTTCGAGTCTACGCGCGCAGGCCCGGGGCCGGATGGTGCCGGGAGCGAACGTTCCGGCGTCTTCGCGGGTTGCGGTGTCGGATGCGTCGCGCGCCCGATCCGTGAGCTCCCTCGGACGTGCGAGCTCCCTCGGATGGAATGCGCTGTGAAGCTCCGATTGAGCTCGCACGTCCGAACGAGCTCGCACCGCACACTTCGATCCGGCGGCAACGCTTCTGCAACAACGGCCCGGGGTGCGGCACGTTCCGGGCGCGCTGCGGTGCTGAGAAGACCCTGGCCGACCCGTGAGAAATTCTTGTGGACAGGGCCCGACTTGCATCATCAGATGATATTCGTCAGACTATTGCATGGCCGTTCAGTAAGGCACGCCTTACTTGGATCTGATCTCATGTCGCGATTCGCTCGCGGCGGCTGTCATCACCCACACTGTCAAGGAGCAGCTTGCGCATGTTTGCACGCCGACGCACCCGCGGATCGATCGCCGCACTACTGGCGACCGCACTTGTGGCGGGAGGTGCATTCATCGGCGGCAGCGCGGCCTATGCGGAAGAACTTCCGGCGGATCCCGCAGCCGAGCAGGTCGAACTGCAAGGCGCCGAAGCGCCGGCGGTCGAAGCCGATGCTTCTGTGGAAGCGCCAGCGGTCGAAGCCGATGCTTCTGTGGAAGCGCCGGACGATGCTCCTGCCGATGCTCCGGTTGCGGATGCTGGGAAGCCCTTGGCCGACGCTACGGCAGAGGACTCCAGCACCGCAGAGGCGCAGGCTGCGGTAGCCCCCACCGCGCTCCCGGCGGTTCTCGAGACGATTCGCGAGGACGGCGGCGCGCTCGATTGGGGCTTCAAGGCCAGCTGGCGCAACTATCTGCGATTCGCCGGCGGTGCGCAAATGGTCTTCGGCGGCGCGACGCTGTCGGACGAAGGCATTGTGCACTATCCGGAGTCGGCCGAGTCGACATTCGACCCGGCCGCAGGCACGGGCACCATCGCCTACACCGGTGGTGTGAACTTTCTGAACGAGGCGCACGGCTTCAGCATCGTGATGCAGAACCCGCGCATCGAGATAGCGGCCGATGGCTCAGCCGTCCTGAGCGCGGAGATGAGTGTTGATGCGGCTCCCGGCGCCGAAGCCCTGCAGCGCGTCGTTATTGCGACGATCGCCGCCACTGGAGCAGCAACCGAGGCCGACGGTCTCAGCGCATGGAGCGACGTCGCTGGCACTTTCGCGGACACCATCATCCCCGCCGAGCTCGGCCAGTACGGCGGGCAGGCCGCCGACTCGCTCTCGTTCTCCACTCCGGCAGCGACGACCCCGGAAATTCCCGACGTGACCTGGTCGCCTGAGGTGCGGGTGTTCCTGGGAGATTCGGTGACGCCGTTGGCTGCGGGGGCGAAGGTGTACAAGGGTGACAAGCTGACGGTGAAGGGCACCGGGTTCGATCCCGAAGCGAACATCGGTGGTCGGGGAATGCCGATTCCCAGCACGCTGCCGCAGGGATCATATGTGGTGTTCGGCAAGTTCGCTGCCGCGTGGAGCCCGGCTGATGGGGTGTCGTCGAAGGATCGGAAGGTCGGTCCGCAGGGGTGGGTGCTCGCGGAGAACGTGCTCGACCAGGTGCCCGCGCAGTACCAGGCGATGGTGCGCAATCAGTGGGTGCCGCTTGCGGCGGATGGCAGTTGGACCGCCGAGCTGACGCTCGCCGAGCCGAAGGATGCTGCGACGATCTCGGGTGACTACGGCGTGTATACCTATGGTGCCGGTGGTGTGAATAACCAGGCGCAAGAATTCAAGCTCGGGTTGGATTACACCGACACCGAACGCCCGAAGGGATGGTCGCCTGAGGTGCGGGTGTTCCTGGGAGATTCGGTGACGCCGTTGGCTGCGGGGGCGAAGGTGTACAAGGGTGACAAGCTGACGGTGAAGGGCACCGGGTTCGATCCCGAAGCGAACATCGGTGGTCGGGGAATGCCGATTCCCAGCACGCTGCCGCAGGGATCATATGTGGTGTTCGGCAAGTTCGCTGCCGCGTGGAGCCCGGCTGATGGGGTGTCGTCGAAGGATCGGAAGGTCGGTCCGCAGGGGTGGGTGCTCGCGGAGAACGTGCTCGACCAGGTGCCCGCGCAGTACCAGGCGATGGTGCGCAATCAGTGGGTGCCGCTTGCGGCGGATGGCAGTTGGACCGCCGAGCTGACGCTCGCCGAGCCGAAGGATGCTGCGACGATCTCGGGTGACTACGGCGTGTATACCTATGGTGCCGGTGGTGTGAATAACCAGGCGCAAGAATTCAAGCTCGGGTTGGATTACACCGACACCGAACGCCCGAACGGTGCCGACTTCGAGCCGTCGATCACGGTCTATCAGGCGGACGGCGTCACCGAGCTCGGCAACACCGAGGTGACAGAGGGCGACACGCTCGTCGTCAAGGGAACCGGGTTCGACCCGTACGCGAACCTCGGCGGGCTGGGACAGCCGATTCCTGCGGACAAGCCGCAGGGCACTTTCGTAGTGTTCGGCAACTTCGCTGAGCAGTGGAAGCCGTCGGAAGGCGTCAAGAGCGACCAGCGCAAGATGGATAAGTCGAACCGCGGCTGGGCGCTGGCAGCGGACACGCTCGAAAACGATGTTCCGGATGCGTTCCGTGAAGAAGTCCGCGGGCAGTGGGTCGAGCTCGATCCTGCGACGGGATCATTCACCTGGACCGTCACGCTGAAGCAGCCGGCCGAGCTCGTGAAGGGCGGTAAGTTCGGCATCTACAGCTATGCCGGCGGCGTCAACACGGCGAACCCGGCTCAGGAGCTGCGCACGGTCGTGAACTTCAAGTCGAAGACAGAACCCGAGAACCCCGACCCGAAGCCGACTACGGGAGGCCTGCAGTGGGGCATCAAGGATTCGTTCCGCTCGTACATCGAGAGCAACTCTGACGGCAAGGTGGGGCTGAGCGGCAACGCGACCCGCACCGGCAACATCTTCAACTTCCCCCAGCTCGCGGGAGGCGAATGGAACAGCCGTGCCGAGACCGGTGAAGTGCGTTACGCAGGCGGGGTCTCGTTCAGCGCGCACGGTGGTGCGCTGAGCTTCTCGCTCGCCGACCCCGTGATCAAGGTCTCCGACGCGCGCACGGCAGTGCTGTATGCGACGTACGCCGGCAAGCAGACGGCGATTGCCGACTTGCACCTCGGTGAGTCGGTGCGCAGCGTCGCCGGCAATGGCGCGGTCACCTGGAAGGGCGTACGAACGACGCTCCGTGCCGAAGGCGTGCCGGTGTTCCAGCAGTACGAGGTCGGCGAAGTACTTGACGCGGTCACCTTCACTGTGGGTGAGGCGAGCGACGCCAAGCCTACCGACCCCGAGAAGCCTCAGCCGAAGCCCGAACCCGAGCCGAAGCCGACCCCGACTCCGGTCGCTCCGACTCCGGGGCAGCAGCAGCCCGGTTCGCTGATCTGGGGCGTCTCGTCGGGCTTCGCGAACTATGCGACCGGCCCGATCGCCAAGGGCTCCGTGAGCACGAGCGGTGTCGGCGGCGGCAGCGGCGGCTATGTCTTCCCGCAGGCCAGCAGCTCGTGGGATGCGGCGAGCCAGACGGGCTCCGTGCAGTACTCGGGGGTCGTCACCTTCACCGGACATAAGGGCCTCATGAGCGAGACCTTCAGCAACCCGGTCATCACCGTGTCGAGCGCGACCTCGGGCACCATCTCGGCGGGCGGCAGCACCTTCACGCTGAACCTCGGTGCGGCGGGCAAGTCGGTCGGTGCGAACGGCGAGGTCACCTGGAGCGGTGTGCCCGTCTCGGGCGCGATCAGCGGCGGCGGCAGCGGAAGCAGCGGCACCGGCGGTGGATCGTTCGGCATCGATCCCGTCACCTTCACTGTCGGAGCGGTCAACCATGCGGGCTTCGGCTCGACCACGGTGGCCTCGACCGTCGGCCAGAAGCGCACGGCAGCGGCCACCCCGCCCGCGACGACCGGCATCACGATTCTCACCGACGCCCAGGACATCGTGCCCGGCGGCGAGATCGAGCTCGAGGCGACCGGCTTCGAGGCGAGCGAGCGCGACATCCTGGTCGTGCTGTACTCCGAACCGACCGTGCTCGACGACAACGCCGGCGCGAACAAGGCCGGTACGGTGCGGTGGATCGGCACCCTGCCCGACGACATCGAGCCGGGCGAGCACACGCTGACTCTGCAGGGCAGCACCGATGCCGGCGCGAAGATCACGGTGCTCGACAAGAAGCAGGCCGACGCGAAGAAGAAGGATGCGAAGAAGAAGGTCGCGGCGATCGCCGCCGAGGCCGAATCGGGTCAGCTGCAGGCCGCGGGCCTCAGCGACACCGGCACCCCGATGTGGGTATGGTGGGCCGGTTCGCTCCTCCTCCTGCTCATCGCCGGCGGCACCACCGGGCTCGTCGTGGCCCAGCGCCGCGGCGCCGGCAGCGACTGACCGCGACCCAGGCCGCGCACAGACCGGCCCAGGCGGGCCCTCTTCCCCTCAATGCTCGGGGCCTGCCCCGGCTGCTTCTCGACCGAGACTCCTAGAATGAATGCTTTGCAGACCCCCAGGAAGGCCCGCTCCATGAACGCAACAGCGTCGCAACACCACCGCCCCGCACGCGCGTGGAGGCGCCTCGCCGCGGCGGGATCCCTGGCCCTTCTTGCTCTCGCAGCCCCCGCCACCGCGGCGACCGCTGCTCCGAGCGCCACCGAGGCCACCGAGACGAGCGGCACCTGCGCGGTCGGGTCGGCCGAGCTGCGCTGGGGCGTGAAAGAGAGCTTCCGCTCGTACGTCAGCGGCAGCATCGCGAACGGCGAGTGGACCGTGAGCGACGACATGCGGTACGAGACGCCCGATTTCATCTGGGATGCGGCCCAGGGCGAACTCCAGGCGTCGCCGATCTCGGGCAGCATCGGCTTCACCGGGGCGGTGCACTTCACCGGCCACGACGGTGCGCTCCAGTTCGATCTGAGCGACCCGACCATCGAGATCGAGGGCGGCGACACCGCCTACCTCGGGCTCACGATCGGCGCGACCGACGACGGCGACGCCGCGGCCGTGCAGGCGCAGTCGGTGCGCGTCGCGAAGATGGATCTCGCGGGCGCTCTCTCGACGAGCGGCGGCGAGCTCGAGATCGCGGGCGCTGTGCCGCGCCTCACCTCCGAGGGCGCCGCAGCGTTCAACGGCGAGTACGGCAGCTACGTCGCCGGCGACGAGCTCGACCCCATCAATCTGACCGCCACGGCCGCCGGGTGCGAGCTCGGCGAGACCGTCGCGACCCCCGAGCCCGACGCCCCCGCCGAGCCGACCGCGACCCCCGAGCCGACCGCGACCGAGGTGCCCTGGGTGCCCATCGTCGTGGGCGGCGTCGCGCTGCTCGTCATCGGCGTGACAGGCGGCATGCTCATCGCGGGCCGCGGCAAGGGCAAGAAGCCGGCCGACGCCGCGGATCCTGAGCCGCCGACCGAATAGGCCCGCGCGCTCGGTGCCGAGTTCGCGACTGCGCATCGAATCACCGAGTACCTGCGTTCATAACGCGATGAACGCAGGTACTCGGGCGCCAGGCAGGCACTCGGCGTCACCCTGTGCCCGGCGTGCGGCGCGGGCCGACGGCGCCCGGGCGTGCAGCGCTCAGGCGAGCGGCCGCATCGGCATGATGATGCCGCGGCCGGTCACAGGGTGAGGGATCACCTCGACCGGCGTGCGGTACACGTCCGAGACGATGTCGGCGGTCAGCACCCGCTCGGGCGCATCGCACGCCACGATCTGCCCGTCGCGCAGCAGCGCCGCGCGGTCGGCGAACGCGCTCGCCAGGTTGAGGTCGTGCAGCACGACGAGCACGGCGTCGCCGGCCTTCGCGCGGGCGCGGGCGAGGCCCAGCACGGATTCCTGGTGGCCGAGGTCGAGCGCCGCGGTCGGCTCGTCGAGCATGAGCACGCCCGTGCGCCCGGCCATGACGCGCGCGAACGCGGCGCGCGCCCGCTCACCGCCCGACAGCGACGGCACGCGTCGGTTGCCGAGATGAGCGATATCGGCCGCATTGATCGACTCCGAGATCGCCTCGTTGTCCTGATCCTCGAGCGGTGTGCGCCGCCACGGCGCGCGCCCCATCTCGACCACCTGGTGCACTGTGAACGGGAACAGCAGCTGGTTGTCCTGCAGCAGCACGCTGCGGCGCCGGGCGAGGTCGGGCAGCGACCAGTCCGAGATGTCGCGGTCTCCGAAGCGCACCGACCCCTGATCGGGGGCGACATCGCCCGAGAGGATGCTCAGCATCGTCGACTTGCCGGCGCCGTTCGGGCCGAGCAGCGCGAGCACCTCGCCGGCGCGCAGCTCGAGCGACACCTCGTCGAGCAGCTTGCGGCCGCCTCTGATGAGCGAGACCGATTCGGCAGCGCAGACGACATCGCCGGGCGCGGTGCGGGTCGGGGCCTCGAAGTAGCGCGCGGCCATCATCCCCACCCCCCGCTGCGCTTGCGGGTGCGCCGCAGCAGCCAGAAGAAGAAGGGGCCGCCGACGAGGGCGGTGAGCATGCCGATCGGCATGTCGGCGTTCGGTACGATCGTGCGGGCGCCGAGGTCGGCGAGGGTGAGCAGCAGCGCGCCGCCGAGCGCCGACGCGGTCACGAGGGGCAGATGCGCGGGCCCCAGGATCATGCGCATGAGGTGCGGGATGACGAGGCCGACGAACGAGATGATGCCGGCGAACGCGACCGAGACGCCGGTCAAGAGCGCGACGATGAAGATCATGATGATGCGCAGCGCTTCGACGTTGACGCCGAGGTGGCGCGCGTTGCGCTCGCCGAGCGCGAGCAGGTCGAGCTTGCGGGCGGCGAAGTAGGAGGCGGCGAGCCCGAGCGCGATGATGGGGGCGACGATGAGGGCCTGCGACCAGCGACTGCCGGCGAGGCTGCCGAGCTGCCAGAACACGATCTGCTCGCGCGACTGCGTGTCGCCGAGGAAGGTGAGCAGGGCGATGCCGGCGCCCGCGATCGCGTTGACGGCGATGCCGGTGAGCACGAGGGTGACGACCTCGGTGCGGCCGTCGGCGCGGCTCATCGCGTAGACGATGAGGGTGGCGGCGAGGCCCGCGGCGAATGCGAGGGCGGCGATGGTCCATTCGCCGAAGAAGCTCAGGCCGAACACGATGGCGAGGCCCGCACCGACCGCGGCGCCCGACGAGATGCCGATGACGCCGGGCTCGGCGAGCGGGTTGCCGAAGATCGCCTGCATGATGAGGCCGGCGACCGAGAGCCCCGCGCCGACGAGGGCGGCCATGGCGACGCGGGGGAAGCGGATCGCCCACAGGGTCGCATCGCCCGTGGGGTGCGTCGGCAGCGGCAGCCAGTCGATGCCGATCTTGTGGAGCAGGGATCCGAGCACCTCCTGGGGAGGGATTGGGAGCTGGCCGGTGCCTGCGGAGACGAGGATCGACGCCACGAGCGCCACGGTCAGCACCGTGAAGAGCGTGATCTTCGCGGTCGTGTGGCGTTTCGCCGACGGTGACGTGGAGGGGGTCATGCGTGGGTGAGCTCTGCCTTCGTGAACGCGCGAGCTGAGACCGGGGTGCCGCTGGAGGCGCACCCGGAACGCGCGGCGATGTGCTGGATCTTCGAAGTCCAGGGAACATCTTACCGTTGTTAGGGTAGGCTAATTCCGTTAAACATCTGATGAAGGGACGTTCGGGTTATGACGGCAGGTCGGGTGCGCAGGATCGCCGCGGTCGCAGTGCTCGCCCTTGCAGGGCTCGGGCTCGTCGGCTGCCAGACCGGCCCCGACGTCAAGAGCGCCGCCGCGCTCGAAGCGGTCGACCTGCCTCCGCTCTCCGAGCTCACCCCCCTCGACGACCCGACCGCGTTCGTCGGCAGCACCCACGCCGTCGTCGGCGGGCCGTCGATCGCGCCCCTCGCCGAGGCCCCGAAGAGCGAACTGCCCGTCACCGTCGCCTCACACGACCGCGGCGGCGACACGCAGATCACGGTGGAGGACACCGCGCGCATCGTGCCGCTCTCGATGAGCGGCTCGGTCGGTGAACTCGTGCACGCCTTCGGCTTCGGCGATTCGATCGCGGGCCGTGACGTCTCGACGAACTTCCCCGGTTCCGAAGACATCCCGGTTGTCACGAAAGACGGCCATTCGATCGATGCCGAGGGCGTGCTCGCCCTCGACCCGACCCTCATCCTCACCGACGGGTCGATCGGCCCGACCGACGTCGTGCTGCAGCTGCGCGACGCGGGCGTGCCGGTCGTCACCGTCGACCGCGCGGTCGACGCCGAGTCGAGCTACCTGACGATGCAGCAGGTCGCCGATGCCCTCGGCGTCGGCGAGGCCGCCCCCGCGCTCATCGAGCAGCTGCAGCAGGCCATCGCCGCGAAGGAGGCGGAGGTCGCGCAGCTGCTGCCGGCCGATGCCGAGAAGCTGCCGCGCGTCGCCTTCCTCTACATCCGCGGCACCGCCGGCGTCTTCTACCTCTTCGGCGAGGGCACCGGCGTCGACAGCCTCATCCGCTCGGTCGGCGCGATCGACGTCGCTGAAGAGATCGGGCTCGAGGGCGAGAAGCCCATGACCGAGGAAGCCCTCATCGGGATGGACCCCGACATCATCGTCGTGATGACGAAGGGGCTCGAGAGCGCCGGCGGGGTCGACGGCCTGCTGCAGGCCCAGCCGAGCGTCGCCCTCACCACCGCCGGCGAGAACCGGCGCATCGTCGACATCGACGACGCCGTGCTCTTCGCGGGCGGTACGCGCATCCCCGATGTGATCGACGGACTCGCCCGCGCGATCTACTCTCCCGATTCGCTCGAGCGGGCCGGCTGAGCGGCCGCGCCATCCCAGGTTCGGCTCGGCGCGTCGGGTACTCTAGTACGGCGTCGCGAGAACGATGCAGCATTTCATGACGGGCGAGGGGACGAGATTGGCGCAGAGCAACCACGGTGCCGAAACGCAGCGCCGCAGCCAGGATTACCCGGAGGATCGCTTCGATCGGGTCACCCGCAGCGGCCGCGTCGGCGCGCACCGCGTCACTGCGAAGCCCCGTCATTTCTGGTGGTACCTCGTCGCGGGCGTGCTGGGCTTCGTGCTGCTCACCTGCATCGGCGTGCTCGTGGTGCAGAGCGTCGGCGGGAAGAGCCCCACTCCGACTTCCGAGCAGCAGCCCACCTCGACCGAGGTGCCGGCCGTGCTCGACCCCGCCGCGACGATCGCCGTGTTCAACGGCACGACCGACACGAACCTCGGCGCCGGCGTCTCCGGCTCCATCACGGCCGAGGGCTGGGGCCAGGTGCTCTTCTCGGAGAACCTCGCCGAGAGCGATGTGCCGATCTCCGCGGTCTTCTACCGCGACCCGGCCGACGAATCCGCCGCCCGCGGCCTCGCCGAGCAGCTCGGCGGCGTCTCCACCTACCTGACCGAGGACTACGCCGAGTACGACGCGCGCCTCATCGTGCTGCTCGGCGCCGACTACGCCGGTCCGAACTCGGGTGCGGTCGAGCAGCCCGTCGAGCCTCCGGTCGAAGAGCCCGCCGCGGGCGATGCCGAGGTGCCGCCCGCAGACGGTTCCGTCGACGGCGCAGTGGTCGATCCCGCGGCGACCGACCCGCAGCAGCCCGAGGCCTGACCCGACGCGCGAGTCCCGACCGGTCGCTCGACGGCCCGCTCCGCCGTGCGCGCGACCGGTCGAACCGATGCGTGCTCGGCGGCTCGTCCGGGCGCGCCCGCGCCCGTGCCGGCGCTGTTCGCTGTACGCGAGCATGATTTCTTGCACTCTCAGGGTCTGAGTGCCAAGATTGGGGTTAGCAGTCGAAGCGACTGAGTGCTAAGCAACCGAGCGTTCGGGTCACCCCGAGCACCCGGTTCCCACGAACCACTAGACGTCCGGGAGGGGCGAATTACATGGCAAAGATGATTGCTTTTGATGAGGAAGCACGTCGCGGTCTCGAGCGGGGTCTCAATGTCCTCGCCGATGCCGTCAAGGTGACGCTCGGCCCGCGCGGCCGCAACGTCGTGCTCGAGAAGAAGTGGGGCGCCCCCACGATCACCAACGACGGCGTCTCCATCGCCAAGGAGATCGAGCTCGACGACCCCTACGAGAAGATCGGCGCCGAGCTCGTCAAGGAGGTCGCGAAGAAGACCGACGACGTCGCAGGCGACGGCACCACCACCGCTACCGTTCTCGCCCAGGCGCTCGTGCGCGAGGGCCTGCGCAACGTCGCGGCCGGCAGCGACCCCATCGCGATCAAGAAGGGCATCGAGAAGGCCGTCGCAGCCGTCTCGGCCCAGCTCCTCGAGAACGCCAACGAGATCGAGACCACCGACCAGATCGCGGCGACCGCTTCGATCTCGGCCGCCGACGAGCAGATCGGCGCACTCATCGCCGAGGCCATCGACAAGGTCGGCAAGGAGGGCGTCGTCACCGTCGAGGAGTCGAACACCTTCGGCACCGAGCTCGAGCTCACCGAGGGCATGCGCTTCGACAAGGGCTACCTTTCGGCCTACTTCGTCACCGACGCCGACCGCCAGGAGGCAGTCTTCGAGGATCCCTACGTCCTCATCGTCAACGGCAAGGTCTCGAACATCAAGGACCTCCTCCCCGTCGTCGATCCCGTGATCCAGTCGGGCAAGCAGCTCCTCATCATCGCCGAGGACGTCGAGGGCGAGGCTCTCGCGACGCTCGTGCTCAACAAGATCCGCGGCATCTTCAAGTCGGCAGCCGTTAAGGCTCCCGGTTTCGGCGACCGCCGCAAGGCCATGCTGCAGGACATCGCGATCCTCACCGGCGGCCAGGTCATCTCGGAAGAGGTCGGCCTCAAGCTCGAGAACGCGACGCTCGACATGCTCGGCACCGCGCGCAAGGTCATCATTACCAAGGACGAGACCACCATCGTCCAGGGCGGCGGCGAAGAAGAGGCGATCCAGGGCCGCGTGACCCAGATCCGCCGCGAGATCGAGTCGACCGACAGCGATTACGACCGCGAGAAGCTCCAGGAGCGCCTCGCGAAGCTCGCCGGTGGCGTGGCCGTCATCAAGGCCGGCGCTGCGACCGAGGTCGAGCTCAAGGAGCGCAAGCACCGCATCGAGGACGCCGTGCGCAACGCGAAGGCGGCTGTCGAGGAGGGCGTGCTGCCCGGCGGCGGCGTCGCACTCATCCAGGCCGGCGCCACCGTGTTCGACTCGCTCGAGCTCGCGGGCGACGAGGCCGTCGGCGCCAAGATCGTCAAGGCCGCCATCGAGGCGCCGCTGCGCCAGATCGCTGCGAACGCGGGCCTCGAGCCCGGCGTCGTCGCCGATCGCGTCGCGAACCTGCCTGTCGGCCACGGCCTCAACGCCGCGACCGGCGACTACGGCGACCTGGTCGCCCAGGGCATCCTCGACCCGGCCAAGGTGACCCGTTCGGCGCTGCAGAACGCGGCTTCGATCGCCGGCCTGTTCCTCACCACCGAGGCCGTCGTCGCCGACAAGCCCGAGCCCGCTGCGGCTCCGGCCGGCGACCCGACCGGCGGCATGGACTTCTAAGTCCCACCGCATACAGAGCAGGGGTTCCGCTTCGGCGGGGCCCCTGCTCCCGTTTTCGGGGCCGTTCGCATCGGCAGGGTGAGGGATCGCCGACGCCCAGGCCCGAGCCCTAGGCTGGAGGGGTGGCAGCGAGCATCTACCTCACCTCGGCCGAAGGCCGTACCGGAAAGAGCGCCGTGGCGCTCGGCGTGCTCGACGCGCTGCGGGCCGAGGCCCCGCGCGTCGGCGTATTCAGACCGCTCATCCGCTCGACCGGCCCGGATCGGGTGCTCGAGCTGCTGCGCCGCCGCTCCACGGCCGACGTGCCGTACGAGGCGTGCGTCGGCGTCACCTACGAAGAGGCGCACGCCGACCCCGAAGCGGCGATGACCCGCATCGTCGCGGCCTTCCACGAGCTGAAGTCGCGTTGCGACGTGGTCGTGGTCGTCGGCTCCGACTTCACCGATGTCGCGGCCCCGACCGAGCTGTCGTACAACGCGCGCATCGCCGCGAACCTCGACGTGCCCGTGCTGCTCGTGCTGAGCGGCCGGTCGAACGAAGACGCCGAGCTGCTCGGCCAGCTGCCGGCCCGGCGCCCGCTCGACATCGCCCAGATGGCCGAGCTCGGCCTCGCCGAACTGCATGCCGAGCACGCGACCGTGCTCGCCGCCCTTGTGAACCGCGCCGAGCCCGAGCTGCTCGACGAGATCGCGACGGTGGTCGCCGCGAAACTGCCCGACGACGTGCCGGTGTGGGCGATCCCTGAAGAGCTCAAGCTCGTGGCGCCGCCCGTGTCGGCCGTCGTCGAGGCCGTGAACGGCACCCTCGTGCGGGGCGGTGCGCAGCTGCTCGCGCGCGAGATCAGCGAGGTCGTCGTCGCCGGCATGTCGATGGTGAACGTGCTGCCGCGCCTCATCGAGGGCTCCGTCGTCGTCATCGCCGCCGACCGCTCGGAGACGCTGCTCGCCGTCACGATGGCGCACGAGGCCCCGACCTTCCCGACCATCGGCGCCGTGGTGCTGAACGGCGATTTCGCGGTGCCCGACGACGTGGAGCGGCTGCTCGACGGCATCGACTCCACGCTGCCCGTCGTACGCACGGGCCACGGTACGTTCGACACCGTGCGCCGCATCACGCAGACCCGCGGCCTGCTCACCGAGGAGTCGCCCACGAAGTTCGACACGGCGCTCGCCCTGTTCGCGCAGCACGTCGACACCGCACTGCTGCGCGAACGCCTGCGCCTGCACCGCGGCGGCATTCGCACCCCCGTCATGTTCTCGTACGAGCTCTTCGAACGGGCCGCCGCAGCCGACGCCCATATCGTGCTGCCCGAGGGCGACGACGACCGCATCCTCCGCGCCGCGAGCACCCTGCTCGCCCGCGGCACCGCGAGGCTCACGCTGCTCGGCGACGAGGCGGCTATTCGCAAGCGCGGCGGCGAGCTCGGCCTCGCGATCGATGCGGCGACGGTGATCGACCCCGAGACCTCGCCGCTGCGCGAGCAGTTCGCCGAGGAGTACGCGCGGCTGCGCGCCCACAAGGGCGTCGCGCTCGAGCAGGCGCGCGACACGATGGCCGACGGCAGCTATTTCGGCACGATGATGGTGCAGCTCGGCCTCGCCGACGGCATGGTGTCGGGCGCGGCGAACACGACCGCGCACACCATTCGCCCCGCGCTCGAATTCGTGAAGACGAAGCCCGGCGTCTCGGTGGTGTCGAGCGTGTTCTTCATGGCCCTCGCCGACCGGGTGCTCGTCTACGGCGACTGCGCCGTGAACCCCGACCCGAACGCCGCGCAGCTCGCCGACATCGCCATCTCGTCGGCCGAGACCGCAGCGCAGTTCGGCGTCGAACCGCGCATCGCGATGCTGTCGTACTCGACGGGCGATTCGGGTTCGGGCGCCGACGTCGACAAGGTGCGCGAGGCGACGGCGCTCGCCCGAGCCGCCCGGCCCGACCTGCTCATCGATGGCCCGATCCAGTACGACGCGGCGAGCGACCCCACGACCGGCGCGTCGAAGATGCCCGGCTCGCAGGTCGCGGGCCACGCGACCGTCTTCATCTTCCCCGACCTCAACACCGGCAACAACACCTATAAGGCGGTGCAGCGCTCGGCGAACGCCGTGGCCGTCGGGCCGGTGCTGCAGGGCCTGAACAAGCCGGTCAACGACCTCTCGCGCGGCGCGACCGTGCAAGACATCCTCAACACCGTCGCGATCACGGCGGTGCAGAAGATCACGACCGACGCGTAGCCAGCTCCCGAACCGAACCCCGAAGAAGGCAGTACCGTGGCCCACATCCTCGTCATTAACGCAGGCTCCTCGTCCATCAAGTACCAGCTGATCGATGCGGCCGACGGGCGACGGATCGCCTCGGGGCTCATCGAACGCATCGGCGAAGCGAGCGCCCTCGGCCGCATCGTGCACCGGGGCGCCGCCGGCGACGGTGCTGGTGCTGGTGCTGGTGCCGGTGCCGGTGCGCGTGTGGAGCGGGATCTCCCGGTGCCCGATCACGCGGCCGGGTTCGCAGCCATGATCGAGGCGTTCGCCGGGGCCGGGGCCCCGCTCGGGGCGCTCGACGTGCGCGCCGTGGGGCACCGCGTCGTGCAGGGCGGGGCCTTCGTCGAGCCGACGCTCATCGACGACGCGGTCGCCGAGCGCATCCTCGAGCTCGGGGCCCTCGCCCCGCTGCACAACCCCGGCCAGTACCAGGCGATCGTCGCCGCCCGCGCGGCTTTCGCCGATGTGCCGCACGTCGCCGTGTTCGACACGGCCTTCCACCAGACGATGCCGCCGCACGCCCACACCTATGCGATGGACCGCGGCCTCGCCGCCGAGCACGGCATTCGTCGCTACGGATTCCACGGCATCTCTCACCAGGTCGTGTCGCGTCGGGCCGCCGAGTTTCTCGGGCGCCCGCTCGATGCGCTCAAGCAGATCGTGCTGCACCTCGGCAATGGCGCCTCGGCCTGCGCGATCGACGGCGGACGCTCGGTCGACACCTCGATGGGCTTCACCCCGCTCGAAGGCCTCATGATGGGCACGCGCGGTGGCGATATCGACCCGGGGGCGCTGCTGCACCTGATGCGCGCCGGCCTCGACGCCGACGATCTCGACACGGTGCTGAACCGCCGTTCAGGGCTCGCGGGGCTGGCGGGCTCGAACGACTTCCGCGATGTCTGGGGTGCGGCCGCGGGCGGCGACGTCGAGGCGCGGCTCGCGATCGACGTCTACGTGCACCGTCTGCGGCACTACGTCGGGGCGTACCTCGCGGTGCTCGGCGGGGCCGACGCGATCGTGTTCACGGCCGGTGTCGGCGAGAACCACGCGGCCGTGCGGGCCGAGGCCTGCGCCGGGCTCGAAGCGCTCGGCATCGAGATCGACGCGGAGCGCAACGCGGCCGCCGCGGGCCCCGACTCGCCCCGCCGCATCAGCAGCGACGACTCGCGCATCGCGGTGCTCGTGGTGCCCACCGACGAAGAAGCCGAGATCGCCTCGCAGACGGGCCGGCTTATCGGAGTCTGAGCCACGGCCGGGCCAGGGATCGCCGCCTCCCGGTGCCGAACCGCCCCTGGGCGCGAATGTCAGAGCCCGCCGGTAGCATGGACCCGTGGTTGCCGCACTGTATCGCCGTTATCGGCCCGAGACCTTCACCGAGATGATCGGTCAATCCCAGGTGACCGAGCCGTTGATGACGGCTCTGCGCACCGGTCGCATCGGGCATGCCTACCTGTTCAGCGGCCCGCGCGGCTGCGGCAAGACCACGTCGGCGCGCATTCTCGCCCGCTGCCTGAACTGCGCCGAGGGGCCGACCGACCAGCCGTGCGGCGTCTGCCCGAGCTGCGTCGAGCTGAGCCGCGACGGCGGCGGATCGCTCGACGTCGTCGAGATCGACGCCGCGAGCCACGGCGGTGTCGACGACGCGCGCGACCTGCGCGAGCGGGCGGCCTTCGCTCCGGCCCGGGATCGCTTCAAGATCTTCATCATCGACGAGGCCCACATGGTCACGGCTGCCGGCTTCAATGCGCTGCTGAAGATCGTCGAGGAGCCGCCGCCGCACGTGAAGTTCGTGTTCGCGACGACCGAGCCCGACAAGGTGATCGGCACGATCCGTTCGCGTACCCACCACTACCCGTTCCGGCTCATCGCTCCCGGCACCCTCATCGACTACGTGCAGTCGCTCTGCGACAGCGAGGGCGTACGGGTCGAGCCGGGAGTGCTGCCCCTCGTCGTTCGCGCGGGTGGCGGCTCGGTGCGCGACACCCTCTCGATTCTCGACCAGCTGATCGCGGGCTCGGAGGGCGACACCGTCACCGCCGACCGCGCCGCCGGGCTGCTCGGCTTCACGCACACCGAACTCATCGACGACGTCGTGACCGCGCTCGGAGCGCACGACGCAGCGGCCGCGTTCCGCTCGACCGACCGGGTCGTGCAGACGGGGCAAGACCCGCGCCGCTTCGTCGAAGACCTGCTCGAGCGCCTGCGCGACCTCATCGTCGTGAGCGCGACCACGGTCGAAGGGGCGGCAGCGGTGTTCCGCGGCGTGCCGCAAGACCAGCTCACGCGCATGTACGAGCAGGCGCAGGCCTTCGCCCGCGGCGAGCTCTCGGCCATCGCCGACACCGTCAGCGGCGCGCTCGACAAGATGGCGGGCGCAACCGCACCGCGCCTGCAGCTCGAACTCATGATCGCGCGCGCCCTGCTGCAGGGCGCCGCGGTCGGCGCCGGCGCACCCGCGGGGCAGCCCCCGCAGGCCGCGGCCGGCTCCGTTCAGGCCGCTGCCGCGCCCCGGGGCGCCGGGGCCGTCGCTTCGGGTGCGCAGGCGCCCCAGGGGCGTCAGCCCGCCCCGGCCGCTGCGGCTCCCGCCGCTGCGCCCGCTGCGCCGAAGGCCGATCCGCTGGCGGCGCTCGCCGCGGCGCGCGGCGCGGTCTTCGACGGCCCCCCGGCTGCGGCTGCACCGGTTGCTGCGGCTGCACCGGTTGCACCGGCTGCTGTGCCTGCGCCCACCGCTGCTGCGGTGCCCGAAGCTCCTGCGGCTCCCGCCCCGCCGAATGCGGCCGAGACAGCGGCGTCGGTGCGCGACTTCCTGCGCGAAGACACCGCCGGTACTCCCGCCGACGAAGCCCCGGCTTCCTCGGCAGCGCCCCAGCAGGCCGAGAATGAGGGCGCGGCGGAGCCTGAGCGTGCCGCGGAGCCCGAGCAACCCAGCGAGCGCGTCGCACCGGCCGCGGCCGCGACTCCTCAGGCCTCCTCTGCAGGTACCCCGCACCCGAACTCCGGTGCGGCATCGTTCGGGCGACCGATCTCCGACGTGCTGAGCGGCGCGCAGCTCTCGAGCATGGGCAGCGACGCGGCCTTCCGCGCACCGGCCGAGGAAGCGCCCGCGCCGAGCGCGCCCGCTTCGGACATCCCGGAGCAGCCGCAGACTGCGGCGCAGCCCGCGGCACCCGGCGACAGCCAGGACTCCGACGGGGGAGCGGCCTCCGCTACCGGCATACCGACCGCGCCCGCAGAGGCTGCCGGGCCCGCAGCCCAGGCCGAGTCCGAGCAGCACGACGACGGCCAGCCTGCCGGCTTCGACGACCTGCTCGAGCTGTGGCCCGAACTGCTCGAAGAACTGCAGCACAGCGACCGCGACGCCTGGAACGCCGTGCGCGTCGTGCAGCCGCTGGCGCTCGACGGAGACGTGCTCGCCGTCGGCCTCGCCTCGAGCTCCGACCTCGCCGTCTTCAAGAGCTCGGGCGCCGGCCCGCTGCGCGAGGCGATCAACGAAGCGACCGGCCTGAGCGTCAAGTACGTGCCGAAGCGCATCGAACCGGGCGCCGCCGCGCAGCGCGAGCCCGGCATGCCGCAGCGACCGCAGCCGGGTGAGCCCGACTCCGAGGAGCCCCATCGAGGCGGCCCACGCGCATCGGCCCCGGCCTCCCCGGGTGCATCCGCGGCGGCCCCCGCAGCCGGCTCCGCAGTCGATCCCGATGACCCGAACGACCCTGTCGCGCGTGCCGCCGCACGATTGAGCGTGCTCGGCCCCGCCCTCGCCGCCCCGGCGTGGGCTGACCCGGTGCCCCAGGCTCCGACCGAGCCCGCGCCTCCCGCCGAACCTGCTGCACCGGCAGAGCCGGCAGAGCCGACGGACACCGCGGAGACTGGGAACACCGCGGAACCGGAACACACTGCGGAGCCCGGGCACACTGCGGATCTCGAGCACACTGCGGGGCCCGCAGCTCTCGGCGCCCCCGTAGTCGCTGAGGTCGCGCCCGCCGTGGTCTCACCCGGCGTGGTCGAGCCCGCCGCCGTCGCGCCCGCTGCGGCCGAACCCGAGCCCGCCGCTGAGGCCGAGACAGATGCCGACACCGGTGCCGGCGATTACGACGCCGGCGACTACGGCGACGGCCCGAGCGACGATTCCGAGTACGGGGCGTACGCCGAAGGGCAGGGCGACCCCTACGCGGGGTCGGGCGAGCGCGCGGCGATCCCTGGCGAGGGTGCGCCGGCGTCACCGGCACCGCCCGCGCCGGCTCGGCCGCAGTCGGCGACCGCAGCGGCGCGTCCCGAACCGAAGCCCGAGCAGGCTCCCGAACCCGAGCAGGGCCGCCGCTCGGCGCCCTCGTTCAACCGCTACGGCGAAGCCATCGTGCGCGAAGTGCTCGGTGCCCGATTCATCGAGGAGCGCCCGCTCCCATCCAGGCCGGAGGTCTAACCCGTGTACGACGGCATCGTTCAAGACCTGATCGACGAGTTCGGCAGACTGCCCGGCATCGGCCCGAAATCGGCGCAGCGCATCGCGTTCCATATTCTGCAGACGCAGAACTTCGACGTCACGCGCCTCGCCGAGCTGCTCTCGGAAGTGCGCGAGAAGGTGCGCTTCTGCGAGGTCTGCGGCAACATCACCGAATCGGAGCGCTGCTCCATCTGCCGCGACCCGCGCCGCGACCAGGGCCTCATCTGCGTCGTCGAAGAACCGAAAGACGTCGTCGCGATCGAGCGCACCCGCCAGTACCGCGGCCTCTACCACGTGCTCGGCGGCGCCATCAGCCCGATCGACGGCATCGGCCCCGACGACCTCAGCATCCCGTCGCTCATGCGCCGCATCGGCGACGGTGACGTGAAAGAGGTGATTCTCGCGACCGACCCGAATCTCGAGGGCGAGGCCACCGCCGCGTACCTCTCGCGCCTGCTGAACAGCATCGAGGTGCCCGTGTCGCGCCTCGCCTCGGGGCTGCCCGTCGGCGGCGACCTCGAATTCGCCGACGAGGTCACTCTCGGGCGGGCGTTCGAGGGCCGCACCAAGGTCGAGTAGTCCGGCCGCTTCACCGCGACCAGGCCCCCGCCGGCGTTCGCGAGCGTGCCCGAGCACGCCCACGAGAGCCGAGCGCGCCGAGGATACCGCTCCGGCGGCGCCCTGGCCACCCTCTGCCGCGCCTGCGATCTCCCGGCGACGATGGATGCAACCCGTCGCCGAGCAGGCCGTCCGTTCGCGTGCGACCCTCGCCGCGACCCTGCGGCACGGGTGAGGCAAAGGGGAGAACGATGGGCGTCTGCGACACCTGCGGCAACGAATACGACAAGACCTTCACCGTCACGATGGCGGGGGTCGGCGGTGCGATCGGCACCTTCGACAGCTTCGAGTGCGCGGTGCACCTCATCGCGCCGAGCTGCGCGCACTGCGGCTGCCGCATCCTCGGCCACGGCGCAGAGGTCGACGGTGCCATCTACTGCTGCGCGCACTGCGCCCGCGTCGTGCCGAGCGACGAGGAACGCGGCGGCGAGCAGCGGCTCGTCGATCGGGCCTGAACCTGGGGGCGCCATGGGCACCGACCGCTCTGGTCGTGGCGGGAAGCGACCCGACCCGACGAAGGTGCTCGACCAGCCGGCGCTGCGCACCTCGCAGGGCGCGATCTGGCTCGTCATGGGCGGGCTCTTCGCCGCGGCGGCGCTCGTGCCGTTCGTGCTGCTCATCGTGAAGGGCGGGCCGTCCGCCGAGCTGGCGCTCGCGACGGCAGTCGTCATCGTGGCGCTGTACGCGGCCATGCTGGCGCTGCGCTTCGCCGTCGCGCGCCGCATACTGCGCCTCCGGCTGCTCATGGCCTGCCTGCTGAGCGTGGCCGCGATCTCGCTCATCAGCATCTGGGCCGCGGGCCTGCTCGAGGGCGCGTGACGGCCTCGCCCCGCAATCGGGCGTAACGCGGCGAACCCGCAGGAGCATTCGGAGGCGATGCGGCTAGACTGGACCCTTGGAGTAGGACTGGTCAGAGGAGGACCCGCGTGGCGTTGATCGTGCAGAAGTTCGGGGGTTCATCCGTCGCGGATGCAGAAAGCATCAAGCGGGTCGCCAAGCGCATCGTCGAGACCCGCCGTGCGGGCAACGATGTCGTCGTCGCAGTGAGCGCCATGGGCGACACGACCGACGAGCTGCTCGACCTCGCAGCGGAGTGCACGCCGATCCCTGCCCCTCGTGAGCTCGACATGCTGCTCACCGCGGGCGAGCGCATCTCGATGGCGCTGCTCGCCATGACCATCAAGGGCATGGGCATCGAGGCGTTCTCGTTCACCGGCAGCCAGGCCGGCATGATCACCACGTCCGAGCACGGCCACGCGAAGATCGTCGACGTGACCCCGGGCCGCGTGCGCGAAGCGCTCGACGAGGGCGCCGTCGCCATCGTCGCCGGCTTCCAGGGCTTCAGCCGCGACTCCCGCGACATCACTACGCTCGGCCGCGGCGGATCGGACACGACCGCCGTCGCCCTTGCCGCGGCGCTCGGCGCCGACGTCTGCGAGATCTACACCGACGTCGACGGCATCTTCACCACCGACCCGCGCATCGCGCCCCTCGCGCGCAAGATCGATGCGATCACGCTCGAAGAGATGCTCGAGCTCGCCGCCTCGGGCGCGAAGGTGCTGCACCTGCGCGCCGTCGAATACGCGCGCCGCCACGGCGTCGTACTGCACGTCCGCTCCTCGTTCTCGAGCGAAGAGGGCACCATCGTCTACGACCCCGCCAAGGGGCACCCGAAGGGAGATCAGGTGGAAGAGCCGATCATCACTGGTATCGCCGCCGAGAAGGATGAGGCGAAGGTCACCGTCAGCGGTGTGCCCGATGCGCCGGGCAAGGCCGCGCACATCTTCGAGATCGTCGCCAAGACGAACGCGAACGTCGACATCATCGTGCAGAACGTCTCGGCCGCGGATACGAACCGCACCGACATCTCGTTCACGATTCCGGTCGCCGACGGCCGCCGGGTCATCGAAGCGCTCGAGGCCGAGCGCGAGGTCCTCGGCTTCGAGAGCCTCCAGTACGACGACCAGATCGCGAAGATCGCTGTCGTCGGCGCGGGCATGCGCACGAGCACCGGCGTCTCGGCCCAGCTCTTCCGCGCCCTCTCGGAGGCCGGCATCAACATCGAGATGATCTCCACCTCCGAGATCCGCATCTCGGTCGTCACCCGCGCCGACCTCATGGAGAAGGTCGTGCAGGTGCTGCATTCCGCCTTCGAGCTCGACGCCGACAAGACGGCCACCGTCTACGCCGGCACTGGCCGCTAGGCGCACACGCTCCGGGCGCATCGCGCTCATCCCGGCGCATCGCGCCACTCCTTTCCGGGCGCCCCGCCCCGCATGCAAGACAGAAGAGGTTCACCACCATGGCAGATCAGCAGGGTCTCAACGTCGCCGTCGTCGGCGCCACCGGCCAGGTCGGCGCCGTCATGCGCCGACTGCTCGTGGAGCGCGACTTCCCGATTGCGAGCATCCGCTTCCTCTCGAGCGCGCGCTCGGCGGGCACCACCCTCGAATTCCGCGGCGAGGAGATCACCGTCGAAGACGTCGCGACCGCCGACCGCTCGGGCATCGACATCGCGCTCTTCTCGGCCGGCGGCGGCCCGTCGAAGCAGTACGCCCCCGAGTTCGCCGCAGCCGGCGCGATCGTGATCGACAACTCGAGCGCGTGGCGCAGCGACCCCACCATCCCGCTCGTCGTGAGCGAGGTCAACGCGCACGCGATCGACGAGATCATCTCGGCGCGCCACGGCATCATCGCCAACCCGAATTGCACCACCATGGCCGCCATGCCCGCCATGAAGGTGCTCGACGGCGAAGCGGGCCTCGAACGCCTCATCGTCACGACCTTCCAGGCCGTGTCGGGCTCGGGCCTCGCCGGCGCCCGCGAGCTCGCCTCGCAGGCGACCGCGGCCGTCGAGTCGGGCAAGCTCACCGACCTCGTCACCGACGGCGAGGCCGTCGATTTCCCGGCCCCCGAGGTCTATACGAAGACCATCGCGTTCGACGTGCTGCCGCTCGCCGGCTCGATCGTCGACGACGGCCAGGGCGAGACCGACGAAGAGAAGAAGCTGCGCAACGAGAGCCGCAAGATTCTCGAACTGCCCGAGCTGCTCGTCTCGGGCACCTGCGTGCGCGTGCCCGTCTTCTCGGGCCACTCGCTCGCGATCAACGCCGAGTTCTCGCGGCCCATCTCGGCCGACCGCGCGCGCGAGGTGCTCGCCGAGGCTCCCGGCGTCGAACTGAGCGATGTGCCGACCCCGCTCGAGGCCGCCGGCCGCGACGCGTCGTTCGTCGGCCGTATCCGCGCCGACCAGTCGGCCCCCGAGGGCCGCGGCCTGACGATGTTCATCTCGAACGACAACCTGCGCAAGGGCGCGGCGCTCAACGCCGTGCAGATCGCGGAGATCGTGGCGCGAAAGCTCATCGCAGCCTGACCCGCCGAATCGCGGGCACGGGGGCCAGGGATCGCGGATCCCTGGCCCCCGTGTCGTTCGTGCGTCCGTCTGCACGTCGGTCCCCGCCGCTCCGCCGCTCCGCCGCTCCGCCGCTCCGCCGCTCCGCCGCTCCGCCGCTCCGCCGCTCCGCCGCTCCGCCGCTCCGCCGCTCCGCCGCTCCGCCGCCGTTCTCGTCGGAACCACTCTTCGTCTTTCGGACACCCGAATGACGAGCGTGTACCTCGAGCACCGTGATTTGCCTATACGGGCGTGCTTCGTCTATACGGTGGTGCGCGTGTGAGGCCGGGCGCGCGGGCGGCGGGCCGGGCGCGCGGGCGGTGGGACTGGGCGCGCGGGCTGCTGACCCGGGCGCGCCTGAGCGCCCCGCGCAGACGGGTCGGCGGGCTTGAGGCTCAGCGGGCGGCTTCGAGCGTGATGAGGGAGGCCTCGGGGCGGCACGCGAAGCGCACCGGCGCGTAGATCGAGTTGCCGAGCCCCGCGCTGACGTTGAGGTAGGCGGCGCGGTGCGCGTCGAACCAGACGCTCAGGCCGCGCGCCTGCGACACGGGCAGGTCGCAGTTCGAGGTGAGGGCGCCGACGCCCGGCATGCGCACCTGGCCGCCGTGCGTGTGGCCCGCGAGAATCACCGACGCCCCGTCGTCGAGCAGTTCGCCGAGCGCCTGCTGGTAGGGGGCGTGCACGACGCCGATGCGCAGCGCGTCGCGGTCGCCGGCGGCAGCGGGGGAGCCCTCGGCCTCGTCAGCCGAGTCTTCGTCGCCGGAGGTGTCTTCGGCGACGAGCGCGGTCAACTGCTCGCGCATGGCGCTCGCGTCGTCGTAGCGGATGTGCGGGTCGTTCAGCCCGAGCAGCTCGACCGTGGTGCCGCGCAGTTCGAGGCGGGCCGCCGAGTTGTTGAGGTTGATCATGCCGAGGCCCTCGAGGCCGTGGGTGAGCGCGACGTTATCGATGTCGGGCTCGCGGCTGCTTTTGCGGCTCGGCTCCATGAGGTACCGCATCGGGTTCTTCGCGATGGGGCCGTAGTAGTCGTTCGAGCCGTGCACGAAGCAGAGCTCGGCGCCGCTGCGCGCGAGCGGCCGCAGGGCCTCGAGCAGCGACGAGCGCGCCTGCACGTGGCCCATGAGGTCGCCGGTGAGCACGACGAGGTCGGGCCGCAATTCGGCCAGGGATCGCACCCAGTTGATCTTGTTCGTCTGCCAGGGGGCGAGGTGCAGGTCTGAGAGCTGCAGCACGCGGATCGGCGCCGCGCCCTCGGCGAGCACGGGCAGCGCGTGCCGTCGGATCGTGAAGAGCCTGCGCTCGATCACGGTCGACCAGACGGCGACCCCTGCGGCGGCCGCTCCGAGAGCGGTCACCGCAGGGTGGCGCGACGCGAATCCCATCGTGCGCCTAGCTGCAATCCACGGTGAGCGAGATGATGCTCGTCGGGGCCAGCTCGGTGCCGGCTGCCGGGTCCATCGCGGTCACCTTGTCGTTGCCGCCGGGCTTCTTGTCACCGGCAGCACAGCTGGCGTTGACGTCGAAGCCGGAGCCCTCGAGCTTCTTCTGCGCATCCTTCAAGCTCGAGCCGATGACGTCGGGCACGGGCTGCGCCTTTCCGTCGCTGCGGTAGATGCTGATGCCCGAACCGAGGGGCGCTTCATCGCCGCCCGCGGGGCTGGTGGCGGCCACGCGGCCCTGCGGCACCGACGACGAGACTTCGCCGCCGTCGACCGGCGAGAAGCCGAGCTGCGTGAGCGTCGCCGACGCCTCTTCGAAGGTCTGCCCCTTGAGATCGGGCACGGCCACCATCGTCACGCGGGTCGCCGCAGAGGACGGCTCGGGGAACGCCTCGCCGCCGTACTTCGCGTCTGCGACGTTCATCATGGCCGGCCAGATCGTCTGGTCGGCGTACATAAGGCCGCCGAAGGGCTGCGTCGAGACGCGGCTCCAAGTGCCGTCCGGGAACTGTACCGGGCCGGCGTTGCCGACCCACGTCGCGGTCGCGACGCGGCTGCTCGCGCCGACCGTCCAGTTGTCGACGACGTCATCGGTCGTACCGGTCTTCGCGAGATGCGGAATGCCGTAGGCCGACGAAGCGTGGCGTGCGAGGCCGTTGTTCACGGTGTATTGCAGGGCGTACGCGACGCCGGCTGCGACCTCGGGCTGCAGCGCCTCGGTGCAGTCCGCCTTCTTGAACGGCACGGGTTCGCCGTCGGGCCCGATGATCGAGTCGATCGGCACGGGCGTGCAGACGGTGCCGTTGCCGGCGTAGGCGCCGAAGGCGAGCGACATGGTGATCGGGGCGATCTCGTCGATGCCGCCGTACACGTTCGACGGCACCATGGTGAGTTCGGTGGTGTCGTAGTTCGGCAGGTCGGGGTTCGTCTGGGGCGAGGCGCGGTGGATGCCGAGCTTCTTCGCCGTCGCGAAGGTCTCGCAGAGATCCATCTTCTGCTGCATCGAGACGAGACCGCCGTTGACCGAGTTGGCGATCGCGGTGAGCACGGGCTGGTTGCCCTTCGTGCCCTCGTTGTCGTTCGTGAACGCGAACGAGCCGAAGCCGTAGACCCCGTCGGGCATGCACGATGCCCGGAACGAGTTCTCCTGCACCGTGCGGCCGTTGACGTTGACGACCTCGCGCACCGAGTGCCCGGTGCGGATCCACTCGGCGAGAGTCACCGACTTGAAGGTCGAACCGACCTGGAAGCCGTTCGAGCCGCCGTAGTCGAAATCGGTGTTGTAGTTGATCGCGGTGAAGTTCGGGTCGGACTCGGTCACTGCGGGGTCATTGCTGTACAGCCGGTTCTGCACCATGGCGAGCACGCGCCCGGTGCCGACCTCGGTGCTGACGCTCGCGCCGCCGACGTTGATGCCGTCCATGTACGAGGGCACGGTGCCGCGCATGGCCTCGGTGCCGGCCGCCTGGATATCGAGGTCGATGGTCGTGTAGATGTCGTAGCCGCCGCGGCTGAAGTTGAATTCGCGCTCGGCCTGGGTGTCGCCGAAGTTCGGGTCGTGCTTGATGTAGCGCTGCACGTAGTCGCAGAAGTTGCCGAGGCCGTAGTTCGTCTCGGCAGCGGCGCAGCCCTGGATGCGCGGCGTGATCTGCGGCGCGATCTCGGTCGCGACCGCCTCGTCGTACTGCGCCTGGGTGATGCGGCCGTGATTGAGCATGCTGCCGAGAATCTTGTCGCGGCGCTGCTTGTTCGCCTCGAGATTCTCGGGCAGGTCGATCTGCAGCTTCGACGGGTTGTTCACCGTCGCGACGAGGCTCGCCGACTCGGCGAGCGACAGATCTTTCGCGCTCTTGCCGTAGAAGTACTGCGCCGCCGACTCGATGCCGTAGATCTGGCGGCCGAAGAGGGCGATGTTCAGGTAGCCGAGCAGAATCTCGTCCTTGGTGTACTTCTTCTCGACCCCGAGCGCGAGCTTCATCTCCTTGAGCTTGCGGTCCATGTCCTGACGCATCGCGTCGTCGTAGGCCGCGTCGCGCTTCTCTTCATCGGCAATCGACATCGCATCCTGGATGAGCACGTTGCGCACGTACTGCATGGTGATGGTCGAGGCGCCCGAGAAGCCGGTGCCGACCGCGTTCTGCAGGGCCGCACGCGTCGTCGCGAGGGCGTCGACGCCGCCATGCGTGTAGAAGCGCGGGTCCTCCTCGGCGACCGCTGCATCCTTCACGTACTGCGAGATGTCGTCCCACGCGACCATCTCGCGGTCCTGGTCGTAGAACGTCGCGATCGGGTAGACCGTTGAATCCGCGCCTGTCGCATAGATCGTCGACGGCTCGGCGAGACGGCCGGGGTTCAGGTGGTCGGGAAGATCCTGGAAGATCTTGACGGCCGATGACGCCGCGGCCCCGCTCACCGCGACCACGGGGGTCACCGCTGCGGTGATCAGAATGCCTGCGACCGCGCTCATGGCGACGGCTCCGATGATGCCTCCGAGGGCTCCACCTGCGCTGCGCGGCTTGAAAGTGCGCACGCGCGAAGACTTGGATGTCTGTGGGGTCATAGAATCAAGACTAGGCGACGTTGCTGGAAATATTCCGCAGCGCATGCCTCTGCCCTGCCGTTCGGGTCGCTTCGCGCACCCACCGGCCGCACCGAATTCGAGAGGAGATCGCACGTGAGCGATTCGTCCGAGGGCTCCGTCTGGGAGTACTTCGTCACACCGCTGCTGCTGCACAAGGAGGCCCAGATTCTCAACAACTGGGGCGCCCAGGGCTGGGAGCTCGTGCAGATCATCGAAGGCCCCGCCGGCGGCAACGTCGCATACATGAAGAAGAGGAAAGCCTGATATGTCAGTCATCGAAGCACGCCTGAAGGAGCTCGGCTACGAGGTGCCGGAGGTCGCGGCCCCCGTCGCGGCGTACGTGCCCGCGCTGCGCGACGGCGACTACATCTACACCGCCGGCCAGCTGCCCGTCGTCGACGGCAAGCTGCCTCTCACCGGCAAGGTCGGCGACGGCGAGGGGCTCGTCTCGGCCGAGCAGGCGGAGGAGCTCGCGCGCCTGTGCGCGCTGAACGGTCTCGCAGCGGCGCGCGGCGTGCTCGGCTCGCTCGACAAGATCAGCCAGGTCGTGAAGGTGACCGCGTTCGTCGCCTCCGACCCGTCGTTCACCGGCCAGGCCGCGGTCGCCAACGGCGCCTCCGTCTTCCTCGGCCGCGTCTTCGGCGACCTCGGCATCCACGTGCGCTCGGCCGTGGGCGTCGCGGTGCTGCCGCTCGACGCCCCCGTCGAGATCGAGTTCGTGTTCCGGGTGGCCGACTGATCACGGTTCCGACAGAGGCCGAGACAGCCTCTGCGCTGGCGTCGCGGCGAGGCCCAGAAATGGGCCTCGCTCTGAGCTCCAGCGCGCCCGTCGAGATCGAGTTCGTGTTCCGAGTGGCCGACTGCGCCATACCGCGCAAGACATGATCGAGGGCCAGGGATCGGCGATCCCTGGCCCTCAGCGCATTGCAGCGGCGCCCGTCAGCCCCGGGCGTTCTTCTCGGCGTTGACCCGGTCGGAGATGGTCTGCATCACCATCGTGTCGGCGAGCGTCGTGGTGTCGCCGATGACCTTGCCCTCGGCCGCATCCTTCAGCAGGCGGCGCATGATCTTGCCCGAGCGGGTCTTCGGCAGCTCGGTCACCACGAACACCTGGCGGGGGCGCGCGATCGCGCCGATCTGCCCGGCGACGTGCTTCTTCAGCTCGACCTCGGCCTCTTCGGGCGTGACCAGCGTCTGCTGCGACTTCAGAATCACGAACGCGACGACGGCCTGACCGGTCGTCTCATCGCTCGCGCCCACGACCGCGGCCTCGGCGACCGCGTTGTGCGCCACGAGCGACGACTCGATCTCGGCCGTCGAGAGACGGTGGCCCGACACGTTCATGACGTCATCGACGCGGCCGAGCAGCCAGATATCGCCGTCCTCGTCGACGCGGGCGCCGTCGCCGGCGAAGTACTGGTCGCCGAACTTCGCCCAGTACGTGTCGATGAAGCGCTGGTCGTCGCCCCAGATCGTGCGCACCATCGCCGGCCACGGCCGCCGGATCGTGAGCAGGCCGCCCTGGCCGCGATCGACGCGGTTGCCCTCGTCATCGACGATATTCACGTCGATGCCGGGCAGGGCCGCCTGCGCACTGCCGGGCTTGAGCGCCGTGATGCCGGGCAGCGGGGCGATCATGAACGCGCCGGTCTCGGTCTGCCACCAGGTGTCGACGATGGGGGCGGTGCCCGAGCCGATGACCTCGCGGTACCAGCGCCACGCCTCGGGGTTGATGGGCTCGCCCACCGAGCCGAGTACGCGGATCGACGACAGGTCGTACTGCTCGGGAATCTGCCGGCCGACCTTCATGCACGCGCGGATCGCGGTCGGGGCGGTGTAGAACAGCGACACCCGGTACTTCTCGATGATCGACCACCAGCGGCCCCAATCGGGGGTCTCGGGGGTGCCTTCGTAGATGACCTGCGTGGCGCCGTTCGCGAGGGGCCCGTAGACGACGTAGCTGTGGCCGGTGACCCAGCCGATGTCGGCGGTGCACCAGTACACGTCGGTCTCGGGCTTCAGGTCGAACACGTCGCGGTGCGTCGTCGAGACCTGGGTGAGGTAGCCGCCGCTTGTGTGCAGAATGCCCTTCGGCTTGCCGGTGGTGCCCGAGGTGTACAGGATGAACAGCGGGTTCTCGGCCGGGAAGCCCTTCGCCTCGTGCTGGTCGTCGTAGGTGACGATCTCGTCGTGCCACCACAGGTCGCGGCCGTCGACCATCTCGACGTCGTTCTCGCAGCGCCTGACGACGAGCACCTTGCGCACGGGGTGGCCGTCTTCGCGCAGCGCGTCGTCGACCGTCGGCTTCAGCGCCGACACGCGGCCCTTGCGGTAGCCGCCGTCGGCGGTGATGACGACCTCGGCGGCCGCGTCTTCGATGCGGGCGCGCAGGCTCTCGGCGCTGAACCCGCCGAACACGACCGAGTGCGCCGCACCCAGACGGGCGACGGCGAGCATCGCGATGACGGCCTCGGGAATCATCGGCAGGTAGATCGCGACGCGGTCGCCGGCCTTCACGCCGAGGCTCGTGAGCATGTTCGCGGCGCGCTTCACCTCGCTCGTGAGCTCCGCGTAGGTGATGGTGCGGGTGTCGCCGGGCTCGCCCTCGAAGTAGAACGCGACCCGATCGCCGAGACCGTTCGCGATGTGCCGGTCGAGGCAGTTCGCGGCGACGTTCAGCTCGCCGTCCTGGAACCACTTCGCGAACGGCGGGTTCGACCAGTCCAGGATCTCCTCGAACGGCTTGGTCCAGGCGAGCTTCTCGGCCTGCTCGGCCCAGTACCCCTCGGGGTCTTCGGCTGCGCGCGGGTACACGGACGGGTCGGTGAGATTCGCCGCTGCCTTGAACTCTGCCGACGGCGGGTAGGTCTCGCTGTCGAGCGGGTAGCTCTCGATGGTGCCATGCTGATCGCTCATGTGGACGTCGTTATCCAATCTTCATCGTGATGATTCGTCTGCTGTGACGAAGCCTGGGCACTCTTCAGGGTATACCTGATGCGTTTCGCGAAACCCGCCCGTTCCCATGCTCGCGGCGCATCTCGGCGGTGACCGGGCGGTGAGACCTGCTGTTTCGAGCGATTCGGGCGCTACCGATGTGCGAATCGGTTGTCTCGTCGCTCACAGGCCGTCGTTTTCGTGATTTTCGGGCGACTTATTCACATTCGCGGTTCAGGGGGCGACAGATCGGCCGAAACCCGGTGGGCTGGGGTCATGGCCTCGACAGGGATCCGCACCGCCGCCCTCGACCTGCGCGCCCGGCGCGCATTCGGCGGCCTGCTGCCCCTGCTCGACGACCCCGAGTTGCGCGACCTGCTGCTGCAGGCGCGCGGCGGCGAAGCGCAGCTGTGGCTCGACCGCGGCGCCGGGCTGCAGCAGATGCGCGGCTGGCATGCCGAGCCCGACGCCGTCTCGCGGCTCGGCGTCGCCCTCATCGCGGCGGGCGGGCGTCACCTCGACGAGCTGCACCCTTTCGCCGATGCGCGGCTCGGCGACGGCATCCGCGTGCACGCCGTGCTGCCGCCCGTCGCCGTTTCGGGCGCGGCGGTCTCGATCCGCGTGCCGCGGCCCGCGCCGCTCGGTTTCTCGGAGCTCGTCGCGACCGGGCTGTGCACCGCGGGCGTCGCGCGGCTGCTCGCCGAGGCCGTCGCCGCCCGCCGCAACCTGCTGATCACCGGCGCGACCGCGAGCGGCAAGACCACGGTGCTCGGGGCGCTGCTCGACCTCGCCGGGGCAGGCGAGCGCATCATCTCGATCGAAGACGTCGCCGAACTGCGCCTGCAGCACCGGCACGTCATCGCGCTCGAGGCCCGGCAGGCGAACAGCGAAGGCGCGGGCGAGGTCTCGCTCGACCGGCTGCTGCGCGAGGCGCTGCGCATGCGGCCCGACCGCATCGTACTCGGCGAGTGCCGCGGCGCCGAAGTGATGACGCTGCTGACCGCTCTCAACACGGGCCACGATGGCGGGGCCGGTACGCTGCACGCGAGCGCGCTCGCCGATGTGCCCGCCCGGCTCGAGGCGCTCGGCGCGCTCGCAGGGCTCGACGCCGATGCGACCGCGCGGCAGGTCGTCGCAGCCCTGCACCTCGTCGTGCATCTCGAGCGCGGCCCGCTCGGGCACCGCGTCGCCGCCGTCGGGCGGCCCGTGCTCGAACGCGGTGGGCTCGCGATCCGTGCCGTGGGTGCGGCCGGATCGTTCGGCGGTTCGTCGGGCGGCTCATCCGGTGGGTCGTCGGCCGGCTCGATCGGCCGTGACGGGGAGTGACAGCGTGGTGCAGAGCGGTGCCGTGTGCGGCCTGGTGCGGGCCATGCGGGCCGTGCGGGCTCGTGCCGGGCCCGCCGATGCGCGCGGGGGCGCTCTCGCCGCCGCAGAGTTCGCGGGCCGCTGCGCGGTGCTCTTGCGGGGCGGGCTCGCTCCCGACCGGGCTCTCCGCGCAGCCGCATTGGAGACGCCCGGAGCGCCGATCGAGCTCATCGGCCACCTCGATCGAGGCGCATCGGCGGCCGAGGCGCTCCGCGCGGCGACGGCCGACCCCGATTGGCGGCTCGTCGCCGCGGCCTGGACTCTTGCCGAGCGCAGCGGTGCGCCGCTCGCCCCGGCCCTCGAACGCATCTCGGCGGCGCTGCACGATCTCGTGCGCATGCGGGGGCGCCGTGCGACGCTCCTCGCCGGGCCGCGCATGACCGTGCGCATGGTGGCGTCGCTGCCCCCGCTCGCCCTGCTGCTCGGCGCCGCACTCGGATTCGATCCGATACCGGTGCTCGTCGGCCCCGCGGGTGCCCTGCTGCTCGCGGTGGGCACGGCGCTGCTGGTCGCGGGCATCGCCTGGGCGCGCTCGCTCACGCGCACGGTCGCCGACCGGGATCGCGTCGCGGCCGTCGAGTTCGAGCTCGTCTGGATCGTGCTCTCGGGAGGCGCCGGCCCGGGGGAGGCGCTCGTGCGCGTCGCCGATTGCGTGTCGGATCTGCGGGTCGCCTGGGTGAGGTTCGACGAGCTGTGCGCCGGGCGGCCGCTGCGGCGCACGCTCGCCGGAGCAGCGCGCGCCGGAGTGCCCGTCGCGACGCTGCTGCTCGAGGAGGCCGAGGCCGTGCGCGGCCGGGCCCTCGCCGACCTCGAGAGCGAGGCCGAGCGCTTGGGCGTGCGCGTGCTCGTACCGCTCGGCGTGTGCGTGCTGCCCGCCTTCATCGCGCTCGGCGTCATGCCCGTGCTGCTGTCGATGCTCGGCGGGGTCGGGTAGTGCGGTGCGGGCTCGCTCGGATTCGAGAGCTCGTTCGGATGGGAATGGGCCGAAACGTCCGACTGATCTCTCAGATCCGACCGAGCGCGCGACCGACCTTCCTCCCCAACCGTCGCGCATCGTGATCCCGGCAGAGCTTGTCCACAATCGCGGAAACCGGCTTCCCTTCGCCGCACCGCTTGCGCAGCATGGTTCGACCGGCGAGCGCCGGCGCCGTGCCCGACGAAGGGAAGACACCGATGACCAGCAAACTCCATCTCGTCTCCGATCGCGGCGCCGCCGTCGGCGAGCCGGTCGCCGACGGGCACCCGGCCAGGGCCGCACGACGAACCGCCCTCGCCGTCGCTACGGCCGACACCGGCGGCGTGGGCGGTGCCGCGGCCGCCGTCGCCCCGATTCCATTCGCGGCACCGCGACGCAGCCTGCGCCGAGACGAACGCGGCGCAGTGACCGCCGAGTACGCCATCGTGATCATGGCGGCCGTCGCGTTCGCCGGCCTCCTCGTCGCGATCATGCGCTCGAGCGAGATTCGCGCGATGCTCGTGCAACTGGTCGAGAATGCGCTCGGTGCCGCCGGGTGACCCGACGACGAGGCCGAACCCCGACCCCCGGCAGCCCGCGCGGCCTGCGCTGCGGCACGACGACCGCGGCACGGCGACCGCCGAGTTCGCGATCGTGCTGCCCGCCGTGCTGGTGGTGCTCGGCCTCGTCATCGGCGGCGTCGCGCTCGCCGCCCACCGCATCGTGCTCGTTTCGGCCGCCGCGGACGCCGCCCGCCTCGAAGCGCGCGGCGAATCCGCGGCACCGGCCCTCGAACGGCTCGGCACCGGCGTGACGATCGAGCGCACCACCGAGCAGGGCCTGCACTGCGTCGCGCTCGCCGCGGCGCCGATCGGCGGCCCGCTCTCGTCGATCACGGTGCGCGGGGCGTCGTGCGCGGCGGTCAGCGACGTCGCCGCGATCGACGACTGAAGCGGCTGCGGCCGAACTGCCCGCGAAGAAATATACAGAGAAAGGGGCCAACGATTGAGTACACCCGCAGCGCTCTCGTGCGCCCTCGCCGTGCTCGTGCTCGGTCTCCCCGTGCTCTCCGCCGGGGCGCACCTCGAGGCCCGGCACCGCGCCGCCGGCGCCGCCGATGCAGCGGCGCTCGCCGCAGCCGACGCGGTGAACGGGTTCCTCGTCGCCGAGCCGTGCGAGGTCGCGGCGGAGGTCGCGGCCGCCGTCGGCACGAGCATCTATGCGTGCGACGTCGATGCGCTGCGCGGCGAGGCCCGCGTCACCGTGCGCATCGGCACCGTGCTCGGCGGCGTACTGGCCCGGGCGCGCGCCGCGCCGGAGGCGGGCCCCGCTATCGTGCTGGCCGGGGTGCCGGGGGCGAACGGGTGGGCCTGGCCCTCCGGGGCGCGCGCCGTCACCCAGGGCCACCACGACGGCACGGCCATCGATCTCGCGGTCGGCGACGACGGCCTGCTCTACGCGCCCTACGACGGCACCGTCGTGCGGGTGGGCGGCGACGGCGGCGGTGTTCCGGCGGCATGCCGGTCGAACCCGGAGTGGTGGCGCGGCACCAACCACACGGTCGTCATCGCCCACGACGTCGCCGGGAGAAAGGTGTACAGCTCGCACAACCACATCGCGCCGGGCTCGCCCGAATCCCTCGGCGTGCGCGCGGGCAGCCCGGTGCTCGCCGGTCAGGCCGTCGCGGCCGCCGGGATGAGCGGATGCACCTCGGGAATCCACTCCCATTTCACTCTGTCGTCGACCCCGAGCAACGCGTCCGCCGATATCGATCCGTACGAATATCTGGGACCGCCCTGAAGATCCGCAGCGCGAGCCATGTGAGATCGAGGAGGGTTTTTTACGTCATACTGTGTATCGTGTCGGTGCAGAACAGTCGGCCGGCCCCGCGAGATCCTCAGGGTGACCCAGCGGCCCCGCACGGCTTCAGGTGCAGTCGGCACCGATTTCATTCATTCTTATTGAAGGAGACCCGTGGCGGGCGCGAAGAAACTCGTAATCGTCGAGTCGCCGACCAAGGCGAAGACGATCAGTGGCTATCTCGGTGACGACTATGAAGTGATCGCATCGGTCGGCCATATCCGCGACCTCGCCGAGCCCTCGGCGCTGCCGAGCGAGCTCAAGCAGGGCGCCTTCGGCAAATTCGCAGTCGACGTCGACAACGGCTTCACTCCCTACTATGTCGTGAACGACAACAAGAAGAAGACGGTCTCCGAACTCAAGCGGGCCCTGAAGGGAGCGGACGAGCTCTGGCTCGCCACTGATGAGGACCGCGAGGGCGAAGCCATCGCGTGGCACCTGCTCGAGGTGCTGAAGCCCCAGGTGCCGGTGCGCCGCATGGTGTTCCACGAGATCACCAAGGATGCGATCGAAGAGGCGAAGGCCAACACGCGCGACCTCGACATCGCGCTCGTCGACGCGCAGGAGACCCGTCGCATCCTCGACCGCCTCTACGGCTACGACATCTCGCCGGTGCTCTGGCGCAAGGTCGCGCCCCGACTCTCGGCGGGCCGCGTGCAGTCGGCGGCGACCCGCCTCGTCGTCGAGCGCGAGCGCGAGCGGCTGGCCTTCCGCACCGCCGAATACTGGGATCTGACCGCAACCTTCACGCCCGCGGCCGATGCGGCCGATACGACCGCGTTCGCAGCGCGCCTCGTGCGCCTCGACGCGCAGCGCCTCGCCACCGGCGGCGACTTCGGCGACGACGGCGCGCTCACGCAGAAGGCCGAGAAAGCGGGCGTGCTGATGCTCAGCGCCGAGCGCGCTCGCGCCATCGCCGCCGACCTCGCCGAGCAGGGCCGCGCCTCGGTCGTCGGCGTCGAGACGAAGCCGCACACGCGCCGACCGGCAGCGCCGTTCACGACCTCCACGCTGCAGCAGGAGGCCTCGCGCAAGCTGCGCTACAGCTCGCGCCAGACGATGTCGTTCGCGCAGTCGCTGTACGAGAACGGACACATCACCTATATGCGTACCGACTCGCCGACGCTCTCGAAGCAGGCGATCTCGGCCGCGCGCTCGCAGGCCGCAGCGCTCTACGGCGCGCAGACCGTGCCCGACAAGCCGCGCGTGTACACCGGCAAGGCGAAGGGCGCCCAGGAGGCGCACGAGGCCATCCGCCCCGCGGGCGACGTGTTCCAGCGCCCGAGCGAACTCAAGGGCCGCCTGACGCAGGGCGAGTACGCGCTCTACGAACTGATCTGGAAGCGCACCGTCGCGAGCCAGATGGCCGACGCGAAGGGCTCGACCGACACCGTCACGCTCTCTGCCCCGGTCGCCGAGAACGGGGGTACGGTCACCGCCGAGTTCACCGCCAGCGGCACCGTCATCACCTTCCCCGGATTCCTGCTCGCCTACGAAGAGGGGCGCGACGAGAAGCGGGGCGACAAGCAGGGCTCCGACCAGAACGTGGCGCTGCCACAGCTCGTCGCCGGTCAGGGCCTCGCCGTCTCCGAGGCCGAGGCGAAGGGGCACGAGACCAGCCCGCCGCCGCGCTACACCGAGGCGAGCCTCACGAAGCGGCTCGAAGACCTCGGCGTCGGCCGGCCCTCGACCTACGCCGCCATCATCAGCACCATCATGGATCGCGGTTACGTCACGAAGAAGGGGCAGGCCCTCGTGCCGAGCTGGATCGCCTTCTCGGTCGTGCGCCTGCTCGAAGCGCACTTCAGCGCCCTCGTCGACTACGACTTCACTGCCGAGATGGAGAACGACCTCGACCGCATCGCCGCAGGTGAAGAAGCGCGTTCGAAGTGGCTCGGCGAGTTCTACTTCGGCACCGACTCGCACCCCGGTCTGCGCGGCGTCGTCGACAACCTCGGAGAGATCGACGCGCGCGCGATCAACACGATCAAGATCGACGACTCGATCTCGCTGCGCAACGGCAAGTACGGCCCCTACCTCGAAGTGTTCGACGAGAAGTCCGAGGTCGGCGAAGACGGCGCGCTGAAGCCGCGCAGCGTCAACATCCCCGACGGCCTCGCGCCCGACGAGCTCACCCCCGAAAAGGCGCACGAGCTGGCCGACGCCGAGCCGGCAGAGGACCGCGTCGTGGGCCTGCACCCGAGCACGGGCAAGCGCATCGTCGCGAAGAACGGCCGCTTCGGCCCTTACGTGACCGAGCTGCCCGACGAGGGCGAAGAGCTGCCGAAGGGCGTGAAGGCCCGCACAGCGTCGCTCTTCAAGAGCATGGACCCGGCGACCGTCGACCTCGACACCGCCGTCGCGCTGCTCGAGCTGCCCCGCATCGTCGGCGTCGACCCCGAATCGAACGCCGAGATCACCGCGCAGAACGGCCGCTACGGCGCCTACCTGAAGAAGGGCACCGACACCCGGTCGCTGCCCGGCGAGGACGCGATCTTCTCGATCGATCTCGCCGGCGCGCTCGAGCTCTTCGCGCAGCCGAAGTACGGCGCCCGTCGCGCCTCGAGCGCCCTCAAGGAGTTCGACGCCGACCCCGTGAGCGGCAAGCCGATCAAGGTACGCGACGGCCGCTTCGGCCCGTACGTGACCGACGGCGAGATGAACGCGACCATTCCCCGCGGCGACAGCGTCGAAGACATCACCTTCGAGCGCGCCGTCGAGCTGCTGGCCATCAAGCGGGCGAAGGGCCCCGCGAAGAAGAAGGCGCCGGCCCGCAAGGCGGCCGCGAAGAAGCCTGCGGCCAAGAAGCCCGCGGCGAAGAAGACCGCGGCGAAAAAAGCCGTCGATCCGGCGCGCTCGGCTGCGGCGAAGAAGGCGGCCGAGACCCGCAAGGCGAATGCCGCGAAGAAGGCCGCCGAGGCGGCCGCCGGAGCCGCCGACGCATGACCGGTCTCTTCATCACGCTCGAGGGCGGCGACGGCGCGGGCAAGACCACCCAGGCCGAGCTGCTCGAGGTCTGGCTCGCAGAGCGCGGCCATGAGGTGGTACGCACCCGCGAGCCGGGCGGCACCCGCCTCGGCGTCGAAGTGCGGCGCCTGCTGCTGCACGGCGGCGATGAGATCGGCGCGGTCGACGCCCGCGCCGAGGCCCTGCTCTACGCCGCCGATCGCGCCCAGCACGTCGCCAAGGTCGTGCGGCCCGGGCTCGAGCGCGGCGCGGTCGTGGTGCAGGATCGCTACATCGACTCGTCGCTCGCCTACCAGGGCGCCGGTCGTGTGCTCGACGTCGACGACGTGCGCCGGTTGAGCGAATGGGCGACCGAGGGGCTCTCTCCCGATCTGACGGTGCTGCTCGACATCGACCCCGAGACGGCGGCCGAGCGCCGCAGGGCTCGGGGCGGCGAAGCGGATCGGCTCGAGGCCGAGGCGGCCGAATTCCACGCCGCCGTGCGCGCGGGGTTCAGAAGCCTCGCGCAGGCCGAGCCCGACCGCTTCCTCGTGCTCGACGCGGCGCGTCCGGCCGACGAGCTGAACGCGCAGATCATCGCGCGGGTATCGTCGCTCCTCTCGCACTGACTCATCTGTCACAGGCTGTGCTAGCGGTAGCGCCAGTCTGCAGGCGCTTTCCTCGTTCGGGGTGCCCCGCTGTTATTGATGAAACTTTCTCGCCGTAAAGTTGCTTCAAAACGACATTGAGGCAACTTTGCTGTTGTTGCGATGGCAGCCCCGGGCATAGCCCGGCTGCGTGATCCCTGTCGGGCCTTGATCGCGCCGCTTTGCAATTTGTAAAGCGGCCGATAGGCTCGCCCTGTGAACGCCAACTCGTCAGCCTCGGCGAGCTTCACCCTCGAGGATGTGCTCGACATGTCGGCCATCGCCGCGGGGGAGCCCGAACTGCTGACCCCCTCGACGCCCCTCGACGTGCCCGTGCGCTGGGCGCACGTCATCGGCATCCCGCACCCGGGCAACATGCTCTACGGCGGCGAGCTCGTGCTGTCGACGCTCGGCGGCATCGACGAGAACCACCCCGACCCGGCCGGTGCGCTCCACGAGTTCCTGAACGACCTCGACTACGTCGGCGCCGCCGCGCTCATGGTCGAGGTGTTCTCGAATCGCCGCCACCTCATCTCCGCGATCCGAGAGGTCGCCACCGAGCGCGAGAAGTTCCAGGCCGGCAAGCTCCCCATCTTCCTGTTCCGGCGCGAGGTGCGCTTCGTGCGCATCACCGAGTCGGTGCAGCGCGACCTGATGGTCAACGACATCGAGATCCACAGCGAGACGCTGCGTCTGCGCGACCCGCTCGGGCGGGCGACGACCAACCTGCTCGAAGACCTCTCATCGTCGAGCGGGCTGAGCGACGACGAGACGATCGAGCGCGCCGCAGCGCTCGGTCTGCCCTCGACCGCAGGCCTCCCCGAGGCGGGCACCGGCGCGGGCTTCCTCACCGCCATGGTGTTCCGCGTCGATGCGGCCAAGCACGTCACCAACCAGCACCCCCAGGTGCTCTCGGCGCTCATCCGCGCGGCGAGCCACAGCCTGCGGCTACCGGCGCTCATCGGCAACCACACGGGCACCGAGCTCGCCGTCATCCTGCCGCAGAACGCGCCCGAGCGGTTCTGCGCGGCCGTGCGCGACGAGGCGGCGAGACGTCGCAGCTACGAGATCGTGCCGAGCTACACCGTCGGCGTCGGCACGGTGAACGGGCGCGACCGCGTGCTCTGGCGAGACATTCCCGCCGCCCTCGAGAGCGCCGCCGCGGTCGCCGAGGCCGGTGCGCGGCTGAGCGTGCGCCGAGGCTCCTCGGGCGCCCGCTACGCGCCCGCGGAGTCCGTGCGCGAGAAGGGGTTCTGGCGCGTCGCCGACCTCGGGCTCGCCGGTCTGCTCGTGCAGCTGCTGCCGCCCACCGCGGCGCCGGGCCGCGCTGACTGGTACCTCGACCACCACCTGGCCCTCTTCCGCGGTGAAGACGGGCCCGAGATGCGCGACCTCGTCGAGGCGTACGTCGCCGTGGGCGAGAACAAGACCGAGCTCGCGCGCTACCTGAACATCAGCCGGCCGACGCTCTACAGCCGCATCCAGCGCTGCGAGGCCGCGATCGGCGGGCCGCTCATGGGGGAGCGGCTGACGATCCTCTCATCGGTGCTGCTGCTCGACCGCCTCGGCGGGTAACCGCGGCCGCAGGGCGCCCTGCGCTGCACGACCCGTGCCAGAATGTGCAGCATGACCCGCGCATTCACCCTCGCGCAGCTGCGCTACTTCGAGGCCGTTGCCGACTGCGAGAGCATCACCGAGGCCGCGGCGCGCCTGAACGTGGCGCAGTCGACCGTCTCGACTGCCCTCGGGCTGCTCGAGGAGTCGCTCGGGGTGCAGCTCTTCATCAGGCAGCCCAATCGCACGCTCGTGCTCTCGTCGGCCGGTCGGCGCCTCGCCGCCGAGAACAGCGCGTTCCTCGACCACGCCGACGCGCTCTACGCTTCGGCGCAGGGCGTGAGCAATGCGCTGACCGGGTCGGTGCGGGTCGGCATCTACGCGCCGATCGCCCCGTTCCGCCTGCCCGGCATCCTCGTCGAATTCGAACAGCAGTACCCCGAGGTGCAGGTCGACTTCTTCGAGGCCGACCTCGCCACTCTGCAGACGGCGCTGCTCAGCGGCGAGTGCGAGATCGCGCTCATGTACGCGCACGGGCTCGGCCCCGAGTTCGAGGCGCGTCTGCTCGATCAGGTGCCCCCGCACGTGCTCGTCTCGGCCGAACACGCGGCCGCACGGCGCGGCAGATCGGTGAGTCTCGCCGACTTCGCCGATGAGCCCTACATCAGGCTCGACCTGCCGCATTCCCGCAAGTACTACGAAGACCTGTTCGGCATCGCCGGGGTGCGGCCGAAGCTGCGGCACTCGTTCACCGGCTATGAGACGGTGCGCTCGTTCGTCGGCATGGGGCACGGCTATACCCTGCTGAACCAGTGGCACGTGCCGCAGACCTACGCCGGCGCGCTCACCGCCTCGCTGCCCCTCACCGACGACTTTCCGCCGATCGAGGTCGTGCTCGCCTGGCCCGGGCAGATGCGCCTGACGCGTCGCGCTCGGGCGTTCGCCGAGGTCTGCGAGGGGCTGTATCGTCAGCGGCAGCAGGGGGCCGGCGGGGCGCCGTGATCGCGAATGCGGGCGGTCGGTGATCCCTCACGCACTGCTCAACCCGAAAAGCGTTGCTGTAATCACTGCTCATCGATTCTCTCGATGAGCCATTTCAGTTATTTCCGTTGGCGCACGGGGCACGAGCGCCCATACGATGTCACCGAGGCCGTCATCGAGGAAGAAGATGACCTCGGTAGGCAATTTCAGAATTTTCAATATGGGTTCCGATGACGACGCGGTCACCACGTGCGACTCGCGGCGAACCGTACCCCGGCGCGTCCGAAGGTGGGCGCGGGCGAGTCCCGAGGAGATCTCTTGTCCGCAGTGGAGCAGACAGCAACGCAGGCGCCGAAGCAGCGCTCGGAGCGGCTGTACAACAAAGACCTGGCGCCCGAATCGGCGACCGGCAGCTGGAAGGCGCGCAACCTCTTCAACTGGTGGATGTCGGGCTGGCACAGCCTCGGCGGCTACACCATGGCCATCGGCCTGTTCATGTTCGGCATCACCGGCTGGCAGCTCATCTTCGCGTTCGTCATCGGCGTCGCGGTGCTCTACCTCGTGAACAACCTCACCGGCGTCGCCGGCCAGCGCGAGAAGGTGCCCTTCCCCGTGTTCGCGCGCGGAGCGTTCGGCGTCTTCGGTGCGAATATCCCCGCCATCATCCGCGCCATCGTGGCGGTCTTCTGGTACGGCATCCAGACCTACCTCGCCTCAGCCGCGATCATGCTGCTGCTCATGAAGGTCGTGCCCGCCACCGCACCGCTCGCCGAGACCTCGTTCCTCGGGCTCTCGGCCCTCGGCTGGATCTGCTTCGTCGCGCTCTCGGGCCTCCAACTGCTCGTGCTCATGATGGGCATGGAATCGGTGCGCAAGCTCTCCGACTTCGCCGGCCCCACCATCTGGGTCGCCCTGCTCGCCCTCGCGATCTGGATGCTCGCCCGCGCCGACTGGAACATCGACCTCGGCGTCTCGCTCACCGACTTCACGCCCAGCGCCGGCATGCAGATCTACGGCATCCTCGCCTCCGCGTTCATCGTCGTCTCGTACTTCGCGGGCCCCTCGCTCAACTTCTCGGACTTCACCCGCAACGCCCCCAGTGAGAAGTCGGTGCGCACGGGCAACGCCTACGGCCTGCTGCTCAACGCCTCGGCGTTCGGCATCGTCTCGGTCGTCATCGCGCTCGCCTCGGTCGAGGTCTACGGCGAGGCCATCCACGACCCCATCGCCCTGCTCGCCGACATCGACAGCATCACCCTGCTGCTCGTCGCGATCATCGCGATCAGCATCTCGACCGCGGGCGTCAACATCATCTGCAACTACGTCGCGCCCGTCTACGACCTCATGAACGTGTGGCCGAAGCTCTTCACCTTCCGCAAGGCCGGCGCGCTCGTCGGCATCCTGTCGATCGTCATCACCCCGTGGAACCTGTTCTCGAACCCCGTCATCGTGAACCAGCTCATCGGCTCGATCGGCGCGCTCATCGGCCCGCTGTTCGGCATCATCGTCGCCGACTACTACCTGATCCAGCGCCGCCGCCTCACCACCGACGACCTCTTCACCGAAGACCCGCGCGGCCGCTACCACTACCGCAAGGGCTATAACCCCAAGGCGATCTGGTCGCTCGCGATCACGGGCCTCATCACCATCATCGTGAGCTTCGCCCCCGTGTTCAGCTCGCTCGTGCCCTTCACCTGGCTGATCGGCGCCGTGCTCGGCGCGGTCATCTACACGGTGCTCAGCCGCGGCAGCATCGCCCGCGGTGCTACCGGTGCCGACGGCGAGGTCGAGGGCGAGGGATCGGCGACGACCGCCGCCGGCGCCGATGCCGAGGAGCCGGCGCTCATCGGCTGACGCTCCGCACACAGACTTAGGCCGGGCCGCTTCCCGCCGAACACCACCACCACGAGGGAAGCGCCCGGCCTAATAATCTCCGGGCCGGGGTGCTCGTCGCCGCGCACCTGATCTCCGACGCGAGGCTCTTCACGCAGTTCCCTGCGCAGCTCGTCAGTAGATGCTCGCCGTTCGCGTTCCGGGAGCATCTGCTGACCAGCTGCGGTGCGGCGGGGTGCGACCGGGCCCGAAATGCGTGATGGGGGCCAGGGATCGCCGATCCCCGGCCCCCAGCACGTCGAAAGGGGAGTGCGCAGAGGCTACGCCTCTTCGCTGACCACCTTGCCGAAGTACGAGGGCAGCGTCGCCTGCGAGGCGGCGCGCAGCTCGGCGAGGGGCAGCGTGAAGCGATCCTGCACCTCGATCGCGGCGTTCTCGCCCGCGCCGTCGGTCACGCCGATCTTCAGCACCGGGAACTCGCGGCCCGAGCAGAGACCGCGGAACTTCACGTCCTCCTCGTGCGGCACGGCGACGAGCACGCGCGCCTGCGACTCCGAGAAGAGCGCCGCCGTCGCGTCGACGCCGTCGCGCGACATGATCTCGTCGATCCACACGCGGGCGCCGACGCCGAAGCGCAGCGCGCCGTCGGTGAGCGCCTGGGCCAGGCCGCCCTCCGACAGATCGACCGCGCCCGAGAGGATGCCGCCCTGCGATGCCGCGTGCAGCAGCTCGGCGAGCGAGCGCTCCGCAGCGAGGTCCGCCACGGGCGGGCGACCGCCGAGGTGCTCGTGCACCGTCTCGGCCCATGCCGAGCCGTCGAGCTCGTCGCGGGTGACGCCCAGCAGGTACAGGTGCTCGCCCTGATCCTGCCAGCCCGACGGGATGCGGCGTGCGACGTCGTCGATGATGCCGAGCACGCCGACGACGGGCGTCGGGTGGATCGGGGTGTCGCCGGTCTGATTGTAGAGCGAGACGTTGCCGCCGGTGACGGGCACCTCGAGCGCGAGGCACGCGTCGGACAGGCCCTCGACGGCCTGCGAGAACTGCCACATGACCTCGGGGTTCTCGGGGCTGCCGAAGTTCAGGCAGTCGGTGACGGCCGTGGGCACGGCGCCCGAGGTGGCGACGTTGCGGTACGCCTCGGCGAGGGCGAGCTGCGCGCCCACGAAGGGGTCGAGCTGGCAGTAGCGTCCGTTGGCGTCGGTCGCGATCGCGATGCCGAGCCCCGACTCCTCGTTCACGCGGATCATGCCGGCGCCGTCGGGGAACGCGAGCGCCGTGTTGCCCTGCACATACTTGTCGTACTGGTTGGTCACCCAGTCGACCGAGGCCTGGTTCGGCGAAGCGGCGATGGCGACGAGCTGGTCGCGCAGCTCCTCGCCCGACGCGGCGCGGGCGAGGCCGGCGGCGTTCACGCTGTCGGCCTGCAGAGCGTCGATCCAGCTCGGGCAGGCGACGGGGCGCTCGTAGACGGGCCCGTCGACCGCGACGGTCGACGGGTCGACGTTCACGATCTCCTCGCCGCGCCAGTTGATGACGAGGCGATCGGTGTCGGTGACCTCGCCGAGCACGCTCGTCTCGACCTCCCACTTCGCCGTGACGGCGAGGAACTCGTCAAGCTTCTCGGGGCGCACGATGGCCATCATGCGCTCCTGGCTCTCCGACATCAGAATCTCTTCGGCGGTGAGCGAGGGGTCGCGCAGCAGCACGCTGTCGAGCTCGATGAACATGCCGCCGTCGCCGTTCGCGGCGAGCTCGCTCGTCGCGCAGGAGATGCCGGCAGCGCCGAGATCCTGGATCGCCTCGACGAGGCCGCCCGAGTAGAGCTCGAGGCAGCACTCGATGAGCACCTTCTCGGCGAACGGGTCGCCGACCTGCACTGCGGGGCGCTTCGTGGGGCCGCCCTCGCTGAAGCTGTCAGATGCGAGGATCGACGCGCCGCCGATGCCGTCGCCGCCGGTGCGCGCGCCGAAGAGCACGACCTTGTTGCCGGGGCCCGAAGCGTTCGCCAGGTGGATGTCCTCGTGGCGCAGCACGCCGACGCCGAGGGCGTTGACGAGCGGGTTCGCCTGGTAGACGCCGTCGAACACGGTCTCGCCGCCGAGGTTCGGGAGGCCGAGGCAGTTCGCGTACGACGAGATGCCCGAGACGACGCCGTGCACCACGCGGGCGGTGTCGGCGTGGTCGATGGCGCCGAAGCGCAGCTGATCCATCACGGCGACGGGGCGCGCGCCCATCGAGATGATGTCGCGGATGATGCCGCCGACGCCGGTCGCAGCGCCCTGGAACGGCTCGATGTACGACGGATGGTTGTGGCTCTCGACCTTGAAGGTCACCGCCCAGCCCTCGCCCACGTCGACGACGCCGGCGTTCTGTCCCATGCCGACCAGCAGGCGCTCGCGCATCTTGTCGTTGACCTTCCCCCCGAACTGGCGCAGGTAGGTCTTCGACGACTTGTACGAGCAGTGCTCGGACCACATGACCGAGTACATGGCGAGCTCGCCCGAGGTCGGGCGGCGGCCGAGGATCTCGCGGATCTGCTCGTACTCGTCGGGCTTGAGGCCGAGCGCGCCGTACGGCTGCTCCTTCTCGGGCGTCGCAATCGCGTCGGCGACGGTATCGGGGCGGGGGCCGGTTGCGGCGATGTCAGTCACGCTCGATGTGCTCCGTTGGTGAGGGATCGGGTTCGGCCGAATCGGCCGAGAACATGCAGGCTTCAGTCTACGCCGTTCTGCGGCGGGTCGCCGCTCGCTGCGCGGGAGGGCGGTCGCCGCGCGGCGGAGGTGCCGCGAGCCGCGCCGCGGGTGGCGATTCACAGGCAGACACGGAAGACTTGCAGCATGAGCGACCAGAATCCTCCCGTCATGCAGGCGCCGACCGGTCAGCCGGTGCCCGGCCCCCAGCCCGGCCCGCACGCCGTCGGGCAGCCCGGCACGCACCCCGGCGCGCAGCAGCCCGGGGTGCGCAGGCTCTCGACCTTCCTGAAGGTCAGCATCATCCTGCTCGCGGGCCTCACGGTGGCCTCGATCTCGCTGCTGTTCATCGGCGACTTCGAGGGCAAGTTCGAGCGCGTCTTCTCGACCTTCGCGCTCTTCGCCGTCTTCGTGCTGTTCACCGCGCTCGATACGCGCCGCGAGCAGAAGTCGGAGTGGTACGCCCCGGTCGCGCTCATCGCCAACTCGTACATCCTGGCGCTGCTGCTCATCGTCATCTGGATGACGAGCTTCACGCCCTTCGGGCTCATGTTCGAGATCTTCTGGAAGTCGCTGTTCGTCATCGTCTCGACCCGCCTCGTGATTCTGTGCTGCCAGCTGCTCTTGCGTTCGAGCGACGAGCAGCCGGTGGCGGTCACCCGCTTCGCCTTCATCACGAGCGTGCTCGCGGTGCTGTGCGGCATTCTCTTCACCGCACCGGTCGGCGTCGAGGCGTTCGACCTCACCATCCCCGACCTGTACTGGCGCATCGCGACCTCCCTGCTGATCCTCACGGCGCTCGCGCTGTCGATCACGCTGCTGCTGCGCTGGTTCTACGGCGCCGACCGCCGAGACGCCGCGCGCGAGGCGCGCGCCGCCCAGCACCTGCAGCAGCAGGCGGCGGCCGAGCAGGCCCGCGTGCAGCAGGCGCAGATCGCTCAAGCGCAGGCCGCGCAGTTCCAGGCCCAGGCCCAGGCCGCGCAGCCGCTGCTGCCGTGGCCGACGTTCGCAGACGGCACCCCGCTGCCGGCGGGCCCCGACGGGCAGCCCGACTTCTCGGCGACCCAGCGGTAACGGTCAACGCGACCGCACCGCCCGCTCGTCCACTCCAGGCGAGCGGGCGGTGCTGCGTGGGGTCGAAACTCCGACACCATCAGGGGTTCTTCGTTCATCATTTGAACATCAGATGAAGGTAAGTCTAGGCTAATTGGAGCGTCGATACGGGTCGCCCCGCCGACGCTGTTCCGTGTCAGCCGATCCCGTGAGGAACCACAGTGAGCCTTCGCCCGACCCTCAGCCCGTTCACCAGCCGCAGCGGCGCCGACCCGACGAGCCGTCGTTCGCGTCGCATCGTTCCCGCGGCGGCGCTCGCCGTGGGCGCGGCTCTGCTGCTCGCCTCCTGTTCCGGCAGCGCACCGAGCGAGAACTCCGAGCCGGCCGAGGCCGGCACCGTCACCATCACCGACAACCACGGCGAGATCGACGTCCCGGTGAACCCCGCGACCGTGGTCGCCCTCGACAACACCGCCTTCGACACGCTCAGCGAGTGGGGGGTCGAGCTCGCCGCCGTGCCCAAGGACGTCATGGGCGACGTGTGGCCCGAATACACCGACGACGAGGCGGTCGCGAACGTCGGCAACCATCGCGAGCCGGATCTCGAGACCATCGTCGCTGAGCAGCCCGACCTCATCATCGCCGGTTACCGTTTCGCCGACTACTACGAGCAGATCAGAGAGCAGAACCCGCAGGCGGCCGTCATCGAGATCAACCCGCGCGATGGCGAGGACCGTTTCTCGGAGCTGCAGCGGCAGACCGAGATCCTGGGCGAGATCTTCGCCCATGAAGAAGAAGCCGCCGCCCTCAACGACGCCCTCGACGCCTCGATCGCCGACGCCAAGCAGGCGTACGGCGACAACGGGACCGTGATGGCGGTCAATACCTCCGCCGGCAAGATCGGCTACCTCGCGCCCGTGGTGGGGCGCTCGCTCGGGCCCGTCTTCCCGGCACTCGGCTGGCAGCCGGCGCTCGAGGTGGAAGGCGCGACCGACGACCACCAGGGCGACGAGGTCAGCGTCGAAGCGATCGCGCAGTCGAACCCCGACTGGATCGTCGCGCTCGATCGGGACGCGGCCTTCGCACCGGCCGATCGCGAAGCGGGCTCCCAGCCGGCCGATGAACTGCTCAAGCACAGCGAAGCGCTGCAGAACGTCACCGCAGTGCAGCAGGACCAGATCGTGATCCTCGACCCGAACTTCTATCTCACCGAAGGGATCCAGGCCTATATCGAGATGTTCGACCAGCTGCAGGCGGCGTTCGCCGACGCATGACCTCGGAAACCTCGATGACGCTTCGGGGGCGGGCGATCGCCCCCGAAGCCCGGCCGCCGCGACGCCGCCCCTGGGCGCTCGCGACGGCCGTCGTGCTCGTCGCGGCGCTGCTCGCGGTGTCGCTGGCGGTCGGCGTCTACGACGTCGCCGGCAGCGACTTCGGCTCCGAGATGTTCTGGATCACCCGCGTGCCCCGCACCATCGCCCTGCTGCTCTCCGGCGCCGCGATGGCGACGAGCGGTCTCGTCATGCAGATGCTCACGCAGAACCGCTTCGTCGATGCGACGACCTCGGGCACCACCGAATGGGCGGCGCTCGGCCTGCTCGTCGCGACACTGGTCGTGCCCGGGCTCGGCCTGACCGGCAAGATGATCGTGGCGAGCGTCTTCGCTTTCGTCGGAGCGATGACGTTCCTGCTGATCCTGCGCCGCATCGTGATCCGTACGACGCTCGTGGTGCCGCTCATCGGCATCATGCTCGGCGCCGTCGTGAGTTCGCTGACGACCTTCATCGCGGCGCAGTTCAACCTCCTGCAGATGCTCGGTACCTGGTTCATGGGCAGCTTCACCGCTGTTGTGCGCGGCCGCTACGAGGTGCTGTGGGTCGTCGCGATCGTCACCCTGCTCGTGTTCGTCATGGCCGACCGCATCACGGTCGCCGGCCTGGGCAAGGACGTCGCCACGAGCGTGGGCGTGCGCTACGAAGCGATCCTCATCGGCGGCACGGCGCTCGTCGCGGTCGCAGCCGGAGTCACCACCGTGGTCGTCGGCTTCCTGCCGTTGATCGGCCTCGTCGTGCCGAACATCGTCTCGCTCGCCCGTGGCGACAACGTACGCAGCAATCTGCCGTGGGTGTGCCTCGGCGGCATCGCGCTCGTCGTCGCGTGCGACCTCCTTGGCCGCACTGTCATCATGCCCTTCGAGATCCCGGTATCGATGGTGCTCGGGCTCGTCGGCTCGGTCGTCTTCATCGCACTGCTGCTGCGCCAGCGGAAGACCCTGGGGTGACGCCCATGAGCAGCATTCTCAATCTCAGCAGCACGGGCGCCCCGCCGACGCCTGCAGCAGCGCAGTGCGGTCGCTCGCGCAGAGCCCTGCCGATCATCATCGTGTACGCGGTCGCGCTCGCACTCGCGGTCGCGATCCTCGTCATCGACAACCCTGCGCCCGCCGGCAGCCCCGGGTTCTGGATCATCGTCGGGACCCGCCTCGTCTCACTCGGCACGATCGCGTTCGTCGCGGTCGCTCAGTCGCTCGCGACGGTACTCTTCCACACCGCGACCTCGAACCGCATCCTCACGCCGTCGATCCTCGGCTTCGACGCGCTCTACGTGCTGATCCAGACCGCGCTCGTGTTCGTATTCGGCACTGCCGCGGCCTGCATGGAGGGCATCCCGAAGATCATCGCGCAAAGCATCATCATGGTGATGTTCGCCTCGCTGCTCTACGGCTGGCTGTTCTCGGGTAGGCGAGCGAACCTGCACCTGCTGCTGCTCGTCGGGGTGGTGCTCGGCATCGGCTTCGGGTCGATCTCGGCGTTCATGCAGCGCACGCTGACACCGAGCGAGTTCGACGTGCTCAGCGCCAGGCTCTTCGGCAGCATCGGCAAGGCCAATCCCGGCTATCTGCCGATCGCCGCAGTCATCGTGCTCGCCATTCTGATGTTCGTCTGGCTGCGCCGCCGTCGCTACGATGTGGTCGCGCTCGGTCGCGACGTCGCCGTGAGCCTCGGGGTGAACTACCGGCGCGAGGTCGTCATCGTGCTCGTGCTCGTCTCGGTTCTCGTCTCCGTCTCGGCCACGATGGTCGGCCCGATGACGTTCTACGGCTTCCTCGTGGCGACCCTCGCCTACCAGTTCGCGCGAGGCGATGCGCACTCCGAGATCGTGCCGCTCGCGATCGGCATCGGCCTCGTCACCCTGCTCGGTGCGACCCTCGTGCTCAAGCACGTCTTCGCCGCCGCGGGCCTCGTCACCGTGATCATCGAGTTCGCCGGCGGACTGCTGTTCCTGATCGTCCTGCTGAGAAAGGGGCTCCGATGAGCACCGCTTCCGAACTATCCGCCGAGCCCGTCGTCGGAGCCGCTGCGGCCGCCGCGCCTCGCGCAGATGCTGCTCCGGGCATCGCCCTCGCGGGCGTCGAGAAGGTCTACTCGGGACGGCCCGTGCTCGGGCCGGTCGACCTCACGATCGAACGCGGGGGAGTGACGGCGCTCATCGGCCCCAACGGGGCCGGGAAGTCGACCATGCTCACGATCATCGGCCGACTGCTCGAACCCGACAGCGGCAGGGTCACGGTCGGCGGCCTCGATGTGCGGTCGGCGAAGTCGAAGGATCTCGCGAGGGTCGTATCGATCTTGAAGCAGGAGAACCACTTCATGGCACGCCTCACGGTGCGCCAGCTCGTCGCCTTCGGCCGCTTCCCGCACTCCGCCGGTCGTCTCACCGAGACCGACGAGCGCGCCATCCATGCGGCCATCGCCTTCCTCGACCTCGCGGGCCTCGAGCACCGCTTCATCGACGAGCTCTCGGGCGGGCAGCGGCAGCGCGCCTTCGTGGCGATGGTGCTCGCGCAGGACACCGACTACGTGCTGCTCGACGAGCCTCTCACCGGTCTCGATATGCGCCACGGAGTCGCCATGATGGGGCAGGTGCGCGCCGCCGCCGACGCGCTCGGCAAGACCGTCGTGCTCGTCATCCACGACGTCAACTTCGCCGCGGCCTACGCCGACCGCATCGTCGCGCTCGCGGAAGGGCGCGTAGTGGCTTCGGGGACGCCCGAGGAGATCATCACCTCGGAAGTGCTCGAGCGGGTCTTCGAGACCCCGGTCGACGTGGTCGAGCACGCGGGCCGGCGGGTCGCGATCTACTACCGGCCGTGACTCCGCGGCCCGTGCGCCGGGAAATGGAACGGGGGCCTGCGGAGATCGATGATCCCTGCAGGCCCCCGTTCGTCGACGTCGGCCGCGGCGCGCGGGTTACACCCGTGCGGCGAGCGCTGCGACGGCGCTCTCGAAGAAGCGCAGGCCGTCTACCCCTGAGCGCATGGCTGCGGGCATGTCGGGGCCGAAGCCGGGCTCGACCGCGTGCTCGGGGTGCGGCATGAGACCGACCACGTTGCCGCGCTCGTTGGTGAGGCCGGCGATGTCGTCGAGCGAGCCGTTCGGGTTCACTCCGCGGTAGCGGAAGGCGACGAGGCCCTCGCCCTCGAGGCGCTTCAGGTCTTCAACGCTCGCGATGAACCCGCCGTCGCCGTTCTTCAGCGGGATGACGATCTCTTCGCCCGGTTCGAACAGGTGCGTCCAGGCGGTGTCGGCGTTCTCGACGACGAGCTTCTGGTCGCGGCGGATGAACTGCTGGTGCGCGTTGCGGATCAGGCCGCCGGGTAGCAGGTGCGATTCGACGAGCACCTGGAAGCCGTTGCAGATGCCGAGCACGGGCATGCCCTTGTTCGCAGCGTCGACGACCTCGCTCATGATGGGCGAGACCGCGGCGATCGCGCCGGGGCGCAGGTAGTCGCCGTAGCTGAAGCCGCCGGGCAGCACGATCGCGTCGACGCCCTGCAGGTCGTGGTCGGCGTGCCAGAGCGCGACCGGTTCGGCGCCGGCGATGCGGATCGCGCGCTGCGCGTCGCGGTCGTCGAGGGAGCCGGGGAAGGTGACGACGCCGATGCGGGTCGCCATCAGCGGGCCTCGCCGTCGACGCTGATCGCCACGACGTCTTCGATCACCGAGTTCGAGAGGATCTCGTCGGCGACCGTGCGCACCTCTGCGAGCACCTCATCGGTGACATCGCCCTCGACGGTGAACTCGAAGCGCTTGCCGACGCGCACGTTCTCGAACTTGCCGTGACCGAGGCGGGCGAGGGCGCCCGTGGTCGCCTTGCCCTGGGGGTCGAGCAGTTCGGCCTTGGGCATGACATCAACAACAATCGTGGGCACAGGTGACTCCGGTTTCAGTGCGGCTGAAGTGTGAGGCGGGCGCGGCTCGCGCGCTCCTCGTTCAAGTCTACCTCCTGGCGAGGCGGGCTCAGGCGCCGAATCGGGTGCTCAGATCGCGGCAGCGGCGCGGTCGCTCGCGACGCCGACCTTCACCCGGTTGCGCCACGGGTCGAGCACCGTGATCTCGCGCCCGTCGAACTCGCGGGCGATGCCCCGGTGCGCGAGGCGCTCGTCGAGGGCGCCGAGCGCGTCGGTATCGGGCAGCGCGATCGTCACCTCGCCGAGGCCGAGCGCGGGGGTGCGCGCGCCGGCGCCGCGCGACTCCCACGTATTCATGCCGACGTGGTGATGGTAGCCGCCGGCCGAGACGAAGAGCGCCTGATCGCGGAACGTGGCGGTGACGCCGAAGCCGAGCGCGTCGACGTAGAAGCCGCGCGCCGTGGCGATGTCGCCGACCTTGAGGTGCACGTGGCCGACCACCGCCGGGGTGTCCGCGACGGCGGTCGCGCCGGCGTCGGTGAGGTGCTCGCGCAGGTAGCGGTTCGGGTCGAGGGCCAGCGTTCCCATCGTGATCTCGCCGCCATCGGCGACCGTCCACGTCTCGCGCGGGCGGTCGACGTACAGCTCGACGCCGTTGCCCTCGGGGTCGGCGAAGTAGAACGCCTCGGAGACGACGTGGTCGCTCGCGCCCTGGTAGCGGTCGCCGTAGCCGCGGGCGACGGAGGCGACAGCCGAGGCGAGGTGCTCGGCCGTGTCGAAGAGGAACGCCGTGTGGTAGAGCCCGGCCGCCGCCGCGGGGGCATGCGCGAGCGCGCCGTCCTGATCGAGCACGAGCAGCGGTACGCCGCCCCGGCCGAGCACCGCGCCGCCCCGGCGCTGCGCGAGCACCTGCAGCCCGAGGGCGCCGTGGTAGAAGGCGAGCATGCGGTCGAGGTCGGCGACCGCGAGGGTCACGGCGCCCATGCCGGTCGCATCGGGCAGGAGGTCGTCGAGGTGCTGCATGCTCGGGAGAACGCGCGGGGTCGCACCGCTATTCCTGTCTGTCGCTGAGCTGCCGGGTACCGGCGGCCGTGGCGCGCTCCGATCAGGGGAGCACGTACGCGCCGGTGGGCCCGGGGTTCACCGCGACCTCCCACCGGAAGCCGTCGGGGTCGGCGAAGTAGCCGGAGTAGCCGCCCCATTCGCGGTGCTCGGCCCGGTGCACGGCGGAGCCGAGCGAGGCGGCGAGCTCGAGCACGGCGTCGACCTCGGGCTCCGTCGGCACGTTGTGGGCGAGCGTGATCGGTGCGAGACCGCGCGCCGGCGGCGCCCCGATCTCGGAGGTGAAGCCGTCGATGCTCCACAGCGAGAGCATCAGGTGCTCGCCGACCGGCAGCATGACGACGTCATCCGCCTCGAACATGGGCGCCCAGCCGAGCCCGTCGACGTAGAAGCGGCGGCTGCGGGCGACGTCGTCGACCGCGAGCGTGATGAAGCTGACGCGCTGGTCCATCACCCCAGCATGCGCGCGAACCGCGGGCCGCGCAAGGCGCGCGGCCCGTCAGCCGGCGAGGCGGTCGAAGAGCTCCGCGTAGCGGGCGTAGGTCTGCGCGACGATCTCGTCGGGCAGGCGGGGCGGGGTGCCCTGCTTGTCCCAGTGCGCGGCGAGCCAGTTGCGCACGATCTGCTTGTCGAACGAGGCGAGGCGCTCCGTGCGCGGCAGCGACTCGTCGCCGTAGAGCGCGGCATCCCAGTAGCGGGCGGAGTCGCTCGTCAGCACCTCGTCGGCGAGCACGAGCTCGCCGGTGCGCGGGTCGCGCCCGAATTCGAACTTCGTGTCGGCGAGTACGACGCCGCGGGCCGCCGCGAGATCCCTGGCCTGCGTGAAGATGCGCAGCGAGGCCTCGCGCAGGGCCTCGGCGACCTCGCCGCCCACGATCTCGGCCGAGCGCTCGAAGGTGATGTTCTCGTCGTGCTCGCCGAGCGGCGCCTTGTAGGCCGGCGTGTAGATCGGCGCGTCGAGCAGATCGCCGTCTTCGAGGCCCGCGGGCAGCTCGATGCCGCATACCGCGCCCGTCTCGCGGTACTCGATGAGGCCCGAGCCGGTGATGGCGCCGCGCACCACGCATTCGATCGGGTACATCTCGAGCTTGCGGGTCAGCATCGAGCGGTCGGCGACCTCGGCCGGCACGGCCGGGGCGTCGCTCGCGCCGTCGGCCAGATGATTCGCCAGATCGATGCGCTCGAACCACCAGCGAGACAGCTTCGTCAGCATGGCGCCCTTGCCCGGAATCTCGGGGTCGAGCACGAAATCGAACGCGCTCACCCGGTTCGAGGCGACGACGAGCAGGTAGTCGTCGGAGCCGCTCTCGGGCGCGTACAGGTCGCGCACCTTGCCCGAGTAGATGTGGCGCCAACCGGCGAGCTGAGCGGGAGCAGAATGAGAGGTCACGCGACCATTCTTCCACGGCCTGCCGACATGCTGCGAAGTCGATGCATCTGCACATGGGAGACCGAGTACAGTCATGATGAGGGGGAGCGAGCGTATGTGGTGCTGCTCCGCCGGCCAGTCGAAGGCTGAGGAGATTCTATGATTCCGCTAGGGCCAGTAGTCGCACGCGCACGGGTGCGCGCGCAACGGGCGGTCGTCTGGAAACACTTGGTCGACCCCGCGCTTCGGGAGCGCTGGTGGCCGACTGCCGCACTCGATGCCGTGCTCGGCGGCAGCGTCGGAGACGGCTCCGCAGCGGGCGACGTCGACGTATTCGTCGAGGGGCATGCTCTGGGGTTCCGATGGGCGGCGCTTCCCGTGGCCGCTGCCGATTCCGCAGCGGACGGCACCGACGGCTCGACCGACGGCTCGGCTGACGGGTCGCGCTCCCGGCCGACGGCCGTGCTGTTCACGCTGCGCGCCCAGGGCGTCGACACCGGCGTGACGGTCACCGAGACGGGCTTCGACGCGCTGCCGCAGTCCGCCGAGCGCGCTGCGGCGGCGACCGAGCGCTGGCAGGGGCTGCTCGCCGCGCTCGTCGCGGCCGTCGATGCATTCGAGCCAGGGATCGCCGACGCCGGTTCGCCCGCCGCGGCCGCGGCCGCCGGCGTCGCCGGGGGCGCCGTGGCCACTGCCGGCAGCGCCGAGGTCGAGTCTTCCGGCCCGGAGTCGGATCCGGTCCCGGCTCCGGAGCCGGGATCGGCCGCGGAGACGCGCGGCGGCGCGGACGGCGGAGCCGAATCTGACGCGGGCGGCCAGGAGACCGACTCCGAACCGGAGACCGACGACGCCTCCGCGGACACCGTCGTGATCGAAGTGGCGACGATGCCGGCCGAGCCCGAGGACGCCGAGTCCGCGAGTGCGGAGCCTGCTCGCGCCGAGGCGTCGAATGCGGCGGACGCCGCAGAGCCGGTCGCCGCAGAGGAGGACCCGGACGCCGGCATCGTGCCGCTCGTGCTGCCCGGCCCGCCGGGCGTGCAGCAGAATGCCGACGACGCCGACGAGCTGAACGAGGGGGACGCCGAGGAATCGCTCACGGGCGACCCCGACTTCGACGCCCTCATCCGCGGCGACTCGCTCGAATAGGCCGGCGCCCCGACTCGGAGCCCGCAAACGGCACGGGCCCGCAGAACGCGAAAGTTCTGCGGGCCCGTGCCGTTTGCGGCGGCAGCGTCAGGCGACGCGCGCCGCGATATCGGTGCGGTTCTGCGACCCCTCGAGATCGATCTGCGCGACCGCCTCATAGGCGCGTGCGCGCGCCTGCGAGAAATCGGCCCCGCGCGCGACCACGCCGAGCACGCGCCCGCCCGTCGCGACCCAGCCGCCGTCGGCATCGCGCCGCGTCGCCGCATGCACCAGGTGCACGCCCGGCACCTCGGCCGCGGCCTCGAGCCCCGTGATCTGACGGCCCGTGACCACATCGCCCGGGTAGCCCTCGCTCGCGACGACCACGATCACCGCGGGCTCCTCCGAGAACACGGGAGCGGGCAGCTCGGCCAGCGATCCCTGGGCCGCCGCCAGCAGATACGCGCTGACCGGCGACTCGAGCCGCGCCAGGACCACCTGCGTCTCGGGGTCGCCGAACCGGGCGTTGAACTCGATGACGCGCAGCCCCTTCGACGTGACGATCAGACCGCAGTAGAGCAGCCCCACGAACGGAGTGCCCTCGGCCTCCAACCGGCGCACCGTCGGCAGCGCCACGGTCTCGGCGACCTCCTGCACGAACGCATCGACACCGCCCGGCAGCCACGGCAGCGGCGAATACGCGCCCATGCCGCCCGTGTTCGGGCCCTCATCGCCGTCGAAGATGCGCTTGTAATCCTGCGCCGGCGTCAGCGCCACGACATCGTGCCCGTCGGCGAAGAAGAACAGCGACACCTCCTGGCCGTCGAGGAACTCCTCGACGAGCACATCGCCGTGCGGAGCCCACGTCGCGACATGCTCGAGCGCCGCATCGCGATCCTCGGTCACGAGCACGCCCTTGCCCGCAGCCAGCCCATCGGCCTTCACCACGTACGGCGCCCCGAACTCGTCGAGCACCGCACCCGCATCCGCGGCCGACTCGACCCGCACGGCACGGCCCGTCGGCACCTGCGCCTCATCCATGATGCGCTTCGCGAACGCCTTGGACCCCTCGAGCTGCGCCGCAGCCCGATCCGGACCGAACACCGGCACGCCCGCCGCCCGCAGCGGATCGGCGACCCCCGCGACCAGCGGCGCTTCGGGCCCGATGACGACGAGATCGAACCCGTCGCGCGCGTTCACGAACTCCGCGACCGCGACCGGATCGGTGTAGTCGAGCGCCGGCGTCTCGACGCCGCTCGCCGCGATACCGGCGTTACCGGGAGCGCAGACGATCTCGTGATCGGCGCCCTCTTCGAGGAGCGCGAGGACAATAGCGTGTTCGCGGGCGCCCGGGCCCAGTACGAGAATCTTCACCGTTTCAGGATAGTCGGGGACGCGGCACGGCAGCGGTCCGGAGGCGAGATTCCGTCCGGTAATTGCGTTCTCGAGATGTGCCGCTTCGCTTATTGCACATCTCTCGGCCGCAAATCGGACGGAACCCGCCTCCGGACCGCTGACGTGCCGCTCGCGTCGGTCGGACGGTGCGGGTTCTCGTGCTGGGCGCGGATGCCTGCTGGCGAGGAAGGGGAAGAGGAGCGGGGCGCTCGATAGGGTGGGGGCATGGCGAAGCGGAGGATCCCTGTCGATGCCGGGCGCGAAGCGCTGCAGGCCGTGCTCGCCGTCGGCGCAGAGCATGCGGCGCGCCCCGAGCTCGCGACCGCCGTGCGCTACCTGCTCGAAGAACTCGCCGAGCGCGCGCCGGGCAACACCCTCGAAGTGCGGGTGCCGCCGTTCGGAGCGACCCAGTGCGTCACCGGGCCGCGGCACACCCGCGGCACCCCGCCGAACGTCGTCGAGACCGACCCCGCCACGTGGATCGCGCTCGCCGCAGGGCAGCTCGCCTGGAGCGACGCCCTCGCCGAAGCGCGGGCGACCGCGTCGGGGTCGCGGGCGAGCCTTGACGGCCTGCTGCCCCTCGTGCGCCCCGTGCCGCACCGCCCTGAGACAGCGGGATGAGTTCGGTGCACTATTCGGCGGCGATAGTGCACCAAACCCATCCCGGTGCGTGACGAACCCGCGGCGTGATGTGCGCGGACGCGGCCCGGCACTCAGGTGCGGGCTGAGACAATAGAGGCATGAGCAATTCCGACCCCGCCGCGCGCCCCGAGGGCGCAGCGAGCACCGCAGCCGGCGAGAGCGCCGCAGCCGCGGAGAACCCGACGAACACCCCGACTCCGGCGGTGGATGCCGACACCGTCGAGAGCGCCAGAACCGCCGCGGACGCCGCGGACGCCGCAGACGCCTCGCCGGCCCCGCACGAGCCAGTCATCGTCACGAGCGAGCAGACGGTCGAACTGCAGCGGTCGGTGCGCTACGGCCGCGTGCTCATCGGCGCCGCCGTGCTCGGCGCGCTGATCCTCTCGCTCGCGAGCCTCGTCATGCCGCTCGACCCCGAGAGCGAGTACTCGATGGCGCAGATCGTCGGCTTCATGGCGCTGATCGGCGCGGCCGTCGGCCTGGGTGTCGGCGCGATCCTGTCGGTCGTGCTCACCGCGGTGGCCAAACGGGGGCACGGCTCCGGGGTCGCGATCCAGACTGACGTGCGATAATTAGCCGACTTCGACGAAACTGGAGAGAACTCAGCATGCTGCAAGGCCTCACCGGATGGCACCTCATCGTCATCCTGTTCATCATTCTGCTGTTGTTCGGAGCCCCGAAGCTTCCGGGGCTCGCGAAGAGCCTCGGGCAGTCGATGAAGATTCTGAAGAAGGAAGTGCGTAACGACGAGGACGGCAAGGCCGAGAACTCGGCCGACGCCGACGTCGAGACCGCCGGCACCGCTCCCGCGGCCGCCGCTCCGGCTGCACCGGTCGCTCCGACCGCACCGGCGACTCCGGCGGCTCCGGTCGCCGATGCCGACGCCGAGATCGCACGGGCCCGCGCCGAGGCCGAAGCCGCCAAGGCCGAGCTCGAAGCGCTCAAGCTGCAGGCCCAGGCCGACAAGCGCTCGCAGGCGGGCGAATAGCCTCCCCGAGCAGCCTCGGAAGAGCCTTCCCGGCACCGGCCGGAACGGCAGTGGGCGCCGCACGGAAACGTGCGGCGCCCACTGTCGTTGATCCCTGGAGAGATGCCGGCCCTGTCTGCCCCCGGCCCCGCCTGCCCCCCGGCCCCGCCCGCACGACAAAGGGTCGCGAATTGGGGGTGTCGATCGTGGACGACCCCAATTCGCGACCCATTGTCGCCGTGAGGGAGGTGAAGAGGGCGCGGAGGGGAGGGCGAAAGGAGGGTGAGCGTCAGCTCTCCTGCGTCGCCTCGACCCACGCGAGGTACTCGGCGTCGATGTCGCCGGCGATGTACTCGCCCGTGAAGCAGCTCTGCTCGAGCTCGGTGACGCGGGTCTGCCCCTCGAGAATGGCGCGGTTCATGCCGTCGACGCTCAGGTAGACGAGGTGGTCGGCGCTGATCGCCTCGGCGATCTCGGCCGGAGTGCGGCCGTGCGCGATGAGCTCGCCGGTCGACGGCATGTTGATGCCGTACACGTTCGGGTAGAGCACCGGCGGTGCCGCCGACGCGAAGATGACCGACTTCGCGCCCGCGCTGCGCGCCATCTCGACGATCTCGCGCGAGGTCGTGCCGCGCACGATCGAGTCGTCGACGAGCAGCACGTTCTTGCCCTTGAACTCCGAGCTCATGGCGTTGAGCTTCTGGCGCACGCTCTTCTTGCGCACCGACTGTCCGGGCATGATGAAGGTGCGGCCGACGTAGCGGTTCTTGAAAAAGCCCTCGCGGTAGTTGGCGCCGAGGCGCTGCGCGAGCTGCATCGCGCTGGGGCGGCCCGAATCGGGGATCGGCATAACGACGTCGATGTCGACGCCCTCGAGCTGCTCGGCGATCTCTTCGGCCAGCACGTCTCCGAGGCGCAGGCGGGCCTCGTAGACCGAGATGCCGTCGAGCACCGAGTCGGGGCGGGCGAGGTAGATGTATTCGAACGCGCATGGCGCGAGGCGCGACTGCGCGGCGCACTGGCGCGACTGCATCGTCCCGTCGGGCGAGATGAGGATCGCCTCGCCGGGCTCGACGTCGCGCACGACTTCATAGCCGCCGGATTCGAGCACGAGCGACTCGGAGGCGACGACCCACTCGTCGGAGCCGGTCGCGCCCGTGCGGCGGCCGAGTACGAGAGGACGGATGCCGTTCGGGTCGCGGAAGGCGAGCAGGCCGTAGCCGGCGATGAGCGCGATGGCCGCGTACGACCCCTCGACGCGCTCGTGCACGCGCTCGACGGCGCTGAACACCTGGTCGGCGTCGAGGGTGATGCCGGTGATACCCGCCTGCAGCTCGTTCGCGAGCACGTTCAAGAGCAGCTCGGTGTCGGAGTGCGTGTTGAGGTGGCGGCGGTCGACGTTGTAGAGCTCGGCGGTCAGCTCGCGCGTGTTCGTGAGGTTGCCGTTGTGCACGAGGATGATGCCGTAGGGCGCACCGACGTAGAAGGGCTGCGCCTCCTCCTCGGTGGCCGCCGACCCCTTGGTCGCATAGCGCACGTGGCCCAGCCCGACGTTGCCGAGCAGGCTGCGCATGTCGCGGGTGCGGTACGCCTCGCGCACCTGCCCCTTCGTCTTCACCATGTGGAAGAAGTCGCCGTCGAGCGTGGCGATTCCCGTCGAGTCTTGACCGCGGTGCTGCAGGAGCAACAGGCTGTCGTAGATCTGCTGGTTGACGGGTTCGGATGAGACGATTCCGACGATGCCGCACATGCTGTGTTGTTCGCTCCCTGTGGAATGGGGTGAGCGCCGAACTGGCGTAACGTCTAGTGTCGCATATGCGGCAGGGATCAATCCCCAGGCACGGTACGATGTTGGGGTGACCGAGAACTCGTCGATCTATGCCCAGTCCGGAGTGGATACCGCTGCCGGAGACCTCGCCGTCGAACTGATGAAGTCGGCCGTGACGCGCACGCACGGCCCCGAGGTGCTCGGCGGCGTCGGCGGCTTCGCCGGCATGTTCGACGCTTCGGCGCTGCTGCAGTACCAGCGGCCGCTGCTCGCCTCGTCGACCGACGGCGTCGGCACGAAGGTCGCCATCGCCCAGGCGATGGACAAGCACGACACTATCGGCCAGGATCTCGTGGCGATGGTCGTCGACGACATCGTCGTGGTGGGCGCGAAGCCGCTCGTCATGACCGACTACATCGCCTGCGGCAAGGTCGTGCCGCAGCGCATCGCCGATATCGTGCGCGGCATCGCCGAGGCCTGCGAGGCCACGGGCACCGCGCTCGTCGGCGGCGAGACCGCCGAGCACCCGGGCCTGCTCGGGCCCGACGACTACGACGTCGCGGGCGCCGCGACGGGCGTCGTCGAGGCCGACAAGCTGCTGCAGCCGTCGCTCGTGCAAGACGGCGACGTCGTGCTCGCGATGGGTGCCTCGGGGCTGCACTCGAACGGCTTCTCGCTCGTGCGCCACATCCTCGCCGAGCGCGGGGTGTCGTACACCGATCACGCCGCCGATCTCGGCGCCTCGTACGGCGAGGCGCTGCTCACCCCGACCGCGCTCTACACGACGCCGCTGCTGCGCGTGCTCGAGGACCCGGCGACCGACGGCGCGATCCACTCGCTCAGCCACGTGACCGGCGGCGGCATCGCCGCGAACCTCGCCCGGGTGCTGCCCCAGGGGGCATGGGTCGAGGTCGATCGTTCGAGCTGGTCGCCGCTGCCCGTCTTCCGTCACCTCGCCGACCTCGGCGGGCACTCGCTCGAGTCGCTCGAGGGCGCCTGGAACCTCGGCGTCGGCATGTTCGCCGTCGTCGCGGCAGACCGTGCCCCGCAGGTGGCCGCGGCCCTCACCGCCGAGAAGCTCGACGTGTGGGTCGCCGGCACCGTGTCGATGTCCGCCCGCGATTTCGAGGGCTTCGAGCAGGGCGCGAAGGGCGTCGACGGCGGCGCCGTGCGCCTCGTCGGGGCGTACGCCTCCTAGGGCATTCGGCCAGGGATCCCTGGCCCTGCGGCTGCCAGCGGCCGGCCCCGGGCCCTGCTGCGCGCCGCCCCGCCCGAATTTCGGCCCTCACCCGTATTTCGGATCGATTCGTCGATTCTGCTCCGAAATACGGGTGAGGGCCGAAGTATTGGTGCGCCCGTGCCGAATTCACGAACCGGCCCGACGTGTTGTCGGGGGCCGACGGTAGTGTGGAGCGCATGAGCGTTGTGATTGATCCCGCATTCGATCCTGTCCCTTCTCTGCAGCACTCGCCGCGAGTGAGCGTCTCGGCCGAACCGCCGAGTTCGGCCGCAGCGATCGCGGTATTCGTCGCCGCCGAGGGCGACCTGCCCGCAGCGCTGAGCGACGCGTCGCTCAGCCGTGAGGCGCTCGCCGCGGCCGGCTTCACCGGTGCCAAGAACCAGACCTTCGTGCTGCCCGGAGCGCCGATGCGCGTGCTCGTCGGCACCGGCGCGAACGGCGTCGAGACGGACGCGCAGCTGCGCGACGCCGCGGCTGCCGTGAGCCGCGCCGCGCGCGAGGCCGGCACCATCGGCATCGACCTGCGCGACCTCATCGCCGGCGGTGATAGCGGCGCCGAGGAGTGGGACGCCGATGTGGCCGTGCAGGCCGTCATCGAGGGCGCGGTGCTCGCCCGGTACCGCTACGACGCGCTGAAGAACGACCCGAAGACCGTCGCGCTCGACGAGCTCGAGCTGCAGCTCGGCGAGGGCGAGCACGATGCGGCGGCGTTCGGCGTCGAACGCGCCCTGATTCTCACCCGCACCGCCACGATCGCGCGCGACCTCGCGAACACCCCGCCGCGCCACCTCAGCGCCGTGAAGTTCGCCGAGGTCATCGAGCAGCTCGCGCCCGAGTTCGGGCTCGACGTCGAGGTGTTCGATCACGAGGCGCTGACTGAGCTCGGCACCGGGGGGCTCCTCGGTGTGAACGCCGGCAGCGTCGAAGAGCCGCGCATGATCAAGGTCTCGTACCGCCCCGCCGACCCCGAGGGGCACCTCGCTCTCATCGGCAAGGGCATCATGTACGACTCGGGCGGCATCAGCCTGAAGCCGTCGAACGCGATGCACGCGGCGATGAAGTTCGACATGATGGGCGCGGCCGCCGTCTTCTCGTCGATGACGGCGCTGCGCGACCTCGGTGCGAGCACCGCGGTCACCGGCTGGCTCATGTGCACCGACAACATGCCCTCGGGCAGCGCGACGAAGCTCGGCGACGTGCTCACGATTCGCGGCGGCAAGACCGTCGAAGTGAAGAACACCGACGCCGAGGGCCGCCTCGTCATGGCCGACGGCCTCGTGCTCGCCACCGAGGACGAGTCGGTCGCGGGCCGCCGCCCCGACGCGATCGTCGACATCGCCACCCTCACCGGCGCAGCGATGGCCGCGCTCGGCACCCGCACCGCGGTGATGCTCGCGAACAACGACCGCATCGCCGAGCAGCTGCAGCTCGCAGCCGACGCGACCGATGAGAACATCTGGCGCTTCCCGCTCGATCACCGCTACATGGATCAGCTGAAGTCGAACGTGGCCGATCTGTCGAACATCGGCGGGCAGTACGCGGGGGCGATCCTCGCCGCGCTGTTCCTGAACGAGTTCGTCGACGGTACCCCGTGGGGCCACCTCGACATCGCCGGCACCATGCAGGCCGAGAACGACGACCTGTGGCGCTCGGTCGGGTCGACCGGCTTCGGCGCGCGCCTGCTCGCCGAGTTCGTCGACGGCTTCGAGGCGCCCGAAGCGGCAGACGGCGGCGTGAGCGCCGAGACCGCGGAATGAACGCCGCAGCCTCGCAGGCCGCGTCGCGTCGCTCGCGCCGCAGCCGCTCGCCCCGTGCGCCGCAGAACCTGCTGAAGGAGCGCGACGCCTACATCGACTACCTCTCGAGCTTCATCGCCGACGCGCCGTCGTCGTACCACGCGGTCGCGGCGCTCACGGCGGCGCTCGAGAACGCCGGGTTCGTGCGGCACGACGAGTCGGAGGAGTGGGCGGCCCTCGAAGGCGGCTCGCTCGGCTTCGTCTGCCGCGACGGCGCCCTCATCGCGTGGCGCGCGGGCGCCTCGGTGGGGCCGGCGAGCCCGGTGCGCATCATGGGCAGCCACACCGATTCGCCCGGCTTCGCCGTGAAACCGCAGGCCGATTTCACGGCGCAGGGCTGGAGCCAGGTCGGCGTCGAGATCTACGGCGGGCCGCTGATGACGTCGTGGCTCGACCGCGACCTCGAGTTCGCGGGCCGCATCGTCACCTCGAGCGGCGACGAGCACCTCGTGCGCACGGGGGCCGTCGCACGCATTCCGCAGCTCGCCATCCACCTCGACCGCGAGGCCAATACCGGGCTCGCGCTCGACCGGCAGCGGCAGACGCAGCCCGTCATCGGGGTCGACGGCCCCGATGCGCCGACGCTGCTCGGCCTCTTGGCGGCGGCCGCCGACGTGCAGGCCGCCGACATCGCCGGCATGGACGTGCGTACGCACGACACGCAGCCGCCCGCGCGCATCGGCGCGACGAGCGAGCTCTACGCTTCGCCGCGGCTCGACAACCTCAGCTCGGTCGTCGCGAGCCTCGTGGCGCTGCTCGCGACGGAGCCCGCAGACGGCACCGTCTCGATGCTCGCCGCCTTCGATCACGAAGAGCTCGGCTCGAACAGCCGCTCGGGCGCCTGCGGGCCGTTTCTCGAGGACGTGCTGCGCCGGCTGCGCGCCGGTCTCGGTGCGACCGCCGACGAGGCGGCGCGGGCGATGGCCGACTCGTGGTGCATCTCGGCCGACGCGGGGCATTCGGTGCACCCGAACTACGCCGAGAAGCACGACCCGCACGTGCGGCCGGTCGCCGGCGGCGGGCCCATGCTGAAGATCAACGCGAACCAGCGCTACGCGACCGATGCGCACGGCGCGGCGCTGTGGCAGCGGGCCTGCGATGCGGCCGGGGTCGCCTCGCAGAAGTTCGTGTCGAACAACACGGTGCCCTGCGGGTCGACGATCGGCCCGTTGACCGCGACGCGCATCGGCATCCGCACGGTCGACGCGGGCGTGCCGCTGCTGTCGATGCATTCGGCGCGAGAGCTCGCGCACGTCGACGACCTGCACGGGCTGGCCCGCGTCATGTCGGCGTTCATCGCAGGCGCGTAGGCCGCGCACAGCGCGGACGGCGCGGCGGTGCGCGGCGCGATCCCTGGCGAGGAGTCCTGCAGGATTCCGGTGCGAGGGGTCGCGCGGCACCGCGATTTTCGGGTCCTATCGTCGGCAGACTCATTTCGCTAGTATCGAGCTATGAGTGAGATGCAGCACACGGGAACGGGCAGCGTCGCGCTTTCGACTGAGCGACTCATGCCCAGCATGCAGCGCATCGGAGCGCGTGACATCGAGATCACGTTCCTCGGGCCGAACGCGCAGGGACAACCCACGTGGGTGATGTGGAACGCGAGCGAACCGCACCTCATCGGGCTGCTGTCGCAGGGTCGCATCGGCTACCACTTCGAGCAGCGCACCAGCTCGGGCGTCTTCGTGCACGAGAACATCTCGTTGGCCCGGGTGCAGCGGGCACTCGGCGGCTGACACCGTCGGGCGAGACGTGCCCGCCGGCCGTCGGCCGTACGGGCCCGCCGCCTGCGGTTCCGGGCCCGTTCACGGAGGCGACACGCCAGGGATACCGTGAACTTCGGCCCCGATTTGCACCGCACCGCGAACTCCACGTAGTATTTCATCTCGGTAGCAAGCGGGAAATCGCTTCGGCCCCATCGTTTAGCGGCCTAGGACACCGCCCTTTCACGGCGGCAGCACGGGTTCGAATCCCGTTGGGGTCACTAACTACCGCCCACAACTTAATACATCATGGCCCTGTAGCGCAGTTGGTTAGCGCGCCGCCCTGTCACGGCGGAGGTCGCGGGTTCAAGTCCCGTCAGGGTCGCTGGATGAAGAGCCCTTCTTCGGAAGGGTTTCTTCGTCTCTGGCGATCGACATATGATTGCTCGGCTCTGTAGCTCAGTTGGTAGAGCGTTCGACTGAAAATCGAAAGGTCACCGGATCGATGCCGGTCGGAGCCACGTAACGGCTATTACACCGTTGCTGAACCCCCGCGTAGCTTCTACATCGCGGGGGTTCTTTCATTCTCGCCGGTGGGTTCGAGCGCAGTAGCTCGGGGCGGAACTGGTGCGTTCAGCCGTTCGCGGCGGTCGGCAGCGTGCGGAGCGCGAGGGTCTGGCTCGCTGCGAAGAGCGCAACGCTGGCGGCCACAGCGAGAACGGCGATCGCAGCCGGTACGGTCGCTGCTGCGAGCGCGCACACCGCGACGAGCAGGGCGGCCACGATATTCACGCCCAGCACGAGCCGCAGTGCGGTGCGGAGGCGCAGCTTCGTCGGCATCCAGAGCACGATGCCGGCCCAGAGTACGACGACGACGCCGACGGCGGCGATCAGAGGGAAGGGAAGCGCCACGGCTGCAGAGATAGGTTCCGCACAGATTGCGACTGCGGCGCCCAGGAACGCGCAGTAGATCGCGTCGAGCCGAAGGCTCCACTTGCCGAGCGTGCGCCCGTCGATCTGCTTCATGCCGCCGCAGTCTACCCGCAGCGGGTGGGGTGCGGCTTTGGCGTGGCGGTTCGACTGTCTTCGTCGGCCGGTGAATGGACTTCTGGTGCCGTGCGCAGGCGGGAGCGATCAGCTCGATAGAAGGGATGCCGATGGCGTGCGCGATGGCGTGCAGCGTCGAGACCCCTACAGCTACTCGACCGACTTCGATCTGGATGATCGTCTTTCTGCGTACACTTTGGGCTTCTGCGAGGTCGGCGATCGGCCGGGGCCGTCCCCGCCGCAGCAGGACGATGTGTATACCGAGGGCGCGCATATCGGGGATCGGTGCTGCCCTTCTGCATATCCTTCGCTATTGGTAAATAAAGCACAGGTACTTTAAGGCTCGTTATTTCAGGTATGGTGTGCGAGGAACGTGGTGTTCCTATGCCACTCCGGTACCTGTCAACCCGAGAGAGACGTGAAACTCATGCGCCGACTGACTACCTTCGTTCTGCCCGCCGCATTGTTGGCCGCGACCGTCGGGCTCACTGCCTGCTCGCTGGGTTCGAAGCCCGATACGCCGAGCGGTGTTGCTCAGTCGTATCTCAAAGCGTTGGAAAAGGGCGACATGGAACGAGTGATGGAGTTGACTGCAACAGAATTGCATGGTGATGCCAGTGACGCGGTACAAGTTGACCCGCCCAAGCAGCGCATCTCAGACGTCCAGATCCGTGAGGAGTCTTATACCGACGGGTTCCCGACGGTAGCCGCCACGTACAAGCTCGGTGATAGAGCTCTGAGTACGAAGGTCACTTTGGGTCAGGTGATGATCGACGGAGAGCCGAGCTACGTCGTTACGAATGAGCTGCCGGTAGTGAGGCTGGGCAGCAGCGACTCCGAGGACAGCCAGTACTCGATCAACGGCGAAGAAGTGGAGCCCGGAAGCGCGCTGCTTGTTGTTCCTGGGGTATACGACGTCGAACGGCGCTTCACAACCCAATATCTGGAGGAACCGACGTGCACGGGCATCGCAGCAGTGACACTGGGGGAGAGCGGTGCGATAAGCACAGAGATGAAGTCTGCTGACGACTGCCTGACGGTCGATATCCGAGACCTTGAACCCAGCGGGAAGAAGACTAACGGGGCTCTGAAGGAAATTGAGGCGGCCATTGCGACGCTAACTGAGAAGTGCTCAGGGGCCTGCGACTCGAAAACGTGGGAGCCGGTGGGGCCGGACGGGATGCGCGAAGGCGTCGGGTGGAATTCGGGTGGCGGAAACCGCGGTCCGCTAGTGAGGCTCGCGGCACACGGAGAACAGGGCGTGACTCTGAGCTTCGCCGACAGTGCAGGTGGCGAACTCTGGTTCACGGACTCGCTGTGGAAGACCGAGTACTGCTGGCAGGAATGCACTCTCCCCGAGAGCTGGAGCGTCTCAACTCGGGGTAATGGGGACGACATTCTCGACTTGGAGGACAGCGCACTCATGAGTAACGCGCTGAAAGGCTCTTTCGACGACGGAGAGATCGAGTTCTGGACACGCTAGCTCGGCGCGTACCCATCGATCTGCGCCATACCGCAGCAGTTTCCCTGCAGCGGGTGAGGCCGGGTGCTGGCGCGGCGCTGGTGCTCAGCCTGGCCGCTGGGTCAGCTTGGCCTCAAAGTCTCGATGCACGACAGACGCCATCTCCGGTCTGGGGCAGATGCATGAGACCGCACGCGCATACACGGAGCGGCACCGGGAATGGGTCGACCGGTCATTTGCCCGTGCGTTGAGCGGTTCCCCGCAAGCAGGCATTCAGGTGGAACCGCGTTGAGAAGATCTGTCAATCAATAGAAACAGAGCTGCACATATGTTTCAGCTGTGCCGACTACGAAGGATTTACAGGTGAAGACTGCGCGCCGACGGAAGGACATCCAAGCGCTCCGCGCCATGGCGGTCATGCTGGTCGTACTGAACCATTTCTGGCCGCTTCGAATCAGCGGCGGGTTTGTCGGCGTCGATGTGTTCTTCGTGATCTCCGGGTTTCTCATCACCGCCCATTTGCTCGCTGAACTCCAATCCACGCACCGCATCAGACTGGCGCGCTTCTACCAGCGCCGCGCGAACAGACTGCTCCCAGCAGCGCTACTCGTAACGCTCGTCTCGCTCGGGCTCACCGTGTTCCTGCTTCCCGTACCGAACTGGGCTGCGGGCGCGACAGAAGCACTCACCAGTACGGCGTATGTGCAGAACTGGTGGTTGGCCTCGCAGGCGGTCGACTACTTCGCGCAGCAAAACAGCGCCACCATGTTCCAGCACTACTGGAGCCTCTCCGTTGAAGAGCAGTTCTACCTCTTCTGGCCGCTCCTGCTGCTCGCGCTGTGCGCGCTGACACTCAAACTCAAACAGTCACCGCCGAGCAGAGCGCAACTCACTGCGGTCATCGGTGCCCTCTGGGCCGCATCTCTCGTGTACTGCGTGCTCCAGACTGCGCAGTCGCCTGCAGCGTATTTCAATACCTTCGGGCGGGCCTGGGAGCTCCTCACCGGTGCGTTGATCGCCCTGCACGTGCGATCCCTGGCCCGTGTATTTATGAGGAGCAAGCCGTTGAATCGCGTACTGCAAGCCGTGGCGCAGCTCGCAGGCTACGGGATGATCGCGTATGCAGCGCTGCGTTTCACCGCGGAGACGGCGTTCCCGGGCCCGTGGGCGCTGATGCCCGTGCTCGGAACCGCGCTCGTCATCGCGGCTGGACCGGGCATTGCTCCCCTCAATCCGGGCCGACTCGGTGAGCTGCCGCCGGTGCAATTCATCGGCGACATCTCCTACTCCCTGTACCTCTGGCACTGGCCCCTGCTCATCGTGGCACCCTATGCACTGAAACGGACGGTGACATCGAAGGATCTGGTCATCCTGCTGCTCGTCAGTATCGCGCTCGCCGCTGCAACGAAAGTGTTCGTAGAGGACCGCTTCCGAGACCGGCTCCTCGTTCCGCGCCGCCCGCGAACGACAGGCCTGCTCGTCATTGCCAGCATCACCACGGTCGCACTGCTCGGAGGGTACGTGGGTGTCGTGCATGCTCCGAACTCGCTCGCGGCCATCGAACGTTCGATGGCCGCAGCGCAGAAACACGCTGACCCGAACTGCGTCGGCGCCGCAGCGCTCGACCCCGAGCGAGGATGTGTCGACCCCTTCGGCCCCGCCACTACTCTCGCGGACTGGAGCAGGGACGAGCCGCTCCTTGCGACGCGCCATGAATGCGAGCCGCGGGAAGACCTGGGCCTCTCTCTGGGGCCGATCATCGATTGCGACTTCACTGACGGTGCCGCGGATGCGCGCACCGTGCTGCTCGTCGGCGACTCTCACGCCGCGCATATGGTCGGGGCGCTCCTCCCCGTTGCCCAGCAGGAGAAATGGCGCTTCTTCCACACCTACGCTGCAGGCTGCAGCCCGTTGGACGTCACTGTGACGAAGCTTCGGGGCGGAAGATTCCCTGCGGATGCCGCGGCGCAGTGCGTGACATGGGTGGGTGAGGTAGGCGAACGCGTCACAGCGATGAAACCGGATGTCGTACTCATGGTGAACCACGCCAACAAGGAAGTCGCTGATGGGACAGGGCGTTCCCAGCCCGACCAGCTGAGGGATGCACTGCAACGCGTTACTGAACCCTGGGCAGCTTCTGGCACCCGACTCGTCGTGATCCGCGATGTGCCGGAGGGCGGAGGCACTCTCGGGCCCGATTGCACCCTCAGCTTCGGATCGCGAGACCGCGGCTGCGTCGCGCCGCAGAGTCAGCAACTGCTGCCCGACCATCTTGCAGCCGCGGCGGTGTCGCTTGGAGTGCCGGTGGTAGACCTCAGCGACCGGCTCTGCGACGGTGACATGTGCTCCGGGGTGATCGGCGGGCTGCCGGTGTTCATCGACGGCGATCATCTCGCGCTCCGCTTCGCAGAAACGCTGTCCGTGCCGCTTGCCGAACGCCTGCGATCTGTGATGTGAGCTGTGATCGATGCTGACAGTTCCCCGGGGAGCAGCACTCTCAGGCACTGAGTCTCCTCCTCGCCGAGGTGCTCTACCGCTTCATCGAACTCCCGTTGATCCAGGCGGGTCGACGCCTCTCGCGTCGTCGGAGAGGCGAGATGCGGCTTTGCGCGTAGGGTGGCCTCTCTGATGCCGAACTCGGCCGGCGACGGTCGGAGTCGAAGCAGCGGGCGAGTGACGGATGAGCGCGTTGCGTCGAGCCATGCAGTAGCGTGAAGGCACCCGAGGCGGAGGCGAGGTGACCGATGACGCGAACACCCGTGCGCTGGGTGCTCGCTGTATCGGGCGGGCTCATCGTCCTCATGTGGATTCTCACCACGGTGCGCTCGCAGTTCACGATGCCGTGGAACAACGAGTGGCTCGTCATGCTCGTGCTGCTCGCGATCGTGGCGTTCGTCGGGCTGCCGCATTACACGCTGCCGCTGCCGCAGGGCGCCTCACGCGCGCGAGACGCCGACGGCGAGCTCATCGAGAAGCCCGAGTATCCCTACCCGTTGCTGCGTACGCTGTCGACCTTCATCGCTCTGTTCCTCGGGCTGACCTGGCTACTCATGGCCCCGATCCCGTCGAGCGAGGGGGCGCGCGGATCAGCGGTCGTGGAACGCGATGGACGGGATGTCGCCTATGTAGCCTACGACCGCTACGGGCCGCAGGGCATGCTGCAGATCGCGCTTCGAAACTTCTTCCCGCAGAACGTCGTCGCGATCGACGTCGAAACGGGCCAGCATCTCTGGGCGACGAGGATCGCGGAGGACAACTTTCTCGACGCTCGTGTGGTCGCCGCGAACGAGGAGTACGTCTACGTCGCGTACGGCGCAGGGCTCCGCGTACTCGATGCGGAAACCGGGCGAACTATCGTGACACCCGAAGATTTCGCGGGGCTCGACGAAGGGAGCATCGGCGTCGGTCGTTTCGTGCACGACCGCGCGACGGACCGCATCCTCGCGCAGACGAGCAACGGTCTCGCGCAGATCAGCGTGGGCGAACTGGCTGCGACCCGGGCGACCGAGGAGGACGGCTACACCTGGACACCGCTGTTCGGCGACGAATACCACGATCTCGTCGCGACCTTCCCGACCGCCGATGAAGCTGCGGCGGGCGACGCGCTCATCGAGATCGACGACGACGGCATCACCGTGCGGCGCGCGGACGAGGCCGCCGAACTGCTCACCGATCACCGATTCGAAGGCGGTGATCTGGTCATCGACCCGGTACCGCCGGTGCGCGCGACGCAGCAGTTCAGAGCGGTGGGCGTCGACCCGCACCCGCTGATCCCTGCCGACACCTCCGATGCCATCGGAGCCGCGGGCGGATACGTCGTCGTCAGCGAATCCTCCTACAGCGATCGCACGAGAACACGACTGACGACGGTGAGCCTCGAAACAGGCGAATCGCTCGACTCGATCGTCGTAGACGAGATTCCTACCGGTGGGGCGACCTCGGCGACCGGGTCGAGCGTCATCACTCTGCGCGAACGATTCATCGGCACGTCGCCCGTGGTGCTCATCTCCCCTCGAGGCGCCCTTTCGACCTCGATGGTCGGTCGCGCCGATTTCTTCGGCACCGCGCTGTGAGGGCGGGAGAACACCGGGGCCGCGAACGCGGGCGCAGAAGCCGTCGCTCTACGCGGGCTGCTCGGCGGGCTGCTCGGCCGGCTGCTTCGCGGGCCGTTCGGCCTGCTGCTTCGCCGGGCGTACTCGCTGGTAGGGCTTCGCGATCGATTCGCCGATCGTGTCGGCGATGAGCTGCTCGGCCGAACGATTCTTGCGCGAGAGCTTCGCGATCCACTTCGTGAAGCGGGCGCCCCGCGCGAGCTCCTTCGCACTGCGATCTTCGACCGCAAAGAAGTAGAGCGCGGTCTCGGGCAGCAACGACAGCACGCCGTTGATGATCTGCCGCGCGACCCACTTCGCGATGGGGCCCTTCACATCGGGGTGGCGCAGCGAATGGCCGGCGAGGGCCGCGAAGATCGTGAGCGCCTTCGTGTGGAGCTCCTCGCGGATGTACGCGTCGAGGTCGGCGAACGTGGTGAAGTACGGGCCGGGCACATGGATGCTCTCGGCGCCGTGCCGGGACTCCTGTACGAGCTGGTCTGCCTCGGCGGTCGTCATGCCCGGGCCGAACTCCTGGTAGCCGCGCACGGCCGACCAGATGTACGTCCACCACGTCCACCGCTGCCACGCCGGCTGCTTCGCGCTCGTCACTTCGCCGGTCTCGGGGTTCGTCCATGACGCGCGCTCGTGCAGGCGGTCGACGTGGGCCGCAGCGGCGTCGGCGTGCGCCTTGTCGGCGAAGACCGCGTCGCGCAGATAGGCCGAGGTGCGGTCGAAGCGTGCGGCCATCTGCTCGGCCCCCTCGCTGGTGAGCGAGACCCGTTCGAAGTGGGTCATCATGCCCGGCTCGAGCATCTGCAAGAAGAGGGCGTTCTTCGCGCCGAGCATCGACCCCGGGTCTGAGAACACGCGCCACGACATGCTGTCGGGGCCGTAGTACCCCTCGTCGGCGCGCGGTGCATCGGCGAGCGTGCGGCTCGGATTCTCTTCGGTCACGGTTCCCCCTCGGCGGTGACATGAACTCCATTCAGGGGACAGCGTAGTGAGCAGCGGTCTGCCGCGCCCCCGAAATCGGGGCCAAGTCATGCAAAGTCGGGCCAGTTCGCGTGCCACGGGAAGAATCGCGCTGAACAGGGGTGTTCGATGTATGCCCGCAGCTGTATATTGATGCCATGCGGTCGGCTTCGGCGCCGCAATGGGCGTGCGTCGGCGCGGCCCGATGCGTGCGAAGGAGACCGAGATGTCGTATCCACCAGCCGGTGCACCGCTGCCGAAGGGATTCGCGCTCGGCTCGCTCATCGCCGGCCTCGCGGGTCTGCTGCTCCTGGTGGTCTTCTATACGAGCATGGCGGGGGTCGTGCTCTTCATCGGCGCGGCCGTCGCGGGCGTGCTCGCCGTGATCCTCGGCATCATCGGGCTGAAGCAGCGGCAGCCGAAGGGTTTCGCTGTCACCGGCCTCGTCATCGGCGCGGTCGTCGCGGTGCTGTGCGCCGCGATCTTCGTGTTCGCGCTGCTGTTCCTCGGTGCGTTCGCCGCAGGCTAGGCGAGCACGGTCGTCGGCCGGGCCGGGCCGGGCCGGAGCTCGGAGCGGTACACTCGACCGCGTGAGTTATCGAGAGCTGTACTCCCAGCGTCAGGAGGTCGTCGGCGAAGCGCTCGCCGACGGTGATTGACGCAGCCCGCCGTGCCCGCCGAATCCCCGGGCATGGCGACCCGTCGACCCTTCTTGACACAGTACGAGGGGCGGGAGCGCCAGTGCGCGGGCCGCGAGCCCGGTGCGCTTCGCACCACGCCCCGGAAAGCAGACTCATGCAACCCCTGACCGAATCGACCATCCGCGCCTCCTTCATCAACGCCTCGCGTCGCGAGGTGAAAGAGCTGATGCTCCCGACCGGATTCGACGAACTCACGGCCGCCGACTGGGAGGCCCGCGACTTCTTCGGCTGGCGCGACCCGAAGTTCGCCCGTCGCGCTTACGTCGTGTTGCCGCGGCTCGACGCCGAACCGGCGGGCGTGCTGCTCACCCAGGCAGAGGCTTCGCCCCGCTCGCGCGCGATGTGCAACTGGTGCCAGGACGTGCGGCTGCCGAACGAGGTCGTGTTCTGGGGTGCGAAGCGCGTCGGCGAGGCCGGGCGCCGGGGCAACACCGTCGGCACCCTCATCTGCCGCGAGTTCCAGTGCTCGCGCAACGTGCGCAACGACCCGCCCCCGGCGTACGAGGGCTACGACGTCGCGGCCGCGAGAGTGCGCCGCATCGACGATCTGCGGCTCAAAGCGGCCGGGTTCGCGGAGATGCTGATCGCGGGCCGCTGACTCCGGCCCCCGAAAACGGGCCCGCTGACATGCGCGGCCAGGGATCGCCGGGCGTGCAGCCGGAGACCCCTGGCCCGCACCTCAGCGCAGCGAGGTGCGTCGCTCGACCGAGCGCGCCCCGCGCCAGGCGAACAGCACCGTCACGACGAGGCTGAGGAGCACGATGCCGACGCCGAGCACGCCGGGCTGCGTCTCGCCGGTCGGGTCCGAGACCGCTGCGACGAAGCCCGAGAGCATGCCCTCGGCGACGAATGACCCGGTATCGGGGCCGTCGACGCGTATGCCGAGCGGGATGAACAGCGTTGCCGCGAGCCCGAGGACCTGCATGCCGAAGTAGGTGATGACCGCACCGATCACCGGGGCGCCGAAGCCGAGATGGTTGAAGCGGGCCTCCGAACCGATCGACATGAGCGCTGCGCCGGTGACGACGATGGAGACGAGCTGCAGCAGCAGCGCGCCGGCGAAGAAGACGGACACACCGACGCCGACCAGCTCGATGCCCGTGCCGAGTTGCACGAGCACGTCGCGCACGATGTCGAAGGGGCCGAGCCCGTCGGCGAGCGCCGCCGCAATGCCGACCCCGGCGAGGATGAGCGCGGCCACGACGAGCGCCGCGACCGAGGCGGCCAGAGCATAGAGCACTTTCGCGGTGAAGAGGTCGCGACCGTGCACGGGCAGCGTCATGGTGAAGTACCCCTGGCGGCCGTACATCGTGCGCCAGTAGCTCGCGGCAAGGATGCCGAGCACGAGGGGGAGTACGGCGATCGCGGCGATGGTGCTGCCGCCGATGCCGAGCGTGCCGAGTATCGGGATGCGCAGGGCGGCGGCCGCGAGCGCGACGACGGTGCAGAGCACGAGGATGCCGACCGCGGTGCAGAGGGTTCTGCGGGTCGTGCGGAACTCCTGGGCGAAGAGCGTGCCGATCATGATGCGTACACCTTTCGGAAGAGGGCGTCGAGGCTCGACCCGTGCTCGGCGCGCAGGTCGTCGGCGTCGCCCTGCAGCAGCACGCTGCCGCCGCGCAGGAAGACGACGGAGTCGACGACCGCCTCGATGTCTTGGATGAGGTGGGTCGAGACGAGCATCAGTGCGTGCTCGTCGAAGTTCTGCAGGATGCCGCGCAGGATCACGTCGCGGGATGCGGGGTCGACGCCCGAGATCGGTTCGTCGAGCAGGTAGACGTGCGCTCGCCGCGACATGGCGAGCGAGATCTGCAGCTTCTCGCGCATGCCCTTCGACATCTCCTGCAGCGTGCGATCCCACGGCAGGCCGAAGAAGTCGACCATTTCGCGAGCCTTCGCCTCGTCGAAGTCGGCGAAGAAGCGCCGGTACTGCGCGATCGCGTCGGCGGGTTTCTGCGAGTCGGGCAGGAACGAGGCATCGGGCAGGAAGGAGACGAGCGCCTTCGACTCGGGGCCGGGGGCATGGCCCGCGATGCTCACGCTGCCGCTCCAGTCGGCGAGCACGCCCGCGAGGATCTTGAGCAGCGTCGTCTTGCCCGAACCGTTGTCGCCCATGAGGCCGACGATCTGGCCGGGGGCGAGGCTGAGGGTGAGGCCGCTGAGCGCCTCGCGCCCGCGGTACGTCTTGGTGAGGCCCGCGACTTCGACGGCGGGTGCGGTGCGGGCCGGTGCGGTACTGGTCATCGTTCCGTCCTTTCGGGTGAGGGGCGCGGTGCGGTGTCGAGCCGCGCCCAGCGTTCGGCGAGCAGCCGCTCGGCATCGGCGAGCGGCATGCCGAGCCCGGAGGCGGCCTCGGCGAAGGCGTCGGCAGATGCGGCGGCGAGTTCGCCGCGGCAGCGCGCGATCACGGCGTCGTCGCTCGTGACGAAGCGGCCCGAAGTGCGCTCGGCGGTCGTGAAGCCCTGGCGGTCGACCTCGGTCAGCGCCTTCTGCACGGTGTTGGGGTTGACGCCGAGCTCGAGCGCGAGCTCGCGCACCGACGGCACTTTCGCGCCGGCGGACCATTCGGCGGCGGCGATGCGTCGGCGGAACTCGTCGACGAGCTGCGCCCAGATCGGCCGGGAGTCATCGATCTGCACGGGCGCCTCCTTCTGCGATGCGGGCGAGGGATCACCGCTCGGTGATGTGTCCCACTGTATTACTACATTAATACAGATGCAAGCCCCGCCCCGCGGTCACCCGCGGGCGCCGACCCGATTCTTCGCCCGCACCGCGAAGAGCGCGCAGCCGACGACCGCGAGGCCGCCCGCGACGGTCGACCAGCCGATGTGCTCGTGCAGCAGCAGCCCGGCCCACAGGATGCTCATCACCGGCTGCGTCAGCTGCACCTGGCTGACCGTCGCCATCGGTCCGATCGCGAGACCCCGGTACCAGGCGAAGAAGCCGAGGAACATGCTGACGACCGCGAGGTATGCGAACGCGCCCCACTCGATGGCGCCGCCGCGCGGCGGCTGCTGCACGATCGAGACGACGGTCAGCGCGGTCATGAGCGGGAAGGCGAGCACGAGCGCCCACGAGATGGTCTGCCAGGAGCCCAGCTCGCGCGCGAGCAGTCCGCCTTCGGCGTAGGCGACGGCGCACGAGACCACCGCGCCGAAGAGCAGTAGATCGGCCCACTGCAGCCCGCCGAATCCGCCGCCCTGCAGCGCCGCGAAGGCGACCGCGGCGCAGGCCCCGAGCCCCGCCGCGACCCAGAACGAACGGTCCGGGCGCTCGCCCGTGCGCAGCACCGCGACCACGGCGGTCGCTGCAGGCAGCAGTGCGATCACGACGGCGCCGTGGCTCGCGGGCGCGGTCGTCAGGGCGAACGCCGTGAGCAGCGGGAAGCCGAGCACCGCGCCCCCTGCGACGACCGCGAGCTGCAGCCACTGCCGGCCGCGCGGCATGCGCTGTCGGGTGAACCAGAGGGCCGCGGCCGCAAGCAGGGCCGCGACGACCGCGCGGCCCGCCCCGATGAAGAGCGGCGACATGAGGTCGTCCGCGACCGCGAAGCGCGTGAACGGCACGGTGAACGAGAAGGCGGTGACTCCGAGCAGCCCCCACCACAGGCCGCTGCGCGGCGTGGATATCGGTTCGCGAAGCTGAAGAGTAGCGGTATCATGTGTCGACATGACTCAGAGTAGCAGTGATCGCATCGTTCAGGCACTCCGGAGCTGGGTGGCGAACTCCGCGGCGGGCGCGCAACTGCCGTCGACCCGCGCCCTCGTCACGCAGTTCGAGGCGAGCCCGGTCACCGTGCAGCGGGCACTGCGCGTGCTCGTCGCGCAGGGGCTCGTCGAGTCGCGGCCCGGCATCGGCACCTTCGTGCGCGCCGTACGCCGAGCGAAGCCGAACGACTACGGGTGGCAGACCGCGGCCCTCGGCGCCCCGCAGCACCGCATCCCGCAGCTGACCGCCGCCCTGCGCACGGCCCCGAACGACGTCATCGCCCTGCACTCGGGCTACCCCGACAAGGAGCTGCTGCCCGAGCGTCTCGTGCGGGCAGCCTTCGCACGTGCAGCCCGCAGCGAGACGGCTATGAGCCGCACCCCGAGCGCCGGCCTCCCCGAACTGCAGGCCTGGTTCGCGACCGAGCTCAGCAGCTTCACCCCGGCAGGCCTCTCGGCGCCCGAAGCGCGCGACGTCGTCATCCTGCCCGGCAGCCAGAGCGGCCTCAGTACCCTCTTCCGCACCCTCGTCGGCGCCGGCCGGCCGATGCTCATCGAGTCGCCGAGCTACTGGGGCGCCATCATGGCGGCGGCGCAGGTGGGGGTGCGGCTGATCCCTGTCGCGACCGGGTCTCACGGGCCCGACCCGGAGGACCTGCGCCGCGCGTTCGCGCAGACCGGCGCGCGCGCCTTCTACGCGCAACCGAACTACGCGAACCCGTCGGGGGCGCAGTGGTCGCCCGAGCTCGGCCGGCAGGTGCTCGACCTCGTGCGCGAGCACGGCGCCTTTCTCATCGAAGACGACTGGGCGCACGACTTCGGCATCAGCAGCGACCCGGTGCCGGTGTCGGCGTTCGACGACGGCGGGCACGCCGTGTACATCCGCTCGCTCACGAAGAGCATCTCCCCGGCGGTGCGCGTCGCGGGCATCATCGCGCGCGGCCCGGCTCGCGAACGCATCCTCGCCGACACCCAGGCGCAGGCGATGTACGTGAGCGGAGCGCTGCAGGCGGTCGCACTCGACGTGGTCACCGGGCCCGGCTGGCGCACGCACCGCCGCTCGCTGCGGTCGCTGCTCGAGGCCCGCCGCGACCTGCTCGTCGCGTCGCTGCGCGAGCACGCCCCCGCCGCGCACCTCGAATCAGTGCCCCGCGGCGGCCTCAACCTCTGGCTGCGCCTGCCCGACGGCACCGACCTCGCGCGGCTCACCCGCGAGTGCGAGGCGGAGGGCGTCATCGTCGCCCCCGGAGTCGACTGGTTCCCGGCCGAACCGACCGGCCGCTACCTGCGGCTGAACTACTCGGGGCCGCGGCCCGGCGAGTTTCCCGAGGCGGCGCGCGTGCTCGGGCGGGTGCTCGGGTAGCCGGGCGGTACGGGCTCCGGGGCGGTGCGGGCTCCGGGGCGGTGCGGGCTCAGACGCCGCCCGCGAATCCCTGCTGCCGCCACGCCTCGTAGACGGCGATCGCCGCGCAGTTCGCCAGGTTCATCGAGCGCCGCGACTCGAGCATGGGAATGCGCAGTCGGTCGGTCACGGCCGCATGATGCAGTATCTCGTCGGGCAGCCCGGTCGGCTCGGGCCCGAACATGAGCACATCGCTCGGCTCGTATGCGACGTCGGTGTAGCGCCGCTCGGTCTGCGCCGTGAACGCGAAGATGCGCGCCGGCCCCAGCGCCTCGAGCGCCGCCCCGAACGAATCGTGCACGTGCACCACGGCGAGGTCGTGGTAGTCGAGGCCCGCGCGGCGCAGCTTCGCATCCTCGAAATCGAACAGCGGTCGCACGACGTGCAGTTCGGCGCCGGTGCCCGCCGCGAGGCGGATGGTGCTGCCGGTATTGCCCGCGATGCGGGGCTCGAAGAAGAGTATGCGGGTCACCAGCCCAGGGTACTCGATGGGGTGCGGCCCGGCGCGGCTATCGGCGGTGCCCTTACGCACGGGAGGTGCTGTTGCGTGCGGTGCATCAGGGCACCTCTCGTGCATACGGGCACCTTCGGGCACCTTCGGGGAGCTCGGGGGCGCGGGGGCCTCGACAGGGATCGCGCGGGCGCCCGGCCCGGGCGGTGTTCGCGGCGGAGTTTGAGATGATGGTGCCATGCGTGCACATTCACCGGGCGACCATGGGACGGGCGACGACGGGCTCGCGATCTGGGCGCTCGCGGGCGTGCCCGAGGTGCGTGCCGGCGACGACCTGGCCGAGCTGATTGGGGCGGCGCTCGCCGCCGATGCCGAAGCGCGCCCCGAACGGCGGCTGCGCGACGGCGACATCCTCGTCATCACGAGCAAGATCATGTCGAAGGCGGAGGGCCGTATCGTGCACGCCGACGACCGCGAGGCCGCCATCACCAGCGAGACGGTGCGCGTCGTCGCATCGCGCCGCCGCAAGAACGGGCCGGGCTCCACGCGCATCGTCGAGAACCGTCTCGGCATCGTCGGCGCTGCGGCCGGCGTCGACGCGAGCAACACCGCCGAGGGCACCGTGCTGCTGCTGCCCGAAGACCCGGATGCGTCGGCCGAGCAGATCAGAAACGCTATCTCCGAACGCTTCGGCGTCGCGATCGGCGTTGTCGTCTCGGATACGCTGGGGCGCGCCTGGCGGGTCGGGCAGACCGACATCGCGATCGGCGCCGCCGGGCTCCGGGTGCTGCACGACCATCGTGGCGGTATCGACGCGGGCGGGCGGCCGCTCGACGCGACCCAGGTCGCCGTCGCCGATGAGCTCGCCGCCGCCGCCGACCTCGTGAAGGGAAAGGCGAGCGGCCGGCCGGTCGCCGTGGTGCGCGGGGCTGGCCATCTGCTGCAGAGCGAGGGATCGCCGAGCCGTGCCCGCGATATCGTGCGCACGGGCCCGGACGACATGTTCCGCCTCGGCGTCGATGAGGCGATGGCCGAGGGCTACCGGCGTGCGCTCGCGGGGGAGCCGCTCGAGCAGTAGCGCCGCTTCTACGCGGGTATCTCACCGGAAGTTCCGCGGCCCCGGGTCCATCCGTGCATGACGATGAGTGTCTTGGTGCCGGCGACCTTGCCGGTTCTGCGGATCGCGTTGACGACCCGCTGCAGATGATCGACATCGTCGGCGCGGAGCCGGATCAGTACATCGGGGTCGCCCGAGAGCGTGTGGAACTCCTCGGCCTCAGGGATCTGCCGCACGATGTCGGCGACCTCGTCGGTCTCGGTCTGGCCGTTGAGCCGCACTTCGACGAACGCTTCGAGGGTGCCGCTGCGGTGCTCATCGATGATGGCGGTGTAGCCGCGGATGACCCCGAGCGACTCGAGCCGCTCGATGCGCCGCTGCACCGGAGCCGGCGTGAGGTTCACTCTGCGCGCGATCTCGCTGATGGGAACCCTGGCGGAGCCGCGCAGGATCGCGAGGATCTGCCGGTCGACGGTATCGATGGAGTCTGACATCTTGCTCGCGATCGGTTCGTGCGTTGGGTGCACGAAAGTCTAGTAATTTCTGGCGCTTCGCGCTTGATTCTAGTGTATTCGCATCAGCCTTTGCGTGAATCGAATGTTCGACCGCTCGGTGCGGTGGGATGGGGATGCGGAGGCTCTCGGGCCTCGAGTTCTTTGATCTGAGCACTGTCGCACAGGAGGTAGCGCGTTGACGCATACAGTGGAGCTTCGCAGAGAGATGCATGCCGTGGAGACACGGCTGCGCCCGATCGCTGATCGGGTGCGGTGGCTCGCTACGGCGATGGTCGACCACGCGAATCGCGTGCGGCCGAACCCCGCCGGGCTCAAGGTCGGCGGGCACCAGGCATCGTCGGCGTCCATGGTCGAGATCATGGTGGCGCTGTGGTTCCACGCCCTTCGCCAGGAGGATCGTGTTGCGGTCAAGCCGCACGCGTCGCCGGTGCTCCACGCGATCAACTACCTGCTCGGAGACCTGGACGAGCGTTATATGACGACTTTGCGTCAGAAGGGCGGGCTGCAGAGCTACCCGAGCCGCACGAAAGACCCGGACACAGTGGATTTCTCGACCGGCTCCGTCGGTATCGGGGCTACTGCGCCGGTGTGGGCCGCGATCGCGCACCGATACCTGCGTGCGCATGATCCGGAGACTCCCGAGGCCGGCCGCTTCATCAGCCTGGTCGGCGATGCGGAGCTCGACGAGGGCGCGATCTGGGAGGCGCTGGGAGACCCGGCGGTATCGAAGCTCGGCGAGCTGCTGTGGGTCGTCGACCTCAACCGCCAGTCGCTCGACCGCGTCGTACCCGATATCCAGAGCCTGCGTCTGCAGCGCCTCTTCGAAGCGCAGGGCTGGGAAGTCATCACTCTGAAGTGGGGCACCTATGTGAGCGCCCTGTTCGGGCGCGAGGGCGGAGACCTGCTGCGGCTGCGGCTGGAGACCATGGGCAACGAGGAGTACCAGCGCATGCTGCGGGCCGACGCCGTCGAAGTGCGCAGTCGGCTGCTCGGCGGCGAACCGGAGCTCGGGCTCGCGGCTCTCGTCGATTCGTTGAGCGATGACGAGCTCGCCCGCGCGGTCCGAGATCTGGGAGGGCACGACCTCGGTCTGCTCGTCGAGACGTTCGACGGCACTGACCGGACACGGCCGACCGTGGTGCTCGCCTACACGGTGAAGGGCCGCGACTTGCCGGTCGAGGGGCATCCGGCGAATCATTCGGCGCTGCTCAGCGAGGCCCAGATGATCGATCTGGCTGCCCGAAGCGGAATGAGCCTGGAGCAGCCGTGGCAGCGTTTCGGCCCCGAGAGCCCCGAAGGCGAACTCTGCGCGCAGCGGCGTACCGAACTCGCGCGGCAGCCGTTCGAACCGGCCGCCGCCTCCCGCGAACTCGTGCTGCCGGTGAGTCGGCCGCGCAAACCGATCTCGACGCAGGCCGCGTTCGGACGATTCGTGGGCAACTTGCGCTACGACGCCCCCGAGATCGCCGAGCGCGTGGTGACCTGCAGCCCGGATGTGGCGTCGAGCACCAATCTCGGCGGCTGGATCAATAAGACCGGCGTGTGGTCGGTGAAGGATCGTCTCGACTGGTTCGCCGACGAGGCGCAGCGCGTGCTGCGCTGGCAGGAGGGCGAACGCGGCCAGCATATCGAGCTCGGGATCGCGGAAGGCAACCTCGTGGGCCTGCTCGCGGAGCTTGGCAGCACGTGGAGCCGCTGGAACAAGCCGCTGATCCCGATCGGCGTGCTCTACGACCCGTTCGTGACGCGGGCGCTCGAGCCGTGGTCGTACGGCATGTATGCGGGCGGCCAGTCGATCCTCGTCGGCACGCCCTCGGGCGTCACGCTCGCCCCCGAGGGCGGCGCGCACCAGTCCATCATGACGCCGTCGGTCGGCCTCGAACAGCCCGGCTGCATCGCCTGGGAGCCCGCGTTCGCGAGCGATCTCGAGTGGTGCCTCATGCATGCGATGTCCCGGATCGGCGCGCCCGGCGGCACCTCGGCCTACTTCCGGCTCTCGACGCGCGCGATCGATCAGAACCTGGCCCGTCTCCCGCAGGACGAGATGCTCCTCGCGCGGCGACGCAAGCAGGCGATCGCCGGCGGTTACCGTCTTTCGGAGCGGAACGCCTCGACCGATGAAGTGACGCTCGTCGGAGCGGGAGCGATCATGCCGGAGGTGCTCGCCGCGGCGGAGACGCTCGAGCAGGCGGGCGTGCGCGCCGGCGTCGTGTGCCTCACGAGCCCGGATCTCGTCTTCCGGTCCCTGCAGCAGCGCGGCCGCATCGACGCTGCTGTGGGCTCCGACATCATCTCGACGCTGTTCCCGTCGGAGTCGCCGGCGCCTCTCGTGACGGTGCAGGACGGGCATCCGCACACGCTGTCGTTCCTCGCCGGTGCGCGGGGCGACCGGGTGCGCAACCTCGGCGTCACCGAATTCGGGCAGTCCACCGACCTCGCGGATGCCTATGCGCTGCACGGCATCGACGCGGCCTCGATCGTCGATGCCGCATTCGAAGTACTGGGTCGTTAGCGGCAATGGGAAAGCCCCCGCCGAGGCGGGGGCTTTCCCATTGCCGCGAATCCGCGAAGCTCCGGGTCAGAGCGCGGCGACCTTCGCGAGCGCCTGGTTCACGTCGGCGATCAGGTCGGGCAGGTCTTCGCAGCCGACCGAGAGGCGCACCATGAAGTCGCGCTTCGGCATCGGGTAGGCGAGCGTGTGCAGATCGCCGAGGCTCACCGCGACGCCGGCGAGCTCGAGCGATTCGCAGAAGGTCGCCATCGCCGGCTGACCCTTGGTCATGTGGAAGGAGATCATGCCGCCGAAGCCGCGGCTCATGTACTTCGAAGCGACCTCGTGGGCCGCGTCGGTATCGAGCCCCGCGTAGCGCACCCAATCGACCTCGGGGTGCTCGCGCAGCAGCTCGGCGATCGCCTGACCGTTCTCGGAGTGCTGGCGCATGCGCAGCGGCATCGTGCGCATGCCGCGCGAGAGCAGCCACGAGTTGAACGGCGCCGCGGCGGCGCCGACGGCGTCCATCTGAATGCGGGCGAGCCCCATGTCTTCGGCGCTGCCCGCGACGAGGCCGCCGACCGCGTCGCCGTGGCCGCCGATGTACTTCGTCGCCGAGTGCACGACGATGTCCGCGCCGAAGGCGAGCGGCTTGAGCAGCGACGGGGTGAAGAAGGTGTTGTCGACGATGAACTTCGCGCCGGCATCGCGCGAGATCGCAGCGAGCGCATCGAGGTCGGCGAAGCGCATGTAGGGGTTCGATACCGACTCGGTGAAGATCACCTGGGTGTTCGGCTGCACGGCGGCGCGAACGGCATCGAGATCGGTGATCTCGACCGGGGTGACCTCGACGCCGAGGCCGCCGAGCGTCTGCGTGATCAGGATCTCGGTGATCACGAACATGTTGTCGGAGATGATGAGGTGGTCCCCGGCCTTCAGCTGGCTGAGCAGTGCAGCGCTGACCGCACCCATGCCCGAGGCGCAGGCGAGCGCGTCCTCGGCTCCCTCGAGAGCTGCGGCCTTCTCCTCGAAGACGCGGTTCGTCGGGTTCGAGGTGCGCGAGTAGAAGTAGGCATCGGGGGCGCCGGCCATCGAGGCGTCGACGGCGTCCTCCTTGGCCTGCGCGGTCTCGAACGAGAACGTCGCCGTCTGATAGATCGGTGCAGCCAACGCGCCGGTGGCGGGGTCGACCTTCTCGCCGGCGTGGATCGCCGCGGTCATCTCATTCATTCGTTGATTGCCTTTCTTGCTTTCATAGGTGCACTAGCTCAGCCGCGACAGGAAGCGCTTGGTGCGCTCGTGCTGCGGGTCTCCGAACAGGGTCTCCGGGGCGCCCTCTTCGATGACATAGCCGCCGTCCATCATGACGACGCGGTCCGCCACCTCTCGGGCGAAGGCCATCTCGTGGGTCACGACGACCATCGTCATGCCTCGTGAAGCGAGGTCCTTCATGACGGCGAGGACTTCTCCGACTGTCTCCGGGTCGAGGGCCGAAGTGGGCTCGTCGAAGAGCATGACCTTGGGCTCCATCGCAAGCGCGCGGGCGATTGCGATTCGCTGCTGCTGACCGCCTGAGAGCTTCGCCGGGTAGGCGTGCCGCTTGTCGCTCATATTGACTCTCATTAGCAGGGCCTCGGCTCGTGCCTCGGCGTCCTCTCTCGAGACGCCGAGGAGCCTTATCGGTCCCTCGATGATGTTCTGCATCACGGTCATATGCGGCCAGAGGTTGAAGCGCTGGAAGACGAACCCGATATCACGGCGTTTTCGAGCGATATTGGTCTCCTTGTCACGGACGAGGCCTCCGTCGGGGCCTTCGACATATCCCACGAGTTCGCCGTTGACGAAGATGCGACCGCCGTCGATCTCCTCAAGGTGATTCATGCAGCGCAGAAACGTGGTCTTGCCCGAGCCGGAGGGGCCGATGATGCAGATGACTTCGCCTGACTCGACCGTCAGGGAGACGTCTTGGAGCACAACATTGCCTCCGTACGCCTTGCGCACATTCTGCGCTGCGACTACCGGAGTCGCAGCGGCGGGGCTGCTCTGATCGCTCACCAGATCACTTCCTTGCTCTGCTTCTCGATGGCCCGAGCACGCTTGCGGTCTTCGGCGGGTTCGCGTTCGCTGCGCGATAGACGGCGCTCGATCATCCGCTGGATCAAATTCCAGATCGTCGTCACGACGATGTACCAGACCGCCACCGCCATGAACACCTCGACCGGCTTGAACGTGTTCGAATACGTGACCTGGGCATCGAGGAAGATCTCGTATATGCCGATGAACGCGAGGAGCGAGGTCATCTTGATCATGCCGTTGAACTGGTTGCCGAGTGGCGGGACGATCGTGCGGGCGGCCTGCGGGAAGATGATGCGGCGCATGGCGGTGCGCTTGGTCATGCCGATAGCCGCAGCGGACTCGAACTGGCCGAGGTCCACGGAGGCGATTCCGGAGCGGATGATCTCGCTCATATACGCGCCCTCGGCGATACCGAGCCCGACGATGCCGGCGAGTACCGCGCCGGGAATGACGAAGAGTCCGAGATTCAGCGATTCCGGGAAGAGGTCGACACCGAAGATCATGTTCGCGCCGTAATAAATGAAGAACACCAGCACGATGACCGGCGTGCCGCGAACGATATAGATGTAGGCGCCTGCGAAAAACTGCAGGATCTTGAAGCGCGAGCGCTGCATGAGCGCCGAGATCGTTCCAAGGATGATCCCGAGCAGCTGCGAGAACACGGCGATCGACACAGTGAGGCCGAGAGCCGACCAGAACGCCGGAGTAGGGTTGAAGATTCGCTTGACCAGCAGGCCCCAGTCGATATCGCCGGGGCCTGCTGCGAGAAGGATGTCGAATGCGTGCACGGTAGTCGGTGCGCTCCTAGTTCTGCTGGCCGTCGAACGCGATCACTCGACGATCTCACCCTGCTGGTCGGCGGGCAGTGACTCCTTGTCCATGTCCCATTCCTCCAGGATCTGAGTCATCGTCCCATTCGCGTAGAGCTCCTTGATCGCCTCGCTCAGGCCTTCGAGCATCTCGGCGTCGTCCTTGCGTACCGTCACCGCGAGTAGTTCGGGGTTCACGAGCTCACCCGTGACTTCGAGCTGATCCGATGCCTGCTTGACGCGTTGCATGACCGAGGGGCCTGCCGCGAAGTATGCGTCCAGCTTGTTCGATATGAGAGCGGCCGGCGCGTCGGTGTCTTTCGAATAGGTGGTGATCTTGACGGGAGGCTTGCCCGCTGTTTCGAGCTCGGTGTTGAAGTCCTCGAGCACCTTGGCCTGCGAGCTGCCCAGCATGACGCCGACGCGCATACCGCTCAGGGACTCGAGCGAATCGAGTCCCTCGGGGTTGCCTTTCGGCACCAGGATCAGTGTGCCGTTCTGCTGGTAGACGACGAAGCTTACCGCCTCGAGGCGCTCGGGGAGCGGCGACATGCCACTGAGGGCGACCTGGCACTTCTCGGTCTGGACCGCGGCGATCAGGCCTTCAAAACCGACATTGAGGTGGGTCGTTGGCACGCCCCACAGATCACCGATCGCTCGAGCGACGGCGATGTCGGAGCCGTCGGGCTCCTGTGTACCGTCCTTGAAGAACTCGTAGGGAGGGTACGCAATATTGGCGCACACCTTGAATTCTCCGGCTTCGGTGACCGACGCAGGAGGAGCCAGGGTGGCCTTCGAGGGCGCCTCCTCGCTGCTCGCGCTGCTGCAGCCGGTGACGACGAGGAGACTCGTGGTCAGAATGCCGAGAGTGAGCATGGATTTCTTCATCGTAATCCTCTAAGTCAGTGCTTCCGGATGACGAATTCGCCACCCTTCTGGTTTTACTAAGTGAAATCAAGTATCATTTTAATTTAGTCGATGGTTCAGACAGCGTCAATACGGCCAAATGCGCATTCGCTGCGCTGTTTCAAGGCCGCCCCTCAGGTGTGGCCGGTGAATGAGGTAGCCCATGAATGACTACACGATCGAGTCGGTGAGGCGCGCTGCGCGTGTGCTCGATGCTTTGATGTTTGAACCCGGGCAGACTCTGCAGGAATTATCCGAGCGGATCGGACTGAACAAGTCCACGACTTTCCGGCTGCTCTTCACCTTGATGCAAGACGACCTGGTCGCACAGGAGGCAGACAGCAAGCGCTACCGTCTCGGCCCGATGACGATCTCCCTCGGGCAGAGCGCGATCGAATCTACAAGCCTCATCGATGTCGCTCGGCCATTCATGGAAAGTCTGTACGCACGATTTCACGTAGTGATCACGTTGAACATGCCGAGCCGCGATGCGGTTTTCGAAGCCTTGCGCGTGCCGCAATTCGGTCGCGGTGAGTTCATTCCGGCCGGCACGCCACTGCCTTACCATGGCTGCGCTTCCGGGCAGGTGTTTCTCGCTTTCTCGGACGCATCGCTGTTCGAACATGTAGTAGAGAAGCCGCTCGATAAGCGGGCTTCACGCACTCCCACGACGCAGGAACAGCTCGAGGAGGCGATCGCCCGAGTGCAAGCGAAGGGTTGGGCCATGGTGCACGACACGCTCGAAGAAGGCGTGACAGCTGCTGCTGCACCGGTGCGGGGGCATCGTGGAGACGTCGTCGGCGCTCTCGGTTCTGCCGCCCCGAGCGGTGCGCTCTCCGAAAGCGAGTGGCTTGAGCTCGCTGCGGCGCTCGCCGAGGCAGCGGCGAACGCCAGCGTGGGGCTCGGCGCCCGCTAGTCTCCGAGCGACAGCGCGAAGGCGAGGGCATCGGCCGCGAGACGCCGGCTCGTCGCCTCGTCGCGCATCCACAGTGGCACGGCGGAGGCGGCGAGCCCCGCTGCCTCGAGCGCGGAAAGCGCAGCGGCATCGACCGTGTCGACCAGCCAGCCGTCGATGATGCCGCCCCGGCTGCGCGCACCGTAGCCGAGACCGACTGCCTCGGCCGTGCACGGCTGGGCGAGCGCCTCGAGGCACTGGCGGGCCATGCCGCGCAGTGGGCTCGACTCGATGATGGGGGAGACGCCGACGACGGGGGCCGCCGAGGCGCGGAGGGCCTCGGCGATCCCTGGCAGGCCCGCGACGCCCGCGCGGCCCGCCCCGCCCGGGAAGCCCGCCATGGTGCCGATCGAGACGACCGGGTTCGACGGCGCCACGATGACGACGTCGGCCGCGCCGATCGCGGCGACCGCGGTCGGGCTCGCGACGGCCCCACCGCCCTCCCGGCCGCGGCGCTCGAAGCGGACCGCGGGCACAGTGGCGCGCAGGCGCACCCACCACTCCTCGAAGTGCAGCGCCTCGGGCTCGCCCGCGGCTCCCGGGTGCTCGGGGTCGAGCACGACCCAGGTCTCGGCGTCGTCGTCGCTCGCGGGCAGCAGCGTCACGCCCAGCTCCCAGCGCTCGTTCAACCGCGCTGTCGCCTCGGTGAGCGTGAGACCGTCGCGCAGGAAGCCCGTGCGCGCGATGTGCGTGCCGAGGTCGAGGTCGCCGAGGGTGAACCACGGCCAGCCGGCGCCGTACGCGGTCATCTCGGCGCTGACCCGCTCGCTCTCGCCCGCCCGCCCCCAGCCGCGCACCTCGTCGTTCGCGCCGGCGAGGGCGTACATCAGCGAATCGAGATCGGGGCACACCTTGAGCCCGCTCAGCCACATGTCGTCGCCGACGTTCGCGACGATGCTCAGCTCGGCCTCCGGATGTTGCGCGCGCAGCTCGGCGCGCAGGCCCTGGGCGAACTTGGCGCCGCCGACGCCTCCGGCGAGCAGGGCGATCTTCATGCAGTGGCCTCCTGGTGCGTGCGGTGCGTGCGGTGCGCGGTGGCGCGGTGGGCGGCGATCAACTCGCGAGCGCCTCGGAACGTTCGACGGCCCGCTTCGTCGCGGCGCCGATGCCGCGCCGCAGGGCGCGGTCGAGATCCTCCGGGGTGTCGACATCGCGGCGCAGGCCCGACCCCGTGGGCACCGGCAGCTCCTCGTAGCCGAGGCCCCGGTGCAGCGCCGCCGAACCCGGGCCGAAGCTCGGCCGGTGATCAGCCGCGTCGGGCGCGGTGATGAGCGTCGTGCCCGTTTCGCAGTGGTCGGTGACCATGCCGAGCGGCACGTCGTCGGCCGCGCGCAGGGCCGCCTCGAGCTCGGTCGCGGCGAGGCTCGGCAGGTCGCCGAGCATGACCGCCACCCGGCCTCGACCGGCGCGTTCGAGGCCCAGCTCGATCGCGTCAGCGAGGCCCGTGGAGTGCTGCTGCACGACATGCACCTTCGACGAGGCGAGCAGTTCGGGGCCGAGCCAATCGGTCTCGTCGGTCACGAGGAGCACGCGCCCGACCGCTCCGCAGGCGCGGGCGGCGGCGAGGGTGTCGCGGGCGATGGCGGCGTTCACGGCGGCGCCGGCGCGCAGACGGCTCTTACCGGTGCGGGGGTCGCGGATCGGGATCACGACCGTCCAGTCGCCGGGTCGCTGTTCGTCGGGCACCGCACCGCCCCCTCTCGCGTTTGTCGGGCTACTCCGCCGGGTACTGCGGGAGCCACCCAGCGTACCCCCTCATTCAACCGGAGTGGGGCCGGAGAGGCGGATTGGCAAATTGTAAAAAACGGTACGTCAACTTTGACGGCTTGAGCCTGCCGGACCCCATCGGGGCCGACCAACATGGGTACCACGGTAACGAGGGTTCCTGAAGACGGACGCTCCGAACGCCGCACCGACCCGAACGGGCACGACAGCGAAGTCGCGCCGCGCGGGCGGCATGTGCGGGGTGCGGATCGGCGACCGGCGGACGGAGTGCTCGCCACGTGGTGGTGGATATTCAACCGAACCGGGGCGCGCTGCGAAGCGGACCCCACGCACAAGGGAGTGACATAGCTGATGACTACCGTACGTGTAGCCGCGACACAGGCGAAGTGGACCGGCGACAAGGAGTCGATGATCCAGAAGCACGAGGAGTTCGTGCGCCAGGCCGCCGCAGAGGGCGCCCAGGTGATCTGCTTCCAGGAGCTGTTCTACGGCCCCTACTTCGGCATCACCGAGGAGCGCAAGTACTACCGCTACGCCGAAGCCGCCGACGGGCCCATCGTGCAGCGCTTCGCGGCGCTCGCGAAGGAGCACCAGATGGTCATGGTGCTGCCCATCTACGAAGAGGACATGCCCGGCGTCTACTACAACACCGCCGTCGTCGTCGACGCCGACGGGACGATCGTCGGCAAGTACCGCAAGAACCACATCCCGCACGTCGACTTCTTCTACGAGAAGTTCTACTTCCGCCCCGGCAACATGGGCTGGCCGGTGTTCGACACCGCCGTCGGCAAGATCGGCGTCACCATCTGCTACGACCGCCACTTCCCCGAGGGGTGGCGCGTGCTCGGCCTCGGCGGCGCGCAGATCGTCTTCAACCCGAACGCCTCGAAGCCCGGCCTGTCGAACCGCCTGTGGGATCTCGAGCAGCCGACCGCGGCCGGCGCGAACGGCTACTACGTCGTCGTGCCGAACCGCGTCGGCAAGGAGGACAACGAGTACGGCGAGCTCGCCGTCGACTTCTACGGCACGTCGTACATGGTCGACCCCCGCGGCAACTTCGTCGGCGAACGCGCGAACACCACCGACGAGACGCTGCTGATCCGCGACCTCGATCTCGACCTCATCACCGAGGTGCGCGACGAGTGGCAGTTCTACCGCGACCGCCGCCCCGACGCCTACGGCCCGATCGTCGCCCCGTAAGCACCGCATGCCTGAACGGACCACATGAAGAGGAGTAGCAACCGATGAAAACGCTCATCATCAACGGAACCGTCGTCAACGCGACCGGCACGGTCGCAGCCGACGTGCTGATCGAGGACGAGAAGATCGTCGCGGTCGTCAGCCCCGGCACCTCGAACGCCGACGCCGACAAGATCATCGACGCGGCCGGCAAGTACGTCGTGCCCGGCGGCATCGACGGCCACACGCACATGCAGATGCCGTTCGGCGGCACTGAGGCCAGCGACACCTTCGAGACCGGCACCCGCGCCGCGGCGTGGGGCGGTACGACCACCATCATCGACTTCGCGATCCAGCGCCACGGCGAGCGCGTCGAAGACGGCCTCGCGCACTGGCACGAGCTCGCGGCAGGCAACTGCGCCATCGACTACAGCTTCCACCAGATCATCGGCGGCGTCGACGACAACTCGCTGAAGGCGATGGACATGCTCGTCGACGAGGGCGTCACCTCGTACAAGATGTTCATGGCCTACCCGGGCGTCTTCTACGCCGATGACGCGCAGATTCTGCGCGCCATGCAGAAGGCCAAGGAGCTCGGCATGCTCACGATGATGCACGCCGAGAACGGCCCCGCCATCGACCTGCTCGCCGCGCAGCTCGTGGAGAAGGGCAAGACGAGCCCGTACTACCACGGCATCGCACGCGCCTGGCAGATGGAGGAGGAGGCGACGCACCGCGCCATCATGCTCGCCGATGTCGCCGATACGCCGCTCTACATCGTGCACCTGAGCGCCAAGCAGGCGCTCGAACAGGTCGCCTGGGCGCGCGACAAGGGCAAGAACGTGTTCGCCGAGACCTGCCCGCAGTACCTCTACCTCTCGATCGAGCAGCAGCTCGGCGCGAAGAGCGAGGAGTGGGGCGACTTCGAGGGCGCCAAGTGGGTCTGCTCGACGCCGCTGCGCTCGGAGGAGGAGGGCCACCTCGACGCCATGTGGAAGGGCCTGCGCACCAACGACCTGCAGACCCTGTCGACCGACCACTGCCCCTTCTGCATGAAGGATCAGAAGGAGCTCGGCCGCGACGACTTCCGCCTCATCCCGAACGGCATCGGCTCGGTCGAGCACCGCGTCGACCTGCTCTATCAGGGCGTCGTCGACGGGCGCATCTCGCTGCCGCGCTGGGTCGAGCTCATCTCGACGACCCCGGCGCGCATGTTCGGCATGTACGGCAAGAAGGGCGTCATCCAGCCCGGTGCCGACGCCGACATCGTCGTCTACGACCCGAAGGGCAAGACGAAGCTCGGCATCAACGAGACCCACCACATGAACATGGACTACTCGGCCTGGGAGGGCTTCGAGATCGACGGCCACGTCGACGTCACGATGTCGCGCGGCAAGGTGCTCATCGAGAACGGCGAATACCACGGCTCGAAGAGCCACGGCCAGTTCGTCAAGCGCAGCCTGAGCCAGTACCTCATCTAGGTCGACCCGCAGCTTTCGAAAGGACAGAGACAACATGGAATTCGGTGCCGTTGTTCAGACGAACCCGCCCGCCGCCCGCACGCTCGGCCTCGCCAAGCTCGCGGAGCAGCACTCGTTCGACTACTTCTGGACGTACGACTCGCACGTACTGTGGCAGGAGCCCTACGTGCTGTACTCGCTGATCCTCGAGCAGACCGCCCGCATCAAGGTCGGCCCGATGGTCACGAACCCCGCCACCCGCGACTGGACCGTCACGGCGTCGACGTACGCCACGCTGAACGCCCACTTCGGCAACCGCACCATCTGCGGCATCGGCCGCGGCGACTCGGCTGTGCGCGTGCTCAACGACAAGCCCGTCACGCTGCGCGACTTCAAACGGTCGATCGAGGTCATCAAGGATCTCGGCAACTCGCGTTCGACACTCATCAACGACGCGCACATCCAGTTCCCGTGGAGCAAGGGCTCCGAGCTCGACGTCTGGGTCGCCGCCTACGGCCCCCGGGCGCTCGCGATCGCCGGTCAGGTCGGCGACGGGTTCATTCTGCAGTGCGCCGATGTCGAGATCGCCGAATGGATGATCACGTCGGTGCGGAACGCGGCGGTCGAGGCGGGGCGCGACCCCGACGAGATCGCGTTCTGCGTCGCCGCGCCGTTCTACATCACCGACGGCACGGAGGAGAACCGCAAGCACGCCATCGAGCAGTCGCGCTGGTTCGGCGGCATGGTGGGCAACCACGTCGCCGATATCGTCACGCGCTACGGCGCCGACAGCGAAGTACCGAAGGCGCTCACGGACTACATCAAGGGCCGCGAGGGATACGACTACAACGAGCACGGGCGCGCGGGCAACTCGCACGCGAACTTCGTGCCCGACGAGATCGTCGAACGGTTCTGCCTCATCGGCACTGCCGAGGAGCACGAGGAGAAGCTGCGCCGGCTCGAAGCCATCGGCATGACGCAGTTCGCCGGCTACCTCGCGCACGACAACAAGGAAGAGACGCTGCGCCAGTACGGCGAGAAGGTGATCCCTGCCTTCGCCGATCAGATTCTCGCGAAGTCCTAGCCCCGGCCACGCGGCCCGAGAGGAATGTATGAGTGATATTCGTATCGGCTATAAGGCCTCGGCCGAGCAGTTCGGGCCGCGTGACCTCGTCGAGTACGCAGTACTCGCGGAGAAGCACGGCTTCGACTCGACCACGGTCTCCGATCATTTCCAGCCCTGGCGGCACACGGGCGGCCACGCGCCGTTCTCGATCGCCTGGATGTCGGCAGTGGGGGAGCGCACCGAGCGCATCATGATGGGCACCTCTGTCATGACCCCCCACTACCGCTACAACCCGGCGGTCATCGCCCAGGCCTTCGCGACCATGGGCATGCTCTTCCCGGGCCGCGTCATGCTCGGCGTCGGCACCGGCGAAGCGCTCAACGAGATCGCGACCGGCTGGGCCGGCGCGGGCGACCAGGCGAAGCCGTGGCCCGAGTTCAAGGAGCGCTTCGCCCGCCTGCGCGAGGCCGTCAGGCTCATCCGTGAGCTGTGGCGCGACGAGCAGGTCGACTTCGACGGCGAGTACTACGAGACCCGCGGCGCATCGATCTACGACCGGCCGACCCCCGAGGTGCCGATCTACATCGCGGCCGGCGGCCCTGTCGTCGCGAAGTACGCGGGGCGCGCGGGCGACGGCTTCATCTGCACCTCGGGCAAGGGCATGGAGCTCTACACCGAGAAACTGATGCCGGCGGTCGCCGCAGGGGCGAGGCTCAACGGGCGCGACCCGAACAGCGTCGACCGCATGATCGAGATCAAGCTGTCGTACGACACCGATCCCGCCGCCGCCCTCGAGAACACGCGCTTCTGGGCGCCGCTCTCGCTCAGCGCCGAGCAGAAGCACTCGATCGAGGACCCGGTCGAGATGGAGCGCGCGGCGGACGAGCTGCCGATCGAGCAGGTCGCGAAGCGGTGGATCGTCGGCTCCGACCCCGACGAGATCGTCGCCGCCGTCAAGCAGTACACCGACGCCGGGTTCAACCACCTGGTGTTCCACGGGCCCGGCCACGATCAGCGCCGGTTCCTCGAACTCTTCGAGAACGACCTCGCCGAGCCGATCCGTGCTCTGCAGCCCGGGGCGATGCCCGAGGAGCCCGCAGCGGGGGGAGACGCGGGATGACGATCACCCCCACTCAGCTGGTGTCGACGATGCCACCGGCTGGGGCGAAACCGCGCAGGCAGCGCAAACCGTTCGACTTCAAAATGGTGATCTGGGGCGCGGTCGGCCTGCTGATGCTCGTCGTGCTCTGGGAGGGCTACAAGGCCTTCGGGCCGGCCGAGGGGCTGGTCATCGGAGACACGAGAGTGCTGCCGCGCACCACCGATCTCGCGATGCCGCACATCTGGGACATGTTCAGCCGGCTCATGGAGGGGACGACGCGTTCGTCCCGCGCCGATCCGCTCTGGTACACCGTGATGATGGCGTCGCTGGTGACGCTCGGCATCTCGCTGCTCGGCTGGGCGGCCGGAGCCATCATCGGCCTGCTGCTCGCCTTCGTGATGCTGCGCTGGAAGTTCGCCGAGTGGGGCCTGCTGCCCTGGATCATCCTGTCGCAGACCGTGCCGCTCATCGCGTTCGCCCCCGTGGTCAGATCGTGGGGCGCGCAGATACAGATCGGCCCGCTCGAATGGACCGACTGGATGTCGGTCGCGCTCATCGCATCGTGGCTCGCCTTCTTCCCGATCGCGGTCGGCGCGCTCGAAGGCCTGAACTCCCCGGAGACGGCGCACGTCGAACTCATGCGCACCTACGCCGTGGGCTGGTGGCGCACGCTCTTCGTGCTGCGCTTCCCGGCGGCCGTTCCGTTCCTGCTCGCAGCGCTCCGCCTCGGAGCCGCCAACGCGGTGATCGGCACCGTCGTCGCCGAGGTCTCGACCGGTATGGGCGGCGGCGTCGGCCGACTGCTCATCCAGTACGCCGGCCAGGCAAGCAGCGACCCGGCGAAGGCCTGGGCACCGATCTTCGGAGCGATCGCTCTCGGCCTCCTCTCGGCCGGATCCGTCGCCCTGCTCGGCGCCACATTGAAGAAGTACCGACGAACGGAGGCGTGATTCCGATGACGCAGAACACACACAGTCGCCCCGACACCGATTCGACGCCCGCCGTCGAGGTCTCCGGGGTCGACAAGATCTTCAACACGGCGGCCGGCCAGGTGAACGCGCTGCAGAACATCGACCTGACCGTCGCACCCGGCGAGTTCATCTCGCTCATCGGCCCGTCGGGCTGCGGCAAGTCGACGCTCATGCGCATCATCGCCGACCTCGAGACGCCGACCCGCGGCGAACTCAAGGTCTTCGGCAAGGATGCGCAGCAGGCGCGCAAGGATCAGGACTACGGCATCGCGTTCCAACGCGCGGGCCTCCTGCCCTGGCGCACCGTCAGCGACAACATCGGCCTGCCCCTCCAACTGCACGGCATCGGCGCGGCCGAGCGCAAGCAGCGCGTGGCCGAGATGCTCGAGATGGTGGCGCTCGAGGACTTCGGAGACCACTTCCCCGATCAGCTCTCGGGCGGAATGCAGCAGCGCGTGGCGATCGCCCGCTCCCTCGTCGAGCGCCCGAAGCTGCTGCTCATGGACGAGCCGTTCGGCGCGCTCGACGAGATGACGCGCGAGCGCATGCAGACCGAGCTCCTGCGCATCTGCGCCGAGACCGGGGCCTCGGTCGTGTTCGTGACGCACTCGATCCCCGAGGCCGTGTACCTCTCGGACCGCGTCGTCGTGATGTCGCCGCGCCCCGGCCGTATCGCCGAGATCGTCCAGATGCAGCTCGCCGACACGTCCCAGCGCGGCGAAGAGCTGCGCGAGGACACCGGCTACTTCGAGATGATCACGGCCGTGCGCGAAGCCCTGCACGGGGGCACCCCCGTAGCGCGCGGAGTGGAGACACGATGAGTCCCCGCGCGCAGACCTGGGGCAAGATCCTCGCGCCGGTCATCGTCGGCGTGCTGATCCTCGCCCTCTGGCAGTTCCTCGTCGGCGTCGTCGGCGTCAGCAGCTACCTGCTGCCGACGCCGCAGGACATCCTGCAGCAGGCGGGCGAGTACTTCGACTCGATCGTCGAGGGCACGTGGATCACGGGCTCCAACTCGCTCATCGGCCTCATCATCGGCACCGTGCTCGGCGTCTGCATCGCGGCCCTTGCCGCCGCGATCCGCCCCGTCGACTACATGGTGAACCCGATCGTGGCGGGGCTCGCGGTCATTCCGATCGTCGCGCTCGCGCCGATCCTGAACAGCATGTTCGGCACGACCCAGTTCCCCCGCCAGGCGATCGCGGCCCTCGCCTCGTTCGTTCCGGTGTTCATCTCGAGCCTGCGCGGCCTGCGCCAGACGAACCCCGAGCATCGAGACCTCATGCGGGCGTATGCGTCGAGTGGCATGCAGACGTTCCGCACGATCACCCTGCCGACCGCGGTGCCGTTCATCTTCACCGGTGTGCGCATCGCCTCGTCGCTCGCGGTCATCTCGGCGCTCGTCGCCGAGTACTTCGGCGGCCCGCGCGGCGGCCTCGGCGGCATCATCTCGCAGGCGGCATCGTCGAGCCAGTACGCGAGAGCGTGGGCGTACGTCCTCGCCTCAATCGTTCTCGGTCTGTTATTTTACCTCGTTACGCTGGGCCTAGAACGGCTCGCGAACCGCGGCAGGCCGGCGAAGACCCCCTAGATTCCATCTCCGACATACATCACGCAGTGAATCTCCCAGCAGGGCAATAGAAAGGTAATGAACATGAGGCTTACAAAGACGTCGGCCACATCGAAGCTGAAGCGGTGGACGCAGATCGGCATCGCCGGTGCGGCCATCGCCGCGCTCGCCGCCTGCTCCGGCGGCGGCGGTGGCAGCGGTGACTCGGGCGGCGACGGGGGCGGAGAGCTGACCCCGGTCAGCCTGCAGCTCCAGTGGCTGCCGCAGGGCCAGTTCGCCGGATACTTCGCGGCGCAAGAGCTCGGCTACTTCGAAGAGGAGGGTCTCGACGTCGAGATCATCCCGTCGGGCGGCGACATCGTGCCGCAGGATGCGCTCGCGACCGGCCAGGTCGATTTCGCCATCGCCTGGGTGCCGAAGGTGCTGCAGACGCTCGAGTCCTCGGACGCCGAGCTGACGAACATCGCCCAGGTCTTCCAGCGCTCGGGCACCCTCCAGGTCGCCTGGGCCGACAGCGACATCAAGTCGGTCGCCGACTTCGAGGGCAAGCGCATCGGTTCGTGGGGCTTCGGCAACGAGTGGGAGATCTTCGCCGCCATGGCGCAGGAGGGCCTCGACTCGACGACGGTCGACATCATCACGCAGTCGTTCGACATGAACGCCTTCCTCGAAGGCGACATCGACGCCGCCCAGGCGATGACGTACAACGAGTACGCGCAGCTGCTCGAGGCCACGAACCCCGAGACCGGCGAGCTCTACCAGCCGGAGGACTTCCACGTGATCTCGTACGCCGACACCGGCGGCGCGATGCTGCAGGATGCGATCTGGGCCGACACGAAGCGCCTCGCCGACGAGCCCGAGTACGCCGACACCGCGGTGAAGCTGCTCAAGGCCGTCGCGAAGGGCTGGGCGGCCTCGGCCGAGGACCCCGAGCAGGCTTCGGAGTTCACGATCGATGCGGGCTCGGGCTGGGACCCGGTGCACGAGCTGTGGATGACCAACGAGAGCAACAAGCTCGTCTGGCCCGCCGATAGCGGCTTCGGCATGATCGATCAGGCCGCCTGGGATGCGACGGTCGAGAACGCGCTGATCGCGAAGAACGAGCAGGGCGTGACCCCGATCACGAAGAAACCGGCCGATACGGCCTGGACGAACGAGTACATCGAGAAAGCGCTCTCCGAGCTCGAAGCCGACGGCTTCGACACGAAGGGTACGGGCTTCGAGCCGATCACGGTGAAGTTCGGCGAGTAGTCGCTCGCAGCGAGGCCCCGCTCCGGCGACCGCCGGGGCGGGGCCTCGCCCGTGCCCGGGCAATCCGCGTTAGAGGGGGTGCAAATCTCCCGCATCCGTGTAGTCTTGAAATCGAAGCACTGAAGCCTCGAGTGCAGCACCCGCACCCGCCTCCGCAATATGCCCGGAGCCGAGGGGCGACCGAGCACTCCATCTTGAATATTCACCCCAGGCTTCGGCTGCTGTTCCGATCGGATCGACTTCTCATCTTCTCCACGCAAGACTCTCGGGGCTCCTCGACCTCGACGCTCGGCCGTGCGGAACCCGCACCGCACCGGATCACCGGTGCCATGAACTCCGCGACGGCATCGCCGGCGCGGTCATCCGGACTGCTCCCGTGGTCCACGACACTGTAAGGAAAGGCGCTATGGCAACTGGCACCGTCAAATGGTTCAACTCCGAGAAGGGCTTCGGCTTCATCTCTCCCGATGATGGGTCCCGTGATGTGTTCGCGCACTTCAGCGCGATCTCCGGTTCCGGCTACCGCAGCCTCGAAGAGAACCAGCGCGTCGAGTTCGACACCGAGGAAGGCCCCAAGGGCCCCCAGGCTGCGAACATTCGCGCACTCTAAGGCCTGCTGTACTCGAGCCGCCGCCCGGGGCTGATCTCTGATCGACCCCGGCGGCGGCTCGTTTCGTTGCACGGGTAGAATCCTCTTCCGTGCCCCACTCTTCCGCGCCTCTGCAGCGCGTGCCCGCGAGCCTGCTCGCCTTCGTCGGCATCTGCAGCGTGCAGTTCGGCAACGCGATCGTCGGGTCGCTCTTCGCGTCGGTCGGGCCGCTCGGCGCGGCTGCCTGCCGGCTCGGCTTCGCGGCCGTGATCCTGCTGGCCTTCGTGCGCCCGCGCATTCGCGGGTGGGATCGCCGCACCTGGCTCGGGGTGCTGCTGCTCGGCCTCGGCCTCGGCGGCATGAACGTCTTCATCTATCTCGCCATCCAGCAGATTCCGCTCGGCGTCGCGGTCACGATCGAACTGATGGGGCCGCTCGCGGTGGCGGCCATCGGCATCCGGCGCGTTCTCGACGCGGCCTGGGTGCTGCTCGCGGTGCTCGGCGTGGTGCTGCTCGGCCTCGACGGGGGCGACACGCTGACCGCGGCCGGTGTCGCGTTCGCCGCGACGGCCGCCGCGTTCTGGGCGATGTACATTCTGAGCTCGGCGAAGCTCGGCGCCCGCGTGCGCGGCGTCGACGGCCTCGTCATGGCCACCGTCGCGGCCGCGCTCTTCGTGGTGCCGTTCGGCGCGGCCGATGCGGTCTCGGCCGTCGCGCTCGACCCGGCGCTGCTTCTCGCGTTCCTGCTGCTCGCGGTGATGACCTCGGTGATTCCGTACGCCCTCGACTTCATCGCGCTGAAGCGGATGTCGTCGCGCGTCTTCGGAGTGCTGTCGAGCCTCGGCCCCGTCATGGCGGCGCTCGCCGGCCTCGTCGTGCTGCATCAGCGGCTGCTGCCGCTGCAGCTGCTCGCGATGCTGCTCGTCGTCGTCGCGAGTGCCGGGGTCGTGCTCGGTTCGCGGCGCCGGTAGCGGCGAGCAGGTCGTCGCCGGCCGGCGCCCTCCGGCCGCGCAGGGTTCGGAATCGGCGCGCAGAGCTTCTCCATGTCTGCAGCACAGAAGAGCGCGGAAAGCTCGCTGATCCGGGCGCAGCACCGCATCTTTCAGTGCTCTGGAGCCCGGACGGTGCTACCGTGTTCGAGAACCTGCAAGCGGTGGGATAAGGGGATATCTATGAGCGACCGTCGGATCGACAGACGCAGAAGCGTGCTCGGTACGGTCGGCGCGACCCTGATCGCGGGTCTGCTGCTGCTCGGAGGTCAGATCGCGGCGCCCCCGGCGCACGCCCTCGATCTGCCCACGTGGGAAGAGGTCGAGCAGGCGAAGGGCAATGAGGCCGCCGCCGCCGCGAAGGTGAAGGAGATCGAGAAGCTCATTGCCGACGGCGCGGTCGAGCTCGACCGCCTGCGCAACCTGCACTCGTCGACCATCCAGGAGCTGCAGGCGGCCGAGGCCGCGCTCGCGGCCGCCGCAGACAAGGCGAAGACCCTCGAGGAGCAGGCGGCGAAGAGCCGCGAGGAGGCCGACGTCGCCGCCGAGCAGGCCGCAGCGATCGTCGCGCAGATGTACCGCTCGGGCGGCATCGACCGCAGCGCCGAGCTCTTCCTCGAGACCGAGGGCGAGACGGCCGACGCGCTGCTCGACCGCCTCGCATCGATGTCGAAGGCGACCGAGCGCAACACGACGATCTCGGAGGCCGCCGAGCAGGCGAAGAACACCGCCGAGTCGCTCGGCAAGCAGGCGCAGGCCGCGGCCGAGGAGCGCGAGGTGCTGCGCCAGGACAAAGAGGCCAAGGAGCAGGCGGCAGCCGAGGCAGTGAGCACCCAGGGCGCCCTCGTGCAGGCGCAGGAGCAGCAGCAGGCCGACCTCGAGATCAAGCTCGAGGCGCTGAAGGACACGACGACGAAGACCGTCGCCGGGTACCAGGAGCGCCTGCGCATCGAGGAGGAGCAGCGCAAGGCGGCAGAGGAAGCCGCACGCAAGGCCGCGGAGGAAGCCGCACGCAAGGCCGCAGAAGACGCTGCCAATAGCGGTGGCGGTGGCGGTGGCTGGACGCCTCCGCCCCCGAGCGGCGGTGGCGGCGGTGGCGGCGGTGGCGGTGGCGTCAGCAACGGCTGGGTCATCCCGACGACCGGCTACTACGTCTCCGAGGGTTTCGGCCTCTACCCCCGCAACCACACGGGCATCGATCTCGCGACAGCGTGCTGGACGCCGATCTACGCCGCAGCCGAAGGCACCGTCGGGCTCACCTACTTCGAGTACGGCGCCGGCGGCAACATGGTGACCATCAACCACCCGAACGGCTGGCAGACCCGCTACGCGCACATGGTGCAGTGGGCGAGCGTCTCTCCGGGCCAGTATGTGTACGCCGGGCAGATCGTCGGCTACGTCGGCACGACCGGCGCGAGCACCGGCTGCCACCTCCACTTCGAGATGCGCCCGAACCAGGACAACGGCTGGTACGGCTTCGTCGACCCGGCCTGGTACATCGCCTTCTAGTCAGGCGGGTACGCCGCAGAACGACCGAGGGGCGCAGGGATCATCGATCCCTGCGCCCCTCGTCGCTGCTCGGCGTCAGCTACTCATTGCCAGCTGCACATTGCCAGCTTCTCAGCGCTGATGAGCAGTGCTGGCGGCTCAGTGGCCTTCGGTCTGCAAGCGCTCCTGAGCTTCGACGATCAGCTGCTCGGCATCGGCGGCCGAACCCCACGCGTCGACCTTGACCCACTTGCCGGGCTCCAGATCCTTGTAGTGCTCGAAGAAGTGCTCGATCTCCTTGCGGGTGTACTCCGGGATGTCGGCGACGTCCTGGATGTGCGACCAGCGCGGATCCTTGTGCTGCACCGCGATGACCTTGTCGTCGCCGCCGGCCTCGTCGCTCATCTTCAGCACGCCGACAGGGCGCACCTTGATGCCGACGCCGGGGAACACCGGGTAGTCGAGCAGCACGAGCACGTCGAGCGGGTCGCCGTCCTCGCCCAGGGTCTCCTCGAAGAAGCCGTAGTCGGTGGGGTAGACGAAGCCCGTGTAGAGCACGCGGTCGAGGTAGACGCGACCGGTCTCGTGGTCGACCTCGTACTTGTTGCGGCTCCCCTTCGGGATTTCGATGACGGCGTCGAATGCTGCGGCCATGATCCTGCTCTCTCGGTTGGGCGGCCCTCGCCGGGCCGATGATGCATTGCGGGTTCCAGGGTACCCGACGCCCCGAGCCCTCACCCGTCGTTCGGCTCTCACCCGTCATTCGGACCGAAACGCCGATTCTGCTCCGAAATTCGGGTGAGAGCCGAACGACGGGTTGCGGCACGGGTTGCGGAACGGGGCGCGGTAGCGTGGGGGCGTGGTGCAACGCGCGATTCTCGAAACCCGGCTCGCGGTGCGGCGTGCGCTCGATGCGGCAATGCGGCGCGGGCTGCAGGGACCGCCGACGCTCGCCGCTTTCGAACCGCTCGCTCCCGGCGCCCTCGTGCTCGTCGCGCTCTCGGGCGGCGCCGACTCCCTCGCGCTCGCCGCAGCCGCCGCGGCCGAGGCGCCGAAGCTCGGCCTGCGCGCCGGCGCCGTCGTCATCGACCACGGGCTGCAACCCGAGACGGCAGAGGTCGCGGAGCGCGCGGCTCGGACTGCGGGGGAGTGGGGCCTCGCCCCCGTGCTCGTGCGCCGTGTGACGGTCGGCAGCGGCGGGCTCGGACCCGAAGCCGCCGCGCGCGACGCGCGGTACGCCGCCTTCACCGCGGCCGCCGCCGAGACGGCCGCCGCCGCAGTGCTCACCGCGCACACCCGTGACGATCAGGCCGAGCAGGTGCTGCTCGCGCTCGCCCGGGGCTCGGGTACTCGCAGCATCGCGGGCATTCCGCACGCGCGTTCGCTCGCGGAGAGCACGGCGCTCGCAGAAGGGGCGGGACACGCCGTCGTGCTGCGCCCCTTCCTCGGCGAGGCGCCCGAGATCACGCGCACGGTCACCGAGCAGGCGTGCCGCGAACTCGGCGTCGCACCGTGGTGCGACCCGCACAATCGCGACGCCGTCTTCGCGCGGGTGCGCGTACGGCGCCGCGTGCTGCCCGTGCTCGCCGACGAGCTGGGGGCAGGCGCAGCCGCCGGGCTGGCCCGTTCGGCCGACCTCGCCCGCGAAGACGCCGACGCGCTCGACGCGCTCGCGGCAGAGCTCGCCGAGCGGGCCCTCGCGGCATGCTCCGATGCCGAGCGCCTCACCGTGCCGGCGGCGGTGCTCGCCGCGGCTCCGGCCGCCCTCAGGAACCGGGCCGTTCGTCTGCTCGCCATGCGCGGCTTCGGGGCGCACCTCGACCGCGGGCACGTGCTCGCCGTCGCCGCGCTCGCCACCGGACCGCGGGGTCGCGGCCCGGTGTTCGTGCCCGGCATCCGCGTGTCGCGCTCGGGCGACCGGCTGATCTTCGATGAACAACGAGGATCTCCCCGGGATGCCGACCCCGAGTCGGCAGTACAGTAGTCGCATGGATTCGAAACAGCTGGGTGACGAACTGACCGTCGTGCTGCATTCCGAGGCCGAGCTGCATGCGCGACTCGCGGAGATGGCGCGTGAGATCGAGGCCGACTACGACGCGGAGCACCCGCCGCTGCTCGTGGGCGTGCTCAAGGGCGCTGTCATGGTGATGGCCGATCTGGCGCGCGAACTGCGCTTCCACGCCCAGATGGACTGGATGGCGGTCTCGTCGTACGGCGCCGGCACCAAATCGAGCGGCGTCGTGAAGATTCTGAAAGACCTCGACGCCGACATCACCGGCCGAGACGTGCTCATCGTCGAGGACATCATCGACTCGGGCCTCACCCTCTCGTGGCTGAAGGACAACCTCGAGAGCCGCGGCGCGCGCTCCGTGCGCATCTGCACCATGCTGCGCAAGCCGAAGGCGCTCAAGGTCGAGGTCGATGTCGCCTATGTCGGCTTCGACATCCCCGTCGAGTTCGTCGTCGGCTACGGCCTCGACTACGCCGAGGATTACCGCAACCTGCGCGACGTCGCGATTCTCGCCCCGCACGTCTACACCGAAGAGGGCTAGCAGCCGGCGTCGCGGCTGCGACGGGGCCCGGGGCGGGCGCTGCGCCATGATCCCTGGCGAGCAGCCCCCGCGAGATCGCCCCGCTGCGCCCTGAGCGTACACGGGCGCCGCATCAGGCTCGTGCCAGCGGTGTTCGTTACGCTATCAACCAGCCGGAGACCTCTGGCACGACCATCTCGAAAGGCGCCGACTTGGCAGAGAATTCGACGAAGAGCCCCTCGAAGAGCCGCAAGCTGCTGCGCGGACCGCTGCTCTACCTGGTGCTCGCGCCGCTCATCGTGCTGATCGGGTGGTCGCTGCTCTCGGGCGGCAGCACCCGCGAGATCTCGACCGAGCGCGGCCTCGAGATGCTCGCCGACGGCGGTGTGAAGCAGGTCGAGATCGTCGACGGAGACCAGCGCGTCAACATGACGCTCGAGAAGGCCGACAAGAAGGCCGGCACCGACAGCGTCTACTTCTTCTACGTCACGCCGCGCGGCGAGGACGTGGTGGCCGCGGTCGACGGCGCGAAGCTGAAAGACGGCTACACCGACAAGGTGCCGCAACCGAACCCGCTGTGGTCCCTGCTCGGCTTCCTGCTGCCCATGCTGCTCATCGGCCTGCTGATCTGGTGGATGCTGTCGTCGATGCAGGGCGGCGGGCGCGGCGTCATGCAGTTCGGCAAGAACAAGGCCAAGCTCATGTCGAAGGACATGCCGCAGGTCACCTTCGCCGATGTCGCGGGCGCCGACGAGGCCGTGGAAGAGCTGCACGAGATCAAGGACTTCCTGCAGGATGCATCTCGGTTCCAGGCCGTGGGCGCGCGCATCCCCAAGGGCGTGCTGCTCTACGGCCCTCCCGGCACGGGCAAGACGCTGCTCGCGCGCGCCGTCGCCGGCGAGGCGGGCGTGCCGTTCTACTCGATCTCGGGCTCCGATTTCGTCGAGATGTTCGTCGGCGTCGGCGCGAGCCGCGTGCGCGACCTCTTCAAAGAGGCCAAGGCGAACGCTCCCGCCATCATCTTCGTCGACGAGATCGACGCCGTCGGCCAGCGCCGCGGCCAGGGCATGGGCGGCGGCCACGACGAGCGCGAGCAGACGCTCAACCAGTTGCTCGTCGAGATGGACGGCTTCGACCCGAAGACCAATGTCATCATGATCGCGGCCACCAACCGCCCCGACATGCTCGACCCGGCGCTCTTGCGCCCCGGCCGCTTCGATCGCCAGGTCGGCGTCGACGCGCCCGATATGCCGGGCCGCCTCAAGATCCTCCGGGTGCACTCGAAGGGCAAGCCGCTCTCGCAGAACGTCGACCTCGACGTCGTGGCGCGCAAGACGCCCGGCTTCTCCGGAGCCGACCTCGCGAACGTGCTCAACGAGGCCGCCCTGCTCACGGCCCGCTCGAACGCGCAGCTCATCGACAATCGCGCCCTCGACGAGGCGATCGACCGCGTCATCGCGGGCCCCCAGCGCCGCACCCGCGTCATGAAGGATCGCGAGAAGCTGATCACCGCCTACCACGAGGGCGGCCACGCGCTCGTCGCGGCGGGACTCAACCACACCGACCCCGTCACGAAGATCACCATCCTGCCGCGCGGCCGCGCCCTCGGCTACACGATGGTCATCCCGCTCGAGGACAAGTACTCGGTCACCCGCAACGAGCTGCAGGATCAGCTCGCCTATGCGCTCGGCGGCCGCGTCGCCGAAGAGCTCGTCTTCCACGACCCCACCACCGGTGCGGGCAACGACATCGAGAAGGCGACCGGCACGGCCCGCAAGATGGTCACCGAGTACGGCATGACCACGACCGTCGGCCCGGTGAAGCTCGGGCAGGCGCAGCCGGGCGCGTTCATGGGCGACTTCGGCCAGAGCCGCGACTACTCCGAGGGCGTGGCCGTCACCATCGACACCGAGGTGCGGGCGCTGCTCGAGCAGGCCCACGACGAGGCCTACGAGGTGCTCGTGATGAACCGCGACATCCTCGACGACCTCGCGCGCGAGCTGCTCGAGAAGGAGACGCTCGACCACAACCAGATCGCCGAGATCTTCCGCGACGTCAAGAAGCTGCCCGAGCGCCCCATCTGGCTCTCGAGCGGCGACCGCCCGGTGTCGGACCGCCCGCCGATCGAGGTGCCCGCATCCGTGCGCACCGACGGCGAGCGCGCGAACGCCGCGGGCGTCGAAGTATCGGGCGGCGATTCCGAAGGCGCCGCGGTCGTGCCCGGCGGCCCGTCGCCGGCGCCCGCTCCGCAGCCCTCGCCGCAGCCCGAAGCGCCGAACCTCGAGGGCGCCGTCGTGCTGCCCGAACCGCCGGCCGCCGATCCGGAGCCTGCCGCGGAGCCGGAACCGGCCGCCGAGCCGGCCGCCGATCCGCAGACACCGCTCGCGCCGGGCGAGAGCAGCCGGCCGCCCCGCAATCTCGGCATCCGCGATAGCGACGACGGAAGGTAAGCCGCATGGCTGCACGCACCGGCCCGATGATCATGGGCGTGCTGAACATCACGCCCGATTCGTTCAGCGACGGCGGCGCCTACCTCGAACCCGAGGCCGCGCTCGAGCACGCGCGCGGCCTCGTCGCGCTCGGGGCCGACCTCATCGACGTCGGCGGCGAATCGACCCGGCCGGGGGCCGTGCCGGTGCCGCGCGATGAGGAGCTGCGCCGAGTGCTGCCCGTCGTGCGGGCGCTCGCCGACGAGGGCATCGCCGTCTCGATCGACACGATCCACGCCGAAACGGCGCAGGCCGCCGTCGCCGCGGGGGCGCGCTACATCAACGACGTCTCGGGCGGGCTGCACGACCCGGGCATGTTTGCCGCCGCAGCCTGGGCATCGGCCGAGCACGGAGCCCGCTACATCATCAGTCACTGGCGCGGCATCCCCGACACCGCGCACGAGCGCTCGCACTACGACGACGTCGTGGCGGAGGTGCGCGACGCCCTCGCCGGCCTCGCCCGCGAAGCGATCGACGCGGGAGTCGACCCCGCGCACATCATCGTCGACCCCGGCCTCGGCTTCGACAAGACCGGCGCGCAGAGCTGGGAGCTCTTGAACGGCATCGGGGCGCTCGCGTCGCTCGGGTACCCGGTGCTCATCGGCGCCTCGCGCAAGCGCATGATCGCCGAGGCGCTGCGCGACGTGCACGGCTACTCGGGCACCCCCGAGGAGCGCGACCTCGCGACGGCCACCGCGAGCGCGCTCGCGGCCCGCGCCGGCGTCTGGGGCGTGCGCGTGCACGACGTCGGGGCGACCGTGCAGGCGCTCGCCGTCGAACGGGCCTGGGGCGCGCCGCGCCGCGCCGACGCGCCGGGTGCCGCACAGACCGGCGCCGCTGCGGGTGCCGGCACCGCCTCCGGCGCACGTCACGGCCGCCGCGAGACCCGCGACCGCATCGCCCTGACCGGTCTCGAAGTATTCGCCCACCACGGCGTGTTCGAATTCGAACGCGAGCAGGGCCAGCGCTTCCTCATCGACGCCGCCGTCACCGTCGACCTCGAGGCCGCCGCCGCGAACGACGAACTCGGCCGTACCGTGCACTACGGCGAACTCGCCGAAGCGATCGTCGCCGACGTGAGCCGCGACCCCGTCGACCTCATCGAGACCGTCGCCGAACGCGTCGCCGCGACCGCGCTCCGCTTCCCGGGCGTCATCGAGACCGAGATCACGGTGCACAAGCCCGAGGCGCCGATCGACGCCGTCTTCGCCGACGTCTCCGTCACCGTCGTGCGCCGGGCCGAGGAGGCGCGGTGATCGCGCAGATCGTGCCGGTGCTCTTCGCCTTCGGCGCCAATCTCGGCGACCGCGGCGAGACCATCATCGCGGCGCAGCAGGCGCTCGCCGAGACGCCGGGCATCACCGGCTTCGTCGCATCGCCGCTGCGCGAGTCGATCGCCGTCACGCTCGACGGCCCCGACCCCGACGCACCGCGCTACCTCAACGGCGTCGCGGCCGCCCGCACGACCCTCGAACCGCACCGCCTGCTCGACGAGATGCAGCGCATCGAGCACGAGTTCGGCCGCGTGCGAGACGTGCGCTGGGGGGCGCGCACCATCGACATCGACCTGATCCTCTACGGAGGTCGCGTCATCGCCGACGAACGCCTCTCGGTGCCGCACCCCCGCGCCCACGAACGCGATTTCGTGCTCTCGCCCTGGCTCGACCTCGACCCGAACGCGGTGCTGCCCGGCCACGGCCGGGTCGCCGACCTGCTCGCGCGCATCGGCGACGGTACGACGCCGCTGGCGGCGATCCCTGGCGAGGACACCGGTGCGAACACCCCCGGTGCGCCTGCCCCCGGTACAGGTGCCACCGGAACCGATGCCGCGGGCGGCGGAGCGCAGAGCTGACGATGCGCAGGATCGACCGGATGAACCCGCAGGTGACGGCGGCCGCTGCCGCGATGGGGGCCGCTGTCGGCCTCGTCGTGGAGTTCGCGCTCTCGGGCCGCGGGGCCGCGCCGTTCGTACCGCCGATCTCGCTGCCGGTGACGCTCGCGCTCATCTCGGCCGTGCTCGTCTGCTTCGGGGTGCGCCTGCGCCGCACCATCGCGAAGCGCCCGGGGGCCGTGAATCCGTTCCACGCGGTGCGTCTGCTGGCGGCGGCCCGCGCCGGCCAGCTCGTCGGCGCCCTGCTCGGCGGCCTCGGCGGCGGCTTCGCGCTCTCGCTCATCGGCCGCACCGTGCCCGCCCCCGTCGAGATGTGGCTGCCCATGGTGCTCACCCTCGCGGCCGGCGCAGCGCTCGTCGTCTGCGCCGCGATCACCGAGCACCTCTGCCGCGTACCCCCGAGCGACGACCCCGACGGCGACGGCGACGATGCCGCGCCCGGCCGCGCCGAAGGCACCGCATACCGTAAACAGCCCGACGCCGATCTAAGGTAGAACCCGTGACCACACTGCGAGAATTTGCGACGAAGTACTCGGCCCTCGAAGAAGAGGAGATCGAGTGGCTCGAACGCCTCACCCTCGACTGGTCGCTCATCGCCGACCTGTCGCTCAGCGACGTCGTGCTCTGGGTGCCCACCGAAGACGGTGAATACCTGGCCGTCGCGCACAGCCGCCCGGCGGGCTCCGTGACCCTCTTCTACCGCGAGGTCATCGGCGACTTCCTGCGCTCGGATTGGCGCAGCCTCGTCGACGAGGCGATGGAGACCGGTCGGCCCGCCATTTCGACGTCGCCCGCCTGGTACGAGGAGAACCCGATGCGTCTCACGGCGCACGCGGTGAGCCGTCGCGACGAGCACGGCGAACTGCACGGCCCCTTCGCCGTCGCCACCGTGCACTCGAGCGTCGTCGACTCGCAGAACGCCTCGCGCATCGGCGCCGCCTTCCACGAAGTCGCCGACGACCTCTTCGACATGATGGAGCAGGGCCTCTTCCCGCCGAAGGGCAACACCCGCGGCGGCGAGCAGGGGTCGCCCCGCGCCGCCGACGGCCTCGTCAGGCTCAACCTCGACGGCACCGCCGAGTTCGTGAGCCCGAACACGCAGTCGACCTTCGCGAGCATCGGCTACCGCGATGAGATCGAAGGCGAGAACTTCGCCGACGTCGTCGCCGAGGTCGTCAAGGGCCAGTTCGACACGAACGAGTCGCTACCGCTCATCGCGCAGGGCAAGGTCGCCAAGCGCGCCGAGTTCGACGTGCGCCGGCACACGATCACGCTGCGGTCGATCCCGGTCGTCCGCGACGGCGCCCGCGTCGGCGGCATCGTGCTCACCCGCGACGTCACGGAGCTGCGCCAGCAGGCGCAGGAGCTCGTGACGAAGGATGCGACGATCCGCGAGATCCACCACCGCGTGAAGAACAACCTGCAGACCGTGGCGTCGCTGCTGCGCGTGCAGGCCCGCCGCGCCCGCAGCGAGGAGGCGAAGCAGGTGCTCGGCCAGGCCATGCGCCGCGTCGCCGCGATCGCCGTCGTGCACGACACGCTCGCGACCGGCCTGTCGCAGATCGTCGACTTCGACGAGGTCTTCGCCCGCGTGCTCGGCCTCGCCGCCGAGGTCGCCAGCCTGCACAACACGACCGTGCACCCGCGCAAGGAAGGCGAGTTCGGCAAGCTGCCCTCGGAGTACGCGACCCCGCTCGCGCTCGCGCTCACCGAGATCGTCACGAACGCCGTCGAGCACGGCCTCGCCGGCAGCGAGGGCGAAGTCGTCACCCGCGCCGACCGCAACCCCGAACGGCTCATCGTCGAGGTCATCGACACCGGCACCGGCCTGCCCGGCGGCACCGTCGGCGACGGTCTCGGCACGCAGATCGTGCGCACCCTCGTCGAGGGCGAGCTCGGCGGGTCGATCTCGTGGGGCCCCGACGAGCGCGGCGGCACCCGCGTCGTCATCGAGGTTCCGCTGCACTGGATCTCGACGCAGACCCGCGAGATCCCGCGCGTCGAGGCGTAGTCGGCGGTCGTTGATCCTCGAGCCGTGAGCTCCCTCGGATCTGAGCGCTCGTTCGGACGTTTCGAGGCGAATCGGTCCGAACGAGCGCTCATCTCCGAACGAAGTCGCACTGCTCCTTTGTGTGGCCGGCGGAGAGTGCTGCAGAGTTCGAAAGCGCGAGCCGTGCGGCGAGTCAGCGGCGGGTCGAGCGCGCCCCGCGGATCACGACGACGATGCCGACGACGAGCAGCAGCGCTCCGAGGCCGACGATGGTCGCGGCGACCCACCAACCGGTGTCGGAGGCTCCCGAACCGAAGACGCGCTGCGCGACGTAGCCGCAGAAAGCGAGCACCAGCGCTCCCCAGACGATGGGGCCGGTGCGCGGGCCCGGCTTGACGACGCGATCGGTTACCGGTGTCGCCGATGCGCTGACCTGCGGTCCCGGCGGAACGTGCGCGGTCGCCGGCGCAGCCTGATCGCCAGCAGGCGCTGCGCCTTCGTACGCGGGCCCGGTCTGCGGAGGACCGGTCGGTGCAGGCCCGAACCGTGCGGGTTCGAGCTGCTCGGGGTCGAGCTGCTCGGGTACGGAGCGTTCAGGCTCGAACGGTGCGGGCCCGGTGCGGTCGTGCTCCGTGCTCTCGAACCCGGTGCTCTCGAACCCGGTGCTCTCGGATCCCGTGCGATCGTTCGCCGGGCCGCTGTGGTCGCTCATCGCGTGTGCTCCTGTTCAACGTTCGGTGCGGCCGCGCTCGCGGCCCCCACCGTGCTCAGCTGCTTCGCTGCGGCAGACGAACTCGACTCCGTAGCGGAGAAGGTGACGTCGCCGCCGAGCAGATAGATCGAGACCTGTGCCGGCGCGTTGGCCTCGGCCGGTTTGGTCGCGTCGGCCGACTGGTCGGTGCTGCCCCGCGAATCGTCGCGGTTCGCGGAGGTCTGAGGATCGACCGTGATCGACCGCCGCAGCAGTACGCCGGCCTCGTACCCGGAGTCCTCGCCGCGCCCCGCCTCCTCGCTGCCCACGCGGCCCGCGAGCACGCGCACCTCGATCTGCGCCGCGGCGTTCTCGGGCAGCACGATGTCCGAGCGCCCTGCGAGCTGCCAGACGACGATGTCGGAGGCATCGGTGCGGAGATCGAGATCGCTCAGATCGACCTGCGTCGTACCGGCGACTACCACGGTGCCGGTCGCCCGCTGCCCGTCGATCGCGACGGTGCCGAAGGGCTGGAACGTCGACCCGACCGGCAAAGCGACCGTCGCGAAGAGGCCGACGACGCCGCAGAACGAGAGAAAGCCGATCCAGCCGGTGTGCCGCCCGCGCACGCCGGCGACGATGAGGGAGATCGCGAGCACCGCGAGCGCCGCAGTGATGCCGGCCACGAGCGCCGGCGGGCCGCCCGTGCCGATCTTCCCCTCGAACGCCGCGGTATCGAGCGATGAGACCTGCAGGGCCGCGGCCCCGCCCGCGAGCAGCGCGCAGGCCAACGAGATCACGACGTGCCCCGCGCCGAGCTTATGCGCGTCGTGGTGCTCGGAGTAGCGGGCGGTCCACTCGTCGGCCTGCTTGCCGACATCGGCGCCCCAGCGGTTCGCGCGCTCGCCGAGGTCGCGGCCCCACTGCTCGGTGCGCTCGCCGATATCGCGCGCCCAATCCTCGGGGTGCGAACCCGGACGCGAACTCGAACTCGCCCTTGCGTTCGGCCCCGCGTCCGTGCCCGCGCTGAAACCGGCACTCGTGCCGGTGCCCGGGGCCGGCTCCGCGTATGCGGCCCCGGCGCTCGAGGCGTGAGCCGTCGTGGTCTGAGTGGGGTCGGTACCTGCGGAGAACGTCGCACCGCCCGCGGGCGCCGATTCAGCGCCGGGCTGTGGAGGTGCGCTCGACGCGGGGGACGACGGTGCGAAAGACGACGGTGCGGAAGACGACGACGCGGGGGACGACGGCTCGGACGACGCGGAAGGCGCGGAGGCGCGCTGCGATCCGAGATCCCTGCCGCGCTGCAGCAGCACGCTGTGCACCCAGAAACCCGCGGCGACGAGCACCGTCAGCCAGAAGCACCACGCGATCGTGACGCGCAGCCAGTGGGGAAACCCGAGCATGTCCCACACGCCCCAGCCCCAGATGCTGAGCGACGGGGTGATGCCGGCGCCGAAGACCATGCCGAGGAACGCCGGGAATACGACGACGCCGACGAGTACGATCGCCCCCGTCAGTACCCCGGCCGATGCTCGCCCCCGGACGATGTCCTCCGCATGGATTCGGCCGGTGTCGTCGGGGAGCAGCAGCCAGCCCGCGAGGTAGAGCAGCAGCCCCGGCCCGCCGAGCAGCGCGAGCACGACGAACGCGCCGCGCACGATGAGCGGGTCGATGCCGGCCTTCGCGGCGATGCCGCCGGCGACGCCCGCGAACCAGTGCTCCTGGCCGCGGATGATGCCGAGGCCGCGCAGCCAGGCGAAGAACCCGCCGTTCGAAGGGCGGTGCGGGCCGGTGCCGTGGGGTCCGGTTCCGTGGGGCCCGGTTCCGTGAGGTCCGGTGCCGTGGGGTCCGGTGCCGTGTGGTCCGTGCGGGCCGGCGCCGTGCGGGTCGGCGGGGCCTCCTGCTGGTGGTGTCGTGTGCATACTTCGAGTCTGGCGCTTCGCCGACGGGCGGGCCATCGGGGATCCCCCTGATTCGCCCCTGAGCCTCGCCCCGGGGCATGCCCCGATGAGAGCGGAGGTGCTTGGATAGTCTCATGGAACGACCACCGCTGCACCGCCTGCGCGACGACCGCCTCGTCGCAGGAGTGTGCGCGGGGCTCGCGCGGCACCTCGGTCTTCCGGTGGGTTCGGTGCGCATCGGCATGCTGGTGCTCGCGGTCGCGGGCGGGTTCGGCGGTCTGCTCTACGTCTGGCTCTGGGCGTTGGTGCCGAATGAAGGCGAGACCGAGGGCGTCGTGCCGATGCGGCGTGCCCTGATGCGGCCCGCGGATGAGCCGACGCGGGCCTGGTCTGCGGCTCAGACGGTTCGGAGCTCAGAGGTTCCGACTCCGGTGGCGAATCAGGGCACTGCGGCACCGGGGCCGGGTTCGATGGCTCCGGCGGCTCCGGCGGCTCCGGCGGCTTCAGCGGCTTCGGCGGCGCCGATGGCTCCGGCGTCGGCTTCTCAGACATCAGCCCCTACGGCGCCTGCCTCGAACGCCTCGAACGCCTCGAACGCCCCGAGCGCCCTGGGCGCCGCGACCGAGGCGCGGCCCGCAGCGGAACGGTCGCGCCCACGGGGCCGCTGGCCCATCGCCGAGCTGCTGCTCGGGGCGTGCCTGCTCATCGCCGGCGCGGGGCTCGTGCTCGATCGGCTGGGCGTGCGCATCAATCTCGAGTTCATGCTGCCCGCGCTCGCGGTGCTCGTGGGGGTCGGGCTCGCCTGGTGGCAGATCGCCGACAGGGATCGCCCGGATCGGCACGCCCTGCCGCGCGTGCTCGGGGCGCTCGCGCTCGTCGCAGTCGGCGTGCTCATGTTCTTCGTGACGTCGCGGCAGCCGAGCACCTGGACGGTGATCGCGGCCGCGCTCGCGGTGCTCGCCGGCGTCGCCCTCGCCCTCGCCCCGTGGTTGCTGCGGCTCAACCGCGAGCTGCTCGCCGAACGGGCCGCGCGTGCTCGGGAGGCCGAGCGCTCGGACATCGCCGCGCATCTGCACGATTCGGTGCTGCAGACGCTCGCGCTGATCCAGCAGCGCTCCGAGCCGGGCAGCGAAGTGGCGCGCATCGCGCGGGGGCAGGAGCGCGAGCTGCGCGAATGGCTGTTCCGCACCGCAGACGGCGGAGCGCCCGAGCCCGAGGCGGTCGGCAGCGAGCTGCGCACGCACGCTGCGCTGCTCGAAGCGGAGCACGGCGTCAGGTTCGAGGTCGTCGGCGTCGGTCTGGGGGCCGGAACCACAGCGCCGGCGCCGATCGTGGCCGCGGCGCGCGAGGCCATGCTCAATGCGGCGCGGCATGCCGGCGGGGAGGTGACCGTCTACGTCGAGGCAGGGCGGGAGCGAGTGTCGATCGACATCACCGACCGCGGGCCGGGCATCGACCTCGACCGGCTGCCCGAGGGGCGCATGGGCGTGCGCGAATCGATCATCGGCCGAATGGAGCGCGCGGGCGGCACTGCGCGCTTCGTGCCGGGGCCGGGCGGTACGGGCACATCGGTGCGCCTGGCGATGCCGCTCGCGGGTGCCCCGGATACCCCGGGTGCCTCGGATGCCCCGGATACCCCGGGTGCTCCGGATACCCCGGGTGCCCCTGAAGTCCCGAGGACCGGCGTCCCGCATGATCCCGGACCAGTCGGCTCCGGATCCGTCGACTCCGAACCCGCCGGCCCAGAACCTGCGGGCGCCGGCCCGACCGATACCGAGAGGAACGCATGAGCGACGCAGCAGCCGATGCCGTACCCCACCCAGCACCCGACGCGACGGCAGTCACGACGGCAGATGCTACGGCCGACCGCATCCGGGTCGTCATCGTCGACGACCACCAGATCTTCCGCACCGGGCTGCGCGCCGAGCTCGGGCCCGAGCTCGCAGTGGTCGGCGAGGCTGCCGACGTCGACGAGGCCGTCGCCGTGATCTCGCAGACCGCCCCCGATGTCGTGCTGCTCGACGTGCACCTGCCCGGCGGCGCGGGCGGCGGCGGGGTCGAGGTGCTGCAGCGGCTCGGCCGTGCCGTGGCGGGCGCGCCGAGGTTTCTCGCGCTCAGCGTCTCCGACGCGGCCGACGACGTCGTGAGCGTGATCCGCGGGGGAGCGCGGGGCTACCTGACCAAGACGTCTTCTGGCGCCGAGGTGACCGCGGCGGTCGTGCGCGTGCACGGCGGCGATGCCGTGTTCTCGCCGAAGCTCGCGGGCTTCGTGCTCGACGCCTTCGGCACCGGCGGCGGCGAGACCGCGGCGACCGACGACGAGCTCGACCGGCTCTCGGCCCGCGAGCAGGAGGTCATGCGCATGATCGCCCGCGGCTACGCGTACAAAGAGGTCGCCGCCGAGCTCTTCCTTTCGGTGAAGACGATCGAGACGCACGTGTCGAATGTGCTGCGCAAGCTGCAGCTGTCGAACCGGCACGAGCTGACCGCCTGGGCGCTCTCGCGCCGCCTGCTCTGATTCCGGAGGCTCGGGTGCGCGATTTGGTGCAGAATCAGCGCGTCATTCTGCATCAGATCGGGCACCCGCGCAGATGATTGCCGCTCAGCTCCATCCGGGCAACCACATGTGGGCCCGCCAGAACCACTCCGCGATCGGCATGCCCGACCAGATCGGGAAGAAGAGCAGCGCGACGAGGCCCGCGACGATGACGAAGCAGGCGACCGAGAGGCGCCGGCTGCGCAGGGCTTCGGGGGAGGGATCGCCGATCCCTGAAGAGAGCGCGGCCCCGCCCGGGCCACCGCCCCGCCCGGCAGGGCCGCTCCGTGCCGTGGGACCGCCCCGCACCGAGAAGCCGCAGAGCAGCCCGAGCACCAGGGCGAGTGCGAGGGCCGCGAACGGAGTCATGACGACCGCGTAGAACTGGAACACCGCCGATCGCGAGAACGTGAGCACCCAGGGCAGCCAGCCCGAGAGGTAGCCGACGACCACGAACGACCCGGCCATGACGAGCGGGTCGACCGGGCGGGGGCGCGCGGGCCCGTGCCGCCAGGCATGCACGACGAGCGCCACGAGCGCGATGAGGGCGGCGACTCCCGCCCAGGTGATGAGCGGGTTCGGCAGCGGGGTGATCCCTGACACGCATGCCGACCACGGGCAGCCCTCGGCCGCGCCCCAATCGACCTCGTACATCGCCGTCGGTCTCAGCGCGAGCGGCCAGCTGAGCGGATGCGCCTGGTAGGGGTGCGGAGCGCTCAGCGTGCCGTGCCAGGCGAGCATCTCGGCGTGGTACTGCACGAGCGAGTCGAACCAGTTCGCGCCCGCGTCGCGCCCCCAGCCGCCGGGGCGCACGATCCACCCGGCCCAGCTCGCGAGGTAGACCGCCGCAGCGGCGGGCAGGGCGGTGACGGCCGCGACTGCAGCCTGGAGTGCGGCGCGGCCGACCGGGCGGGGCGACCGCTGCCGGATGCGCACCACCGCATCGCGCACCGTGATGAGCACCAGGAAGCACGCGAGCGGGTAGAGCCCCGACCACTTCACGGCCGCAGCCGCTCCGAAGGCGAGGCCCGCGGCGAGCAGCCACGGGCGCCACACGATGACAGGGATTGCCCCGCCCGTGCCCCTGCCCGTGCTCGTACACGTACCCGTGCCCGTACCCTCGCTCGTGCTCGTGCTCGTGCTCGTGCTCGTACCGTCGCCGCGCCGCGCGCTCCGCCCCGCGCCCCGCACCTGCTCGTGGTCGCGCCACACGAGCACCGCTCCGAGCACGACGAAGCACGTGAGGAACCCGTCGAGCAGACCGACGCGGCTGAGCGTCACGTGCACGCCGTCGAGCGCGAGCAGCAGGCCGGCGAGCCAGGCGATCGGCAGGCTGCGGGTGAGCAGATAGCCGAGGCGCATCGTCAGGCCGACCGTCGCGACGCCCGCGAGCGCGGAGGCGCTGCGCCACCCCCACCCCGTGTCGGGGCCGAAGACGAGGATGCCGAGGCCGATCAGCCACTTGCCGAGCGGCGGATGCACCGCGTACGACGGGTCATCGGTGAAGGCGAGCGCCCGGCCCGCGGCCATGCCCGGTTCGTCATCGGGCCAGACGGTCGGGAAGCCGTGGGCGAGCTGGCTGATCGCATCGCGCACGTAGTAGAGCTCGTCGAATACGAGGGTGCCGGGCCGGCCGAGCGCCCAGAAGCGCAGCAGCGCCGCGACCGCGAGCACCGCGATCGGCACGGCCCAGCGCAGCATCCTCATCCTCCCAGCGTATTCGTGCCTGCGGGCGCACGGGGTCTGCGTGTCCGTGCGCTTCGCCCGAACTTCGGCTCTCACCCGTATTTCGGACCGAAACCGCCGCTTCCATCCGAAATACGGGTGAGGGCCGAACGACGGGCGCGCTGTTCCGCGCCGGCGCGCGGCGCAGCGCTCGTTCGGCGGCGCTACGATAGACGGGTGATTACCCGGCTCAGTTCCTACTTTCTGAAGACGCTCCGCGAGGACCCCGCAGACGCGGAGGTGACCAGCCACAAGCTGCTGGTGCGCGCGGGATACATCAGGCGCCAGGCCCCGGGCGTCTTCGGCTGGATGCCGCTCGGTCTGCGGGTGAAGGGCCGTATCGAGAACATCATCCGCGAGGAGATGGCCGCAGCCGGCGCCCATGAGGTGCACTTCCCGGCCCTGCTGCCGCGCGAGCCCTACGAGGACACGGGGCGGTGGGAGGAGTACGGCGATGCCCTGTTCCGCCTGCAGGATCGCCACGGCGCCGACTACCTCCTCGCGCCGACGCACGAGGAGGCCTTCACTCTGATGGTGAAGGACATCGTGTCGTCGTACAAGGACCTGCCGCTGAGCCTGTACCAGATCCAGGACAAGTACCGCGATGAGGCGCGGCCCCGCGCCGGCCTGCTGCGCGGCCGCGAGTTCACGATGAAGGATGCGTACTCGTTCGACGTGACCGATGAAGGGCTGAACGAGGCCTACCAGAAGCAGCGCGACGCCTACGAGCGCATCTTCACGCGCCTCGGCGTCGAGTACGTCATCGTCTCGGCCGACGCGGGCGCCATGGGCGGCTCGCGCTCCGAGGAGTTCCTGCTGCCGATCGACATCGGCGAGGACACCTTCGTGCGTTCGGCCGGCGGATACGCCGCGAACGTCGAGGCCTATCAGGCACAGGCGCCCGAGGCGCTGCCGGTCGAGGGCCAGCGCTCGGCGCTCGTCTACGACTCGCCGAACACCCCCACCATCGAGACGCTGGTCGCGCACACGAACGCGGTGCTGCCGCGCGAGGACGGCCGCGAGTGGGGCGCCGCCGACACGCTCAAGAACGTCGTGCTCGCCGTCACCGATCTCGAGGGCGTGCGCGAGATCGTCGTCATCGGCATCCCGGGCGATCGCGATGTCGACATGAAGCGGGTCGAGGTCGCCTTCCCGAACTGCGAGGTCGAGCCCGCCACCGCCGACGATCTGAAGCAGCACCCGGGTCTCGTGCCGGGCTACATCGGCCCCGCGCTCGACGGCGCGCAGGTGCTCGGGCTCGAGGGATCGACCGGCGTGCGCTACCTGCTCGATCCGCGCGTCGTGACCGGTACCTCCTGGGTCACCGGCGCGAACCAGGCCGAGAAGCACGTCGCCTACCTCGTCGCCGGTCGCGATTTCACGGCCGACGGCGTCGTCGACGTCGCGAGCGTGCGCGAGGGCGACCCGGCACCCGACGGCTCGGGCCCCGTGACGCTCGCGCGCGGCATGGAGATCGGGCACGTCTTCCAGCTCGGCCGCAAGTACGCCGAGGCGCTCGGGCTGAAGGTGCTCGACGAGAACGGCAAGCTCGTCACCGTCACGATGGGCTCGTACGGCATCGGCGTGACCCGCATCATGGCGGCGCTCGCCGAGCTCAACCACGACGACCGCGGTCTCGTATGGCCGCGCGAGATCGCGCCGTTCGACGTGCACGTGGTGGCCACGGGCAAGGATCCGGCCGTGCACCAGCAGGCGGAGTCGCTCGTCGCCGAGCTCTCGGCCGCCGGTGTCGACGTGCTCTTCGACGACCGCCCGAAGGTATCGCCCGGCGTGAAGTTCGGCGATGCCGAGCTGCTCGGCGTGCCCCGCGTCGTCGTCGTGGGCCGCGATGCGGCCGAGGGCTTCGGCGAGGTCTGGGACCGCGCCGCGGGTACCAAGGATCGCGTCGCGCTGAGCGAGGTCGCCGCGCTCTTCGCCTAGGCCCTCCCGACTACGCGCCGATCGCGCCCCGCCCCGTTCGCCTTTGCGAATCGGGCGGGGCGCTGCTGTGTGCGCGGTGCGGGCGGTGCCGGGTCGGCGGCGCCTCACAGGAGGTGCTTATTCTTCCTCCACAACACGGCATTTGCGGGTTTATGCCGCGAGTTACTCACAATCAGGGATCGCCGCTTGCCCCGCCCCGGGGAGCCGCGGTTAGCCTCGTCGCAATATCACGGAAGAACGGCCGCCGTCATCGCGGTCGTGCACGACGAAAGGCGCCTCCCATGTCGAACATCAGAGTCTCGTACGACGAGATCGAACAGGCCGCGACGCAGCTCGGCGTCGGTCGCGACGAGATCACGCAGAAGCTCCAGGCGATGCAGGGCCGCATCGACGGTCTCGTCTCATCGGGCTTCGTGACCGATCAGGCCTCGGTGCGGTTCACCGACGCCTACCACCAGTACACGGTCGGTGCGAACACCGTCATCGAGAAGCTCACCGAGATCCAGGGCTTCCTCACGCAGACCTCCGCCGCGATGCGCGACCTCGACGCGCAGATCGCCGCACGGATCGCGTAACACGGTCCGGTTCGGGCGGACTGCGCCGGAGGGAGGTGCTGCGGGCATGGCCGGACTACTGCTCATCGATGCGGCGATCGAAGACGCCATCGGGCATATCGTCGCCGCCGAACACGAGATGCTGGTCGGCCGGAACTCCCGGCCGACGGGCGGCTTCGAGAGTCTGACCGGCATCGCCGCCGAGGTCGACGTATTCCTACGCGGCGTGCACGTCGGTCGGGCCGCCCTCGCCGATGCGGCGAAGACGACGGGGCGGGGGCTGCGCACGCTGCTGCACGAGATGTCATCGCTCGATGCCGCGCACGCCTCGGCGCTCGATGCGGGGTTCGCCGTACCGGGGCGCGAGGCATGAGGGTTCCGGCGAATCATGCGGCGGTGCTGCCCGGCGGGACGCCCGTCGCGGGCGACCCCGCTTCGATCGAGCAGGCGGCGGCGTTCACCGCCGAAGCGGCCGAGAGCTGCGTCTCGTACGGCACGGCGCTGCTGCTCGCTTCCACCCGCCTCAGCGAGACCGCGGGCGCCGCCGTCGCGGCGCATCGTGCGAAGCTCGACACGGTGCTGCAGGAGGGCGCGACGAAGATGCGGCGGAGCGCCGAGGAGGCGCGGCGCGGTTTCACCGCCTACGCCGCCGAGGTCGAACGCATCCACCGGCAGGCGCAGGCCGTGCAGCAGTCGGTCGACGACCACCTCGGTACGATTCGTGCCGAGGCCGCGACGGTCAGCGGCATCGCCGCCCAGATCGGTCACCCGCTCGGCGCCGAATGGGATGCGCCGCCTTCGCCCGCGATGCCGGAGCCGGTGCTCGACGCCGACCGCACGACCGGTATGGATGCGGCTGAGCTCGCAGCGGTGCGGCGTACCGTCGCGGCATCTCACGAGGAGACGTGGCGCCGAGCGGTGGTGTCCTGGGACGCGGCGGCCGAAGCGATCCGGCTCGATTCGAGGGTCTGGGCGTCGCTCATCGAGGAGCGGGAGCGTGCGGAGCGCGCACTGCTCGGAGCGCTGCGCGGGTCGACTCTGGGGCAGCTCATCAGCGTCGGGTCGGTGGCCGGCGGCCCCGGCGCGAAGTTCGCGGTCGCGCACGGCATCGCGGGCGAGCTGCGCGGCCGCGCGGCGGCCACCGTTCCCGTGGTCGCGCAGCACCCCGATCTCGCCGGTCTGCTCCCCGAGGGCGACGGATCGCGGGTCTGGGACGCGCCGCCCGCCCCGGAGGCCGCCGCCGCGTGGTGGGCCGCCCTGGACGAGGCCGCACGCGGGCGCCTCATCCGGGAAGCGCCCTGGGTGATCGGCAATCTGCCCGGGCTGCCGTTCGCCGCGCGCGACCTGGCGAACCGGCGCTCGCTCGAGCTCGCCTCGCAGAGCCCGGCCCAGCTGTCGCCTCAGCAGCTGCGGGCCGCGGCGGCGGTGCAGGAGGTGCTCAGACGCGAAGCTGCTCAGATCGACAGATACGGCATCGGTCGGCCTCCGGTACAGGTCGTCGCGCTGCACTTCGCAGGCGACGTGCCGATGGTCGCCCTGGGCTACGGCGATGCCGATAGTGCGAGCCATGTAGCGTGGGCGGTACCCGGCATGAAGAGCGATGCGCATCTCGCGATCGAGAGCTGGGACGAGGCCTCCCGCAACCTCCACGAGGCGCAGCGCAAGCGTCAGGCCGATTCGGGAACCGGTTCGGTGATCGCGTGGCTCGGCTACGACACCCCCGACATCCCGTTCCCGAACCTCATCGGCGCCGACAGCGTGCTCAGCCCGGAGGCCGCGCGGGTCGGCGCCCGCCGGCTCGCCGCGGAGCTCGACGGCGGCCACGCGGCGAGGGCAGCGGGGGTCGCGGGCCTGCCCTTCACCGGGGTACTCGCCCACTCCTACGGCACGACGACGGCGACGATCGCGCTGACGCTCGTCGGGCAGCCGGTCGACACGCTCACGCTCATCGCCTCCGCCGGGCTCGACCAGGGCACCGTGCCCGACTACGGCGCGCTGCGCGTGAACGAGTTCGCCCCCGGTCAGCGCGCCGTCTTCACCACCCACGCGAGCGACGACCGCCTCGCGCCGAGCGGGGCGGGGCTCTCGCTGCGCGGCCAGCCGAACCCCGGGGCGGTGGGCGTGCTCGGCCTCGAGCACCTCAGCCCCGTGTACGGCGGCGGGCTCGCCTTCTCGTCCGACGGCGACGGCGAGCGCGGCCTGCTCGCGACCGACGGGCACTCGATCATCGGCGACCGGAAATCGCGCGACCCGTTCGGCATGTTCGCCTCGTACCGGCACGGCTACCTCGACCCCGACACGCAGTCACTCGACAGCATCGCGCAGATCACCACCGGCGCAGTCGGCGAGCATCTGGCGGCCGCATTCGCGCGCACCGAGCGCGCCTGCGTCGGCGTCCGGGCCGGGGTCATCGGGGGAGTGCGTCTGGAGAGATCGGAGTGCGGATGAATATCGGAGCGAGGGCGAGGCGGTCGATGCTCGTCGCGGCCGCGACGGTGTGCGCGGCAGCGACGCTGCCCGCATGCGTGAACGAACGGCCGATCGTGTCGTCGGAGGGAGGAACGTCGACTATGACGCTGGCGGAGCAGCGCGCGTGGGTCGCCGAGATGTTCGACGTCGGGGTCGCCGCGAGCGGCGTGCCCGACGGCTGGGTCGATCTCTACTGGACGGATGTGCTGTGGGCGGCTGACCGCCCCGACGACCGCGAGCTGCTCGTCGGCGCTTGGCTGCCGGACAAGTGCGGCGGCGGAGGAGGTCACGTGAGCTCGACGCTGCTGAACAGTACTTCAGTAGATCGTGCTGCAGCGGTGGGACGCGTACGCGCCTACTTCGCGGGCGAGGGGCTGCCGGTGCGCGATCTCTACGACACGCACCAGGACACGGAGCCGTACATCATCGTCGAGATCCCGGGTGAGGGCACGTTCTCGATGCAGGCGAACGTCAACGGCATGAGCATGTCCGTGCGGGCGGAATGCTCGACGCACAGCGGCATCATGGAGTGGGACACGCACCCCGACGACCCGGGCAATCCGTTCCAGGACGAGCTCGATCGCCGCAGAGACGACCTCGGGGCGGGCGATACTGGATGAAGCTCCGGCTCTCGATCGTGCTGCCGCACGGCGGCACGCACGACATCGTGCTGTCGTGCGATGCCACCACGACCGTCGCCGACATCGCCCGGAGCCTGATCGAGGCAGGATTCGGTGCGGACCCGCGCCTCGCGATGATCGCGGAGCGGCGCCTCGCGCCCGTGACGCTTCGCGCTGCGGCCGCCCCGGGGCGGCCTCCCGTGCTGCTCGACCCGATGGCGGTCATCGCCGAATCCGGTCTGCACTCGGGCTCCGTGGTGCAGCCCGTCGCGGAGTTCGCGAGCACCGGGCGCGCGGAGCGGCTCGTCGCAGCGGCCGGCTACGCGGAGGTGCTCACCGGAGCGCAGCAGGGCGTCGTCTTCAGCCTGATCGCCGGGAGCAACCTCATCGGGCGCGACCCGGCGTGCCGGGTGCACCTGATCGATCGCAGCGTCTCGCGGCAGCACGCGGAGGTGCTCTTCGATTCGGACGGACGCGGCCGGATCGTCGACCTGGACTCCGCGAACGGCGTCGTGCACGACGGCGCCCGCAGCGGCAGGGTCCGCGTCATCGGCCAGACGGTGATCCGCCTCGGCGGCATCGGCCTTCGCATCACCCCGGGGCCCGCGATGCTCGCTGCCGAGGGGCATCCGCATCGCGTCCTGCACACCCGACCCCCGCGGGTCGCGCCGCGCTTCCCATCGTCCGAGCGAGAGCTCCCCGCGCCGCCCGCACCGCGGCAGCCCTCGCGCATCCCGCTGCTCGCGATGATCGCTCCGATGCTGATGGGCGGAGCCCACTACGCCGTGACGCGCTCGCCGATGAGCCTCACGATGGTGGCGTTCACGCCGCTGATGATGATCGGATCGTGGCTCGATGGGAAGTTCGGCGGCGGGCGAGGGCGCAGACGCGAGATCCGGCGCTTCGCCGACGCGCTGCGCGCCGAGCAGCACGAGCTGAGCGAGCTCCGTACCCGAGAAACCGAGATGCGTGCGCAGGAATCACCGTCGTTGGGGGAGGTGCAGTCCTCCATCGAACGGCGCGACGAAGGGTTGTGGAACCGGCGGCCCGAGCATCGCTCCTTCCTCGAGGTACGGTTCGGCGCGGGCGCGCTGCCGAGCCGCACCCGCGTCATCGTGCCGGAGCGCAGCGGCGGACCCGACCCGCACTGGGAAACGCTGCGACGAACGGCCGAGGAGTTCGCCGCCGTTTCGCCAGTTCCGGTCACCGACAACCTCGACCGCTGCGGCTCGATTGGAGTGGCCGGCCCGAGCTACTGGGCGGAAGGGGCGGCGGCGGCCCTGGTGCTGCAGCTGGCCGGGCTGCATTCGCCCCACGAACTCTTCATCGCCGCGTTCGCGGGGGAGCGGCACACCCCTGCATGGTCGTGGCTCAAGTGGCTGCCGCACGTCGACCCGGTCGCGAGCCCGCTCCCGGTCTGGCCGCTCGCCGATACGCCGGCCTCGTCGACGCGCCTGCTCGCCGCGCTCGAAGGGCTGCTCGCGCTGCGGAGCGCATCGGGCGGGCACGGTACGATCCGCTCGCATCTCGACGAGCGACTCGATCGGACCGACTCGGGGCACGCATCGGTCGCGCGTCTCCCCGCGCTGCCCGTCATCGTGGTCCTCGTGCTCGAAGACGGCGGTGGAGACCCGGCGAGACTGATCGAGATCGCGGAGAACGGCCCCGACCGCGGCATCCACGTCATCTGGGTCGCGCCCGATCGGAGCGGGCTTCCCGCGGCCTGCCGCACCTTCATGGAGATCGGCCCCGGACACGCGACCGTGCATTACGTGCGCTCGGCGCGGTCGGTGGAGCTCACTGCCCACGAGCACATCGATGCCGCCGTCGCGCAGAGCATCGCCCGGAGTCTCGCGCCGGTCGAAGACGTCGCCGCGCGCGAGCTCGACGAGAGCGATCTGCCGCGAAGCGTGCAGCTCTGCGATCTGTTCGAAGACGACCCTCGTACCGGAGCCGCGGCGATCGCTCGGGCATGGGAGCGGAGCGGATCGCGCATCGCGCAGTGGGTACGGGGACGCGAACGCGCTCCCGTGTCGCTCGCGGCGACCGTCGGTCAGAGCACTGCCGGCCCGATGGTCGTCGACCTGCGCGAGGAAGGGCCGCACGCGCTCATCGGCGGCACGACGGGGTCGGGCAAGTCCGAGTTCTTGCAGAGCTGGATCATGAGCATGGCAGCGCGGGTCAGCCCCGAGCGCCTCACTTTCCTGCTCGTCGACTACAAGGGCGGCGCGGCATTTGCCGAATGCGTCGACCTGCCGCACACGGTCGGGCTCGTCACCGACCTGACCCCGCATCTCGTGCGTCGCGCGCTCGCCTCGCTGCGCGCCGAGCTCCGGCACCGGGAGGCGCTGCTCGCCGCTCACGGTGCGAAGGATCTCGCGACTCTGGAACGCGCATCCGACGTCGCGGCCCCGCCCCTGCTCGTCATCGCGATCGACGAGTTCGCCGCACTCGCGACCGACGCCCCGGAGTTCGTTGACGGCGTCATCGACATCGCGCAGCGCGGCCGGTCGCTCGGCCTGCACCTCATCATGGCGACCCAGCGCCCCGCCGGCGTCATCACCGACAACCTGCGCGCCAATACGAACCTCCGCATCGCCCTGCGCATGGCCGACGCAGCCGACAGCCTCGACGTCATCGGCACGACGGACGCCGCGTTCTTCGCAGCGGATGAACCGGGGCGCGGTGCGCTCCGGGCGGGGCCGGGCCGTCTCGCCCACTTCCAGACGGGCTACCTCGGCGGGCGCGGCACGGAGGGGCGGCGAACAGCCGGGATCGAGATGCGCACTCTGGCCTTTGAGGTCGGCGAACCCTGGAACCGCCCGGCGGAGCCGAGCCCCGGGCCTGCGCGGCAGCTGCGGCCGCGGGACATCGAGCGGGTGCGAGACAGCATCGTCGACGCCGCCGAGCGGTGGGGTATTCCGGCGCCGCGCCGCCCCTGGCTCGCCGAACTGCCCGACCTGCTGCTCCTCGACAGCGTCGAACGAGCGGAGCCCGGGCCCCGACAAGGCATCGCTGTCGGTCTCTGCGACGACCCCGCGGCCCAGGCGCAGTACCCGCTGCGCATCGACTTCGCCGAGGCCGGCAACATCTCGATCATCGGTGCGAGCGGCACCGGGAAGACGAGTGCGCTCCTCACGGTCGCCGCCGCGCTCGCCGCAGAGACGGCGGCGGACCCGGTGCAGCTCTTCGCGATCGACGCTGCAGGCGGGGCGCTCGGCGCGGTCGATGCGCTCCCGGTCACGGCCGCGGTCGCTCCGCTGAACGACACGGAGCTCGTGGACCGGGTGCTCAGGCACGTGAGCGGCATCATCGCCGACCGGGGTCCGCGCTTCGCGGCGAGGCGCGCGGGCGACCTCGCCGCGTTCCGTGCGTCGGAGACGGGAACGCGTGAACCGCGCATCGTCCTTCTGATCGACGGCTTCGCCGCATTCCGGCAGAGCGGCGAGGCGCTCGGTACGGCGCGCGACCCCCTGGGAGCGCTCGGCGAGATCATGCAGCAGGGCCGTGCGGTCGGCGTGCACGTCGTGCTGACCTGCGATCGGCCGGCCGCGATTCCCGCGGTGCTGAGCGCGAGCCTGCAGCAGCAGTTCGTGCTGCGTCTCGCGGGCCCGCTCGACTACGGTGCGCTCGGGGTCGATGCGGAAGTGCTGCAGGACGCGCCTCCGGGCCGCGCGCTTCGCACCGGCGATGCACGGGAGTCGCAATTCGCGCTCGTCGGAGCCGACGGCCTCGCCGGCCAGGTGGTAGGCCTCGAAACCCTTGCCGCCGAGCTGCAGGCGCGCGGGGTATCGCGCGCGCCACGGGTGCGCAATCCACCGCAGCGGGTGATGCTCGAGACGCTCCCCGCTCAGGCCGACAGACGTCCGGTATACGGCATCGACGTGCTCGATCTGGCACCGGTCGCGCTCCCGTTTCAGGGTCTGGCTGTCATCGCCGGGCCGAGTGGCGCCGGAGTCTCGCAGGCGGCGCGCAGCTGCGCCGCGGCCGTGCAACGCGCCGCCGCCGACCACGGCACCACCACCGTCACCGTGCTGCTGACGTTCGACCCCGATGGACTCAGGCGTACCGGGAGTTGGTCGCGCATCGCGATAGGGGCGTCCGCCGTGGCGGAGTGCGCCGAGTCGCTGTGCGCTGATCTCGACGGGGCGACCGGAGACCGCCGGGTGATCGTCGTCGAACGGCCGGCCGGAGCAGCCGACACGGTCGCGCTGCCGAGACTCGTCGCCCTCGCGAAGGCAGCCCGCCGATCCGAGACGCTGGTGATCTTCGAATTCGAGCCGGGCACGGGAGCAGGTATCTGGGATCTCTACCAGGCGCTCAAACAGCCGCGATGGGGGCTGTCGCTGCAGCCCGACCGGGCCGAATCGCAGAGCCCGTTCCGCGAAGACCTGGGGCGGGTGCGGCGGGCCGACTTCGCCCCGGGGCGCGGCTTCGCGATCGAGAACGGGCGAACGGTGCGCGTGCAGGTCGCGTTCACCGACGAGACCGTGCCACCCGAACCTGAGACGGCGGTGAATGGACGTGCTCGGAGAGCTGGGATAAAATCGAAGCTTGATCCGTTTTTCGGGTCGACAGCTGAATAGACATTTCAATACCCCGAGGAGTCACCGTGAAGATCGATCTTGCCATGCTGCGAGGGCTTGAGCGCGAGAAGGAGATCCCCTTCGAGGAGCTCGCCGAAATCATCGAGCAGGCCATCCGTACCGCGTACGTGCGTCACGCCGAGAACCAGAAGCTTCCGGTGCCGCCCGAGTCGCAGGTGCGCGCCACGCTCGACCGCAAGACCGGTGAAGTCTCGGTGCTCGTGCCCGAGACCGACGAAGACGGCGCCGTCATCGGCGAGGCGTACGTGACGATGGACGAGTTCGGCCGCGTCGCCTCGAGCGCCGCGAAGCAGGTCATCAATCAGCGCCTGCGCGACCTCTCGGATGACGCAGTGCTCGGCGTCTTCAAGGACAAGGAAGGCCAGATCGTCTCGGGCGTCGTGCAGCAGGGCCCGAACCCGCGCATGGTGCACATCGATCTCGGCGAGCTCGAGGCGGTTCTGCCCCCCGAGGAGCAGGTGCCGGGCGAGGACTACGCGCACGGCACGCGCCTGCGGGTCTACGTGACGAGCGTCTCGAAGGGCACGAAGGGCCCGCAGGTCATCGTGTCGCGCACTCACCCCGGTCTCGTGCGCAAGCTGTTCGAGCGCGAGGTGCCCGAGCTCGGCGAGGGGCTCGTCGAGATCGTGTCGCTCGCACGCGAGGCTGGCCACCGCACGAAGGTCGCGGTGCGCGCGAAGCAGTCGGGCATCAATGCCAAGGGCACCTGCATCGGCGAGATGGGCAGCCGCGTGCGCGCCGTCATGAGCGAGCTCGGCGAAGAGAAGATCGACATCGTCGACTACTCGTCCGAGCTGCCGAAGTTCGTGGCGAACGCGCTGTCGCCCGCGAAGGTGACCGATGTGTTCATGCTGAACGAGTCGCTCAAGCAGGTGCGCGCGCTCGTCCCCGATTTCCAGCTGTCGCTCGCCATCGGCAAGGAGGGGCAGAACGCGCGCCTCGCCGCCAAGCTGACGGGCGCGAAGATCGACATCCAGCCAGACTCAATCATGAATGATTGAGTCGGATGTCGATCTTCGCGCATCCTGCGGAGCGCCCGCAGGCGCGACGCGGGATGTCCGGATTGTCGACATCCAGCCAGACTCAATCATGAATGATTGAGTCGGATGTCGATCTTCGCGCATCCTGCGGAGCGCCCGCAGGCGCGACGCGGGATGTCCGGATTGTCGACATCCAGCCGGCGCCGATCGCTTGTGAGAAACAGCATGGCTGTTTCGCGCGATCGGCGGCGACGCCACTGCGTCGCATCATGAATGATTGAGCCTGCACAGCGCACGGCCCCCGGAGCAACTCGAATACTCCGGGGGCCGTGCGCGTCTGCGGCCGGCTGCCGGTAGCGACTAATCAAAGACCGCCCGCACTCCGGGGATGCGCTCGCGATACGCGTCGAACAGCTGACGCGCGACCGCGACGGAGTCGACGAGCGGGTGCGCCGCGATGCCTCGCCACGCGAGGCGGGCGTCCCGGTGCAGGGACGCCTCGAGTGTGAGCTGCTCGGCGGCCTTCACCTGCTGCATGAGTCCGAGCATATCGCCGGCGACCTCGGCGACCCGCTGGGGGTGTACGCCTGCTGCGTCGACTCTGCACGGCACTTCGATCACTGCTTCGTCGGGGAGACCCGCGACGTTGCCTCGGTTGCCGACGTTCAGGATCATCGTCGCGGGCGAGCCGCCTGACAGCGCGGTCATGAGTTCGATCGCGACTCGCTGGTAGCCTCCGTCCTCGACGTCCTCGCTCAGGCGGGCGTCGCGATCCGCTTCAGCGCGGCTCTCGGCCATGTAGCTGAACTCGCGGTCGCGCAGCGCGGCCTGCCACATCTCGAGCGTTTCGGCGGGCCCGGCGCCGCGCGATTCGGCGTAGAAGCGATCCTGCTGGCGCTTGAGGTACTCGCCCCGGGTCTCGGTTCCGGAACGGATGCGCGCGGTCGCCTCGCGGGTGAAGTAGTAGTAGTAGAGGTACTCGTTCGGCAGGGCGCCGATGGTGCGGATCCAGTCGAAGCCCATGAGGCGCGCTTCCTCGATGCCGGTGAGTGAATCGTCCGATGCGAGTATCCCGGGGAGCCGATCGACTCCGTCGACGCTGAGGCTGCGGAGCCAGCCGAGGTGGTTCAGTCCGACGTAGTCGAACTCGACGCGGTCCGGTGCCGCGCCGGCGGCGCGAGTGGCGCGGCGCATCAGGCCGATCGGGGTGTCGCAGATGCCGATGACCCGGTCGCCGAGGATGCGCCGCATGGTCTCGGTGACGAGGCCGGCGGGGTTCGTGAAGTTGATGAGCCAGGCTTCGGGGGCGAGATCGCGCACGCGTTCGGCGAGGCGGGTCACGACGGGAACGGTGCGCAGGGCGTAGGCGAGCCCGCCCGGTCCGACGGTCTCCTGCCCGAGCACGCCGAGGTCGAGCGCGGTCCGTTCGTCGGCGATTCGGCCGTCGATGCCGCCGATGCGTATGGCCGAGAAGATGAAGTTGGCTCCGGTGACGGCGGCATCGAGGTCGGTGCCGGTCGTGACTCTGGGGGGTCGTGCGAGGCCGGGGGCCAGATGGTCGAGAATCTTGCGGATCGTATCGAGGCGCTCCGGCTGCACATCGTGCAGGTGCAGGTCGGTGACCCGGATGGGGGCGAGTTCGTCGCCGAGCGCGGAGAAGAGCTGGGGGATGCGGAAGCCGCCCCCGCCGATGACTGTCAGCTTCATGCGTAGATGACCTCGATTCCCAGGTCCGAGAGGGTGGACAGTGTGGCGGCGTCGGACCGCTTGGACGCCACGAGCGTATGTATGGAACCCGGCTCGCAGACCGAGAGGAGGCCGGTACCGGGGAACTTGGTCTCGTCGGCGACGAGCACCACGCGGGCCGCCGAAGCGATGATCGCGCGCTTCGCGGGGACTTCGACGACGGTGGTATCGAGCACGGTTCCGTCGGGCGCGATGCCGGAGGTGCCGACGAATGCGATGGTGGCGCGCAGATGCTGGAGCCCCATCTCGGTGATCGGGCCGACGAGGGAGTGGTAGGAGCGACGGAGGGTGCCGCCGAGGAGTACGAGCTCGACGGAGGGGTCGTCGCGGAGCTCGTCGAGGACGGCGAGGCTCGCGGTGACGACGGTCACCGCGCGGCCGCGCAGCTGTCGGGCAATGAGCGAGGTGGTGGTGCCGATGTCGAGGATCACGATGTCGCCGTCGGCGACGAGTTCGGCTGCGCGGCGGGCGACGTCGCCCTTCGACGAGTGCGAGGTCAGCGCGACCTCCTGGAAGGGGCGCTCTTCGGCTTCTTCGAACGGTGCCTCGGTCGGGGGGCGAGGGATCGCCCGGCCGCCGCCGCGCACGCGGAGCAGACGCCCCTGCGCGTCGAGTGCGGCGAGGTCGCGGCGGATTGTCGCGGTGCTCACATCGAGCCAGTCCGAGAGGTCCTGCACCGAGGCCTCGCCGACGTCAGCCACCCTTGACAGGATTCTGGCGTGACGAGTGTCGGCGAGCATGCTCCACATCATAACGCGCAGTTTCGATCACGATCAAGCAAAAGTGCTTGAACTTGATCATTTGTGCGTGATAATGTCCAGGCATGCCAGGCTCCGATGACGTCCGCATGAACGCTGCCGCCAGCGCGCCCGCAGCGACCTCGAGCGAGCCGCTCAGCGGGGTCGAACCGCTCGATCTGTTCCTCGCGGGTCCGCTGTTCTTCGACATCGTGTTCACCGGGCTGCACGACGAGCCGCAGCCGGGTACCGAGGTCATGGCCGACGGCATGGGATCCCTGCCGGGCGGGGTCGCGAACATGGCGGTGGCGGCGGCTCGGCTCGGCCTGCGCACCGGCCTCGCCGCGGGGTTCGGCGATGACGCCTACGGGCTCTGGAACTGGTCTGCGCTCGGGGAGCGGGAGGGCATCGACCTCAGCCGGTCCCGGGTCATCGACGGGTGGCACTCCTCGGTGACCGTCTCGCTCAACATGCACGGCGACCGGAGCATGATCACGCACGCCGACCGGATGCCGTTGGCGCTCGAGGAGCTCATCGGCGGTGAACGGCCCGCCGCCCGGGCCTACTTCGTCGATCTCGGCGACACCGTCGAGGACGCCGCGGCGAGTGGCGGGGGCGAGCCGTGGTGGGATGCGGCGCGCGGCACCGACACGCTGATCTTCGCCGATCTCGGCTGGGACGGCTCCGGCACCTGGAACCAGCAGCGGCTCGAGAAGCTCGACGGCTGCCACGCATTCCTCCCGAACCATGTGGAGGCGATGGCCTACACGCGCACGGATTCACCCGAGGCCGCGGTGCGCAAGCTCGGGGAGCTGGTGCCGCTCGCCGTCGTGACGATGGGCGGGGACGGCGCGATCGCGATCGACGGTTCGACCGGCGAGGAGGCCCGGGTGCCCAGCATCCCCACGCGGATGCTGGATGCGACCGGTGCCGGCGATGTCTTCGCAGCGGCGATGATCACCGGAACACTGCGCGCGTGGCCGCTCATCGACCGTTTGAACTTCGCGACCCTCTGCGCAGGGCTCGCGGTGCAGAACTTCGGCGGCTCGCTCGGGTCGCCGGGCTGGGGCGAACTCTACGACTGGCGGGCCCAGGCCCTCGCCGCGTCGCAGCACGACGAAGCCGCCGAAGCGCTCGCGCGCCGCTTCGACTTCATCGACTGCGTGATGAAGCCCGGGGCCGGCGCGGCCAAGCGGGCGCGGGCGACCATCGAGTTCGCCGATGTGAATCGGCCGAGCGGGAACTGACCATGCCACGAGACGGATCGATCATCACGAAGGAGCGATTGCAATGAAGCGGAAATTCAGACTCATGACCACGGGGGTCGCCCTGGCGGCCGCCTCGGCCCTGGTGCTCACCGGGTGCACGCCGGGTGCGAGCACCGAAGCCGTCGATCTCAGCGGGCACGAGGTCGAGACCGATGTCTCGAAGCTCGGCGACGTCACCCTCACGATCTGGGATCAGGAAGTGCGTGGCGGCCAGAACGAGCAGATGACGCAGCTCAACCAGGCGTTCGAGGAGCAGTACCCGAACGTCACGATCGAGCGGAACTCGCAGTCGTTCGACGACCTCGGCAAGACGCTCAGGCTCGCGCTCTCGGGCAATGACGCGCCTGACATCGTGCAGGCCAACAACGCGCGCAACTCGATGGGCCAGTTCGTCGAAGCGGGGCAGCTCATTCCGCTCGACCTCTGGTCGGACGCGTACGGCTGGGAAGATCGCTTCGCCGAGAGCGTGCTCAACTACACCCGCTACAGCGACGACGCCGTGACGTTCGGTTCGGGGTCGCTGTACGGTCTGCCGCAGGTCGGCGAGGTCGTCGGCGTGTTCTACAGCAAGCCGAAGCTGCAGCAGCTCGGGCTCGAGGTGCCGCAGGATTGGGCGGCCTTCGAAGCGGCGCTGCAGACCGCGAAGGACGCGGGCGAGACGCCGCTGCTGCTCGGCAATATCGAGAAGTGGCCGGGGGTGCACGTCTTCGGCCCCGTGCAGGGCGCGAACGTCGACGCCGCGGAGATCCAGAAGCTCGGTTTTGGCAACCCGGGCGCATCGTGGGTGACGCCCGAGAACGAAGCGGCCGCGCAGACCGTGGCGGATTGGGGCAAGAACGGCTACTTCAACGACGGCGTGAACGGCACCGACTACGATGATGCCTGGCAGAGCCTCGCCAAGGGCGACGGCGTCTTCCTCATCGGCGGATCCTGGCTCGCGGCCGACCTCGAAGACGCGATGGGCGACGACGTGGGCTTCTTCGCGCCGCCCGTCACCGCGGGCGAGGGCGCGCACACGACCGGCGGCACCGGTCTTCCGTTCGCCGTCACCTCGGCGACGAAGAACCCGGATGCTGCTGCTGCCTACATCGACTTCATCACCAGCGAGGATGCGATGCAGGTGCTCGCCGACACCGGCAACCTGCCCGTCGTGAACACCGAGCAGTACGCGCCGGAGAGCGGCGTGCAGGCCGATGTCTTCCGCACCTTCGGCGAAGTCACGGGCAGCGGCGTGCTGCTGCCGTATCTCGACTACGCGACGCCGACCTTCGCCGACACGCTGGGCGAGGCGCTGCAGCAGCTGCTCGACGGGAAGGTGACGCCGAAGGAGTTCACTGAGACGCTCGAGGCCGATTATGCGGATTTCACCGGCGAGTAGCCATCCGCGCCGACGCGGCGCCGCCTCCGACGACCTCGGGGGCGGCGCGGCGTACCCGCGAGGCGGCCACGGGGCGGGCGTGCCGTCGGAGACCCACGTCCTCGCCCTGGCCGAATCGCCTGCCGGGCGGGCGGAGCGGCGGTATGCCGGGCGGCCGCGCGGCGGCGGGCTCGCCGGCCCGCGCTGGCGGCCGTATCTCTACCTGCTTCCGGCCGTGCTCGTCTACGGCGCCTTCATGCTCTACCCGCTCGGGCGCTCGGTGCATCTGTCGCTGTACGACTGGGACGGGCTCTCGCTCGCGACCTTCGTGGGGTTCGGCAACTATCTCGATGTCTTCCGCGATGACCGGTTGATCGCGGCCTTCGGGCACGCACTCATCCTCATCTTCTTCTTCGCGATCCTTCCGGTCTGCATCGGCCTCGTGCTCGCGGCAGTGCTCACACGGGCGAAGGTGCGCGGGATCGGCGTGTTCCGCACGCTCGTCTTCCTGCCGCAGGTGATCGCGATGGTCGTCGTCGCCGTGGCTTGGCGGCAGATCTACGCGCCCGACGGCGCGATCAATACGGTGCTCCGGGCGATCGGCCTCGGCGGCGTCGCGCGCGCCTGGCTCGGCGACTACGCCTTCGCGCTCCCCGCGGTCGGCCTGGTGGGCACCTGGGTGTCGACGGGACTGGTCACCGTGCTGCTGCTCGCCGGCATGGCGCGCATCCCCAAAGAGCAGTTCGAAGCCGCGCGGCTCGACGGCGCGGGCCCGGTGCAGGAGTTCTTCTCGGTGATCGTGCCGGCTGTTCGGGCAGAGGTGACGGTGGCGCTCACATTGACGATCATCGCCTCGCTGAAAACCTTCGACCTCGTCTACGTCACGACGGGCGGCGGCCCGGGGGCGAGCACCACGGTGCCGAGCTACGAGGTCTTCCGCCGGGCGTTCGAACGCGGCGAGGTCGGCTCGGCAGCAGCGGTCGGCGTGACGCTCACGCTGCTCATCTTCGCGATCAACCTCGTGGTCAACCGCATCGGGGAGCGTGAACGATGAGAGTTTCGGCATTCGAGAAATCGGCGAACTACGCCATTCTCCTCGTCTTCGGGCTCATCGTGCTCTGGCCGCTCGGCACGATCCTCGTCAAGGCCTTCGGCCCGGCGAGCGTGTCCGCGGGCAAAACGGGAGCCTTCCACCCCGAGAATTTCGTGACCGCATGGGTGGAAGGGCGTTTCAGCCAGTACATGCTCACGTCGGTGCTCGTCGCAGTGGTCGTCGTGTGCGTCGCGACGGTCGTCTCGATTCTCGCGGGCTACGCGTTCGGCACCATGCGCTTCCGGGGCAGCAGCCTGCTGTTCTACGTCTTCCTGCTCGGCATTATGGTGCCGACCGAGGCGATCATCGTTCCGTTGTTCTTCGACCTGCGATCCCTGGGGCTCACCGACACGCTGTGGGGTGTGGCGCTGCCGCAGATCGCGCAGTCGACCGCGTTCGGAACGTACTGGATGCGGGCCTATTTCCGCGGCCTGAACGGGTCGATCATCGAGGCCGCCCGCATCGACGGAGCCACACCGCGGCGCATCCTGTGGCAGGTGCTCGTACCGACGGCGCGACCGGCGATCACGACGATGATCATCCTGTTCTTCATGTGGACCTGGAACGAGTTCCTGATCCCGCTGGTCATGTCGCCGACCGGCGCCTTCCGCACGGCCCCACTCGGGCTCGCGCTCTTTCAGGGCCAGTACACGCAGGGCACGGCACTGCTCGCTGCCGGCGCGGTGCTCGTCGCGCTCCCGATCGTCGTGCTGTACTTCTTCCTGCAGCGGCATTTCATCCGGGGCATGCTCGAAGGCGCCATGAAGGAGTAGTCGCACGGGCGCCGGTTCGGTGCGGTCGTCGGCGTGTCATGGCCTCCCTGAATGTCCCGGCCCACCCGAAGTGTGGGAAACTGGTAGAATGTTCAAGGTTCGGACCTGTGTGGCATGCCGCAAGCATGCGTCGCGCGCAGATCTGCTCCGCGTAGTGCAGCACGACGGGCGTCTCATCGCCGACGATCGTGCGGTGCTGCCGGGGCGGGGGGCCTGGGTTCATCCCACGGCTCGGTGTCTCGAACAGGCAGTGGCGCGCGGAGCCTTTTCGCGTGCCCTGCGGGTGTCGGGGAGACTCGACGCCGGCCCACTAGAGAACAGGCTGAAATTACTCATGGATAACTGATGAGCGGCTCACGATGAGGCCCGTCCGCTAATTATGGTTCTCGCCTGTCTGGCGTGAACCCAGACAGGAGAAAAGTGGCAAACCCACGCGTACACGAGATCGCTACGGAGATCGGTGTCGACAGCAAGGTCGTCCTGGCCAAGCTGAAGGAAATGGGAGAGTTCGTCAAGGCGCCCTCTTCCGCAGTCGCGCCCCCGGTGGCGCGCAAGGTCAAGGCCGCACTCGCGGCCGATGGCGCGGCGAAGCCCGAGGGCGACGCACCCGCGAAGGCCGCTTCGGCGACCCCGAAGCCGGCCCAGAAAAAGCCTGCCGGCCCGAAGCCGGGCCCCAAGCCCGCACCCGGCCGCGGTAAAGCCGATGCTGCTGAAACCGCAGAGAAGCCCGCTGCCCCGGCCGCACCGCAGGCCGAAGCTCCGGCTCCGAAGCAGAATGCTGCCGGCTCCAAGCCCGGCGCCGCGGCTGCTCAGCCCGGTTCGGCCGCCCCGAAGCCCGGCACCGCTGCGAAGCCCGGATCCGCTGCGAAGCCCGGCGCGAAGCCCGGTGCGCCGAAGCCCGCCGGGCCGCGTCCCGGCAACAACCCCTTCGCGTCCAGCCAGGGCATGGGCATTCCCCGCCCGCCGCGCCCCGGCAACAACCCGTTCGCTCCGAGCCAGGGCATGGGGCGTCGACCGAACCCCGGCAACATTCCCCGCCCTGCTCCGCGCCCGCAGGGCGCCGGCGCCGGTGGCGCAGGACGTCCCGGCGGTCGCCCGGGCGGCGCAGGTCGGCCCGGTGGCGGCGGTGGCTTCAACCGTCCCGGCGGCGCCGGCGGCGGCACCGGTGGGCCCGGCGGTTTCGGTGCCCCGCGTCCCGGCGGCGGCTTCGCAGGTCGCGGTCGCGGCGGTCGCGGTGCCGGCACTGCCGGTGCATTCGGTCGCGGCGGCTCCAAGAGCAAGGCGCGCAAGTCGAAGCGGGCGAAGCGGCAAGAATTCGAGATGCGCCAGGCGCCGTCGATCGGCGGCGTGCAGGTTCCTCGCGGCGACGGCAACACGCCGGTGCGTCTGCGTCGCGGCGCATCGCTCGGAGACTTCGCCGACAAGATCGAGACGAGCGCGTCGAACCTCGTGACCATCCTCTTCCACCTGGGCGAGATGGCGACGGCGACCGAGTCGCTCGACGAGGCGACGTTCGAGATCCTCGGCGACGAGCTGGGCTACAAGATCCAGATCGTTTCGCCCGAGGACGAGGACCGCGAGCTGCTCGAGGGCTTCGACATCGATATCGAGGGCGAGCTCGAAGACGAGGGCGACGACGTGCTGCAGCCGCGGCCGCCGGTCGTCACCGTCATGGGCCACGTCGATCACGGTAAGACCCGACTGCTCGATGCCATCCGCAAGGCGGACGTCGGCGGCGGCGAGGCCGGCGGCATCACTCAGCACATCGGCGCCTACCAGGTGCACGCCACGCACGAGGGCGTCGAGCGCGCGCTGACCTTCATCGATACCCCGGGTCACGAGGCGTTCACCGCCATGCGCGCCCGTGGTGCGCAGGTCACCGACATCGCGATTCTCGTGGTCGCGGCCGACGACGGCATCATGCCCCAGACGATCGAGGCGCTGAACCACGCGCAGTCGGCCGGTGTGCCGATCGTGGTCGCGGTCAACAAGATCGATAAGGAAGACGCGAACCCCGAGAAGGTGCGCCAGCAGCTCACCGAGTTCGGTCTGGTGTCGGAGGAATGGGGCGGCGACGTCATGTTCGTCGACGTCTCGGCGAAGAACAACATCGGCATCGGCAGCCTGCTCGAAGCAGTGCTGCTCACCGCAGACGCGGGTCTCGACCTGCGCGCCAACCCCGACAAGGCGGCGCGCGGCGTCGCCATCGAGGCGAAGCTCGACAAGGGCCGCGGCTCGGTCGCGACCGTGCTCATCCAGTCGGGTACGCTGCGCGTCGGCGATGCGATCGTCGCGGGCACGGCCTACGGCCGCGTGCGTGCGATGCACGACGAGAACGGCGACGCCGTGCTCGAGGCCCTGCCCTCGCGCCCGGTGTCGGTGCAGGGTCTGTCGAGCGTGCCCCGCGCCGGTGACAACTTCATCGTCACCAGCGAGGATCGCACCGCCCGCCAGATCGCCGAGAAGCGCGAGGCGGTCGAGCGCAACGCCCTCCTGGCGAAGGCGCGCAAGCGCATCAGCCTCGAGGACTTCACGCAGGCGCTGGAGGACGGCAAGGTCGAATCGCTCAACCTCATCATCAAGGGCGACGTGTCGGGTGCCGTCGAGGCGCTCGAGGAGTCGCTCATGAAGATCGAGGTCGACGACTCGGTGCAGCTGCGTATTCTGCACCGCGGCGTCGGCGCGATCACGGAGTCGGATATCGACCTCGCGACCATCGACAACGCCATCGTCATCGGCTTCAACGTGCGCCCCGACGTCAAGGCTCGCGAGCGCGCTCAGCGCGAGGGCATCGATGTCCGGTTCTACAGCGTCATCTACAACGCTCTGGACGACATCGAGAACTCGCTCAAGGGCATGCTCAAGCCCGAGTACGAAGAGGTCCAGTCCGGTGTCGCCGAGATCCGCGAGGTGTTCCGCTCCTCGAAGTTCGGCAACATCGCCGGTGTCATCGTGCGCAGCGGTACCATCACGCGCAACGCGAAGGCCCGCGTCATCCGCGAGGGCGTCGTGCTGGCCGATGGCCTGGCCATCGAGTCGCTGCGCCGCTTCAAGGACGATGTCACCGAGGTGAAGACGGACTTCGAGGCCGGTATCGGTCTCGGCAAGTTCAACGACATCCAGATCGGCGACGAGATCGAGACCACCGAGATGGTCGAGAAGCCTCGCGCCTAGGGCTGCAAGCCGACACGGAAGCGCCCGGGGAGTTCGTCACGAACTCCCCGGGCGCTTGTGTTTCTCCAGGGATCGCCCGGCCCCTGCCTGCCCGGCCCGCTGGGCCTTGCTCAGCCCGGCCCGTGCCTGCCCGGCCCGCTGGGCCTTGCTCAGCCCGCCGTTCTGTCCCTGCCCTGCCGGGCTCACCGCGTGGGAGGTGCCCGTACGCACGCGCGGTGCCGTTGAACACGGTGCCTAACGGCACCGCCGGTGCGTAACGGCACCGCGCGTTCACGGCCACCGGGCTCACCGCGCGCTCACCGCCACCGCGCGCGCCGCTCTCAGGGCTCCCGGCTTGCACTGCGTCCTAACAGCACTGCGGCCCGCCACGAACGAGTCGTGGCGGGCCGCAGTGGGGATGCCGGGGTCAGCGCCGGCGCGCGGGGTCAGCGCTGGTCGAAGCGGCGCCCCTCGGCCTTCGACGGCATCAGCGTCAGCACGAGCACTGCGATGCTGCCGAGCCAGGCGATGTAGTTGACGAACGGGATGTAGTTGCCCAGAACGATCAGGTACAGCGGGCCGGCGAAGTTGCCGTCGTGCAGGCGGCGCCAGCCGATGGCGAACGTCGGCAGCACGGTGCCGAGCCAGACGATACCGGCGAGGATGCCGCCGATGACCATGAGCGCGATCGCGCCGCCGGCCGCAGCGCCGCCCATCGAGGGGCCGTAATCGCTGCTGTAGTCGTAGTCGTACATGGCGGTCGACATCGAGCCGAAGTACCAGAACATGCCGATCATCAGCAGTGCGGTCGGGATGAGCTGCACCAGGAAGATGAAGAGCGAAGCCCACCAGTACTCGCTGCGCGACGCGCGGCCGTTGAACTTCGCGTAGCCCTTGAAGAAGCGCTTGATGGCCTGGCCGAAGCTCGCACCGTACAGCGGGCGGGTCATATCATCGGCGCTCGTCGCGCCGTCGAACGGGCCGCCGGGGCCGGGGGTCGCGCCGTAGGCGGCCGCCGCGTACTGCGGTGCGGCGTACTGCTGCTGATAGGCCGAGCCGTACTGCGGGGCCTGCGGCGCCTGGGGAACGCCCTGCTGGGGCGCGCCGTACTGCGGAGCCTGAGGCGCCTGTGGAGCCGGGGGCTGCGAGTACTGGGGTGCCTGCGGTGCGCCGTACTGCGGTGCCTGCGGGGTCTGCGGTGCCTGCGGTGCAGCGGGCGGCTGCTGAGGCGCCGCGTACTGCGGAGCAGCCGGAGCAGCCGGAGCCGGCGGCTGCGCGCCGTTCGGGGCCGGGCTGTTCGGAGCCTCGGCGTTCGAGTGCTCGGGGTTCGCCGCCGGCGTGTTCGCGGCAGGGGTGCCCGAGGCGTTCTCGGGCGTATCGGGGCTGTCGGGGTTCGGGGGGAGCGTCACGGTGTTGGCTTCCTGATCGAGTTGGGTGAAGGGCGAGGGGCGATCCCTCTCCCTGCGGTGATGGGCTGGGAGACGGGGCCGACCGGGTTGCCGAAGCGCACCCGGTCGGCCCCGGGCCGCTTAGCGGGCGTCGAAGCGACGGCCCTCGGGTTTCGGGGGGAGCAGCGTGAAGACGAGCACGATGATGCCGCCGACAGAGGTGAGCGACAGGAACCAGAACGGGCCCGCGAAGTTCGCGTCGTGCAGGCGGCGCCAGTTGATGGCCAGCGTCGGGATGAGGATCGCGAGGCCGATGATGACCAGCAGGATGTAGCCGACGATCGCGACCGCCACGCCGCCGCCTGCCGCGGTGGCCGCCTCGGGGGTGAGCGTGGTCTCGCCGTAGACATCGGTGGTCGAACCGGAGATGGCGCTGCCGGCGACGCTGAAGGCGCCGATCATGATGAGGACGAGCGGCACGAGCTCGAGGAGGAAGGTGAAGAGCATCGTCCACCAGTACTCGCTGCGCGATGCGCGGCCCTTGAAGTTCGCGTAGTTCTTGAAGAAGCGCTTGATGGCCTGGCCGAAGCTGGCGCCGTAGAGCGGGCGGGTGAGGTCGTCAGGGGTGGTCGCGCCGTCGAACGGCTCGCCGGGGCCCGCGACGCCACCGACGGGGGCTGCATACTGCGGCTGCGGGTTCGGGCTCTGCGGGGGGTAAGTCATGGTGTGTGCTTCCTATCACGAGATCGAATCTCGGGTGGGTGTTCGAGCGGGCGTGATCCCGTTCCTATCAAGGTTAGGCGCATGCGCGCCCGCATGCCACGTTGCGTCGCCGCGTTGCGATAATCCGGTGCCGGTTCGACGGTAGGCTGGGACGCATGAGTAATCCACGTGCGGGCAAGGTTGCCGAGCGCATCCAGCAGATCATCGCGAGGCGTCTCGAGAAGGGGCTGAGGGATCCGCGCCTCGGCTTCGTCACCGTCACCGATGTGCGCGTGACCGGCGACCTGCAGCATGCGAGCGTCTTCTACACCGTGTTCGGCGACGAGCAGGAGCAGGCCGATTCGGCCGCCGCGCTGAAGGCCGCGACCGGTATGCTGCGCAGCGAGGTCGGCAAGCAGCTCGGCACGCGACTCACGCCGACGCTCGAGTTCATCCACGACGAGCTGCCCGAGAACGCGCAGCACCTGAACGATCTGCTCGCCGAAGCGAAGCGGCGCGACGAAGCGGCTGCGCAGCTCGCGGCCGGCGCCCAGTACGCGGGCGAGGCGGACCCGTACGTGAAGCCGCGCGAGGCCGACGACGTCGAGTAGTGCCGGTCGCGCGCGGCGTGGTCAGGGCAGTCGTGCGGTGCCGGCGCGCTCGATGAGCAGCCCGTCGGCGATGAGCGAATCGTAGGCCCGGCGCGCCTGCGCGGGGTCGGCCGTGCCTGGCGCGGCACCTGCGGCGAGCGCGGTCTCGACAGGGATCGCCCCGCTCGTCGCCCGGACCTTCGCCATGATGCGGCCGCGCACCTGGCGGTCGCTGCCCGCGAACTTGGCCTGCTTCGGGCGCTTCGCGGGGGCGTTGTCGGGGTAGCCGGCGCCGCGCCATTCGCAGAGCGCCGCGACGGGGCATGCGTCGCAGCGCGGGGCGCGGGCAGTGCAGACGGTGGCGCCGAGCTCCATCGCGGCGGCGTTGAACCGTGCTGCGGCGGCCGGGGCGTCGGGCAGCAGCGCCTCCATGTCGTCGAGGTCGCGGGGCGCGGGCATGCCTGCGGCGGCGCGGCCGTGCACCAGTCGCGCGATCACGCGCCGGGTGTTGGTGTCGACGACGGGGTGGCGCTCGCCGAACGCGAATGCGGCCACTGCGCGGGCGGTGTAGGGGCCGATGCCGGTGAGCGCGAGCAGCTGCTCGACGTCGGCGGGAACGCGGTCGCCGTGCTGCTCGGCGATCTCGACGGCGGCCCGGTGCAGCCAGAGCGCGCGGCGGGGGTAGCCGAGGCGGCCCCACGCGCGCACCGCTTCGCCGGGTGCCTCGGCGGCGAGCGCGGAGGGCGTCGGCCAGCGCTCCATCCATTCGAGCCACCGGGGCAGCACCCGGTCGACCTGGGTCTGCTGCAGCATGAACTCCGAGACGAGCACGCCCCACGGGTCGGTGCCGGGGGAGCGCCAGGGGAGGTCGCGCGCCTCTCGCGCGAACCAGTCGTTCGTCTCGCTCGCAATCCGTTCCGCATCCATCAGCCCGAGTCTAGGCCCGCGCTCCCGGGCGGCGGTGCAGGGGCCGCCCGTGCGGCCGCGGTACCCGGGCGGCGTCAGGATCGCGGCCCGGCCAGGCCGTAGGCTGGTGGGGTGATTCACGAGGCTGCGAGAACGCCCGAGCAGGGCGCGATACTGTTCGTCGACAAGGCGGAGGGCTGGACGAGCCATGACGTCGTCGCGAAGGCGCGTCGGACGCTCGGCACGCGCAAGGTCGGCCATGCGGGCACGCTCGATCCGATGGCGACGGGGCTGCTCGTGCTCGGCGTCGGCCCGGCGACGCGGCTGCTGACGCATCTGGTGGGGCTCGGCAAGACCTACGAGACGACGATCAGGCTCGGCGCTTCGACCGTGACCGACGACCGCGAGGGGTCGATCCTCGACATCGCGGCTCCCGTCGAGGTCGAGGAGCTGGCAGCGCATCCGGAGCGCATCGGAGCGGGCGTCGCCGACCTCACGGGCGCCATCGAGCAGGCGCCGAGCGCGGTCAGCGCGATCAAGGTCGACGGCAAGCGCGCCTACGACCGGGTACGCGACGGCGAGCAGGTCGAACTGAAGAAGCGGCCGGTGACCATCCACTCGTTCGAGATCGAGGAGCCGCGGCTCGTGGCAGCGGCGAGCCTTTCTGGCAGTGAGACGCCGTTCGACGTGATCGATGTCGATGCGATCGTCGAGTGCTCGTCGGGCACGTACATCCGCGCGCTCGCACGCGACCTCGGCGAGGGGCTGGGGGTCGGCGGGCATCTCGTCGCGCTGCGGCGCACGCGGGTCGGGCCGTTCGGCCTGTCCGGGGCGACGCCTGTCGCAGACCTCGCGGAGGGGCGTGTCGGTCGACTGTTCTCGCCCACCGAGATCGCGCGCATGCTGTTCCCGGAGCTGCCGCTCACCGACGAGCAGGCGGTCGACCTCGGCAACGGCAAGCGTCTCGAGGTCGGCGAGCACCGGGATGCGCCGCTCGTGGCGGCGATCGCGCCCGACGGTCGGCTCGTGGGCCTCGTCGAAGTGCGCAAGGGGCGCACGCGCGTCGTCACGAACTTCCCGGTACCCGTCGGCGGGCCCGAGGCGGCGCGGTGATCGCCTGGTTCGCGGCGGTCGTCATCGTCGTCGGTGTCGCGGCGGCGGTGCTGTGCCTCGTCATGGCGCTGCGCAAGCAGCCGCCGAACGATTACACGCTTGGGGCGACGCTCGTCGGGGCGCTGCTGCTGCTCGTGCAGATCGTCATCTCGATCGCGGCCCCGTTCGCCGGCAACGAGCCGGCCGGCGACCCGCTCGAGTTCTGGATGTATCTCATCGTCGCCTTCCTGCTGCCCGTCGCCGCGGTCTTCTGGGCGCTCATCGACCGCTCGCGCTGGGCGAACCTGGTGCTGGTCGTGGTGAACCTGTCGGTCGCCGTCATGACGTACCGCATGCTCGTCATCTGGGGGTAGACGGCGCATCGGGCACCGGTGCGACGAGGTGAGCCGCCCCGGTTCGTAGTCTGGGCGAAAGTCTGCGAATTGCGGCGCCGCTCTTGACAGCGATCGGCGGGAGTGGGAACGTGGGCAATCTAATGGTCCAAAAAAAGACCATTAGATTTGCTGTGCCTCAACGACGAGGCCGAGACGCGCGCAAGGCGTCTCGGCAGTAAGGATACACATGCCACACTCCACACGCCCACTGATCGCTCTCGGAGCGGCGGCCGTGCTGATCACCGGGCTCGCCGCCTGTTCGAGCCCGACTCAGAACGACGCGATGCAGGCAGCTCCCGGCTCCGAATGCCGCACGCTCGATCCGAAGATCGAATGGCCCGACAACGCACGGGAAGCCCTTGACGAGATGCTCACGACGCAGGGGTCGTGCGCCGACGACGGGGGATCGAGCAGCGATACGGCGGAACCGGTCGCCATCTTCGACTGGGATAACACCGTCGTGAAGAACGACATCGGCTACGGCACGAACTACTGGATGATCAACCACGACAAGGTGCTGCAGCCCGCAGGCCAGGATTGGAGCACGACGAGCCGGTACCTGACAGCGGCGGCGGCGTCGGCGCTCAGCGCGGCATGCGGCGTCGATACTCCTGCGGGCGCACCGCTGCCCACCTCGAGCAACGCGGTCTGCGCCGACGAGCTCGTCGCGGTGCTCGACGGCGAGACGACGTCGGGGGAGACGGCGTTCGAGGGGTACGACGCGCGACGCATCAACGCGGCCTACGCCTGGAGCGCCGCGCTCCTGTCGGGGTACACCCCGGAGGAGGCGCAGGGGCTGGCGACGGAGGCGAAGAGCGCGTTGCTCGCGGAGGAGGTGGGTGCCGGATGGACGGTCGGCACGACCGAGGTGGACGGCTATGTGCGCGTCTACCCGCAGATCAAGGATCTCATCGGTGCGATGCAGGAGGACGGCATCGAACCGTGGATCGTTTCGGCATCCGCCGAGCCGGTAGTGCTCGCGTGGGCGGATGAGGTCGGTATCGATGCAGAGCATGCGATCGGCGTGCGCAACCTGGTGACCGACGGCAAGATCGTGCCGTCGCTCGAGGGCTGCGGTGGGATTGCGGATGGCGAGGACGGCGTCATGACCTACATCGACGGCAAGCGCTGCTGGGCCAATCAGGAGATCTTCGGTGTCACGGGAGCGGCCGCGTTCGAACCGGCGCCGGCGGATGAACGCCAGATCTTCGGCGCCGGCGACTCCGACACCGATGTCACCTTCCTCGAAGACGCGACCGAGCTGCGCCTGGTGATCGATCGGAACAAGACCGAGCTGATGTGCCGCGCGCTCGACGGCGAGGACGGCACGTGGGTGATCGTCCCGATGTTCATCGACCCGAAGGAGCCGAAGGACGACGGCTACGCATGCTCGACCGACGGCCGCATCGAGCCCGACGGGAGCACCTCGCCGCTGAAGCGCGCCGACGGCAGCGTCGTCGAAGATCAGCGGGCCACGGCCTGAGCCGGTTCAGGCGCTCCGGTGCTCCGGTGCGAGGGCGTGCACCCCTCCCGCCGGAGCGCCGGCATCCGAAGTCATCTGAGCGAAGCCCACGGTGCCCCGCGCTACACTGGAGCGCGTGTCAGACGCCGAACTCCGAGAACCGGTCACTGCAGCGACCCCCGGGGCAGCGCACGATCGCATCGGCGGTCTCGGTCGCGTGCTCGTCGCCGTCTACATCGTCCTCGCGCTCGCCGCAACCTTCCGCTCGGTCTACCAGATCCTGCGCAAGTTCGATGAGGCCCCGTTCGCGTACGCGCTCTCCGCGGTCGCCGGAGTCGTCTACATCGTCGCCTCGATCGCGCTCGTGAAAGGGCGCCGCAGCGACTCCGGGGCTTGGCGCCGGGTGGCCTGGGCCGCGCTGTTCTTCGAACTGTGCGGTGTGCTCGTGGTGGGCGTGCTGAGCTTCGCAGCGCCCCAGTGGTTCGCGCACCCGTCGGTGTGGTCGCACTTCGGCAGCGGCTACCTGCTGATTCCACTGGTGCTGCCCGTGCTCGGCCTCGTCTGGTTGAAGCGCAGCGGCCGCGCGACCGAGGAGAGCGGCGCATAGTGCAGATCTACGAGACGATCCAGGAGATCGACCCCGCGGCCTTCCCCGACGGCACTGCCATCGCCATCGGCAAGTTCGACGGGCTCCATCGCGGGCACCGCGCCATCCTCGACCGGGTGCGCGATGCGGCGCCGCTGAGCTCGGTCGTCTTCACCTTCGCGAACAACCCGCTGTCGTTCCTGCGGCCCGGCAGCTGCCCGCCCGCGCTCTCGAGCCGCGAGCAGCGGCTCGAGGCCTTCGCAGCGGCTGGCATCGACGCCTGCGCGATGATCGCGTTCGACGAGAGCGTCGCGGCGATCCCTGCCGAACGCTTCGTGGAAGAGGTGCTCGTCGGCCGTCTGCGGGCGAAGCTCATCGTGCTCGGCGCCGACTTCCGTTTCGGCCATCGCGGCGCGGGCGACGCCGCACTGCTGCGCAGCATGGGGGAGCGCCTCGGCTTCGCGGTCGAGGTCGTCGACTGGGTGCGCGGCCCGCACCACGAGCAGGTGTCGTCGTCGCGCATCCGCGAAGCGATCACCGGCGGCGACATCGCCGCGGCGGCGCGCATGCTCGGCCGTCCGCCGGCTGTGCGCGGCGAGGTCGTCTACGGCGACGCGCGCGGGCGCGAGCTCGGCTTCCCGACCGCGAATCTGGGCGGGCGTATCGAAGGGCTGATTCCCGCGGACGGAGTCTACGCCGGCTGGGCCGAGGTCGGCGGCCGGCGCTACGTCGCCGCGATCTCCGTCGGCGTGAACCTCACGTTCGAGCCCGACGGCGAACCGCGGGTCGAAGCGTTCCTGCTCGATTTCTCGGAGAACATCTACGGCGAGCGCATCGAGGTCTTCTTCGGCGAGCGGCTGCGCGGCATGGTGCGGTTCGACTCCCTCGAAGGCCTGATCGAGCAGATGCACGCCGATGTGCGGCAAACCCGATCCCTGTGCACCCGAGCCATGACCGAAGAGTGGTAAACTAGTCGGAGGTCGCGCTTCGCGCAGCTGTTTTTCGGCCCCGTGCATTTCACGTGTCAGGCCCACTGTCGCAGGCCGTTCTCGTTCCGGTGAGATCTCCGGGGCGAACCACTCTGATCAGGAGACGCATTGGCAACCACCACTGCCACGCGCCACTCGGGCGCGAAGGGACGCGCGAGCGCGCGTCGTAAGCACAGCCACAACGAGGGCATCATCCCGCTGCTCGCCCGCGCCGTGCGCGAGGTCGAAGCATCGGCGCAGCGCGGCAAGGCCTCGCCCGCGGGCCGCACCAAGTTCCATGTCATCGCGCTGCTCATGCGCGAGGAACGCGCACGGGTGAAGACCGACGAGAACGTGAGCGAGGCCGAGCGCGCCGAGACGCTGAAGCGGCTCGACGGCGTCGCAGCGATCCTCGCGAAGACCGCGGCGCGCGACACGAGCCTCATCACGCTGCTCGAGCCGGCCGCCCCGATCACCGATGCGACCCGCCTGCTCAAGCGCAAGATGCTGACCCAGGCCGGCATCGAGCTGCCCGAGCTGCCCGAGGCCGAGACGAAGCCGGTGCAGGCCTACGTGCCGCCCGAGCTCGCCGAGCGCCAGGTCGAGCCGACCGGCATCGACGGCCGCATGCTCGCGAACCCCTTCCTCAGCCCGGTGCTCACCCCGCCGAAGCAGCCGACCCCGGTCGTGCGCCTCGCGAACTGGGAGCTGTTCTCGCCGATGCTGAAGGCGTTCGAGCAGGGCGGCGGAGCGGCCGCCTGCATGGAGCTGCCCGAGCCGCCCGTGCCCGACCGCCTCGCGCCCGCGGGCCTCGAGCTCATGCCGCACCAGGCCCGTTTCCTCGCGAGCGTCGGTGACGGGCATCGCAGCTTCCTGCTCGCCGACGAGCCCGGCCTCGGCAAGACCGCGCAGTCGGTGCTCGCGGCCTCCGTCGCCGACGCCTACCCGCTGCTCGTCGTGGTGCCCAACGTCGTGAAGATGAACTGGGCCCGCGAGGCCCAGCGCTGGACCCCGCAGCGCCGCGTCACGGTCATCCACGGCGACGGGCAGGGCCTCGATCCCTTCGCCGACGTCTTCGTCGTGAACTACGAGATTCTCGACCGCCACCTCAGCTGGATCTCGCGATTCGGTTTCAAAGGCATGGTCGTCGACGAGGCGCACATGATCAAGAACGTGCAGTCGCAGCGTTCGCGCAACGTGCTGCGGCTCGCGGAGAGCATCCGCGAGCGCACGCCGGGCGCCTCGCCGCTGCTCATCGCGCTCACGGGCACCCCGCTCATCAACGACATCGACGATTTCCGGGCGATCTGGCGCTTCCTCGGCTGGACCGACGCCGACAAGCCCGGCCCCGAGCTGATGGCGAAGCTCGAGAACAACGGCTGGACCCCGGCCGACCCGGCGTTCTACCCCGAAGCGCGCCAGAGCGTCATCGACATGGGCATCGTGCGGCGGCGCAAGGTCGACGTCGCCGCCGACCTCCCCGCGAAGCGCGTGGTCGACCTGCCCGTCGAGCTCGACGACGAATTCGGCCGCGGCATCCGCGACGCGGAGGCGAAACTGGCGCGAAAGCTCGTCGACCGCTTCACCGCCGTCAAGAACGGCAAGCTCGGCCAGAAGCTCGGCGACGACGCCATCATCCGCATGGTGTGCGCGCAGGAGCTCGAGGAGGCGAACGCCTCGGCCGACGGCCTGAACGTGTTCACGATGGTGCGCCAGATCGGTCAGGCGAAGGCCGGGCTCGCTGCGGATTACGCGGCGCAGCTCGCCCGCTCGGTCGGGAAGGTCGTGTTCTTCGCGAAGCACATCGACGTCATGGATCGGGTCGAGCAGCAGCTCGCCGAGGCCGGGCTCAAGACGGTGTCGATCCGCGGCGACCAGACCTCCGCCTTCCGGCAGGAGCAGATCGACGCGTTCAACAACGACCCCGACGTCGCCGTCGCCGTCTGCTCGTTGACCGCGGCCGGCGTGGGCGTCAACCTGCAGGCGTCGTCGAACGTGGTGCTCGCCGAGCTCAGCTGGACGGACGCCGAGCAGACGCAGGCGATCGACCGCGTGCACCGCATCGGCCAGGACGAGCCGGTGACCGCGTGGCGCATCATCGCCGCCCAGACGATCGACGCGAAGATCGCCGAGCTCATCGACGGCAAGGCCGGTCTCGCGGCCCGCGCCCTCGACGGCGCCGCGGCGCCCGAGGAGGACGAGGATTCGGTGCAGCTGCGCGCGCTCATGGGCGTGCTGCAGGGCGCGCTGGGGGATCGGACCGCCTGAGCCGGGCGGGGCGCTCGACACCGGCCCGCTCCGGACCGCCGACCGAAGCGCGCCCCTGGCAGCTTCGGTCCCGAAGTTGGCGCGATTGCATCTATTCGGATAGTTACCGCCATCGCTAGCATGGGATGGGTTATCGGGACATCCGCGTCTCGATGGTGAAGAAGTGGGGGACCAGTGCGCATCGGCGTTCTCTGTTCAGGTGGCGATAGTCCGGGCATGAATGCGGCGATCCGCGGCGCCGTGCTGCGCGCCGTCGAGGTGCACGGCTTCGAGATGGTCGGCTTCATGGACGGCTGGCGCGGCTTCCACGAGGGCGATCTCATTCCGCTCGACCGCCCCGCCGTGCGCGGGCTCTCGCCGCTCGGCGGCGTCATGCTCGGCACCAGCCGAGTGCAGCCCTTCCTCACCGAGCAGGGCGACGAGGTCACCATCGATCAGATCCGCGCCCGCATGGCCGAATACGGCATCGATGCGTTCATGCTGATCGGCGGCAACGGCACGCAGACCGTCGGCAGCCTCCTCACCGCGGCCGGCATCCCGGTCGTCGGCCTGCCGAAGACCATCGACAACGACCTCGACGGCACCGACTACACCTTCGGCTTCGATACGGCCGTCTCCATCGCCTCCGAAGCGATCGACCGCCTGCGCACCACCGGCGACTCCCACCGCCGCTGCATGGTGCTCGAGGTCATGGGCCGCGACGTCGGGTGGATCGCGCTGCACGCGGGCATGGCGGGCGGCGCGCAGGTCACCCTGATCCCCGAGTTCCCCGAATCGATCGAGCAGATCTGCGAATGGGTGCTGAGCGTCAGGGATCGCGGCCGCTCGTCGCTCGTTGTCGTCGCCGAGGGCTTCAAGTTCGAGGGCATCGACCAGGCCGTCACGCGCGACGGGCTCGACGGGTTCGGCCGGCCGCGGCTCGGCGGCGTCGCCGACGTGCTCGCCTCGCTCATCGAGGAGCGCACGGGCGTCGAATCGCGCTCGACCGTGCTCGGGCACGTGCAGCGCGGCGGGTCGCCGACGGCGTTCGACCGGGTGCTCGCGACGCGGTCGGGCATCGCGGCCGCCGATGCGGCGGAGGCGGGCCTCTGGGGCACCATGGCGGGCCTGCACGGCGACCGTATCGAGATGGTGCCGTTCGAACGCGCGGTCGGGCACCTCAAGATGGTGCCCGAGACGCGCTACGCCGAAGCGCGGCTCAACTTCGGCTGAGCCGCGCCTGCACCTCCTGCAGCGACGGGTTCGTGGCGGTCGTGCCGTCGGGGAAGACGACGGTCGGTACGACCGCATTGCCGCCGTTGACGGCCTTCACGAGCTCTTCGGTGCCCGGAGTCTTCTCGATATCGACGACGGTATAGTCGACGCCGGTCTTGTTCAGCATGAGCGATAGGCGCTTGCAGTAGCCGCACCACTCGGTCGAGAACATCGTGATGGTGCCGTCGGCCGGGGTGAAATCGCCGAGTTCTGGGGTGCTCATCTGGTGCTCCTAACGCCGGCCGTCGGGCCGGAGTGCGTGCGGTCGTGTACCGCCAGTCTACGAGCGGTCGCTGGGGCCGCGGCGTGAAGTGAACGCCGAGTGAACTCGCGGGGCTCGGCTTGACCATGTGCTGACAAGGTGGAACCATGAATAGCGCGCGTGTCAACGGGTTTCGCTGAACAGTTCGTGAAATTCGAGTGGCAGGTGTCGAACCTAGACCCTGAGCCCGTATCTAACGAAAGACGCCGGTGGAACTCACCATCATCGTGCTGCTGGTCATCGTACTGGCGCTCTTCTTCGACTTCACCAACGGCTTCCACGACACCGCCAACGCGATGGCCACGCCCATCGCGACCGGCGCGCTGAAGCCCAAGACGGCCGTTCTGCTGGCCGCCATCCTCAACCTCGTCGGCGCCTTCCTCTCGACCGAGGTGGCGAAGACGATCTCGGGCGGCCTCATCAACGAGGGCGACGGCGGGGTGCTGATCTCGCCCGAGATGATCTTCGCCGGGCTCATCGGCGCCATCGTGTGGAACCTCGTGACGTGGCTCTACGGTCTGCCGTCGAGCTCGTCGCACGCGCTCTTCGGCGGCCTCATCGGCGCGGCGATCGTCGGCGCCGGCATCAGCGCCGTCAACGGCGGCGTCTTCCTGTCGAAGGTGCTCATCCCGATGGTCGCTGCCCCGCTCACCGCGGGCATCGTCGCCTTCACTGCCACCCGCGTCGCGTACGCGATCACGCGTCGTCACGACGGCAAGAAGGACGGCCGCGGGCGCTTCCGCTACGCGCAGATCGCGTCGTCCTCGCTCATCGCCCTCGCCCACGGCACGAACGACGCGCAGAAGACGATGGGCGTCATCACGCTCACCCTCGTCGCCGCGAATATGCAGGATCCGGGCACCGGCCCCCACCTCTGGGTGATCATCGCCTGCGCCCTCGCGATCGCGATCGGCACCTACTCGGGCGGCTGGCGCATCATCCGCACGCTCGGCGCGGGCCTGACCCAGGTCAAGCCGGCCCAGGGCTTCGCCGCCGAGACCAGCACCGCCGCGACCATCCTCGCGTCGAGCCATCTCGGCTTCGCGCTCTCGACCACGCAGGTGGCGTCGGGCTCGGTCATCGGTTCGGGCCTCGGGCGACGCGGCTCGAGCGTGCGCTGGCGCGCCGTCGGCCGCATCGGCCTCGGCTGGCTCTTCACGCTCCCGGCCTCGGGCATCGTCGGCGCCGTCGCCGCGCTGATCGCCCACCTCGGCACCGTCGGCGTCATCATCGACGCCGTCGTCGGGCTGGCCTTCATCCTGTTCATCTTCTGGCGCTCGAGCCGCAACAAGGTCGACGCCGACAACGCGATCCCTGTGCCCGATGTCGCGGAGTCGGGGTACGCGGTGCGCATCCGCAAGAACCGCCTCAAGAAGAGCCAGCTCGACACGGGCGACCTGACCTCGGTCGCGCAGTCGGCCGTGCGCGACGATCGCGCGGCCCGCGAGGCCGAGAAGCTCGCGGCCGCCGAGGCCGCTGCAGCGAAGAAGGCCGCGAAGCGCGGCGCGAAGGGAGGGAACCGATGAACATCGACTGGCTGGCTTTCGTCCTCGTGTTCGCCGCCGCGCTGTTCGCCGCGGTGTTCGTCGTCGCGCTCTACTCGCTCGGCATCCGCTTCCTCGCTACCCCGGCGCCTCCCGTGCCGCGGGCTGACGGCACCTACGAACCGAACGGCCCCTCGCGCGATGAGGAGGACGACGACGTCGACGACCTGGGGCGCCCGCGGTGGGCGACCGTCGCCGCGAACATCTGCTTCGGCCTGTCGGTGCTCGTCGTGCTGGTCGGCATCTTCCTCATCATTCCGGCCCTCCACTTCTGGTGACGCGCCGCCCGGCTGCGAATCGCATGAAGAGAACGGTACGCGCCGCTCGCTAGGATGATCCCGTGGAGAAGGCAACGAGCGACGACGCACCCCGGGAGCCGGTGAACGCCGAGCACGAGCTACCGCTCGGCGTGCGCGTCGCCGCGGCCTGGTCGTGGCGCCTCATCCTCATCGGGATGGCCTGCGCGGGGGCGCTCTGGCTCATCGTGCAGGTGCGCATCATCGTCATCCCGCTGCTCGTCGCCATTCTGCTGACGGCGCTGCTCGCGCCGATCGTGCGCTGGTTCGAGCGCCGCGGCGCGCCCCGCTGGCTCGGCGTCGTCACCGCGCTCGTCGCGTTCATCGCCTGCGTCACCGTGCTCGTCGCGCTGATCGTCACGCAGTTGCGCAAGGGCTTCGGCGATCTCGCCGCGCGCACCGAAGAGGTGTGGTGGGAGCTGCTGAAATCGATCGAGAACAACGCGTTCGGCATCAACGTGCGCGAGGTCAACGCGTTCACCGCGCAGCTGATGAAGACGATCGAGGATCACCAGTCCGAGATCTGGAACGGCGCTCTCGGCGTCGCGACCTCTGCCGGCCAGTTCGTGACGGGCATGCTGCTCACGCTCTTCTCGCTGATCTTCCTGCTCATCGACGGCAAGCGCATCTGGTTCTGGGTGCTCGGCTTCCTGCCCGCCCGCGCGCACGCGCCGGTCGAGGCGGCCGGCCGTTCGGGCTGGGTGTCGGTCGGCCAGTACGTGCGCGTGCAGATCTTCGTCGCTTTCGTCGACGCGGTCGGCATCGGCGTCGGCGCGGCCCTGCTCGGAGTGCCGCTGCCCATCCCGATCGCAGTGCTCGTCTTCCTCGGGTCGTTCATCCCGTTCCTGGGCGCCATCACGACCGGACTGCTCGCGACCTTCATCGCGCTCGTCTACAACGGTCCCGTGAACGCCCTCATCATGCTCGGCGTCGTGATCCTCGTCAATCAGATCGAGGGCCACGTGCTGCAGCCGCTCGTGATGGGCAGCGCCGTGCGCGTGCATCCGCTGGGCGTCGTGCTCGCCGTGTCGACCGGCGCGCTGCTCGCCGGTATCCCGGGCGCCCTCTTCGCGGTGCCGCTCGCCGCAGCGGCGAACTCGATCGTCAACACGCTGGTCCGCAAAGAGTGGGAGGCCGGCACGGATCCCGTCGCCGAGTACCACCGTCTCGACAAGATCTCACAACGGGCCCGGAACCGGGCAAAGCATGTCGCAAGTCTGCGGCGCAAGGAAGGAAGATGATGACTGAGGGTGCCCCCGTTCTCGAAGACTTCGAACGCGCGCTCGGGGTGGTCCACAAGATTACTCAGCGCACACCTCTTGAGTCGTCACGATATCTAGCCGAAGTGCTCGATGTACCGCAGGTCTTCCTGAAATGCGAGAACCTGCAGCGCACGGGCGCCTACAAGCTGCGCGGCGCCTACAACCGCCTGCTGCAGCTCACCGAGGAGGAGCGCGCCCGCGGCGTCGTCGCGGCCTCGGCGGGCAACCACGCTCAGGGCGTCGCCTTCGCGGCGCGCGAGCTGGGCATCAAGGCCACCATCTTCATGCCGCGCGGCGTCGCGCTGCCGAAGCTGCAGGCGACCCGCGGCTACGGCGCCGACACGGTGCTCGAGGGCGCGACGTTCGACGACACCAAGGTCGCGGCGAAGAAGTTCGTGGAGGAGACGGGCGCGATCATGGTGCCGCCCTTCGACCACCCCGCGGTCATCGAAGGGCAGGGCACGGTCGCCCTCGAGATCCTGGAGACCCGCCCCGACGTCGAGACGATCATCGTGCCGATCGGCGGCGGCGGCCTCATCTCGGGCGTCGCGCTCGCGGCCAAGCTGCGGGCTCAGCGCGAGGGGCGGCCGATGCGCATCATCGGCGTGCAGTCCGAGAACGCTGCGCCCTTCCAGCCGTCGATCGACGCCGGTCACCCGGTGACGATCCAGACGAAGCCGACCATCGCCGACGGGATCGCCGTGGCGCGGCCGGGCGATCTCACGTTCGCGATCGTGCGCGATCACGTCGACGAGATCGTCACGGTGAGCGACGACGATATCGCTCGTGCGATCGTCATGCTGCTCGAGCGGGCGAAGCTCGTCGTCGAGCCCGCCGGTGCGGCCGGAGTCGCGGCGATTCTGTCGGGCAAAGTCAAGGCCCAGGGCGTCACCGCGACGGTGCTCTCGGGCGGCAACATCGACCCGCTGCTGCTGCAGCGCGTCATCGGCCACGGTCTCGCGGCGTCGGCCCGCTACATGAAGCTGCGCATCCTGCTGCCCGACGTGCCGGGCCAGCTCGTGCGCACGGCCACGATCGTCGCCGAGCAGAACGCGAACGTCGTCGAAGTGATTCACACCCGTCACGCGACCGAGCTGCCGGTCAGCGAGGTCGAGCTCGAGCTGCACATCGAAACCCGCGGCCACGCGCACGGCGATGCGGTGGCGCAGGCGCTGCGCGATGCCGGCTACACCGTCAGGGTGGGCGAGCGCTACTAGAAGCGCGACGCGCAGCGTCGCGCCGTGGCGCTCGCGGCCGCTACAGCGGCCGGCCCACGGAGCTTTGCGCGGGGTGGAGCGCTACTAGAAGTGCGACGCGCAGTGTCGCGCCGTGGCGCTCGCGGCCGCCACTGCGGCCGGCGGTGTGCCCTGCCGTTAGCTCGCTCGGATTTGCGAGCTCATTCGGACGAACAGCGGCCGGAAGATCCGAACGAGCGCTCACATCCGAACGAGCGCACGGCGCGAAGCGAGAATCGCGAGAGGCCGCCCCCGACAGCGTCGGAAGTGGCCTCTCGCGATCTGCCGGGGCGTCAGCCGGCGTAGGTCTCCACGGCGAGGATCTTGACGGGGATCCGGTTGCCGTTCGGGGCCTCGTAGCTCGCCTCTTCACCGATCTTCATGCCGATGATCGCGAGACCGAGCGGGCTGTCCGCGCTGTAGACGTCGAGGTCCGATCCGTCGGCGAGCTCGCGGCTGCCGAGCAGGAAGCGCTCCTCGTCGCCGAAGATCTCGGCCGTGACGACGGTGCCGATCTCGACGATGCCGCTCGCCTGCGGCGCTTCGCCGACGACGGCGTGCTTGAGCAGTTCTTCGAGGTCCCGGATGCGTGCCTCCATCTTGCCCTGTTCGTCTTTCGCGGCGTGGTAGCCGCCGTTCTCCTTGAGGTCGCCCTCTTCGCGCGCCGCTTCGATGCGGGATGCGATGTCGCGTCGTCCGGGGCCCGAGAGCTCATCGAGCTCGGTCTGCAGACGATCGAAGGCTTCCTGCGTCAACCAGGTCTGTGCAGGCTCGGCCATCGGTGCTCCTCGTTTCCGTGTGGGTCCGTTGCGTCAGGCCGCAGGGGCGGGTAACGCAAACGCCCTGAGAACCTCAGGGCGTCGCCTCAGATTAGCAGGTGCGGCCGGGAAAACCGTGGAGCCGCGCGGGGCTACGCGGCTTCGACGGCCCAGCACTCCTTCACGTAACCGGCGGTCGCGGGCGTCGTCGTGAAGATGCGCGTGGTGATCGTGTGGGAGCGCTCGGCCGACGCCGGCACGAGGATGACCTTCCACCCGACGGTCGCCTTCGACGGGCTGAGGGCTTCGATCGCGCATGCGATCGGAGTCTCGGCGGGCCCGCTCACCATGAACTTGACGGTGCCCTCGGAGTCGCTGGCGGCGGAGAAGGCGATGTCCTGCGCTTCGATCTGAGTCGTCTGCTCCCAGCCGCTCCAGATGAGATAGCCGGCGCCGCCGAGCACCATGAGCACTGCGGCGGCCCAGGCGAAGCGCCGGTCGAAGCGGCCCTTGCGGCGCGTGCCGTAGCGGTCGTCGAGGTCGTGCGTCGCCGAAGCGCCCGAAACGGGGGGATGCGCCTCCGACACGGAAACCTCCGAAGTGTGCTGGGTAGACTTGATGCCTGTGCCAGCGTATCGGGGTCGCCCGGGAGGCACTTGTGAAAGGACGCGAATGACGCTCAGGCTGATCGCCGTGCACGCGCACCCCGACGACGAGTCGAGCAAGGGAGCCGCGACGTACGCGCACTACCTCGATGCGGGCGCCGAAGTGCTGATCGTCAGCTGCACCGGCGGCGAGCGCGGCGACGTGCTCAACGACCTCGTCGCACGCGATCCGAAGAGCCGCCGCGATCTCGCCGGCCTGCGCCGCGATGAGATGGCCCGCGCGCAGGGCATCATCGGTTTCGAGCACCGCTGGCTCGGCTACCAGGATTCGGGGCTGCCCGATGAGGGGGAAGCGATCCCTGCCGGGTCGTTCGCAGATATTCCGACCGAGGTGTCGGCCGAGGCCCTCGTGCGCGTGGTGCGCGAGTTCCGCCCGCATGTGATGATCACGTACAACGAGCAGGGCGGCTACCCGCACCCCGACCACATCCGCTGCCACGAGATCTCGAAGCTGGCCTGGGAGGTTTCGGGCGATGCGGAGAGCTACCCCGAAGCGGGCGCGCCGTGGACCATCAAGAAGATGTACTACGAGTCGATCTTCAACGCCGATCGCATCAGCCGCATGCTCGAGACTCTGCAGGAGCGCGACCCCGAGTCGCCGCTCATCGGCCAGTTCACCGACTTGGCTGAGCGGTTCTCGCTGCGCCCCTCCGATAGTACGGCGAAGATCGAGGTCGGCCGATTCTTCGAGCGCCGCGACGCAGCGCTGCGCGCGCACGCGAGCCAGGTGCCGCCCGACAGCCCGTTCTTCTTCTGGCCGAACGAGCTGCAGCGCGAGGCGTGGCCGTTCGAGGATTACCGGTTGGCGGCGTCGCGCGTGGCGACGAGCGCATTCGAAGCAGACCTGTTCCAGGGGATCGAGGAGGAGAACGCATGAGCATGCCGTTGAGCGTGTGGACCGTGGCGGCGAAGCTTGCGGAGGAGGACACCGAGTTCGACCCGAACATCGTGTCGCCGGGGGTGGCGGGCTTCCTCGTCACCGGGCTCTTCGCGCTGCTCGTGATCGGGCTCGGGTTCCTGCTCGTGCGCAAGCTCCGTCGCAACCAGTACCGACATGATGCGCGCGAGCAGATCGCGCTCGAACTGGCCGAGCGCGACGCGGCGGCGGGCGCGGCAGGTGCGGCGGGCGACGCGAGCACTGCCGGTTCCGAGGGTGCGTCCGGTGCCTCGGCCGAGGGCCCCGACGGCCCCGAGGACCCCGAGGGATCCGGGAGTCCGGAGCGCCCCGGGAACCCCGCGACCCCTCAGCAGTAGGCGGAAGCTTTCGATGAGCGTCGGCAGCTACGTCGGCCGCGACCCGCGCGAGGTGCTCGCCGAGGTGTTCGGCTACGACTCCTTCCGCGGCGAGCAGGAGGAGATCGTGCGCCGCGTCATCGCGGGCGGCGACGCGGTCGTGCTCATGCCGACCGGCGGCGGCAAATCGATCTGCTACCAGATCCCGTCGCTCGTGCGCGAGGGCACGGGCATCGTGCTGTCACCGCTCGTCGCGCTCATGCACGATCAGGTCGCGGCGCTGAGACTCGCCGGGGTGCGTGCGGCCGCGCTCAATTCGGCGCTGAGCCTCGATGAGCGCCGCGAGGTCGAGCGCGCCTACGCGGCCGGCGAACTCGACGTGCTCTACCTCGCCCCCGAGCGGCTCGCGGCCCCGGGCACGGTCGAGCTGCTCGAGCGGGGCCGCATCGCGCTCTTCGCGATCGACGAGGCGCACTGCGTGTCGCAGTGGGGCCACGATTTCAGGCCCGATTACCTGCGACTCGGCGCGCTCGCGGAGCACTGGCCCGATGTGCCGCGCATCGCCCTGACGGCGACCGCGACCCCCGAGACGCACCGCGAGATCACGGAGCGGCTGCACCTGGAGCAGGCGCAGCACTTCGTATCGAGCTTCGACCGCCCGAACATCCGCTACCGCATCGATTCGAAGCAGAACGCGCGCGCCCAGCTGATCTCGTTCGTGAAGGGCGAGCATGCCGGTGACGCGGGCATCGTCTACGCGCTGAGCCGCAAGCGGGTCGAGCAGACTGCTGCGGCGCTGCGCCAGGCCGGGGTCGACGCGGTGGCCTACCACGCGGGGCTGCCCGCGCACGAGCGGCTCGAAGCGCAGACCCGCTTTCTGCGGGAGGACGGCGTGGTGGTGGTCGCGACGATCGCGTTCGGCATGGGCATCGACAAGCCCGACGTGCGCTTCGTCGCCCACATCGACCTGCCGAAGTCGATCGAGGGCTACTACCAGGAGACGGGGCGCGCCGGCCGCGATGGTCTGCCGTCGCAGGCGTGGCTCGCCTACGGTCTGCAGGATGTCGTGCAGCAGCGGCAGATGATCGAGTCGGGCGACGGCGATCAGGCGACGCGCGCGAACCAGACCCGGCACCTGAATGCGATGCTGGCGCTCTGCGAGGGCGTCGAGTGCCGACGCGCTTTTCTGCTGCGGTATTTCGGCCAGGGATCGGCGCCCGATGCTTCGGGCCGGCCCGCGGGCTGCGGCAACTGCGATGTCTGCCTGAACCCGCCGAAGACGTGGGATGCGACGACGCCGTCCCAGATGCTCATCTCGACGATCGTGCGCACGCAGCGCGAGCGGAACCGCACCTTCGCGGCCGGCCAGCACATCGACGTGCTGCGCGGCGTGCAGTCCGAGCGCGTCGCTCAGCTGCGACTCGACGAGCTGTCGACCTGGGGCATCGGCAAGGAGTGGTCGGTGGCGCAGTGGCGCGGGGTCGTGCGGCATCTGCTCGCGACCGGCCTGCTCGAGGCCCGGGGAGAATGGGGTGTGCTCGCACCGCTGCCCGAGGCGCTCGCGGTGCAGCGCGGCGAGGTCTCCGTGCACATGCGCGAGGAGGTCATGACGCGGGCGGGCGGCGGGGGTCGGCAGGCATCGGGATCGAAGCGTTCGGCCGCCGCGGCGGAGCTCTCGCCCGAGCAGGCCGAGGTCTTCGAGCGGCTGCGCGCGTGGCGTGCTGCCGAGGCGAAGGAGCAGGGCGTGCCGGGGTACGTCGTCTTCGGCGACGCGACGCTCGCCGCGCTCGCGGCGCACCTGCCGACGAACGACGAGCAGCTGCTCGCGATCTCGGGCATCGGTCAGGTGAAGCTCGAACGCTACGGCGCCGCGGTGCTCGAGGTGCTCGCGGCCGAATAGGGGGGCGACTCGATGCCCGGCCCTCGGGGTGCTCGATCCGGAGTCGTGGAGCCTCACGCACCGATCGGCGCACTCCGGTGGTGCCTCAGGCTCCACGGCAGTACCGGGGTCTGCTCCTGTGAGGAATGCCGGGCCGGGCTCAGCGCGCCGCGTGCCACTCCGCGAGCGTGCGGTCCCACGGCGTCGGCGCGAGGCCGAGCTCGGTCGTGAGGCGCCCGGGGCGAATCTCGCTCGGCGCGGCCCAGAGGTAGTGCTGTCGCGCGAGTTCGCGCAGCATGGGCGACACGATGCCGCCCGCAGCGAGTATCGCGCGGGGGAGCGGGCTCACGGTCGGGTCGCTCGACCCGTTCGTGCGAGCGGCGTCGCGCGCCATGTCGCGCTGGGATCGGGCGGCGGGTGTCGGGGCGGTGAGCACCGTACCGTCGGCGCTTGCGAGCGCGATCGCGGCGATCAGCGCGCGGGCGAGGTCAGGGATCGACGTCACCGCGTGCGGGGCATCGGGATCGCCCATCGCCCAGACCCGCCGCCCGGTGGCCGCAGGGGCGAGCACGGTCGCGACGATCGCCGACGACTGCGCGACGGCCGTCGGGCCGACGAGGTCGGAGGCGACCACCGAAGCGGTCAGCGCCGGATGTTCGGCCCGCGCCGCGAGCAGCTCGGCGCGCACTTCTCCGAGCGGGGATACCGGTGCGATGGGAGACGACTCGGCGAGGTGGCGGGCGCCGTGCCCGAACGCGTAGACCGATTCGGGGAAGACGACCGGAATGCCGAGTTCTGCGGCGACATCCATGACCGCCTGTTCGCGCTGCGGCAGCTGCTGCCGCCAGGCGCGGGCGGAGTACGGCGCGTGGATGCAGTGGAGGATCGCGGCGGCCCCGGATGCTGCGTCCCGCAGTTCCGCTCGATCCCCGGCGTCGCCCGAGCGGACTCGTGCCCCGGGCACCGCTCCCGTGCCGCGCCGGAGCATGGTCGCGTCGTGTCCGCTCCCGGAGAGGTCGGCGGCGAGCTGGCGTCCGATCTGCCCGGCTCCAGTGATGAGATAGTGCATGGTGCTCCATGTTCTGTGATCAGTGCTCTCTGAATTTCGAGAACGAATCTACGTGAAGGGCTCGACAAAATCAAGAGCAGTGATCTCTGAATTGCGCGAGCAGCCCGACGCTGGCATCATGAAGCCATGGATCGCCCACGTCGCACGCACGCAGAAGCGCGATCCCTGATGCGCGCGGGCATCGTGCGGCACGGCAGGGCGCAGCTCGCGGAGAAGGGAGCCGCGGCGCTCTCAGTGCGGGAGATCGCCCGCGGCCTCGGCGTCGCGTCGTCGGCGATCTACCGGCACGTCGCCAACCGCGACGCGCTGCTCACGCTGCTCGTCGTCGACGCCTACACCGAGCTCGCCCGCCACGTCGAAGCCGGCATCGACGTCGGGCTGCGGCCGGAGGGCCCCGCCGGCGCCGACGATGCGACGCGGCTCGGGCGACTCGCACGGGCCATGCGCGAGTGGGCGATCGCCCAGCCGGCATCGTGGGCGCTACTGTACGGATCGCCGGTGCCCGGCTACGAGGCGCCTGCCGGAGAGACGACCTCGCCCGGCACGCGCGTCATGGCGATGTTCGTGGGGGCGCTCGCCGGCGGGAGCGCCGCGAGACGCGACCCCGACGGCCCGCGGGTGAGTCCGGCCCTCGCGTCGGTGCTCGCCGCGGGAGTGGCGGATCTCGACGCTCAGCACTCGTTCCCGCAGTTCGCGCGGCTCGCGTTCGAGGCGCCTGGCTTCGCCGCCGACGCGATCGAAGCCTGGACCGGGCTCATCGGCTTGATCAGCGCCGAGATCTTCGAGCAGCTCGGGCCCGACCTCGCGCGCCATGGCGAGGAGCTGCTCGAGCGCTGGGTCGCCCGCACCGTCGTTCGCTTCGGCCTCGGCTGAGAACGACTCCCGCGCCCACTGCGCCTACTTTGCCCGTCGCGCCCGCGCGTCTCCGAAGTCGTGGAGCCCGGTTCACCGCCCCGAGGGCTCCAGTGGTGCACCGGGCTCCACGCGAACGAGGGGGCGAGAGAGGCAGGGGTGCGGATCCCCAGGGATCACAGCGTGAGGCTACCGCAGGTAGACGGGGTCGAGCGCGACGAGCAGCGCCGCCGTCCAGTGGCAGAGGAACGCGAGCACGGTGAGCGCGTGGAAGATCTCGTGGAACCCGAACACGCCCGGCACCGGGTTCGGGCGTTTGAAGCCGTAGACGACCGAGCCGAAGGTGTAGAGCAGACCGCCCACGATGATGAGCACCATGGCTGCGGGGCTCGCTCGGTAGATGTCGACGAGGAACATGACCGCCGCCCACCCGAGCAGCACGTACAGCGGCACGTACAGCCAGCGCGGCGCCGAGACCCAGAAGACGCGGAACCCGATGCCGACGAGCGCCCCCACCCACACCAGCACGAGCAGCAGCACGCCCTGGTCGAGCGGCAGGGCGAGCAGGGCGATCGGCGTGTAGGTGCCCGCGATCAGGATGAAGATGTTCGCGTGGTCGAGGCGTTTGAACACGAGTTTCGTGCGCGGCTTCCAGTTGAAGCGGTGGTAGAGCGCCGAGACGCCGAAGAGCAGCATGCTCGAGAGCATGTAGACCGCCGATGCCCATTTCGCGATCGGGCCGTGCGCGAGGCAGATGAGCACGATGCCGGCGGCGATCGTGATCGGGAACATGCCGGTATGGATCCAGCCGCGCCAGCGCGGCTTCGCCTCGACCGTCTCCCGCTGTTCGAGCGCATCGTCGAGCAGCGGCAGCGAGAGGGGGTCGGGGGCGGTGCCCGATCGGTCGGAGCCGAGGTGATCGGCGCGATCGCGCCGGGGGCCATCGTGATCGGTGCTGCCGCGTGGGGTCATGCCTCGAGTGTATGGAGGCCACAGTCCCAGCGGTGCATATATGTAGGGTCTCACCAGGTTCGCGCGCGGGCGACGCAGGGCAGCAGCGCAGCCCGCGGGCGATACACTCTGAGAGTGACAGCTGAGCAGTCGACGCCGCGCACCGGTTTTCTCTACCGGCTCTATCAGCGACGGCTGCGCCGCGAGATCGACCCGGGCCGCGTGCCGCAGCACATCGCCATGATCGTCGACGGCAACCGGCGCTGGGCGAAGCAGCGGCTGCAGGAGCGGGCGGCCTACGGGCATCGCGCCGGCGCCCGCAAAGTGCCCGAGCTGCTCGGCTGGGCCGAAGCGGCCGGCGTGCGCACCGTCACCCTCTACCTGCTCTCGGCCGACAATCTGAGAGCCAGGGATCGCCAGGAGCTCGACGACCTGCTCGGCATCATCGGCGAGCTCGCCGAGCAGCTCTCCGAGAACGAGCACTGGCGAGTGAAGCACGTCGGTTCGTGCGCGGGTCTCTCGGAAGGGCTCGTGAGCGCGCTCGCCGCAGCCGAGGAGAAGACCGCCGGCCATACGGGATTGCACGTGAATCTCGCGGTCGGATACGGCGGGCGCAGCGAGATCGCGGAGGCCGTGCGCAGCGTGATCGCGGAGCACCAGGCCGAAGGCGGCACGATCGACACCCTCGCCGAGCGCCTCACCCCCGAGGAGATCGGCGAGCACCTGTGGACGCGCGGGCAGGCCGACCCCGACCTCGTCATCCGCACCTCGGGCGAGCAGCGCCTCTCCGACTTCATGATCTGGCAGTCCGCGCACTCCGAGTTCTACTTCGTCGAGGCGCTCTACCCCGACCTGCGCGAGGTCGACTTCTTGCGCGCCCTGCGCGACTACTCGACGCGGCAGCGGCGCCTCGGCGCCTGATCCGCCGCCCACCGGCCCGTGACCGTGCACCGGCCCGTCGGAGTGCTCGGATGCGGCGTTCCGGGCCTCGAACGGCGATGATGGTCGTATGACATCCGAGACGATGACGCTGCGCGCCGACGCGATGCTGACGCCCGAGGGCCCGATCGCCGATGCCGAACTCGCATTCGACGCCGATGGGCGCATCGCCTACGCGGGGCCGCGGCGAGACGGCGCGGCGCAGGGAGCACCCGTGCTCGACCTGCCGGGGCACGTGCTCATGCCCGGCCTCGTCAACGGGCACACCCACTCGGCCATGACGCTGCAGCGCGCGGTCTCCGACGACGAGGGATTCATGCCCTGGCTCGCGACGGTGCAGCGCATCGAGCAGCAGCTCACGCACGACGATCTCGCGGCGGGGCTCGACCTCGCCATGCTCGAGATGATCGAGACGGGCACCGTCGCGTTCGCCGACATGTACTACTGGGACGAGGCGCTCATCGAACGGGTGCGAGACGTCGGCATGCGCGTCTTCGCCGGGCTCGCCTGCTCGAACGTCGACCATGTCGCCTTCCCCGGCGTTTCGAGCTGGACGGGTGCCGACGTGCTCGCCGAGACGGAGCGGCTCGCGGAGCTCTACGCGGCCGACCCGCAGGTGCGGGTCGGTTATGCTCCGCATGCGCCGTACACCTGCACGCCCGACTTCCTGCGCGACGTGCGCGAGCGCGCCCTACGGCTCGGCATCCCGATCCACACGCACATCTCGGAGTCGCGCGCCGAAGTCGAGCAGATCACCGAGCAGTACGGCAGTACTCCGGGCGTCTACCTCGATTCGCTCGCCTTCTTCGACGCCGACGTGCACGCCGCCCACTGCGTGCACCTGACCGGGCCCGAGATCGAGCGCTTCGCCCAGGCCCGTGTATCGATCAGCCATAACCCGGTCTCGAACCTGAAGCTCGGCAACGGCATCGCGCCGCTGCCCGAGATGCAGGGTGCTCAGGTGCGGCTCGCGCTCGGCACCGACTCGGTCGCGAGCAACAACTCCCTCGACCTGTTCGAGGAGGTCAAGACCGCCTCGATTCTGCAGCGCGGTGCGCACCATGATGCCGCGATCGTGCGCGCGGCCGATGTGCTCGACATCGCGACGCGGAGGGGCGCCGAAGCGATCGGCTTCCCCGACTCCGGCGCCCTCGAAGCAGGCCGCCTCGCAGACGTCATCGCGCTCGACGTCACCGGCACAGCTGCGGCGCCGCTCGACCTCGCAGCCGTGCCCGAAGCACTCGTCGCGCATCTCGGCTTCGCCGCGACCGGCGCCGACGTGCGACACGTGTTCATCGGCGGACGGCACGTGTACGCCGACGGCCGCCACCTCGTGCTCGATGCCGACGCCGTGCGCGCCCGCGCTCGAGAAGCGCGCACCCGCCTGAACGCGTCGGCCGGGTGAGGGCGATGCTCCGTCCCGGCAGGCCCGAGCGCGCACGAAGACGAGCGTGGGGACGCAGATGCGCCGGTATCTGAAGCTCGCGTCGAACCGTCTCGTGCGCGACCCCGATGCCCTGTACGTGCATCCGTACTCGGTCGACCTCAGCATCGTGCCGTTACCGGTGAGAGTGGGCGTCTCGGAGGGCGACGCCCACGGGGCACATGGATCGTGCCTCTCGCTCGACGAGGCGCTATCGCCCGAATGGGCGGAGCACTTCGTGAACGCGAAAGGGGAGTGGCTGCTGCCCTATCTCGAGCGCCTGCACCGGGGGCAGGCGGTCGAGGAGTTCGAACTGATCGCCGACTACGAACGCCGCCACGGCCGTTCCCCGCGCATCTTCGAAGCGGACTGAAGCGGCGTCGGGCGCTCGGCGATCCCTGGAGGGAGCCGCTGCGTCTCGGCGCCTGCGACGGCCCGGCCTCAGGCGAGCTGAGACCGGTCGAACGCGTCGAGGCTGATGCCCTGCTCGAGCACGGTGCGCGCCCATTCGCGGGCCGAGTGCAGGCTGTGGTCGCGGTAGTTGCCGCAGCTCTCGGCGGTCGTGCCGGGCACGTCTGCCCAGGTGACGCGCTCGGCGATGTCTTCGAGGGAGCTCTTGATGGCGGCGGCGACCTCGGCGGGGGTCGGCTCGCCCCACGCGATGAGGTGGAAGCCGGTGCGGCAGCCGAAGGGGGAGATGTCGATGAGGCCGTCGAAGCGGGTGCGCAGCAGACCGGCGATCGTGTGCTCGATCGTGTGCAGGCCCGCGGTCGGAATCTCGGCGGCGTTCGGCTGCACGAGACGGATGTCGTAGTTCGAGATCGCGTCGCCTCTCGGGCCGCGTTCGACGCCGATCAGGCGGACGTAGGGGGCCAGCACGCGGGTGTGGTCGAGGGAGAAGCTCTCGACCTCGGCAAGTTCGACATCGCTCATGCCGCCAGTGTAGGGGCGGCCCGCGCGCCGCGTCGACGAGTGTTACCCCGTGTGGCGGCGCGCGGCCGGAGGGCCGGGCATCATCGGTGCGCCTACGCCGCGTGGGCGATGCCGCGACGGGTGAGCGCGATGCGCGCCCCGTGCCCGTCGGCGTGCTCGGCGACCTGCACCTCCCAGCCCGAACGGTCCAGGTGGGTGAGGTCGCCCTCGGCCGCGCCCAGGCTGTCGGTGTCGACGAGGTAGAGCGTGCGGCCCGAGGCCCGGTAGACCGAGCGGCGCTGCGCCCAGTCGGGGATGACCATCTCGCCGTCGCCGAGCGAGTGGTACGGCGTGCGGCTCGGGGCGGCGATGCCCGCGTGCGCGGTTATGGATCTGATGCGTGGTGGTGTCGTCATGGGGTGTCCTTTCGATACCTGCTCGGGGCGACGACGCCGGCGAGCGGTGGGGTGGGGCGCATCTCGCGGGGTCGCGGAGGCGCTGGCGCTGGCGGGCCGGCGGTGCAGGGCGTGCGTGACGCTTCTGCCGCCGGAGCCGTTCAGGCGCCGATTCGCGCAGCATTTCAGATGCGCGCTGGGGTCGGAGCGACCGTCGCGGGAGTCGATTCTTCGTCGCCCCGGCAGCTGCTCGTGAGAATGGCGAGAGATGCTCGAGGGCGGAAAACGCGGGTCGGTTTCGTGCCCAGCATGCTAGTTTAGAACATTGTTTCGATAAAAGCCAGTGCCGGGTGTTCTCGATAGTTCGGCGCGAGCACGCCCGCGGGTCGGGGTGGGGAGAACGATATGACGCAGTCGGTACCGCAGCAGGTGACGGAGACCGGCACCCTGCTGGTGTTCGCGCACGCCGATGAGGCGACGGCGTTCGCCGACGTCGAGCACTGCGTGACGGGCGTCGGCAAGGTCAACGCCGCCGTCTCGCTCGCGGCGGCGCTCGCCGAGGGCGGCGTGGAGCGCGTCGTCGTGCTCGGCACTGCGGGCGTCGTCGGCGACGGCGCCGCCCGTCTCGACCTCGACACCGTGTACCAGGTGACGGGGCTCGTGCAGCACGACTATTCGCTGCCGTCGCCGCTGCTGCGGCCCTCGGGCGAGGTCGTGCTGCCCGAGGTGCGCACCGCCGTCATGGCTACCGGCGACCAGTTCGTGAAGAACGACGAGCAGCGCACCCGCATCGCGGGCCTCGGCGCGGCGCTCGTCGACATGGAGGGTTACGCCTACGCGGCTCTGTGCGCGAAGTTCGGGGCGACGCTGCAGATCTTCAAGGTGCCGTCGGACTTCGCCGACAGCTCGACGACCGACGCCGAGTGGGATGCGATCGCGGCCCGCAAGAGCGTGCAGCTGCGCGAATTCTGGGACGCGGGGCTGCGCGAGGCCTGATGCAGGGCGCGCTTGTGACACGCGGCGCCGCTGCGGTGGCGGCGAGAGAAGTGCAGTAAAATCTGAGATCATGGCGCAAATTCATCCTGCGATCGGACTCGACGTCGGCGGCACTGGAATCAAGGGGGCCGGAGTCGACACGGAAACCGGTGAGAAGCTCACGTCCCGGCATAAGGTGCCCACCCCCATCGGCGGCACGCCTGCGGATATTGCCCGTGAGGTGGGAATCATGGTCGAGGCGATTCGTGCCGAGCTCGTCGCGGGCGATCTGATCTCGGCCGAGGCGCGCATTCCCGTCGGAGTGACCCTGCCCGGTGTCGTGCGCGGCGGAATCATGCGTACAGCAGCGAATGTCGATAAGAGCTGGATCGGTACTGATGCCACCGCATTGATCTCGGAGGCCGCAGGGGCGCACTGCCGCGTCGTGAACGATGCCGACGCAGCCGGTCTCGCTGAGGTCGTATTCGGAGAAGCCGCCGGCCTCGACGGATCCACGCTCGTGCTGGTGTTCGGCACCGGTATCGGTTCGGCGCTCATCTACGACGGCGCGCTCGTCCCGAACCTCGAGCTCGGGCACATCGAGTTCGACGGCCATCCGATCATCGAGCGCCACGCCGCAGCGAAGGTGATCGAGCGGGAAGGGATCACGCTGGCCGAGTGGGCGTCGCGCGTGGAACGCTACCTCCAGCACCTCGAGACGACCATGAATCCGGATCGATTCGTACTCGGCGGCAGCATCAGCAAAGCGGCAGACGAATACCTTCCCTTCGCAGGAGTATCGGTGCCGGTTATTCCGGCCCGCCTGCGCAATAATGCCGGAATCGTCGGTGCCGCTCTGCTCGCCGCGCAAGAGGCTGCGACGTAGGCCGCCCCTGCATCGGCTCGAGCTCCCGGCTTGGGCCCGGTGAATGCTGTTCGAGTCGGGGGTGCACAGCGGTGCGATGCCGGCTTCGTTCAGGCGGACGCTGCGGGTGCTACGAGCGCGGTCGTGTAGTCGATGAACGCACGCGCAGCTCGAATGGAAGCGCGGTATCGATCGGGGCCGAGCCGTTCGCGAGTTGGTCGAGGAGCAGCTGAGCAGCCCGGGCTCCCTGTTCGCGCGGGAACTGAGCGACCGTGGTCAGTCCGAAGAAATCAGAGAGGTCGTAGTCGTCGACTCCGACGATAGATATATCGGTGGGAACGTCGAGGCCGAGATCGCGCGCTGCGAGTATCGCGCCGATGGCCATTTCGTCGGATGCAGCGAAGATCGCCGTCGGCCGTTCGCGGTAGGGCAGCCCCAGAAGCTGCTTCGCGGCCCGGTATCCGCCCTCGATCGTGAAATCAGCATCGCGCACGAGCGCCGGGTTCGGGGCGAGGTTGGCGTCTCCCAGAGCGTCTGAGAATCCCTGCTGGCGACGGAGCGGCAGATGGAAGTCGGCATCGAACTCGGGGCCGCCTCCGATGTGGCCGATGCGCTCGTGACCGAGAGCGATGAGGTGCTGGGTCGCGAGCCGTGCGATGGCGATATCGTCGACTGCGAGCGAGGGCGCCCCCGGCATCGGACCGCCGACGCCGACCAGTGGCTTGCCGATCTGGTGGAGGCGCGCGACCTCTTCGGGGCTGAGCTCGAGCGCGATGGCGATCACGGCATCGACGCGCTGCCGCAGGAGGAAATGCTCGAATACCCGACTGCGTTCGCCATGCGCCCCTTCGAGGCTGTACAGCGTGACGTCGTACCCCGCGTGGAGCAGTGCTTGTTGCGCGCCGGCGAGCACTGTGGTGAAGTACCAGCGGTCGAGCACGGGCATGAGCACGCCGACGTTCCGGGTGCGACCGCTAGCGAGGCTCGAAGCATTGGAAGAGACCACATAACCGAGTTCGGCGGCAGCGCGTTCGACGCGCTGCTTCGCCGCCGCCGAGACGGCGCCGCGTCCGGAAAGGGCTCGCGAGACGGTGGCCGTCGATACGCCCGCGAGCCGCGCGACCTCGGCGATGCCCACTACTGTCACAGTCGTAGCCTAGTCAGTGCCGGGGTGCGCGCGCATCCGGGCGGATGACCCAGGCTGTCGTGTCGCGGGGAAGTTCTCCGTCGTCAGAGAGGGGAGCGCTGACCAGCGCGACCTCGCCGGCGGGGAGCGGGACGGGGTGCTCTCCGAAGTTCGTGATGACCCGTACAGCGCCGTTCGTGAAGTCGAGGACAGCTGCATCAGCGTCGTTCCAGACAAGTGCACCTGCGCCGAGCTCGTGGGCCCTGCGCGTCGCGAGCAGAGACCGATAGAGCGACAGCGTCGAATCGGGGTCCTCGCGCTGCACATCCCGGGCGAAGTTCTCCCAGTGCTCGGGTTGCGGCAGCCAGCTCGCCCCGTTCGGGCTGAACCCTGCAGCCGGCGCTTCGGCCTGCCACGGCAGCGGAACGCGACACCCATCGCGGCCGTACCGTTCGCCGCCTGTCCGCACCCAGGTCGGATCCTGACGCGCTTCGTCGGGGATATCGATCGCTTCGGGGAGGCCGAGCTCTTCTCCCTGGTAGAGGTAGGCGCTACCCGGGAGTGCGAGCATCAGGGATGTCGCGGCCCGTGCGCGCCGGAGACCCGTTTCTTCGTCCCCGAGCCCGGTCGAGCGAGGGCCGAGCCCGTGCCCTTGGAGATTCGTTTCGGTGAGTGCGAGCCTTGTGGCGTGGCGCACGACGTCATGATTCGACAGCACCCAAGTGGCAGGAGCCCCGACAGCGCCGAACGTCGTCAGCGATGCATCGATCACGTCGCGCAGGGCGCGAGCATCCCACTTGGCTTCGAGATACGCGAAGTTGAAGGCCTGATGCATTTCGTCGTTGCGCACCCAGAGCGCGGTGCGTTCGAGCGGATCGACCCACGCCTCCGCAGCGAGGACGCGTGCTCCGGAGTAGCTGTCGAGGATCCTGCGCCACTCGCGGTAGATCTCATGGACGCCGTCCTGCGCCCAGTAGGGTGCCGGCTCGGCAGGTTCGATGCTTCCTGCGCCCATGCTCCCGGCGTCAGCTGGGGGAGTCCAATCGGGCAGCCCTTCTGCCTTGATGAGCCCGTGTGCGACGTCGACGCGGAACCCGTCGGCTCCGCGGTCGAGCCAGAACCTGAGTATGCGTTCGAACTCCTGGCGGACCTCGGGGTTCGTCCAGTCGAAATCTGGCTGCGTCGAATCGAAGAGGTGGAGATACCATTGGCCCGGCGAGCCGTCTGAATCCGTCACGCGCGACCATGCGGGTCCACCGAATACGGAGCCCCAGTTGTTCGGGGGCTCGGAGCCGTCCTCGCCTTTTCCGTCGCGGAAGTGGTAGCGAGCGCGCTCCGGGCTGCCGGGCGCGCTTGCGATCGCTTCCTTGAACCACGGGTGCTGGTCGGACGAGTGGTTCGGCACGAGGTCGACGATGATGCGAATGCCGCGATCGTGAGCGGCTGCGAGCAGGTCGTCGAAATCCGCGAGCGTGCCGAACAGCGGATCGATGTCGCAGTAGTCCGACACATCGTAGCCCGCATCTTTCTGCGGAGACGTCATGAACGGGCTGAGCCAGACCGCATCGATGCCGAGTTCGGCAAGGGAGTCGAGCTGTGAGGTGATCCCGGCGAGATCGCCGACCCCGTCTCCGTTCTTGTCGGCAAACGATCTCGGGTACACCTGATAGATCACGGCACTGCGCCACCATTCATTGCTCATGGTTGCTCACTGTAGAGATAGGGCGGCACTTTTAGCAAGCGCTTGCACAAAGATGATCGTTCAGTTCATTTCTGCAATCTGAAATGTGCTACTTGCGAATGTCGTGCGATCATGCAATTGTGTAAGCGCTTGCATTTGCAAGTCTGTGACGAGCAGGCCGCTCCGGGCCGATCGCACTCCAACCACTCAGAAGAGGTGCACCGATGAAGGTGAGAACCGCAGCAAGGATCGCCCTGGGCGTCATGATCACCGGCGCCATCGCGCTCACGGGATGTTCGGCGAACGAAGGGTCGAGCGACGGTCAGGCGGATGGTGATGGCACGCCGATCACGGTCTGGGTCGATATCGAGCGCAAGCCCGCGCTCGACACCGTCGCGAAGGGCTTCACCGAGGACACCGGCGTTCCCGTGAAGATCGTGACCAAGGATTTCGAAACCGTCGATCAGGATTTCATCAGTCAGGTACCGACGGGGAAGGGCCCCGATGTGATCGTGAGTCCGCACGATAAACTCGGCGCGTATGTCGCAGCGGGCGTCGTCGCCCCGATCGAACTCGGCGAGGTTTCGAGCGAGCTCGCCGATGCCTCGGTCCAGGCGGTGACATACGACGGCAAGGTCTACGGCATGCCGTACTCCATCGAGAACGTCGCGCTCGTGCGCAATACGGCTCTCGTCTCCGACGCGAAGACGACCTACGATGATGTCATCGCAGCAGCCGAGGCGGCCGGCACGAAGTATCGGATGCTCGTCGGGCTCTCCCCCGAGCAGGGCGACCCCTACCACATGTACCCGCTGCAGACTTCGTTCGGTGCCGCGGTCTTCGCGCAGAACGACGATGGTTCGTACGATGCTTCGAAGCTGGTCATCGGCGACGAGGCCGGCACCGACTTCGCCCGGTGGCTCGCGACGCAGGGGGCCAACGGTTCGGGCGTCTTCAACGCGAACATCGACGGGGATCGCGCGCGCGAGTTCTTCATCGCGGGCGAATCGCCCTACTATCTGACCGGCCCCTGGAACATTCCCGCGATCAAGGAGGCGGGCATCGAGTATGCGATCGACCCGCTGCCCTCGGCCGGCGGTCAGGAAGCGAAGCCGTTCATCGGCGTCAATGCCTTCTTCCTCTCCAGCAAATCGACGAACACTCTCGCCGCTACCAACTTCATAGTCAACTATCTGAGCGATGAAGACGCGCAGTTGGCCCTCTACGATCTGGGTGGGCGCCCCCCAGCGCTCATTTCGGCCTACGAGCGCGCTGCTGCCGACGACCCGGATGTCGCGGCGCTCGGCGAGATCGGTCAGGCCGGAGTCCCGATGCCTGCGATCCCGGAGATGGGAGCGGTATGGAGCGATTGGGGCAATGCGGAGCTGCAGATCATCAAGGGCGAGGGCGGAGACCCGGCCGAGATCTGGGCGAAGATGGCCTCGAACATCGAGGCGAAACTCGCGGATTGAGCGTGTCGGTCGCAACGTCGCGGGCGGGCAGTGCAGACGCTCCGCGGCGTTGCGGCGGCCTCCGAGAGATAATTGAGCGACGCGACGAGGAAGTGCAAGTCGATGATTGAAGCCCCCGCAGACGCTGGACGGCGTCGACCGAACCCGCGACCCCGAAGGGGGACGTCTTCCGTACGACATAGCCGTGCATCAGGAGCCATGGTCGCGCTGCTGACGAAGATCGTGCTGCTCGGAATCATCGACGCCGTTGCGGTGCTCGCGGTCTATCTGCTCATCGCCGGCGAGCAATGGGTATCACTGGCCGTGGTCGTCGTCGCTGTCGCCCTCGTCAACGTCATCTATCTGAAACCCGGGTTGCTTCCGGGCAAGTACCTCACCCCGGGACTCTTCTTCCTTGCGGTGTTCCAGATCTTCGTCATCGCTTATACCGGGCTCATCGCCTTCACGAACGCGGGCGATGCGCACAACAGCACCAAGGACGATGCGATCGCGCAGATCGTGAGCACCTCTCAGGCGCGTCTCCCCGACTCGCCCGCATATACCGTGCAGGTCTTCAAGCAGGGCGCTGAATTCGGGCTGCTCGTCGCGGAGCCGGATGGCGGACTCGCGTTCGGCACCTCCGACGACCCGCTCGAACCTGTGAAAGCCGCGCCGGATGGTTGGAGCGAACTGCAGCTCGGCGATGTCATCAAGCAGCAGGACGAGATTCTCGCACTGAGGGTGCCTGTTTCACCCGATGTCAACGACGGCACGTTGCGCACCTCCGATGGGCAGAACGCCTATGTCTTCACCTCGAACCTCGTCTACGACGAGACGACCGACACGTTCATCGACAACGAGACGGGCATCGTCTATGAAGACGATAGCCGCGGCATGTTCCGGTCTGCGGAGGGGGAATCGCTCACGCCCGGATGGCGCGTCGTCGTCGGAGCGGATAACTTCGCCTACGCCTTCAGCGACCCGCAGATCCGCGATCCGCTGCTGCGTGTCACGGTATGGACCTTCGTCTTCGCTGCCGGATCCACGTTCCTCGTCTTCGCCCTCGGCCTCCTGCTCGCGATCGTCCTCAACCATCCGACGCTACGCGGGCGAAAGCTCTACCGAGTTCTCGTGATCCTTCCGTATGCTTTCCCGGCCTACCTGACGGGACTCGTATGGGCCGGTATGCTCAACGAGCAGTTCGGCTTCATCAATGAAGTACTGCTCGGCGGTGCACATATCCCATGGTTGACCGATCCGATGCTCGCGCGCCTCAGCGTGCTGCTCGTCAACATGTGGCTCGGCTACGGGTACATGTTCCTCGTGTGCACGGGGGCGCTGCAGTCGCTGCCCGAAGACGTCGTCGAGGCTGCGAAGGTGGACGGCGCGAGTTCGTGGCGGATCTTCAGAGCGATCAAACTCCCGCTCCTGCTCGTCGCGGTCGCGCCGCTATTGATCTCGACATTCGCCTTCAACTTCAATAACTTCGGCGTGATCTACATGCTCACCAGGGGAAGCCCGAGATTCACGGACACGACCCTGGACATCGGAGCGACCGACATCATGATCACCATGGTGTACAAGGTGGCCTTCGGCGGCGGAGGAGGCAGGGACCTCGGCCTCGCATCCGCACTGTCGATACTCATCTTCATCATCGTCACGATAGTTGCGATCGTGAGCTTCCGGCGCACGAAGTCCCTCGAGGAGCTGACCTGATATGACCGAAATCCCAGACGCTGCGACGACTCGCGCAATCCTGCTCCGAGGAGACGCGGTCCCTCCTGCTCCGCGCCGGCGCCGCACGTTCGCCGGCCGGTTCGCAGATACCGGCTGGCGGCATCTCGTCGCCTGGGCCGCGATCGCGTTCGCGCTTCTTCCGCTGCTCTACATCGTTTCCGCCTCGCTCAATCCCGTGGGCACGCTGACCGGTTCGAACGAACTCTTCTCCTCGATCTCGTTCAGAAACTACAGCCGGCTCTTCAGCGACCCGAGCGTGCCGTACGGGACCTGGTACCTCAACTCGCTCCTCGTGGCGACGGTGACGAGTCTGCTCACCGTACTGCTGTGCGCTCTCGGAGCATATTCGTTCTCGCGCATGCGCTTCAGAGGTCGCCGTGTCGGTCTCGGTGCCTTGCTCGTCATCCAGATGTTCCCTCAGTTGCTCGCCATCACGGCTATCTTTCTGCTCATGATCCAGATCAGCGATGTCTTCCCCGCAGTCGGGCTCGGCACGCATGCCGGTCTCATCATGGTGTATCTCGGCGGAGCTCTCGGCGTCAATATCTTTCTCATGTACGGGTTCTTCAATACGGTTCCGCGCGCAATCGACGAGGCGGCACGCATCGATGGCGCCGGCCACGCGCGAATCTTCTTCACGATCATGCTGCCCCTGATCAGGCCGGTGCTTATCGTCGTCGGCCTGCTCGTCTTCATCAGCACTATCGGCGAATATGCGATAGCGAGCGTGATTCTGCCCGATCTCGAGTCGCAAACGGTCGCCATCGGTCTCTTCCAGCTCGTCTCCGGCTTCCAATCGCAGAACTGGGGCATCTTCTCCGCGGGCGCGATCCTCGCAGCGCTTCCGGTGATGGCATTCTTCCTCCTGTCTCAGAAATATCTCGCCGGAGGCCTCATCGCGGGCAGCGTGAAGTGACGGTCATCGTATGCGCACCGAAACGGAGGCGGTGTTCCGGCGGCCCAGTCGCCGCCGCTATCGAGCTCATGGGCGCTACAGATAGCCGGCGACGAACAGCGCGCAGATGAAGTCGGTTCGCCGTGCCTCGTCGTGCACGACGTTGACGCCGCGGGCCCCGCGAAGGCGATCGAGCGCGAGGGCATCGCGCTCGCCGAATGGGCCGGGCGCGTCTCCGCTACTGCGTCCGAGGCCTGAGCCGCGCCAGCGGCGTCGCCGGGGCGGGCAGCGGCGGTTCAGGCTCGTCGTCGGGCAGCCCGAAGCGCGAAACCCCGACGGGCGCCTGCGCTGCCGCGGCGGGTCGCTGCAGCGCATCCTCGGATACGTCGGCGACGCCCGTGGCGGCGATCTCGGCCTGCCACTGGGCGCGCGCACGCATGACCTCGTCGTGGTCGCGGCCGATGAAGTTCCACCACATCACGATCTGCTCGGGGAACGGCTCGCCGCCGAGCACGAGCAGGCGCGCGCCGGCGGCGCCCGCTTCGAGCCGCAACGACGCCGCCCCGGTCGAGAGATAGGCGAGGGAATCCTTGGCCACCTCGGTCGGCGCTCCGCGGCCGTCGAGCGTCGCCGTGATCTCGCCGGTATCGACGAGCACGCCGTGCTCGAACGCGGGGTCGAGGGCGAAATCGAGGGTCGCACCGGCTTCGAGCGAGACTTCGGCGCCGAGCAGCGGTGTGAAGGTCGCGACGGGCGAGGTGTGGCCGAGGGCGGTACCGAGGAAGACCTGGGCGACCCAGCCCGGCCCTTCGAGCACGGGCGGCGCGTAGTGCTCGAACGTCTTCTCGCCGTGCCGGGCGCTCTCGGGCAGAGCGATCCAGAGCTGCGCACCGTGCAGCACGGTGGTGCCTCGCGTCGAGCGCTCGGAGTGGCTGATGCCGTCGCCCGCGGTCATGAGGTTCAGTTCGCCCGGGCGCACGAAGGCGTGGTAGCCGGCGCTGTCGCGGTGCTCGATCTCGCCGGAGAAGAGCCAGCTCGCGGTCTGCAGACCCGTGTGCGGGTGCGCGGGCACGTTCATGCCGCCGGTCGCCGCGACGTCGTCGGGCCCGTAGTGGTCGAGGAAGCACCAGGCGCCGATGAGCGAGCGGGCGCGCTGCGGCAGCGTGCGGCGCACGTTCATGGCGCGCAGGCCGCCGAGCGGCACGTCGCGGGGGGCGATGATCTCGATCGCCGCGGGGGAGGCGGGGTCGCCCGGATGCGCCGTGCAGATGGTCTCGCTGGGCGCGGGGTCCGGGTTGCTCATGGTCGCCTCCTGCAGGGATCGCTGCGCGAACGGTGCGCGCTGTACCAGCTTCGCGCGCCGGCCGCGCCCGCACAAGTCGTGCCGGTCGCGTCGCTCAGGATGCGGAGGCGGCGCGACCGTCGCTCCGCCGTGGCCGGTACAGGTAGCCGGCGACGAGCAGCGCGCCGATGCAGAGCGCGGCACCGCTGACGACGACCGCCTGCGGGATGCCGACGGCCGCACCGAGGAGCGCGATCGTGACGCCGCTGAAGGTCATCATCCCCTGGGCGAACATGGAGTAGGCGCCGATGACCCGGCCGCGCAGGCCTCGCGGCGCCTCGAGCTGCACGATGCTCATCTCGGTCGACTCGGCGGTGATCTTCGAGAGGCCGCCGATGAAGAGCGCGACGACGGCGATGAGATACGACCCGCTCGCCGCGAAGGCGACCGTCACGGCCCCGAGCAGCACCGCGCTGACGACGGCCGTCGGCGCTGTCGCCGGCACTTTGCGCGTCGCTTCGAGCAGGAATCCGCCGACCACACCGCCCGCACCGTTCGCGAACAGCAACACTCCGTAGGCGAGTCCAGCCGAGCCCGCGCCGAGAATCTCGGCGAACTCGGGCATCGTGTTCTGCATGACCGCCGCGACTGTGAGCGCGTTGAGGGCGGTGAGCATGAACATGGCGAGAATCGTCCGGTGCCCCCGCAGTTCGGCCAGAACGCTGAATGCCGAGATGACGGTGACGCGCCGCTCCGCGACCTCGCGGGGCTTCTCGCGGCCGTGCCCGGTGAACCGGGTGCGTGCGAGGAATATGGTGAGCGGCAGGTAGAAGAGCACGTTCGCGAACATGCCGTACCCGGGTCCGATGCCGAGCAGCAGCAGGGAGCCGATGGCGGGGCCCGCCACGAACGCGAGACTGCGGAACGTCGCGTTCAGGCGCACCGCGCTCGGCAGCTGGGCGGGGCCGACGAAGTCGTAGAGCATCATCTGCTCGGCGGGCATCCACAGGCAGCCGGCGATGCCGTGCAGCACGAGCAGCACGCAGGCGTGCCAGAGCTCGAGGGTGCCGGTGAGGAAGAGCACGCCCCAGCACACCGAGACGAACATGAAGAGGCCCTGCGAGATCTGGATCAGCCGGCGGCAGTCGAAGCGTTCGGCGAGGGCGCCCGCGTAGACCGAGAAGAGCAGGAACGGCAGCCAGTGGCTGACGATCTGGAAGCCCACGAGCCACGGCTCGTGGAACACCTGCCAGAGTACCCAGTAGGCGAGCACGTGCTCGATGTTGTCGGCCATCATCGACAGCGATCCGCCCGAGATGTACAGGGCCGAGCTGCGATTGCGCATTGCAGAGAATCGGCGCGGATCTTCCCTCGGCGGTTCGAATGCGGTCACCGCATCACCATATCCCGATCGGCGGGTGCGTCAGGCCTCTGGTGCGCGCCGGACGGGATCGCAGGTGCACGCGGCGCAGCCGACACGAGAGAGGAAGCGAGAGGTGAGAGCGAATGTTCGCCTTTGAACACTCGCTGCGACCACTCTCTCCCGGAACACTGGTGAGCGCAAGTCGAAGAGGCGACGGAGACCGAACCGTGACCTGCGCGCGGGGCCCCTCCACCTGGGCGCGGCGGTGAGGCCCCGCGGGGCGATCGAGCGCTACGCGAGGAGCTCCTGCAGGGCTGCCTTCAGCTCTTCGCTCGTGTGGGTCTCCTGATCGAGGTTCTCCTGCAACAGGGTCGCGGCATCTGCGAGGTCGAGCTTCTCGGCGTGCAGTATGAGCCCGGAGTACGTGGCGATCTCGAAGTGCTCGTTGCCGAGCGCGCTCATCAGCGCGACCTGGTTGTGGAGCGTCGCATCCGACTTGTCGAGCAGGGCTTCGGCCTGATTCTTGATTCCGGTCGATGCCGGCGATGGCGCCCGAGTCGCGTCGGTGCCCAGCAGCGCGAACACCTGCTCGAGCTTCGAGATCTGTTCGCGGGTCTCGTCGGCATGGTGCGAGAAGAGTTTCTTGATCTTGCTGTCTCGGGCTGCGTCGTGCAGCTGGCCGAGCGCTTCGAGCGATCCGTCCTCCATCTTCAGCGCGCTGCGCACCTGATAGTGGAAGAGCTCTTCCGGAGTCGTGAGCTTCTGCTGTGCCATGTCATTCCTTTCGATTGCGCGTTGCGGAACGCTCCATCAGTGTGCTGAGGGTCGCACCCTGTTTCCAGGGGGTTGATTTGTCGTCGCAGTTCTGGGCAGGCTGAAAGTCGACGTGCGCCCGGCGGTCGGCCGCGGCGAGACCCGGAGACGCGGCCGAACGGAAGGGGCAGGGGATGGATTGGGAGACGGTGTTCCTGCCGAGCACCTCGGTGCTCGAGCTCGTGCTGCGCGGCACGGTGCTGTATCTCGCCGTTTTCGTGTTGATGCGGGTCGCGGGCCGGCGCGAGTCGGGGGAGCTGAACATGGCGGACCTCATTCTGGTGCTCGTGATTTCGGAGGCCGCGAGCATCGGCATCGGCGGCGAGGCGCACTCGATCGCCGACAGCATCGTCGTGGTCGTCACGATTCTGCTGTGGAGCATCGCGCTCGATGTCGCATCGTACCGATGGCACTGGGCTTCGCGGCTGGTGAAGCCCGCCGTGCGCCCACTGATCGTCGAAGGAGTGCTCGACCTGCGCACCGCGCGCCGCGAGCTCCTCACCCGCTCCGAGATCGATTCGGCGCTGCGCCAGCAGGGCATCGACGACATCGCCCGGGTCTACCGCGCCTTCGTGGAGCCCAATGGCACCATCAGCGTGATCGAACGCCCCGGCGGCTGAGCGCTACGGCGCGGATCGCCTCCGGCCGGCCGAGACCAGTCCTGTTGCCAGGTGGTTGCGGGTTACCGGCCAGAAATAGTGGATGGAAACTCGTTCTAGCCGCATAACCACGCCGTAAACCCGCACCCGTCTTACCCCGGCACCCTTAACTGTGCCCAACCCCCTCAACACGACCACCTGCGTGCTATGCGGAACCAAACTCGTCAAGAACGGGAAACACCCCTCGGGCACACAACGTTGGAGATGCCGCAACTGCGGCGCCTCGAGTACCCGTAAACGCCTTGACCTCACCCAGCGTGAGCAGCTCCGCGAGTTCGTTACCTGGCTCACCGGGAAACACTCCCAAACGGAGATCGACGGCACCCGCACCGGCCGCTCGTTCCGTCGCCGAACCGCCTGGTGCTGGGACCTCCAACCAGCCCTACCGCCCTGCGACACGGTCTTCCACGCCGTCATGGTCGACGGGATTTGGATCGGGACCTGGTGCCTCCTCATCGCGTTCTCCGACACCGGCCACGTCCTCGCCTGGCAATGGTCCGGCGGGGAAACCAGCGCCGCTTGGACCGCCCTCCTCGAACAGATCCCCGCACCCGGAATCCTCGTCTCGGACGGCGGCAGCGGACTCCCCTCCGCACTCCGACAAGTCTGGCCCCACACGAAACATCAACGCTGCATCTTCCACCTACAACTCAACATCACCCGGCACCTCACGAGAAACCCCCGCACCACAGCTGGCCGAGCACTGCGTCGACTCGTCACCCAGCTCAGCGACGTACAAGACGAGGACGACGCGATCGTATGGCAGCAACGCCTCGATGAATGGTGGCGCACCTTCGGATACCTCACTCGGGAGCGCACCCTGCTGCGCAACGGGGAATTCGGGTACACCCACGATCGACTCCGCAAAGCCTGGCTCCTCGTTCAGAACGTCGTCAGGAAGGATCTCCTCTTCACCTACGTCGTCTACGGGAACCCGAGAACGACTTCACCCCTCGAGGGCGGAGTGAACGCGCTACTGCGGGACGTGCTGAAACGGCATCGCGGCATGAACGAGGAACACCGCAGACGCGCCGCCGAATGGTTCCTCACCCTGCAAGAGCTCCCTCTCGGAGAAGCCCTCACTACCGCGGCACCCGTCCCGAAGAAACCATCCCCGAGAGCGCCGGAAACTCCGCACAAGCCAGCACTCTACGACACTGGCCTCCAAGCAGCCGACGGGCTCTGGAAGCGGGCCGGATGGGCAGGTCGGGGATGAACACACCCGACGCCATCCACTCTTTTTGGCCGGTAACCCGTGGTTGCCGCGGAGCGTTCGGCAGGAACGAGGAAACCCCCGCGATCCCTGTCGTTTCAAGGGATCAAGCGGGGGTTTCGGTGGCGGTGACGGTGGGATTTGAACCCACGGTAGGGGGTTACCCTACACAACATTTCGAGTGTTGCACCTTCGGCCGCTCGGACACGTCACCGCGAAAAAGAATACGACATGACGAGGGGGTTACGCGAATCGAGGGGAAATCGCCGGGCGTGTTGCTGCCGGATCAGTGCCGCATCGGTGCCGCTTCGGCGGACGTCAGCGCCCCGAGGGCCCGCTGGTCTCATCGGCGAAGCGATCCTTCAGCTGGTCGCGCGTGGCAAGACCGAGCTTTGCGCGCGCCTGCGCGATGTGCGACTCGACGGTGCGCACGCTGCAGCGCATCTCCTCGGCGATCGCCCGATTGCTGAGGCCGGTCGCGGCGAGCTTGGCGGCCGCCGTCTCGCGCGGGGTGAGGCGCTCGCGCTGACCGGTGCTCGGGGTGCAGGCGTCGAACCATGGCACCGCGGCCGAGATCTTCGCTTCGAGCGCCGTGATGCGCTCGTCGGTGCTCGCCACGCTGCCGCTGGCGCGTCGGCGCAGGTAGATGCGCCTCGCTTCGCGGTAGGCGTGCAGGCCAGGGGCCCAGAAGCCGTGGCTCACGAGCTCCTCGCCGGCGCGGATGAGCGCGGCGGGGTTCTGGTCGCGCACCGCGTCGAGGTGCCGGCGGATGGCCGGGCGGTCGGGCGCCTCCTCGAACTCGGCGGCGTCGATGCGGATGCCGCTGTACCGGGCGTACTCATCGAGGGGAGCGCCGAGCCGGTCTGCGGCGGTCTCGTCGAGCAGGCCGACGCAGTACTGGAAGAGCGGGCTCAGCTGCCCGGTGACGGGGGCCGGCGCGACCTCCTGCGCCGGGATGCGGCCCGACTGCTCGATCACGGTATGCAGTCGCCAGGGCAGGAAGCGGGGCACGCGGCCGGCGAACTGATCCCACTCCTGCAACGCACGTGCGCCGGCACCGCACATGACCGCCGTATGCGATGCGTGCAGGTGCGTGAGCCAGATGCGGTGGCGCGACTGGCCGGGCAGCATCGCGGTGAGTTCGGTCGTTCCGCCGTCGGGCGCCGCGAACATCGCCGAGAAGAGCCGGGTCATGCTGCGTGCGACGGTCGCGGTCTCGAGCGCGTCGCGCGAACTATCGTTCGCGCCCACGGCGAGCTGAGCGATGCGCTGCTCGACGCGGCTCCCGGCGAACTTCCGGTAGCGCAGCCCGAAGAACGACGCCTCGAAGGTGATCAGCTGCTCGGCGAGCAGGGAGACCTCGGGGAGCCGATGGCCGCGGGCGATGCGCAGCAGGGCCGGAATGTCGGCACCGAGCGGCTCGGTGTCGTTCCAGCGGTGCGCGACGAGCTGCGCATCGAGCCACGCCTCGTCGTCGGGCCCGATGTCGGGGTCGCACTCGTGCGGGATGCCGGACTCCGCGGTGAGCCGTGCGCGGAGCAGCAGCAGCGCGAAGCGGTGGCTCGCATCGAGCGACGGCAGGTCTGAGTTGGTCCGCGGCGGCTCGGCGGTCAGGATCGCCTTGAGACCGGTGTGGGCATCGCGCAGCACCGTGGTGAGGCGGGCGCGCTCGAGGGCGGAGAGCCCGGGCCCGTTCTGCCCGAGACGCAGCAGGATGTCGCGCGCCTGGGCGCCCTCGCCGAACGAGACGAGGTCGCCGATGACACGGTGGAAGAACTGCGGGTGCTGCGACTGGGGCACGGTGCCGGCGGCGTCGGTCGCCGCTGCGGAGCGCTGGTGCAGCACCCGACTGCAGAAGATGGCCTCCTGGTCGGGCAGCGGGATGCCGTAGTACTCCTGGGCGAGCAGATGGTCGGCGACTGCGAGGCGGGTGCGTGCGAGCTGCTCGGAGTCGGCGAGCCGCTCGAGGGCTGCGGCGTACAGGCTCGGCACCCCGACGAGCGAGCCCGGGCCGGGTACGGAGAGCAGGATGCCCGCCTTCTCGAGCCGAGCGGCGGCTTCGTCGCCGATGAGGTCGGCGACGCCGCTGCGGCTGCGCGCGCCGGTCTCGGCGAGCACGATAGCGGCGGCGATGCCCGCGGCATCGAGGTGCCGCGTCGCGAGGTCGGCCGCCTCTTTCAGCGATGCGAGGCGCATGTGCTCGATGTGCAGCCGGCCGATGCGGGGTCGCGGCACGAGCTCCAGGGATCCCGCAGCCTGCAGCTTCATGAGGTCGAGCGCCCACCCGGGGCGTCCCCACGAGAGCCTGCCGATCGCTTCGGCCGTGACCGCATCGATGGAGGCGCCCGAGTGCACGTGCACGAGCCGGGCGATCTCGTCTTCGGAATAGGGGTCGAGCCGCACCGTGCGGGCATCGTCGAGGCTGCGTTGCAGCGCGGGGGCGTCGAGCCCGATGCCCCCGATGCCGGAGAGGGGAGCATCAGCGCCCGAAGCCTCGGTGAGGCTGCCGACGAGTGCGGCGCCCGCGGCCAGTCTGCGCTCGGCCGCGCGCAGCAGCTCCGGTGGTGCGGCGACGTAGTCGTCGAGGAGCAGCAGCGCGCGCGGCGGTGCATCATCCAATGCCTCCGATGCCCGGCGATCCAGCGCATCGATATAGCAGTGTGCGATGTCGCGCTTCGACAGGGCTACTGAGAGCGCCCGCAGGGCGTACGTCTTACCGCTTCCCGTCGGTCCGCTGAGCACCACCGATCGTTGCGTATCGACCGTGCCGAGAACCGTGTGAACAAGCCGTTTCGCATTCGACGTGCTTCCCCCCTGCATGAGCATCCCCCCGAGCTCGTCCAGACAACTGGAATCAGAGCTTTGAGCCCCGACGTGATCCCAGAATAGGCATTCTTGACCGTTTACGCAGGCTTCGGACTCGTGTCTCCGGTGCTCGGGGCGTGTCCCGCAGAGCATCTCTCTGCGTAGTCGATCACTGGATTATCAGTAGCAATTCGATTGTGAATGAGTATCTCGAGGCCTTCATGTGCGAGGTACGCATTTCCGTGGACGCAGTCTCTCTTTGCTGAGAGTCTTCTGTACGGGTATCTCTGTGGCAGCTGTGCACCTTCACGGGCGAACAGATGGGGCAGGGGTACGCGGATAGACCTACTCGCGGGATGACAATTGGGGAGTCTCTTGGAAACGAACACGCACAACGTGAGGAAGCGCAGACGCAGTCTGCGTCCACTCGCGCTCGGAACAGCGGCGGTCACAGCGCTCGCCGCCGGCGTACTCACGGCGCCGCTCATGGCCTCGGCCGACAACCAGGCCGACCAACTGCCTGACGGCACGGTCTCGGCCGCGCACGGTCACGGGCTCTACACCAATCTGCTGGGGCTCGATCTTCTCGGCACTGCCACAGCATTGTCGTACGCGCCCGATCAGGTCGGACCCGAACAGAGCGAGATCGACGCCACCCTTCTGGGCGCTCTCGATCTGAACCTCGGCAATGTCACCCTGCCGCTGCTGAAGAACCCTGACGACCCGAACTCGCAGGGACTGCTCTCCCTCGGCGAGCTCGGGCTGATCTCGAGCTATGCGTCGTCTCCTGACGACCTCAACTCCGTGGCCGCATCAGGCCTCATCACCGATGATGGCGCGCTCGACCTCGAGGCGAACCCCGACGGTGAACTCGAATCTGCCCACGTCGATCTGTCGGCATTGCTGGCCCAGCTGATCGGCCAGGAGGCGGTGGACAACCTGATCGACCAGGCGCGCATCGAGGTCGGTGCGCTCGGCGCTCGTGCGGAGAAGGCCGACGGCGAGATCTCGAGCGAGTACATGGTCGCCGACCTCAACGTCGATGTCAGCAGCCCGCTCGTGGGCGGGCTGACCGGCACGGTCGACGGCGTGCTCGGCGAGCTGTTCAGCGGTGTCGAAGGCCTGGTCGGTACGGGCGGCGCAGTTGAGTCGCTGGTCAGCGGTGTGCTGTCAGGCATCGATGCGTTGGATGTTCCGTTCGTGCTCAACACGAGCGCGACGCTGAATGAACTCTCCGTCAATACAGAATCGCTGACTGATGAAATTCGTGCGGCGCTGCTGCAGGCTCCGCTCGAGAACGCCGAAGGCAGTATTTCGGTGAACCTCGCCGACGGCACGATCAACGTCAAGCTCGGCCAGGTCCTGGTGGACAGCACGGGCGCCGCTGATCTCAACTCCCTGCCGGCGAACACCGAGGTGCTCAGCGATACCGTGATCAACGCCATTCTCGACGGCGTGTCTGACGCGCTGATCGGCCCCGGCGAGAATTCGCTCGTCACCAAGGTCGTGAACCTCGTGACCACCGGGATCTATGATGTCGAACTCAACGTCGATCTCAGCCTGGCCATCAATGTGATTGGCGTTATCAACCTGGCCGACGCACCGGTCACGGTGAAGGGCACCCTGGGGGAGTTCATCGAAGGCAACGCAACAGTCGACGTCAGCAAGATCAAGGTAGCCGGTATCCCGGTGGGTTCTGTGGTACAGCCCGTCACTGACCTGCTCACTGATTTGGTTGGCGATATCGGCGGCCTGGTGAAGCCCCTCGTCGAGAACGTTGTCGCACAGGTCCAGCCGCTGCTCATGAGCGCGCTGCAGCCGCTCGTCACCGATCTCATGGATAACGCTCTCGAACCGATCCTGAGCAAGTTGGTGCAGCTCCGCATCAACGAGCAGCCCACCGCTACTCCGTTCGAGGAAGCCGGCGGAGATCTGGGCGATGGCAGCTTCACCGTGCGGGCGCTGAGCCTGAACGTGCTGCCGCAGGCGGGTACCGGAAGCGCGATCCCTGTGCAGATCGGTTCGGCGACTGTCATGGCCGAGGACCCGGTCGCAGAGCTCACCGCGACGCCGAACCCGGTGAAGCAGGGAGAGACCGTGACCGTGAGCGGCTCGGGCTTCACTCCGGGCGAGACAGTCACTGTCACTCTTCCCAACGGCGACGTTTGGGACGATGTGGTTGCAAATGAGGATGGAGAGTTCAGTTTCGGTTGGACTGTCCCTGCGGACTACGCGCCCGGAAACGCAGTCTTCAAGGCTGACGGTGCGACTAGCGGGCGTTCTGCTTCGGCGACGACTGTAGTCGAGGCCGCGGATATCGGCGCTGATGCGAACACGAATGCGTCGGCTTCGGCTGCTGCTTCGGCGAACGCGGACGATGACAGCAATGCTTCGGCTCAGGTCGCGGCGCAGGCTGCGGCTCTCGCGGATGCGACGTCGACGGCTTCGGCTGCGGCGGATGTGACGGCGAATGCTGCGGCTGAGGCTGCTGCTGATCCGGATGCGTCGACGGCTGCTTCGGCTGAGGTCGAGGCGGATGTGACGGCGGCTGCGACTGCGGCTGCTCAGGTCGCGGCGAACTCGACCGCTGATTCGGATTCGGAGGCTGCGGCTTCGGTCGCCGCTGACGCGAACGCTGCTGCTGCGGCTTCGGTCGCCGCGAACGCGACCTCGTCGGATGACGCATCGGCTACCGCCGCTGCAGACGCGAGCGCAAGCGCTGACCCTGACACTGCTGCTGACCCGGACGCTGCTGCTGATCCGGATGCTGCTGCGGACCCGGACGCGTCGGCCTCGGCTGATGCGAACGTGAACGCGTCGGCTTCGGCTGCTGCTTCGGCGAACGCGGACGATGACAGCAATGCTTCGGCCCAGGTCGCGGCTCAGGCTGCGGCTCTCGCGGATGCGACGTCGACGGCTTCGGCTGCGGCAGATCCGAACGCGGAGGCTGCGGCTCAGGCTGCGGCGACTGCCGAGGCCTCGCAGAACGCTTCGGCGACCTCGATGTCGAACGTGACGGCGGCGGCCACTGCGGCTGCTCAGGTCGCGGCGAACTCGACCGCTGATTCGGATTCGGAGGCTGCGGCTTCGGTCGCCGCTGACGCGAACGCTGCTGCTGCGGCTTCGGTCGCCGCGAACGCGACCTCGTCGGATGACGCATCGGCCACCGCCGCTGCCGACGCGAGCGCAAGCGCTGACCCGGACGCCGCTGCGGATCCGGATGCTGCTGCGGATCCGGATGCTGCTGCTGACCCGGATGCTGCTGCTGACCCGGACGCTGCTGCTGACCCGGATGCGTCGGCTTCGGCTGAGTCGAACACGAACGCGTCGGCTTCGGCTGCTGCGTCGGCGAACGCGGACGATGACAGCAATGCTTCGGCTCAGGTCGCGGCGCAGGCTGCGGCTCTCGCAGACGCGACGTCGACGGCTTCGGCTGCGGCGGATGTGACGGCGAATGCTGCGGCTGAGGCTGCTGCTGATCCGGATGCGTCGACGGCTGCTTCGGCAGAGGTCGAGGCGGATGTGACGGCGGCTGCGACTGCGGCTGCTCAGGTCGCGGCGAACTCGACCGCTGATTCGGATTCGGAGGCTGCGGCTTCGGTCGCCGCTGACGCGAACGCTGCTGCTGCGGCTTCGGTCGCCGCGAACGCGACCTCGTCGGATGACGCATCGGCTACCGCCGCTGCAGACGCGAGCGCAAGCGCTGACCCTGACACTGCTGCTGACCCGGACGCTGCTGCTGATCCGGATGCTGCTGCGGACCCGGACGCGTCGGCCTCGGCTGATGCGAACGTGAACGCGTCGGCTTCGGCTGCTGCTTCGGCGAACGCGGACGATGACAGCAATGCTTCGGCTCAGGTCGCGGCGCAGGCTGCGGCTCTCGCGGATGCGACGTCGACGGCTTCGGCTGCGGCAGATCCGAACGCGGAGGCTGCGGCTCAGGCTGCGGCGACTGCCGAGGCCTCGCAGAACGCTTCGGCGACCTCGATGTCGAACGTGACGGCGGCGGCCACTGCGGCTGCTCAGGTCGCGGCGAACTCGACCGCTGATTCGGATTCGGAGGCTGCGGCTTCGGTCGCCGCTGACGCGAACGCTGCTGCTGCGGCTTCGGTCGCCGCGAACGCGACCTCGTCGGATGACGCATCGGCCACCGCCGCTGCAGACGCCGATGTTGATGCGGACGCTGATATGAACGCAGACGCGAACGTCAACGCCTCGGCTTCGGCCTCGGCATCGGCGAACGCGGATGACGACAGCAACGCTTCGGCTCAGGTCGCGGCGCAGGCTGCGGCTCTCGCAGACGCGACGTCGACGGCTTCGGCCGCGGCGGATGTGACGGCGGATGCCGCGGCTGAGGCTGCGGCGACTCCGGATGCATCGTCGGCTGCTTCGGCTACGGCCGAGACCGCTGCTGCGGCTTCGGCTCAGGTCGCGGCGAACTCGACCGCTGATTCGGATTCGACGGCTTCGGCTTCGGCCGCCGCGGATGCGGACGCTGCTGCTGCGGCTTCGGTCGCCGCGAACGCCACCTCGTCGGACGATGCATCGGCTACCGCCGCTGCGGATGTCGACGCTGCTGCTGCGGCCGACCCCGACGCGGCTGCTGCCGCAGACCCGGGTGTGAGCGCCAACACGCAGGGTGCGAGCGCGAACGCACAGGGTGCCGACGCCAGCGCCTCGGGCGCGAGCGCGAACACCCAGGGCGCGAAGGCGAACGCCTCGGGCGCCTCGGCGAGCGCGACCTCGACCGCAACCGCGACGAGCTCGGCATCGAGCAACTCGCAGGGCTCGGCCACTGCAGCGGGTGCGAAGCACCTGTCGCAGACCGGCGGTGCCCCGCTGACCGGCTTCGCCGCCGCAGGCCTCCTGCTACTGCTCGCCGGCGCGGTCACCCTGGTGGTCGTGAAGCGTCGTCGCGAGAACGCCGACGCCTGAACTGAATAGGCAAGGGGCCGCCTGACGGCGGCCCCGAACCGTGTGGCCGGAATCACTGCACCAGCGATTCCGGCCACACGCGGTTCTGCACCCGCCCTGCATCCCGTACTGTGAGTATTCTGCGAACAGCTGCGGCACGCAGATCGGCAACAGGCAGAACTGTTCACGAACTTCATTCGAGTACTTCGGGGGAACAACTTGAGTAAGACACGCTCTTCACGGGCGAGTGCACCGGCCGACGAGGCTATCGAGGCGACGCAGAACGTCGACGAGCAGCCCGTAGCGAAGCCGACCGCGCCGAAGACGCCCGCCCCGAGAACCTGGGTGCGCCTCGTCGCCCTCGCGGCGGTGCTGCTCACCGGCTGGCACATCCTGGCATCGTTCCTCTGGATCGCACCGTACTCCGAGAACGCCCGCGAGGTCGTGCCCGGGCAGCAGCAGACCCTCAGCGCCTACATGATCCCGTTCTTCGGTCAATCGTGGAGCGTGTTCGCCCCCGAGCCGATCAACGGCGACTACCACTTCAACGTGCGCGCCACCCTCGCCGACGGCACCGAGACCGGCTGGGTGAGCGCCACCGACGTCGAACTCTCGATGATCCGCTACAACCTCTTCCCGCCGCGCGCCGGCATCCAGTCGAGCGAAGTGGCTTCGAACTACAAGTCGGCCTACGACAAAGTCGAGGCGTCGCAGCGCAATATCGTCTCCGGCGACTTCGCAGTCGACCAGTGGGAGGTCGGCATGCGCGCCGCCCTCGAAGCGCAGATCACCAACGCGAACGAGAAGGCCGCGAAGACCGAGGGCGCCGAAACCCAGCCCATGAACACCGCCGAGATCGATCAGCTGCTCGCCGAGGAGCACCGCACCACCGCCTACGCCACTCAAGTGGCCACGGCCATCTGGGGCGAAGACGTCGAGAAGGTGCAGTTCCGGGTCAGCCGCCAGAACATCATCCCCTTCGCCGACCGGCACAACGCGCAGGCGCAGCGCCCCGACCCCACGGTCGTGCTGCCCGGCTGGCGCGGCCCGCTCGTCGAAGAGCACCAGAGCAGCGAGAACTTCACCCACGTGTTCCGCGACCAGTTCGAGAGGACGACCCGATGAACCGGCCGAGCACGAAGCAGACTGCGCAGCGACCGCAGACGAAGACGCGCGACAGCGCGCCGCTCGAGACCGCAGACCCCCAGGCGCCCGAGCCCCTCGAGACCTCTGGCGAGCGCCCCGAGGCCGGCCGGGCGTCGGGCGCGACCACCGCGCCCCGCACGCCGGTCGCCGGGTTCTTCGCCTTCATCGGCAGCGTCATCGCCGCCGCCTGGCTGTCGTTCGCGAACAGCATCGGCGATGCGGTCGATTTTCTCGAACGCTGGCTCTTCGGCGGCAAGAAGGCGCTCTACGGCATCGCCGTGACGCGCATCGTCTTCGGCCTCACCGCCCTCGGACTGCTCCTCTCGAACTTCTCGACCCGCCTCTACACCTTCGGGTCGGGGTCGGCATGGAACGGCGAGATGGCCCGCCCCCTCAGCGACTTCCCGAAGATCTGGCTGTTCAGCGCCTTCCACAATGCCGCCGCCAACGACTTCGCCTTCACGGTGCTCTACATCGCACTCATGGGCCTCGCCGTGCTCTTCACGATCGGCTGGCGCTTCCGCATCGTGCTGCCCGTGTTCTTCGTCATGTGGGTCGGCTTCATCGAGATGAACGACATGGTCGGCGACCAGGGCGACAACATGTTCCGCATCGCCATGATCCTGATGTTCTTCACCGACGCCGCCGCCCGCTGGTCGCTCGACGCGCGCCGCCGCGCCGCGAAGGGCGACTGGTTCGCCGCCGGCTCGTCGCCGAACCACATCGGCACCGTGCTGCACAACCTCGCCCTCGTCGCGCTCACCGCGCAGGTCGCGTTCGTGTACGGCTCGGGTGCGCTCTACAAGGCGCAGGGCGCACCGTGGGCATCGGGGTACGCGGTGTACGACCCGCTGCACACGGCACGCTTCGGCACCTGGCCCATCCTCAGCGACCTCATCACCGCATGGGGTCCGATGGTCGCCATCGGCACGTGGGGGTCGATCCTCCTGCAGGGCGCCTTCCTGCTCGCGCTGCTGTCGCGGCCGACGCGCCTCATCGCGCTCTTCGGCATCCTCGGCTTCCACATCATGATCGGCGTGCTCATGGGCCTGCCCTGGTTCTCGCTCACGATGATCGCGATCGACTCGATCTTCATCAGGGATCGCAGCTGGAAGCGCTTCGGCGACGGCGTCTCGCGCAGATGGCGGGCCTCGATGGGGCGCTCCTGAGCCTCTCGCTCGACCCTCACGGCTGACGGTATGCTCGCATCATGACGGATGCGCAGGAGCAGAACTCGGACCAGCCGACCGCGAACGCGGTCGCCGGAGACCTCGACGGCGACGGGAAGGTATCGGCGACCGAAGCGGCCGATGCGGCGCGCCAGGCGCAGGAGGAGCTGCAGGCGGCCATCGCGAAGGCGGAAGCGGCGGCGAAGGCCGCGGCTGACGCGGTCGCCGCCGAGGCGCAGGAAGCGGTGCCGTCGGAGGCGCCTGCCGAGGCCGAGGCCGAGCCTGCTGCCGAAGCCGCACCGCCCGAAGCCGCACCGCCCGAAGCCGCAGCCGCCGAGCCGGCCGCGGAGCCCGAGTCGGCTGCTGCACCCGTAGAGCCGGCGGCACCGGCGGCCTCGACGGTCGTATCGGAAGCGAAGCCCGGCCCGCTGAGCGAAGAGCAGGTGCAGGCGATCGTCGCCGGCTACCCGCAGGCGGCGGGCGGCGGGCCGACGCTCTTGAACCTCGGCGCGCTCATGAACGGCGACCCGCGGGCCGACGTGCAGATCAGCATTCCGCTCGGCATGCTCAACAGGCACGGTCTCGTCGCCGGCGCGACCGGCACCGGCAAGACGCGCACCCTGCAGGGCCTCGCCGAGCAGATCGCGGCGCAGGGCGTGCCCGTGTTCGCCGCCGATATCAAGGGCGACCTCTCGGGCGTCGCAGCGCCCGGCGTCTCGAGCGACAAGCTGCTCGCCCGCACGCAGGGCATCGGGCAGGATTGGCAGCCCCGCGCCGCCCAGACCGAGTTCTTCACTCTCGGCGGCATAGGCATCGGCGTGCCGATCCGCACCACCATCGAACGCTTCGGATCGGTGATGCTCTCGAAGGTGCTCGGCCTCAATCAGACCCAGGAGTCGAGCCTCGGACTCGTCTTCCACTACGCCGAGGAGCAGGGCCTGCCCCTCGTCGGCATCGACGACCTGCAGGCCCTGCTCGCCTACCTCACGAGCGACGAGGGCAAGGCCGAGATCTCGCAGATCGGCGGTCTGTCGAAGCAGACCGTCGGCGTGATCCAGCGCAACGTGATCGGATTCGCCGCCGAGGGCGCAGACGCATTCTTCGGGGAGCCCGCGTTCGAACCGGCGGATCTCTTGCGCGTCGCCCCCGACGGCAGCGGCATCATCAACCTGCTCGAGGTGCCGGGCGTGCAGGACAAGCCGGCGCTGTTCTCGACCTTCCTCATGTACCTGCTCTCCGAGCTCTTCGCCACGCTGCCCGAGGTCGGCGACCAGGACAAGCCGAAGCTGGTCTTCTTCTTCGACGAGGCTCACCTGCTCTTCGCCGACGCGTCGAAGGCGTTTCTGCAGGAGATCACGCAGACCGTGCGCCTCATCCGCTCGAAGGGCGTCGGCGTCTTCTTCGTGACGCAGACCCCGAAGGACGTACCGGGAGATGTGCTGGCGCAGCTCGGTTCGCGCGTGCAGCATGCGCTGCGCGCCCACACCCCCGATGATGCGAAGGTGCTGAAGGCCACCGTCTCGACCTACCCGAAGTCGGGCTACGACCTGGCCGAAGTGCTGCAGAGCATGGGCACGGGCGAGGCGGTCGTCACGGTGATGGGGGAGAAGGGCGCGCCCACCCCGGTCGCCTGGACGCGTCTGCGGGCGCCGCAGGGGCTCATGGACCCGATTCCCGACGCGAACATGCAGGCCGCCGTGACGGTGTCGCCGCTGCAGGCGAAGTACGGCGAGGCCGTCGAATCGCGCTCCGCGACCGAGATGCTCGAAGAACAGCGCGCCGCGGCGGCCGAGGCGCAGGCGCAGGCCGCAGAGGAGGCGGCCGCCGCGAAGGAGGCCGCGGCCGCCGAGGCGAAGGCGCAGAAGGAGGCTGAAAAGGCGGCCGCAGCGGAGGCGAAGCGTCTCGAACGCGAAGCCGCCGAGGCGGAGCGCCGTCGGGTGCGCGAAGCGGAGCGCAAGGAGCGCGAGCGTGCCGCCGCCGTGAAGAAGACGACCGACCGAGTCGGTTCGGTCGTCACCTCGGGCGCACGCACTATCGTGAACCAGGTGCTGCGCAATCTCTTCAAGAAGTAGCGCTCCGGCGGGCGTTTCGGGCGGCAGCGGCGGCGACGTCGGCGGCGCCCGATAGGCTCGCGGCATGGCGAAAGCGACGAGCACCTACACCTGCACTGAATGCGGCTGGCAGACCTCCAAGTGGGTCGGCCGCTGCGGCGAGTGCCAGCAGTGGGGCACCGTCGAAGAGCGCGCCGTGCAGAACCGTGCGCGGTCGACGCGCGCCGTCGCGCCCGGTGCCGGGCATGAGGCCCGGCCCATCACCGAGCTCCACGGCGAGACGGTGAGCCACCGCCCGACGGGCATCGGAGAACTCGACCGCGTGCTCGGCGGCGGCGTGGTGCCCGGCGCCGCGATCCTCTTCTCGGGCGAACCCGGCGTCGGCAAATCGACGCTGCTGCTCGACGCGGCGGCCCGGGCCGCAGCGCGCGGTGCACGGGTGCTCTACGCGAGCGGCGAGGAGTCGACCGGGCAGATCCGCATGCGCGCCGAACGCACCGGCGCGCTCTACGATGCGCTCTACCTCGCGAGCGAGACCGACCTCGCGACCGTGCTCGGGCATATCGAGGAGGTCGATCCGGCGCTCGTGATCATCGACTCGGTGCAGACGCTCGCGAGCGGCGACATCGACGGCTCTCCCGGCGGGCCCGCGCAGGTGCGCGAGGTCGCGGGCGCCCTCATCCGTGCGGCGAAGGGCCGCGGCACCCCGGTGATCCTCGTCGGCCACGTCACGAAGGACGGCTCGGTCGCGGGGCCCCGCCTGCTCGAGCACCTCGTCGACGTCGTCTGCCACTTCGAGGGCGACCGGCAGACCCCGCTGCGCTTCCTGCGCACCCTCAAGAACCGTTTCGGCCCGACCGACGAGGTCGGCTGCTTCGAGATGACCGGCGACGGCATCTCCGAGGTGCCTGACCCGAGCGGCCTGTTCCTCAGCCGCTCGCAGATCCCTGTCAGCGGCACCTGCGCCGCGATCTCGCTCGAGGGCCGCCGTGCGCTGCCGGTCGAGGTGCAGGCGCTCGTCGCCAAGAGCGCGACGCCGAACCCGCGCCGCGTGACGAGCGGCGTCGACCCGGCCCGCGTCGCGATGATCCTCGCCGTCATCGAACGGCGGGCGAAGATCCAACTGCACGACCAGGACGTCTACGTCTCGACCGTCGGCGGCGTGAAGCTCACCGAACCCGCCGTCGACCTCGCGATCGCCCTCGCCGTGCTCTCGGCCGCCCGCGATACCCCGCTGCCGCACGATCTCGCGGCGTTCGGCGAGATCAGCCTCGCCGGCGAGATCAGGCCCGTCGTCGGGGCCGCGCAGCGCACGAACGAGGCGCGCAGGCTCGGCTACCGGCGCATCATCGATTCGACGGCGCACACCCTCGACGATGCCCGAACGGCCGCGGGGCTCGGCGGTTCCGGGGGAGGGTAGACTGGAGCACCGTGAGTAATAACACTGTTGACGTCGCCCTCATCGGCGGCGGGATCATGAGCGCGACCCTCGGTACTCTCATCAAGCAGGTGCGCCCCGAATGGTCGATCGAAATCTACGAGTCTGCGGCAGAGGTCGCGACGGAGAGTTCGAACGCCTGGAACAACGCGGGTACCGGCCACGCCGCGCTCTGCGAACTGAACTACATGCCCGAAGCGGCCGACGGCAGCCTGTCGCCCGCGAAGGCCATCCAGATCAACGAGCAGTTCCAGCTCTCGCGCCAGTGGTGGTCATCGCTCGTGAATGCCGGCGTGCTCGGCGAGCCGCAGAGCTTCATCAACGCGACCCCGCACATGACCTTCGTGCGCGGCGAAGCGAACGTCGACTACCTGCGCCGCCGCCACCAGGTGCTGCAGAGCGAGCCGCTCTTCGCCGACATGAAGTTCAGCGACGACCCGGCGCAGATCGCCGAATGGGCGCCGCTGCTCGTCGACCGCCGCGCCAAGGACGAGGTCTTCGCCGCGACCCGTTCGCTCACCGGCACCGACGTCGATTTCGGCTCGGTCACCCGTCAGCTCATCTCGCACCTCGTGAACGAGGGCGCGCGCCTGCACCTGCGCACTCCCGTGCAGAAGCTCTCGCGCCGCGCCGACGGCACCTGGGATGTGCACCTGCCCGCCCGCTCGGGCATGGGGCACCAGCGCGTGAACGCGAAGTTCGTCTTCGTCGGCACCGGCGGCGGTGCTCTGCCGCTGCTGCAGTCGTCGGGCATTCCCGAGATCCGTGGCTTCGGCGGCTTCCCGATCAGCGGCAAATTCTTGAAGTGCAGCAACCCCGAGATCGTGAAGCAGCACCGCGCCAAGGTGTACGGCAAAGCCGCGGTCGGCGCCCCGCCCATGTCGGTGCCGCACCTCGACACCCGTATCGTGAACGGCGAGGAGAGCCTGCTCTTCGGCCCGTACGCCGGCTTCAGCCCCAACTTCCTCAAGAACGGCAGCTGGTGGGACCTGCCGGGGTCGGTGCGCGCGCACAACCTCGGCCCCATGATCAAGGTCGGCGTGACGCAGTTCTCGCTCGAGAAGTACCTCGTCAGCGAGGTGCTCGCGAGCCGCGAGAAGCAGATGCAGTCGCTGCGCGAGTACATGCCGACCGCGCGCACCGAGGACTGGGAGATGATCACCGCCGGTCAGCGCGTGCAGATCATGAAGAAGGACCCGCAGAAGGGCGGCGTGCTGCAGTTCGGCACCGAGGTCATCACCGGCGGCGAAGGCAGCATCGCCGGCCTGCTCGGCGCGTCGCCCGGCGCGTCGACCGCCGTGCACGCGATGCTCGGCGTGCTCGAGAAGTGCTTCCCCGAACAGTTCGAGAACGAGTGGAAGGCCGTGCTCAAGTCGCACGTGCCGTCGCTCGGCGAAGACATCAATGCCGACCCCGCGATCGCCGCGAAGTCGCTCGCCGACACCGCCGAGGTGCTGGGCCTGAACACCCGCGTCTGAGCTCGAACCGGCGCTCGTGCCGGGTCAGCGACAATGGGTCGCGAATTGCAATCTCTGAGCGATGAAATTGCAATTCGCGACCCATTGTCGTCGGTGCTCCGGTGCTCCGGTGCTCCGCTGATAGACGTGGCGGCAGAGGAGCGCGGGGCGATCCCTGTCGAGAACGTAGCGCGAGCGGCGGCTCGGTGAGCGACTACTCGGTGAGCGACTACTCGGCGAGCAGCTGCTCCAGGAAGGCCGCCGTGTCTTCCCAGCCCGTGACCGCATGGCAGGCGACGCCCATCGCCCACACCGGATAGTCGTTGCCGTCGGGGTCGAGACGGTCGCCCACGAACAGCATCTCGTCGAGCGCGATGCCGGTGTACTCGGCGAGCTTGCGCATGCCGTACGCCTTGTCGATGCCGCGGCGGGTGATGTCGACCGAGGTCGAGCCGCCGCTGCGCACCTCGAGCTGCGGTACCCGGGCCGCGACCGCCGCGCGCAGCGCGTTCTTCTTCTCGCCCGTCGGGTCCCACTGCCGCTTCGCTTCGACCGGCGCCTGCTGGCCGAGCGCCGAGAAGGTGACCTGCGAGCCGCGATCCTCGAGGATCTCGCCCCACGGCTCCGCCTCCCACAGCTCCAGCCGCTCCGCCTCCTCGCGCAGCGCCGCGAGGGCCGCATCGCGGTCGCCGGGCTCGAGGTTCTCGCGGTAGACGGTGCGCCAGACACCGCCATCGCGCTGCTCGTAGCGGGTGCCGCAGGTCGGTAGCAGATGCAGACGCGACAGCGCCGCTTCGCCCACCCCCGCGAAGTCGTCGAGGCGCGCGACGAGCTGCATCTCGAACTGCTCGAAATTGCCGCCCGAGATCACCGCGACCGTCGTGCGGTCGAGCAGGCGCGCGAACACCGCGAGCATGCGCGGGTCGACGGGCGATTTCGAGGGTGCGAGCGTATCGTCGAGATCGAAGGCGATGAGGCGAGGGATCGTCGGCATGCCCCGATTGTGCCACAGCCGAGCAGGCACCGGGTCGACGCAAGGCCGCAGCGCCCGCAGCGCCCGCAGCGGCTATCCGGCCGCGCGCACTGGGTACGCGAGCGCGACGAGCTCCTCCTCGGTGATGCCCACGAGCTCGACCAGTTCATCGTGCCCGACCGCGCCCGCCTGCACCCCGCGGGCGAGGAAGCCCGCGAGCGCCCGCGCCGTTGCGGGCTCATCGAGGAACCCCGCCGCGCTGTGCTCGATGTAGCCCCTCAGCCGCGCGGTGACCTCGGCGAGCCCGTCGCGGAAGAACGCGTAGCTCGCGGCGAAGCGGCTCGGCAGATGGGCGGGGTGCAGATCCCACCCCTGGTAGTAGCCGCGCTCGAGCGATCGCCGCACGAGCCGGCTGTGCAGCCGCCACGTCGCGATGGTGCCGTCGACGTCGTTGCCGCCCGCGGGCACCACGTTCGTCGATCCGTCCGAGAGCCGTACGCCCGTGCCCGCCGCTGCCGCCTGCATCACGTGCTTCGCGAAATCGGCGGCCGGATGCTCCATCGACTGCTGCGCCGCCGCGATACCGAGCGACGCGGAATAGTCGTACGTCCCGTAGTGCAGGCCCGTGATGCGCCCTCCGCCGCGGTGCAGCAGCTCGGCGACCGGATGGGTGCCGCCGGCCCCGATGATGACCTGCGGCGTCTCCACCTGCACCTCGAACTTCAGCGCCCCCTGCGGCAGGCCGAGCCTCGTCTCGAGCCGCTCGAACAGCTCTGCGGCCACCTCCACCTGCTGCACCGTCGTCACCTTCGGCAGCGTGACGACGAACCCCGCGGGCACCGAGCCGCCGGACCGCTCGACGAGCGCCGTCACGAACAGATCGAGCGTGCGCAGACCGCGCCGACGCGTCTCGGGCTCGAGGCACTTGAAGCGGATGCCCGTGAACGGCGGTGCGATCCCTGTCGAGATATCGTCGGCGAGCTGCGTCGCCGCCGCCGTCGCCGCCGCATCCTCAGCCGCGTCGCCGTGGTCGCCGTAGCCGTCCTCGAAATCGATGCGCAGGTCTTCGAACGGCTCGGTCGCGAGCTTCAGACGAACGCGCTCGGCGACCCGGCCGCTGTCGGAGTCGGGCAGTTCGAGCTCCGCGACCAGACGCCCGAACCCGCCCGCCGCCTCGACCAGCCGCGTCGCCTCGGCGCCCCAGGTCGCGGCCAGCCGGGCGGCGAACCGGTGCGCGGGCACGTAGACCGTGTGCACCGGCTGCCGCAGCCCGGTATCGCCCGGGTAGGCCGTGCGCAGCAGGTCGTCCGTGCCGGCCAGCGCGGCATCGGCGAACGCGAGGTCGGCGTCGTCGAACGAGGAACGGTGCAGATCGGTCATAGGACACTCCATCGTGAGCCGGGCGGTTCGGGCGGGGCGGCCTCCGCCCACTTCGACGATACTCCGCGAGGGGCGCGGTGTCAGCGGGGGATCGGGTGCATGGCCCGGTAGCCTGAGAGGTATGACGCATACGAACGGCGCGGCCGTCGTCGGCGCCGGCCCCAACGGGCTCGCCGCGGCGGTGACCCTCGCCCGGGCCGGCGTGCCCGTGACCGTGTTCGAAGCGGCCGAGACCATCGGCGGCGGCACCCGCACCGCCGAAGTCGTGAGCCCCGGCGTGCTGCACGACGTCTGCTCGGCCGTGCACCCGATGGCGCTCGCCACCGGCTTCTTCCGCGAGTTCGAGCTCGAACGCCGCGTGCGCTTCGCCGTGCCCGAAGCGTCGTACGCGAACCCCCTCGACGGCGCTTCCGGCGGGAGCGGCCGAGGCCGAGGCCGCGGCCGACGCGGGGACAGGGATCGCGCCGCGATCGCCTACCGCAGCCTCGACCGCACGGCGGCCGAACTCGGCCGCGACGGAGCCGCCTACCACCGCTTCTACCGGCCGCTGCTCGAACGCCTCGACGGCGTCGTCGACTTCGCTCTCGGCGGCAGCATGCTGCGCTGGCCGTCGAACCTGCCGGCCGCGCTGGCCACCGCGCTGCGCACCTTCGAACAGGGCACCCCGCTCTGGAACGCCCGGTTCCGCGAAGCCGCCGCGCCCGCCCTCATCTCGGGCGTCGCCGCCCACAGCATCGGCCGCATGCCGAACCTCGCCACCTCGGGCGTCGGCGTCGTGCTCGGCGCGCTCGGCCACGCCCGCGGCTGGCCCGTGCCGCTCGGCGGATCCCGCGCCATCAGCGACGCGCTCGCCGCAGATCTGATCGCGCACGGCGGTCGCATCGAGACTTCGCACGCGATCGACGACCTCGGTGAGCTCGACGGCTACCGGGTGCGGCTGCTCGACACCTCGGCGAAGGGACTGCTCGGCATCGCGGGGGAACGGCTGCCCGCGCCCTACCGCCGCTCGCTCGAACGCTTCCGCTTCGGCGACGCCGCCACGAAGGTCGACTTCGTGCTCGACGGCCCCATTCCGTGGTCGGACCCGCGAGTCGGCGAGGCGCCGACCGTGCACCTCGGCGGCTCCCGGCACGAGGCCGCAGCCGCCGAGCTCGAGGTCGCCCGCGGCCGGCACCCCGAACGGCCCTACGTGCTGCTCGCGCAGACCGCCGGGCTCGACCCCGAGCGCAACGCCCCCGGCGTCAATGCCGTGTGGAGCTACACCCACGTGCCGAGCGGCTCGAACGTTGATGTCTCCGATCGCGTGATCTCCCAGATCGAGCGCTTCGCCCCCGGATTCCGCGACCGCATCACCGCGATGCAGGTCACGACCGCCGCCGAGCTCGCGAGCTACAACCGCAACTACGGAGGCGGCGACTTCAGCGCCGGCGCCGTCTCGCTCCGGCAGCTGCTCGCCCGGCCCATCGTCTCGACGGAGCCGTGGCGCACGCCGGTTGCCGGTCTCTACCTGTGCTCGTCGGCGACGCCGCCAGGCCCCGGCGTGCACGGACTCTCGGGCTGGTACGCGGCGCGCGCCGCGCTACGGCGCGAGTACGGGCTGCCCGCCCCCGAGCTCGGGCTGGGGTAGAGGCTGGAGAGGGTCGAGGGATCGAGGGATCGAGGGCGTCGAAGGGCGAAATATCCGCCCGAACTCGCGATCCCTGATCGAATTCTCGCCCCCTCGGCGAGGTCGGCCGGCCCTCGGTGCTTTCGACAGCGGTCGGCGATCCCTGTCGAGGATCGCACCGCCGCGCCGTGCTGCCGTAGCACCGCTGTACCGCCGCATCACCGCCGTACCGCCGTAGCACCGCCGCGCCGCCGCACCGCGCGGTAAGCTGGCCGGGTGACTAGGCACTTTCTGCGCGATGACGACCTGAGCCCCGCCGAGCAGCTCGAGGTGCTCGACCTCGCCGCCCGGCTCAAGCGCGAGCCCTACTCGGCGAGGCCGCTCGCCGGCCCGCAGTCGGCCGCCGTCTTCTTCGACAAGACCTCGACCCGCACCCGCTTCAGCTTCCACGCGGGCGTCGCCGAGCTCGGCGGCAATCCCATCATCGTGAACCCCGGCGAGGCGCAGCTCGGCGCCAAGGAGTCGATCGCCGACACCGCGCAGGTGCTCTCGCGCATGGTGTCGCTCATCGTGTGGCGCACCTTCGCCCACGCCGGCCTCGAAGAGATGGCCGCGCACGCGACCGTGCCCGTCATCAACTCGCTCTCCGACGACTTCCACCCCTGCCAGATCCTGGCCGACCTGCAGACCATCCGCGAGCACCGCGGAACGCTCGCGGGCCTCACCGCCGCCTACGTCGGCGACGCCGCCAACAACATGGGGCACTCGTACCTGCTCGGCTTCGCGACCGCCGGCATGCACATCCGCGTCGCCGGGCCCGAGGGCTACCACCCCCGGGCCGACATCGTCGCCGACGCCGAGCGCATCGCCGCGTCGACGGGAGGGTCGGTCACGGTCATCACCGACCCGATCGCCGCAGTCGAGGGCGCCGACGCCGTCATCACCGACACCTGGGTGTCGATGGGGCAGGAGGACGAGAAGGCTGCACGCATTGAGACCTTCGGCGCCTACCGCGTGACCCCCGAGCTCATGGCGCACGCGGCCTCCGATGCCATCTTCCTGCACTGCCTGCCCGCCTACCGCGAATTCGAGGTCGCTCCCGAGGTCATCGACGGCCCGCAGAGCGTCGTCTGGGACGAGGCGGAGAACCGCCTGCACGCCCAGAAGGCCCTCATGGCGTGGCTGCTCGAGCGCGCCTGACCCCGCCCGCCGCGGGGTAGGCTGGAACGGTGAGCGAAATGTCTGCAGAGAACCCCGAAAACGGCAACCGCGCGGCCGAGGCCGGCGCGCAGAACGGAAATCGGGCCGCCGAGGCCGGCGCCCTCTGGGGCGGACGCTTCGCGAGCGGCCCGTCGCCCGCACTCGCCGTGCTGTCGAAGTCGACCCACTTCGACTGGGCGCTCGCCCAGTACGACATCCGCGGCTCGAAGGCCCACGCGACGGCGCTCGCCGCTGCCGGCTACTTGAGCGATGACGAGCTGCACGGCATGCACGACGCCCTCGACGAGCTCTCGGCGCGCGTCGCCGACGGGCGCGCCGTGCCCGGCGAGGCCGACGAAGACGTGCACTCGGCGCTCGAGCGCCTGCTCATCGAGATCACCGGTGTCGAACTCGGCGGTAAGCTGCGCGCCGGCCGCAGCCGCAACGACCAGATCGCCACGCTCGTGCGCCTCTACCTTCTCGACCACGCCGCGATCATCAGGCACCAGCTGCTCGACCTGCTCGACGCGATCGCCGAGCAGGCGCGCAAGCACCCCGACGCGATCCTGCCGGGGCGCACCCACCTGCAGCACGCGCAGCCGGTGCTGCTCGCGCACCAGATCGGCGCCCACGCCTGGCCGATCGTGCGCGACCTGGAACGTCTGCGCGACTGGTCGGTGCGCGCGAGCCACTCGCCGTACGGCGGCGGCGCGCTCGCCGGCTCGTCGCTCGGACTCGACCCGCGCCTCGTCGCGGCCGAACTCGGTCTCGGCGATCCGCTCGAGAACTCGATCGACGGCACCTCCGCGCGCGACGTGGTCGCCGAGTTCACCTTCATCTGCGCCCAGATCGGCATCGACCTCTCTCGCCTGAGCGAGGAGATCATCCTCTGGAACACCAAGGAGTTCGGCTTCGTCAAGCTGCACGACGGCTACTCCACCGGTTCGAGCATCATGCCGCAGAAGAAGAATCCCGACATCGCCGAGCTCGCGCGCGGCAAGTCGGGCCGCCTCATCGGCAACCTGACCGGACTGCTCGCCACGCTCAAGGGCCTGCCGCTCGCCTACAACCGCGACCTGCAGGAGGACAAGGAGCCCGTCTTCGACTCGGTCGACCAGCTCGAGATGCTGCTGCCCGCCTTCACCGGGATGGTCGCGACCCTGAGCTTCGACACCGACCGCATGGCCGAGCTGGCGCCGCAGGGCTTCTCGCTCGCGACCGACGTCGCCGAATGGCTCGTCAAGCAGGGCGTCATCTTCCGCGACGCCCACGAGATCTCCGGCGAGCTGGTGCGGTACTGCGAGGAGCGCGGCCTCGAACTCCACGAGCCCTCCGACGAGGAACTCGCCACGGTCTCGCCGCACCTGACGCCCGGCGTGCGCGACGTGCTCACCATCGAAGGGTCGGTGAACTCGCGCGTCGGCGCCGGCGGCACGGCGCGGGTGCGCGTCTACGAGCAGCTCGCCCGCCTCGACGAGCGCATCGCGGAGTTCCGCGCGGCGTAGCGTTCACCGGGAACGAGAGTCATGGCGACGCGGATGGACCCGCGCAAGGCGCGGCGCAGACTGTGGTTCGCGGCCGTGTTCTTCGGGCTGTTCACGATCGTAGGGTTCGCGACCACGCTGCGTACCGGCGAACTGGTCGGGGTCGGCTTCACCACGATGGGGTTGGGGCTCGTGCTCTGCTGCGCCGCCGCGCTCTTCACCCGGCAGCCCGAGTCGCCGGAAGACAGGGCGGTCTCAGCGGGTGCTGAGGCACCAGCGCCGGCCGCCCGGCCCCGCTTCACCACCCGGGGCTGGGTCATGCTCGTCATCGCGGCGGTCTGCTTCATGATCGGCCCGTTCGTCATGCTCGCCTCGGGCTACGACTGGCTCCGCATCGTCGGCGCCGGGCACCGTCGCGCACCGTTCTGGGTGTTCGCGGTGCTGATGTGGGCCGGAGGCATCGCCCTCGGCTGGTACGCGGTCAAGAACCTGCTCGCCGGGTCCCGGCGCTGAGCCAGTCGTCCGGTCGCCGATCTCCTCGGATTCGCGAACATGCGCAGGTGCGGCCTCGACCGGTACGAGCCCGCGCGTGATCGCAGAGCGCCCGCGCGCGGTACGATGGCAGGCGTGACTGCAGTGAACGAACGCGCCGAGATGATGGCGGCCCAGCGCAACGACGACAGCTTCGCGACCCTGTGGGACGAGCTGGAGTGGCGCGGGCTGGTGCACGTCTCGACCGACCCGGGGGCCCTGTCCGAACTGTTCGAGGGCGACCCGTTCACGTATTACTGCGGCTTCGACCCGACCGCCTCGAGCCTGCACCTGGGCCATCTGGTGCAGCTGCTGCTCATGCGCCGCCTGCAGCTGAAGGGGCACCAGCCGCTCGGCCTCGTCGGCGGTTCGACCGGGCTCATCGGCGATCCGCGTCCGACCGCGGAGCGCGTGCTCAACTCCCGCGAGACCGTCGCCGAGTGGGTCGACTCGCTCGGCGAGCAGGTGTCGCGCTACCTCAGCTTCGAGGGCGAGAATGCCGCGCGCCTCGTGAACAACCTCGACTGGACGGCCCCGCTGTCGGCCATCGACTTCCTGCGCGATATCGGCAAGTACTTCCGCGTCGGCACGATGGTCAAGAAGGACATCGTCGCGAAGCGCCTGAACTCGGAGGAGGGCATCAGCTACACCGAGTTCAGCTACCAGATCCTGCAGGGCCTCGATTTCCTCGAACTGCACCGTCAGTACGGCTGCATGCTGCAGACCGGCGGCAGCGACCAGTGGGGCAACCTCACGAGCGGCACCGATCTGATCCGCAAGGTCGAGGGCGTTTCGGCGCACGCGATCGGCACGCCGCTCATCACGAACGCCGACGGCACGAAGTTCGGCAAGAGCGAGGGCAACGCCATCTGGCTGAACCCCGAGATGTGCTCGCCCTACGCGTTCTACCAGTTCTGGCTCAATCAGGCCGATGCCGATGTGATCGACCGGCTCAAGGTGTTCACGTTCCTGTCGCGCGCCGAGATCGAGGAGTACGCGCAGCAGGTCGCCGACGAGCCCTTCCGCCGTGCCGCGCAGAAGCGTCTCGCGCTCGAGGTCACGACCCTCGTGCACGGCGCCGCGGCCGCGCAGGGTGCCATCGACGCCTCGGCCGCGCTGTTCGGGCAGGGCGAGCTGGCCTCGCTCGACGAGGTCTCGCTGCGGGGCGCTGTCGCCGAGCTGCCCCGGGCATCGGGTCTCCAGGGATCGCCGATCGCGCAGCTGCTCGTCGACTCCGGGCTCGTGAAGAGTCTCGGCGAAGCACGTCGCGCGATCGCCCAGGGCGGCGTCTACGTGAACAACGCCAAGGTCGAGGTCGATGACGCCGCGCTCGCGGCGGACGACCTGCTGCACGGCAAGTACGCCGTGCTGCGGCGCGGCAAGAAGACGCTCGCCGCGGTGCACGCGGCGGAGTAGAACGCCGCACCGCCATGCGCGTGATCGATCTCACCCTGCCGATCACGACCGGTGTGCCCGTCTACCCGGGCGACCCTCATTTGCGGGTCGAACCTGCGCTGACCATCGCCCGCGATGGTGCGGACGTCGCACGGGCGTCGCCCGGACCGCTCAGGGTTTGCGAGACCCGCCCCGGCACGAGCATGATGGCTGTGGACGCCATGCGGCCGCGCAGACGGGTGCAGATCCGGCGGTCGAGCACGAGCAAAGCGAGCGCTTCTCGAAGGAGAGAACACGATGAACCCCGGTACCCCCACGGCCCCGATGCAGCCCGAATCGTTCGCGAGAATGCACTCGGTCTCGGGAGAGACGCGCCGCATCGTCGACGAGGTGCTCGAGTACTCTCGCCGTCGCATTCTCGCCACCGATGTACCGCTCGATCACGCCGCGACCGAGGCGGAACTCACCCGTCTCGCCGGCACCACGATCAGCGAGGCCGGCATCGGGTCGTCGCGGGCGCTCGCGATCTTCGAGCATGTGCTCGCGCCGGCGTGCATCACCACCGATCACCCGCAGTTCCTGTCGTTCATTCCGAGCGCGCCGTCGAAGGCTGCGGTGTCGTTCGATCTCGTCGTCTCGGCGAGCGCGCTCTACGGCGGTTCCTGGCTCGAGGGCGCCGGGGTCGTGCACGCCGAGAACGAGGTGCTGCGCTGGCTCGCCGCTGAGTTCGGTCTGCCCGAGGGTGCCGGGGGAGTGTTCGTGCAGGGCGGCACCACGGGCAACCTATCGGCGCTCGTCGCGGCGCGCGAGGTCGCTCGCGAACGCAGCGGCGACCCGCGGGCGGAGCGCGGCCGCTGGGTCATCGTGTGCAGCGCCGAAGCGCATTCCTCCATCGCCTCCGCCGCGAAGGTCATGGACGTCGACCTGTGCCTGGTGCAGGCGGACGCGGGCGGAGTGCTGCGCGCCACCGAGGTGCGCGAAGCGCTCGAGCGGCACGGAGACCGGGTTATCGCGGTCGTCGCGACTACCGGCTCCACGAACTTCGGCATCGTCGATGACGTGGCAGGGATCGCCGCGCTCAAGGAGGAATTCGACTTCTGGCTGCACATCGACGGTGCTTATGGGCTCACCGCCATGCTGTCGCCCGCCGCGCGGCATCGCTTCGCCGGGGTCGAGCACGCCGATTCGCTCATCGTCGACCCGCACAAGTGGCTCTTCGCGCCGTACGACGTCTGCGCGCTCATCTACCGCAACCCCGAGACCGGGCGCCGCGCGCATACCCAGCACGCCGAGTACCTCGATACGCTCACCGAAGCCGCCGACTGGAGCCCGTCGGACTACGCGGCCCAACTCACCCGGCGCCCGCGCGGCCTGCCGCTCTGGTTCTCGCTCGCCACCTACGGCGCCGGCGTCTACCGCGATGCGATCACGCACTCGGTAGAGCTCGCCCGGCAGATCGCTGAAGAGATCGCCCAGCGCGACGGGCTGACCCTCGTGCGCGAACCGCACCTGTCCGTCGTGGTCTTCGAACGCGACGGGTGGGAGCGCGCGGACTACGACCGGTGGTCGGCAGAACTGCTCGCCGAGCAGCGCGCTTTCGTGGTGCCGAGCTCGTACCAGGGGCGACCGAACGCGCGGTTCGCGATCGTGAACCCCCTCACCACGTTCGAGCAGCTCACCGGCATCCTCGACACCATGCGGTGACACAGGTGCGGGCCCTCCTTCAGGGGCGCGACACGCCTGCTTGTCGCACTGGGGGCGAAGGCCATTTCTGGCCTTCGCGTGCGGGTAGCCGAGGCCGTCCGGGCCTCGGTACCCGCACGCGACACGCCTGCGCGAGCGTGTGGCGGACAGCCATTTCTGGCTGTCCGTAGCGAGCGCTGAGGGCCTCCGGCCCGAAGTCGGAGCATCACTGACTCTCGGGCGACACGCCCGAGAGTCGTGCCCGTGTTGCCCTGCGTGCCGGGACGGCGTAATGTTTTCCCTTGTCAGCGCGACGGAGCCGGGCGAGAAACAGTCCGGCTCAATTTTGTTGCGTTATCGACTCCCGCAGAAGGTTGGTGGGGGTACTTGGACAGGTTGCTGTTCGGAAGCCTTGTGATGGGGTGTGTACGGGTGGTGTCTGGTCTTTGAGAACTCAATAGTGTGCACTTGATTGTCAAATGCCAATTTTTTATCCCG